>JACKLD010000015.1 GCA_024236095.1 Pseudomonadaceae bacterium | reverse complement strand
AGCACCGCCACACACCCTGCAAACACCGCACCCACCGGCCCGGCAGGAGGAATCACCAGCGCGCTTGCTGCCACCAGCGTGGCCAATGCCAACACGTTGGCGCGCATCAGTACGCCGTCTTGTTTGCGGGCGAAGAAGCCCAGACGTGTCGCATCCAGCGCTGCGCGCGCCACGGTCAGCACCAGCATTGCCCACAGCAACGGTTGCGCCGCTGCCAGTGCCTCGCGTCCGGTGAAGGCCACCAAAAACGGCATCACCGCCGCCGCGCCCAAGCCGGCCAGCGCGGCAAAGCCCGCGCCGTCACGCAGAACATTCCGCTCCAACCGCGCAAGGGCGGGGGTATCTTCATGGTGCGCCGCCAAAATCAGTTTGGGCCGATACACCAGCAGTACCGAAGCACCGGTCAGGTTGTTGATGGCATTGCTCACCTGTAAAAAGAACACATACGCCCCCACCACGTTGAGCGGCACGAACAGCGTCAGCAGATAACGGTCGGCATAGGTGGTGGCGGTGGTGCAGAGGTCGCTGACAAACAGCCGCCATGAATCGCCGAACCGCTGTTTGTACCAGCCGCTATCGAACGGTTTGGCCCATGCGTCTTTCCATGGCCAGGTCCGCCCCAACCATGCTGCCATGGCCATGGTCAGCGCGCCGCCCAACATCCATGCCAGCAGCACGGCATGGATGTCGTTCAGCCCCGGCCACCACCATGCCGCCGCCATGTACAGGTATATCCATGCCCCGGCGGAGATGAACAGCAGCCCGTTGGCCGGCAGGTGGCGCCGCAGGCTGTTCAGCAGCGAAAAGGCGTCCATCGCCACGTGCTCGGCCATCACCACTCCCAGCGCCAGCGCCGCCAATGTGCCGTGGCCGGTGGCTGCACCAATGCCCAATGCCAGCGCTCCCGCCAACAGGTACAGTACCGCCATGCCGCTGCCGTACATGCGCAACTCGTAAACGATGGTCACCATGTCGGCATGGGCGGCAGCGCGGGCAAGGTGGGTCATCAGCCCCATGCGCAGCAGCATCGGCAGCAGTGCTGCCGCCCCGGCCACCAGTCCGAACACCGCCAGCGCCTCCAGCCCCAAAAACCGCGCCATATACAACGCCAGCAAAAATTTCGATGCCAGCATCCCCACCCGCAAGGCGCTAATCAACAAAGGTTGTAAATGGCTGGTGGAAAACATCATGACGCGCAAGCCAGCAAAAAATCGTGAGTCTGGCGGGCGGTTTTCTCCCACGTGAATTCCGCCGCACGGGCAATGCCCGCCGCGGCCAGCTTGCGCGCCAGCACGGGGGTGGTCAGCACCCGCACCAGGGCGGCCGCCAGTGCGTCGGTATCGGTCGGGTCTATCGTTACCGCCGCGTCGCCCACCACCTCCGGCAACGAGGTGGTGTTGCTGACCACGCACGGCGTGCCGCAGGCCATCGCCTCCAGCGGCGGCAGGCCGAAGCCTTCAAACAGGGACGGGAAGGCAAACACGCCCGCGCCCGCCATCAGGGTTGGTAGGTCGGCATCGGCCACCCGTCCGGTCAGCCGCGTGCGCGGGGGCAGGGGAGGTATCTCGGTGCCGTCGAAGGCGCGGTTGTAGGCGTCGGCATCGCCGGTAATCACCAGTTCCACCGTTTCATCCACGGCGCCTTGCACTTTGCTCCATGCTTTAATAATACAGCTTAAGTTCTTGCGGGAAGAGCCAGAACCAACCGAAAGTATGTACCCTTTGCGCAGACCGAACCGCTCGCACAGCGCTGCTACCGCCGCCGGTGTGGCGGGACGGAAGCGTGCATGATCCACCCCCAGCGGCATTGCCAGAACCTTGTCATCCGGCAGGCCGAAGCGTTGCAAAATCTGTCGGCGAGAGTATTCCGAGACGGTCAGAACCCCCGCGCATCGCGCCAGCAGGCGGGGCAACATCCAGGTGTAGTAGCGGGTGCGGCGGGTCAGCCCCACGCTGTCGGGCCCTTCAATCATCGCAAGGTCATGCAGGGTGATAACCTGCCGCACCGGCGCCAGCAGTATGCCGCTGTTGGCCGGTGTCCATATCAGGCTGCTCCGCGCCTGCACGGGCAGCACCGCTTGCTCCCATACATGCCCCCATGTGCCGTGCATCCATGCGGGCGGGTGGGCTTTTTGCACCTCCGGCAAGCGTGCCAGAATCTCGGTGGTATATCGCTGCATGCCGGTAAAGGCGTTGTTCAGGCAGCGCGTGTTGCAGACAATGCGGGGAGGGCGGACGTTCATGCCACCGCCTCCTGCCGCGCGCGGTAGGCCACGTATCCTGCCAGCGCCCACAACGGCGCGGCGGTTTTGATGGAGAGTATGGTCGGCCCGGTCATCAGGTTGACCGCCACAAACACGTTCAGCAAATATGCCATGCGCCGTGCCGGAGCATTCCTTTGCGGTACAATCAGTGCGGTAAACAGCCACAGTGCCACCATGCCGAATACCGTCTGCGCGTAAATCACGTAGCTGTAGCCGCTGTCCATGCTCTCCAAAATCATCTCCGGCCGCCCACCCAGCAGCCCTTGCAGGTCAATCTGCGCAAGCTGGGTCAGGCTCCAGCCGAAGCGCCCGGGTAGGTTGTCGTTAAGCAAGGTGTAGGTTTGGGGGTCGTAAAACATCATGGCCGAAAGGGCCAGCAGCATGGGCATCACCGCCAGTGTGCCCAGTCGTGGCAACAGCGGCCACAGCTTGTGCCCCAGCAGCACGATGGCGCACATGCCCAGCGCCATGCGGCTGTCGCTGCCCAGCAGCATCAGCAGGGCACAGGCTGCCACCAGCGCCCGTTGCCGCACGGTATAATCCTGCCACAACACGCTCAGGCTCATCGCCAGCACGATGGCGAAGTTGGCCAGCGTGGTTTGCTCCAGAAACAGCGACGACAAACGGTGCGTGCTTAAAAAGCCCAGAGAAAAACGTCCTTCTACCAACTGCGTATTGTAAAACAGGTTCAACCCTTCCAGCCCGCTGGCCACGCGCTCGGTAAAGCCACGGGTGTTGATGTAGTAACTTAACGGGTTGAAGATGCTGCCGTAGATATCCACCGCAAAGCGCTCCAGCAGCAAAAAGGCGATAACCGCCAGCGCGGCTGCGGTGAGTACGCGCGGCAGCGAGAGCCCCGCCTTGGCATAGGCGATGCCCAGAACGCCGTAGGCGGAAATCAGGAAGACGTCGCGCAACGGCTTGGGCGAGACTTCTTGCCCCAGCACTCCGTTGTACAAAGCCACCCACAGGTAGAGGAAGACAAACAGGCCGGAGAACAATAGCCATGGCCGCATCGCGCCATCGCGCAGCGGGTAGGCGGCGTAGGCAATGCCCGCCAGCACCAGCGCTTCGCACAGCATCACATGGAGAGTTGCCACGGGGAAAACATGGGCGTTCAACACCGCCAGCAGCGCGTTGTAAAACATGCCGAACAGCAGCAGCCCCGCCAACAATGCCATGTGGAAGGGGGAAACAGTCCGCTTCATTGCCAAGCCTTTAGCAAAAGAGGGGTGGTAAGGCAAACGGCTTATTCCTTATCTCTATCTCTGATATCGCCGAACGCCATCCATTGCGCCATGGCGTGTGCATCGTTGCCGATGGCGGCCTGCAGGTGGCTGGCCAATGCCGGATATGTGCGGACAAGTTCCCACGTTTTGTAAGGTTGGCTGCGCCACGCTTCCTGCAATGTCCGTGTCAGCAAGAGGCCGTCTTCCGGTGGCAGGTAGGGCAGCAAGTCCGCCAGCAACGGCAGGCGCGCCCACACTAGTTGTGGCTCCCATGCTCCGGTCATCAGGCTCATGTCGAGGGCTGTAGCTGCCGCCTGCGGTTGTTTGAAGAGCTTGTGCAGCGTGGCCAGCCGTGCCCAGCCGTAAGGGTCGGCGGGCGCCGTTGCCAACGCCTCCCGCACGTGTGTCTCGGCCCCCAGCGCCAGCATCTTGGCAGCAGGCGGGTTGGATGTGTTCAGGCGCTCCACCAGGCCCATCTCCACGATGGCGACATCGTGCATGGCCTGCTGTTCTGCAAACGTGGCAGGCAGGGGGGCTTGCCACAACGGTGAGGTCAAGACCGCATATCGCGCCGCCGCAAGCGTCGGGCCTTCCACCTGTTGTCCTTGCCGCAGCGCATGGGCCGCCAGCGTGACCGGCTGGAACATTTTTGCCTGTACCGCCGTAAGCAGGGAGAAGCCACCCGCCGCCAAGGCCGGCATTATCAGCAAAGGCCCCCGCCACCACGAGGCCGTGGGCGCCCCCTGCTGTCTGGATGGCAGGCTTTGCGCCAGCGTGGTGCCCACCAGCAGGGCGGCCATCAAGCCCACGGCAGGAATCTCCAAGCTGAAGTCCACCAACGCATGTTTGCCCACCAGCACAACCACCGCCAGCCCTAATGCCGGAAATACCGCGCCCCGCCGCCGTAACGCCACCCCGCGCCCGTAGCGCCACAACATCCATGCCACGCACGCCACCACGGCGATGAATGCCGGAAGCCCAAGTTCCAGCAGCCATTGTAGCCATGTGCTGTGAGCGTGGTCGACCCGTCCGGCCATGGTCAGCGGTAGCTCAGGAGTGCGCACTATACGGAAGGCGTCTTCAAAGGTGCCAAGCCCGGTGCCCCACCACAGGTTGGTTTCAATCCCCCGCCAGACCGTGCGGTAAAGGCTTAGGCGGACGTCGGCATCTCCGGCCAGCAGGGCAAACCGGCTGCCTCCGCCCATACCGGCCATAACAAGCCCCGCGACTGTCAGGGCCATTGCCGCCATTCCCCCTGTGCGGAGGAGCTTCCCGCGCCCGCCAAGGGCGATGATGAAGACAATGCCGCCCACGAGCGTGCTCGCCAGCCCCGCGCGTGAATGGCTGAGCACCACCGCCAGCAAGGCTGCCAACGCCCCCAGCGCGTAGCCCCAGCGTGGTAGCACCACCAGATTCAACACCGCCTGCCAGCGCTGCCGCCACCCGGCTTGCCGTGTAGAGGGGATTTCCCCCGCCCGCTCCACCACCACCGCCATGCAGGCCAGCAGGGTGAGGCCCGCAAAGGTGGCAAAGCTGTTGCGGTTGATGAAGCTGGCGGTGAGGGAATCAAAATACACCGCCTTCGGCAGGGTCATCACCTGTGTGTTGCCCAGCATGCCGACCACCAGCCCGTAGGCGCACACCACCGTGCCTGCCAGTGCCAAAGCCCGAAGCATGTGGACGGCCCCGCGCCGCGAGCTCCCTATCGCCCATGCTGCTGCAAGTGCGGTCAACAATGCGGTGCCCCGTGCGAGGGCATCCCACGTGGCTGGCGGATTGATGCTGATGCTGGGTGTGTTGCCGATGCCGGCGTTGGTTGCTGCCATCCAAAGTGGGTTTGCCCATGGGGCATGCATCGGCAAGGTCTGCACGCACGCCCACAGCAGCGGGGCCATGGCCAGCGCCATCCAGATGAAGGGAAACCCTCCCAACGGAACCCGCAGCAACGTCAGAGCCGCCAGCAAGGCGGCAGCTGCCGCCACGCCAGGGCCAGCCACCGGCGTGGCCCCGCCCAATGCCAGCGCGGCAAGCAGGCATAGGCTGCCCCATGCATAGGGCAGGATGGCGACGCCCGACGACGCGGTCCTGTAGGCGGTGCGAGGAGAATTCTTCATGCCATCCCTTTACAAAGTTGTACACAAACCCTATACAACCCATAAGGCCGAGGGGGCAAGATGCACGGTAACCGCGTTGCCAAGGTGTTGCAATCCCGTCGGTTAGCCAAAGAGAGGGCCGAACCATGACCACCACCCGTTTCACCATGCTGGCCGCGCTGGCCGCCGCATCGTTTGCCGTGCAGAACGCGCAGGCCAAGGTTGTTTGGGACCAAAGCTACAACGCGGAAACGGCCTGCCGGATTGCCCATGCCCCCACCGCCGAACAACGCCACGCGCTGTTTGCGCCGGTGCTGGCCCAAAACCCCGGGCTTGCGCTGACCATCATGCACGATATCACCACCACCTGCTGCCCGGCCGGCAGCCAAGGCGGAGCCTATTACCTCAACCCCAAATTGACCCAACTTCAAACGGCCGGCTCCGCCGCAGGCCAAACCACGGTAGCTGCTTGCGGCCCGATGCAGTCTTCGCAAGTGCTGCAAGAGTTGCTGGCCTACCTTGAAACCGACAAGCAGGCCAACCAGCCCACCATCAGTCGACTGCTTGCCGCATACCCCGAGCTTGCCGCTTTGGTCGGCCTTGTCGAGCCCGCTGCCGGACCGCAGAACCAAGGTCCCGCCTTCAACACCGACACCGGCATCAACACCGCGCTGGAAAATCCGGGGCAGCTCTCCGGCAACGCCGCGCCGTCGATGTAACCCTTGCACCGTAAATTTGAGGAGAACAGAACCATGAAAACCCGATTTTCCACCCTGACCATGATGCTGGCCGCCACCGTGTTGGCCTCTGCGCTCCACGCCGAAGTGCTGACCGTCGGCCAGCGCATGGAACACGACAACCAACCCAGCAAGGGCCTGCATGTGGGGGGCTTTTATCTCTCGCCGCGCCTCACCGCCGGAGAAACCTACACCGACAACGTGTACGCCATGCCCCACAACACCAAGAACGACTTCATCACCACCGTGAAGCCCGAAGTGGTGGCCAAAAGCAACTGGAGCCGCCACAGCCTGAACGGCCTGCTGAATGTCGAGCGCAGCCAGTACCTTGACCACAATGATGAAAGCCACACCAACCATACGGCCGCCATCGACGGTCGTCTGGACGTGATGAAAAACACCTACGTGGGGGGCGGCGTTTCCACCCAGTACCTGCATGAAGACCGGGGCGACCCCAATGCCGTGGCGATTGCCAGCAAGCCCACCGCCTACCGTCTCAATACCGCCAAGGTTGGCGTGTACCGTGGTCTTGGCCGCTTCAACGCGCGGGTAGACAGCGAAGTGAAGAACTACAATTACGACAACGGCTATACCAATACGGGCGCCTTGGTGAACAACGGCCAGCGCGACCGCAACGAGTGGACGCAAAGCCTGCGCGTCGGTTACAAGGCCACGCCGGGTACCGAAGTGTTCGTGCGGGGCGACGTGGACAGCCGCGTGTACGACCACAAGGGTGGTGCGGGCACCCTCAACCGCAGCAGCCACGGCAACAGCGTGGTGGCTGGCGTCGACATGGACATCAGCGGCAAGACCAAAGCCGAAGTGTTTGGCGGCTACATGCGCCGCAACTTCACCGATATCGGCCGCAAGGATATTACCGACCCCACCTACGGTGCCAAGGTGACATGGAATCCCACCGGCCTGACCACCGTGACCGGACGGGTTGCCCGCACCATCGAAGAAACCACGCTGGCTTCCAGCTCAGCCTACGTGAACCAAAGCTATGACCTAGGCGTGGAGCACGGCCTGACCCGTAACCTGCTGCTGACGGGCGGGCTGGGCTACGCCAACAACGACTACAAGGGCTTTGCCGCCAACCAGCGCGATGACGATATTTACAGCGCCAACGCGGGCCTGAAGTACTACGTGAACGAGTGGCTGGCCGCCGGGCTGGGTTACAGCTTCATCAACCGCGAGAGCAATGTGACCGGTGGCGACTACACCCGCAACCGCATCATGGCCACGCTGAACGGCACCTACTAGCCGCATCGTGTCATTGCGCGTATAACAGGCGCGTCAACCGCCGCAAGGAAAGGAAACGCCATGTTTACCATGTCCCTCCGTCATGTTTGTCTGGCCGCTGCGCTGTTGCTGGCACCTTTGGCCCATGCCGACGATGTGCCGGATTTCTCGCAAGGATTTACCGGCGGCGGTGCGCGCCTCAACCTGCCTGCCGGCAACTGGCACGAGCGCAACGATGCCGTGGCCCGTGCCGCTGAAGGCGCGCAGGCGGCAACGGCGCCGCGTGGCGTGAATACCGCGGGGGGCTATACCCTCGGCGCGGGTGACAAGGTGAAAATGACGGTGTTCGGCGAAGACGACCTCTCCGGCGAGTTCGAGGTGGACGGCACCGGCATGCTGGCCCTGCCGCTGATCGGCGAGCTGCATGTGGGCGGCATGACACCCCGTGGCGCCGAGCAGGCCATTGCCGATAGGCTTTCCCAAGGCTATCTGGTCAACCCCCGCGTGAACCTCGAGGTGATGAACTTCCGCCCGTTCTTCATTCTGGGCGAAGTTAACAAACCCGGCAGCTACCCGTATGTGAACGACATGACCGTTATTTCGGCGGTGGCGCTGGCAGGGGGCTATACGGCCCGTGCCGCCACCGGCCATGTGTTTGTCAAGCGTGCCGCCGATGCCGCCCGCCGCGAGGTGGAATTACCCGAAGACGCCAAAATCTTCCCCGGCGACATCATCCGTGTGGATGAACGGTTTTTCTAACGATTTTCAAACAACCTGGCTGTTTGTGCGTGAGAAGAAAGGACATCAATCCTGTCGCAGTGCCATTCTTCCCTTGACTTTCCTCCGCCACACTCCTAAATCAGCCGTGCGGGCCGCTAGCTCAGTTGGTAGAGCAGCTGACTCTTAATCAGTAGGTCGTAGGTTCGAATCCTACGCGGCCCACCATGTTTGCAACAAAGCAGCCCCCCAACGGGGGTTGTTTCGTTTTAACCTCCTTGCACTTGCAAAAACCGTACATCCTCTTCCTCCAACACCGCCGCCGTCAGCGGGCCACCGGTGTAGGCGCCGGTGTCGATGGCAATACGGTCGGGAAGCACGAGCGGTTCAGCCACCATCGTATGGCCGTAAACCACCCGGCACGGCAAACCGTGCGGACGGCCCACGAACCCCTCACGAATGAACAGCAGGTCGCTTTCCAGCTGGCGGTGCAGCGGCACCGACGGGCGCACACCGGCATGGACAAACAGGTAATCTCCCTGTCGGTGAAGCAACTTGGTACTTTGTAGGAAGACTTTGTGGTTATTGGCTGCAAGCGCTTCATCCAACTCGGCGGCAAGGGCAGCGGGGGTACGCAGACGCCCGTCCGGCGCGTGCAGGCGGATACCGTAGCTGGCAAGGGTTTCTTCCCCGCCCCAGCCCAGCCAGTCGGGGCGGGCAACGGGGTCGGCAAGGAACTCCAGCAGCGCCTGCTCATGGTTGCCGCGCAGGAAGACGGTAGCAACATTGGCCGGAAAATTCAGATTCCCAAGGCGCTCCAGCACCTGCTTGCTGGCAGGCCCTCGGTCGATGTAGTCACCGATGAACAGCAAGGTCACGTGCGACGGCGCATCGGCAATGTCGGCGGTAATGCGCTCCAATAAATCGGCCAGCAAGGCATCAAGGCCATGGATGTCGCCCACGGCATACACCCGCTGTCCTTCGGGAATGGCGTACAACGGCGAAGGGGGACGCCGCCCCCTCGCTCCCAACCAGCCGGACAAGACATGCCACATCAGTTGCTATAATAGTCTTGGTATTTGCCATAGTAAAAGCCGTATTCACCCATGCCGTATGATTTCTGGCGGGCCATGTCCACCCGGGTCAGCACCAGCCCGGTGACGCCCAGCTTGCTGGCGGCCAGTTGGCGCAGACCGGTGGCGGCCAGCGGACGCGGCGTTTCGCCCCAACGCACCATGTACAGGCTGGCATCGGCCAGTTCCGACAAGGTGAGCGGGTCGGCCACCGCCATCACCGGCGGGCTGTCGATGATGACGGTATCAAAATGTTTGCGAAGCTCGGCCATCAGGGTTTTCATCCGCGCCGATGCCAGCAGCTCTTGCGCGAACTGGGTGTTGGGCAAGGCCGGCAACAATGACAAGTTTGCCTCCGGCAGCTTTTGTATCGCTTTCTGCAGCGACGTACTGCCTGCCAAAACTTCGGCCAATCCCGCTTCGGGTTCGAGGCCGAAACTTCCTGCCTGCGTCGGACGGCGCATGTCGGCGTCCATCAGCAACACCTTTTTGCCCCCCATGGCGGCCACCTGCGCCAACGAGGCGGCAAACTGAGACTTGCCCTCCTGCGGCACGCTGCTGGTAACGAGGATAACCTTGATGTCGGCATCCGGCTTGGCAAAGCCAAGCGAGGTGCGGATGGCGCGCACGGCTTCGGTGTAGGCACTGTTGGGCTTCTCGGTCACGGTATGAACAAGGTCTTGGTTGGCGGGAAGCTCGGCCAACATGCCCAACACGGGGAGTTTGGTCGACGCCTCAAGCTGTTCGGCGGTGCGGAAGCCATTGTCGAGGGCTTCCAGCAGTAACGCCAGCGCCACGCCGAGGCCCAGCCCTACAAACGCCGCCAGCAACATGATGAGGCTCTTTTTCGGCTTGCTGGGAGCCAACGGTACTTCGGCATCCGAGACCACACGGGCATCGGAACGGGCAAAGTCCATCTGCGCGATTTCCTTGCTGCGGTTGAGGAAGCTTTCATAAAGGGTGCGGTCACTTTGCGCCTGACGCACCAGTTCGGCCAGCTGTACTTCGGCATCGTTGGAAAGACGGCCGGATTTTTGCAAGGCCAGCAACTGGGCTTGCAGCGTGTTGACGCGGGCTTGGGCGACACTCACGTCGTTTTGCATGCTGCCGCGTATCTTGGCGCTTTCTTCGGAAATCTTGCGTTGCAGGTCGGCAAGCTCATTGCCCACGGTGACCATTTTGGGGTGACGGGCGCCATAACGGGCGGAAAGGTCGCTGAGCTGGCGGCGCACTTCGGTTTCTTGCAGGCGCAGGTTCTGGATAAGCGGCGAGTTCAGCACCTCGCTGGAGTTGCGCGCCGCGCCGGAGTTGTTGGCCTTGGCCTGCGCTTCGGCCAGCTGTGTGCGGGCCAAAATCAATTGGGAGTTGAGTTCCGACATCTGCTGCTCCGACAACGCCACGCCCTTGGCTTCGGTCAGGTTGTGTTCTTCGCGGAAGATACGCTCGGCAAGCTCGCTGGCCTGTACGCGCTTTTGCAAGGTTTTGGCGCGGTCGCCCATCCAGTTGGTGGCACGGCGGGCGGCGTCCAGGCGGTCTTCCATCTGGCTGTTCAGGTATTCCTGTGCCAACCGGTTGACCACGGCGGCGGCGGTTTGCGGGTTGTAAGAGGTATAGGTGATCTGGATGGAGTACGAACGCGGCACCACCGCCACCTCCAGACGGGACAGAAACGCATTGACTGCATGGGTGGTCTTGGCCGATTCGGCCGCGCCAAGGGTTTCCACCTTGGCGGGCATGACAAGCCCTTTCAACCCGCCGACAAGAGCGCCGAGCAGACTGCCGCCCCCGGCAAGGTCTTTGCTGGCTTCCAGCCCAAGCTCCTCCACCACGCGGCGGGCCAGCTTGCGCGAGCGGATGATGTCTACCTCCGAGCGGATGGCGGCGTCATTAACATCCATGGCAGAAAGCACGTCTTGCACGTCGCCCATCACCTGCTGTTGGCGGGTATTGATTTGCAGCATGCCCTGCGCACTGTATTGCGGCGGTGTCAGCGCCAGCAACAAGGCGGCCAGTACCAGGATGCCCAGCGTGCAGCCCACCAGCAACGTCCAGCGGCGGCGCAGCAGGGCGATGATGTCGGCAAGGTTAAAATCCAGACTGTTTTGCAGCGGGCTTTGGGTATTCATCGGAAGGAGTCCCCTTCGGTTACAGGCATGTTTCTAGGGGGTAGATATGTATCGGGGCATGGTAATACAAGGGGCCAAGCCGGGAATGTGCTGCTTTTATAAAAGACGCGTGGTTGTCGAACCTGCCTGAAGGCGGTGTGGCTCCTCTACATTCCAAGCCATTTGGAACAACACAAACCCCCTGCGGGGGTCTTCTTGTTCCAAATGGTCGGGACGATAGGATTGAGGCGGCATCTCGATGAGGCTGGTCGCCTCGTTCCTATCGCCCTCCCGCAAAATGCTTGATTGGTCGGGACGATAGGATTCGAACCTACGACCCCCACACCCCCAGCGTGGTGCGCTACCAGACTGCGCTACGTCCCGACTGGGGGCGCTTGTACCGTGTTTGGCGACATTGTGCAACCGCCATAAGCAACCAACATGACAAAAGGCTTCATGCAGGCTAGCGTGCGGGCATGACACTCCAGATTGCCGTGATGAACGAAACCGCCGCCGCCGAGCGGCGCGTGGCCCTGACCCCCGATGCCATTGCCCGCCTATTGAAAAAACAGCCGGAGGTGGCCGTGCAGGTGGAAAGCGGCGCGGGCGCCAAGGCCGGGTTCCCCGACGCCATGTACGAGGCAGTGGGGGCCAAAGTGGTCAAAGCCTTGGGTAAGGTGAAGGCTGATGTGTTGTTGCGCGTGACGCCGCCCTCGGCCAAGGAGGTGTTGCCGTTGGCGGATAACGGCACGCTGGTGATGCTTTCGGCCGGAGCCGACAGCTGGAAAACCTTTGCCAAAGGCAAGCGTAATGTGCTGGCGCTGGAAAAACTGCCGCGCACCAGCCGTGCGCAGGCGTTGGATGTGCTTTCTTCCCAAGCCAACCTTGCGGGGTATGCTGCCGTGCTGGCGGCTACCCAGCATTTGCCGCGCCTGATGCCGATGATGACTACTGCCGCCGGCAGTGCCAAGCCTGCGCAGGTGCTGGTATTGGGTGTGGGTGTGGCGGGGTTGCAGGCCATTGCCACCGCCAAACGGCTGGGGGCGCAGGTGCAGGCGTTTGATGTGCGGCCCGAGGTGGCCGAGCAAATCCGCAGCCTTGGCGCCAAGCCGGTGGAATTGCCGATGTTCAGTGTTCAGGCCGAAGGCGGCTACGCCAAGGCACTGGATGCCAAAGCCCAAAAACAACTTCAGGAAGAACTGGCCAAGGTGATTGCGGGGATGGATATTGTGGTTTCCACCGCGCAAATCCCCGGCAAGCCCGCGCCGGTTCTGATTACCAAAGAGGCGGTGGCGGCGATGAAGCCCGCCAGCGTCATCGCCGACCTTGGGGCAGGGGGCTACAACAAGGCCAACGGCGTGAAAGGCGGCAACTGCCCGCTGACCGTGGCCGACAAGGTGACGGCCACCGCCAACGGCATCACCCTGCTGGGCGAAACCAACTACCCCAGTCAACTGGCGGGTGATGCCAGCCGTTTTTGGGCCGCCAACATGGTCAACCTGCTGGCGCTGCTGGTGAAGGACGGCGCCGCCGACTTCTCCGACGAACTGGTTGCCGCCATGCGCGTGGTGAAGGAAGGGAAACTGGTATGAGTTGGGTTGGATTTGTGCTTGTCGGTGCCGTAGTCAATGTATTGAACAACCTTGGCTATAAAATGATGGGCGGTAAAGATAGCTTCCTCTTTTTAGCGGGGTGCGTAGCCGCCGTAGCTGCTGTAACGCTGTTTTCCTATTCGCTTTATTCCCGTACCCTTCGTATGGAGGATGCCGTAACGGGTCATATGCCATGGGTTATCCTTGCAATGGGAATTGGTACAGCACTGGTGCTACTCCTCTTTATTCAAGCCTTGGCAAAAGGCCCGCTCGCCTTGGTAGACCCAATGTGGGCATGTGTCTATGCTCTGACATCGGCGGTTGTTGGTATGGTACTTTTGCGTGAGCAACCAAGCATATTGGCCCTGTCCGGTGTCGGCTTGTACCTTGTCGGTGCGTTTTTAATGGCGAAAGGATAACCCCATGGAACTCACAACCCTTACCGTTCTCATCATGGTCTTTGTGTTGGCCTGTGTGATTGGCTACTTTGTGGTGTGGGGGGTTACGCCCGCGCTGCATACCCCGCTGATGGCCGTGACCAACGCCATTTCCGGCATCGTCATCGTGGCGGCCGTTCTGGTGGCAGGGCCTGCGGTGGTGGATGACGCGGTGTGCAACGCCATTGCCTGCAACCCTCACGCCGCCACGCTGCAATCGGTTGCAAAAATACTTGGATTTGTTGCCGTAGCCCTTTGCGCCATAAACATATTTGGTGGTTTTGCGATTACACGACGGATGCTTTCGATGTTCCGGCAGAAGGGGGGTAAATAAATGACCCTCTCTCCCGACCTTTCCGCACTTCTCGCCCTGCTGGCGGGGCTGTTGTTCATCATGGGGCTGAAGGGCCTGGCCCACCCCAAAACCGCACGGCGCGGCAACAGCTACGCCATGGCGGGCATGGCGTTGGCGATTGTGATTACGCTGTTGCAGGCGGGGGTGACCGATTACATCACGATTGCCGCCGGACTGGCGCTGGGGGCGGTGGTGGGCGTGCCGATTGCGCGGGGCATCCAGCTGACCAGCTTGCCGCAACTGGTGGCGGCGTTTCACAGTTTTGTCGGGCTGGCGGCGGCCTTGGTGGCAGCGGGTATGTATTTGCAGCACTACGCTTTCGGCCTGCTGGAAACCCGCGAAACCATCGAGATGAGTGCCGGTGCCGCGATTGGGATGGTGACGTTTTCCGGCTCGATTCTGGCAGCCCTCAAGTTGCAGGGCTGGGTGAGCGGGCGGCCATGGACGTGGGGCGGCCGCCATGTGCTGAACCTGTTGCTGCTGCTGGCCATTGTTGCCTGCGCCGTGGCCTTTGTGACCACCTTCAGCCCGTGGCCGTTTGTGGCACTCATCGTGCTGGCTACCATTTTCGGCTACACGCTGGTGGCGCCCATCGGCGGGGCCGATATGCCGGTGATTGTGTCCATGCTCAACAGCTACTCCGGCTGGGCGGCGGCGGCCACCGGCTTCATGCTGGAACAGCCGCTGCTGGTACTGACCGGTGCCATCATCGGCATGAGTGGGGCCATTCTCAGTTACATCATGTGTGCGGCGATGAACCGCAGTTTCATCTCGGTGATTATGGGCGGCTTTGGCGCCGAAGTGGCTGCCGATGTGCCCGCAGCGGCCGACGGCAAAGTGGCCAAGCAGGCAGGGGTGGAAGATGCCGCCTTCATGCTGGATACGGCGGAGCGCATCATCATCGTACCCGGCTACGGCATGGCGGTGGCGCAGGCCCAGCATGCGGTGAAGGAGCTGTTCAACACCCTCACCGAGCAGGGCAAAGAGGTGAGTTTTGCCATCCATCCGGTGGCGGGCCGCATGCCCGGCCACATGAACGTGCTGCTGGCCGAGGCCGACATTCCGTATGACGCCGTGCACGAGCTGGAAGAAATCAATCCCGAGTTTGCCCGCAGCGACGTGGTGCTGATTTTCGGCGCCAACGATGTGGTCAACCCCGCCGCGCAAACCACGCCGGGCAGCCCCATTTACGGCATGCCGGTGTTGGAGGCGTGGAAGGCCAAACAGGTGTATGTGGTGAAGCGTAGCCATCGCCCCGGTTATGCGGGGGTGGACAACCCGTTATTCACCATGGACAACGCCGCCCTTCTGTTGGGTGACGCCAAGGACGTGGCGGAAAAGCTGACGCAGGCAGTGAAGGAAGGATAGCCTATGTTGTTGCCTGCCGCCTTGTTGGCATTGGTGGTGCTGGCCTGTGTGATGTTGCACTACGAGGGGCTGAGTCTTCTTGACAGGCTGGTGCGGGTCGAGCGCCGGTTCCTGCGTCATGTTCGCCCGCGTATCCTGTTGGTGGTGGTCGGGGTGTTGATGCTGCACGTCGTGGAGATATGGTTGTTTGCAGGTAGCTATCGTGTTCTGGAAGGATTCTCGGACACGCAGTTGCTGATGTTGGAAGATAGCATTTCGGTGGGCGGGTGGTTTCATTATGTTTATTTCTCCAGCGTTGTTTACACCACCGTAGGGTTTGGCGAGATTGTGCCGGTTGGCGTGCCGTTGCGCCTGTTGGCCGCCAGCGAGTCGCTGCTGGGGCTGGTGCTGATTGCGTGGAGTGCTTCGTTCACCTATCTTCAAATGCAGCGGTTGTGGGGGCGGAGTTGAAGCTGCCACATCCCTGTGCCCAAAGCGGGCAGGGGGGCTTGGGAAGAGAGGGACGACCTGCTAGGTTGCCGTTATGAGCCAAGCCGATTTCTCCCGCGCCCGTGCCAACATGGTCGATGGCCAGTTGCGTCCCAACCGCATTACCGACAAAGCCCTGCTGGCGGCGTTTGCCGCGGTGCCGCGCGAACTGTTTGTGCCGCCCGCCCAACGGGGCGTGGCCTATGCCGATGAGACCGTCTTGTTGGGGCAGGGCCGCGAGATGATGGCGCCCTTGACCCTTGCCCATTTGTTGCAGGGCTTGGGGCTTGCAGAAAACAGCCATGTGCTGGTGGTGGCCGCCGCCACAGGTTACAGTGCCGCCGTGGCGGCACTGGTGGCGGGCAAGGTGGTGATGGTGGAAGACAACAAGCGCTATCTGACCGCTGCCAAGAACACTTTGCTGGATTTGAACATTGCCAACGTGCGTACCCTTCATGCGGCACCCGAGGCCGGGGCCCCCCGCCATGCCCCGTTCGATGCCGTTCTGCTGGATGCTCCCGCCGCCGTGATTCCTGCCGCCCTGATCGCCCAGTTGAAGGATGGCGGCAAGCTGGCCGCCGTGCGTGTGGGGGCCGACGGTGTCCCCGAAGCGACGATTTACACCAAGCATGGTAAGACCTTGTTCGATGAAACCCTGTTTGAAACCCACGGGCATGTGTTGGCCAACTTTCAGCAGGCTGAGGGGTTTGTCTTTTAGCTTGGCAGCCGTCTTGACCATGTCGGCGGCCTCGCCCATGGTGGCGGCATGAAATGGGTGGGGATGTATCTGGTAATGGTGGCGTTGGCGGGCGCGGCCCATGCACAGGCGGTGGGCGTGTCCTCCACCCTTGCCGTTACGCCCAGCGTGCCGCAACTGACCCTGCATGATGTGCTGGCCCGCGTGGCCCGCAGTGCACCGCAATTGCGTGCGGCAGAACTGGCCGCCGATGCCGACGCCGCCCGCAGCCGGAGTCGTTTCGGCAGCATGTTGCCCCACGTGAACTATGAGGGCGATTGGAGCGTGCGCGACGCCACGACCGGTGCCACCCACAACACCAGCCACCCGCGTGGCGATAGTTTGGTGCTGGTGCAGCCGCTTACCTTGGGGGAAGAGCTGGCGGGATGGAAATCCGCCCGGAATACCGCCCGTGCCAGTGCCTTTGATGCCGCCTCCACCCGCCAAAATCTGCTGGTACAAACCGCCGCCGCGTATGGGGACTGGCTGGCGGCGGAAGACGAAGCGGCCAACACCCGCACCCTGTTGGAAGCGGTGGAACATGAACTGAAAGGTGCCAACCTGCGCCTTAAGCTGGGCGAGGGTACCAAAACCGATGTGGCCCAAAGCGAGGCCCGTGTGGCAGCCGCCAAATCCACCCTTGCCACCGCCATGGCCAAGGTGGCCGGCGCCCGCGCCAGTTTGGCGCGTTATGCCGGCCCGCTGGACGGCAATCCGGTCTGGCCCGCCACCACCGAGATACCTCCTGCCGCTGCCAATCACCCGCTGGTGGCCGCCGCCGAGGCGCGTAAGGCCGCCAGCCGCTTTGATGTGCGCGGTGCGTGGGCCGACTTTTTGCCGGAGGCTACCTTGCGTGCCAGCAGCAATCAAAGCCGCGATACCACCTTTTTGGGCGGCAACACGGTGGAAGACCAGACTGTATTGGTGACGGTAAGCTTGCCGCTGTTTGCCGGGGGGCAGAACGTGGCCAACCTGCAAGCCGCCAAGGCCGAGGCCCGCCGTGCCCATTATACGCTGGAAGACACCCGCCGCGAACTGGCCCGTCTGCATGCCACCGCCGTGGCCGATGTGGAGGCCGCCCGCGCGGCGGTCGCTGCCGCCGAGCAGGAGGTGGCAGCGCTGGCCCGTGCCGCCGAGGGGGTGCGCCGCGAACAGCAGCTTGGCACCCGCAGCCTGCTGGAGGTGCTGAACGCCGAACAAGAGCTGGCGGCAGGCCGTACCCGCCTTGCCACCGCCAAACGCAATGCGCTGGTGGCCGAGTTCAACCTGCTGGCCGCCGAAGGACGTCTTGCGGGACGTTAAAACCAATCCCTTTCCAAAAGCCATGTTGCCGGTAGACAAACCCGCCAAAGCGCCCTACAACACCTTCCATGTCGGGGAGTAGCGCAGCCTGGTAGCGCATCTGCTTTGGGAGCAGAGGGTCGCAAGTTCGAATCTTGTCTCCCCGACCAAGATACAAAGCAGCCCCCAGCGGGGGTTGATTTGTATCTTGGCTTGGTGCTGACGGGTTTGAGCCGCCGCAGGCAGTTCGACAAAAACATTAACGAGCTTGTGAGTTTAGGTTTTTGCAACGTTTGGAACAAACGTAATCTTGTCTCCCCGACCAAGATACAAAGCAGCCCCCAGCGGGGGTTGATTTGTATCTTGGCTTGGTGCTGACGGGTTTGGGCCGCCGCAGGCCGCTATGCCCGCCGCCTGGCGCCGCCGCGCGGTTTGGTCTTGAAGGTGCGCGGTGCCTTGGCGCCTTGCTGGCTGAAGTCGGCTTGCGAGAGCTCCGGCTCAAACCCCGGCATGAAGGCCATCTCGATGCGTTTGCCCAACAGCTTTTCGATATCCTTCAGCATCGGCACGTCGGAAGGGGCGATCAGCGACAGGGCTTGGCCGGTCTCGCCCGCGCGGCCGGTACGGCCGATGCGGTGGATGTAGTCTTCGGCCACTTGCGGCAGATCGAAGTTGATGACGTGGCTGAGGCCCTTCACGTCGATGCCGCGTGCGGCCACGTCGGTGGCTACCAGCACCCGCACCTTGCCGTGTTGCAGGGCGTCTAGCGTGCGTTTGCGGGCGTTCTGTTTCATGCCGCCGTGCAGGGCGGCGGCCTTGTGGCCCATCTTTTCAAGCTGGTTTGCCAATTTGTCGCTGCCGTGCTTGGTGGCGCGGAAAACGATGGCTTGCGTCACCGCCGGGTTTTTCAACAGTTCTTCCAGCATGAGCATCTTGTGGGCGGCCCCGTCGCTCCGGAAGGCCTTTTGGGTGATTTGGCTGTGGTCGACCTTGGCACTGGCCAGCTCGATGCGCACGGGGTCGATCAGCGCCTTGGCGGCGAATTTGTTGACCGAGTCGGTAAAGGTGGCCGAGAACAGTAGAACCTGCAAGCGTGCGGCCTTGTCGTCCGCCGCCTTGAGGATGCGCTGCACCGGCTTCAAAAAGCCCATGTCGAGCATCTTGTCGGCTTCGTCAAGCACCACCATTTCGATGCGGGAAAAGTCGATGCGGTCTTGTTCCAGATGGTCGATGAGACGCCCCGGTGTGGCCACCAACATGTCCAGCGGGTTGCGCAGCAATTGGAATTGCGGGCCGTAGCCCACCCCGCCGACAATGGCGCCGGTACGGATGCCCGCGTGTTTGCCGAACAGACGGACGTTTTCCATCACCTGCTGGGCCAACTCGCGGGTGGGCGTCAGCACCAGCACGCGGGGGCCGTGCCCCTTGGGCGCGGGATGGGACAGGATGCGGTGCAATGCGGGCAGCACAAAGGCGGCGGTCTTGCCGGTGCCGGTGGGGGCGCAGGCCATCACTTCCTCGCCGTTCATAATTGGCGGGATGGCCTGGGCCTGAACCGGCGTGGGAGTGGTAAATTCTTTGGCGGCAAGTGCTTGCGCCAATTTGGGGTGCAGGCGCAGGGCGTCGAATGTCGACATGGTAGGGTCTTTCATTGTGTCGTGGCAGCTCCACGGCACAATGCTTAGGGGCGGCAGTTCGTCAGGCGTGCTGCAGGAATTCGCCAGCAGGATCCGAACGTGGCCTCTGTATGGGGAACAACAGGCCAAAATGCAAGCTTATATTTCACAAACAAACATCCCGCCGGCGGCGGGATGTTTGCAAACGTCGGCCAACAATTTGCTGGCAGAGATGTTTGCGTCATGGAAAGAGGCACTGGTGCAGGCGGGAAGCGTCTCTGCATCCAATGGCGCGTATAAAGACTATTTTTCCTCCGCCGGGAGCGAGGGGCCCTCGTTGGTGGCCGTGCTGGACGGCGAGTATTCGCAGGGTAACGTGACGCTGGGCGTCATCGATCTGCAGCGCGCGGTGATGTACGACAAGAAGTTTGGCGGCGTGTTGGGAGCCAGTACCAAGGGGCTGGATACGGTGCGCGAGCTGCCGGAAGATGTGGTTGCCTACTTGCAAGGGCGCAAGGGCAAAGAGCGTTTTGCCCTTGAAACGTTTGACTGGACGCTGCCCGACGGCACGCCGTTGACCAGCGTGGTGGTGCCGATCGGCATTCCCGCCAAGGGGTATTTGGTGTTGCACACCAGCCCGCTGAAAGAGCTGCTGCCGCTGGCCGAGAAGATTGACGCGGCGATGACGCTGGTGGCGCTGGACGGGAAGAAAAGCCTCGCAGTGTCGGAGAACAGACTCGACAGCGCAGACGTGGTGGAGGCGGCATTTGCGTTCCCTACCGACAAGCCCTTCTTGCGGGTGCGCCTGCAACAAGACAACAGCAAGCTGACCGGCTTTTTGTGGCAGGCCATGCTGACCGGAACACTGGCCTACGGTGCCCTGATGCTACTGGTTGGCAGTGGTGTGGCGTGGGTGTTCAAGCGCGAGGTGATGACCGCCCTGCAACAGGTGAGCGGACGTCTGCACGAAGTGGCGCAGGGAACTCTCAACACCAGGCCGCTGGACATCCGCTTGCAGGATGAAATCGGGGCGGTCGGACGTTCCACCAACGAAATGGTCGAGCAGCTTGGCGGGCTGGTGCAGGGCGTGGTGGAAGGCGCCGAGCAGATGTCGTATGTGGTGAACACCTTCCATCAGTCGTGGGATGAAATGAAAACCGCCACCCAAAGCGTGGCCGAGCACGCCATGCAGGCCAGCGAGCAAAGCCGCGGGGCCCGCAGTTTGGCCGAAAGCAGCGAAGCGGTGCTGAAAGACCTGCGCGGCGGGTTCGACAACATCGAGGTGGCCTCGGGAAAAACCCTTGAAGAGATTGATGCGCTGACCAAGCAAAGCGAAGGCATTCTGGAAATCGTGCAGATCATCCAGAGCATCGCCGCGCAAACCAACCTGCTGGCGTTGAATGCCGCCATCGAGGCGGCGCGGGCGGGCGAGAGCGGGCGCGGCTTTGCCGTGGTGGCCGACGAGGTGCGCAAGCTGGCGCAGCAAACCTCGCAGTCGGTGGAGCAGATTTCCCAGACCGTGGAAGGGGTCAAAAACCTTACCCAACAAAGCCAGCACCGTATCCATGAGGTGTTCGACAAGGTCAACAGCGGCCGTGCATACCTCAATCAGACCAGCGATTCGCTGGGCGAAATCATCCAGAACGCCATCAGCCTCAACGAGGGGGTGGAGATGATTGCGGCGGCTGCCGAGGAACAAGCCTCGGTGGTGAAGGATGGCGAGGTGAAGATTCAGGAAATCGGCCAGGTGACCGAGCAGTTGCAGGGCCGCGCCGCCAAATTCAAGAAGGTTTGATGTTGCTGCCACACTCGGGTGGGGCATCGCACCGGCCCGGGCTGGCAAGGCCCGGCAATGCTGCTACCATGCGCGCATGTTCAACCGTTCCGTCTTGACCGCCACCCTGCTTCTGGTGGCATGCAGTACCCAGGGAGAGCTGGCCGCCAAGCCCGGCAAGCCGCCGTTCAAGGAGTTTTACCAGTCGTTCCGCCAACAGGTGGCTGCCGAAGGACTGAACCCCGCGCTGTTGGACGAAGCCTTTGATGGCAAGGTGCAACCTTATGCGCCCGCCATCAAGAGTGAGGCCAATCAGCCGGAAATCAAGAGCACCTTTGAAAGCTACGTGGCCAAAATGCTGGCCAAGCCGCGCCGTGAGAAGGGCGCCGCTTTGCTGGCCGAGCACAAAAAAGAGCTTGCCAAGGCTTCGCAAGCCACCGGTGTGCCGCCGGAGGTGATTGTGGCGCTGTGGGGCATCGAGAGCAATTTCGGCGCCAACATGGGCAACCACCCCGTGGTGCCCGCGTTGGTGACGTTGGCGTGGGACAACGACCGCGGCGAATTCTTTGGCAAAGAGGCGGTCAACGCCCTGCGGGTGGCGCGCAAGCGCGGGATCAATCCCGCCGAATTGACCGGCAGTTGGGCGGGCGCCATGGGGCAATGCCAGTTCATGCCGAGCAACTACCTGAAGCATGCTGCTGATGGCAACGGCGATGGCAAGGTGGATATCTGGAATACGCCGGCCGATGTCTTCATGAGTGCGGGAACGTTCTTGAAAGCTCTTGGCTGGCAAAAGGATGTGCCATGGCGCTTGCCCGCGCAGGTGTCGGTAAAGTTGCCTGAAAGTGCGGGCTTCAACGAGCGTGGCCTGAGCGAGCCGCATCCGCTGGCGCAGTGGCAGCGTTGGGGGGTGGTGCCCAAGGGCACGTCGTTCAGCAAGTTGGGCGGCACCGAAACCGCCTTGCGCATGTATCGCCCGCTGGGCGACAAAGGCCCTACCTACATGCTGGGCCCCAATTTCGATGTGTTGCTGAGGTGGAATTACTCCAGCTACTTTGCCGCCAGCGCGTTGTTGCTGGCCGAGAGCATCGCCAACGAAGGCAATCTCCCCGATGTATAAGCGCATTCCGTTCCCGTATTGGAGCATGTACAAGATTCCGCTGAAAGCGCTGCTGACTGCCGCACTGCTGGCAGGATGTACCGAGGTTCAGGTGGGTAGCCATTTGCTGAAAAAGGGGCTTGGCACCTATTCTTGCAAGGACGAGGGCGACATGAAGGTGGGCGCGCCCTACAAAGTGGACGGCATCCGCTATGAACCGGTGGTCAGCAGCTTGGGGTACAGCGAGCGAGGGGTGGCCAGCTGGTATGGCGAGGACTTCCATGGCAAGCCCACCGCCAACGGTGAATGCTACAACATGTACGCCTTTACCGCCGCGCATAAAACCCTGCCGTTGCCCAGTATCGTGCGGGTCACCAACCTTGAGAACAACAGGAGTGTGGTACTGAAGGTCAACGACCGTGGCCCGTTTGTGCGCGGGCGGCTTATCGACCTTTCTTACGCGGCGGCGCAAAGCCTTGATGTCGTGCGCGGCGGCACCGCACCGGTGTTGGTGGAAGCCATCGGCGGCCCGCACCATTATGCGGGTGGCCTGAAAGGCAATACGCAGTTGGCATCGCAGCTTCCCAACCTGCGGCTGGGGATGCCCGCCCAGCCCGTTGTACAGACGGCTGCCGCGCCGACACTTCCTTCCTATGTGCCGCCCAGCATTGAAGCCGAGGCATTGCCGCCGCTTGATGGTACGGCTACCGTGTTGACCGCGCCGCAAACCGACGTGCAGACGCCGTTGCCGCCTACCGAAATTGCCAAGTTGGAGGCTGAAGTTCCTGCCGCTGCCGCCAATCTGCCGCCGCCGCCGCCAGAGGCTGCCCGCGTTCATGCCGACACCACGCCGCTGGTGCGCACCAACGTGTTTGTGCAGGTAGGGGCCTACGGCAGTGTGGCCAACGCCGAGCGCCAGCTGGATGCCCTGCGCGCTGCCGAACCCACCGCCGCCCTTAGCAAGGTGGAAGGCCCTTCCGGCACGCTGACCCGTGTGCGCAGCGGCCCCTATGCCAGCCTTGCCGAAGCGGAAATCGCGCTGGAGAAGCTGGTGGCTGCGGGTTTTGCAGGCGCACGGCTTGTGGTTGAGGGCCGCTGACGTTACAGTGCGGTTGTCTGATGTTCTTGAGAGGAAGGGAGAGAATCATGCGTGGTGTGATGCTGGCGGTTTTGGCCGTAATGCTGGCGGTGCAAGGGTGGGCGCTGGAGCTTTCCGCCAAGGCCGCCTACGTGGTGCACCCTGAAACCGGTACGGTGCTTTTGAACCAGAACGGCGATGAGCGCATGGGCCCGGCCAGCCTCACCAAGTTGATGACGTTGTACCTGCTGTTCGATTCCCTGAAACAGGGCGAGTACAAGCTGACCGATGAATTCCCTGTCAGTGAAAAAGCCTGGCGCATGGGTGGCAGCAAGATGTTTGTGGAAGTGGGCAAGACCGTGCCGGTGGAAAGCTTGATTCGCGGCATCGCCATTGTGAGCGGCAATGACGCCTGCGTGGTGGTGGCTGAAAAATTGGGCGGCACGGAGGATGGGTTTGCAGGCTTCATGAATACCACCGCCCAGCGGCTGGGGATGACCAACACGCACTTTGTGAATGCCAGCGGCTGGCCCGACCCCGCGCAGTACAGCACCGCCCATGATATCGCGATGCTGGTGGCGGCGCTGTTGCGCGATTTCCCCGAATACAAACACTACCTCACCGAGGAGGAGTTCGTGTGGAACGGCATCAAACAGCAAAACCGCAACGGCTTGCTGCATGCGGGGGTGGGGATTGATATCGGCAAGACCGGCCATACCGAAGAAAGCGGCTTCCACCTTGCCAGCAGTGCGGTGCAGAAAGACCAGCGCCTGATTACCGTGGTGATGGGCACCAGCGGCTTTGCCGCCCGTGAGGGCGAAAGCATGAAGGCCTACCAATGGTTCTTTGCGCAAAACAAGCCTGTTGAAGTCGCCACGCCCGGGCAGATGATGGTGGGCGACGTTCCCGTCTGGCACGGCACGCAGGGCAGCGTGGGCCTTACCGTGGCCGAGCCCCTGCACATGTTCATCAACCCCGCCGAACGCGGCGATATCAAGGTGAAAGCCACCTACAACCGGCCCATCGTGGCGCCGGTGGCTGCCGACAAACCGTTGGGCGAGCTGACCGTGACACTGCCATCCGGCCAAACCTTCACCACCGCGCTGGTGGCGGGGCGTGAGATTCCGCAGGCAGGGTTCTTTACGCGGTGGTTGCAGAGTTTTATCGGGTTGTTTTAGTTGTGCAGGTGGTGCAATGGACGGCAGTGTGCTGGGCTTGGGAATCCTTCTTTGTTAGCTTGTGCACATGACGGAAGCACCCTACTACATTGCGCTAGACGGCCTTGATGGTTCTGGAAAAAGCAGCCAGCTCAATCTGCTTGTCCGTGCTTTGCTGGCAAACGGGATTGACTGCCACCACATCCGCGAACCCGGAGGGACCGATGTTGGTGCAAAGCTGCGAGAGATTGTGTTGACCGGGGAGCATGACAAGTTGGATGGTATTGGGGAAGCCTTGCTGTTTTCCGCAGACCGTCGCCAGACAATGCTGAAGGTGACCAAGCCTGCTTTGGATGCGGGGCAGTGGGTTGTTTCCGATCGGAGTTTCCTGACGACCACCGTATTCCAAGGCTATGGGAGAGGACTTTCTCTTGAGCTGCTGGAAACACTGCATCGCATTGCCATTGAGGATGTGCGCCCCCATGTACAGATCATTCTCGACATCCCCGTAGAAATCGGACTTTCAAGAAAAGGTGTGCAAATTGAAGCGGGGCTGGATGAAGCCCGCTTTGAAAACATGGGGGTGTCTTTCCATCAACGGGTACGGGAGGGCTATCATGCGGAGGCGGCAAAAGATGACCATATCGTTCTGGTTGATGCCGATGCCGACCTTGTGACGGTCCATAACCGTGTTGTAGAGGCGCTGAACGGCAAGCTTGGTATCAGTCTGACACCTCTTCCTCGGGAAAAGGTTCTGATATGATGTTACCCCCCCTCATCGGCCACACCGACGCCAAAACCCAACTGGCAACGTTGCTGGCGGGGGCGCGGTTTCCGCATGCGTTGCTGATGCACGGGCCGCAGGGCATTGGCAAGCGCACGTTGGCCGAGCATTTGGCGTACCGCTTGATTTGCGGGCCGACGGATGGCGCGGGGCAGGGGGCCGACATGTTCGGCAACAGCACGCCCGCCGATCCGCTGGCGCATGATGTGGGCCACCCCGCCTGCGCCCAGTTGCAGGCCGGAAGCTGTCCGGATTTCCATGTGCTGGCGCCGGAGGAGGGCAAGAAATCCATCGGCATTGATGCCGCCCGCGACCTGCTTGCCACCCTGCAACGCAGTGCCGATACCGCCCGCGTGGTGGTGATTGACGCGCTGGAGCAGCTGACCGACGAGGCCGCCAACGCGCTTTTGAAAATGTTGGAAGAGCCGCGCCCGAATATTTACTTCCTGCTGGTATGCCACCAGCTTTCGGCCACCTTGCCGACCATCCGCTCGCGCTGCCGGTTGCTGCGCTTGCATCCCTTAAGCCTTGAAGACACCGGCAAGGTGCTGGTGGAGGTGGGCGGTGACGTAAATCTTGCGCCGCTGGCCAAAGGGTGCCCCGGCACGGTGCTGGGCAAGGAAGCGCAAACCCTGCATGAACTGATGGCGCACCTGCGGCCCGCCTTGCAAGGGCAAAGCGTGCCCGCACCTTCCACCGCACAGGCGCCGCTGGTGCCGCAGGCGCTGCTGGCGCTATTGGCCGAACACACGCCCACACCCAAACAGGCCGAGGCCTATGCCGCCATTGCCACCTTGATGCAGCAGGCCCGCACCCTCAACCTACCGCACACGCTGGTGGCCGAACAGGCGTTGGGGGTGGTGGCGTCATGCTGATTGACTCCCACTGCCACCTGTTACACCCGCGTTTTGGCGAGGAACCAGCGCAAACCCCTGCAAACCTGCTGGCGGATGCACAGGCCGCAGGCGTGGCGCAGGTGGTGAACGTGGCCTGCCGTCGCGAGGAATGGGCCCCTGCACTGGCGCTGGCTGAAGCGGAGGCCCGCGTGTGGGTGGCGGCAGGGATTCATCCGCACGATGCCGGTGAGGGCGGCATGGTGACATTGGACGAGTTGGCCGGATTGGCGGCCCACCCCCGCGTGGTGGCGCTGGGCGAAACGGGGCTGGACTACTATTACGACACCGCGCCCAAGGCCGTGCAGCAGGAGAGTTTTCATCTGCACCTGCAAGCAGCCAAGGCGGCGGGGTTGCCGGTGGTCATCCATACCCGTGATGCCGAAGACGATACCTTGGCCATTCTGCGCGAACATATGGGCGTACCGTTCGTGCTGCATTGCTTTACCGGCACGGCGGCGATGGCGGCAGCAGCGGTGGAGATGGGCGGCTACATCAGTTTTTCCGGTGTGCTGACCTTCAAAAAGAGCGACGATTTGCGGGCGATTGCCGCCACCCTGCCACATGACAGGGTGCTGGTGGAAACCGATGCGCCGTACTTGGCGCCCGAGCCCAAGCGCGGCAAGCGCTGCACCCCCGCCATGGTGGCCCATACTGCCGCCTGCTTGGCGAAGGTGTGGCAGATGGGCGACGACGGAGTGGCCGACATCACCGCCACCAACACCTGCCGCTTGTTGGCGCGCATGGCGGGGTGTTGACAGCGCCTAGCGGCCCTCGGTGCGGGAGCGGTCTATCGCGCCTTGGTTCCAGAAAGCCAATGTTTGCGGCGCGGGCGGTGCCATGACCTCGTCGCCGGAGTAGGTTTTGCTGACTTCGCCGCTGTCGGTGTCGTAAACCTGAACGCTTGGACCGCCGGGCACCAAGGTTGAGGCATCCGGCGCCTGACGGCAGCGGTTGGCTGCGGCCTGCTCGGCCATGTTGGTGCGCAAGGTCTCGCGGGCTTGGGCAACATAAGGGTCATCCGAATGAGGCTTGGCCAATCCAAGCAGGAAGTTGGCACCGTAATGGCGGGAGTCGGGGAAGGCATCCATCTGTGCCAGCAATGTCTCTCCGGCGTTTCGTGCAGAGTTGTCACGGGTGTTGATCATGCGGAGAGCTTGAATCGACAACTCTCTTTTTAGGGCATTGAAGGCCCCTTCAACGCTAGCGTTGCTGAGAATGGCGTTTTCCCCTTCTTTTCTCTCTTCTTCGGTTTGCTGTTGCAGCGGCTTGCAGGCCAGTCCGGTGGCCTTGGATGGAGAGGAGGCGGCACTGACGGCGGCAATCAACGAGGTGGCCGCAGCGCACGCGGCAAGGGACGAAGAACGAAGGGGCATGGGGGGAGCCTTTCTTTGTTGGGTTGATCGTATTTGGCAAGCATGTGGTTTTTTGCCCACGTGCGGCAAGGGTGTTATGCACAAAGATGATGAAAGAATTTGCACTGCTGTTGGCTTGGGTCTTAGGGTGGGATAGAAATCGCGATTTTGCCGCGCACATCGTTAACAGAAAAGTGTTGTTGATAAACCGATATGAGCGACAAGCCGGACAAAAAACCAACGCTGCTGGGGGGCTTGGCCGGAGCCATCGGCAGTGCGGTGGGTGATATCGCCCGCGAAGTGCGCCAAGACCTGCAAGACATGACCCCGCCTGCCACGCAGGCCAAACCGGCCGACGACCCCGCGCTGGCCCGCACGGTATCTTCAGCCAGCAGTGGGCTGGCGTTTGTGGATGTCGGCGGCGAAGATGTTTTGGCCGAGGTTCCCGCCTCCACCACGCCCAAGCAGCTTGCAGCCCCGTGGGATGCCGTGCTGGAAGGCGGGAAAGTGACGGTGGATGCGGGGTTTTTTGCCGCCTCCGGCGAAGATGTCGTGCGCTACATGGCGGCGTTGTCGCAGGAGAACGGCTTCCCATACACCATGGCCATTCTGGCGGCTGAAGCGGGGGATGAAGAACAAACCGCCGCGCTTACGGGGGCGACGGTGGTGGAGCCGCGCCTGTTCGGCGCCTTGGCCTTTGGCCCGCGCAAGTTGCAGGACGATGCCGAGGCGCTGGATAGGGCGTTGACCAAACTGATTAACGACAATCCCAAAATCATCGCGCTGGGGCCCTTGCTGATTGACGAGCCCTACGCACCCTATACCCTGCCGCAGCAGGAGGCACAGTTGTTGGTGCAGCTGGAAATTGCCGCCGACTTCGGTTTGCCTGCGTTTGTGGGGCATCGCCGCAGTTTGGCCTCGTTGCAGGATTGCCTGGGTCGTGCCGAAGGGCTGCCCAAGCTTGTCTGGGCCGACATGCTGGCCGATGAGGCCGAGCTGGCACTGGTGAAACAGCACGACATGCATGTGCTGGTGCGGCCGGAACTTACCTATGCGGCCAATGACGGTTATCGCCAGCTGGTAAAAAAAGTGCCTGAAAATCGGCTGCTATTGGGGGCGGGCAGCGCACTGGTGGCGCCGCAAAGCCGCAGCGGCCACGCCGGTGGGCCGGAAAGCCTGCCGCCGACACTGAAAGCCTTGGCGGAATTGCTGGACAAGCCGATCAAAGAGTTGCGTGAGGTGCTCAACCGCACCGCGCATACCCTGTTTGTGACATCCTGATGTCAGTTTGGGGCTGGATTTATGGTATCCATTTGCCCTATAATAAAGCAGAGACACCATGGAAAGGCCGCGACGCTTATGCCCCAACCCCTGCCACCCATTGACGAATTGCTGGAGATGGACCCGGCCAGCTTCGCCGAGGTGATGGGCGGCCAGCCCGACAACGTGAAGGTGGCGGTGCGCGCCGAGCTGGCCCAACGCATGGAAGCGCTGGACCGTGCCGCATGGGGCAACAGCCGCAAGCTGCGCGGCCACCATACCCGTTTTGTGGCCGGCAAGCTGGACTACGAACGACTGGAGCAAACCCAGCAGTGGCTGGCCGGGCAGTTTCATGACGCCTTTGCCATCATCTATGCCGATGCCCCCGAAGCCGCCGCCAAGTGCTGGGCGTATGAGCAGGAGCACGGCTCCGCGCAAACCGCCCGTATTTTGAAAACCGCGCCCGCCATGTTTGGCGCCTTGCGTGGCTGGACGTTCCTGGGCTTCAAATCCGCCGCCCGTCGTGAGGCGTTGGCCCATGCCGCCAAGTTTGACTTTGCCGCCTACCGTATGGTCTTCACCATGGCCAGCGAAACCGGCAAGCAACTGATTGATGCGCTGAAGGAGGTGGCCCGTGTCGCAACCTCTGGATAAAATCGCCGCCGACCAGTACGTCAAGGTAGACGCGCTCAAGCGTATGGCGGAGAGCGGTGTTTCCCTGCCGCCGGAATTGTTGCGCAGTGTGGAACAGGTGCAAGCCAGCGAACATACTGCGAGCGGTCTTAAGGCCACGGCGGAGGAGCTGCCCTCGGTATATGCGATGGCCAGCAACATCTCGTCACTCAAGGATAAAGGGCGTGACAAAACGCGTATCCTTGACGATCTCCTCAAAACCCCCGAGATGGCGCCCGCGCCACAGCGCGATACCGAGATGGAGCGTTAGGCGCCCGACGCATCTCGCCCTGACGTTGGGGGCGTGTTAGACTGCCCGCCATGCTGAGAAAGCTCAAATGGACGTTGATTCTGCTGCTGTTGGCCGCCGTGGTGTGGGTGGTTTTGGCGGTGGATTGGGCAGCCCTGCTGCCGAGTTCTCAAGTTGTGGTGCGCAGCCTTGCGGCGTTACTGGGGCTTTATGTGGCGTATCGTGTCGGCAAACTCGTTTGGCTGCGTGGGTTGAAAAGCTATCACCAGCAAATGCGCCAACTGGGCGATTTGAAAGGCAAAAGCTCTCTCTCCCATGGCTCCGCCGACTTTGCGACGCGGGCCGATCTCAAAAAAGCGGGGTTTTTGGGCGACAAGGGTGTGATTCTCGGCAAGTTTGATGGCAAGTTTTTGCGCTTCAACCAACCGGGCCACCTTATCACCTTTGCGCCCACCCGTTCGGGGAAGGGGGTGGGGCATGTGATTCCCAACCTTTTGACCCACCCCGGCAGTGTGGTGGTAAACGATATCAAAGGGGAAAACTTTGCGGTGAGCGGGCGCTTCCGCAGCACCTTCAGCAAGGTCTATACCTTTGCACCGTTTGGCGAGAAGAGCGACTGTTTCAACCCCATCGACTTCATCCGTGTCGGCACCGACAACGAATTGGACGACGTGAAGCTTATCGCCGACATGATGATTTTGGAAGACAACGCCAACGATCCCTTCTGGAGCCGCGAAGCGCGGAGCCTGGTGGAAGGGCTGATTTTGTATGTGGCCACTGAAAGCCCGCCGCCGCTGCGTAACATTGCCGAGGTGCGTTACCTCATCATGCAAACCCGCCGCGATTTCGAGCTGATGATTGAAGACATGCTGCGGGTGAAGCACCCGTTCATCAAACGGGTGGCCGCCAGCATCACCGCCACCGAGCCCAAGGTGCTGGCCAGCGTGCTTTCCACCGCCAAAAGCCAGACGGCTATTTGGGACAGCCCGAAATTGGCAAAAATCACCAGCCGCAGCGATTTCAAGCTGGAGGATTTGAAGAAGGAAACCATTAGCCTCTACCTCATCATCCCGCCGGAAAACCTCGCCGTGTACGCCCCCGTGGTGCGGCTGATTATCGGCATGGCGGTGAAGGCCATGACCCGTGACGGCGGCAAGCAGCCGAAAGAGCGGGTGCTGTTTCTGGTCGACGAGTTTCCGGCCTTGCAATACATGCAGCCGATTGAAGAAGCCGTGGGCTTTTTGGCGGGCTACGGCATCCATATTTGGCTGTTCATCCAAGACCTTTCGCAAATCAAGGATTTGTATGAGCGTTGGGCCACCTTTATCTCCAACTGCGCGGTTCGCATGGCGTTCGGGACCAATGACGTGGAAACCGCCAAGACCCTCTCCGACATGCTGGGCACCACCACCATCACGGTGAAGGGGGAAGGCAGCACCGAGGCCAGCGTGATTGACAAGATGAAGGTTTGGAAAAAGGTTATCGGTGGCGGCAAGAACATCAACCTTTCCGAAACCAGCCGTGCGCTGATGACGCCGGACGAAGTGATGCGCCTGCCCAACGACAGCCAGCTTATCTTCATCCAGGGCGCCAAGCCGGTGGTGGCCGAGAAGCTGCGCTACTTCGCCGACCCGTACTTCAAGGGCAAGTTTGACAAGTGGGGGTAGCCGCGCCACCAAGGCGTTTGTCTTGCGCATACAGAAGTGCTACAACCCTTCTCCAGTAACGGAGAGCACCCCATGACAGCCCCCAAGACCGGCGCCGATATCCGCAGCAGCTTTTTGGAGCATTTCAAAAGCAAGGGGCATACCATCGTGCCCAGTTCCAGTCTGGTGCCCGACAACGACCCCACGCTGATGTTCGTCAACAGCGGCATGGTGCAGTTCAAGAACAACTTCACGGGTGCCGATACCCGTCTTTCCCGCGCCGCCAGTGTGCAGCGCTGCGTGCGGGCAGGGGGCAAGCACAACGACCTTGAGAATGTCGGCCATACCGCCCGCCACCACACCTTCTTCGAGATGATGGGCAACTTCTCTTTCGGTGATTACTTCAAGGAAGAAAGCCTGACTTGGGGCTGGCAGTGGGTGACCGAGGTTTTGGGGCTGGACCCCGCACGCATGTGCGTCACCGTGTACCATGACGACGACGAGGCCTTTGCCATCTGGCGCAAGTTGGGGCTGGCCGAGAAGGATATCATCCGCATTGCCACCTCCGACAACTTCTGGACCATGGGCGATACCGGCCCCTGTGGCCCGTGCTCGGAAATCTTCTATGACCTTGACCCCTCCGGCAACATGTACGGCGACCGCCCGGGCACCAAGGACGAAGACGGCGACCGCTGGATGGAAATTTGGAACCATGTGTTCACCCAGTTTGACTTGCAGAAAGACGGCAGCAAGGTGCCGCTCAAAAACAAGAACATCGACACCGGTGCCGGTCTGGAGCGGGTGATGTGCGCGGTGCAGGGTGTGCAAAGCAATTATGATACCGATGTGTTCCAAAGCCTCATCCAGCCTGCCGCGAAGCTGGTAGGCGTGGATTACGGCAAGGCCGGAGAGAGTGATGTCAGCCTGCGCGTGGTGGCCGACCACTTGCGCGCGATGACCTTCTTGCTGGTGGATGGTGTGATGCCCAGCAATGAGGGGCGGGGGTATGTGCTGCGCCGCATCATGCGCCGCGCCATGCGCCATGGCTTTCTGCTGGGGATGGACAGGCCGTTTATCCATAGCCTTGTGCCCAATCTGGTGCACACCATGGGTGAAGCCTACCCCGAGCTGGCGCGCGGGGCGGCCATGGCCACCGATGTCATCAAGATGGAAGAAGAGCGTTTTGGCCGCACCCTCAAGCAGGGCATGGCGTTGTTGGACGACGCCAGCAAGGGCCTGAAGCAGGGCGACATGTTGGAAGGTGAGGTGGCGTTCAAGCTGTACGATACGTTCGGTTTTCCGCTGGATTTGACCGAAGATGCCTTGCGGGGGCGCGGTATCGGCATCAACGTGGATGGCTTTCAGGCCGCCATGGCCGAGCAGAAGGCCCGCGCCCGCGCCGCCCACAAGGGCAGCGGCGATGCCAAGCTTTCGGAGGTGTGGTTTGACGTGCAGGACAAGGCCGGAGCGACGGAATTCCAAGGTTACACGCGTTTGCATAATGAAGCCGTGGTGCAGGCCTTGGTGAAGGATGACGCGCAGGTGGACAGCTTGGTCAAAGGTGATAAGGGCTGGCTGGTGGTGGGGCAGACGCCTTTCTATGCCGAAAGCGGCGGGCAGGTGGGCGATACCGGAACCGTGCGCGGTGAAGGCTTTGCCGCCAAGGTGACCGATACGCAGAAGGTGCTGGATGGCGTGTTCATCCATGCCGTGGAGGTAACCGAAGGCGCCCTGAAGGTGGGGGCCTCGGTGGAGTTGCAGGTGGATACCGCCCGCCGTGGGCAGATTGCCCGCAACCACAGCGCCACGCACCTGCTGTTTGCTGGCTTGCGGGACGTTCTGGGCGAGCACGTGGTGCAGCGTGGCAGTCGTCAGGATGACATTACCACCCGTTTCGATATCTCCCACCCCAAGGCGGTGACCGCCGACGAGTTGGCGCAGGTGGAAGCGTGGGTGAATGCGCGCATCTGGCAGAACCTGCCGGTGGTGACGCGCATCTTGCCGGTGGAAGCCGCCAAGGAAACCGGCGCCATTGCCCAATTCGGCGAGAAGTACGGCGATGAAGTGCGGGTGGTGTACATGGGGCAGCCCGACAGTGAGGGGCTGATTACCGCCGACCTGTGCGGCGGCACCCATGTGGCGCATACCGGCGATATCGGGTTGTTCCGGATTGTGGCGGAAAGCAGTGTGGCGGCGGGGATTCGCCGGATTGAAGGGGTCACCCACCAAGCCGCGCTGGCCAGCTTCAAGGCCGATGCCGACGCCCTGCGCGATACGGCAGCGGCCTTGAAAACCAAGCCTGCCGAGGTGCCCGCCCGCGTGGCCGAATTGCAGGCCAAGGCCAAACAGGCGGCCAAGGCGGCTGCGCCCAAGCTGGATGTTTCGGCTTTGTTGGCCAAGGCCGAGGATGTGAACGGCATCAGGGCGGTGCTGGCCGATGTCGGCCAAGCCGCTCCCGACCAGTTGCGTGAGGCGGCGGAAGGGGTGAAATCCGGCCTGCAAAGCGGGGTGGTGCTGTTGATTGGCGAAGCTGACGGCAAGGCCAGTTTGGTGGCGGGTGTCACCAAAGACCTGACTGCCAAGGTGAAGGCCGGTGATGTGGTGAACGCCGCCGCCGCCGTACTGGGCGGCAAGGGCGGAGGCCGCCCCGAGCTGGCCATGGCTGGCGGCACCCCCGGTGACAGCAAGGCTGCCTTGGCGGCGGGGCGGGTGTGGTGACAGAGATACGGGAGGAGCGATGCAGCATTGGTGTTCACGAACGCGATATGGCCGCGTTTGCTGCGAGTTTGGGGATATCGTTGGAAGAGCTTTTTGTGGCAATGAAAACCCTTAAGGTTGGTTTGTGGAACCCAAGGCTTTTAAGGGCGATGCCTGGAGAATGTCGGTTTTGGTTTCATACGTCTAAAAGTGATGATGGGATGGCCAGATAAGCGTGTGCGGCAGCCCCGCCACAAGACAATTGCCGAAAATATACGCCGATCCGCAACGTATACGCGAATTTCCCCTACCATGGCGGCATGTTGAGGCATTGGCCGCTGGCGGTTGTGTTGGGTGTCGGCCTATGGGCCGTGCCGTGCCATGCGGGATGGCTGGACAGCCTGTTGCCCACTGAAGTGTTGCCGCTGGCCCAAGGCGGGCGGATGGATGATGACGCGATGCCGGGGGTGATCCCCTTCACCACCTTTGAGCTTGAGCGCCAGAGCGTGCTGGATGGTCTTTCCTGCAAATGGATCTCCATGGGCGGCGGGCAGGGCGAGGCGGCGTATGATTTCCTCTGCAAGGGCGGCACGTGGGCCACGGTGAGTTTGATGATGGACAAGGCCAAGCTTTCCAGCGAGGGGGTGGGCCGCGTGCGGCTGATTTTCCGCGAATGGCCGGAAACCGTGCATCCCGGCGGCGGCGAGGCGTATGTGGCGCAGCAGTTTTTGCAGCATGTCACTGCCCATTTCATTCCTGCCACCATGGCCAAAACCATTGAAGAAGCCTTTTGGGGTACGCGTAACCGCACTTTCCGCATGGCGGGCAGTTTGGGGGTGGAGTACACCTACGAAAAAGCCGGGCAATATGCCGTGCGGCGGCTGGAGATTCTGGGCCTTGGCAAGGGGCTGAAACTGCCCGGCGCACCCGCCGCCCAACAGGTGGCGCCGCCCGCCATGCCGGTGGTGGAGGATATGCCGCACCGGCCTGCGCAGCCCGCCGTGAAAGGGGCGCCCATCTCGGTGTTTGAAGCCTTGCCGGACTTTTCCGCCCGCACCGCCAGCCCCACCGAGGCGCTGGTGCCTGCCACGCCCGCCGAATTGGATACCGCGCCGGAGCCCTCCAGCTTGATGAAGCCCAGCGCGCCTGCACCGATCTCGTCGACCTTGGTGCCCGATACCTTCAGCCGCATCGATGGCCGAGAAAAGGCTCCCACCAACTTCGAGATTTACAACAAGGCGCAAGAACTGACCCGCGACGTGGAGGCCAAGGCCACCGAAGCCACCGCTAGGGAAAGCAAGATTTCCGCGCCCAAGCCGGTGGCCCAACCCGCCCCCGACCCGGTAGGCCGGTCTGCCCCCAGTCTTGCTCCGGTGGGCATGCCCAACGCGGTGGAGAGCGAGGCCGACAATTTCACTCCGCCCACACAAGGGCAAAGCTGGCCGCAAGGCGAGGGCCTTGGCACCCCGCAACCGCAGGTTGACCCCGCCGATCCGCGTTTCCGCCCGATGCGCAGCCTGCCCCAGTTGAAATTCATCCCCAAAGCTGTACCTTTGGAGCGGGCAGATGAGATCATCCAGTTTGAAGACGAGGGGAGTGGACTGTAATGGGCGGCAACAAGCATTGGATGGGCTACAGGGAGTTCCAACACCATCTCGATGAGATTATGAAGCGCAAACTGCCGCTGTCTCGCCCCGCCGCAGCCACCGCGTTGCGGCAGGTTGCGGTGTCTGTGCCGGAACACGGCCGCGATGTGGCTGCCGACTTGGAACGCGCGGTCAAGGTGTTTGCCAACATGAGGAAGCGTAGCGCGTTGTTCAAGTTTGCGGATGGTGTGCCCGAGTGGGAATGCACGGGTGCTGACTTTGAAACGCTGATGACGATTTTGCACACGCGCACCGAACTGCGTCACAAGGTGAGCGGGGTTAATTGGAAAACCTTTGGAGCACCGAGACAGACACCGTTGTTTGGGCGTTATTAAAATTTAAAACAAGAAAGGCAAACACATGAGTACACGCATAACCGTGGCCAAAGGCGACGGGATTGGCCCCGAAATTATGGACGCGACGCTGGAGGTGTTGGCCGCAGCCGGGGCACAACTGGAGTACGATTTTGTGGAACTGGGCGAAAAGGTCTTCGCCAAAGGCGTGATGAACGGGGTGGACCCCAAGGCATGGGACAGCATCCGTGCCACCAGGATTTTGCTGAAAGCCCCCATCACCACACCGCAAGGCGGCGGCTACAAAAGCGTCAACGTAACCATGCGCAAGGCATTTGGCCTGTATGCCAACGTGCGCAGCGTGCGCACTTTCGAACCCTTTGTGCAGAGCAAGCACAAGGGCGTGGACATGGTGATTGTCCGCGAAAACGAGGAGGGGCTTTACGCGGGCATCGAATACCGCCAGACCCGCGACACCAGCCACAGCATGAAGCTGTACAGCCGCACCGGCACCGAGCTGATTGTGCGCTACGCCTTTGAATATGCCCGTGCCAACGGCCGCAAGAAGGTGACATGCCTTATCAAAGACAACATCATGAAGATCACCGACGGCATGTTCCATCAGGTGTTCAAGCTGATCGGCGCCGAGTATCCGGATATCGCCAAGGAAAGCCTGATTGTCGATATCGGCATGGCCCGTATTGCCGATACGCCGGAGAAGTTTGACGTGGTGGTGTGCGAGAACCTGTATGGCGATATCGTCAGCGACATCGCCAGCCAGATTGCCGGCAGCGTGGGGCTGGCGGGCAGCATGAACCTTGGCCGTGGCTGCAGCATGTTTGAAGCCGTGCACGGCAGCGCGCCGGACATCGCGGGCAAAGGGATCGCCAACCCTTCCGGCCTGTTGAATGCAGCCATTTTGATGCTTTACCATATCGGGCAGGGCGAAGTGGCTGCCAAGATCGGTAATGCATGGCTTTATACATTGGAAAACGGCCAGCACACTGGCGATATCGCGCAGGATAAATCCAAGGCGTTGTCGACCGCCGACTTCGCCAAGGCGGTGATCGGCAACTTTGGCAAAATGCCCGCCAAGTTGCCTGCCTTTGCCACGGGATGCGGTGAGGCGGTACGTATGCCCGATGCCGCCGCCACCACCAAAAGCGTGCGGGTAAAACGGCTTGTGGGGGTGGACGTGTTTTTGGACAAGGCCGATGCCGATATTGCCGAAATGGGCCCGATGATCGAGCGCTGCGGCACCACCTCCCTGCCGCTGAAGACGGTGAGCAGCCGGGGCATGAAAATGTACCCGGGCAAGCCGGAAGTGAGCGCGCTTTCTGACCTGTGGGCCTGTCGTTTTCTTGGCAAGGAGGGCGAGGTGTCTGCCGATGCCATACGTATGGTGTTGGCCAATTTGGAAGGGCTGGGCTTTGACTGGGTGAAAGTGGAGAACTTGTACACTTTTGACGGTGTCCCCGGTTTTAGCGCCAGACAGGGGGAATGATGGCCGTAAGCTTGGCGTAAGTTCGTCAAAATGCGCTAAAAATTTGTGCGGGTGTGGCGCCGCAGCACTTGCGGAGATTGTATGCCTGTGGCACAAACACTGTCGAACCGTTGGGAAACCTTGCGGGTTTTGCGAGACGGCCTGAGTTCACCAGTGTGAACAACCATAAAACGTAAAGGGTAACACCATGAAGATCACCAAACTTGCCGCTCTCGCCGCCGTGGCCGCGCTGGGCGCCTGCTCCTGCCTCAAGAGCCCCGACCTTGACGTCGCGCCCGTGGCCAACGCCAGCAACTACGGTGCGGGCTCGGGCTACACTTCCGGTGGCGCCGCCAACGACGCCAGCGTGAAGGAAATGTTCGCTGCCGGTGGCTTCAACATGGTGTACTTCGACTACGACAGCGCCGCCATCACCGACAGCGCCGCCGCCACCCTGCAACAGTTTGCCTCCTTCGCCAAGGAGCACAACGTGCAAGGCGTGACCGTGGAAGGCCATTGCGACGAACGCGGCACCCGCGAATACAACCTGGCGCTGGGCGAACGCCGCGCCGTGGCCGTGAAGAAATACCTGGCCGGTCTGGGTGTGGACGCCGGTAACGTCACCACCATCAGCTACGGTAAGGAACGCCCTGCCGTGGAAGGTCACGACGAAGCCGCCTGGGCGAAAAACCGCCGTGGCGTCATCGTGCTGAACTAGTTGGTTCAGGCGAAAGCCTTGAAGAAACCGCCCGATGGGCGGTTTCTTTCGTGCGGAAAGTTTAGCTTCACCTTCCTCCGTAGGAGGTATCTGGCATCAAACCGGCAGGGCGGGAAAACACCAAGGCCTCTGCCCATACGGTGACGGATACGGGCACTGCCACGGTCACAGTTGCCAACAAACGCTGCCAGCTCATTCATGATCCGCCGGTCATTGCGGTAGTCGTCGCCTTCACCATGGGTGTATTTGACGGCATTGATTTCGGCATCATCCAGAACAAGGCCGTAGGTGTTTTCCCAGTGTTTCAACACATGCCACTTGATGCCTTCCTTGGTGGCTTTGTCGGAAGGGGCCTCGTGCATGGCGATAAACGGCGCGCAACGCGGGTCGTCTTTTTTACCGTAAACCACCACTTTCTCGGCATCATGGCCAAAGAGGGCAACCTGTGCCGGCCCCAAAGTAAAAGGAAGTTCCGCGTTATAAGCCTCGGCCCAAGCCAACTCATCGGCATAATCTGTCCAACTGGTGCGGAGCAGGTCGGCATAGTGGTCGGCAAGACCACCGGGCCAAGCTTGGTGGTTATGGGAAGAACCGGGGTTGGTATCGAACAGGTCTTGGTGGTCTTTGTAAATACGCATGATGATGTTCCGGCGCCGGTCGGGCATGATGGCGATAAGCTGTTCAAGGTTCATGCGCACCAATTCGGCCCGTGTGGGAGGAACTTGCGGATAGTCGGTCATGGGAGGTCTCCTGTGTTGGCCTCCAGTCTAGGTTAAGTTCTTCAAATGCGCAACACAAAGCCCCCAACGGGGGCCTGTGGAAGAATTGCAGGAAACTAGGCCTGTTTGGCTTCGGAAGCCTTGAGGATTTCCTTGCGGGCGGCGCGGGCCTTGGGCGAGAAGCCTTCCACCACGCGGCGGTTTTTCACGTTGGAAAGGAAGCCGTCGATGCCGTTGTATTTGTCGATGGTGCGGATCATGCGGGTGCTCAGGCGGAAGCTGAGGGCGCGGCCCAGGATTTCGGAAAAGAAGCTCTTTTCCTGCAGGTTGGGCTTGAAGGTACGCTTGGTGTGCGCGTTGCTGTGCGACACGTTGCTGCCGCTGGTGGTGCGCTTGCCGGTGAAATCGCAGATACGGGCCATAATGTTTGCTCCTCGCTTTCGGGTGTTCAGGCGCGTGTAACGCATGCGGGGGCCTGCGTCAACACTTATCTGGCGATGGTGGCTTACTCGCTGGCGGCCGCCGGCAGCAGCAGCCGCCCCGTGCAGGAAAGATTGTGGTACAGGCCGAATTCATCGCGCAGGCGCACGGTGCCATGGTCGTCCACCAGTTTCAGTTGGGAAACCGGGGCGCCGTAGCCCGTTAGCCGGATGGCGATAACGGGGTTTGCCACCTGCCGGCTGGGCACCGCTTGCAACAGGCACGGCAGTTTGAGGCGTTGCCAAGGCTGGGTGGCTTCGTAGGTGAGGGTGAGGGTAAACCTGTTGCCCAGCAAAAATGCTGTCATGGTGAGAATGATCAAGGTGAGCAGCAGTTTGCGTGGGATCGGCTGCCAGCGGTGGGCCACCCCTGCCGCCACCCGTGCCGTGGCCAGCGTGATGAGTGCCGCCACGATGACATCGGAAAGGAAATGCGCGCCCACCACCATCCGCGCCAGCCCCACCGTGCAGCCGAAAGCCAGCCCTCCCGCCAAAAAAGCGTTGGCCACCTTGCGGTTGCGCCGCCGCCACACGAAATACGGCGCCGCCAGCACAAACGCCATGCCCGCATGGCCGCTGGGCATGGATTTGCCGTTGAAGCTGGCAGGCAGCGGGGCAGGAGTATCGGCCAACACGATATCTCGCGGGCGGGGGCGGTCGGCAAGGTCTTTGACAATCACTTGATTGAACAAGCCTGCGCCAAAAACCGCCGTCAGTACAATCACCAGTGCGGTTTGGGCCATCATCGGTTTGGCCTCTTGCAGGCGGGGGGCAAGCAGCCAAGCCAAACAGCCCCATGCCACTACGCCGGCGGCCAAGGCGCCGTATGCGCGCAGAAACTCGGCCCACGGGGCGTTGGGGGTGTACAGCCAGCGGGCCAGTGCGGCATCCAGCCCGCTGGCCCACGCCAGCGTGGCCAACAGGCCCAGCGCCAACGTTAAAATAGCGACATCGGTACCAAGGCGCTTGACCGCAGGGTGGAGGCTGTTCAGCATGGGCGCCATGGTAAAACAGAAAGACACCTCCGCCCAGCCCGTGCATGTGCTGGAAATGCTGCCGTGGCAGGCAGCGGCGGTATGGGCGGCGGCGTTGCTGCTGGCGCGGATTATCTACGTACAATGGCTGATGCCCTACGGTTTGGGGCCGGATGAAGCCCAGTATTGGCACTGGACCAGCCATATGGACTGGAGCTACCTCACCAAGCCGCCGCTGACCACCGCCGCCATTGCCGTGGGCACCGGCTTTTTTGGCGAGACCATGCTGGGCGTGAAGATCTTCGCCCTGCTGGGGCAAAGCATTGTGCCGTTGGTAGGTTTTGCCATGGCGGGCATGGTGGCGGGCGTGGGCGCCGCGTGGCTGGCTTTTTGGCTGTTGGCCACGGTGCCTCTGGTGGCGGTGGGCGGCCTGCTGATGAGCCCCGACGCCTTGTTGTTGCCATTGTGGATGTTTGCGCTGTTCATTTTGTTTTTAAGCACTCAGCAGGATAAGTTGAAGTGGTGTTGCTGGAGCATGATCGGCGTGCTGATCGGCTTGGCCGGGCTGGCCAAGTATACTGCCGCATTGTTTTATCCGCTGCTGCTGGTGTTCATGCTGGTGGAGCGGCGCGACTGGCTCAAGCAGCCGCAACCGTATGTGGCGGGGTTGATTTCCCTTGTCTTGCAAGCGCCGGTGCTGTGGTGGAACTGGCAACATGATTGGGCAGGGCTTCATCACCTGCTGTGGCAGGCCGATGGCGGCGGCGATGGGCGTCATGGCGGGGTTGGCACGTTGCTGGAGTTTCTGGGCGGGCAACTGCTGGTGGTGGGGCCGCTGACCTTTGTGTTGCTGTTGGCGGTGTGGGGTAGGAGTGTGGCCGTGTACAAGCGTTTGGAGCCGCAAATGCGGCTTCTGTTGTGGTTTACCTTGCCGGTGTTTGCCGTGTTTGCCTTGCAAACCCTCAACGCCAAGGTACAGCCCAATTGGCCGTTGCTGGCCACCGTGCCTGCGCTGGTGCTGCTGGCGGTGTTGGTGGCAGGCCGTTGGCGCAAGCTGCGGCCGCTGTTGGTGGCGGGGATTATTCTGAATGTGCTGGCAAGTTTGGTGATGCACGATACATTCCTGTTGCGCCGCGTGGGGCTTGAGACGCCTTATAAGGCCGACCCGACCAAAGACCTGCGCGGCTGGCCCGAGATGGGTCAGCTGTTGGACCTGCAACTTGCGCGGCTGGCCGCAGACAGCGTGGTGCTGACCACCCGCTACCAGACGGCGGCGCTGGCGGCGTTCCATACGCCGCGCCACCCTGCCGTACTGTATCTGAACGATGGAACCCGCCGCGCCAACCAGTACGACCTGTGGCCGTGGCCGCCGCTGGCCGGACGGTTGGTGCTGTACATCAACGAGCAGAACGTGTTGCCCGATGCGGTAAAGCACCGTTTCTCGCGCTGCGAGCCTTGGCAGCCTTTGCGCACCACCACGCAAGGCATCATCACCCGCCAATTGCGCACGTGGTTGTGCTGGAGTACGGAGGTGGCTGTTCGGTAATCATCGGGCTTGTTGTGGGTATACATTTGGAGGTATGTTGGCGGTATGTCTGACCACCTGCTCTGGAATTGGAAAAGTCTGGATCTCAGCTTCTTTGACGGTTGGGAGGCCGGGAGTGCGCTGGGTTACCAGCTGATGGAGTCCGGAACGCCGTCGTTGGTCTTTTACACCAGCCGAAAGAAGCTTGGCCGCCAGTATATGGTTGGTTTCCGTACCGGTGTCAAAGATGTCTCGCCCAATATCTCGACGTGGGCAGAGCGTGATGAGGTGGGCGATGCGGTGGTGCATTTAACCCCCCAAGGCGGGCGTCACTTTGAAGTTGGAGAATTCGATACCAAGGCCATGCTGCTGGATGTATGCGGCAGAAAGCCTGTGGACGGCCGTTAGCCGCCTCTTGTGAGCCATTCTTGTTCCCCGTACAGTGCGGCATGAGTCTTCGCCGCGCGTTGGTGCCGCACCTTTCCATATTGTTGATGGCCGCAGGGGCGGTGGTGGGCAGTGCCGCGTATCTGGTGTGGCCGCAGGATGTGGCGTGGCTGTGGGGGCTGTTCCCTTTGGGCGTGGGTTTGTTGGCATTGGCCAAGACGCGTCTCGGTTGGTTGCCGGTGATGTCGGGTCTCTTCTGGTTGCTGACAGCGTGGCAGATGCAGGCGGCGACGGCGTTCCCGTGGCAGGCGTTAGGCAGCAAGCGGCATTGGGTGGATGGCGTGGTGGCGGCCATCGAGTCGGGCACCGTTGCGGGGCGGGCGACGGTGGAGGTGCATCACGTCACCTTTTACGGCCTTGCGCAGGGGCCGTTGCAGGCCGGTGTGCTGCGGTTGGGGGTGCCCGCCAAACAGGCTGAAACGCTGGCGGTGGGGGAAGGTATGGCCGCGCCGGTGGTATTGTATCCGCCCGATGTGCCCGCTTTTGCCGGTGCCCGTGATTATCGCCTGTGGGATACTCTTAACCACGACAAGCTCTTTGGCTATGTGCAGGGCAAGGCCGAGCCTAGCCATGTGCAGCCGCCGTCGCCAACCTTGCGGGAACAGGCGGCTGCCACGTTGGAAGAGTGGCGGCAGAGGGTGAAAGCCCTCTCCGGGCCCTATGCCCAAGGCGTGCTGACGGCGCTGCTGGTGGCCGACCAACGGCAGATTCCCGCCGGGGTGCGTGAGAGTTACCGGCAAGCGGGGTTGAGCCATTTGCTGGCGGTATCCGGCTTGCAGTTGACCTTGGTGGGGGGCGGTATCTTCTGGCTGGTGCGGCGTTTGCTGGCGCTGTGGCCTGCCTTGGCATTGCGGGTGAACGGCAAGGCCATTGGCGCGGTGGTTGGCCTTGTGGCGGCGCTGCTGTACGCCGTGCTGGCGGGGGCGCCGGTGAGTGTGCAGCGTGCGCTGATTATGGTGGCGATGCTGTTGGTAGCGGTATTGACCGGACGATTGCGCAGCCTGCCGCGGGCATGGGCGTTGGCGTTGCTGCTGGTGTTGGCGGTCAATCCGGCGGCGGTGATGCAGGCGGGGTTCCAACTCAGCTTTGCGGCGGTGGGCGGGTTGATATTGTTGGGGCTGGCCTACGGTCACCCGACCACATGGTTGCAAAAGACCCGTTGGCTGGCGCGCAGCAGTGTGGTGGCGGCATGGGCAACTGCGCCGTTTTTGCTGCTGAACTTCGGGCAGATCAACGTGTTGGGGGTGTTGGCCAACTTGGTGGCCATTCCCGCCATGGCACCCATTACGTTGGCGGCGTTTGCGGGGCTGGTGTTGGTGCCGTTTGGCTTGCAGGAACCTCTGTTTACCGTGGCGGGCTGGGGGGCTGCGTGGGTCAATGCATGGGCGGCGTGGGTGGCTGGTTTGCCCTATGCCACGGTGGAGGCTCCCAAGTGGTGGGCGTGGCCCGTGGCGGGATTGGCTGTTTTGGCGTTGGCGCCGGTGTTTCATCGCAAGCGCGGGGCAGGGGGGCTGGCATTGGCGGTGTTGCTGGTGTTGGGCGGTTTCGCCGTATGGTGGCAGCCCCGCGGTGCGTATGTCGAGCTTCTGGAAGGCGGCAAAGTGGCTGTATTGGTAGAGGGGCGCAGCTTCCGAGCTCTCTGGAACGAGGCCCCGCGCACAGTGGAATATTGGCAGCGGCAGGGGTATGTGGCGGCAGGAGGTATTCTCCCCGACTGCGATGGCGTAGGCTGCGGTTACGTGACAGCGTTGGGCGTGGTATCCCGCGTGAAGGAACCGACCGCCGACGATTGTGCCAGCGCCCGCTGGGTGGTGTTTGAAGATGGCCCTGCCTGCGGCGCCAACGCCTTGCGCATGGGCAGCTTTGCCTATGCCCGCTTGACGGCAGAGGGGGCAGAGGTCAGCCTGCCCGCCTGCGCCCGCCCGTGGCAACAGGCGGCCCCCGTATGCTGGAAGGAAAAACGATGACGCTGATTGCCCCCTCGTTGCTGGCCGCAAACCATGCCGCGCTGGCCGATGCCGCCCGTGATGCCGAACAGGCCGGGGCCGATTGGTTGCATGTGGACGTGATGGATGGCCACTTTGTGCCTCCGTTGACCTTTGGTGCGGGGGTGGTGAAGGATTTGAAAACCGCCACAAGCCTACCGTTGGACGTGCATTTGATGGTGACGAACCCTGCCGCGCAGGTGCCGCAGTTCATTGCCGCAGGGGCCAGCCGTTTGGCGGTGCATGTGGAGTGTGAAGGGGCCGCCGAAGCCGTCCAAAGCATCCGTGCGGCGGGTATCCCTGCCGGATTGGCGCTCAATCCTGCAACCTCCACGGAAGCGTTGCGGCCTTATGTGGGCCAGTTAAGCCATATCACCGTGATGACCGTGGTGGCGGGGGCAGGGGGGCAGGCGTTGCTGCCGGAAACCTTGCCCAAGTTCGCCGAATTGCGGGCGATGTTCGGGCCGGAGGTGCTGTTGGTGGCCGACGGTGGTGTCAATGCCACCACTGCCGCCGCCGTGCGCGCCGCCGGTGCCGACGTGCTGGTGGCGGGCAGTGCGGTGTTTGGTGCCCATGATATGTCCCATGTCATTGTCAGGTTGCGTCAAGGCGTGTAAATCGTATGCATGGAGTATCTTATTGTTCACCATATCGACAAAGGTCCCGTTGGCTACACGGAAAGAGGAAGCAACGTGGTTTATCTCGTTCATACGTCGACAGCCATGCGCACATTGCCTGCCGCCTATCGCAGTGCGCCATCTTCTGCACGTCGGGCTTGCATCCGTATGGCTTATGAACGATGGATAGAAGAAAGAATATCATGGGAAGAATACGATAAGAGCAAGGAAGCGGCCAAATGAACATCACACTTATCGGACTTGGGTACATGGGGCTGCCGATGGCGGCGATTCTGGCCCGTGCGGGGCACAAGGTGCACGGGGTGGACATCAACCCCGCCGTGGTGGCACGGGTGAACAAGGGCGAATGCCCCTTTGCCGAGCCGGGGATGAGCGAATTGGTCGCCGAAGCCCATGCCAGCGGTAATCTGCACGCCGATACCGCGCCTGTGCCTGCCGACATCTTCCTGCTGAGTTTGCCGACACCGGTGGACCATACCACCCACGAGGCTGACATGAGCTATGTGGAAGCGGGCGCCGCCGCCATCGCGCCGGTGCTGAAGGAGGGCGATTTGGTGATTCTGGAAAGCACCAGCCCGTTGGGCGGCACCGAGGTGAACGTGAAGGCGGTGGTTGAAAAAACCCGCCCCGAGTTGGCCGACAAGATCGACTACGTGTTTTGCCCGGAGCGCGCCATCCCCGGCGATACGCTGCGCGAGATGGTGGAAAACGACCGGCTGGTGGGCGGGCTTTCCGAGCGGGCCACCGAGCGCGGTCTGGAGCTGTACAAGACCTTCTGCAAGGGCGAGTTGATACCCTGTACCGCAGGCGAGGCCGAGATGGTCAAACTGGTGGAAAACGCCAGCCGTGACGCGCAATTGGCCTTTTGCAACGAACTGCACATGGTGTGCGACAAACTGGGGCTGGACTTCTGGCGGGTGGTGAAATTCGCCAACCATCATCCCCGCGTCAATATCTTCACCCCCAACGCGGCAGGGGTTGGGGGGCATTGCATTGCGGTGGATCCGTGGTTCATCGTGCACAGTGCGCCGGAAATTGCCAAACAGATGCGTGCCACCCGCGAGGTGAACGACAGCAAGCCCTTATGGGTGGCCGGCAAGGTGCGCGAGGCGGTGCGCCGCATGGGGAAAGACAAGGTGACGGTGGCGTGCCTCGGCCTTGCCTACAAGCCGGACGTGGACGATTTGCGCGATAGCCCGGGGGCCGTCGTGATCGATGAGCTTGCCAACGATTCCAATCTTGAGCTGCTGGTGGTGGAACCGAACATTGACAGCTGGCGGCGCCCGCTGACCCCGTTGGGCGAGGCGATCGCCCGCGCCGACGTGGTGGTGTGCCTGACCGCGCACAAACCGTTCCGTGCGCTGACCTCCCGCGAGTTACAAGGCAAGCAACTGGTGGATGCTTGTGGCGTGTGGCGGCATTTGGACGGTGTGACCAACGTGATTTGAGGCAGGGGGCGTCAGGTCCGCTTGTCGGCACTGTGCAGCTGGCACTGGGCGGTGCCGTGGTCGGGACACTTGCGGGCGTGGCTGGGGTCGCACGCATGGCACAGCGCGCGCAGGTGGGTGAGGGTGACGGCGCGGCCTTCCACAACCACGCCGCGTTTGGCCAGTGCTTTCAGCGTGCGTGAGAAGGTCTCGGGTGTCATTCCCAAGTGCTTGGCAATGGTGGCTTTGGTGTAGGGCAGTTCAAAGCGTTGGCGCGGGCCGCCGCCTTCCAGCATCACCTGCACCATGTAGCCCGCCAGCCGGTCTTCCGCCTGGGTGATGGTGAGGGTTTGGCATTGCACTGCCATTTGTTCGCTGCGTTGGCTAAGGGCGGTGATGATGTTGCGTGCGAAGGTAGGGCAGGTGGCCACCAGTTCATGCACGGTTGCGGCGGGCAGAAGCGCCAGTTGGCAGCCGGCTTCACATTCCACCGTCATCGGGCTGGGGGTGCCCAGAAACACGCATTCTTCCAGAAGGCTTTCGCCGGGGCCGGCCAGCCGGGTGACCACCTCTCCGCCGCTGTCGCTCACCCGGCTCATCGCCGCGCGGCCGGAAAGGATGACGTACATGTACGGGTGCAGTTCGCCCTGCCGCACCAGCACGCCTTTTTTGCCGAAGCTGTCGCCATGGATGGCCTTGGCCAGCCGTGCCCAGGCCATCTCGTCGAGGCCGCTGAAAAGGGGCTGGCGGGAGAGATTGGCGGGGGTAAGGGGCATGGGCGGCTTTGTTGTTGGAGACATGCTGGCGGAGGAGATAGGATTACATGTGGTTTGGGTTGGCTTCGCCTTGCTTGAACATGTTGTTCCTATCTTTTTGTTTATAGTCAGTCACCTATGGTGACATACTGGCGGAGGAGATAGGATTCGAACCTACGAACGGTTGCCCGTTAACGGTTTTCGAGACCGCCGCTTTCGACCACTCAGCCACTCCTCCGCTGGAAAATGTGGTTAACATAAATTGGATGTGATGGAAACGGTTTTCGAGACCGCCGCGCGACATCGCACGTTGGTCTCCGCTGCGCTCCGGCCCAATCATTCGGCTGCTCATCTGTCGGATAAGTAAGGAACAAAGAAATAAATGGTGCCCAGAAGAGGATGCGAAGATATCCAATAACCTTATGCCCGAATTAATAAAGCAGATTTGTTAAAACACCAAGTACCCCCACATGTACCCCACCCCCAACCCGGAACTCCCCGGCCTTCATGGGATTGGAGAAAGCCCCTATATAAGGCACCAGACTCCGCCTAACGGGTACAGGTTGCACTTTGGCATGTACCGAAGGAAGGGAGCCATCCCTCATAAACCTCATCAATAATCCCTGGGTATCATGGCATTATCGGCATGTTCAACCACAACACCATCCTCACTGTAAATTGGCCAATCCTTGGCGCTCTCGACCGCACAAAAGCCATTCATGTAGGTCAGCCTTGTGCGTGTGGTTCTGTTGGGGCGTGAGGCATGTGCAGTCAACACTCCCCACAGCATCATGTCCCCAGCCTCAAGCTGAGGGACCTTCCGTTCAAGATCCCGCAACTCCTGTGGCAGGTCATCATCAGAGAACGACCGCAAATGGCTCCGTTGCTCGGCCTTGAACGGGAGCTTTCCGAACTTGTGCGACCCCATGATAAACTCAATACCACCATTGTCAGCCGTCACATCATCAATAGCCACAATGGTCTGCAGATAGGTTTCCTCAATCCGGGGATGATCCTCAATGGGTTGTCTGAACATGATGTCCTGATGCCAGTTGAAACTGTCATCTTCGGACGGAAGACGCAGATAGACCTGATTGTTCAACTGCCGTGCATTGGGGCCGACAAACTTGGCCACAATGGCAGCCATACGGGGATCAACACGAATACCGTTCAAACTCGTGCTAATCAGCGTTGGCCAGAACATGATGGATGGGACAGCGTTGTCACCTTTGCCGACATACTGGACTTTACCACCGTTTCTGTATTTTCCGGTTGGGTTGGCATCCAACAAGGCCCTGAAGACTCCTCCACGCATGGCATCGATCTCTGCCGTATCAAATACGGCGGGAATCACACAAACACCATCACGTTCCAAGTCCGTGGCCGCAGTTTTCAGCTTGTCATCAAATGATTTCATGCGGGCTTGCAAGGTCACCGTCGTCAATTGAGCCAATGACTCAAACATGGCTCTCAACTCAGGGGGAAGAAGGGCCGTACTCCTCAGCAACTTCTGAACTGCCGGACTGTTCTCGTAGGCTTTGGCAATTTCCTGTATCAATCGGTCATTTGACATGCTCATCTCCCAAACTTGTTAAATGTCTATCTCGGTCAAAAACCCATCTCTCACATACCGAGGTATCTTCTCATATTCACCCAATACCCGTTTGCGAAATTCATCGTTGGTATGCCACGCTTCACGCTCAACACCAAAGTAGTTCACCCCCATGCAACAGGTCTCAACTTCAGGCCACCAGCGCTTGATAGTCATCATGTAACGACGCATGGATGAAATCTTGCCGACCGCAAGAACCGAACGAATATCCTGAAACAACCCTTCCTGTTTCAACATGGTTTGAGAGAGCTGGACATTCTCACCTGTATTCGTTGCCACACGTTCAAGAAGAATCTTTGTTCTATCCAAGTCCGGCAATGCCTTACTCAACTTATCGAACAAGATATCCGCTTCCGGAGTCGGTTGGTCAGATGTCGGACCACCAGTAATAAGCAAATGCTTCACCAGATTTCGTTCAAGGAGCGAGGCCATGCTGGCAACAAACTCATCGACACCATGACGGGTCCCGAAAACAATCCCCACATCACAAGGAAACAGGGCCGTCACCGGCATCACATAGTCTTGGATTTTCCGCCTTTCAATCTCATCCTGCCAAGGCAAGTCTGTCATTACAAACACTTCCTGTTTAAGCCAATAGGCATAATTCGAATTTCTCAGCGCCCGGCAAGGGCCAACTCAGGGCTATCACTCCGTGATTTGTTCGAAACCCGTTGTCTACCCTTGCCATACTCTGCCAAGCCCTTGGCTGTTATGGAATAGACATTCTTTGCGTCTACGGGAAGGTAATCATCATGAATCAACCCCTCCCCACCAAAATCCTCAGGCCCCATATCTTGTAATGCCTCCAAAATCCACGACTCGTGAATCTCTCCAGCCCCACATTCCTTCACCCGCCGCAAAATCTCGGTCGTGTCGCGTTCCTCAATCTTGCGCAGAACTTCCAAAAGCTCGGGCGGCTTGATATCGCTAACAGGCCGCCCACCCAAACCCGGAAAAACATGCAGTTCCAGCCGCCGCAGGATTTTGGCCCCATGGTTGGGCGTCCAGCGGGCAAGATTCTTGGTGTGCCACTCTTCCGCCACTGCCCTGAAGCTGCTGGCGTGTTTCAGCCTCTCGGCGCGTTTCTGGCCCTGCTTATGGGCACTGGGGTCTATGCCATCCCGCAACATCTTCCGGGCCTCTTCCGTGCGGGTTCTGGCCTCTTTCAGCGAAACCTCAGGGTAAACCCCAAACCCCAGCATCTTTTCCTTCCCGGCAAACCGGTACTTGAACCGCCAGTATTTCTTCCCCCCGGGCTTCACCAGCAGGAAGAGGCCGTCCTTGTCGGCCATTTTGTAGGGTTTGGCCTTGGCTCCAGCCTTCTCAACCCCAAGTGATGTCAACGCCATACCTTGCCATTCCCTCCTTGGACAAGTACCCCCAGCGGTACCCCAAAAACAGGGGTACATTCCGGGATACTCCGTGGCACATCATGAAACGGAACATACCGCTCAAGGCCAATATAGGCCTTGATTTACGGTATGTACATGAGTTTTACCAACGAAAAATCTGGTGCCCAGAAGAGGACTCGAACCTCCACGGTATTACCCGCCAGAACCTGAATCTGGTGCGTCTACCAATTCCGCCACCTGGGCACATCCGGTGATGCGCGGGGGAGGCATGTGCTTCCCACGGCGTGCGGCCTGAATAGGCGAGGCGCGTGCGTTTGTCAACGGTGGAATGCGTGTGTGCGTGTCAGGGCAGCACACGGCTGCCGAGCGCCTGAAGCTCTTTGCGACGTTGGCGGTAGTCGGGCAGGGTGGCTTCCACCAACCTCCAGAAGGCTGCTGAATGGTTCTTTTGCACCACGTGGGCCAGCTCATGCACCACCACGTAGTCGAGCAGGCGTGGCGGCACCATGATCAGTCGCCAGCTGAAGCGCAAATCGTTTTTGTAAGAACAGCTGGCCCATTGCCGCCGGGGGTTGCTGACCAGCACCCGCCCGTAAGGGAGGTTCATGCGCCTGGCCCACAGCGCCACCCGGCGCGGGAAGCGCGTGGTGGCTTGTTGCCGCAGCCAGCCGTGCACGGCGGCGCGGACGGCATCGGCATCGAGGCTCTCGCCGGTTATTCGCAGGCGGCTGCCTTTGTGGCGCGCCACCTTGATGCGGGATGGGGCCTGTTGCACCTCCAGCCTTAGCGGTTTGCCAAGGTAGTCGATATTGTTGCCGTCGACGAAGGCCGTCATCACTTTTGCAGGAGCCGCATGCAAGCGGGCTAGCTGGCGAACAATCCAGGCTTCGTGTTTGGCCATCAGACGCCGGATGTGCGCGGTGCTGGTGCGCAGCGGCGCACGGAACACCAACTGCCGTGCCGCATCGAAACGGAACTCCACCGAGCGCCGCCGTTTGGCACTGCGTACGATGAGATAGGCCACCTCTGCGCCTGCCACCTGCATGGTGCCGCTTTCCGGGGGCTTGGTTTGTTGCATGGCGGCAGGGTACAGGGACTTCTTCCGCATTGGAAGATGAGGGCGGAAAAACGGAGGCAGAGGAAAAGAAGTGGCAGGGGAGACAGGACTCGAACCTGCAACCAATGGTTTTGGAGACCACTACTCTACCAATTGAGCCACTCCCCTACGCGGCTGCACTTTAGCGCGAAATCGGCATTTGGCAACCGGAAAATGCATTGTTTGTGCGCCCGCGCTTGCCTGCCCTGCCAAACGCCGATATAAGGTGGCCCATCAGCGAGGAAAGGCACATGATGAGCGCATCATCTCTTAATCTTACCATGATCGGCACCGGCTATGTCGGCCTGGTCTCCGGCACCTGCTTTGCCGAAATGGGCTTCAACGTGACCTGTGTGGACGTGGATGCCGCCAAGATTGCCAAGCTGCGCGATGAGGGCGTCATCCCCATTTACGAACCCGGTCTGAAAGAGCTGGTGGACAAGAATGTGGCGGCGGGGCGTCTTTCCTTCACCACCGACTTGGCAAGCTGCGTGCCACAGGCCGATGCGGTGTTCATCGGCGTGGGCACCCCGCAAGACGAAGACGGCAGCGCCGACCTGAAGTACGTGGAAGCGGCGGCGCGGGATATTGCCAAGCATTTGCAGGGCTATACGGTTATCGTCAACAAGAGCACCGTTCCGGTGGGCACCGGCGCCAAGGTGGAGGGCTGGGTGAGGGGTGTGAATGCGGGCGCCGATTTCGACGTCGCCAGCAACCCGGAGTTTCTGCGTGAAGGCGAGGCGGTGGGTGACTTTTTAAACCCCGACCGTGTGGTGGTGGGGGTGGAAAACGCCCGCGCCCGCGCCGTGATGGAAGCCCTGTACAAGCCGCTGACCGACAAGGGGGTGGCGCTGCACGTTACCAACCGCGCCAGCAGCGAGCTTATCAAATATGCCGCCAACGCCTTTTTGGCCACCAAAATCACCTTTGTGAACGAGTTGGTGAACCTGTGCGATACGGTGGGCGCCGACGTGCTGAGCGTGTCGAAGGGCATGGGGCTGGACAGCCGCATTGCACCGCGCTTTTTGCAGCCGGGGCCGGGCTACGGTGGCAGCTGCTTCCCCAAGGATACCAACGCGCTGGCCAAAACCGCCCGCGACCATGGTGTGACGCTGGGGCTGGTGGAAGAGACCATCCGCCGTAATGAGGCTATCAAAGAAGGCTTGGCTGCCAAGGTGGCCAAGGCGCTGGGCGGCAGCGTGAAGGATAAGACCGTGGCGGTACTGGGGTTGGCCTTCAAGGCCAACACCGACGACATGCGCGATGCCAGCGCGCTGACTTTGCTGCCGATGCTGCAAAAGGCCGGTGCCACCGTGCAGGCGTATGACCCCGAAGCGATGGAACAGGCTCGTTGGCGCCTGCCGGAAGGCAACGGGCTGGCTTACGTGGACAGCACCAACGCCGCGCTAAACGGCGCCGATGCGGTGGTGATTCTTACCGAGTGGGACGAGTTTAAGGCGCTTGCCCCGGCCATGTTGAAAGGCAAGGTGGTGGTCGATTTGCGCAACCTCTTCGACCCGGCGGCGATGCACGCGGCAGGGATTGCTTATACAGGGTTGGGACGGCCGCAGGCTGAATAAGTGGCGGAAGCGGTGGGATTCGAACCCACGAAGAGTTGCCCCTTGCCGGTTTTCAAGACCGGTGCCTTCAACCGCTCGGCCACACTTCCGTATGGGGGTTATAACAAGCACGCATGTATCGGTAAATGCCTTTAAACCCCTGCCACCCGCATCATGTTGGTGGTACCGGCCTTGCCGAAGGGCACGCCGGCAGTGATGACGATGCACTCGCCCGTGTGGGCGAGTCCGGTGGTTTTGACCGCCGCCACCGCTTTTTGCACCATGTCGTCGGTGCCTTGCACATCGGGGCACACCACGGTGTGCACGCCCCACAGCAGGGCCATCTGGCGGGCCACCTTGTTGTGTGGGGTCAGGCAAATGATGGGCTGGCTGGGGCGGTTGCGGGCCATGCGCAGCACCGTGCCGCCGGTTTCGGTAAAGGCCACCACGCAGGCGGCGCCGATGCTGGCCGCCGTGGTGCAGGCGGCATGGCAGGTGGCGTCGGCCACGTTGCCGGCTTCGGGCTCGGGCGCGCGCATGTTCCAGCCGGAGGAGGCTTCGGCCTTGGCGACGATACGGGCCATCACCTCCACCGCCGCCACCGGGTGTTTGCCACTGGCGCTTTCGGCCGAGAGCATCACCGCATCCACGCCCTCATAGGCGGCTGCGGCCACGTCGCTGGCTTCGGCGCGGGTGGGGACGGGGTTTTGAATCATGCTTTCCAGCATTTGTGTGGCCACCACGGCGGGTTTGCCCATGGCGCGGCACAGGGAAATCATCTGCCGTTGCAGCGGCGGCACGTCTTCCGGCGGCAATTCCACCCCCAAGTCGCCACGGGCGATCATGATCGCGTCGCTGGCGGCGATAATGCCTTCCAGATTGCGGATGGCGGCCTGCGTTTCAATCTTGCTCATAATCAAGGCCTTGTCGCCGATGATGCGGCGGGCTTCGGCAATGTCTTCAGCTTTTTGCACGAATGACAGCGCGACCCAATCCACCCCCATCTCCAGCCCGACTTGCAGGTCGGCGAGGTCTTTTTCCGTCAGCACGTTCAACGGCAGCTCGCGCCCCGGCACGTTGACCCCCTTGCAGCTGGACAGCAGCCCGCCCGCCTGCACCGCGCAGGTGGCGAAGCCCGTGCCCGCCTCGGTGACGCTCATGCGGATGACGCCGTCGTTCAGGCTGATGGTATCGCCCGCCCGCAGGGCGGCCAGAATGTCGGCGTGGGGCAGGCATACGCGGGACGCGCTGCCCGCTTCGGTATTGTCATCCAGCGTGAAGACGTCGCCCACCTTCAGTTCCACCGGTTCGGCCATGGTGCCGATACGGATTTTGGGGCCCTGCAAGTCTTGCAAAATGGGAATATGCCGCCCCAGTTTGGCCGCCACGCTTTTGATGTTGGCAAAGGTTTCGCGGTGGCGGTCGGCATTGCCGTGGGAGAAATTGAGGCGGAACGCCGCTGCTCCGGCCTGCACCAAGGCTTCGATGGTGGCTTCGTCCCAGCTGCTGGGGCCCAGTGTGGGCATGATTTTGGTATGGCGGAAGGCGGTCATGGCAGAAAAGTCCTTTATTGGGCTTTCCTTTGCCAGCTCTTGGCGGGGTTGTCAAAGGGGGGAGGGCTATTTCCCGACGTTCTTTTCTGCCAGCACGGTGGCTTGCGGGGTGTTGTCAGTCAGCATGGTGAGCTTGAGGGGGAATTGGGGCGTCTTGACTGTCAGGGGCATCGAGATGGCGACGTTGCCGACCTCGCGGTACAGGCGCAAAATGCGCGGGGTGGCCACTTGGACGCCGCTGGCATCGGTGAGCACCAGATAGGCCGAGGCCTCCGAGTTGCCTTCGCGCAGGAATGCGGCCGTTACTGCATCGGCTTGCCCCGGTTTGGCGGCGGGAGCGTAGGTGGCGGAGGTGAGGGTGGCCTTGCCGGTGAGAGTGCCTTGCTGGACGATGACGGGGATGCCCACGCCGTAGACCGCGCCGATATCCATCTTGAAGCCGCCGGCAGTGGGCGAGGTGGCCGCGCTGATGGCGGGCTGTTCTTCTTCAAACAGCAGGTGGGTGTGGTAGTCGCCGTCGGGCAGGTTTGCAGGGCGGCGGGCCATCACCCGCACCACCTGCCGTTGGCCGGGTTCCAGCGTGAGGCGGCGGGGCATGAAGCGCAGCATGTTCTTGGCCGAGTAGGGGAAGGTATCCACCCCTTCGGTGACGCCGTCGGCGTTCATCTGTTGGTCGGTCAGCTCAACCCGGTAGTGCTTGGTTTTGGAGGACTTGTTGGTGACGGTGAGCACGGCGGTCTGCTTGGCAGGCGCAATCTCCACCCGCAGCGGCGAGACGAACAGCAGGGCGTCTTCGGCGTGCGAGACGCCCGCCATTGCCATCAACACAGCCAAAACCAAGCCGAAACGCATGGAACGCACTCCTTATTCTTCAGGAGCGCAGGGTAGCATTAAAAGTAGATGACCGAAAGGCTGGCCGGAGCAAGGGTGCCGTTGCTTGCGGCAACCCGTTGGCCGGAGGCGCCCAGCACCGTGGCGTTACAAAAAACCGGCCCAGTTGCCGGTTTGGTGGCGCAGGTTTGCAGCATCGCCGAGGTGGGCGGCGCTTTGTCGGCGATATGCCAGCCACCTTCGACATCGGTTTGGAAGGAGATTTGCGTCGCTTCCTTGAAGCGGGCGCTGGCCTGGACCTTGGCCTCGTCGGCCCAAGCGGGCAGGGCGGCCAGCAGCAGCCCTGCGAGTAAAGCTCCCCCGAGAATCCCCTTGTCCATGCCTGCCTCCTTCCCCTAGGCATGGCGTATACAATATAAAGAAACGATTGAAAAGCCCCCAAATGAGGGGGCTTTTGATGCAACCTTTATGCGAAACCGTTAAAGGTTACATATCCTTTATACAGGCGGGTTATTGATACACCACGCGCACGGTGGCGGCCACGCCGCTGGCGTTGGTGGTGCTGTACACGCTGTCGGTGATGGTGCCGCTGTTACCCACGATACGGCCACCCATCAGGATGTTGTCGGTACCGGTGAGGGTGTAGCTGTGGGGGGTGGTGCCCAAGCCCGCGCAGGTGTAGTCGGCCGCGCCGAAGGCGTCGCCGGTGTTCATGCTCACTTGCATCTGGTCGACGCTCAGGGTGTTGGTGCCATCGCTGATGGTGGCGCCGGTGGTGCAGGAGATGTTCACGTCCGCGCCGGTGGCACCGTTGATGCTGACGTCACCCGCCTGGCCGGTGGTTGGGCCCGAGAAGGCGTCGTCCACGTAGGCAACGGTGTCGTTGGTACCGAGGGTGATAAAGTCGGCGGCGTCGATGCTGCCGGTGGTATATTCAATGTAAGTGGCACCAGGGGTGAAGTCGATGTCGTTGTTCAGCGTCAGGCTCAGGGCTTGACGGAACTCGGCGTCAACTTCGACATCTTGGTCCACGGCATGGGCCACGCCGGTCATCATCATAACGGCGGCGCTCATCAGGGCAAGTTTTTTGAAGGTCATAAGGATCTCTCCGGTTTTTGTTAATGTTCTTCTGGCGTGGTTCAGACGCAGTGTCTTATAGGGGGCGCCAAAAGTCGGTTGTCAGATAATCTGACAGGGTGATTATCTGCATACTTTATACGGGGTGACCAAACTTTAAGCACATTGTGGGGTCTGATGTATGATGATTGCGCCACCGTGGTGTGGTGTGGGGGCAACAGCCTTCAGTAGGTGATGTTTATGCCTTGAGGCGGGCTTGCAGGCATGGGAGGAGATTCTTCCGGCAGCGCCACCTGCTTGAGGGCTACAGCCACGTCGTCGCGGATGTTGTCGGTGGCGGTCAGGGCAATCACCTCGCTGGGAATGCCTTCGTACCCGGCCACGCGGGCCTCGCTTTCCCGCGCGCGCAGGGTGTAGCGCCCCAGCGGGATGGGGCCCAGAGCAAAATAGCCGTCGCTTTCCGCCACGGCGTAGTCTATCGCCTCGCCGTTTTCGTTGACCAGCTCGACCACCAGGCTTCCCACCGGGCGCACCACGTCGCCGGTCTGGCAGAACAGGCTGCCGGTTATCTCGCCGTACAGTTCCAGCGGGAAATCCACCATGCCCTTGGCACCGGGGTGGCTGACCACTTTGATTTCAGATTGCTTGGGCTTCAGGTAGATGTCGGGGATGGTTTCCTCCTCCAGCCCGATACGGGTGGCGGTGCCTGCCGTCAGGTTGTCCACCACCGCGAAGCCCTGGGCATCCACCGTGTGGTCGCTGCCGCGCGTGCGGTTGCGCACCACCACCCCCGGCAGCAGTTTCTCGCCGTCATCGTAGTGGCCGTTGGGGGTGCTATCCACAAACACCCGCACCAGCAGACGCCCAAGCCCGCTGCCGTAGCCGGGGTGTACGTTGCGGTAGGCCCAGCCCTCGGTGGGGATGAACTGGGTGGACAGGTTGACGCCAAGCCCCATGTTGCCTTGGGTGTCGGCGCGGGCCTGCACGCCGGTGGAGAAGGCGCCCCAGTCGTACCGCAAGGTATTTGCCAGTTCGCTGCGGCCTTCCAATGGCAGGTGCAGCAGGGTGGATTCCAGTGCCACGTCGTCGGCCAGTCTCAGGTTGGCGGCAAGCAGCGCGCGCTGGAAGATGTCCTCGCTGTCGGGGCGGTAGGCGAGGCTGCCGCGCCATGTCAGGTTGAACGGTTCGGCGGCGCCGCTGAACTCGAGGCTGCCCGTCCATTGGCTGCCGGTGGCCGTCCATTCGCGGGAAAGGCTGTGGCTGAAGGCCAGCCGGCCATAGCCCAACGCCAGCCGGTGGCTGGCGCTGTGGCGGCGCTGGCTGGTCTGCCGTTCTTGTGTGTAGGAGAAGTCGTTGGTGATACCCCACCCCCCCAGTGTGGTGCCGTGGCTGAAGGACATGTCGTACAGGTCGAGCGTCGGCTGCTCTTGCAAGCTGTATCCCCCATAGCGGGTGTAACCCAGCCGCACGTCGGTGCCCGCGCCCAGCCCGCCGCGCAACGAAATGCCTTGCGCGGTGGCGCCGTCGTTGCGGCGCATCGCGTCGGCGGCGGCAAACACCCGCCCGTAGCTGGCGCGCAGGCCTGCGGTAAGACCGCTGTGGTTGTCGGTGCCGGCGGGAGCGCTGCTCTTGAGCAGGCCGTAACTGCCGAGGCTTGCGGTGAGGTAACGGGAAAGGCCGTAGTCGAAGCGGTTGGCCAGCATCCACGGCGTATCGGTGCCGCCGCGGCCTGCTGTGGCGATGAGCGGTGCGCCCGGCTGGTACAGGCTCACATCGTAAAGAAATTGCCCCTTGGCCACCATGCCTTCGCCGAGGAAATAGCGTTGGGTGGATTCGCGCACCTCGCCGTGGGGGCCGTGCTGGACGATGCGGAACAGGTTGAGCCCGCTTTTCAGCGGCAGCGCGTCGAAACGGTAGCGGCCGTCATCGCCGGTGCGTTGGAAGGCCAGCAGGGCCTGGTCTTGGTACACTTCCACGTCCCAGCCCACCGGAGCGTCGCCGGTGATGACGAAGCGGTCGGGGTCGTCGACCACGCCCGCAGGCTGGTTGTTGATGCGCAAGCCGCGTCCGCGCGCGCCGACATCGGCCAACGGCAGGCGGGCGCTGTCGATATCGCCTGCCTTGACGGTGGTGGCCTGCAAAGGCCCCAGCAGCGTGGGCGAAAGCTCTTGCCGTTCCAGTACCAGTGAAGCGCCCTTCAGGGCCACCTTGCCGTCTTCGTCCTTGCTGGCCGAGAGGGTCAGGTTGCCGCTGGTCTTCAAAATATCGCCCTGCGCCTGCACGCTCATGTTGGCACTGTTTCGCGGGCCGCCGCCAGCCTCGCGGCGGCTGTTGATGCCGGCATCCAGCCGGACGGAGGGCATGCCGATCCAGTCGTAGGGCAGGGGCGTGGCTCCGTCCAGCGCGTTGGCCAATGCGCGCGTCCGTTGGCGCTCCAGTGCCGCCCAGCTGGCTTCGCGCTGCTTGCGAAGCTCGACCGGCAGCGGTTGGCGGGTGGTGAGGGCGTAACTGAGGTTGTTGAAATCCAGCGTGCCGTCGATGCCCATCAGTTTGGCCATCAGCGCCGAGTGGATGTAGATGTCGTCGGCATGGCGTTCGATACGCTCGGCGGGGTAGGGTTCCAGCACCTTGCCGCCGATGCTGAGGGTTCGGGCGGCGGTGTTGAGGCTCAAGGTGTTGGCCTCCTCCATGAACCAGCCACTGATGACGCCCGCGCCGGTATCCACCTTCAAGGGGAAGTCCAGCACCCGCGCAATCAGCCCCAGTGGCAGCCACACCTGTCCGGTTTCATCGGCCATGTAGGCGGTGACGCCCTCGTGCACCAGCGTGCCGTTGACGGTGAGCGAGAGCAGCAGCAGGTCTTCTTCGCCGCGCGTCACCATGTCGGCGTCGGCCAGCGGCGCGGCGGTGGTGTCGGCGGTGCCGTCGGCCCAACCGCCTTGCGGGGCTTGCAAGGGGGCTACCTCCAGTTGGGTGGTGGCGATTTCGGTCTCGGCAGGGGGCGGCAGCAGCAGGCTGGGCGGGATGCCTGCCAAGGTTTGGCTTGGCAGGTCGGCATAACGGGGGGCGTAGTCGCCTGCCGCCATTGGCACGGGGCTGAGCAAGGTCGGCTGCGCAGGCTTGGGGGGCGGGGACTCTTGCACCACCACGATGGCATCGCCGTAGCAGAGGTCTTGCAGGTCAAGCTTCAGCGATGGCTGCGGCAGCCCTTGTTGTGCATAAGCCCGCCCCACCTGCCGCAGCAGCGCCATGCCGCCGGCTACGGTGAGCGGCGCGGCCTTGGCGGGAGAGAGCTGTCGGCCCAGGGTTTTCCCGTCCAGCTGTGTCGCCCCTTCCAACCGTACCCGCTGCAAGGGTGTTTGGCATTGGGCGCGGCTGTGCAGCAGGGCCGGGCCGGCGGCGGGCTCGATATCTTGCAGGCCCTCCATGGCGGCCAGCGCGGTGCGGTCTTGCCAGTAGCGGTGGGCATCGCGCCAGCGCCCCTGTGTGCTGCCTTGGTACAGTGCATAGCCCATGCCGCCCGCCAGCAGGGCGATGACGGTAAAGGAAAGCAGGCGCCGCATCATCAGTTGAAAATTACCCGGATAACCATCGGCTTGCCGCTGTTGACGGTGGAATAGTTGCCGTGGGTCACGTTCGCGCCGGAGGTGGGGATGGTGATGGCGGCATAAATGGTATCGGCGGTGGTGCCGTTGAGGGTGCGGGTGAGAATCGCTTTGTTGAGCCCGTTGCAGGCGGTGGAGTTGGCGAAGGTTTGCGCCGTGGCCACGCTGAGGCGGACATCGAGGTTGAATTTATTGTTTCTCGCCAGTTGCAAAATGACGTTTTTCTTGCAGCGGATGCTGGCGTTGGTGCCCGACGTGCCGTTCATCCGTACGGCGCCTGCCGTGCCCACGCCGCTGCCGCTGGCGTTGGCCGGGTAGGTGATGACGCCGGTGCCGTGCATCACGATGTTGCCGGAAAGAGGGTTGGAGGCGAACTCGATGGTGCCGAAATGCGCATCGCTCAGCTTGGTCAACGTCTGCGCTGTCGCCGTGGCGGCGGAGAGCGTAAAGGCAAGCACAAAAAACAGGCATTTCATGCCATCATCGTACCATTGGTGCGAAAGCCGCGCAGGGGGGGCGCCCATGCAACGGGCGGCGGTTTGGCCGGTTGGGCAAGATAGGATGCCCCGCCGTGGCAATGTGGCACCAATGGTTGCATTTCGTCAATTTTGCGTAAATATCGGCGCAATTCGCCACGTTGGCAGGCGGCGGGCGTTGACATTTGCAGTGGTGCGGCGCGATACCTCCGGTATGAACCCCAAACAACGCCATGTGCCTGCCGCCGATGTGCCCTTGGTGGTGGATTTTGACGGCACCCTGCACCGCAGCGATTTGACTTGGGAGGCCATCGCTTGGGCCATGCGCCACGACTGGCGGTTGCTGTGGCTGGCGGTGTTTGCCTACCTGCGCCATGGCCGTGCCGCCGCCAAGCTGGTACTGGAGGATCATCTGCTGGGGCATTGGCATCCCGACCTGCCGCTGGACGAACGCACGGCAGACCTGCTGCGCGAGGCGCAGGCACGGGGGCGTCGCGTGGTGGTGGCCACCGGCAGCCCGCAACGGCTGGTGATGCAGGTTTTGGCCGCCCACGGCATGGATGTGGAAGTATGGGGCACGGTGGAAAACACCACCAATCTGACCGCTCGCCACAAGGCCGCGGCCTTGGTCAAAACCTTTGGCGAAAAGGGGTTTGACTATGCGGGCAACAGCTACGCCGACCATCCGGTGTGGGCGGTGGCGCGCAAGGCATGGATTGTCAACGCCGGTACCGGCGTGACCCGCCGTGCCATGGGATTGGGCAACCATGAGCACGTGCTGCCCAAGGTGCTGCGTGCCCGCTGGGCGGTATGGCAGGCGTTGCGTCCGCATTTGTGGTTGAAGAACCTCTTGGTGTTGCTGCCGGTGATCGCCGCGCAGGCATGGCAAAATGTGCCGGTGTTGATAGCCGCAGGCTGGGCGTTTTTGGCGTTGTCGCTGGTTTCCAGTGCGATGTATCTGCTCAACGACGTGCTGGATATCAGCGAAGACCGCGCCCACTTGCACAAAAAGCAACGTGCCGTTGCGGCCGGGCTTTTTCCTATCGGCACGGCGTTGCTGCTGGTGCCTCTGTTGCTGGCGGGAGCGTGGGCGGCGGCGGTTCAGGGCGGGCAGCCGTTGTTGCATGTCATACAGGTTTATGCAGCTTTGTCATTGGGATACGCGCTGGTTTTCAAGTACTGGCCGCAGGTGGATGTGTTGTTGTTGGCCGGACTTTATACCCTGCGCATTGTCGCGGGGATGGCCGCCACCGGGCTGGGGCTTTCGGTTTGGCTGTTGCTGGCGTGTTTTCTGTTGTTTGAAAGCTTGATGCTGATGAAGCGCTTTGTGGAGGTGCGCATGCTGGATGCCGAACCTGCGGCACAGACGGGGCTGCGGCGGCCTTACCATCCTGCGGACCTTCCGTTGTTGTTGGTGCAGGGGCTGGCAGTGGGCTTTGCCGGTGTGTCGGTGCTGGCCATGCACGCCCACAGTGCCGAATTGGCCACCCGCTATACCCACGCCGACTGGTTTGCCTTGTTGTGCTTGTTGGTGTTGGCATGGCTGGGGCGTTTGTGGCACGCCGCCAACCGTGGCACCATGGCCGACGACGACCCGGTGATGCACGCCTTGCAAGACCCACTGAGCTGGCTGCTGCTGGTAGGCGGGGTCGGCTGTTTGTTGGCGGCGGTGTGAGAAAAGAAGTTGGGTCACAATCCAACTGAACTGCTATAGCGTGGCCCACTAGGTCTTCTGCTTCCTCCGTAACATTTCAACCCATAACTCATCATCTGTTACCCCAGCCAAGGTTTGAGAACGTTGTCCAATCCCCCGGAGTAGCTTTACCTGCCGTTCGGGTTGGATATAGCCATAGGCGCTCTGTAAGTGGTCATCAGATGTTCATGACCGAGGTTTTGACTAAGGGCCTTGTATTCCTCTTGGTCAAGGTTCCCCACCAATGGGGGTATGTCAATGGACGGGACTGGACAGTACAAGAGAAGCTAAAGCCACAAACATCATACGCCGCTTGATTTTTCTGGATGGGACTGGACAGGGGGAGAAAAGAAAATGGTGGCTTGGGTCGGAATCGAACCAACGACACAGGGATTTTCAATCCCTTGCTCTACCAACTGAGCTACCAAGCCACATCGTGCCTCTTGCAAACACGGTGCCACAGGCGGGAAGAAAATCCCTGAGGGATTTTACCTCCGCTGCGCTGCGGTTGGTCTCCGCTGCGCTCCGGCTCAATCCCTTGCTCTACCAACTGAGCTACCAAGCCACGTGTGATGCCGTGTTAAGGCCGCCCCCTTATAGCCAGCTTGGCGGGCAAGGGCAAGGGGGTTTGTTCTCAAAGAAACCCTGAACATTGCACAAAGCCGCTCCACCCGACGGAGTGCGGTGGTTGCGGAGGGGGCATGGGGGAGGGTGCCTCCCCCGCCAGCGCCTGAGCGTTGGTGCTATAAATGTGGGGCCGAGCGGGCGGCGCGCAGCAGCGCCGCTTCAAGCGAGGGCGGGCTGTCGTGGATAAAGTGGACAAGCAAACTATCAAAAGTTGGCATGGTGAGTGGCGTGCCCGGAGGGACTCGAACCCCCGACCAGCGGTTTAGAAAACCGCTGCTCTATCCAGCTGAGCTACGGGCACGTGCGTTATCTGTAAAAGGATATGGCCATGGGCACAAGGGGTTGGATGACATGGTGTGAAAGATGCGTGTCCGTTTGCCTAGTGTGCAGGCACCGTATCTTGCGGGCGGCGTACACCGTGGGTACATTATGTGTACATATAACCAACAAAAGGATGGGTTCAAAATGACGCGGATTGTGGTGTGGCTGCTGGGTTTGGCGGCAGTGGTGTGGGCGGCTGTGGCCGGTGTGCAGTGGCTGACCCCGCAGATCGAGAAGGATATCTCGCAGCGTGTGAACACCACCTTTGCCGAGCGTGGCCTGCTGTTTGCCGATGCGCAGGTGGCCGGTCGCGAAGTGACCGTGGTGGGTGACGCGCCGGATGGCGAAGCCCACGACAAGGCCCTCTCGGCCGCCGCGCAAACCTTTGGCGTGGCCAAAGTGGTGGATGCCATGACCGTGGCCGGCAAGCCGGTCGAGACCACCACCATCACCGTGGCCGAGGCCGCTCCTGCCGCACCGGTGGCCCCTGAAAACTACACCCTCACCATTACCAAAGAGGACGAGTCGGTGGAGCTTTCCGGCATGATTCCTGATGAAAACAGCCGTAAGGTGTTGATGAAGCTGGCGGTCGACCGCTATGGTGCCGAGCACGTGTCCGACAAGTTGACCGTGGTGGAAGCCGGCGCGCCGGAAGGCTGGCGCAGTGCGGCGGGCACCGTGTTGTTCAACCTCTCGCAGTTGGAAAAAGCCCATGCTTCGCTCAGCAACACCGAAGTGATGGTCAGCGGCGAAGCCTTGGATGAGAAATATGCCGATCAGGCCGAAGACAACATCAAGAAGGCGTTGCCCACCAACTTCAAGGCGGCCATGGCGCTGGATGTGGTGGAGCCCGAAGTTATTGTGGCCGAGGTGGAGCCCGCTGCCGGTGAGGAATCCGCCATGGCAGAAACCGCTGCCGCCGAAGACAAGGGCGAGGGCATGTTCTCATGGTGGAACTCGGCAGGCAAAAAGGCCATGGATGTTGCCGATGACGCTGCCGACACCGCCGGTGGCGCGGTGGAGGGCGCCGTGGCCGCCGCCGACAAGGCGGTGGATACCATGGCCGCCACGGCAGGCGATGCCGCCAAGGCCACCAAGGATGCCGCCGGCAAGTTGGCCGCCACGGTGACGCCGGTGGTGGAGGCGCCTGCCAAGGCCGCAACGACTGCGGGATGTGCCGATGTTGACGAATTGGCGATTCACAAGGTGATGTTCGCCTTCGACAGCGCCAAGGTGACCAAGGTGTATGACGGTACCTTCGATAAGGTGGCCGCCATCATGAAAGGCTGTGGTGACTTGATGCTGACCGTGGAAGGCCACACCGACCGCACCGGCAGCACGCTGTACAACCAGTGGCTGAGTGAGCAGCGCGCCGAATCCGGCGTGCGCGCCCTGCGTCGTCGTGGGGTGGAGGGCGAGCGTCTGAGCGGCGTGGGATACGGTGAAAGCCGTCCGGTGGGCGACAATGCCACCCGTTCGGGCCGTGCCGCCAACCGTCGCATCGAGTTTGTCGGCGAGCGCAAGGGCTTCTTCAGCGGCAGCTGGTTCGGCAAGAAAGAGGCAGATGGCGAGGCCGCCGTGCCCGCCGCCGCCAGCCCGACATCGCCCAGCTGGTGGGACCGCATTACCGGCGCGGTGGAAAGCGTGGAGCAAACCGTCAGCGCCACCACCAAGTAAATAGGCGCTGTTAGAAAAGGGGCCGCAGGGCCCCTTTCTGTCAGCTGCCGCCTATCAACCCCTACATCCCCACGGCCCGTGGCAGGGCGTCGGCGTAACCTTCGCGCAGAAAGCCGGTCAGCAGGCGTTCGGCCATGGCGGCATCACCGTCGATGACGGCACTGTTGACACGCATTTGCAGGTGCATGGTACGCATCACGTTGTCGATGTTGCCGAAATAGCGGGTGCGTTGCGGGCGCTCGAGGCACAACAGGCTTTTGACCAGCAGGGTTTGCAACGGGTTGCCGGCCAGTTCGGCAATGGCGGTGTGCCATTGTTCTTCGGCAGCGGCGTTGTCGGCGGCAGTGGCGTCGCGGGTCAGCATGTGGCGGGCCACCTCTTGCCGTTTGCTTTGTGGCGCTTGCAGGGCCTGCTCCAGCAACGGGCCTGCCAGCGAAGCGCGCAAGTGCAGGGCATGGGCAAGGCCGTTGCCCACATAGGCTTTGGCCGCCAGCATCATGTTTTCCATGCACGTGTTCATGTCGGGCAGGCGCACGTAGCTGCCGCGTCCGGGCGAGACATCCAAGAGCCCGTTGCTGCGCAACATCTGAATGGCCTCCCGCAGCGTGGTGCGGCTGACGCCGAACTTGGCGCACAAGGCGGCTTCGGTGGGCAGGCGGTCGCCGGCTTTCAGGCGGCCGTCGCCGATCATGGTTTGCAAAATCTCGGCAATATGGCTGCTGCGGCGGATGCGTCCGGGCAGGGCAGGGAGGGCTTGGGCGTCGATGTGCATGGGGCGTGCTCCTTTGTGTGGTTGTAGGATGAATATATCATACAACATTTAGTTGTAAATAGGGGGTGCGCATTTTTTCAACATGTTATGGAGGCACTGCCCATTTGACGTTATCCATGTCAGCCCCTACCATGCGCAACATGATGCGCACCCTGCCCCTGCTTGCCCTGTTGGCCGTTCCTGCGGCTTATGCCGCCGAAGACGATCAACGCCTGATGGCCGCCCTGGCCAACGCCAGCGAACAACTGATGCCGCAGGTGGCCACCGTGCTGGCCCATCAGCAGCGCCAGATTTCCGCCAAGTGTCCGTTGGGCAAGTTGGTGGCCGACGAGGTGAACGTGATGGAGCTGCCCGCCTTCAATCTGGACGGCATGCCTGAACGCGGCGACTGGCATATCCGTTACACCACCACCGCCTGCAAGGAGAAGGTTGCGCGCAGCGCCAGCTTCCATGCCACCGCCAAAGGCGTGCAGGTGGAAGCCGGAGCTCCCGGCGACAGCCGTACCGACGGGCGGTTGGCCAAGGACGTGTGGGCCAGTTTCCAAAAGGCCGCTGTGCGCGCCAAGCCCGGCTGCACCGCCATGGTGTTGCGTGACACCAAGCTGGTGGAAACCCCCAAGGACGGCAGTTCCATTTGGCGCGAGGCGTGGATCGGCCGCGTGTGCGGGCAGGAGATGGGGCAGATCGTCAGCTTTTACCCCACCCCGCGCGGCACCATGTTCCGCATGAGCCTGCCCAGCGAAGAGCTGCCCGAGCAGCAGCTGGCCCCCACCTACCAGCCGGTGCGTTGATGGCGGCGGTGACCATTCCCCATGTGCAGCACATCATTGCCGTGGCCAGCGGCAAGGGCGGCGTGGGCAAAAGCACCACGGCGGTGAACTTGGCGGTGGCGCTGGCGGCGCAAGGCAAGCGCGTGGGCCTGCTGGATGCCGACGTGTACGGCCCCAGCCAACCGCGCATGTTGGGGGTGGCGGGCAAGGAGCCGTTCAGCGACGGCACCATAATAGAGCCGGTGGTCAACTACGGCGTGCGGCTGATGAGCATGGGCTTCATGGTCGATGAAGATACCCCGATGGTCTGGCGCGGGCCGATGGTGCAAAGCGCGCTGATGCAAATGCTGCGGCAGGTGGCGTGGGGCACGGCCAAGGCGCCGCTGGACGTGTTGGTCATTGATATGCCCCCCGGCACCGGCGACACCCAGTTGACGCTGGCCCAGCAGGTGGCGCTGGCCGGTGCGGTGATTGTTTCCACACCTCAAGACATTGCTTTGATTGATGCACGCAAGGGATTGGAAATGTTTAAGAAAGTCAATGTGCCTATTTTGGGCATTGTGGAGAACATGAGCATGTTTTGCTGCCCCAACTGCGGCACGCAGACGCCGGTCTTCGCCCATGGCGGTGCGCGGGAGATGGCCGACAAGCTGGGGGTGCCGCTGCTGGCCGAGGTGCCGCTGGATGTGGCGATTCGGGAAAATACCGACGCCGGCAAGCCGCTGGTGCTGGGTGCGCCGCAAAGCCCCGCCGCCGAAGTGTACCGCGCCCTCGCCACCCGCGTGTGGGAGGCCCTTGCTTCCCGTCAAAAACAGGCACCTGCGCCAGTGAAGATTGTGATTGAGTAGCGGCGCACGCCATCTGCTTTCTGGCACACTGCGTCATTTCTGTGAGTCGAGGCGTAGCGGAGACCAACGCAACGCGTAACGCGGGGATGACAAAGGCTATCGTTGTCCTGTCTGAATCCTGTGCCTGTACCTGGGCGCCGAGGCACACCCAGCCCCCGTCATTGCGAGGACGGGCGGCCCACGGTCAGGGTGAAGGGCGCAATCGTTTCTTGCCGCCCAACGACGCAATCCATGCGCGGCGTGGTTTGCAGAGTGCGGTTGTGGTTTATGGCATGACGCAATGGATTGCCGCGTCCGCGCGCGGGAAACGGCAGAGGCTTCTGTTTTTGTCGGGGCGCGTGCTCCTCGCAATGACGGGGGGGGGATTGCCATGGCCATGGCAGTATTTTTTTGCCCCTTGCATGCTTTTTTTGTGGGCAGGGGGTTGAAATGGGCGGTGGGGGTGGCCATAATGCGTTTGCTGGTAAGTCCCAGCGGAAGCTAGGGAGGCCGACCGAAAGGGCGGTCCAACACATGACTGTTTCGCCGACACCAGTAAAACTGGACTTGATGAAGAATGCTGCCGAACTGGCAGCGTTGGAAGCCCAGCTTTCAGCGCTCTCACCTCGCGCAGAGCCGCCGTTCCGTAAGGTGCGGCGGTTCCGGAATCTCAAGAAGAACCTTGAGCGACACGGACATCAGGTCGAATAAGGGGGGAGAGGTCGCGCGAGCGGCCTTTCTCTTTTTTTGTGGATAAGTTTGCGGACAAAGGTGGGATAAGCGGCAGGTCGCTGGCGGTGGCGGGTGGGGACGTGTAGGGTGCGGGCATGAGTGAGACAGCCGTAACGACCACCGACATTACTGCGCTGACCGTGCAGGTGCCCCACAGCGTGGCCGCCGAACAGGCGTTGCTGGGGGCGTTGATGGTGAACAACCGCCTGTACGACGACCTGCAGGGGACGTTGCTGGCCGAGCATTTTTATGTGCCGCTGCATGCGGCGGTGTTTGAGGCGATTGAGAAGCTGATCAACCGTGGGCGGGAAGCCAACCCGATTACGTTGCGTGAAGGGCTGCGGCACACCCCGTTTGATGCTGACAACGCGTTGTTTCCGCACCTGACCAGCATGTTCGAGAACGCAGGGCTGGGCGGCGATGTGAAGAGTTTGGCCGAGGTGATTCACACCGCCTATTTGCAGCGGCAGTTGATTGGTCTTTCCGACAACCTGAAGCAACAGGCGGGCACCGCCAGTGAGGCCACCAGTGTCCGCGAGGTATTGGATGCGGTGAGCGGCGAGTTGTTCCGTTTGGCCGAAACCGGCAACGCCACCAGCACCGTGCGCGGCTTGAGGGATAGCTTGCGTGAAGTGATTGAACGCGCCGAAGCTGCCAAGAAAGACGGCAGCGGTCTGACCGGCGTGGCGACCAACTTTGCCGACTTGGACAACCTGTTGGGTGGGTTGCAGCGCAGCGACATGATTATCCTTGCTGCCCGCCCCAGCATGGGGAAGACGGCACTGGCCATCAACATTGCGCAGAATGTGGCCACCAAGCTGGTGCGTGGCGAGCCGGGTGGCGCGGCGGTGGGGGTGTTCAGCTTGGAAATGGGCGCCGACCAGATTACGCAGCGGATGCTTTCTTCCGCCGCCAATGTTTCGGCCAACCAGATTGCCAGCGGGCATCTGAACGATGCCGATTTTGGTCGTTTGGTGGCGGCGGCGGGCGAGATGGCCGAGTTGCCGCTTTATATTGACGATACGCCGGGCCTCTCCATCAACGCCATGCGTGCGCGGGCGCGGCGGATGAAGCGGCAGTACGGCATCGGCCTGCTGATTGTGGACTACCTGCAACTGATGAGCGGCAGCGGCCGCAGCAGCGACAACCGCGTGCAGGAGGTGAGTGAGATTTCGCAGGGGCTGAAGCACATTGCCCGCGAACTCAACATTCCGGTCATTGCCCTCTCGCAGCTTTCCCGTGGGGTGGAAAGCCGCGACAACAAACGCCCGCAGTTGGCCGATTTGCGCGAATCCGGCAGTATCGAGCAGGATGCCGATTTGGTGTGGTTCCTCTACCGCGAGGAGTACTATCTAAGCCGCCAGTTGGGCGCGGGCGACGCGCTGGACGGTGACAAAAAGGCCTTGGAAATGAAAGACCGCTTGGAAAAGGTGCGCGGCATCACCGAACTGATCATCTCCAAAAACCGCAAGGGGCCTACCGATACCGTGCGCCTGCTGTTCCACCCGCAAACCACCACTTTCCACAGCTTCAGCCCGCGCAGCGATTACCACCACGAGGCGGCGTAGGGGCGTAGATGACTTGCGGAATTACCGGGATTTGGAGGCTTCTCGGGTGTTGAAGCGCAGGCCATAGACGCAGCGGCCGTCGATCAACAGACGCCCACGGCGCAGGGCTTCTCGGGTGTTGCCTTGGCGCTCGGCGACCTCTTTCATGGTGGCATTGAAACCGCACTCATGGGACGGCATGGCAGGCTTGGCCTGATGTTGGGCCGTAACGGGGGCCGCACCCACCAAGCTGATGGCGGTGGCGGCGGTGAGGGCGTGTTTCAAGCTCATGGGGGCATGTTACATCTGCCTGACATGCAATGCAAGTGATTTGTGTATACATTCATCTTGTGCCGCTTTTGCTTGACCCCCCAAGCCGTTGCGGTAAGCTGCGGCCCCATGGACAGCAAAACCTTCTCCCACCTTTTCAACTGGGACAACGGCGGCCCTTGGGGCAATGCCCGCAAGCCTTCAACCCCGCGCAGCACCCGCCCGTCATCCGGCGGTGGCCGTCCGCCCCAGCCGGAGCTGGAAGACGTGATGAACAAACTGACCGAAAACCTGCGCGGCATGTGGAAGAATGACGGCGGCGATACCAACTGGCGCTGGTTTGTGCTGGCGGCGGTGGCAGTGTGGCTGGCCTCGGGCCTGTACATCGTGGCGCCCGAGCAGCAGGGCGTGGTGCAACGTTTCGGCGCCTATGCCTACACCACCGACAGCGGCCTGCACTACCACCTGCCGTGGCCGGTAGAGACGGTGACCAAACCCAACGTGACGCGGGAGAATATCGTGCAAATCGGCTTCCGCAGCGGCGAGTACGGCGGCAACCGCGACGTGGAGGCCGAAAGCATGATGCTGACCGGCGATGAGAACATCGTGGACTTGGACTTTACCGTGCGCTGGAAGGTGGCCGACGCCCGCAACTACCTGTTCAACGTGTTTGATGTCGATGAAACCGTGGCCAGCGTGGCCGAAAGCGTGATGCGCGAGACCATCGGCCGCCACCCCATTGACGATGCGCTGGCCGACAACAAGCTGGCCATCCAGGAAGAAACCCAGAAACATTTGCAGGCGGTGTTGGACTACTACAAGGCCGGTGTGCTGATTACCGGCGTGGATTTGCAGCAGGTCAACCCGCCTGCCGAAGTGGTGGAAGCCTTCCGCGACGTGCAGGCCGCCCGCGCCGACGCCGAGAAGGTGATCAACGAAAGCAAGGGCTACGCCAACCGCATTCTGCCGCTGGCCCGTGGTCAGGCCGCCCAATTGCTGGAAGATGCGGCGGGCTACAAGGCCGCCACCGTGGCCCGTGCCGAGGGTGAAGCCAGCCGTTTCCGTGCACAGGTAGGGCCTTATAAACAGGCGCCGGACGTGACGCGGGAGCGTCTGTACATGGATGCCATGGAAGAGGTGCTGGCCGGCAAACCCAAGGTGGTGGTCACCGGCAAGGGCGGGGGCAACCTGTTGCCGTTTATTCCGCTGGACAAGCTTCTTGATACAAAACCCAAGGCGGAGGCTGGCCGATGAACCGTATGACCGCCTTGATTGTTGCTGTTGTTGCCGTGGTGTTCGTGCTGCTCAACACGCTGTTTACCGTGCGCGAAACCCAACAGGTGATGGTGCTGGCGCTGGGGCGGGTGGACCGGCTGATTACCGAGCCCGGCCTGTATGCCAAGATACCGTTTTACAACCAATTGGTGGTTTTTGATAAACGTATCCTCCAAACCCACGCCGACGCCGAAGAGGTGCAGACGCTGGACAAGAAACGCATCGTGGTCGACAGTTTCACCCGCTGGCGCATTGTGGATGCCGCGCAGTTTTATCGTGCCGTGCGCAACGAGGGGCTGGCGGTGCAGCGTATTGCCACCATCGTCAACTCCAACATCCGCGCCTATGTGGCCAGCGTGCCGTTGCATGATTTGATTTCCGGCGAACGCGCCAAGGTGATGCGCGCCATTTTGGACAGCAGCCGTGATGAAGCCAAGCCGCTGGGTATCAAGATTGTGGACGTGCGCATCAAGCGTGCCGACCTGCCCACCGAGAACAGTGAAGCGGTGTTCCGCCGCATGCGTGCCGAACGCCAGAAGGAGGCGGCGGAAATCCGCGCCAGCGGCGAGGAAGAGGCCCAGAAAATCCGCGCCGATGCCGAAAAGCAGCGCACCATCATTTTGGCCGAAGCCCAGCGCGACGCGCAAAAACTGCGCGGGGAGGGCGATGCCGACGCCATCCGTATCGGCGGGCAAGCGTTCAATGCCGACCCGTCGCTGTACAAGCTCATCCGCAGTTTGGACGCGTACAAGGCCGCCCTGCAAGACAACACCGTCTTCGTGCTGGACGGCGACAATGCCTTTACCGACAGCTTGATTGAGCGGTAATAGACGGTCGTGTCATTCCAGTTTCCGCTGGAATGACACGCTGCACCTTACCTCCGCCTTTCATGCTTTTTCCGCCGCGTTGACGCGCAAGGTTTGCAGGGTAAACTGCTGTCCATGTCCGCATTATCAAAGGAAAGAATCGTCATGCGTTCCCTCGTTCTGGCCCTGTTGTTGGCTGCTTCCTCGTTGACTGTGGCGCCGTTGGTGGCTCCCGCCCATGCCGCCAACCCGCAGCTGGTGGATTATGCCGACTTGGTGGAACGGCTGAGCCCCGCCGTGGTGAACGTGGCCACCAAAACCAAGCCGAAGAAGCTTGGCAAGGACGAGATTTTCGGGCCGCGCGGCAACCCTTTTGCGGGCACGCCGTTCGAGCAGTTTTTCGAGCAGTTCGGTGAAGGGCTGGGCAACCTGCAAACCGCGCCGCGTGAAAGCCTTGGCAGTGGGGTTATCATCTCGCCTGATGGCTATGTGGTAACCAACAACCATGTGGTCGACGGGGCCGATGAGATTGTCGTCAAGTTCAACGGCGGGCGGGAGGAATACCCCGCCAAGTTGATTGGCCGCGATAGTAAGAACGATCTTTCGCTGCTGAAAATTGAGGGCAAGGGCAATCTTCCTTACGCCCGCCTGGGCGACAGCGACAAGGTGCGGGCCGGGCAGGCGGTGCTGGCCATCGGCAACCCGTTTGGTTTGGGCGGCACGGTGACCAGCGGCATCGTCAGCGCCTTGGGCCGCAACATTGGGCAGGGGCCGTATGACGATTTCATCCAGACCGACGCCGCCATCAACCCCGGCAATTCGGGGGGGCCGTTGTTCAATGTGGTGGGCGAAGTGATTGGCATCAACGCCGCCATTTATACCCGCAGCGGTGGCAGCAACGGCATCGGTTTCGCCATTCCGGCCAATACCGTGAAGATGGTGGTGGGGCAGATCAAGCAATACGGCCACCCTGTGCGCGGCTGGCTGGGCGTGCGCATCCAGACCGTCACCAAAGATCTTGCCGCCACGCTGGGGTTGAAGGACGACGTAGGGGCGCTGGTTTCGGAGGTGACCAAGGACAGTCCGGCGGCCAAGGCGGGGATTGAAAACGGCGACGTGATTTTGAGCTTCAACGGCACCGCCATTTCCGAGATGTCCGACCTGCCGCGTTTGGTGGCGGAAACGCCCATTGGCACCAGTGTGCCGGTCAGTTTGCTGCGTGAAGGCAAGCCGCTGACCCGCAACGTGACCATCGCCAAGTTGGAAGGGGATGAAGATGAGGTGCCGCCCGCCGACGGCAAGGACGGTGCGGAAAGCGGCGATGTCGCGGGGCTGACGCTTGGGTCGCTGGATGCGATCATCCGTCGGCAGCTTGACCTGCCGGACAGCGTGCGCGGCGTGGTGGTGGAAGGGGTGGCCCGTGGCAGCGCGGCGGCCGAGAGCGGGCTTGCCCGTGGCGACGTGATTACCGAGGTGGACTGGAAAAAGGTAGCCACCACCGCCGAGGTGCAGCGCGCGCTGAAAGGCCGCAAGGGCAAGGTGTTGCTGCGCGTGTACCGCGATGATGGCTACCTGTTCGTGCCGCTTAACTTGGCGAAGTAAAGGAGAGTGTGCTACAGGCGGGGCATGATGCCTGTCGTCACCCTCTTTGGCCCCACTGCCAGCGGCAAGAGCGCGTTGGCGCTGGGTTTGGCCGAAGTGTTGGACGGCGAGATTGTCAACGCCGACAGCCGCCAGATTTACAAGGGGATGCCGCTGATTACCGCTTGCCCGTCGGCAGAGGATTACGCCCGCGTACCGCATCATCTGTATGAGTTTCTGTCGCCGGACGTGCGCTATTCGGCGGGCGATTATGCCAAGGCCGCCACCCAAGTGATTCAGAATGTACAGGCACGCGGCAAGACCGCCATCGTGGTGGGGGGCACCGGTTTTTACCTGCGGGCGTTGATGGAGGGTATCAGCCCGATTCCACCCATCTCTGACGACATCAATGCTGCGGTTGAGGCCGAGGTGGCCGAGGACATTGCCGCCGCTTACGCCCGTTTGCAAACGGTGGATGCGGCTTGGGCCGCGCGCATCCAACCCACGGACGCGCAACGGATTGCCCGTGGGTTGGCCGTGCATGGGGCTACGGGGCGTGCATTGAGTGAGTGGCAACAGGCGCCTGCGTCCGGCAGCCCGTTTGCCTTTATCAAGTTGGCGTTGTGCCCGCCGCGTGAGGTGCTGCACCGGCGCATTGCCGACCGTTGGCAGGCGATGCTGGAGCAGGGGCTTCTGGAGGAAATCAGAAGTTTGAAAGAAGCAGGCCACGCCGCCACGCTACCGGCGTTGACCGGCCTGGGCGTGGCCGAACTTTACCGTTATTTCGAGGGAGATCTCTCATTGGAGCAGGCGGTGGAATTGGGGATCATCTCTCACCGCCAATATGCCAAACGGCAGGCCACGTGGTTGAACAACCAGTATGCTGCCGACTACACGCAGCAAGTGCCCGACACGGCGGCAGCGCTGGCATTTGTGCGGGCGCACCCCCTTGCAACTTGAAAAACGGGGGCGTAGGGTGCGGCGTCAACAAGGAACAAAAGGCCAGCCATGGCAACAGCCCGCACGTTTGATGCCGCCGATACCGCCTACGTAGAGGCGCTTTACCAACAATATCAGGCCGATGAGGCCAGCGTCTCGCCGGAGTGGCGGGCTTATTTCATCGGGCTGGAGCAGGCGGGGATTGGGGCCTCGGGCGCCTGTACGCCGGAACAAACCGGCAAGGCGCTGGCGGTGCAACGCTATATTCAAATCTGGCGTGCGCGGGGGCATTTGGGCGCGTGGATCAACCCGCTGCAACGGAAAGAGCCCGACCGCAACGAGGAGTTGACGCTGGCGCCCTATGGGCTGGGAGACGAGGACTTGGACACGCCGTTCCATACCCACGGCGTGTTGCCGGAAGAAATGGCGCCGCTGAAGGACATCCGCGCCAAACTGATTGAAGTGTATGGCCACCACACCGGCATTGAAACACTGGCGGTGCGTGTGCCCGCCGAGCGCGAGTGGGTGCGGGCATGGTGGGAAAACCCCGCCAACCGCCAGCCGATTGCCGCTGACGAGCAGTTGAAACTGTATGAGGGGTTGGTGCGGGCCAATGCGCTGGAGCGCACCCTGCATACCAAGTTTGTGGGGGCCAAGCGTTTCAGTATTGAAGGGACCGACGCCATGGTGCCGGTATTGCTGCGCATGGTGGAGCGCGCGGTGACGGACGGTGCCAAGCACATGGTACTGGGCATGGCCCACCGTGGACGTCTGAACATGCTGTGCAATGTCTTCCACAAGCCTTACGCCGACCTGTTTGCCGCCTATGCTGAAACCTTTGCCTGTGAAGGCGCCTGCCCGCTTGCCGGTGACGTGAAGTACCACATGGGCAAGGTGTACAACCATCAGGCCGAGAACGGCGACGGCGTGGAGTTGGAGCTGATGTACAACCCCAGCCACCTCGAGGCGGTAAACCCGTTGGTGCTGGGCGCCGCCCGCGCCAAGGCCGCCGCCTATGGCCGCGAGAGCGGCATGGCCAATTTCGCCCGTGTGCTGCCGGTACTTATCCATGGCGACAGCGCGGTGGCCGGGCAGGGCATTGTTGCCGAGTGCAACAACCTGATGGCGTTGGAGCCGTACAACGTGGGCGGCACCATCCATATCATTGCCAACAACCAGGTGGGTTTTACCGCCGACCCCACCGACGCGGTGAGCGGCGATTACTGCACCGATATTTTCAAATCCCTCGGCTGTCCGATTGTGCATGTCAACGCCGATGACGTGGAGGCTTGTTTGCGTGCGGCGCGCTTTGCGTTGGACTACCGCAAGGCCTTCGGCAAGGATGCGGTGATCGACGTGTATGGCTACCGTCGTTGGGGCCACAACGAGGGCGATGATCCGACCTTTACCCAACCGTTGCTGTATGCCCTCATCAAAGACCATCCGGTGCCTGCCGAGGTGTACCGTGCCCAACTGCTGGCAGGCGGCATGGATGCCGCCAGGCTGGATGCCATCGATGCGGCGGTGAAGGAGGAGCTGGAAGCCTCTTTTGCCAAGGCGAAAGAGGGCGTCACCGTGAAGGCCAAGGCCGACCCTGCCGCCGAGACCCGTGCCCCCGCCACCGCTGTCAAGGCGGACGTGGTGGGCAAAATCGCCAAGGCATGGGCCGAGGTGCCGGAACGCTTCATGCCCAACAGCAAGGTGGCCAAAGTGGTGGAAGAACGCATTGCCATGCTGAACGGCGACAAACCGCTCAATTGGGGTGCGGCGGAAACGGCTGCTTACGGTGCCCTGCTGCATGAGGGCATCACCGTGCGCCTGACCGGACAGGATGCCCGCCGTGGCACCTTTTCGCATCGTCATGCGGTGCTCACCGACAGTGCCACTGGTGGCAAATGGTCGCCGTTGGCCACCTTGGCCAGCAAGGGCGCGCGCTGTGCCATCCACAATTCGGCGTTGAGCGAGAACGCGGTGATGGGCTTTGAGTACGGCTACGCCCACGCCGAGCCGGAAGCCTTGGTGCTGTGGGAGGCCCAGTTTGGCGACTTTGCCAACGGCGCGCAGGTGGTGATTGACCAGTTTTTAGCAGCAGCCGAGGCCAAATGGGGTCAGATGAACGGCCTTGGCCTGCTGCTGCCCCACGGACAGGAAGGGCAGGGGCCCGAGCACAGCAGTGCGCGGCTGGAGCGTTACCTGCAACTGTGCGGGCAAGGCAACATGCGTGTGTGCATGCCCAGCACGCCTGCGCAGATTTTCCACCTGCTGCGTCGTCAGGCCCTGTGGCCCGCCAAGCGTCCGCTGGTGGTGATGACGCCGAAAAGTTTGCTGCGCCATCCGGCCGCCGTGTCGGATGTCTCCGAGTTGGTCAAGGGCGCATGGCAGCCGCTCATCACCGATGCCGAGGCGCCCAAAAAGCCCAAGCGCGTGGTGCTGTGCAGCGGCAAGGTGTACTATGACCTCGCGGCCCGTCGTGCCGAGATGAACGCCGCCCATGTGGCCCTGCTGCGTGTGGAAGAGCTGTACCCGTGGCCCGCCGACGAGATTGCCCAGATATTGAAAGTGTACGGCTGCAAGGACATTTGGTGGGTGCAGGAAGAACCGCGCAACATGGGGGCATGGTGGTACGTGCAGGAAAACTGGCAACGCGACTGGGGCTTTTTGCATTATGCGGGCCGTCCGACATCGGCCAGCCCCGCCGCCGGTACCACGCGGATGTATCAGGCCGAGCAGAATGCGATTCTGGACACCATTTTCGGGTCTGCCGGCAAACAGGAGGCGGCGTGATGGGGACGCGGCGTGTCGTCAACGTGTTGCTGCGGCAGGATGACAGGGTTCTGTTGCTCAAGCGTACCGGCACCGAGGCGTGGGTCGGCTCTTACACGTCGCCCGGTGGCGGGGTGGATGAGGGCGAGACCTATCATCAGGCTGCCGTACGCGAGGTGCGCGAAGAGATTGGTGTGGAAGTAAACCCCGACGACTTGGTGTTTGCAGGCCTGTTCGACAAGGCGTGGCGCAAGGACAAGACGGTACAGGTCAGCTATGTCTTCTTCACCGCGCACACATGGCAGGGTGAGCCTTACAACGCCGAGCCGCACAAACATGCCGACCCTGAGTGGTTTTCACTGTCGCAGCTTCCCGAGACCATTTCTCCGCTGGAAAAGATGGTGATTGAGCGTGATTTTCAACCTGATTTGGTGGTGATGTAATATGGCCAAGTTCCTTATCTACGTTGCGGTGTATGTTTTGCTGGTGAAGGATGGCAAGGTACTGTTGCTGCGCCGCGCCAACACGGGGTACATGGATGGCATGTACAGCTTGCCCGCAGGTCATGTGGAGGAAGGGGAGAGCCTGATTGAGGCGGCGTTACGCGAATTGAAAGAGGAAACCGGTGTGGTTGCGGCTCCATCCGACATTGCGGTAAAACACGCCATGTACCGTCGGTGCGACCGCAATTATGCCGACTACTTTCTGGTATGTGGAAACTGGCAGGGTGAGCCTGCCAATATGGAACCTGCCAAATGCGGCGAGTTGCGCTGGGCCGAGCTTGCCAGCCTGCCCGAAAATATGACGCCCGAAGTCAAACAGGCATTGGCTTGTATTGTGGCAGGCCAGCCGTTTTCGGAATTGAAGTTTTGATTGATGAGCTACACGCACTCCAATGTCGTCGCGGTTGTCTTGCGGAATGCGGAAGGCGAGGTCTTGCTGTTCGAACGCAAGGACACGAAACGTTACCCGCATACTTATTGCTTGCCCTGCGGACGTGTTGACCCGGGTGATACCTTGCGGTTTGCGGCTGCCCGCGAAACCCGTGAGGAAATCGGGATTGAGGTTGATGAACATGGGCTGGAGTTGCTGGCTATCATGGACAGGCCTAATTGGCCGAATGCCGAGGCGCCCCGTGTGCTCGAAACCTATTTCGTCGCAAAGTCGTGGGTCGGTACGCCGGTTAACAAAGAGCCGGAAAAACATCATGACCCACGTTGGGTGGCGTTGGACGACCTGCCCGACAACCTGCATGCCTATACGCGCGATGCATTGGCAAACTTGGACAAAGGTAACATGATGTATAAAGTTTACTTGCAAGGAGAGCCGCTATGACCACCGCCATCAAAGCCCCGACCATGGGAGAGAGCATCGCCGAGGCCACGGTGGCCATGTGGCACAAGAAGGTGGGCGATTACGTGCGCGCCGATGAAATCATCGCCGAGCTGGAAACCGACAAGGTGAACCTTGAGGTGAACGCGCCGGTGGCGGGGGTGCTGACTGCCATCAACACCGCGCAAGGCGCCACCGTGAAGGTGGGCGAGGTGATGGGCGACATTGACGAAACCGCCGCCGCTCCTGCCGAGGAAGCCAAGCCTGCTGCTAAGGAAGAAGCCAAGCCCGCCGCCGAGCCTGTTCCTGCCAGCAGCGACACCTCGGCACCATCTGCTGTCGCCCAAGCCGCATCGAACACTCGAACACTCGAACATTCGAACACTCTTGCATCCTCCGGCCCCGCCGTTCGCAAACTGGCCGCCGAAATGGGCGTTGCCCCCGCCACTGGCAGCGGAAAAGGAGGGCGTATCACCAAGGCCGACTTGCTGGCAGGGCCGCAGACGGTCGCCGCCGCGCAACCCCAACGCGGTGAAGAGCGTGTGCCGATGACCCGCATCCGCAAGACCATCGCTACACGCCTCAAGCAAGCACAAAACACCGCCGCCATGCTGACCACCTACAACGAGGTGGACCTGAAGGCGGTGATGGACTTGCGCAAGCTGTACAAGGACGATTTCGAGAAAACCCACGGCATCAAGCTGGGATTCATGGGCTTCTTCACCAAGGCGGTGACCGAGGCGCTGAAGAAATATCCCGCACTGAATGCCGAGATTAATGGCGAAGACATCCTTTACAAACAGCACCATGATATCGGCATCGCGGTCAGCAGCGACAAAGGGCTGGTGGTGCCGGTGGTGCGCGATGCCACGTACAAATCCATCGCCGACATTGAAGGCGCAATTGCCGACCTTGGCACCCGCGCCCGCAAGGGCGGCCTGAAGCCGGATGAACTGGTGGGCGCCACCTTTTCCATTACCAACGGCGGGGTGTTCGGCAGCATGATGAGCATGCCGATTTTGAACTATCCGCAAGTGGGCATCCTCGGCATGCACGCCATCAAGGAACGGCCTGTGGTGGTGGACGGACAAATCGTCATCCGCCCGATGATGTATCTGGCGCTGACCTACGACCACCGCATCGTGGACGGCAAGGAAGCCGTGAGCTTTTTGGTGGATGTGAAGAATACGTTGGAGAATCCCGGCAGGTTGTTGCTGGGAGTTTGACGAATGTTCGAGTGTTCGAAGTTCGAATGTTCGATTTTCCGTAGAAAGTTTATGTTATGGCGCTAACAACTTATGAAACGCTGGATGTTTACAAGGAAGCGTTTGAGCTTGCCATCCGTGTACATGAGCTGACGGAAGGGTTCCCGAAGCATGAGCTTTATGGTGGGATGGCCGACCAGATTAGGCGTAGCAGTAAAAGCGTGTGTGCTAATATTGCGGAAGGGTTGTCGAAACAAATGAGTCTACCTGACAAAAAGAAGTTCATTCGGATAGCCCTTGGCAGCACAGAGGAAACGAGAGTATGGCTGGCTTTTGCCATACGGTTGAAGTATATGAAACCGAGCCACGGAGAGTCTCTGCGTGACGAGTACACACGCATTGCCCAAATGTTGTTCCAGTTGCAGAAGAAAATAACGTTCTAGGAGGTTGTCATGAACGCATCGAACATCGAACATTCGAACACTCGAACATTCGACCTCATCATTTTGGGTGCCGGGCCTGCCGGCTATGTTGCCGCCATCCGTGCGGCACAGCTGGGTATGAACGTGTGCCTGGTAGAAAAACGCAAGGAACTTGGTGGTACCTGTTTGAACGTCGGGTGCATCCCCAGCAAGGCGCTGTTGGAAAGCAGCCTGAAATACAGCGAAGCATTGCATCACCTGGAAGGCCATGGTGTGACGGTGGGCAAGGTTGGCCTCAAGCTGGACGCCATGATTGCCCGCAAAGACAGCGTGGTGAAGCAACTGACCGGCGGCATCGCCTACCTGATGAAAAAGAACAAGGTCACGGTGAAAAACGCGTGGGGCAAGTTGGCGGGCGCGGGCAAAGTGGCGTTGGATAGCGGCGAGGTTTTGGAAGGCAAGAACATCCTGCTGGCCATGGGCAGCGTGCCGGTGGAACTGCCTTTTGCCAAATATGACCACAAGGTGATTATCGACAGCACCGATGCGCTGGCGATGGACAAGGTGCCGGAGCATCTGATTGTGATTGGCGCGGGGGTCATCGGGCTGGAGATGGGCAGCGTCTGGGCGCGTCTTGGCGCCAAGGTGACACTGGTAGACGTGGCCAAACGCCCTGTGGCGATGATGGATGCCGACCTTGGCACCGAAGCGCAAAAGCTGTTTGAGAAGCAGGGGCTGGCCTTCTGCATGGAAAGCAAGGTGCAGGATATCAAGGTAGCCAAGGGCAAGGCGACGGTGACTATCGCGCGTGCCGACGGCAGCACCGAAGAACTGGTGGGCGACAAGGTATTGGTCAGCGTGGGCCGCCGCGCCGCCACCGCAGGATGCGGGTTGGAAGAGGCGGGGGTGAAGATGTCCGACCGTGGCGTGATTGAAGTGGACAACCACTATCAGACCAGCGTGAAAGGCGTGTACGCGGCGGGCGATTGCATTCCCGGCCCGATGCTGGCCCACAAGGGGGAAGAAGAAGGCATCGCCTGCGTGGAATTGCTGGCGGGTCAGCACGGTCATGTGAATTACGGCGCGATTCCGTGGGTGGTTTATACCCATCCGGAAATGGCGGGGGTCGGCCTTTCGGAAGATGAGGCCATCCAGCAGGTCGGCAGCGTCCGCGTGGGCAAGTTTCCCTTCAAGGCCAACGGCCGCGCATTGGCGGTGAACGAGGCCGACGGCTTTGTGAAGGTGATTGCCGATGCCGCCACCGACGAGCTTTTGGGTGTGCACATCATTGGTCACAATGCCAGCGAGTTGGTGGCCGAAGCCGCCTGCCTGATGGAATTCAAGGCCAGTGCCGAAGACCTTGCCCGCTGCTGCCACGCCCACCCGACACTTTCCGAGGCGGTGAAAGAAGGGGCGCTGGCCAGTTTGGGCCGGGCGTTGCATAGTTGAACCTTAAGATTATTTGGTATACGGTGTTCGTATGGATGATGGACGTTCTGAGAGTGGGGCTTTTCCCTTGGAGGACATGCTGCAACGTGAACCGTCGGACGATGCGGTTTCCCTTTTGGCGCGCGAGGTTTTGGATGGTGCTCGTGAAAAGAGGCTTCTGGCATCCAACGGGTATCGCCCCTATCGTATGACGCGCGAGCAACGTGCTGATGCCGTCAGACGTATTCAAAAAGCAAACGGAGACAAGTAGGTGGCGTTGATGCGTCATCCGTTTGTGGTGGTTGTTGCTGGTCCGAATGGTTCAGGAAAATCAGAACTCGTTGAAAGAATAAGGCTCCGCAGTTGGGCCGAAAACACAACATTTTTGAATGCGGATTATATTGCCGAACATGAGCTTGGGGATTGGAATGATCCTCGGGCGCGGAGAAGATCGGCACTCATAACCGGTCGCCGTCGTGAAGATTTGATTCAGAAAAGAACGAGTTTTATGTGTGAAACTGTTCTGACACGTTTGGAATTTATTGAACGAGCGAAGGAACAAGGGTTTCAGAGTTGGATGTTTTACATCGCCACCAGTTCTCCAGCGATTAACATGGAACGTATTAGAGTGCGCCACCAGCAAGGAGGACACTTTGTGCCGGAAGATGAAGTTCACAAGCGTTATTATCGCTCCATTCAGAACTGTGCTGAAGCGTGCATGTTGGTTGATAGGGCTTTTGTTTTTGACAACTCTGTGTTTGATGCTTTTCCGACATTCTTGTTCCGTACAACTCATGGTAAAGTCAGGCGGGTCTATCAGCAGGCCTTCCCTGCTTGGGCCAATCGCGTGATTCAGGATTTGGAAGTTGGTGAGGGGGCCTTATCTTGATGCTGACCCTCCTCGCCACCCCCATCGGCAACCTTGGTGATATGTCGCCACGGATGCGTGAGGCGTTGGAGCAGGCCACGTTGCTGGCCTGCGAGGATACCCGTCGCACCGGACAATTGTTGCAGAGGCTGGGCATCAAGCCGCCCAAGCTGGTGAGTTACCACAAGGACAACGAAGCCGCCCGCACCGCCGAGTTGGTGCCGCTGATGGTCAAAGGGCAAAGCGTGACGCTGATTTCCGACAGCGGCCTGCCCGCCATTTCCGACCCCGGGGCGCGGTTGGTGGCGGCGGCGCGGGCGGCCGGAGTGTCGGTCGGCGTGATTCCCGGCCCCAGTGCGGTGGCCATGGCGGTGGCAGGCAGCGGGCTGGAGGGGCCGTTTCTTTTTCATGGGTTTCTGCCGCGCAAGGCGGGTGAGCGTAAAAGCCTGCTGGCCCGTTTGGCTGGTTACCCCGAGACGCTGGTATTTTATGAATCGCCCAACCGGGTGGCGGGCACGGTCGCCGAGTTGGCCGGAGCCCTTGGCAACCGCTTCGCCGTGCTGGCGCGGGAGTTGACCAAGCTGCATGAAGAATGGCTGGCGGCGCCGTTGGAGGAGCTGGCGGAGACGTTGGTAAATCGCGATATCAAGGGCGAGTGCGTGTTGGTGGTGGCCGGAAACAGCGGGGAGGGCGAACGCGCCGAAGTGGCCGATGCCGCGATTGTCGCCCGTCTGGCTGCCGTTGGCCATGCCAAAGAGGTGGCGGCGTGGCTTGCCGCCGAGACAGGCATTTCCAAGCGCGAGGCATATCAACGGGTACTGGCATTGCAACCCCGAAAATAACAAGGGCTTGCAGACGGGTGGTGCTCTTTTGGTCACAGAAGGTCGCCTGCCAAACAGGCAAAGCCTTGCGGCAGCCCGCGCGCATGGCTAGGGTGCCCTCTAACAAAGGGAGGACAGAATATGGCCCAAACCTTCACATCCTTCGGCTTCGACGACCTGTTTGAAGTGGTGATGGAAGACGGTAACCATCAGGATGCCGCGCCTTCCGACATTATCTCCCAGTATTTTGACGTGAGCGAGGCATAAACGGCATGAGCGGGAAGGCCTCCTCCAATCTGCAACAAGACCGCGAGCGCCTGTTGCGCTCGGCGCAGGTGATTTTGGAAGCCGACCAGCGCATGCAGCGGCAGGCATCCGGCAAGAACATTTCCGAGGCCGACCTCAAATGGGCGCAGGACAACAACATGCCCACCGCTTTCTTCGAGTTCTTCACGCTTGAACATGCGTCGTAAGGGCGTGTCATGTACGTTCTCATCAAAGCCGACGAACCCCTGAACAAGCCGATGCCGAAGCCCCGTGTGTTTCTGGGGGGCGTTTGCAAGGGCCGTGAGTGGCGGCTGGAGTTCTTCACCCGCTTTGAAAAAAGCGACGTCACCTTCATCAACCCGCGCCGCGACAATTTCATCGACCCCGATATCGATCCTATCGGCCACGCCACGCAGGTCGGCTGGGAGCGTCAGGCGCTGGACCTTGCCGATATCGGTGTGTTCTGGTTGGGCGAGGGGCTTTCCAACCAAGCCAGTCGGGTGGAAATCGGCTACATGCTGGGTGCGGGCAAGCCTGTGCTGCTGGGGGCTGAAAAGAAATTCATGGGGGTCGAGCACCTCACCGGTTTCTCGGGCCTTGTGGCCACCAACAGCATCGATGGTCTGATGAACCGCTTTGCCAGTTTGTTGGCGAGTTATGAAGAGTAAGGTCTAAGACATCAGGTCATGAGACATGTCTGAGGCGATTAGCCTCGCGTTTTGTCGTCAGCCAAGCTTGGGGCAAACTGGAACCGATTGGTAGGGCCAGTGCTGCTTAGGCCTTCATAGGCGCTTGAAGCGTTTTTAACTCCCAACCCGACAAGTACGGAGCGTTCGACATCAAAGGATGCCCGGACGGTTCGGTAAAGTTCCTCGTGCGCGCTACGGATAGCATCTGTATTGGCCGAGAGCTCTTTGATAACGACAGGCTCTGCATGTTTTTGTGTAATATCATCCAGTGCTTCCATAAGCCCATTGACAAGGGACCGATTCAAGCCGAAGGGACCATGCTGCTTCTTGGAGGTATCCCACGCAAAACTGTAAGCTGCGTGACGTACGGAGGAGACGGCCCCGCCTTGTTGGAGCTTTTGTGAAATAACGGTTTTTGATTCGTCAGCACCGGGAGGTGTTTTTTCTTCAAGCAATGGAGCCTTGATGTCGGAAGAAGCGAACTGTTCAACCATGGGCTGTTTGAACTCGGCATCACGGAAGACACCGGAACCGATGAGAGATTCGGCCAATTCTCGAGGCGAAGCGGCAGCCATGCGGCGGTAAAAGGCGGCGGTTTCGCGCAAATAGTCTTGGGCAGGGTTGAAGTCTTGGTAAAGGTCTTCGCTGACACGGCCGGAAGACATGATGCTATGGAAATAGCGGGCATTCAGATTGACATGCTTGTCAAACAGGGTGGCAAGGTTGCCGGCCTACTGGCGGATGCTATCGAAGTCGGCGTTTGACTTGGCAACGTTAACGGGGTCGGTCAGCAGCATCTGCCCGATATTGGTTTTCACTTCTGCCCAAGCGGCAAAGGCAAGCCCTGTTGCGGCCCATGCAATGGTTTTGAAGGATGTGTGGCGTTTCATACAAAAGGTATGGGAATACGCAAAGAACTTCAAGAGGGGGCCTACCGCCCGCACACTTTTCCAACATGCACTGCCGCCTGAAGCAGACCACGGGTATCGAAGTGGATTTGTCGTGTGTCGGAGGTGTTGAGCGGTTGGTAGCTAAGCATCAGGAAGGTGCCCGGGTCCATCATGTGGGCCACGGTGGTGGCATCGTAGGCCAGATAGGTGCGGAAGGTCCAGCTGGTGCCATCCAGTGGCAGGGCCACCGGCAGGCCGCTCATTTGCGCCTGTGGCGGGCGCACCAGTGGCATCTCGAGATGGAAGGTCACCGGCATCACCCCGCCGGAAAGTTTGCCGCTGCTCTCGGCGCGCACCTCGCCCGCGTTGGCGAGGATGGTGCAGTCATCGACAATCCAGTCGCCGAAGCGCGGCAGGTCGGCGGGCTTTTGCCATTTGGGCAGGCGCGTGACATCCGGCCCGGGCATGCAACCCGCCAGTAGGAACATGGCGCAGAGGAGGGAGAGGACGCGTGTCATCCCTCATCTATAAGGGGAGTCAGACGGCGATGGCAAATGCCACGCCCACCAGCGCGGCATAAAATCCAGCTACCAGATCATCGGCCATCACGGCGAATGGGTGGTGCCAGACCGTATCGAACACGTTGGCGGGGAAGGGTTTGTAGATATCGAAGAAGCGGAACACCCAGCCGACAAACAACGCACACACAAGGCCGTTGTGCAGGGTAGGCTCCCACCCCAGCAAGGGCAGCATGATGGGCACCGCCAGCATCGCCACCGAGCTTCCGGCGACTTCGTCGATGACGATGGCGCTGGCATCGTGGTCGCTCTCGACTCCGCGTGCGGCGATGTGGTGCAGCGCGTGGTTTGCCAACGCGCAAGAGAGAATGATGGCGATGACGGTTGGCAGCACGCTGACATGGCCGCCCAGCAGCACCAGCGCCAGCGGCGGAAGGATGCTCATGGACAGCGACCCCCAGTGGCTCCATTCATACTTGGGGAGGTAACCCATGTTGCCGATGGTGACGATCAGGCTGCTCCAGTGCCACTTGGGCACGCTGAGGGCGAAGGACTTGTTCTTGCGGTGGCGTTCGACGGCGTTCATGGGCTTCTGGTAGCATGGGGGCATGGCGTGTTCCAGCTTGGCAGGCGGAATTGTCAAGGGTTGCGGGGCGTTTTTGCCACGATTTATTTCCGGCTTTTCGCACCATGGTTGCTTGACCCTTGCCTAAAATTTTGGCACCTTCCGCGCCGATGAATGTGACCGCCGTCCCATCTTCCGCCAACACTGCAACGCCTGTTGCCGCACCGTTTGCCGGACTTGCGCCCATCCGCATCGGGCAGCATGTGCTGGATGCCAATGTGGTGCTGGCCCCCATGACCGAGATTACCGACCGTCCGACCCGCCTGCTGGCGCGCCGTTATGGCGCGGGGCTGGTGGTGAGCGAGATGGTGGCGGCAGAGGGCGTGGTGCGTGGGGCCGCCGTGGCTGCGCAGAAAGCGACGTTCGATCCGCGTCAGGGCATCCACAGTGTGCAAATCGTCGGCGCCGATCCGCACAACATGGCGGCGGCGGCCAAGGTTAACGAGCTTGCCGGTGCCGATATCATCGACATCAACATGGGGTGCCCCGTGAAGAAAGTGGTCAACTGCATGGCGGGCAGCGCGCTGCTGAAAGACATGAAACTGGTCGAGGAAATCCTTTGTCGGGTTGTCGATGCGGTGAAGGTGCCGGTGACGCTGAAGACCCGTATCGGCTGGGACGAGCTGAACAAGAACGGCGTGGAAATTGCCAAACTGGCCGAGAAATGCGGCATCCAAATGCTGGCCTTCCATGGCCGCACCCGTGCGCAGATGTATAAAGGGCATGCCGATTGGGCGTTCATCCGCAACATGAAGAAGGCGGTGAACATTCCGGTACTGGTGAATGGCGATATCAACTGTGTGGACGATGCCGCCGAAGCGTTGGCACAAAGCGGCTGCGACGGCGTGATGATTGGTCGGGCCACCCAAGGTGCGCCGTGGATACTCGGACAAGTGGCCGAGTACATGAAAAGCGGTCGCCGTGTGGCGGCGCCGTGCCTTGGCGAGCAGAAGGAAATCGTGCTGGAGCACATCGGTCTTGCCATCGATTTGTACGGCGAGTGGCGCGGAATTCATCACATGCGTAAACATGTGGCAGGTTACACGCGCGGTTTAACCGGCGGACGTGAGCTGAGAATGAAGTTAAATTCAATATCTTGTGGTGATGAGATGAAGCGGGAAATCAAAAAGCTATATGACTCTTGCTTACTCAGAGCTGACAATGATATAAGCAGAGTCAGTTCCGCCACCCACTAGATATTGTGGTTGGTGAACGGAGTCTGAATAAGTAAAATAGGGATAACAACGGGAGGACCCAACCAGATGGACCATACGACATCCGCACCCCATCAACAAGGCCGCGCCATGTCGCCGCTGTATCGTTTGCGTGCAGAAGCGTTCAATGAAAGCCTTCCCGCCAGCGTGGACGCCTGCCTGCGCAGTTACTTCAAGGATCTCAACGGCATGAGCCCCGCCAACGGCATGTACGACAAGGTGATTTCCCAGGTTGAAAAGCCCCTCATCGAGCACGTGCTGCGTTACGTGCGCTGCAACCAGGTGCGCGCCGCCAGCATTTTGGGCATCAACCGCAACACGCTCCGCAAGAAGATTCGTGAACTGAACATCGACCTGATGCGCATCGGTGGCGACTTTATGGTGTAAGCGCATGCTTTGCCAAACAGGGGGCCGCCGGCCCCCTTGTTTATTTTAACGTGTGTGAATCATGGCGCTGCTGGGCTGTTTGTAGATGGATAATACGCGCAACGAGTGAAGGGTGGGTTGAAATGTCGTCATCATAATATTGGAGTGAGTCGGCAGCCTGCCCGTCAGCAGTGATGAGATGATTGAAAATGGCAATACCTGTCTCATAGCCTTCAAAACGTGCGGCAAGGCGGTCTGCCATAAATTCACGCCTGAAACCTGAAATGGAAAGGGGAAGTCGCAGTTCTGCCAGTTCGTGTGCAAGAACCCATCGTGTCCATGCGGGAGGCGCGTGAGTGGCGAGTTCATGCGACAAAACAATTCGGCGTTCAAGAGACAAATCGTCATGCTCGTAAATTTCCGCATAAGCAATCTCGGCTACATGAAATGATTCCCGGGCTTGGTAAATTACCGGAGTTGGCATGCGCAAGGCCGAACTGATTTCTGCGGCCCGTTGCACGAGAGGATTGGAGCAAGGGTAGCGGATCATTGACGACATAAAGTTTTGTATACTGATGTGGGCGGACTTGGTCAATACGCTGGAATGGTGACAGAAACAACAAAACCCGTTAAAGCGTCCCCATGACGCCGTATGATTACTACCTCCCACCAGAGCTGATTGCCCACACCGCTGCCGAGCCGCGAGAGAGTGCGCGCCTGTTGCGCTGGCCGGAGGATGAAATTGCCACCTATGCCGACCTGCCGCGCTTCTTGAACAAGGGCGACTTGCTGGTGGTGAATGAAAGCAAGGTGCTGCCTGCACGGTTGTTCGGCGAGCGGCGGGGCAGGGGCGAGGGGCACCCGGACGTGAAAGTGGAGCTGTTGCTGCACCGCCCACTGGATAGCACCATGACCCGCTGGCAAGCGATGGCGCGCCCGATGCGACGGTTGCGCGAGGGGGATGCGATTGTGCTGGACGGTGGGGCCACCGCGCGGGTGGAAGCGCGGGATGGCGAGGGCGGCTTTGTGCATGTGGCGTTGAACCTGTCTGCTGCCGAGGTGGAGCCCTACCTGCAAGCCCATGGCCATACGCCGTTGCCGCCGTATATCCATGCCGAGGATTCGGCGGCGGTGCGTGCCCGTTATCAAACCGTATATGCGGGCACGGCGGGCAGTGTGGCGGCGCCCACCGCAGGGCTGCATTTTAGCGAGAGCTTGTTGGAGGCGCTGGACAAGGCGGGTATCGGCCTCGCCAAAGTGACATTGCATGTGGGGGCGGGCACCTTCCTCAACCCCACGCCGGATCAGTTGGCGGCGGGCAAACTGCACAAGGAGTGGTGTGCGGTGTCGGAAGGCACGGCGGCGGACATCCAGGCCACCAAGCAGGCGGGGCGCAACGTGGTGGCCGTGGGCACCACCACCTGCCGTACGTTGGAGAGCTGGGCTTTGGCCGGAAGCCTTTCCGGCTGGCAGGCTGAGACCGACCTGCTTATCTGCCCCGGGTTTGAGTTCCGTGTGGTGGACAAGCTCATTACCAACTTCCACCTGCCCGGCAGCAGCCTGTTGATGCTGGTGGCGGCGTTTATCGGGGAAGATGCCTTGCGCGCCCTTTACGCCCGCGCCATTGCCGGGCGCATGCGCTTTTACAGCTTTGGCGATGGGTGCCTCTTGACGCGGGCGTCCCGTTAATCTATCTATGTATACATGAGCGTGACCTTTGCCCAGAATACCCAACTTGCCGGCGCCGGGATGTGGCTTGGCGGCGTGCTGGCCAACAACCCGATGTTCCAAACCGCAGGGTTGGCGTTTGCTGTGGCGGGGACGACCTTGCGCGTGGCCCAAGACCGTAACCTGCTGGATGCCACAGCCCTTGGTTTTACGGCCTACGGCCTCTATGCGGGGAATGGGAACTTCATCGCTGCCGGGATGGTGTTGGCCACCCTCAGTGCTTTCCAGCCCGCCAACGATAACCGGCCCCGTGCGATGGATCGTTTGCTGGCATAAGGCAAAGGACGTATGGGAAGAGGACGCAAAACGGTCAAGGCAGCGGGTATGCTTCTGGTCGGGGGAGGAGCAGGTTTCCCTTTGCTTGTATCTCCTGCCATCAAGCCTGTGCGTACGGCCTCCGGGATAGCTTTGGAAGAGAGTCTGAAAGAGCATAAATATGTTCTGAACAGGGCCTACGCCGGTGGTATTAAGGATATTCACCAGCATCGTTATGGCTCTGCCACATTCACATACCGTCTGTCGACGGCCCTTCACCAAGCGGGGATGGACTTGCACAAAGCCGCCAAGGTTTCACGGGTTTCGATTGTGGTCGCCGGGTATTTGCTGGAACCGTTTTTTCTTCCAAGTGATGATACCAGTAACAACAGCCGTGGTGCGGCGATAGGTGCAGAGATGTTTGAGCGGGGAGAGAGCCTGGAATTACTCCCTGCAAAAGTTTGGCAGAGTATGTGGGAAGATTCCATGCGGGCATGCATGGACTATGAAAATTGTGCCCTGCTGAAAGACGCGGTCGAGCCGGTAAGGGAATAGCCAACCTTCCGCATCTCTGCTACAGAACGCTGATGACGCTTCAATTTGAAATTCTTGCCACCGATGGTGCCGCCCGCAGGGGGCGTTTGCACACCGCCCATGGCACGGTGGAGACACCGGTGTTCATGCCGGTGGGCACGGTGGGCAGTGTGAAGGCCATGCGGCCGGAGGATTTGAAGGCGGTGGGCGCGCAAATCATTCTGGGCAATACCTATCACCTGTTTTTGCGGCCGGGGCATGAGGCCGTGCAGCAGTTGGGGGGCCTGCACAGGTTCATGAACTGGGAGGGGCCGATTCTGACCGACAGCGGAGGCTTTCAGGTGTTCAGCCTGAAAGAACTGCGCACCATGAGCGAGGAGGGGGTCACCTTCAAAAGCCCGCTGGACGGCGCCATGCACACCCTAACGCCGGAGAACAGCACGCAAATCCAACATGCGCTGGATGCCACCATCACCATGGCGTTTGATGAATGCACGCCGTTCCCCTGCACCGAGGCGCAGGCGGCGGAGAGCATGCGGCTTTCCATGCGCTGGGCCAAGCGCAGCCGCGAGGCCTTTGTGGCGCGGGAAGGCTATGGTCAGTTCGGCATCCAGCAGGGAAGTTTGTTCCCGCAGTTGCGTAAGGAAAGCACGGAGAAGCTGACCGATATCGGCTTTGAAGGTTATGCCATCGGCGGGCTTGCGGTGGGCGAAAGCAGCGAGGAGTTGCACCATGCCATCCCCATGGCGGCGGAGCTTTTGCCAACCGACAAGCCCCGTTACCTGATGGGCGTGGGCTATCCGTCTGATCTCATCCGCGCGGTGGTGGCGGGGGTGGACATGTTCGACTGTGTGCTGCCCACCCGCAACGCACGCAACGGGCTGGCCTTTACCAGCGAAGGGACGGTCAAGCTGCGCAATGCCGTACACCGGCTGGCCGACATTCCGCTGGACCCCGCCTGTGCCTGTCCGACCTGCACGCAATACAGCCGTGCGTACCTCCATCATCTTCACAAAGAAGATGAAATACTATCTCATATGTTATTGACGTATCATAACTTACAGTATTACCAAGACATCATGCGCACGTTGCGTGCTGCGATTGCGGCGGGCACGCTGCGTCAGACGGCGGCAAAGCTGTTGGAGACGTGCCGCTAACATGCGGAAACCTTGAAACCGTACACATGGTGCCCTACAATGAGACCTCAAGGGGAGATGTTGCCATGAACCGCCAAGCCAGCTTGTTTGCCGTCGCTACCGTTGCCGTTGCCACGGCCATGACGCCTGCCCACGCCAAGTGGGGGGCTGCGGGTATGGGGGCCGTGATGCACGCCAACACGCCTGCGTGCCGTGCAGCACTTGCCGAAGGTAATCTGACCGAGAAAGATACCGCCGGTACCCGCAAGATGTACGATGCGTGTTTGCGGGGGAACATCCGCCCGAGTGACGTCGCGAAGCAAGCCAAGGGCAAATGGGGCTGTGAGCAGGCGAACGCGCCTTACGGTGGGCACAACTGCCGCTAATCCGGGACTTGTGTGTGATTGTGCCTCCGTTGCCATAGGGGGGCATGTTTTTTGGTATTTCAAATGCCGTGCGGGCGGGCAGGTGCCTTGGGGAGAACCTGTGGTGTGTGATACCAACGATGCAACAACAAAAACAACAGAAAGCGCAGGGCCATGGCCGTTGCTTCGTTCGGACTTTCCAACCTCAGCCTTAAATCGCGCCTGTGGGCGCTGACCTTGACCGGGGTGTTGGGCATGTTGGCGATTATCGCCTTCGGGGTTTACACGCAGTATTTGGGTTTGATGGACGCCCGCCTCACCAAGACCCGCCAACTGGTGGAGACGGCGGAAAGCATGGTGCAGGCTTTTGTCGACAAGGAACAGGCCGGCGAGATGAGCCGCAAGGATGCCGAGGCCGCCGCCCTGGCCGCCTTGAAAAACATGCGCTATGAGGGGAATGAGTACTTCTGGGTGAACGATACCCACCCCACCATGATCATGCACCCGATGAAACCCGCGCTGGACGGCAAGGATATCTCGGAAGTGGCCGACCCCAACGGCAAACGCCTGTTTGTGGAGATGGTGAAAGAAGTGCAGGGCGACGGTGCGGGCTTTGTGGACTACATGTGGCCCAAGGGAACGGAGAGCGAACCGCAGCCGAAAATCTCTTACGTCAAGCTGAACAAGGGCTGGGGCTGGATTGTCGGCAGCGGCATCTACATTGACGACGTGCGTGCCGCCTTGTGGCGCTACTTGGCCGAGATGACCGCGCTTGGCGTGGTGGCGTTGGTGGTGATGCTGGGCGTATCCTACCTTATCAGCCAGAGCATCCGTGGCGGGATGGATGAGTTGTTGGCGATGTTCAAGGAAATGGTAGCCTACAACTTTACCCGCCGCAGCAAGCTGCAGGGGAGCGATGAGATTGCCCACGCGGTACAGGATTTGAACGGGGTGTTGGATGCGGTGTCGCAGGCCATCAAGCAGGCCTTGGTGTCTTCGCAGCAGATGGCGGCAGCGGCGGAGGAAGTGGCCAGCAGCAGCCAGCAGGTGAAGCAGGTCAGCGAGGCCCAGCACCGCGACATCATGGAGATTTCCAAGGCCGCCAACGATGCCAGCAGCGTGGTGAACGACATCAACGGCCGGGTGGGGAACGCCCGCAACCGCATGGAGGACATCAACCGCTCGGCGCAACGGGCCAGCGGCGCGATGAACGAGTTGCAGGACATGGCCACGCAGGTGTCCAACGTGTCGGAGGTGATTACCGGCATTTCCGAACAGATCAACCTGCTGGCGTTGAACGCGGCGATTGAGGCGGCCCGCGCCGGCGAGGCGGGCAGGGGCTTCAGCGTGGTGGCCGAAGAGGTGCGCAAGCTGGCAGGCAACACCGGCAAGTCGGTGGAGGAAATCAACAAGGTGATGGCCCAGTTGCTGGACAACGTGAAGGGCACCTCGCAGCAATTGACCGAGATTGTCGGCGCCATCGATACCATCAACACCGACATGATGCAGATGAGTGGCTCGGTGGAGCAGCAGGCGGCCACCATGACACAGATCTCGGCCAGCGTGGACGAATTCAGCAACCGTGTGGCGCAACTGGCCAGCAGCGTTGATGAAACCAACGTGGCCGCGGCCAGCATGGCGGAGGAGAGTACCAAGCTGTCCAATGAAATGGGGCAGTTCAAGGTTTGATGGGTGCTTGCCCCTGACAGGGATTTTGTGTATACGAGTAGCGTGTCTCGTGTCTTGCCGCCGTTATGCTCTTTGTTTGAAGGTCCGAACAAGCCTGTGGTGGTGTTTGATGTGGACAACACATTGGCTCCCACCGGAAAAGGACTGGGCCACGAGCTTAATTGTTGGATTAGCCGTAAAGCGGGGGTTTCCTATGAGGAGGTCGCCCTGCATTGCCCTCGTCTTCTTGCCCGCCACGGCCACGTGTTTTGGCCCCTCCGCGACCACTTTGGCTTGAGAGATGAAGATGAACCGGAATTGTGGAGCAGTGTCACAGAAGCCTTTCATGACAACATAGACCGGCATATTTCTCCTGACCCGGTGGTTCAGGGGTTGATGAACCGCCTGGCGTCACGAACCGCAATGATGGTTGCCTTTACGGCCAATTACCGTCCGCATGGCGAGAGAGTGTTGAGTGCTGTGGGGCTGGATAAGGTTATCCCATCCCATCGCACTTTCGGGCGAGGGTGTGTGGATGAGGAAAGCAAGGTAGGTGTTGAGGCGTATCTGATTCTCAGGGAGCGCTATTTAAACGACATCCCGGCCGAGACAGCGCTCATCATGGTGGAAGATATGGCCAACAATCTGACCGGTGCCCGCGCGGCGGGGCTTTATACGGTGCATATCGGCCCCAACCGCGTCAGCCACCGCCACGCCTACGCGGTGGATTACCGCTTCCCGAACATTCTTGCCGTGCTGGAAGAAATGAACGGCGGACGCAGCTGAACACACGCGCAATATCCCTAGCCACAACGCAACCACGGTGCTAACCTGCCGCCATGATGAAAATGTTATACGATGCGGCGACCATCGAGAGCCGCGTGGCGGATTTGGCCGATGCGCTGAACCGCGAAATGGCGCACCACAAGCTGGTGCATGTGGTGGTGACGATGAACGGCGCGTTCATGTTTGCCGCCGACCTGACCCGTCGCCTCAAATGCGGGCAAATTCTGCACTTCACCGGCGGCAGCTACTTCAAGGGGAACATCAAGCAAGACGTCACGCTGAACCCCGAAACCCTGCCCACCAGCTTTTCCAACGCACCGGTTTTGATTATCGAAGACATTCTGGACAGCGGCAACGCGCTGAGCCAACTGCGCCATATTGTCGCCGAGCGGCAGGCAGGGCCGATGACCGTAGTTAGCCTGTTCAAACGGGTGGGCAGCCCTGCCGCCGCCGACCATGCGGCATTTTCCCTTCCCCGCGAACTGTTCGTGGTGGGCTACGGGCTGGATATGGACGGCCGCTACCGCGAGCTGAAAGACATTTTCACCTTTGAAAGCACCGTCATGACCGGCGGTGGCGGTATTTGTTAGCCCTTGTTATCCTTCCTTAAGCCAGAAAGCCTTCCATGAGCCAGACTGCCATTACCCCCACCCGTGCCGCCAACTTCCCCGAGTGGTACCAGCAGGTCATCAAGGCCGCCGACATGGCGGAAAACTCCAGCGTGCGCGGTTGCATGATCATCAAGCCGTGGGGCTACGGCCTGTGGGAGACCATCCAGCGCATCCTTGACAGGCGCTTCAAGGAGACGGGACACAAGAATGCGTATTTTCCGCTGTTTATTCCGCTGTCATTGCTCTCCAAAGAGGCCGAGCACGTCGATGGCTTTGCCACTGAAAGCGCGGTGGTGACCCATCACCGTTTGAAGAAAGGCGCCGACGGCAAACTCCACCCCGATGGCGAATTGGAAGAGCCGCTGGTGGTCCGCCCCACCAGCGAAATGATCATCATGGAAGCCTACGCCCGCTGGGTGCAAAGCTACCGCGACCTGCCGCTGCTCATCAACCAGTGGGCCAACGTGGTGCGCTGGGAGATGCGCACGCGGCTGTTCCTCCGCACCGCTGAATTTCTTTGGCAAGAGGGCCACACCGCCCACGCCACGGCGGAAGAGGCCGAAACCGAAACCCTTACCATGCTGGACGTGTACGCCGATTTCATGCGCAACTGCATGGCGATGCCGGTGATTAAGGGGCGCAAGACCCCCGCCGAGCGTTTCCCCGGGGCGGAAGAGACCTACACCGTGGAGGCGATGATGCAGGACGGCAAAGCCTTGCAAGCGGGCACCAGCCACTTTCTCGGCCAAAACTTCGCCAAAGCGGCGGGCATCCAGTTTCTCGACAAGGATGGTCAGCAGAAACATGTCTGGACCACCAGCTGGGGCGTCTCCACCCGCATGATCGGCGGCCTCATCATGACCCACAGTGACGATGACGGCTTGGTACTCCCCCCCCGCGTGGCGCCGTCGCATGTGGTGCTGTTGCCCATCCTGAAAGGCGGCGAAGCCGATGCCGCCGTGCTGAAGATGTGCGACGATATCAAGGCACGCCTCAGCCAAGTGGCCTACCATGGCCGCGTGGTGGAAGTTGAGATTGACACCCGCGAGATGAACGCCGGCGAGCGCAAGTGGGAGTGGGTGAAAAAGGGGATTCCGCTGCGCATCGAGGTGGGGCCGAAGGATGTGGAAAGTGGCAAAGTTCCGGTTTCCCGCCGTGACCGCGATGCCAAGGACAAGACCTTTGCGGCGGTGGATGAGTTGGTCGGGGGCATCGTGGCGTTGTTGGATGACATTCAAAGCAGCCTGTACCAACGGGCCCTTGCCCTGCGTGACGAACGGCTGCAGGTCATCACCTCCGAGGATGACTTCCGCGCCTACTTTGCGGGTGAGGGCGCCAAGGGGTTCGCGCTGTGTGCTTGGGCGGGGGATGAGGCATTGGAGAAACAACTCAAGTCCGAACTGCAAGTCACCACCCGCTGCCTGCCACTTGCGGGCGAATTGCCCCATGAGGTTGGTGGAACCTGTATCTTCACCGGCAAACCCGGAGAGTTGGTGGTGTTTGGGAAGGCTTATTGACTGTATTTCTGTGTGCTTTGTCACTCCTGCGGAAGCAGGAGCTTTCCGAAAAATCAGATGTCAGAACTCCGTTTCTCTCCCGACACAAAAGGAAACGAGATTCCTGCTTTCGCAGGAACGACAGTATGGTATAGTCTCGCCCCATGTTCACCCCGCTCATCGTTCAACGCTATTTGGGTTCCCGCAGGGGGTTTACGCGGGTGGTCACGGCGTTTTCCGTGTTGGGCATTTTGCTGGGGGTGGCGGCGCTGATCATGGTGCTGGCGGTGATGGGGGGGTTCCGGCAGGAATTGATGAGCCGGATTTTGAATTTGACCGGCCACATGACCATTGAGATTGCCGATCTGACGTTGCCTGCGGCGGAGACGTTGGCGGAACGGTTGCGTGAGATGGACGGGGTGGTGAGTGCCGCGCCCTACGTCAACGGGCAGGCCATGGTGGCCAATGCGGGGCGCTCGACCGGGGCGTTGATTCGCGGAATTCCGCCGACCGGTTTGCCCGCCATGCTGACCGAGCATTTGATTACCGCCGCGCCGTTGGAAAGCCCCGCAGCCTTCAAGCTGGGAGAGAACGAGTTGCTGCTGGGGGATACGCTGGCGCGCCAGTTGGGCGTGTTGCCCGGGCAGAAGGTGTTGTTGGTATCGCCGGAAGGGGCGCGCACCATTGCGGGGTTTATCCCCCGTACACGGGGCTTTACCGTGGCCGGCACCTTCCGCGTGGGCATGGTGCAGTTTGACAGCGGCTTGGTGGTGGGGGGCATTGAGGACATCCAGCAGTTTGCAGGGATGCGCGGGCGCGTGAGTGCGGTGGAGGTGCGCCTGGCCAACCCCGAAGATGTGGAGAAACTGAAACCTGCCGTGTATGAGATTGCCAGCCGTTTTGCGCCCTCGCCGCTGGATGTGAGTGTGACCACCTGGCACGATACCAACCAGGACTTCTTCCGCGCCTTGCAGGTGGAGCGGGTGACCATGTTCATCATCCTCAGTCTCATCGTGCTGGTGGCGGCGTTCAACGTGATTTCCGGCCAGATGATGTTGGTGAACGACAAACTGGCCGACATCGCCATTTTGCGCACCATGGGGGCGACCCGCGCCGATATCCGCAACATCTTCTTCTTCAACGGCATGATGCTGGGCGGGCTTGGCACGCTGGGGGGTGTGGTGGTGGGCGCGTTGGGGGTTGTCAACATGCAGCGGCTGGTCGACGGCATTCAGGCATTGACCGGTGTGAACCTGTTCCCCGGCGATGTCTATTTCCTCTCCGAACTTCCCAGCCGCTTGGCATGGGGCGACATGACCGCCGTGGTTGGCATGGCGCTGGTGCTGACTATTCTGGCCAGCCTGTACCCCGCCATGCGTGCCGCCAGCTTTGAACCCGTGGAGTTGCTGCGCCGATGAGTAACAAAGTACCCGTGTTGGAGCTCGCCGGTATCAAGCGATGGTATGGCCAAGGAACCGGCAAGGTGAAGGTGCTGGACGGGCTTGACCTGACCTTGCATGCGGGCGAGGCGGTGGCGATTGTGGGGCCCAGCGGCAGCGGTAAAAGCACCCTGCTGCACGTGGCCGGGCTGTTGGACAAGCCCAACGCGGGCACGGTGAAGGTGGCGGGCAAAAACACCCACGGGTTGCCGGATGCGGCGCTTTCACGCATGCGCAACCAGAGCATGGGGTTTGTGTACCAGCACCACCATTTGCTGCGCGAGTTCTCCGCGTTGGAGAACGTGATGATGCCCGGACGTATCGGGTTATCGGATAACGGGATGAAGGGGTTAACGGAACGGGCGGCTGCGCTGCTGGAGCAGGTGGGGCTGAAGCACCGGATGGAGCATTACCCCAGCCAGCTTTCCGGCGGGGAGCAGCAGCGCGTGGCGATTGCCCGTGCCTTGATGAACAAGCCTGCGGTGTTGCTGGCTGACGAGCCTACCGGCAACCTCGACCCCCACACGGCGGAAAGCGTGACGGAGCTGTTGTTCAGGCTTATCAAACAAGAGGGCATGGCGGCGCTGATTGTGACCCACAACATGGAGTTGGCGGGGCGTTGCAAACGGGTGGTGCGGGTAGGATAGCCCCCCCCTTGGCCTGGTTGTCTGGGGGAAAGGGCTTTAGCTTCCTTCCAGAACTGGCAGGAGGGAGGCTACCGGGTTTCGGATGACGATGTTTGTTCTTCAGGTGTGTTGGCGGTTGTTGCCTCGATGGGGAGGATGAGCAGCCCTTGGCGCTGGAAGAACAGGGCGAGGCGGTTGGCGAAGCCGTTAGGGGCGTCGCTGCGTTGCACCAGTTCGGAGTTCTTCAGCAGGGCGGGAAGGGGATCCAACCGGTCGGGGTGGGGCAGGGGCATGTGGGCGATGTACCAGACATGCAGCATCAGCGCGGCGCCGAGGATCTTGACGAGGGCGAGGCCTCCGGCGGAGAGGCGGCCGCGCAGGCCCGGCGGGGCTTGGTCTTTCATCATCAGGTAGCCCAGCGTGCCGAGCAGGAAGCTGGAAAAAAGGTAGGCGGCCAGCAGGAAGTAGCCGAGGTTGGTGGTGAGGAAGACGGTGTTGAAGGGATCGGCCGCGATGGTGGACTGGTTCATGAAAATGAAGCCTGCGGTGGCGGCGGCGAGAAAGATGAGGGTGTGGATGAGCTCGTTCACCACGCCACGGCGGCAGGCGATGACGGCGAGGAAGAGGGTTACGGCAAGAAAGATGCCGTCGAATAGGTTGAGGTTTTGTATCAGTTGTTCCATGGGGCGGTTGTAGCAGGTTGAAAGCTGCGGGGCCAGTCTGTGGCGGCAGGGTTGAAGGAGGTGGTGTGGGGGATGGGTGACGGCGGGCATATTGACAAGCCCCCTTGCGGGGGCTGTCGGGGGAAGTTTGTTAGAGCTGCTTGCCGAGAATGTATTTCAGGTCATCATCCTGGAAGCGCAAGCCCAAACCGATGATCGGCGAGCCGTAGTCTTGGCTGAGGATGTTGTCGTAACCGGTGACGGCGTAAAGCATTTTCTCCCAGAGATTGACCTTGGCCTTGACGTCCCAGTGGGGGACATCGCTACCCGGCGTGTTGTTGCCGGCGAAGTCGTAGACATCGGACGACAGTTCGATATCGCCGATGGCTGTGCCGGTGGGCAGGGCGGTGTCGAGGCCGACGCCGCCGGTGTTGTCTTTCAGGCCGACGCGGACGGCGACGTCTTGTCCGCCGATGGCGTCTTGGAACACGTGGCCGAATTGTGCGGTATATTTGGTTTCGGGGCCGAAGTCACGTCCGAAGTAGGGGCCGCGGGCGTCCGACGGGTTGCGCGAGGTGGAAGCGAAGCCGTCGGCACTGGCGCCGATGACGTAGAAGCGGGTGGGGCGCGGTTGCAGGGTGACTTGCACGCCGCCCTTGCCGATGCCGCTTTCGTTCGTGAGGGCATAGCCTTGGAAGTCAACCTCGGTACGGAACTGCTCGACACGTTCGCCCACCTGGCTGAGGGTATCCAGCGCGCTGTCGATTTTGTCGGCGGTTTGGGGATCGTTGATTAACTTGCCGATGGTACCTTCGCCGTTGTTGATTTTGCTCATCACGCCGCGCAGGTCGGCCATGGCGGCGTTGAGATTGGCAAGGGTTTCTTTCCCTTGGCCGTTGTCTTTGGCCAGAAGGGCGCCGAGGGTGGAGTCGCCGCTTTCCAGACGGGAGGCGAGGCGGTTGAGGGTGTCGGCAAGGTTGTCGAACTTGGCGAAGGTGCCGTTGGAGCCCGCGTTGACGTTGTTGGCAAAGCTGGCCAGGCCATCGATGATTTGTTGGATTTTCTGGGCGTTTTCAGGATCTCCCAGCACCGTGCGCAGGGTGCCGGTCATCGCTTGCAGGTCTTCGCCCACTTTGCCGAAGTTGCCCGCGACATCGCCCGCGCCGGCACCGCCTGCGCTGGGGATGGAGGTAGCCGGAGGCGGCAGCAGGATGGCCTGGCCTTCGGGGGAAAGGGTGGAGGCGCCGGGGACGAGGGCCAGATAGCGTTCGCCGATGAGGCCGCTGGTGGTGATTTGCGCGGTGACGTCGGCGGGGACGGGGACATCCTTGCGCACCGTGTAGCGGATGATGGCGTTGCCGGTGGGTTGTAGTTCCACCGCCGTGACCTCGCCCACCGGGACGCCGGCCATTTTGACCGGGCTGCCTACCGAGATGCCTTCGACATCGTTGAAGGTGCTGGAGAGGTGGCGGGAGGCGGGTGTGCCGAGCGAGGTGCCGACCACGCCGCTTTGGGCGCTGAGCCAGACCAAACCGCCGAGGGCTGCGATGACGAGGGCGCCGACTTTTGTCTCGTGTGTGAAGGGCATGGGTGTTGTCCTTGTTAGCTTGCGGGTTGGTATAGCATTGTTGCGGAGAAATTCATAGCCTTAGACTGCCCCTTGGATGGGGCCCTGTGCGCTGCCGGCCACGAATTGTTTGACGTAGGGGTTGTCGGTGGATTTGAACTCTTTGGCCGTTCCTTCTGCAATGAACTTGCCTTGGTAGAGGAAGCTGATTTTGTCGGCGACCTTGAAGGCGGTGTGCATGTCGTGCGTGATGACCACGGAGGTGGCTTTCAGCTCGGACTGCAATTGCAGGATGAGGTCGTTGATGACGTCGGAGGTGATGGGGTCGAGGCCTGTGGTGGGCTCGTCGTAAAGGATGATTTGCGGGTTGTGCGCGATGGCGCGGGCCAGGGCCACGCGTTTGCGCATCCCGCCCGAAAGGTCGGCGGGGTTGAGGTCGGCGGTATCGGCTTTGAGGCCCACCTGTTTGAGTTTTTGTACGGCGACATCACGGGCGTCAGCGGGTTTCATGCCCTCGTTCATCAGGGCGAAGGCGACATTTTGCCAGACGTTCATGCTGTCGAACAGCGCGCCCGCCTGAAACAGCATGCCGAACTTGTGCATGTGCTCCATGCGCTCGCGGGAGGGCATGTGGGTGGTATCGAGCCCATCGACCGTGATGGTGCCTTCGTCGGGTTCGATGAGGCCCAAGAGGCACTTGAGCATGACGGATTTGCCGCTGCCGCTGCCGCCCAGAATGACGTGGGTGTTGCCTTTTTCCACCTTCAGGTTGACGCCGTTCAGCACCGTTTTGGGGCCGAAAGACTTGCGGACGTTGGTGTAGGTGATGCAGTTCATGGCTCTTCTCCTCTACACGAACCAGCTGGTGATGAGGTAGTCGGCCACGAGGATGGTGACGGCGGCATAGACCACCGCGCTGGTGGTGGCGCGGCCGACGCCCTCGGCGCCGTTACGGGTGTTGAAGCCGTGGTAGGTGGACATCAGGCCGATGATGAAGCCGAAGACCAGGGCTTTGACCAGCCCGATGGTGATGTCGTCGGACTCGATGGCGCTCCACGTTTGGGTGAGGTACTGGTGGGCGGGCAAGTGGAGCACATGTTTGGCCACCACGTAGCCGCCGAAGATGCCGACGATATTGGCAAGCACCACCAGCAGCGGCAGCATGAGCACGCAAGCCCAGATGCGCGGCACCACCAGATAGCGGAACGGGTTGACCGCAAGGGTGTAGAGGGCGTCGATTTGCTCGGTGACGCGCATGGTGCCCAGTTGCGCGGCCATGGCCGAGCCTGCGCGGCTGGCCAGCATGAGGGCGCCGAGGACGGGCCCGAGCTCGCGCAGCATGGAGAGGGCGACCACTTTGGGGACTTGGGAGCCTGCGAGGGTGGCGTTGTCGAACCCGTTGTAGCTTTGCAGAGCCAGCACGCCACCGGTGAAGAAGGCGGTGAGCAGGATGATGGGCAGGCTATCGAACCCCACGAAAGTGGCCTGTGGGATAAACTGGCCGTAGGTACGGGGGATGAGCATGTTGCGGATGGCTTGGCCTGCAAAGGTGGACAGGCTTCCCACCAGCCCGACGGCTTGCAGCGTAACGGCGCCGACGGCGGCGATGGGGTTGGCGGTAGCCATGGATGCCTTGTTCCTTATATTGATGTGTAATCTATGCGGGGTGGGGCGGTTGGTCAATGCGGCAGAGGCGTTAAGATGCTGGAGGGGATGATTAAAAAGGCGGCATGTAGTGTTTTGGCAACATGTTGTTGTATTGCTGTTGTGTGGCGTGGGTATACTTTAGGCTTGACAGGGGCCCCCGGTTTGTGCTAGATGTTGTCACACTGGCCGGAGTAGGAATTTGGTTGTGGGAAGTCGCTGGGGGCGGCTTTTTTTGTGGGGTGGCTGTTCGAGTGTCTGAATGGTTGATGTTGGTATGTTCGAAAGGTGGAAGGCCTGCGGCGTTGTGGGTATGTTGGATGATAGTAGGGTTTGCCGCTTTTGCCATCCTGACTCGCGATGCTCGTTGCGGAAAGCGGCAAAATGTAACGCCTGCGGCGTGGTTTATAACAACGTGGATACCCGCCTGCGCGGGCATGACGGCTTCGCCGTGGTGGAAGGCCTGCGGCCTGTTTTATAACGCTGTTTATAAAAACACTTGCATAGGATTTATGTTGAGAAAGGCGGATTACGCAAGCGTTGTTCCAGACAAGCTGGATTCCCGTTTTCGCGGGAATGACGCCTCTATGCAAGTAATTGCTAATAGTGCCTACAGAGATGGAGAAGATGATGGAACGGAAGCGGGGAGTTGACGGGCGGTTTGTCGCGGTGCGGCGGGTGCGGGAGCGGTTGTTGGCAGTGTTGGCCGACCCCTCCAGCGATGCGATGGATGAGGTGGCGTTGGCGCACAAGGCCGGAATAGGTGTGGACGTTCTGGACGACGTGCTGGATGAAGGCTTGGTGCGCGAGGCGATGGCGCGGCGGGGCGAAGCGATAAGGCCCGAAGAAATGGCCGAAGTTGACCGCGCGATGCTGGCGCGGGCGCGGGAGGGGCATGTGGGGGCTGCGCGTCTGCTGTACGCCCGCATGGCGGCCCGGGATGAGGCCGATGACGGCAGTTTGCCGAGTGTTGAAGAGTTGGAGGAAATGGTGGCGTTGTTGCGGGGGGATTGAGGTGGTAGGTTGGTGGGGATGAGAAAATGTGTTGTGTGGGGTTTGTTGTTTGTTGCCGTTGTTGGGGCCGCTTACGGTGGGTATGTGTGGTGGATGGTGAGTGACCATCGGCTTCCGGAGGGGGAGCGGGTGTTGGTACGGCAGGCCCAAGAGGCTTTTGAGCGGGGAGATATGGAGGAGTAGGCGCGGGTTACGGGGGAGTTCCGTGAGGTGACTTGGGAAAATTTGCATGAGTATCCGCGTGAGATGCAACCGGTTTTGAGGACGTTGTTGGAGGCTAAACACTGAGACAGTGGGAATGATTATTTGAAACACGTACGACGTTTTATAGCTGCTGCGTTGATGCTTGGATATGTTGTCTTGCTTGGATATGTTCCGCTGGTTGATTTTTGGGTGGCGCCGAGTTGGCCTGTGGGGATTTGGCTTGCGGGGCTTATGCTGGCGACTGGTGTGGCCGGGTGGCTGCTTGTGGCGTTCTCGTGGGGCAAGTTGGCGGCATGCTTGGTGTTTCTGGTTGGCTTGCATGGGGCTGTGTGGCTTGTGGAGGCTGTTGGGCGTCCGTTTGAAGTGGATAGGTGTTTGGATTCTGGCGGGGAATGGCGTGATGAGGATTGCCGGGAATAATGCATGCCGTGTAATGAAGGGGAGGGCGAGCGTGAACAGCGCCTATGCGGAGTTGATGGACGAGGTGGTGCCGTTTCTGCCGCAAGCCTTGCAGGTGCGTGAGGATGTGGTGACCGACGGGGCTGGTGAGGCGCTGTTGGCGGCGCCAGTTTACAAGCTGGTGCGGGCGGTGGAGCGCGGGCACAAGCAGGTGTTGGCGCAGGCCACCATGGCCGAGCTTTTGGATGCTGAAGTGGCCGGGGTGACAGGGGCTCCGGCCAAGTGCTTTGTGCAGGGTGATAAGCTGAAGGTGTTTCCGGCGGCGGCGGTGGAGGTGAGTGTGCTGTATGTTCCGCAAGTAACGCCGTTGATGGAAGATGATGTGGAGGAGGCGGTGTTGTTGCCGGCCAGTTTGCACCAGGTGTTGGTGTGGGGCGGCCTTGTATGGAGCGCCCTGTACGACCGTGGCTTTTTGAGTCAGAGCGAGCTGGTGATGTATCAGCGGCAATGGCAGGCGGGCAAGGAGCAGGTGAAGCTGGCGATGTTTGGCAGTGGGGGCGGGGTGCGGACGGTGCCTTATAAGACGGTATGTTAGGTGATGGTAGATCGATGTTCGAATGTTCGATGTTGGTATGTTCAAAACATGGAACGTCTGCGGCGTGACTTATAGGCTGGTCGTGGATCCCGTTCTTCAACGGGATGGCTTGGGAGGGCGGTGTGAGGCTCTCCTGTCGGGTTGGCTTTGGAGGTGTTGTGGGGAGATTGCTTCGCCTGCGGCTCGCAATGACGAAAGGGGCAAAGTGATGGCCCTGCGGGCTGCAGGCGAGTGGTTGTGTTGGTGAATGCCGAAGAAGGAGTGGGTATGATGCGGCGGGACGGTAAGAGTGTGTTTGTGGGGTTCCCCGGCCGGTTGATGAGCACTGCGCGCAGTGCGGTAAGCATGGGGCCGGAATATGCGCGGGAGATTGTCAACATGTACGCGGCGGCGGACGGTGCGGGCACCAAGCGCAATGGTGTGGCCAAGGTTGGTGGTGCGTTGCCCGGCGGTGCCGGGGCGTTGGGGGTGTTCAGCTATTTGAAGGCCGGTGTTGGGTTGCAGCTGTTGGCAGTGGCGGATGACGGGTGTGTTTACCTGCAAGATGGTGCCGGTTGGCAACAGGTGTGGAGCGGGCTGAACCCGTTGGGTGTGCCGCGTGGAGCGGTGTTTGCCGGACGGTTGGTGTTGGTGAACGGCTTTGACCCGATGCTGGCGTGGGACGGTGACGCCTGGCAGGTGGTGGAAGAGAAGATTACCGACCTTGCCGATGGATTGACGTATGTGGGGGCGACGCAGTTCCGCATCGACAGTTTGGCCGAGCTGTACCCTGTAGGCAGCGAGGTGCGCGCCACGGTGGGTGGTGTTAATGTTGTTGCCAACGTAAGTGCGGTGAGTGTGGCCGGTATGACAGTGACGGTGACGCTGGATGCGGCGGTATTGGGTGCGAATTTGAGTGCGGTGGCGTTTACGCGGCGGCCTCCGGTGATGGCTTATGTGTATGCCGCCCATGACCGCTTGTGGGGCTTCGGAAAGGGGCCGTTGCGCGGCAGTGTGGTTGACAGCGACGTTGACCGTGCGCGGGTGTTTTACACCGATGGCGTGAACGACGTGACCCGCTGGCATGACAGTGAAGGTGTGGTGGGAAGCATCAACCTTGCCGACAAGAGCCAGGGCGGCGACAGCCTGATGGCGATGGCGGTGAAGGACGGGGTGACCGTGTTTTTGCTGCGCAACAGCGTTCAGTTGTGGAGTGGCAGCACGCCGGGGGCCGAGGGCGACTTCGGTTGGCAGAAGACCATCCCCGCCGGGACGGTGCATGGCGGGCTGGTGGTGGAGCTGCCAAATGACGTGGCGTTTTTGAGCCGTAATGGTGTGCGCACCTTGAGCCGTGCCCTGCAGACCGAGCAGCTGGATGTGAGCGATGTGGGGGGCGAGATTGACCCGACGCTGGCGGAACAGCTGAAGTTGTTGTTGGCCGATGATGAAGCCTACCGCAAGGCGGGCAGTGTGGTGTGCGAGGCGCAGAACTGGTTTGGCGTGAAGCTGTTTGACAAGCTGCTAGTGTTTCAGGTTGGTGGTGCCAACCGGGGCTGGGTGGTGTTCGACGGGGTGATGGCGGCGGCGCAGGCGTTTCATGCCGCGCCGGATGGCAGGGTTTATCTGGCGGTTGGCGGGCAGCTGTATGTGTATGATGAGGCGCGCTGGGATGATGACGGTACACCGCTTATGACCCGTTGGTGGACGCCATGGTTACGCTTGGCGGGCAATGGCAAGCGTTGGGCCAACCGCTACATGGAAGTGGTGACCGCCCATGGGGTGCCGATGGCGCTAACCTTGCGGCGCTACCGGAACTTGGACGACGGCGACGGTTGGGTGATGGCGCTGGAAGGGGGGGCATCGGCCGATTATTGGGATGATGCCGTTTGGGATGTGGGGTTGTTTGACAATGCCAACCCGCCGCCTGCGGTGGTGCGTGATCACTTCGTATGCGATGAGATGGCGTTGGCGTTGGAAAGCCATACCACCGAAGGTCCGCTGACCGTGTTGGGAGTGAAGGTGCATGGGGTTCCGGAGAAGTGATATCGAATGCTTGAGTGTTCGATGTTGGTATGTTCGAAAGGTAGAACGCCTGCGGCGTGACTTGTAACGTGGATACCCGCCTGCGCGGGCATGACGGGCTGGCGCCCGTGGTGGAAGGCCTGCGGCGTGGGTGGGTATATCGATGTTCGAATGTTCGATGTTCGAAACATGGAAGGCCTGCGGCCTGATTTACAGGTTGTTCGTGGATCCCGACCTTCGTCGGGATGACTTGGGATGAGATGGGTGGAGCAGGTGGCATGAATTGATTCGTTGCCTGTTGCTCTGGGTTCCAGCCTTCGCTGGAATGACGGTACTGTGGGCCGTGGGTTTGTAGGTTGTTGTTTGGAATGAATGGAGGAAGAGGGAATGACAGGAAAGTATGTGCGTCCGGCGGGGGCGTATGCGGGTGTGGCAGGGTTGGCCAACGCCAGCAAATATCAGGATGACGCGGCGGCGGTGCCCAAGCGGGCGATTTCTTCCGCCAAGGTGGACGGCGACCTGAACTATATTATCGAAGCGCTGAACGCCATGGATGTGGCCAGTGGCACGCGGGGAAGCATTGCCGAACGGCTGGATGTGGCCTTCAACGCCGACGGTACGTTGAAGCAGAGTGTGGCTGCCAGTGTGGATGACTGGTTGGTGCAGGCGGAAAGTGGCGTTTTGGCACGGGTGGACGGCGCAACCGTGACGCTTGGCGGCGGTGATTTCACCGCGTTGTATCAGCCGGGGACGCGGGTGCGGTTGAGTGTTGGTGGAGCGTATGTCTATGCCGATGTGGCATCGGCGAGTGCAAATGGTGGTGTGACCACGCTGGGGTTGGCCGGGGTTATGGATGCGTTGGGGGAACCGGCTGTGATCGGAAGTGCTCCCACGGAGATTGCCTACGGCCCTCTGCGTGTGGGGGCCGCCGGCAACATGGTGCGCCGTTTTGAGGACGGGGTGACGGTTCCGGCAGATGGTGTGGACTTCAAGCTGGCCCGTGATGGTGCGGATTTGGCGGTGCTGCGCGATGGTGTGGCGGTGGCACGGTTTGATGCCAACGGTGTGAGCGGGGTGACGGTGGCGGATATCGGCCTTGGTCAGTTGGCGGCGGAGACCAGTGCACGGTTGGTGCCCAGCGGCGCGTTGATGCCGTTCGCCGGAGCAAGTGCGCCGACGGGGTGGTTGCTGTGCGACGGTTCGGCTGTGAGCCGGAGCGCTTATGCCGACCTGTTTGCGGCGATTGGCACGGCGTATGGGGCAGGGGATGGCAGTACCACCTTTGCCTTGCCGGATTTGCGTGGTCGGGCGGTGTTTGGTGTGGATGCCATGGGTGGCACGGCGGCCAGCCGCATCACCAGCGGGATAAGCGGCATTGACGGTGCGACCTTGGGAGCTGTGGGCGGTGACGAGCGCATGCAGGCCCATGGTCACGGTGTGACCGTGACCGATCCGGATTTCGGTGTGCGCTTCCCCAGTGTGGGCAGCGGTGTGAGCGGCTATTATATGAACGCCGGGTGGGTGAACGGGACGTACACGTCGACGGTGGACTCCACGATGTTTTACAAGAAGAGTGCGGGCTCGGTGGTAATTGCCGACAGTGGCAGCGGCACCGCCCAGAATATGCCGCCCGCGATGATGATGAACTATATCATCAAGGTGTAGTGATGTGTGGACTTGTTGGCGGGGGGGTGTTGGCTCCCGTGCCGCCTGCCGACTGGCGGGCGGTGCATGGCATGATGGTGGCACAGTGCTTCCCCGACGTGCCCCATGAGTATGACGAAGCGGCGCAGGCATTTGCCCGCGTGTGCATGGTGACGCCGGTGGATGACCCTCTGGGAGTGGTGTTCGTGTTGGGAGAGCCGCAGGACGGCATTACCTACTTGGATGTGGTGTGCTCTCCGGATATGGCGGGTCGCTGGGCCAGCAGGCGGGTGATGCGGGCGTTGGCCGCGTTGGCTTTTGGCGGGCTGAAGTTGCGGGCGGTGTGGGTGCAGGCTCATGGAACAGATGCGCTGAGGGCTGCGTTGGCAGCGGGGTTTGTGCCTGCCACCGACTTGGATGTTCCTGTGCCGGTGCTGGTGATGACCCCGCACAGCGCCTGCTGGTTGTTGAATGGAAAAAAGGAGAGAGAAAATGGGAAGTTTGTTTAGTGCGCCGAAGATACCGGCACCACCGCCACCGCCGCCGCCGAGCACGGTGCGGGATGAAATCAACAACGTGGAGCAGGTTCCGGTAACCAATGCCGACGGCAGTGTAACCTATATTACGCGGGCGTTGCCTCTGAGTGCCGAAGATCAGGCCAAGAAGGATGAATTGGATGGCATCATGAAGGATGCGCTGGCGGAGATCCAGAAGCTTTCGGCAGCCGATTATGCCGATGATGCCGAGACCAAGCGTGTGTTGGACCTGTGGCAGACCAAGCAGGAAGAACTTGTTGGCAAAGGGTTTGAAGCCCGTGGCAAGGCCGAGGAGGAAAGTCTGGCGCGCAGGGGGTTGAGTGACAGCAGCAGCGCCTTGGCGGTACGGCGCCAGCGGCAGTTGGACTTGCAGGATGCCAAGCAGAACGTGGAGTTGGGGCGTGAAGCCTTGAGCGACAATGTGCGTGGCGAGCGGTTGGGGCTTCAGCAAAACCTTTACAACATTGCGGCGGGAGCCAGTGACACGGCGACGGCGCGGCAGTTTGAATCGGCGGTGAAGGGGCAAAGTGCCGTGGCGGCCATTAACGCCCAGCGCAGTGCCAGTTTGCTGGATTACTATGACCGTACGGCGGCCAGCCAGAGCGGAAGAAGCCCGTTTGCCAGCGCCTTTGGCGGTGGCTTGGGCGGTAGTTTGGGACGTACCGTGGGTGGCGGCGGGCCGTTCGGGGTTGTTGGCGGCTTTTTGGGAAGTCTGTTTGGGAACAAGTAAGCGGGGAGCAGGGGCATGGCATCGGAAATGGATTTGAAACAATGGCACGAGCAGCAGTTTTTGCCGTGGAAGCAGGCGGTGGCGCGGATCATGGACGACCGGGCGGCGCAACAGAAATTGTTGCAGCAACATGTCGGGCAGTTGCAGGTCGTGTTGGCGTTGCTGATGGACGGCAAGGTTCGTGCGGCGGTGAATGCGTGGAATACCTTGCAGCTTTCTCCGGTATTGGAAAACATGCTGTTGAGTGCCGATGGGGAAAGTGTGGAGCTGGTGGAAGTGGGTGGTCGCAAGATGGTACTGCGATTGGACGATGTGCTGGAGGATTTACAGCGGTTGTTGGATGAGCGGGCGGCGAAATGACGTTGTGGGAGTTGTCCGAATTGAGGACAGTGCTCCTTGGAATGACGCCTGCGGTGCAAGGGGGCTACGCCCCCTTAACCCCCATATTTCTTTAGTGGTTTTTAGGCGTCGTCGGGTTCGTCGGCGGCTTGCTGGAGCAGGCGGTTTTTGATGTCTTCGGCCAGAAGGCGGTCGGCGTCGGCATCGTTCAGCTCGCCGCTGATGAGCTCGCCAAGCAAAGCCTGCCAGTCTTCCTCCTGCGATTGGGGAAAGACGCGCTGGTCGAGGTAGATTTCCCAGAAGTCGGCGACCTTGTTGCTGAGGCGGGGATCGATGATGTGTTGGCGTTGGTAACCCAGAATGGCGGTATCGTGCAGGGTGATGATGACTTGTTTGCGGGTATGGTAGCTGAGGTTGCCGCGATAGGCCTTGCCCAGCACCGGCGAAAGCGCTTCGTACAGGTCTTCCTCGTTTTGGATCAGGCTGGGGTGGCAGCGGTCATCTTGCGGGGAAATGTAACCGAAACGGGTGATGAGCTCCGCCGTGGCAGGAGGGAAATCGAAGTCGATCTCGGCGCCGTCGCGCGTGAGCAGGATATTGTACCGCTGGGGGGTGAGATCGGTGCCGGTGATGTGTTTTTCGGTGCTGCTCATGACGCCCAAGCTAGCGGGTTGCGGGATTGGATGCAAGGCACTTGGTGGGTGGGGTGTGGCAAAAAAGCCCAGAAAATTGGCAGGGATAGGAGGGAACGTGATGCGGTTGCAGGACGTGATGGTGGAAGTGCGGGAGTTGAGGCAGCAGGTGCGGCAGCTTCAACAGGAATTACAAAGATACAAAGGTTTTATCGGTGGCGTGATGTGGTGCCTGAGTGCGCTCTCGGCGGCCGGCGGCTTTGTGTGGGGTGCCTTTGTGCGCCATAGCTGAGGAGGTTTGTGATGCGGGAAATTGATGAACATGTTGTGCACTGCAGTGACAGTGATCAAGGAAATGTGGTGGAAATCCGGCGGTGGCATTTGGCGCGGGGCTGGAAGGATGTGGGGTATCATTTTGTCATCCGCCGCGATGGTGAAATTGAAGTGGGGCGCACGCTGGAGACGGTGGGGGCTCATTGCGAAGGTTTCAACAGCCATAGCGTGGGAACGTGTCTGATTGGCAGGCGTGATTTTACCGAGCGTCAATTTGCGGCATTGCGCCGGATTCATGCGATGTTGGTGGCGTTGTTTCCGGGGATTAAAGCCGTGGGGCACCGGGCGCACAACCCGCACAAAACCTGCCCGAACTTTGAAGTAAGTGAGGTTTTGGCATGAGTGTGGTGCAGGTGGCCGTACCGATTGTCGAGGCATTGATTGAGGCCTTGTCTGGCAGGCGCGACGATGTGGCCAAGCAAACCGGCGTGGATGGTGGCACGGTGGAAAAGGTGAGCGCTGCCTTGCAGGACTACCTGAGCCGTGATGAAAAGGCCTTGCAGGTGGTGATGGCCGAAATTGACAAGGCGCGGCAGCATGACATGGCGCTGAAGGTGCCCCCTGTTGTGGAGTTGTTGCGGGGAATTGTAAGACCGCTGATTACCCTGACCGCTTTTGCCTACTATGTGGGGGCGCGGATAAGCGGTGTGGCCTTGTTGCCGGAAGACTACACGTTGATTGGCGGGATTGTGGCCTTTTGGTTTGGTTTCAGGAGTTTCGAGAAGCGGGGCTAGCTTGTTATAAATGCCACACTTTTGGGCGGGGTTTTGACAGCCACCTTTAATTATGCAACAAGCTGGTGCATTGTGCGAAAACCAAAAACGACAACATAGAGCGCAGCCCCATGACATCCCAAGGTTCGATGGAGAATATCCTGACGTCTATCCGCGACAGTGTTGAGCAGGAAAGTGCCAAGGTGGCCAATGGTGTTCCGCAGGAGGACGTGCTGGAATTGGCGGTGGACGATATTCTGGACGGCGCCGGAGACGGTGAGACTGGTGCGGCCGCGGCCAACGGCGAAGAGTTTGTGGACATAGCCGCCTTTGCCGCCAACGGGGAAGAGGTTGTGAACGCGGGGGCTCCGGCGGCGGATGAAGACGTCTTGGGCGAGAATATGCCGATTCCTGATGAACAAAATGAAAGCGGTGACGTAGGAGGTGCGGATGGCGGGGAATCCGAGGCTTCTGAAGAAGTTTCTGCGGTGAAAGAACAGGAGCCGTCTGCGGCGGAGGCATCTGGAGAAATTGCTCCTTCGGCGCCGGCGGAGGGAGAAAACGACGAGTTTGACAAGCTGTTGGCCGAATTGGAGCAAGGTGGCGAGTTGCCCTCCGAGGCTGTTGCAGAGCCCGCGATGGAAGCGGAGGAGTCTGTACCCGTGAAAGAGGAAGAGTCTGCCCGCGTCCAGGAAGATGCCATGGAAGATGTTTTGGCCGGGATTCCGGCGGAGGAAAATGTCGAGACTTCGCCCATGATGGAGGCCGTTGTTGAAAGTGTGGCAGCGGGTGACATGGTGGAGCTTGCCGCGATTGAGGGGACGGGGGGGTTGCAGGTGGCATTCCCGGCAGAGGTGCTGGCCGCGGCGTTGCGTCCGATGGTGAGAGACTGGGTGGCGAAGAATCTTCCGGCTGTTGTGGAGAAATTGGTGCGCGAAGAGATCGGCAAGCTTTCGGCGGAGTGAGCGGGACTTCTTGAGTAGGCGGTAGGTCCGGATTCCCGCTTTCGCGGGAATGACGCACCTTAGATAAGTTGGGATTTCCTGCTTGCGCGGGGGCGCTGGCATGGGGTAGGTTGCCCGTCATGCTTGACAAACGATACGATTTTACCGCCGCCGAGGCGCGTTACTCCCGCGAGTGGGAGGCCAATGGATGCTTCAACCCCGTACTGGATGGGCGCCCCGCCTTTGCGGTGATGATGCCGCCGCCCAATGTGACGGGGACCTTGCACATCGGCCATGCGCTGGACAACACGCTGCCGGATATTCTGGTGCGGCGGGCGCGGATGCAGGGCAAGGATGCGTTGTACCAACCCGGAACTGACCATGCCAGCATTGCCGTCCACGTGGTGTTGGAGCGCATGTGGGCCAAGGAAGGCAAGGGGATGACCCGCTTCAAGTTGGGGCGTGAGGGGTTTTTGGAACAGGCGTGGGCATGGAAAGACCATTCGCACGGCGTGATTACCGGACAATTGCGGCGGTTGGGCATCAGCTGCGATTGGAACAACGAGCGGTTTACCATGGACCCGGCGTATTGCGTGGCGATCAATCAGGTGTTCATCGAGTTGTACAAGCGGGGTCTGATTTACCGTGGCCAGCGGCTGGTGAACTGGGACCCCAGGATGCAGACGGCGGTGAGTGATTTGGAAGTGAAGCACAAAGAGGTGAAAGGGCACCTTTGGCACTTCCGCTACAAATTTGCCGATGGAAAAACGTATGCCGGCAAGGATGGCATCGAGATTGCCACCACCCGGCCCGAGACCATTTTGGCGGATGGTGCGATTGCGATTCATCCGGAAGACCCCCGTGCCAAGGATTTGGTGGGGCGGATGGTGCTGGTGCCGCTGATTGAACGGGCGATTCCGATTATCGCCGACGAGATGGTGGACAAGGATTTTGGAAGCGGCATGGTGAAGATTACCGCCGCCCACGATTTTAACGACTACGAGGTTTACAAACGTCACAAGGACGCGGTGGAGATTCCGCTGATTAACCTGCTGACGCCGGATGGAAAAATGAATGAAAACTGTCCGGCCGATTATGTGGGGCTCGACCGTTTTACCGCCCGCAAGAAGATTGTGGAGGATTTGGAGGCGAAGGGGCATCTGATTGCGATTGAAGACCACGTGCACAACGTGGGCCATGCCGAGCGTGACGATACCGTGTTGGAGCCTTACCTGACCTACCAGTGGTATGTGGAAGGCAAGCCCCTGGCCGAGAAATGTTTGGCCGCAGTGGATAAAGGCGACCTTGCCTTTGTGAATGCCCGTGATGAAAAAGTGTACCGCCACTGGATGGAGAATATTCAGGACTGGTGTATCTCGCGCCAGTTGTGGTGGGGTCACCGGATTCCGGCATGGTTTAAGGGCACCGAAGGGACGCCGGACTTTGAGATGGTGATTGGTGAGGATGCGCCGGAAGGAGATGGTTGGCGGCAGGATGAGGATATTCTGGATACGTGGTTCAGCAGTGCGTTGTGGCCGTTTGTCACGCAGGGGTGGCCGGAAGAAAGTTTGCGCCTGAAAACGTTTTACCCCGGTGCGGTGATTATGAACGGGCGCGATATTTTGCCGTTTTGGGATATCCGCATGGTGATGATGGGGCTGGAGTTGACGGGAACCGTTCCGTTCAAGACCATTTACACCCACGGGCTGATTCTGGACGAGAAAGGCCAGAAGATGAGCAAGACCAAAGGCAATGTTGTCGACCCCAACGAGTTGATGGACGCCTACGGTGTGGATGCGTTGCGTTGGACGATGGCGAGTATTTCCAGTAGCGAGGACATGCGTTACAGCATCGGCAAGGTGGAGCAGGCGCGGAACTTCGGCACCAAGTTGTGGAATGCTGCGCGGTACCTGACCATGCAGGATATCCGCTGGACGGGTGAACAGGCGGCAGGGTTTGACTTGGCAGCGGTGGAGCACCCCTTGAACCGTTGGCTGATTGGGGCGTTGCGTGAGTGCTTTGTGAAGGTTGACAGGTACTTGGATGCTTACGATTTTGCCCATGCGGCGGATGAACTGTACCGCTTTGTGTGGAATACCTTCTGTGATTGGTATCTGGAAATGAGCAAGCCGTTGCTGGCGGAAGGGGCGGAAGCGCATGTGGCCGCCGAAACCCGTGCGGTGATGGGCTGGGCGTTTGAGCAGGTGTTGCGCGGGCTGCACCCGTTTATGCCTTATATTACGGAAGTGCTGTGGGAGCACCACACCCTGAGCGACGGCCAGCGTTACGTGATGTTGCAGCCGTGGCCCGCGTATGCCGGTTGGCCGCAGGATGGCGCGGCGGCGGCGGACATGGCCAAGCTGACCAATGTGATTGTCGCCATCCGCCAAGCCCGCACCCAGTTGCAGTTGGCGCCCAAGGCGCGGTTGCAGGTGCAGGTGTTGGGGAAATCGACCGAGTTTGAGTTTTATCTGGCCCACCTGCCCACCCTGACCGCGTTGGCCGGGGTGGAAACCCTGACCACGCGCTATGTGCCCGCCACCAAGGGGGAAGTGACGGTGGTGGCGGAAGGGCTGGAGTTTATTCTGCCGCTGGAAGGTTTGGTGGATATGGACGCCGAGCGTGCCCGCTTGCAAAAAGAGCGTGGCAAGATGGAAGGCGAGATGGCCAAGCTGGACGGCTTGTTGAACGACGAGGGGTATCTCTCCCGCGCGCCGGAAGACAAGGTGGCGGCCAGCCGTGCCCGCAAGGCCGAGTTGGCGGAAGCCGTGGCCAAGGTGGATGCGATGTTGCAAGGGCCTTACGCATAAGATGAAGATGTCTGTTTATTAATATGATATACAATGATATTCGCAGTGTTATTTTGGCGGGGCTGGAGGTGCTGCAAGCGGCAGGTGTGGTGCCACAAGGCGTGGATCTGTCGGCAGTGGTAGTGGAGGCGCCGAAGGAAGCGAGTCATGGTGATTTGGCCACCAACGCGGCGATGGTTCTGGCCAAACCGGCGGGTAAAGCGCCCCGTGTGATTGCCGAAGCGTTGGCGGAAGAACTGCGCAAGGACGCGCGGATTGCGGCGGTGGAGGTGGCCGGGCCGGGGTTTGTGAACATCCGTTTGCAGCCGGAAGTGTTGCTGGCCGAAGCGGCGGAGGTTATGGCCGCAGGGCGGGAGTACGGCAAGGCCGGCATTTCTGGCGGACGCAAGGCGTTGGTGGAATATGTGAGCATCAACCCCACCGGGCCGGTGCATGTGGGGCACGGGCGCAATGCGGTGTTTGGCGATGCCATTGCGGCGTTGCTGGAGAAAGCGGGGTTCCCCGTTTACCGTGAATACTTGGTGAATGATGCGGGCAACCAGATACGGGTGCTGGTGCGGAGTTTGCACGCACGTTACCGGCAGTTGTTCGGTGAAGACGTGGCGGTTCCGGCGGACGGGTATCCGGGTGAGTATTTGGTGGAGATTGCCGAAGCATTGAAAGCCCGTGACGACGACAAGTGGCTGGCCGTGACCGATGAGAACGAGCTGTTTGAAGGGTTGCGGGCATTTGCGGTGGAGAAGTGTCTGGCGATGATTCAGGCGGATATGGAAACCTTGGGCATCCGTTTTGACAACTATTTCAGCGAGCATGCCATGCACCAGACCGGCGCCATGGACGAGGTGGTGGCGATGCTGCGGGAAAAAGGGCTTGTGTATGAAGGCACATTGCCGCCGCCCAAGGGCAAGGAAGTTGCCGATTACCAGCCGGTGGAGTTGACGCTGTTCAGGGCCACCGCATTCGGTCTGCCGGAAGACCAGGCTGTATATAACCGCGAAGGCCGGCCCACCTACTTCGGGCAAGACATTGCCTACCATTGGAACAAGTTCCGGCGGGGATACGACTACCTTCCGGTGGTGATTGACGTGCGCCAAGTGGGCAGCGCCAAACCGCTGGGGTTTGCGGTGGAGGCGATGACCGGAAAAAGCGGTGTGTATCAGCCGGTCTTGTATGAAATGGTCAATGTGATGCGCGACGGCGTGCCGGTGAAGCTCTCCAAGCGGGCGGGCAACATTGTGGCGTTGAAGGACGTGTTGGAAGAGATTGGCAGCGACGCTTTCCGCTTTAGCATGCTGACGGTGAAGCCCACCACCATCATGGTGTTCGATTTGGCCAAGGCGGCCGAGAAGACGATGGAGAATCCCGTCTTCTATGTGCAGTACGCTCATGCGCGGTTGTGCGCGGTGCGGCGCATGGCGACGGAGGCCGGACTGATGTTGCCGGAAGTTTCGGCGGGCCAAGGGGCCGCGCGGGTGAAGCCTGCGGCGGCAGCGGTGTTGAAGCAGGTGATGCTCTATCCGGCGGTGGTGGAACAGGCGGCGCGCAAGCTGGAGCCACACCGCTTGGCCTTTTATGCCCAGGAATTGGCGGGGGCGGTGCATAGTTGGTATGCCGATGAAAAGTTTGTGGATGCCGATGACTTGGTGGCGACTTCGGTGCGTTTGCAGGTGGCCGATGCGGCGCGGGTGGTGCTGGCCGACGCGCTGCGGGTGTGTGGTGTTTCGGCACCAGAGCGGATGTAAAAGCCCTGTTTCATCGGTAGAATGCGGTGGCGTGGTTGCATACCCTTTGCTAGTTTTATGGGCATATTAAGCAGGGAAAGGTATGACGAAACGATGGGCGATTTCATGACGCGCTGGCTGAAACTGAGTTTGGTGGCCCTGGTGGGCTGCGGGTTTGTGGCGATGGTGGTGTATGCCCTGCTGATGCGTGACGAGATTAAAAGCGCGGCGTTTGAACCGCCGCTGATTGCCGCCCCGGATACCCCGTTGAAACGCAGGCCGGACGAGCCGGGCGGTATGGAAATCCCGTATCAGGACAAGGTGGTGTTCGATTTGCTCGATCGGCCCTCCAACACGGCCGTGGCGCCGCTGGATGAAGAACCGGTGATCGCCGATGCAGGCGTGACGGTGTCGCCGGAAGAGGAAGAAGTGCCCGCCGCGAAGCCTCTGGAAGAAGCTGTGGCGGAAGAAACCGTTGTGGCTCCGCCTGCCGTTGCCAAAGTGGTTGAGGCGGCCCCCGTAACCAAGCCTGAGCCGAAATCCGAAGCCAAGCCTGAGCCTAAGCCGGAACCCAAAGTGGCCGCCAAGGCAAGTGGCAGCTACGGCGTGCAGTTGGCCTCGGTCAGCAGTCGCGCCGATGCCGACAAGGCTATCGCGAAGTTTGATGCCAACAGCAAGTTGTCGGGGCTTTCCAGCCGCGTGCAAACCGTGGATGTAAAAGGCAAGACTTACTACCGCGTGCAATACATCGGCCTTGCCAGCCGCGCCGAGGCCGATGCCAAGTGCAAGAGTTTGGGAATCTCGTGCCTGCCGGTTGCTACGAAATAAACCGCCTTTCCGCTGCGCAAAGCCCCCTCACAAGGGGGCTTTTTTATGGGAGAATACACCCCATGACACAAAACATCGCACCGCTGATGATGGGCCTGCGATCCCAAACGCTGGGACAGGATGAACGGGACTTTATGGCAAAGGTTCGCCCTGCCAGCGCGATTGTCTTTGCGCGGAACATTGCCACGCCCGAGCAAACCCGCGAGCTGACTGCCGCGTTGGCCGAGGTGTTGCCGGGAAAAGTTCCGTTGGTTGCGGTCGACCAGGAGGGCGGACGGGTGCAACGCCTCACCTTTGGCGGGCGCTTGCCTGCCGCCGGTGTGTTTGGTGCTTGGCATGATGCCGACTCTGCGGCGGCTTTGGAAGCCGTGCGCCTGTGTGCCCTGCTGCTGGCGGCGCAGTTGCGCGATGTGGGCGCCACCTGGATGTTGGCGCCGGTGCTGGATGTACGGCACGCGGAGACCCACGGGATTATCGGTGACCGGGCCTTTCATAACGCCCCTGCGGTGGTGGCCAAGTTGGCGGCGGCGTATGTGGAAGGCATCGGGCAGGGAGGCTGCCTGCCCTGCATGAAGCATGCGCCGGGGCACGGGCGGGCCACGGCGGATTCACACAAAGAGCTTCCCAAGGTTTGTGCGCCGGAAGATGCCTTGCGCACCGACATGCAGCCGTTTGCCGCACTTGCACCGACCATGCCCTTCGCGATGACCGCCCACGTCTGCTTCGACGCATGGGACGACAAGCCTGCCACCTGTTCGCCCAAGGTGTTGGCGATGATGCGGCGGGACTGGAACTTTGGTGGCCTGATTGTCGCGGATGATTTGGGTATGGAAGCGTTGGCCGGTGATTATCTGCAGCGCGGCCATGCGGCGCTGGGGGCGGGCTGCGACATGGTGATCGCGTCGTTTTCCAAAATCATGCACGGTATGGCGGGCACGGTGTTTGACGAAGAGACCTATCGGGCGTTTGTGGAAGGGTATGATTTGCCGCCGTTGAATGACAGGGCGGCGGCGTATCTGGACAATCTGACGTTGCCGCCCGCCCCGCAGCCCGAACAGGTGGAGGTCGCGCGTGCCCGTTTGCGTGCCCTGTGGGATGACGGCGCGGGGCGGATGGGGTATAGCTTTCCGTCATGAAGGTGATGTTGCTCTCGTTGATGCTGCCGCTGGGCGTGGTGCTGGTTCTGCTGGCAACCGCGCTGTATCTGGCGTGGGGGCACCGTCCGCGCATCGGGCGGGTGCGGGGGGTGGTGCTTGCCGCACTGGTGATACTTTATGTGGGGGCAACTCCGTTGGCCGGGCGTACGCTGGGCACGGCGTGGGCCAGCTTGGCCGACGGGCGGATGCTGAACGCCCCCACCGATGCCCATGCGGTGGTGGTGCTGACGGGGAATATGTTCAACGCCGGGGCGGTAGGCTGGCTGCCCAGTCGCGAGAGTTACCGCCGCGTGGCGGTGGCCTATGAGTTGCAACGGCTGGTGAACCTGCGGATGCCGGTCATCATCAGCGGCGGCTACACCCACGGCGTGAAGGCGCCGAGCGAGGCTGCCGTAGTGGCGCAGTTCTTTGCCAACAACCGGCCAGAGATTACGCCGACCGAGCTGGAGGAATCCAGCACCAATACCTACGAGAGCGCCATGCAGTTGGCGCCTGTGTTGGCCAAGCGGGAAGCGCGCAACGTCTTTTTGGTCACCTCCGACGTACACATGCCCCGTGCTTTGGCCACCTTCCGCGCGCGGGGGGTGGATGCGGTGCCGTTTCCCGCCATGAGTTTGCCGGGCGCGCTGGGCTACAAGGCGTTGCTGCCCAGTGTGAGCGGTTTGGCCCTCACCAGCGATGTGCTCTATGAGGTGTACGGCACGCTTGCCTATTTGCTTGGCGGGCGGATTGGCTGGAGCGATATCTTCTACCATAGTAACTGAACAACAAAAGGAACACGCGCATGTTTGGGTTGGGTTTTACCGAGATTCTGGTCATTTTGGTGCTGGTGTTGATTCTGTTCGGTGCGGGCAAACTGCCCGAAGTGATGGGCGACTTGGGCAAGGGACTCAAGAGCTTCAAGGATGAAATGGACGGCAAGGGGGACGATGCGCTCAAAGCCAAGTCTGCCACCAACGCATCTGCCAAAAAGAAAACGCCGGTGAAGAAGGCCAAGCCTGCCGCCAAGAAGAAGCCCGCCAAGCGCAAGACGAAGTAGCTTTGCATGCTCAGCTCCCTCGGTTTGGAGGAGGTGCTGCTGGTGGCGGTGCTGGCGGGGGTGATGTTCTCGCCGCAAGAGTTGGGACGCTTTGTGCGCAAGCTGTTGGTATGGAAGGCTACACTGCAAAGCTGGGCGCAGGGGATGTATCGGGGGTTGTGGGAGGAACGTTGACATGGACGTGCTGAAGGGGTGGTTGCCGCATCTGGACGTGCTGCGCTGGCACCTTGTACGCATGCTGGCAGCATGGTTGGTGGCGGGTGTGCTGGTCTTCTGGCAGGGCGATACCGTGTTGCAGGCCCTGCGTGGCCCGTTGTTGGCGGCTGCGCCGCAGGCGCTGTTGTTGACCACCGGTGTCACCGAGTTGTTTGGGGCCTACCTGCGGCTGGCGGTGTGGGGCGGCGCGCTGTTGGCGTTGCCGTATTGGTTGTGGGAGGTGTGGCGCTTCATTCGCCCTGCACTTTACGTCCACGAACGCAAGGTTGTGGCGGCGATGTTGTGGGCGGTGCCGCTGTTGACGCTGGCCGGGGTGTTGTTCGGCTGGTTTGTGATGTTGCCGCCGATTTTGGGGTTCTTTCTGGGGTTCGATGCCGACGGCGTGGCCAGCCTGCCGCGCTTGGCCGACTACATCGCGCTATTGTGCAGCTTATTGGGGCTGATGGGGCTGGCGTTCAACCTGCCGCTGGCGCTGGTGGGGCTGGTGCGCATGGGGCTGGTGCGGGTGGAAACCCTGCAAAAGCAACGGCGTATGGTGATTGTGGGGGTATTCATCGTCGCGGCCATGGCCACCCCGCCCGACCCATTGAGCCAGATGATGCTGGCCATCCCGTTGTGGCTGCTGTTTGAAGTGGCGTTGTTGTTCGGAAAGGCTCATGATCCAAAAGGAGCCCCTACTGCTGAATAGGTTTGGGGCAGCAGATTTTTTAAGAGTCGCGGTCCATGTCGCGAACGCGCCTGCGGGATGTGTCGTTGACCCCGGCGATGACACAAGGCTTCGGCCCGACAATGTCAGCAAGGTGCGCGGCAATCTGGGAAACACCGGGAGCAACGGCGGACGGAGCCACGTTGGCGGTTGAGCTGGCGGCACGACGTGCGGCAAGGCGTTCGGAGAGGTGGGCATGAGCACGGGCAATGCGGCCATCGACATAGGCCTCGGGAGCATCGAAGGGCATGAGCGTGATCGGGCCGGTGACGGCGGTGATGGTTGGATAGGATTTCGCGGAAGAACTGCTCTCGTAGGTTGGCTGCAGCGCGTTCCCATAGGCGATTACGAGGCGATTGAATTGGTAGGCGAAAAGGCCAGCTGTGAAGTCGGGAGGCGTTTTACAAGGGTGCGTGCGGTCAAAGTCTTGGTAGGCGCGCCAGATATCGCCGACAGAGAGGGTCGCTGGAGCGTCGGTGGTCAGAACGCGGGTGTAAAAGAAGCGAGCAACGCGCGCCAGCGGGTGGTGGGTGTCGGCAGTGACAAGCCCCAGATCCATCAGGGCGACAAGTTCGGTCCGGTTGAAGACGACGAGCTCATGAGGGGTTTGGGTGTGCTCCACGCATGCTGCTTTCCTTGGTTAGGCAGCATATTGGTGCGTTAACGGATAAATGCAAGGGGCAACGGAATTCTTCTCTTCGGAACATCTTGATGTCGCTCGGGGGTCGTTGGGGAAGGTGGATATTTTCCAACGCTCTGCAGAAAAGGGCAAAGCTTAGGCGGTTGGCCTTGTCAGGCTTGCTTGTTTGCGGCAGATTGCGGCCATGCTAGATATCAAACTCATCCGTGAAAACCCTGCCTGGCTGGATGCCCAGTTGGCGCGCCGCAACCAACCCGCCCTTGCCGGCCAGCTTCTTGCGCTGGACGAACAGCGCCGTGCCTTGCAAACCCGCATGCAAGAGCTTCAGGCCAAACGCAATGCGCTGTCCAAGCAGGTGGGGGAATTGAAGGCCGCCAAACAGGACGCCGAGGCCCAAATGGCCGAAGTGAAAGCGCTCGGCCCGGAAATGGACAAGCTGACGGCGGAAGAAAACGCCCTCGGCGCCAAGCTGGATGATATGCTGGCGCGCATTCCCAACGTGCCGCAGGATGATGTGCCTGCTGGTGCCGATGAGAATGACAACGTGGAAGTGCGCCGCTGGGGCACCCCGCGTGAATTCGATTTTGCGGTGAAGGCCCATGATGACATTGCCGCCGACCTCGGCATGCTGGACTTGGAAACGTCGGCCAAGATTGCCGGTGCGCGCTTTGCATGGCTGCAAGGGCCGTTGGCGCGCTTGGAGCGGGCGATTGCCCAGTTCTATCTGGATGAATTGATTGGCAAAGGCTTTACCGAGTGCCGCGTGCCTTATCTGGTCAACAGCGCCGCCGCCTACGGCACCGGCAACCTGCCGAAGTTCGAGGAAGATTTGTTCCAGACAACCGACGGCCGCTGGCTGATCCCCACCAGCGAGGTGCCGCTGACCAATCTGGCCGCTGACCATATTTTCCAGCCTGCTGAATTGCCGGTGAAGCTCACCAGTTGGACGCCGTGCTTCCGTAGCGAGGCGGGCAGCAGCGGCAAGGACACCAAAGGGCTCATCCGCATGCACCAGTTCGACAAGGTCGAGATGGTGGTGCTGACCACGCCGGATGACAGCGTGGCGCAACATGAATTCATGGTCGGCTGCGCCGAAAGCAACCTGCAAAAGTTGGGGCTGCCCTACCGCACCATCGTGCTGTGCACCGGCGATATGGGTTTTGCCAGCCAGAAAACCTACGATATCGAGGTGTGGGTGCCCAGCCAGAACACCTACCGCGAAATTTCCAGTTGCTCCAACTGTGGCGACTTTCAGGCCCGTCGCATGAAAGGCCGCGTGAAAACCGACAAGGGCAACGTGAACATCCATACCCTCAACGGCAGCGGGCTGGCGGTAGGCCGCACGCTGGTGGCCGTTCTGGAAAATTACCAGAACGCCGACGGCAGCGTGACCGTGCCGGAGGCGTTGTTGCCGTACATGAACGGCATCACCAAATTGGAGAAGGGGGCCTAGGGCGGCGGGATTGCCGCGCTGTGCTCGCAATGACAAAGGGCTGACCCATGCACCTGAAAAACATCGCCCCCAACGCCACCCGCATGCGGCGCATGCTGGAGGTGGTGCGCGGCAAGGGTGTGGAAGATCCCAAGGTGCTGGAGGCGATGGCCCGCGTGCCGCGTGAGCTGTTTGTATCCCGTGCGCTGGCGGTGGACAGCTACGATGACGTAACCTTGCCGATTGGCGAGCAGCAGACCATCTCCATGCCCAGCGTGGTGGGCTACATGACCCAGGCGCTGGGGCTTGGTGGGCGCGAGAAGGTGCTGGAAATCGGCACCGGCTGCGGTTACCAGACCGCCATTCTGTGCCGCTTGGCACGGCGGGTTTATACGGTGGAACGGCTGGAGCGCCTCAGTCAGGCCGCGCAGGAGCGTTTGACATCCATGGGCTACACCAACTGGATTGCCATGGTGGGCGATGGCACGCTGGGATGGCAGGCACAGGCGCCGTTTGAGGCGATTATCGTCACCGCCGCTGGCCCGCGCGTGCCGCCCGCGCTGGTGGCGCAGCTGGCGGTGGGCGGCAGGTTGGTGATTCCGGTGGGGCCTACCGAGGCCGATCAGCGGCTGCTGCGCATCACCAAGTTGGAAGACGGCGGCACCCGCGAGGAAGTTCTGGGCCGCGTGGTGTTCGTGCCGCTGGTGGGGGCGCAGGGGGTGGCTGCCAAAGGGTGATGGCTGAGGCTGTTGCCCGCATAACGCAGTGGCGCGGCGCGAGTTCTTGATGAAGCTTGAGATTGGCCGTTGTCTGGTATACATAGGGGCATGATGTTGTGGGGCTCCGCCAAGGATGAACGGCGCATAAGTGCCTATGCCATGCAGCCGGAAGCTGAAACCATGCTGGCTGCCGTGGCGGCGGCGGAAAGTGCCGGTTGGCCGTGGCAAGGTTGGTGGCTGCTGGCGCCCATGTCGGCCCTGCGTGGCGACAAGGCATGGCGCTATGCCAGCATCGCCACGGCGGGCAGTTGGTTGGGCGCAGTGGCAGCGTTTTTGATGGGTTACCTTTTGTGGGCCTTGTTCGGCCACTTGGGGATGCCGCGCGTGTATGCCGACCTCTCACGCTGGGCCGAGAGTTATGATGTGATTGTGTGGCTGGCGGCGGGGGCTTCGCCTTTGCCGTTCGGCCTATTTGCCTTGGTTGGCGGCTATCTGGGCACCAGTGTCGGCCAGTTTGTGGTTGCCACGCTGATTGCGCGGGGCGCGCGGATGTTCTTTGTGGCATGGATGGTATGGCGCCATGGGCCGCAGGCTGTGGCATGGATGCGGCGGGGGCTTTACGTTGTGTCGATTTTTGCCGCCTTGGGGTTGATGTTGACGCTGTCTCTGCTTAAATATGTAGCAACATATGGAGGGTAGCGGCATGAAGGTTTGGACGATGGTTGCAGTGGCCGCCGTGGTCGCAGGGTGTGCCAGCCAGCGTCCGGCGCCGGTGATTGGCGGCTATGGCCAGGTGACTGACCAGCAGATGGCCGGGGCGCAGGCCTTTGATACCATCGAGCCCGCCGCCGGCCCGCAACCCCAGCTGACCTACAACACCACACCCAAAAGCGTGACCACCGCCAAGATCATGGTGCCAACGTCGGCACCGGAAGTCAGTTTGCCGCCGCCCAGCATCATCGGCGATCTGACCGAGGGCAAAAGCAAGGCCAAGGGTTGGCACAGCTATACGGTGCAGCGCGGCGATACCGCATACCGGCTGGCACGTCAGTTCGATACCAGCACCCCCGCCATCTTGGCCGCCAACAAGCTGGACAACGTGACCCAAATCAAGGAAGGCATGCACTTGATGATCCCCGCCGGGGCTGGGCGTTTTGCCACGCCGGAGACGGTGAACGCCAAAATGGCCGCACTGGGCACCCACACGCCTGCAGCCGTTGAAGAAGCGGCTGTCGGGCCCGAAGTGGCGGCGGTGGAGCCGGTGGTCACCAAAACCACCGTGGTCACCGGCCCCAGCGGCACCCGTTATAGCCTGACCAACAAAACCGTGGTGGCAAGCCAGCCCGCTCCGCAGCTGGCGGCGGCCAACGTTGCGGATATTGAGCCGGCCGCGGGCCCCAAGGCCCGTGATGTCTCACGCGTGATGAAGGTGGATGGCAGCGTGGCCGAGGGCACCACCTACAGCGTAATGCCCGGTGATACCGTCTACCGCATCGCCAGCCGTTACGGGGTTTCGGTGCTGGACATCATGAACGTCAACGACCTTGAAAACCCGCAAGACCTGAAGGCGGGCACCCGCCTGACCATTCCGGTGGCAGGGGCAACCCCCAAGGCCGCCGGGTCGAAAGTGGTCAAAAGCAGCCCCCCCAACCTGAGCGCCTACAAGGGCAAGATTGACGCCGAAGCCGCCCGCAGCAAAGGCCTTGCTTGGCCGGTGAAGGGCAAGGTTGTGAAAAGCTACGGCAGCGAAGGTGCGGGCGTGAACAACACCGGTATCAGCATTAAGACCCCCGCCAATTCTCCGGTGGTGGCGGCCGATGGCGGCACCGTGGTGTTTGCGGGGAACTCGCTGAAAACCTATGGCAACCTTGTGCTTATCCGCCACAGTAACGGCGTGGTGACGGCGTATGCCCACAACAACGCCCTGCTGGTCACCAAGGGCGAAAAAGTGAAGAAGGGCCAGACCATCGCGCTTTCCGGCAACACCGGCAATGTGAAGGAACCGCAACTGCACTTCGAGGTGCGGAAGAACGCCCGTGCGGTGAATCCTCTTTCCATGTTGCAGTAGGTGCCTTTCGTCGTTGCGAGCCGTAGGCGGAGCAATCTCGTGTGGCCATACCATGGGCACAAGGAAAACACGGTTTCAATGACGAAGGAGGCTGCCAAAAATCACGTCAAAGGCTGGCATTTGCCGTATAGGGAGCGTATATCGGTGCCGAACAAGAGAAGATGACGCGCCATGGCCAAGAAGACCGCTGCAATTTTTGAGATTCCTGCCGAAGAATCCGACGCCCTGCGCTATCATGCCGCTCCCCGCGCCGGGAAGATCGAGGTTGTCTCCACCAAGTCGCTCACCACGCAGGCCGACCTGAGTTTGGGCTACACTCCCGGTGTGGCCGAGGTGTGCGAGACCATTGCCGCCCACCCTGCCGCCGCCAACCGCTACACCAGCAAGGCCAATCTGGTGGCGGTGGTCACCAACGGCACCGCCGTGCTGGGGCTGGGCAATATCGGCCCGCTGGCCGCCAAGCCGGTGATGGAAGGCAAGGCGGTGCTCTTCAAGAAATTTGCCGGCATCGACGTCTTCGACCTTGAATTGGCCGAGAACGACCCCGATGCCTTTGTGGATACCGTGGTGAGGCTGGCGCCCACTTTTGGCGGCATCAATCTGGAAGACATCAAGGCGCCGGAATGTTTTTACATTGAAAAGCAATTGCGCGAGAAACTGGATATTCCCGTACTGCACGACGACCAGCACGGCACCGCAATCATCGTGGCGGCGGCGTTCATCAATGCCATCAAGGTGGCAGGGAAAGACCGCAAGGACGTACGCATTGTCTGTGTCGGCGCCGGGGCGGCCGGCTTGGCCTGCATGAATCTGCTGGCCGACTACGGCGTGCCGCGCAAGCACATCACGCTGGTAGATGTGAAGGGGGTTATCCATGCCGGTCGCGATGACCTGCATGAAAGCCACCAGCCCTTCGCCCACAAGACCAAGGCGCGCACCCTGGCCGAGGCACTGGTGGGGGCCGATGTGTTCGTGGGGCTTTCCGCCGGCGGGGTCTTGAAGCCGGAGATGCTGAAAGGCATGGCCGAGAGCCCGATCGTTTTCGCCATGGCCAACCCTACGCCGGAGATTATGCCCGACCTTGCCCGTAAGGCGCGGCCGGATGCCATCATCGGCACCGGACGTAGCGATTTCCCCAACCAGATCAACAACGTGCTGGGGTTCCCCTACCTATTCCGAGGCGCGCTGGATTGCGGCGCCACCACCTTCAACACCGAGATGAAGCTGGCAGCGGCCGAAGCCTTGGCCGCATTGGCGCGCAAGGACGCCGAGCCGGGCCTGGCCAAGGCCTACAAGGGCCACAAACTGAAATTCGGGCCGGAGTACCTGATTCCCAAGCCGTTCGATGCGCGGTTGCTCTCCACCATTGCCCCCGCCGTGGCCAAGGCGGCGATGGACAGTGGCGTGGCCAGCCGCCCGGTTGACGACTTGCCCGCCTATGCCGCCAGCCTGCGCGACATGGTCGACCAGTCGTTCCGCATCATGCGCCAGATTTACTCCAACGCCCGCCAGCGCCATGCCGCCAAGGCCCGCCGCATTGTCTACCCGGAAGGTGAAGACCCGCGCATCTTGCAAACCGCTCAAGGTGTCATCGAGGAGGGGATTGCACACCCGATCATTCTGGGGCGGACCAGCATTGTGGAGCCGCTGGTGAAGGAGCTGGGTCTCTCGATGGAAGAAGGCAAGGACTACACCCTGATCAACCCCCAGCAAGAGACCGAGCAGCAGCAAGCCTTTGTGCAGGAGTATTATGGTTTGCGCGCCCGTGAAGGGGTAAGTTTGGCCGAAGCCGCCACCCACATGCGCAGCCGCTGGATGACCTACGGTTGCATGATGGTGCGTAATGGCTTGGCCGACGCGCTGGTGGCGGGGGTTTCCGGTCGCTTTTACCGCTTTTTGCCGGTGGCGGCGCGGTTGATCAACGATGATGCCGATATCTCCAACATCTACGCGCTCAACTTGGTGATGGGCAAGGATCAGCTGCTGTTCATGGCCGATACCCACGTGCAGGTATCTCCCAACCCCCACCAGCTGTGCAATATGGCCGCGTTGGCGGCCAAGCACGTGGCCAAGTTCGGCGTGACGCCCCGGTTGGGCTTGCTGTCGTACAGCAACTTCGGCGCCGCCAACCATGCTGCCGCGGTGAAAATGCGCGAAGCCTTGGCGCTGATCCGCCAACACCACCCCGAGTTGGAAGTGGAGGGGGAGATGCAGGCCGATACCGCGCTCAGCATGGAGGTGATGCAACGCATCTTTCCCGCCAGCACGCTGAAGGCGCCGGCCAACGTGCTGCTGTTCCCCGATGTGGACAGCGCCAGTATCGCCTTCAATCTGTTCCGCATGGTGGTGCCCGAGGCCGAATACGTGGGCCCGATGCTGATGGGCATGAAGAAACCCGTGCATATCCTCAGCCTCGATGCGCCGGTGCGCCGTATCATCAACATGAGTGCGCTGGCGGTGGCCGAGGCCTGAGTCGTCATTGCGGGGCACAGGCGAAGCGGTCTCCCGCCATGGCTGCAGATCCGGACTGGCCTTTCCGCCACAGGTGGAAAAGAGTTTGCATGAAAGTCCGTGCGGGGCTTGCGCACCTTGCGGCGCATCGCCTACACATAAGGCATGATCCGCAAAAAGGCGCCCGTCATCCCCGCTGACGAGACCACCATCCGGGGGTTTAGCGAGGCGTTTTTCGAGTCGGTGTTGGACGCCATCGAGCACTCACCGACAGACCTCGACGGCCTGCTGGGCAACCTGCACGAGGCCGATATCGCCGACATCATCGAGCGCCTGCCGCGTGACAAGCGCCAGATCGTGCTCGGGCACATTCCCTTCGAGCGCATGGGCGACGTGATTGCCGAACTGGAAGAAGGCGTGCGCGAACACGTTTTGCAACTGTTGAATCCCGCCGACCTGAAAGGCGCTCTGGAGGAACTGGAAAGCGACGACGCTGCCGACGTGGCGCGCTCGATTGACGAGATGATCCCCGAGCACGAGGAAGGCGAGGGGGAAGACTATCTGGCCGACTACCAGCACAAGCGCCTGCTGCACTACGATGAAGACACCGCAGGCGGCCTGATGCAGCTGGAGGTGCTGACCGCGCCGCCCACCCAGACCGTGGGCGAGACGCTGGAATTCATTCGCAAGAACGAGGCCGAAATGCCGGTAAAACCGGGCACCATCTTTGTGGTGACGCCGCAGCGCAAGCTGTTGGGCACGGTTTCCATTTCGCGCATCGTGCGGGTGCCGTTCGAGGCCAAGCTTCAAGACGTGATGCGCCCCGACCCATTGTTCGCACTGCCGGAACAGCCGCACACCGAGATTGTGAGCATCTTTGAAAAATACGACATCCACAATTTGGCGGTGGTGAACAAACGCGGCCAGCTGCTCGGGCGCATTACCATCGACGACATTTTGGACGTGGTGCTGGAAGACACCGCCCGCCAACAGGCCCGGGCGGTGGGGTTGAACGAGGCGGAAGACTTGTTCGCGCCGGTGCTGACCACCGCGCGCCAGCGCCTGCCGTGGCTGGGTATCAACCTGCTGACCGCCGTGGCGGCCTCGGCGGTGATTGCGTTGTTTGAAGACAGCATCGCCAAGTTGACCACGCTGGCGGTGCTGATGCCGATTGTCGCCAGCATGGGCGGCAATGCGACCACGCAAACGCAGACGGTGATTATCCGTGCGTTGGCGTTGGGGCAGATTACCCGCCAGAACGCGGTGGAATTGTTGAAGAAGGAGTTTCTCTCCGGCGGCTACGTGGGCACCTTGCTGGCGCTGTTGATGGCCTTGGGCTGCTGGCTGCTGTATGGCCAGCCGATGCTGGCGTTGGTGATTGCCGTGGCCACCGTGGCCAACCACCTGTTTGCGGCGCTGGGCGGCTACTTTGTGCCGATGATGTTGAAACGGGCAGGGTATGACCCGGCCATCTCCACCGGCGTGTTGACCACCACCATCACCGATGTGGGCGGGTTCTTTGTGTTTTTGGGATTGGCGACCTTGTTGCTTTTATAGTATGTCTTTTACATATAAGGGGAGAGCGGACAATGGGGCGAGAGCAAGTCGTTGTTATGTATACTGAGAAGCTCGGGGGGCGACCGGTCAGTGTCGCCGTAGCAGAGAGCTCGGCGACCGGCCTGTCGAATATTAGAAAATACGAGGGGCCTGTCGACCGCTGTTTGGACCCCGATTCGTGGAAGCAGGTGAACAATATCAGCCTAGAAAAGGTAGATGGCTACTCAATGCGGCGCGTTGCCTGCAGCGATCTCAATCTTGTTCCGGGCGTTGAATTCTAACGGTGGCTTCTGTGTTTCTTGCAATATAGCCAGTTTCACAATTTCTTATACAGTTCTTGATAAACAAAGCTGGATTACGCGAGCGTTGTTCCAGACAAGCTGGATTCCCGCTTTCGCGGGAATGACGCGTGTGTATAAGAAATTGTGAAACTGGCTATATCTGCCCTGAAGGATGCGCGGGTGGAAAGGGCCTGGGTTGTGAATCGGTTGCATGAGGTTGTCCGCAATTGGGAGAGCATTCAGCCCTCGCGTTAGATTTCAATTGATTGGCCTTGCCTGTGACATTGCCCGTTTTGGCGTCAGATATGCTGGCGTTTGGCGCGGTTTTCTGCTAGGTTTTGGCAGTTTTGTGAGAGAGAAACATCAAGTAGGTAGATATCCCCATGGCCGAATTGCTGGGCAGCACCATCCAACCCATTACCATTGAAGAGGAAATGCAGAAAAGTTACCTCGATTACGCCATGAGCGTGATTGTGGCGCGGGCGCTGCCCGACGTGCGCGACGGCTTGAAGCCCGTGCACCGGCGCATTTTGTTCGCCCAGCGGGAAATGGGCAACGAGTGGAACCGTGCCTACAAGAAATCGGCCCGTGTGGTCGGTGACGTCATCGGTAAATATCACCCCCATGGTGACAGCGCGGTGTATGAGGCGCTGGTGCGCATGGCGCAAGATTTCTCCCTTCGCCTGCCGCTGGAAGACGGGCAAGGGAACTTCGGCAGCATGGACGGCGACAGCCCTGCTGCCATGCGTTATACGGAAATCCGCCTTTCCCGTGCGGGTAGCACCATGTTGGCCGATTTGGATGAGGGCACGGTGGACTTCCGCCCCAACTATGACGGTCAGGAAAACGAACCCACGGTGCTGCCCACCCGTATCCCCAACCTGCTGGTCAACGGCAGCGGCGGGATTGCGGTAGGGATGGCCACCAACATTCCGCCCCATAACCTTGGCGAAATTATCGACGGCTGCCTGCACTTGATCGACAACCCTGCCGCTGACGGCGCCAGCCTGCTGGACATCATCCAAGGGCCCGACTTCCCCACCGGCGGGATGATCATGGGCCGCAAGGGCTTTGTCGACGCCTTTGCCAGCGGGCGCGGCAGCGTGATGATGCGCGCCAAGACGCATATTGAGGATGAAGCGTCCAGCAAGCCGGTCATCGTGGTGGATGAGATTCCTTATCAGGTCAACAAAAGCAAACTGGTGGAAAGCATTGCCGACCTGGTGAAAAACAAGGTGGTGGAAGATATTGCCGACCTGCGCGATGAATCCGACCGCACCGGCGTACGCATTGTCATCGAGCTCAAGCGCGGCGCCAATGCCGACGTGATTTTAAACCAGCTGTACAAGCACACCCAACTGCAAACCAGCTTCAGTTACAACATGGTGGTGCTCGATAAAGGCCTGCCGCGTTTGTACGGTATCCCTGAAATCCTGCGCTGCTTTGTCGCCCACCGTGAAGACGTGGTGACCCGCCGCACACGCTTCCGTTTGGGCAAGGCCCGTGACCGTGCCCACATTTTGGTGGGTTTGGCGATTGCCGTGGCCAATATCGACGAGGTCATCGCCATCGTGCGGGGCGCCCCCGACCCCAACACTGCCCGCGAGCAACTGATGGCCCGCCGCTGGAAAGCCGATGCCGTGCAGGTGTTGCTGGAACTGCTGGGCGAAGTGACCGGCAAGGCCGAATACAGCCTTTCGCAAACCCAGGCACAGGCCATTCTGGACTTGCGGCTGCACCGCCTGACCGGCTTGGAGCGTGACAAGATTGTCGCCGAAGCCGGGGAGATTGCCGAGACCATCCGTGGCCTGCTGGATATTCTTTCCGACCGCGCCGTGCTGCTGAAGGTCATCAAGGACGAGCTGATCGAGGTGAAGGAACAATTCGCCACCCCGCGCATGACCGAGATGACCGATGCGGCGGGCGACATGAACCTGGAAGACCTTATCCAGCCGGAAGACGTGGTGGTGACCATCAGCAGCGATGGTTATGTCAAGCGCGTGCCGTTGGCCACCTTCCGCGCCCAGCGCCGTGGCGGCAAGGGCAAGGCGGCGGCATCCTTGCGTGAGAACGAAAGCATGTCGGCGCTGTTCGTGTGCAACACGCATGATCCGGTGTTGTTCTTTACCAACCTCGGCAATGTCTTCAAGCTGAAGATTTATGAAATTCCGCAGGCCAGTGCCACCAGCCGGGGCAAGGCGTTCGTCAACCTGCTGCCGTTGGCCAAGGATGAAATGGTGGCGGCGGTGGAACCGCTGCCCCGCGACGAAGCCACATGGCAGGGCCAGTTCCTGATGTTCGCCACCAAGGGCGGGATGATCCGCAAGACCCCGCTGACCGCCTACGCCAACGTGCGCAGCAGCGGCATTTACGGCATGGGGCTGAACGATGGCGATCAATTGATGAACGTGCACCTGCTGCGCGGCATGCCTGCCAGCGTGCTGATGAGCAGCCAGAATGGCCAGGCCGTGCGCTTCGGCGCGGGCGAGGACGAGCTTCGTCCCATCGCCAGCCGCACCAGCGTGGGTGTGAAAGGGATGAACCTGAAGAAGGGTGATGCCGTCATGGCCATGCACCTGCTGACCACCGAGAGCCACGTGTTGACCGTGACCGCCAACGGCTACGGCAAGCTGACCCCTGCCGATGATTATCCGCAGAAGGGCCGTGGCACCATGGGGGTCATCTCCATCCAAACCACCAACCGCAACGGGCAGGTGGTGTGCGCCATGCCGGTGACGCTGGACGACCAGATCATGATCGCCACCGAGGGCGGGCAGCTTATCCGCATGAACGTGGCCGATATCTCGGTGATGGGCCGCAACACCCAAGGTGTGCGTTTGTTCGCCACCGACGGCGACAAGGTGAAGCTGGTGACGCGCCTCTCGGCCGAAATGCTGGGCCGTGACGACGAGGCTGACGCGGAGGCCGACATGGGCGAGCCGCTGCCGCTGGAAGAAGGCGCCAATGGCGATGACGTCCAAGCCTGATGCCTTGCAGGTCGTCTATTGGGCGGCCACGCCCTTGGGCGAGATGTGGGGGGAGGTGGCGGATGGCAGGCTGGCCGGGTTGCACTGGGGGCGTCCGCCCGCCGGCGCGCGGGTACAGGCGTTGCCCGTGGCATCGGTAATGCTCAATAGTTACTTCAAAAAATCACTCCATTTGACTGATTATAAATCATTCAATATGACTGGAACGCCGTTCCGGCAACGGGTGTGGAAGGCGCTGTGCGATATCCCGTTCGGGCAAACGATAAGTTATGGCGAGTTGGCTGCTAGGGTGAAGTCGTCTCCCCGTGCAGTGGGGGGCGCGGTGGGCGCCAACCCGTTGCCGATTTTGGTGCCGTGCCACCGTGTGGTGGGAAAAAATGGCAGCCTCACGGGCTTTTCGGCCCCCGGCGGGCTGGAAACCAAACGCTGGTTGTTGAGACATGAAGGGGTGACGGTATGAAAATGTTGGTTGGTGTGCTGGTGGCGGTGGTGTTGGCCGCGTGTGCCGGCGTGCAGCAGTGGACGGAAGGATGGCAGCCGATGCAGCGCGGTGAGGGCCCGCAGCCCAGTGTGGTGTTTGTCTTCCCTGAAGGACGGTTGGTGTACGAGCTGAACATGCGGCGGCCGGAATTGGTATATCCGTTCATCCACCAAGTGGATACGGGCTTTTACAACGGCCAGTATGTGCACCGCTCGGTGCCCGGCCTGCTGGCGATGGTGGGCGAGGGAAGCTGGGTCAGTCTGCCCAACTGGCGCACGCGTATTCCGCAAGAGCAGGGACGCTACGCCAAGGGCGGCGAGTTGGGATTGGTACAAAACGATGACGGCAGTTTTGGCCCCTATCTGCTGATGATGCGGGGCGGAACCGACCTCGAGCGCGACATGGTGCCGCCAAGCCTGGTGTTGGGCTGGCTGGTGGAAGGGGCGGAACTGCTGAAAACCCTGCGCAAAGGTGACAAGTTGATGGAAGTGTATGGTCAGAATTTCCCCAAGGGGCCGGAGCCGTATTGATAAAAAGTGCCCCCTGTAGAGGGGAGAGGGGCTTGCCGCCGACCAGAGGAAACGCATAACCGGCTCCTCCCCATCCCCAGCATCAGGGGACAGTCTCCCCACTACAGGGGGCTTTGGTAATTTCTTAGGTATATTTGGTTTGTGTATACATTAAGCATAAGTTATTGTCAACCACATGCTTGCACAAATTACCGGACAGGTTTTGGAAGTGGCGCCCGACCACGCGGTGGTGGATTGTCATGGGGTGGGTTATTTGCTGTTCTGCCCCGGGCGCACGCTGGGCGGACTGGTAGTGGGCCAGCAAGGGCGACTGTTTACCGTGCTGAACGTACGCGAAGACGCTCTGACCCTGTACGGCTTTGCCGACAAGACCGAACGCCAGATGTTCCGCCTGCTCACCACGGTGAGCGGGGTGGGGCCGAAGATCGGCCTTTCGCTTTTGTCCAGCTTCAGCGTGGCCGAGATTACGGGGGCGATTTTCGGCAACCAGCCCGCCGTGCTGGCGCGGGCCAGCGGGGTGGGCAAGCGCATGGCCGAGAAGATTATCGTGGAGTTGAAAGACAAGCTGAAAAACCTGCCGCTGGCGGCGGATGTTGCCCCCACTGCGGCGTTGCCCGATGTGGCACAGGACGTGGCCAGTGCGCTGATGAACCTTGGTTACCAGCCCAAAGCCGCCGAGGCGGCAGCCAGTGCCGCATTGAAAGAGGATGCGGGAGCGGGGTTTGAAGAGTTGTTCCGCTTGGCTTTGAAAAAGGCCGCCTGATAGGATTTTGATGGGAGAATAAGCATGACCAAACTGCAATATCTCGGCCATTCGGCCTTCAAGGTAACCAGCGGCAAGGTTGTGCTGTTGGTGGACCCGTTTCTTTCCGGCAGCCCCACCGCCAAGACCACATGGCAGGAGGCGGCCAAGGGAGTGACGCATATTGCGCTGTCCCATGGGCACAGCGACCACGTGGGCGATACCTTGGCGGTTGCCGAAGCTAGCGGCTGCACGGTGGTGGGGATGGTGGAGTTGATGGGGCATTTGCGGGCTGAAATGCCGGAGTTGAAAACCGAAGAGGCTAATTTGGGCGGCACGGTGGATTTGGGCGGCGGTGTGGCGGTGACGCTGGTGCCGGCTTTCCATAGCACCGGTACGGGAGAAGATGGGCTGGCGTATGCGGGCATGCCGGCGGGATTGGTGATTCATACGCCTTCCAGCGTGATTTACCATGCAGGCGATACCTGCCTGTTTGGTGACATGGCGTTGATTGACGAGTTGTATCAGCCGGACGTGGGGTTGTTGCCCATTGGCGGGCGCTACACCATGGATGCGCAGGCGGCGGCGCTGGCGTGCGAGCACTTTTTTGAGTTCCAAACCGTGGTGCCGATGCATTACGGGACGTTTCCGGCGCTGGCCCGCGATGCCAAGGCGTTCGAGAAGGCTTGTGAGGCCAAGAAAATCCCCGTGCTGACGATGGCGGTGGGCGAGGAGATTGAATTGGACGCCTAAGACCGTGGCAAACCTTTGCGTGATTGCCCCTCGCATTTTCCGTACAGGTATCATATAGTGGCGCCATGAGTGAGCCGATTTTAGCCGCCGCGCCGCAGCCCGAAGAGGTGCAGTTGGATGTTGCGTTGCGTCCGCAGAGTTTGGACGAGTTTGTCGGGCAGGCCGACTTGCGCGCCAATCTGGGGGTGTTCATCCAAAGTGCCAAGGCGCGGGAAGGGGCGCTGGACCACGTGCTGCTTTCAGGCCCGCCGGGGCTGGGCAAGACCAGCTTGGCGCATATTCTGGCGAAAGAGTTGGGGGTAGGGTTCCGCGCGACCTCCGGCCCGGTGATTGCCAAGGGCGGAGACCTGGCGGCGATTTTGACCAGCCTGCAACCTCATGACGTGTTGTTTATTGACGAGATTCATCGCCTGTCCAGCGCAGTGGAGGAGATTTTGTACCCTGCGATGGAGGACTACAAACTGGACATCATCATTGGCGAAGGCCCCGCCGCGCGGACGGTGCGGGTGGATGTGCCGCCGTTTACGCTGGTGGGGGCCACCACGCGAGCGGGGATGTTGAGCAACCCGCTGCGAGACCGTTTTGGCGTGCAGGAGCGGCTGGAGTTTTACAACGCCGATGAATTGCAGAACGTGGTGCTGCGCGCGGCACGGCTGTTGAATGTGCAACTGGAACCGGCCGCCGCCGGTGAGATTGCCGCCCGCAGCCGGGGCACCCCGCGCATTGCCAACCGTTTGTTGCGCCGCGTGCGTGACTTTGCGGTGGTGGCGGGCGATGCGGCGGTGGGTTTGGCCTTGGCGCAGGATGCCCTGAAGCGGTTGGGCGTGGACGGGCAGGGGCTTGACCGCAACGACCACCGTTATCTGGAAGCGCTGGTGACCAAGTTCAAAGGCGGGCCGGTGGGGTTGGAGACGCTGGCTGCCGCCACCGGCGAAAGCAAGGACACGTTGGAGGATATGGTGGAGCCGTATTTGCTGCAAATCGGGTTTATCCAACGCACCCCGCGCGGGAGGGTGGCCACCGAGCGCGGGTGTGGGCACGCCTGTGCGACGGCGCTTTGAGGGGCGCTTTCTTTCACCAGCCTTAGCATGTTCGGCTTTGTGCCACAGGGGCATGGTGTGGAATGGCCCAAGTTTGGGCGCTGTTGTTGCGTATTGGGGGCGGGGGCTTTAGGGTGGTAGGTAATTTGTTCATCACATGCCAGAGGAGAGTGCCCCATGGAACCCGCGCAACTTGCCGCCAACGTTGATTTGAGCCTGTGGGCGCTGTTCTGGCAGGCGGGGATTATTGTTAAGGTGATTATGCTGGGGCTGCTGGTGGCCAGTATCTCGGTATGGAGCATCTGGCTCGCCAAGGGGCGCCAGCTGGCGCGCCTGCACCGTGAGGCCGATGCCTTTGAAGACGTGTTGTGGAGCGGCAGTCATACGCTGGAAAGCTTTGTGCGGCAGGTAAACCCCACCCGTGGCAGCCACCCGATGGCCAGCGTGTTTGCGGTGGGGTACGAGGAGTGGAACCAGTCCAGCGACGCCGAAAAGCTGGACGGCGCGGTATTCAAGCGCATCCGCCGCATGATGGACGCCGCCGCCCGCCGCGAACTGGAAGCGCTGGAAGGTGGTCTGCCGGTGCTGGCGACGGTGGGGAGTGTCTCGCCGTTTGTCGGATTATTGGGAACCGTGTGGGGGATTATGACCAGTTTCCAGAGCATCGGCGCCAGCAAGAACACCAGCCTCGCGGTGGTGGCCCCCGGGATTGCCGAAGCCCTGTTTGCCACGGCGATTGGCTTGTTTGCGGCCATTCCGGCGGTGATTGCCTATAACCGTTTGGCGGGAAGTTTGGGCCGTTATGCGGCGCGGCTGGAGACGTTCAATGACGAGTTTGTCAGCGTGCTGGAGCGCCAGCCCGCCGCCCGCAAGGGGAAGAAATAGCATGGGGATGAACCTTGGCCCCAGCAAGCACAAGGGCCACCGCGTGTACCAGCCGATGGCGGAAATCAACGTGACGCCGATGGTGGACGTGATGCTGGTGCTGCTGATCATCTTCATGGTGGCGGCGCCGATGTTGACGCAAGGCGTGCAGGTGGCCCTGCCGCAGGCTAATGCCGCGCCGATTGAACAGGACAAGCCCGTGGAAGTGACATTGCTGGCCGACGGTAGTGTGCGGGTTGGCAGTTCTCCGGTAAGCCGCGAGGCGCTGGTGGAGCGGTTGAAGCTGATTCAGGCCGACCGTACCGAGGCCAGCATCGTGTTGCGCGCCGACAAGGCCTTGTCTTACGGGAGTGTGATGGACGTGATGGCCGCCCTGCAAGCCGCCGGCATGGTGGATGTGGGCTTGGTGACCGAGGCCCAACAGTAAACGGCTTTGGGCCGACAGTGTGAAGTGAGGATGCATGAGTGACCTGAGCCACCCCCTAACACCGCCGCCGCCTTATGGGCGCTATGTAGTGTGGGCGTTGGTGGGGCACGTGGTGTTGCTGGTGGTGATGAGTGTGGCGATTGACCTCTCCATCCGTACCCACAAGCCGATGATGATGCAGGTGCGGCTGGTGGGCGTGCCGCAGCCCACCAAAACCCCCAGCAAGCCGCCGGAGCAGGTGGAGAAAGTGCGTACCCAAGACAGTGCCGCGCCCAAAGAGCCTCCACCGGAGACCAAGAACATCCCGCCGAGCCAAGCCAAGACCAAATTCGTGCAAGACAAGCCCAAGGATGAGCCGAAAAAAGACAAACCCAACCCTGTGGAGGCCAAAAAGCGTCCGCCCACGCTGGACAAAACCCCCAAGAAAAAGAAGGTGGTGAAAAACGACCTTGACGCCAAGGTGGTGAAAAACCCTGAAGACTATATGGCGGCACTTGATTTCATTGATAAACTCGAGGCCGAACAACTGGCGCCCAAACCCAACGCCACCGCCCAGAAAACCGATGAACAGGCCGGCGAAGGCCCGCAAATCCAACTGGATGCCAGCGACATGGGCGCGGTGGACGCCATCCGCAGCCATATCATGGAGCAATGGACGGTACCGCCGGGGCTGGACGTGCGCGGGCTTACGGTGGTGATCCGGGTACGCACCAGCACCGACGGCCAGTTGACGGCGATGCCGCAGGTGCTCACCAAGTCGGGCAACGCGGCGTTCGATGATTCGCTGGTGCGGGCGGTGCGCAAGGCGGTACCGTTGCCGGTGCCCGCCGATGACGCCCGTTTCGGGGTGTTGGACTTTACCTTTGGGGGCGAGTAGGCCCGAATAAAATTCTCCCGCCGAAAGCATAGGCGGGCGGGTGACAAATGCCGCGTTTTGCGGTGTAGTGTAGGGCATTGAACATAAGGATGGATGCTATGCGTAAGCTCTTGATGTGGTTGGTGGCGGCGCAACCGGTGTGCTGGCGTGTGGCGCTGGGCGCGCTGGTACTGGCGGTGTTGCTGGCCGGGCAGGGGCAGGCGGCCATCCGGATTGATCTCAACAACCCCAACGCCGCGCCCATCCCCGTGGCGGTGCCCGACCTGTACGGTGCCACGCCGGATTCGGCCAAATACGCGGCCGATTTGGCAGGAGTCATCACCAACAACCTGTCGCATTCCACGCCGTTCAAGGTGCTCAATCGTAAGGCCTTTACCCAAAGCCCTGCGCAAATGGCCGCACAGGGGCCGGCGTTTGCCGATTGGCGCGCCATCGGCGCCGATGCGCTGCTGACCGGCACGGTGGAGGTGGAGGGCGGCAGCATCCGTGTGGAATACCGCCTGTACGACCCCAACAGTGAAACCCAGCTGGCAGGCCAGCGCTACAAGGTAGACCTGAAATTCTGGCGGCACCTTGCCCACCGTATCAGCGATGACATCTATACCGCGATGACCGGCGAGGAAGGCTATTTTGCCACCCGCATCGTGCATATCGGCGAAGACCGCGGCCCCGACGGCAAGACCCGCAAGCGCCTGTGCGTGATGGACCAAGACAGCGCCAACTACCAATGCCTGACCGATGGCAACAGCCTGGTGCTCACCCCGCG
>JACKLD010000014.1 GCA_024236095.1 Pseudomonadaceae bacterium | reverse complement strand
ACCGTCATCATCAATCTGACGCGCTTCAAATTGCCATGTGATGGTTCGGTTGTTCAGGCCGCCACTGTCATTGGCGTAATAGACTCCACGCGGCATGACAATATCAACACTGATCTGGTGGCAGTTGGTTTGTGCGGGGTTGGCCACAAAAGGCCCGACCCAATCACCACCATCACCTGTGCTGAGTAATTCCTGTCCTGCGACCTCGGGTGACAACCACGTCGCCCGCTACGTGCAGTTGGGCATGTTGGCTCCCGACATCGTGGAAGCCATTCTCGCCGGAAATCAACCCCTCGGCCTCACCGTCCGCAAACTCTACGCCGTTTCCTCCACCGACTGGCCCACGCAGCGCCTGCAACTGGGTTTTTCTGCCTAACCCCCCAAAGTATCCAATCAGGGGCAACGCCCTGCATCTTTGCCAAACAGAGAGAATTGCTGTTTGGGCCTGTTTTCGGAGTACATCATTCTCTCTTTGCAGGGGGTTGCCCTAAGCGAAAGCCCGCCAGCGGCGGGCCTTCTTACGCGAAAGAGTCAAAACTCTGTGTTTTCAATAACTTCATGGCGGGTAGGACAGGATTCGAACCTGCGAGGAGTTGCCCCCTACACGCTTTCCAAGCGTGCGCCTTCGACCACTCGGCCACCTACCCGGTCATACGGGAACAAAAGCCTGTGTGACATGCGCAGGGGAAACGCTTGTAAGCGTGCGCGTTACTTTCCTGACGGAAAGTTGCAACCCTGCGGGTTGTCGACCACTCGGCCACCTACCCGATGGCAGCGCTTATACTGGTTGCGCCGCCAAACTTCAACCCAGCGTTTTCAAAAAGGCCACAATCGCGTCGTTCACGTCCTTGGTGCCGACGGAAATCCGCCAATAAAGCCCATGGTCTTTACGGATGGTCACCACCGGGAAGGTCGGCAGCGCCTCGGTCATCGCCGCGTCGGCCTCCGGCGTCAGCTTCACCAGAATCATGTTGGCGCGCGAGTTGTACGGATGTACGTGGGCCAGCCCCTTCAGCGCCTCCACCATGCGCCCGCGCTCGTCAATCACCTGTTGGGCGGTACCGGCGTAGTAGTCGCCTTCGCCCAGCGCCGCTAGCGCCACCGCCTCGGCCACGCGGCAGAAGCCCAGAAACGGCGGCTGGTATTTCAGCATGTTCACCACGTTGGTGCCGCACAGCGCATAGCCCATGCGCAGGCCCGCCAGCCCGTAGTATTTCGAGAACGTCCGCGCCAGCACCAGGTTGGGCGTCTGGTGCAATAAGTCCAGCATGATTTGCTCGTTGTAAGTATGGTCAAAGCCCCAATAAGCTTCGTCCATGATCACCAGCGTGTGCGGTTCCACCGCCGCCAGAATCCGTTTGAAATCCTCTAGCGCCAGCACGTTGCCGGTGGGGTTGTTGGGGCTGGTCAGCAGCAACAGGCGGGGTTTGTGCTTCTTGTACTGGGCGATGCAATCGTCCACGTCGAACACGAAATCATGTCCTTCCTCGCGCATCGCAAAAGTGTGCAGCGGGATGCCCAGATGCTTCAACGCAAAGGTGTAAAAGCGGTAATGGTGTTGCTGGGTCAGCACGCAGTCATCGTCGCGCAACCATTTGAACACCGTTTCCAGCAAGTTCTCGGCGCCATAGCTGATAATCACCTGCTGCGGTGCCACGCCGTAGCGCTTGGCAAGCTCTGGCACCAGCACCGAGCCGTAGTAGCCGTCCGGGTAGCTGAACACTTTTTCAATCGGGAAGTTGCGCAGCGTCTCGATGCATTTGGGGGCGGGCCCCTGCAGCAGTTCGTTGCGGTCATGGATGATTTGCGGGGTTTGGGTGGTCATGGCAGGTTGCTTTGTTGGTTGGTGTGGTGGTGGCGGAAGGGAGGAGGGAAAGAACGTACAGCCCTCAGGCCGCTGCGGGCGCGGAGATTGCAAGACGGGCGGCAATGAACACCATGGCCCACCCTGCGCCAAAGCAACTGTAAAATCAAGAGGCTTGACCAATCCGCCGTCCTCGGTCTAGCTGGCGGCATGTTTTCCTATCAGCACGCGTACCATGCAGGCGGCCCGGCCGATGTCGTCAAGCACGCCATGCTCTCCATCCTGCTGGAACGCCTCACCGCCAAGCCCAAATCGCTCACCTATTACGAAACCCACGCAGGCCGTGCCGCTTACCGGCTGGATGCGCCGGAGGCCATCAAAACCAACGAGGCTGCCCACGGCATTGCCCGCATTTTGCCGTTGGCCGCGCAGGCGCCTGCCATATTGAGCCCGTATTTGACCTTGCAAGGCACGCCCAACCGCTATCTCGGCTCGCCGTTGCTGGCCGCCAACCTGTTGCGCGGAGACGATGCCCTCGTCCTCTGCGAAGCCCACCCGCGAGAGCATGCCGCCCTTGCCGATGCCATGGCCAAACACGCCAATGCGCAGGTGCTTCAAGCCGACGGCCCCGCGCACATTCCCACCCTGCTGCCGCCCGCCACCGCGCGCGGGCTGGTGCTGATAGACCCCGCTTACGAGCGCCAGCAAGACTATGCCGCCACCGCATCCACCGTGGCCGCCATGCTGAAAGCGTGGCCCAAAGCCGTCATCATGGTGTGGTATCCGCTGCTGCCGGAAGGCCGCCATGTCGGGTTGGTGAACGCACTGGAGAACCTTGAAATTCCCGCTACCCTGCAGGCGGAGCTGTGCTGGCGCAAAGGCAAGGGGCGCGGCGCCTACGGCAGCGGCCAACTCATCCTCAACCTGCCTTATGGGCTAGAGGACGACCTCACCACCGCACTGGAATGGCTGCTCCCCCACCTCACCGCCGACGGTGACGACGGCCTCCTCCGCCTTGGTTTCCTCCACCCACCGCGTTAACACCACCGACATAACGGCCATACGCGGTGGACAAGAGGGCCAAAAGCTCTCTTACCGCCCTTCAATATCCGCAACCATCCGCGCAAATGCGCCTCTTGGGTTGGCATCCTGTGTAATCGGGCGGCCCACCACAAGGTAATGTGCGCCGTTGGCAATGGCTCTTGAAGGCGTCATAATCCGTTCCTGATCATCTATCTTGTCACTTGGCAACCGGATCCCCGGCGTTACAATCATAAAGCTCCGGCCACATTGATTGCGGATGGTAGAAGCTTCCAGCCCTGAACTTACCACGCCATCCAACCCTGCGAGTTTACCCATAATGGCACGCTTGAGAACCAGATTGTTCACTGCAAGGTCGTCTTTGATGCCTTGTTCGTCCAAATCCCTGTTATCAAGGTTGGTCAGCACCGTCACACCAACCAGTGCCGTGTTGCTGCCCTGGACTCCGCACACGGCAGCTTTCACCGTTTTGGTATCATGGACATGGATATTCGTCATATCCACCCCCAATTCAGCAATATTCCGCACCGCACGCTCCACCGTGTTGCCGATGTCCAGCACCTTGGCGTCCAGAAACACTTTCTTGCCCGCCGCTTTCAGCTCCTGCAACAGTTCCAGCCCTCCGGCGTAAATCAGCTCCAAGCCGACCTTGTAATAACTTACCGTGTCTCCCATTTGCCCCACAAACTTGCGGGCTTCATCCACGGTCGGGAAATCAAGGGCAACAATGATACGTTCGGCAGCGGGCAGGGTCATGGCGGGGGCTTTCGTTCTGGCTGTGCTCCATAAAGTTTGTATACTTTTGAGTATGATAATGTCAATGCCGGCCAAGGCGGGTTTGCCAGAAAGGCGAGACAACCACCCTCAAACCTGTTACCCTCCGCGCCATGAACACAAAGCCCAACATCCATCTCGTCCATGGAGATCTGCCCGACGGCCTCACCTTCCCCAATGGCATGGTGGCGGTGGATACCGAAACCACCGGCCTCAATGTCACCGAAGACAAGCTGTGCCTCTGCCAGGTGGGTGACGGCCAAGGCAACGCCTGGCTGGTGAAGTTCGACGGCGATTACAGCGCCCCCAACCTCAAGGCGCTGCTGGCCAACCCGCGCCTGCTCAAACTGTTCCACTTCGCCCGCTTCGATGTCGCCATTCTCCAGCACAACCTCGGCGTGGAGGTGACCCCCGTTTTTTGCAGCAAAATCGCCAGCAAACTGCTGCGGACGGACGGGCAGAAACACAACCTCCGCACACTGGTGCAAGAGTACTGCGGCGTGACGCTCGACAAATCCGAACAAATGAGCGATTGGAGCCTGCCGGAACTTTCCGAAAGCCAGCAACACTACGCCGCCAGCGATGTGCTCTACCTCCACACCATCTTCGAAAAAATGGCCGACCAGCTGATGCAGGCCAACCTCAACCACATCCTCGGCGAGTCCCTCAAGTTCCTCTCCACCCGCGTGGAAATGGACTTGCGTGGTTTGCCTGAGGGCGATGTTTTCTCACATAAATAAAAGGCCTTTTCATGACATCCGCCATCACCACCCTCCGCGCCGAAGCCGCCGCTCTGGAAACCATTGCCGCCGCACTGGAAGCGGGTGACGCAGGCTTTGCCAAAGCCGTTAAACTGGTTTTGGCCACCAAGGGCCGCGTCATCGTCACTGGTGTCGGCAAAAGCGGTCACATCGGCGGAAAAATCGCTGCCACGCTGGCCAGCACCGGCACGCCGTCGTTCTTTGTCCATCCCACCGAGGCCCTCCATGGCGACTTGGGCATGATTACGGAGGCGGACGTGGTGCTCGCCCTCTCCCACAGCGGTGAAAGCAAAGAGCTCGCCGCCATCGTCACCTACTGCACCCGTTTCGCCATTCCGCTGATTGCGCTGACCGGCCGTCCCGACTCCACCCTTGGCCGTGCCGCCACCGCCATCCTCAACAACCGTGTGGAAAAAGAGGCTTGCCCCCTCAATCTCGCCCCCACCACCAGCACCACCGCCAGCCTTGCGCTGGCCGACGCCTTGGCGGTGGAGCTGATGACCGCGCGCGGCTTTGCCAAAGAAGACTTCGCCCGTTTCCACCCCGGCGGCAAACTCGGCGCGCAATTGCTGCACGTGCGGGAACTGATGATTCATGGTGACGGCAAACTGCCGTTGCTGCCATCCACCGTCTCCATGCGTGAGGCGCTGGTGGAACTCACCGACAAAAACCTCGGCATCGTTGGCTTTGTCAACGGCGACGGCAAACTGGCGGGTGTCTTTACCGATGGCGACCTGAAGCGCCAAATCACCCATGCCAACCTGCTGGACACCCCCGCCGCCGAGCTGATGGGCACCAACCCCAAAACCATCAACGCCGATGCCTTGGCGGTGCAAGGTGTCGCCGCCATGCAAGAGCACAAGGTGAGCAGCCTGTGGGTGCTAGACGCCCATCAAAATCCGGTTGGGTTGTTCCGTCTGGCCGAGTGCCTCAGTGCAGGCGTGGTGTAACATACGCTCATGCATCGCACCCGTACTCTCAAAATCCTCTTGCTGCTGGCCGCCGCTGCCTTGGCCTTGTGGCTGCTGTGGGCGGTGGATGATCAACGGCAACTCCGCATCAGCCCCACCGCACCCGCGCCGCAACTGACCGTACCGGACGCAGCGCCCGGCGACCTCGCCGCCACCACCCGTGCCAGCACCACCCTTACCAACCCGCGCTACAGCGGGCAGGATGACGCAGGTTACGGCTGGGAAGTCACCGCTGCCCGTGCCGTGCAAAGCGGCACGGCGGTGTCGTCTAGCCTGGTGATGGAAACCCTCACCGCCGTTTGGCAACAAGGGCAGGCTTACACCTTGAAAGCCGACCACGGCACCTACGACATGACCGCCCAAACCATGGATGTCTCCGGCAACGTCCAGCTTGCCGGTGCGGGGCTTGCGGCCACCATGCCGCAGGCCACTGCCGCCCTTGCCAGTCGTGAGGTGCGGGGGCAGGGGGGTATCCAGGTAACGGGCCGCATGGGCGGATACGACGTGCTGCTCACCGCGCCTTCGTTCACCCTCACCAACGCCGCCAACAATCTGGGCTTTGCCGGCCCCGTCCACGTGGAGTTGACCGAATGATGAAAGACCGTGCCATGCGCTATGCCCTGCTGCTTTCCGCCCTGCTGGCGATGCCCGTGTGGGCGGCCCCCATCACGGTAGACGCGGCCCGTCTGGACGTCGACCGCGCCGCCAACACCGCTACCTTCAGCGGTGGTGTCACCATCAAACAGGCCGATCTCACCCTCACCGCCGCCCGCGTGGTGGGAGACTTGGCAGCCGGCGGCCTGCGTGACATCACCGCCACCGGCAACGTCAAAATCGTCCGTGGCAGCGGTGAAAACGCCGAAACCGCCACCGGCGACAAGGCCGTCTATACGCCGACAAGCGGCAAACTGGTTTTAACGGGTGACGTTTCCCTGACACGGGGTGGCAACACACTGCGCGGCAACCGCTTGGATTATGACGTCAAAGCTGGTAAAGCATCCATGACAGGCGCGGGCAGCGTGCGCGGAACCTTCAGCGGCGACGCCCCGTAAGCAAAGATATCAAAGGTATTTTGGCCCCCATGGCGCAAGCCCCGTCCCCGCACCCGCACGGCCTTCAGGTGGAAGGCCTGGTGAAAACGGTGGGCAAACGCACCATCCTCAACAACGTCTCGCTCAACGTCCAACGGGGCGAAGTCGTGGCGCTCTTAGGCCCCAACGGCGCGGGCAAAACCTCGTGTTTCCAAAGTATTGCGGGTCTCACCCCCATCACCCACGGCACCGTGGCGCTCGATGGCACCGACCTCACCCACCTGCCGATGTACCGGCGCGCCCGCGCCGGGCTGGGCTACCTGCCGCAAGAGTCCAGCATCTTCCGTGGCCTCAGTGTCGAGCAAAACATCGGTGGCGTGCTGGAAATGGTCTGCCGCACCCCGCAAGAGCGCCACCAACGGCTGGACGAACTGCTGGGCGAATTCGGCCTCACCAAACTGCGCCACTCACCTGCGCCCGCCTTGTCCGGCGGCGAACGCCGGCGGGTGGAAATCGCCCGCGCACTGGCCGCCAACCCCGGCTACATCATGCTGGATGAACCCTTTGCCGGTGTCGATCCCATCGCCGTCCGCGACGTGAAAGACCTTGTCTTCCAACTGAAAAACCGTGGCATGGGCGTGCTGATTACCGACCACAACGTGCGCGAAACGCTGGCGCTGGTCGACAGGGCCTACATCATGTTTGAAGGCCGCGTGCTGGCCAGCGGCACCCCCGCACAAATCGTCGCCAATGATGACGTCCGCCGCGTCTACCTCGGCAACGACTTCCGTCTCTAGCGACAAGGACGGGGGTCAAGGGGGCGAAGCCCCCTTGCGCCGAAGGCGTCATTCCAGCCCCGCCAAGCCGAAGCAACGGCGGCTGACAGACAGCTGGAATCCAATGTCCAGCACATCAACGGCAAGGGGCTTCTGCACTTTTTGTGGGCCCCCTGCCTTCACGGGGGCAGGCTCAAGCTCCTTGGAATAACGCTTGCGGCGTGAGAAGGTTTCGCCCCCTCACCCCCGTTTTTTCACCACATTACTTACAACCGCCTTAATTTACGTGTTTTTGAGTTGACGCCGCATGGGGGTTGCCGCCAGCATGGCCGCGTTCAACCCATAACAGGAGCCTCTCCCCCATGACCCGTTGCCGTTTTGTTCTTCCCGCCCTTGCCGTGGTGCTGGGCGCCGCCAGTCTGGCGGGCTGTACCCAAGGCCCCAATGGCGGCTACGGCGGCAGCAACGGCACCATCGGCAACAACACCACCGTAGGCGCCCTGCTGGGGGCCGGTGCGGGTGCGTTGGGCGGCTACTTCAGCAGCGGCAACAAGGATGACCGTCGCAAGAACGCCCTCATCGGTGCGGGTATCGGTGCCTTGGCCGGTGGTGCGGTGGGCAACTACATGGACCGTCAAGAGGTAGCCCTGCGCCAAGACCTGCAAGGCAGCGGTGTCAAGGTGCAACGCCAAGGCGACAACATTCTGCTGACCATGCCCAACCAGATTACCTTCGGCTTCGACCAATCCAATGTGCAAAGCGCATTTTACCCTGTGCTGGACAACGTGTCCGGCGTGCTGAACCAGTACCCCAGCACCTTTATCGACATCGTGGGCCACACCGACAGCGTGGGCAGCGACAGCTACAACATGGACCTTTCCCAACGGCGGGCGCAGTCGGTGGCCAGCTATCTCATCGGCAAGGGCGTGGTGGCCCAACGCTTGGTGGTGCGCGGCGTGGGTGAGCAGTTCCCCGTGGCCAGCAATGACACCGACGCGGGCCGTGCGCAAAACCGTCGGGTGGAAATTCTTATCTCGCCGGTGCGCGAAGGCATGTAAAGCCACACCGTTTGCGGCAGAGAGGCGCCACAGGCGCCTTTTTGCTGCGGTGGGATGTGGGGTGTGGTAGAGGTTTTGGCCATGTGCGGCATTGCAGGCATTTCACTGACCAAAGGCATGGTGCAACCCACCCTGTTGCAGGGCATGGCCAAGCGAATGGTGCATCGCGGGCCCGATGGTGAAGGGATTTTCACCTTTTTGAACATGGGGCTGGCGCACCGGCGGTTGGCGATTTTGGACCTCGCGGGTGGTCAGCAGCCCTTGCGGACCGAGAGTGACACCGCCCCCGTGGCGGCAGTGGTGAACGGCGAGATCTACAACTACAAAATCCTCCAAGCCGGCTTGAGGGACGATGGCGTGGCACTGGCCACCCACAGTGACAGCGAACCGGTGCTGCATCTGGTTATGCGCGAGGGTGAGGCTGCGTGGGAGAAACTCTCCGGCATGTACGCGGCGGCGGTGGCCGATGGCCGCAGCGGCACATTGTGGCTGGGGGTGGATCCGTTCGGCATCAAGCCGCTGTATTACGCTGAAACCCCCAAGGGCTTGGCCTTTGCCAGTGAGCCGCAGGTGCTGGTGCAAAGCGGTTGGGTGCGGGCGGAGGTGAACAGGGAGGTTTTGCCGAGCCTGCTCAACCGGCATTTTTGTGCGGGCGATGCCACCTTGTTTACGGGAGTGAAAAAGATGCTGCCCGGCGAGCGGTTGTGCGTGAAGGACGGGCGCATCATCAAGCGTTGGCGGCAGTTGCCACGCCTGGCCCCTGCCCTGCCCTCCATGGATTTGGACAGCGCGCTGGCAGCGTTTGAAACGCGCTTTACCGCCGCCATCGAACGGCATTTGCAAAGCGATGTGCCGTATGGGGTGCTGCTGTCGGGCGGGCTGGATTCATCGACCATCGTGCTGACCATGGCGAAATTGGGGGTGCCCATCCATGCCTACACCGCACGGTTTGCCAAGGCGGGAGACGAGGATACCGCCGCCGCGCAACTGGCCGCCAGCGTGGGGGCCAAACACACCACGGTGACTTACGATGCCGACGATTTCTGGCAGGCGTTGCCCAAGCTGGCCATGTACATGGACGACTTGACCACCGATTACTCCAGCCTGCCGCTGCTGAAGCTGATGGAACGGGCGCGGCAGGATGTGACGATTCTGCTGTCCGGCGAGGGTGGCGATGAGTTGTTGGCGGGGTATCGCGGTTACCGCCAAAGCCCCTTGCAAGCGTGGTGGAAAGGCTTGCGCAAGGGCGATGCGGTGCCGTTCCGTGGCTTGTTCCGTAACGGGGCAATGGCAAGCGCACCGAAGGATGGTGGCGTGCCATGGAACATGCGCGGATTCAGCCGCTTGCAACGGCGGCAAAGCGCCGACCTTGCGCAATGGTTGCCGCAGGATTTGCTGTTGCGACTGGACAGGATTTCCATGGCGCACAGCATTGAAGGGCGGGTGCCGTTTCTGGATGACGACTTTGCGGCATGGGCGTTTGCGCTGCCCGATACCCTGAAAGTGGGCACGCCGGACGGCGGCAAACCGATGGGCAAATGGCTGTTGCGGCAATGGTTGGCGCGGCAGGGGCACAGCGATTTGGCGTTCGGCAAGAAGAAGGGATTCAGCGTACCGGTGGGGGATTATCTGGCACTGCGGCGCGACGAGGTGGCGGCGATTTGGGCCGAAAGCCCCTTGTTGCAGGAGCTGTTGAAGCCCAAGGCCGCCGATGTATTGCTGGGGCGGTTGGGGCATGCCAAAGCGGCGAACTTGGCGTTTTCGCTGACGTTGTTGGGGTTGTGGGAGCGGGGGCATCTTTCTTGATATTCCCCAATGGATGCCATGCCCCCTGAAGGGGGCGGTATGACGGCCCCACGGGCCGTGGTTGGGGGCTTTTCTTTCACCTCTATGCAGTCTGCAAGATTCCTGCTTGCACAGGAATGACAAGACACGATGCTATTTCAACTCCGCATGGTCTTCCTTGCTGAAGGCGGCGACCTGGATGGCCTCATCACGGGCCATGTGGGCTTCGAAGAGGGCTTTGGCGTCGGTTTTGTCCAGCAGTTTGGCATCCACCGCAAAGGCCAACTGGGCTTCCAACGTGGCGCCTTCCACGGTGCCGAGGCGCACCATCTTGGTGAGTTTTTTGCGGGCTTCGGCGGTGGCCACGGTGCGGCGGTAGGCGTCTTCCAGTTGGCCGAGACCGGGGGAGGCAGCATCGGGGATGGCGATTTCGGTGGTGAGGGCCTCGCGCACCTTGCCGTCGTCGGCCATCACCGCATCCACCACCTTGTCGTTCTGGCGGTCGGTGGGTTGGGCGGCGTGGAAACCGAACGGGAAGCCCAGCGCACGGGCTTTCCAAGCGGCCAAGCGGTTGGGCAGGTTGGCCAGCACACCTTTGAGGGCTTGCTCGATTTCATATTCGGCCTTGGTCAACACCCAATCCACCAGCGGTTTGTGGGCGGGAATGAAGCCGTCGTCGTGGGCCTGTTTCAGCGTGGCGCTGGCAAGGTACAACCATGCAAAGGCATCGGCGTAGCGGCCGCTGAGATACTCCTTGCGCTTGAGGGCGCCGCCGAGGGACAGCAAGCCCATGTCGGCGGCAAAGGCAAAGGCGGCCGACAAACGGGTGAGTTTTTGCACGTGGCGGCGGTAGGGGCGCAGCGATTCCGGCACGCTGACGAAATGGCCGAAGGTGACGGCATGGCCGAAGGCACGCAGGCCATTGCGGGTGGTGTGCCAAAGGTGGCCGAAGATGGCCTTGTCGAAGGCGGCAACGTCTTTCCCCTGAATGGCGGCAACTTCATCCTGCAAGTACGGGTGGCAACGGATAGCCCCCTGCCCGAACACGATGAGCGAGCGGGTAAGGATGTTGGCGCCCTCCACCGTGATGCCGATGGGGATGGCCGAATAGATGCGCGCAAAGATGTTCTTGGGGCCTTTGCAGATGGCGGCACCCGCCATGATGTCCATGCCGTTGTTAAGGGCGGCACGGGCGCCTTCGGTCAGGTAGGCTTTGGCGATGGCCGAGGCCACGCTGGGGTGCTCGCCGGCATCCACCGCACCGGCGGTGAGGCGGCGGGTGGCATTCATCATGTAAGTGTTGGCAAAGGTATCGGCCATGCGCTCGCGCACGCCTTCAAATTTGGCGATGGGCAGGCCGAATTGCTCGCGCACCAAGCCGTAAGCCGAGATGGCGCGGGTGGAAAGTTGCGCGGCACCCACGCTGAGGGACGGCAGCGAAATGCCGCGTCCGGCGGAGAGGCATTCCATCAGCATGCGCCAGCCGTTGCCGATTTGCGGTTTGCCGCCGATGATGTAGTCCATGGGGATGAACACCTCGCGGCCTTCCACCGGGCCGTTTTGGAACGGGGCGCCCATGGGGTCGTGCCGTTTGCCGATGACGAGGCCTTTGGTTTTGCGCGGCAGCAGCGCGAGGGTGATACCGAGGTCATCGGCATCGCCGAGGAGGTGGTTCGGGTCGGTCAGGCGGAAAGCCAAACCCACCACCGTGGCGACCGGCGCCAACGTGATGTAGCGCTTGCTGAAGGTAAGTTTGATGCCCAGTGTCTTCTTGCCGTTATGGGTGCCGTGGGCCACCACGCCGAAGCTTTTGCCGTTGGCGGCATCGCTGCCCGCATGGGGTTCGGTGAGGCCGAAACAGGGGATTTCCTCACCCGTGGCGAGGCGTCTCAGGTAGTGGTCTTTCTGCGCCTTGGTGCCGTAACGCAGCAGCAATTCGCCGGGGCCGAGGCTGTTGGGCACCATCACGGTAACGGCGGCGGTAAAGCTGACGCTGGAGATTTTGGCCACCACCGCCGAGTGGGCGGCGGCGGAGAAGCCCAGCCCGCCATGTTCTTTGGGGATGATCATGCCGAAGAACTTGTTCTTTTTGATGAACGTCCAGACGGCGGGGGGCAGGTCGCGGCGTTGGGCGATGTCGAAATCATCCAACATGCTGCACAGTTTTTCGGTGGGGCCGTTGAGGAATTCTTGTTCGTCTTCGCTCAGCTCTCGTACTTTGAAGTCGGTAAGTTTGCGCCAGTTGGGTTTGCCGGAGAACAGGTCGCCTTCCCACCATACGGTGCCGGCTTCCAGCGCGATGCGTTCGGTCTCGCCGATGGTGGGCAGTTGTTTGCCGGCGATGCCGATGGCCCAGCTTGAAATCAGCGGGCGGCGCAGCGCGGGGATACCCAGCACGGCAACGGCGGCGGCAACGGGGAGCAGCAGGGAGGTCATGGATGGTTCTCCTTAATAAACTAGTTTCTCAGCGGTTTGCCTTTTTTCAGCATGTGCTCGACACGCGCTAGGGTGGCCTTGGTTTGGGTGAGCGGCACAAAACTTTCGCGTTCCAGCCGCAGCAGGTCGTCTTCGTTCAGCAGGCGGGTCAGGTCGCCGTCCGGCCCGCCGGTGAGGCAGCGCGCCAGCCATGTGCCGACCACCACGTCGTGCGGGGTGGCAAGGCCCTTGGCGGCGAAGTCGTGCAGCGCCAACTTCAAGGCGGTGAGGCCGCCCGCACCTGCGGGGGTATAAACAAACGGCTGCGGCGGGGCGAAGTTTGGCACCATCGCCAATGCGGCGGCTTTGGCATCGGCCAGCACGCGGTCGCGGTTCATCACAATTTCGTCCTCATCGCGGAAGAACAAAAGGTCTTTCGCCTCGGCGGCGGATTTGGCCACCTTGGCGGTGCCGATGGTCTCGAAGGTTTTGGCCAGCGGGGGCATGGGGCCTTTGGGGGTCTTTTTGTGCGCGGTGGCGCGGCCGAGCAGCTCCTTGCAGCCGCCCCAGCCGGGGATGATGCCGACACCGCCTTCGACCAACCCCACATAGGTTTCCGCGTGGGCGACGATTTTGTGGCAGTGGAGCAGGATTTCGCACCCGCCGCCCAAGGCCATGCCCGCCGGAGCGCCCACCACCGGAAACGGTGCGTATTTGAGGGCTTGGTAGGTGGATTGGCCACGGCGGAGAATCCAGCGGATGAACGGCCACGCGTGCAGTTTGCAGGCCACCAGCAGCATGCCGATATTGGCACCGACCGAGAAGTTGCTGCCCTCGTTGTAAATGACCAGAGCCTTATAAGTCTTGCCTTTGCCAACAAGGCGGATGGCCTTGTGCACCATGTTGAAGATGAACGGGTTGAGACTGTTCATTTTGGAGTGGAACTCGAGGCACAGCACGCCATCGCCCACATCCCACAGGCTGGCGGAGATGTTTTTGGCGACCGGTTGGCTGCGGCGTTTGATGTCTTCCAACAGCAGCACGCCAGCAGGGCGGGTGACGGCATGGTATTTGCCGTCGAGGCCCAGAAACTCCAGCTGGCCGTGTGCGTTGCGGTAAAGTTTGCGACCTTGGGCAACTTGCAGGATGCGTGGGATGGGCTGGCCGTCGGCTTCCAACCGGGCCGCGAACCATGCGGTGCCGAGTTTGTCGATGAGCTCGAACGGACCGAATTTCCAATTGTAGCCGAGGCGCATGGCGCGGTCGATTTTTTCGATGTCTTCGGCAATTTCGCCCACCAGACCGGCGGCGTAGGCCAGCGTGCGGCCCATCACCTCCCATGCGTAGGTGGCTTCCACGCTGTTGTGTTCCAGCAAGGCACGGGCGCCGCCCTTCTTGCCGGCGGCCAGCGCGGCGGGTTTGGGGCGAGTCGCGTTGGCATACTCGGCACTGTGCAGGTTGATGACTTGTTTGTTCTTGTGTTCGTCCAGCCGGTAAAAGCCACCTTTGCCTTTGCGGCCGGTGTTACCGGCGGCAATCATGGTTTCCATCAGTTTGGGCGCGGGGCCGAGGGCGTGGAACGGGTCGTTCTTCGGCAGGCTGGCAAACATGCTGGAGAGCACGTGGGGGATGAGGTCGAGACCGACCAAATCGATAAGTCCGAATACGCCGGTGCGCGGAATACCGAAGGGTTTGCCCAGCACGGCGTCGGCGCTTTCCACATCCACGTTGTGGGAAATGGCCTTGACCACCGCCGCGTGCAGCCAATAGGTGCCGATGCGGTTGGCGATGAAGCCGGGGGTATCGGCGCAGGGCACAAGGCTTTTGCCGAGGCGGGTGTCGGCGAGGTCTTCCACCGCCTTCAGCGTGGCGGAGGCGGTGTCGGCACCCGTCACCAATTCCAGCAGGCGCATGTAGCGCGGCGGGTTGAAGAAGTGGGTGATGAGGAAGCGTTCGCGGAAGGCCTTGGGCATCCCTTCCACCAGCGTGGTCAGCGGAATGGTAGAGGTGTTGGAGCTGACGATGGCCTTGGGTGCAGCCTTATGGACGGCCTTGTAGAGCGCTTGTTTGATGTCGAGGTGCTCAATCACGGCTTCGATAATCCAGTCGCAGTCGGCCAAATCGGCCATGTTGTCGGTGGTATTGCCCGCCTCGATAAGTTTGGCGTTGCGCGGGTGCATGAGCGCGGCGGGGTTGGACTTTTTCAGTTTGGCGATGGCGCCCAAGGCGATGGCGTTGCGGGCGACTTCGTTGCCTTTCTTTTTGGGTGGGGCGTCTTTGGGGAGGATATCCAGCAGGCGGACGGGGAGGCCCGCGTTGGCGATCTGTGCGGCGATGCCTGCGCCCATGACACCGGCGCCGATGACGGCGACTTTGCGGATACCCGCAGACGGTTGTGGTGTGGCTTTGGCGGTGGATTTGCGCTTGGGCACAACCGTCTTTTTACGAGCGACGTTCGCCTTGGCCATGTTACTTCACCCGTTCCAGAATGATGGCGATGCCCTGCCCGCCGCCGATACATTGGGTGGCGAGTCCGTAACGGGCTTTCTCGCGCACCAGCAACTCGGCCACCTTGCCGGTGATACGGGCGCCGGTGGCACCCAGCGGGTGGCCCAGCGCGATGGCGCCGCCATCGAGGTTTACCTTGGCGGGGGAAAGGTCGGCAAGGTCTTCCAGCACGGCGAGGCTTTGCACCGAGAAGGCTTCGTTGAGTTCGACGATGTCCATGTCTTTCAGCTTCAGCCCTGCGCGGGCAAGGGCTTTTTTGGTGGCTTGCACGGGGCCGATGCCCATGATCTCGGGCTGGCATGCCGACACCGCCACGCTGATCACGCGGGCCATGATGGGGAGCTTGTGTTTTTTGGCGTAGGCCTCCGATGCCACCAATACGGCGGCGGAACCGTCGGTGAGCGGGCTGCTTGTCCCTGCGGTGACCGAGCCGTTTTCATCGAACGCGGGTTTAAGGCCCGCCAGCCCCTGCATGGTGGTGTCGGCGCGGATGCAGCCATCTTCACTGACCGTACCAGCGGGGGTCTTGATGGGGACGATTTCACCGCTCAGGCGTCCCGCCTGTTGGGCCTTGGCGGCCTTGTGGTGGCTGAGAACGGCAAATTCCTCCTGCGCCTTGCGGCTGATTTTGTACTTTTTGGCGAGGTTTTCGGCGGTTTCCCCCATGCCCATGTAGGCGGCGGGATTGGCTTTATAGAGGTTTGGGTTGGGCATGGGGTTGTAGCCGCCCATCGGCACGCGGCTCATGCTCTCGACCCCCGCGCAGACGAAGACATCACCCGCGCCCATCTGGATGGCGCCCGCCGCCGCATGGACGGCCTGCATGGACGACCCGCAGAAACGGTTGATGGTTTGCCCCGCCACAGAGAGCGGCAGCCCCGCGTGCAGCGCCACCAGGCGGGCAATGTTGAAGCCTTGCTCGCCTTCAGGAAACGCGCAGCCCATGATGAGGTCTTCGATGTCGTCGACCTTCACGCCGGTGCGCTTGACCAACGCGGCCACCACTTGCGCAGCCAAGTCATCCGGCCGGGTTTGCACCAGTGCGCCTTTGCCGGCGGGAGTAAACGGCGAGCGAACGTATCCGCAAATGACCACGGGGACGGGAAGTTGGGCGGCGGGCATGGGAGCCTCCTTGTTATGTTATTGGCCCAAAACTTCCGCGCGCAAATCCTTTTTGGAGAGTTTGCCGACGAGTGTCTTGGGCAGGCTTTGGCGTAAGACTACCCGAGTCGGGCGTTCCAGCGGATTTAATTTTGCCCGGGCATACGCTAATAGCTGCTCGGCTGTGGCAGTTGCGCCATGCTTTAATACGACAAAAGCATGGGGAACCTCGCCTTTTTTTGCATCGGGGATGCCGATGACCATCACCTCGGCCACGGCGGGGTGGGTGGTGAGGGCGTCTTCGATGATACGGGGATACACGTTGTAGCCGTTGACGAGGATGATGTCCTTGCTGCGGTCGGTGAGATGGAGATAGCCTTCGGCATCCATAAAGCCGAGGTCGCCGGTGGCGAGCCAGCCATGTTTGAAGACCGTCTTGGTGGCGGCGGGATTATTCCAGTAACCGTCCATCAGTTGCGGGCCTTGCACCTGTACTTCGCCCACGGCGCCCGGTTTGGCCTCTTTGCCGTTTTTGCCGACGATGCGCACGCGGGTGGAGGGCAGCGGCAGCCCGGCGCTGCCATGCCTGTTGGCACGGTGACGTGGGTTGCAGGTGACCACCGGACTGGCTTCGGACAGGCCGTAGCCCTCCACCAGTTTGCTGGAGGAGAGGGCGGTGAAGCGGCGTTCCAGCTCCGGCGCCAGCGGTGCGCCGCCAAGGATGGCATAACGCAAATGGGCAAAATGATGCGGGCGGCTGTGCGGGCTGGTCACCAATGCATTGATGAGAGTGGGCACGGCGGGAAGCAGGGTGACGCCACGGGCGAGGGCCTTCAGCACATGGTGGATGTTGAATTGCGGCAACAGCACGATGGCGGCCTTGTTGGCAATGGCGAGGTTCATCGCCGCCGTCATGGCGAAGCAATGGAACAGCGGCAGGATGGCGAGGAAGGTATCGCCCTGCGGCGGAGGCGGGCCGAGCCATAGCTGGATTTGCCGCACATTGGCCGCCAACGCGCCGTGGCTGAGCATGGCGGCTTTGGGAATGCCGGTGGTGCCGCCGGTGTATTGCAGCACGGCGAGATCGGTGGGGTTGACGGTGGTTTCGGCCACCGGTGTAACGGTGGTAACCGGCAGGGGGACAATGCCATCGGCGACGGGGATGGCCGCCAGTTGGCTACGGCGGAACAGGCGCATGCCCCAGCGCAAGTGGAGCGGCAGATGACAGGTGAAATCGCCCACCAGCAAGGTGGGCACCAGACCCATCTGTTGCAGTGCGGCAAGTTTGGGAAGCATGACTGACAGATTGACGGTGACGACCACGGCGGGAGTGCTGTCGTGTAGCAGGTGGGCCAGCTCGTCTTGCGTGTAGAGCGGGTTCATGTTCACCACCACCGCCCCAAGCCGCAGCGTGGCATAGTAGGCCGCCACCGCCAACGGGCAGTTGGGCAGGCATAGTCCCACGCGACTGCCACGGGTGACGCCATGGGCGGTAAGGGTGGCCATGAGGGTGCGCATTTGCGCGTCTACTTCGGCGTAAGAAAAGCGGCTTCCCATGAAGTGCAAGAAGTGCGCCGCAGGCTTGGCCGCCACGGCCTCGGCCCACAGGGCGGGAAGCACCGCGATGTCGGCAGGCAGATCGGCGCCGACATCCGGCGGATAATGGGCCTGCCATGGCGCGGGGCTAGCGGCCATGGGGGGCACCTTCCCCGCTGGCGAGATGTTTGAGGAAATCGGTGACAAGCTGCCATGTGGCACCGAAGTTTTGATGGAGAAGACCGTGGGGGCCGCCTTCCAGCATGTGTTTTTCACGGCTGACATCCACCAGCCCGTTGAAGATGGTTTCGGCGCTGACGGGGTCGACCGTTTCATCGGCCGTCCCCTGGAGGATTTGCACCGGCACGGTGATGCGCGGCAAGTAGGAGGGAAGCTCGGCCATCAGCAGGCGTAACTCGTTCAGCGAAAGAACCGGTTTGACCGGATACTGCTGGCCGGGCTCGCTGCGCGGGGCGGGATAAAAGCGCAGCATCGCGCGGATGGCGGGAATCCAACCGAGCAGCGTGCGCGCCAGCATCACCAGCGGCAACAGGTTCATGTTCTTGTCTTGCACGATAAGCGGCGTGGCCACGCTGACCACGCCCGCCAATTGGGTGAGTTTGTCGGCCTTGTTACCAGCAAGGGTCAGGGCCACCGCGCCGCCGGTGGAGAAGCCCACCACCGCCACCTTGTGGGCATGGGCGGCGGCAATTTCATAACTGCGTTGCACCGCGCGTTGCCAGTGTTTGCGGCTGTGTTTTTCCATGTCATACGGGGTGGTGCCATGGCCGGGCAGGCGTGCGCCCACCACCACGTGCCCAAGGTTGCACAGGTGCTCGCCAAAGGCGCGCAGCTGGCCGGGATGGTCGGTAAACCCGTGCACCAGCACCACCGCAAGGGCAGGCTTTTTGCTGCGGAACCCCTTGGGTTTGAGCAGATACGGCGCGCCTGCGTCGGCATTGGACAGCGTGGGCGCCCACTGCGGATGGCGGTGGGTAAAATATGTCCATGCCTGACGGTATGCGCGGAGTTGGTCGTCGAACTGCCAATCGGCAAGTTGCTCGGGTGTGGGCACATGCTCGAAGGCATGCTCCAAAGCCTCGCGCAGGGCGGGCACGGTGGCGGCCTCGTTGGCGTGGAGCGCCACCGGGTTTTCCAGCCGGATATCAAGGTCGTCGAACTCGTCTTCCAGACGGTGGGAGAGTTTGTAGACGCCATCACGCAGCTTGAGCAGTTTGTGGGTGGTGCAAGCATGGATGAAGCCCTTGAACGGGCGGCCCTTGCCAAGGTGCAGGCCACCGTAAAACTGCGGGCGTGAAATGCTGCATTGCAGGTGCAATGCCGGATTGGCCTGCAACGTCTTCAGTGCGGCGTAGAGGGCGAGGTGGAAGCGGTCGGCCTCAATGTGGAATTGTTTTTTCTGCACCAGTACATGGATGGCGGTGGCCACCAAATGGTTGATGTTGAGCGTGGTGAGGCCGTAGATGGCTTCCATGTAGCGGGCGCGGATATGTTCGGACTCTTTGGCGATGAATTTGGCCAAGGCACCACCGTTTTCCCCTTCGCGGTTGAACAGCCCTTCCAGCGCAGCCAGATGGCGCAGCGGCGTGGCCAGCGTGTAAACCTCGCCCTTGCTGAGTTGCGGCTTCACCAAAAGCGGCGGGCCGAAGTGGATGTCCATGTCCGTCCGTTTGAACAGGATGTTGCCCTCGATGATGACTTCTTCCAATGCCTGCTGGGGAGCATCGGGCAGAAAGCGTTGCAGCAGGCGCGACAGCCAGTTGCGTCCGGTACGGATGGGGAAATAGGTGATATTGCCCGGCAGCAGGCGGGTGGGTTGGTGGGCGCGGGTCAGCATCAGCTGTACGCTTTCCAGCCCCAGCTGGGCGCGCCAACGTTCCAACGCGGCGGCATCGCCGGCGGCCTCCAGCGTGCGCAGGTGGTGCTTGAAAATATCCAGCGCAATGGCCAGAACGGCAGCCCCCCGGTGATGTTGGCGACGACGGTTGGAAGTGGAGGAAAAGACGTTGAAGCCGCCCTCCTCACCTTTCACCTTGCGATCCTTCACCATGCCACCCTCGGGAAAGATGAGCACCTTGTGGCCGCGCATCACTTCGGCGGCGAGGAACGGCAAAAGGCCTTCCATGTTGTTGGGCAGCACGCCGACGGCGCGCAGCAAGCGGGAAAATTTCTCATGCACGCCGAACAACGAATGGTGGGCCACCGAACGGCAAAACTGGCCGGTTTTGCGGTAGAGCAGCCATGTGGTGATAATGGTCTCGAACCGCGTGAAATGGTTGAAGAGGAAAATGTCGCCTTCGGGGATGTATTGGTCGCCGCCGCTGGGCTTGATACCGAGCTTACTGCGCTTGATGAGCCACGCCACGATGTGCGCAATGCGGTCGCAGGTTTTGCGGCGCATGGTGTAGGCGCTGGCTACAAATGGAACTTTGGCGGGTTTGGCGTCCATGGTTTTCCGGTTGTTATTTATGGGGACCGACGGCAGGATAGCGCCGCACCTGCTGACGTGAAAGGGATTGATTTATAAGACGTTTTTATGGTGCAGCGCACACAAGGCCGCAACCTGTTGGAATGTTTGGATTTCACCACAAGGGCGTGCTTGAACAGCAGGCATGTTTTCCGCTGCCCCCTGCGGCAAAAAGCTGACAATCATGGATGCGGCTTATCGGGGTGAGGGCATTCCGGGAGGTTGCGGCAGCACACATGCACGGTACCGTCCGGCCGCTGGCAGCGCACCTTGGCGATTTGACAGAATGCGGGACGACAGGCCGGTTCGGTGACGGACACCATTGTCGGTGATGGGGGCAGCACGGCGGCGGTGGCCATGACCAACAGCAGTGCGGGCGTCTGCAGGGTTTGCATGGCGGTCATCGTGCGCGTCTCCGCGCCTCCCGTCAATCAGGTGCCGTGGGTACCGGCCTTATAGGCGTTGGGGCCTTTGCGGGTCCACTCCAGCGGGTTGGTTTTGCCGATGAGGTCAAACATCTTCTTGGCGGTTTCTGTCCGCAGGCGTGGGCGGATACTGGCGCGGTAGTCGGCGTAGTATTCGCTCCAGGTATGGCCCCGTGCAGTGAGTTCGCACATTTCCATTTCCGCCACCAGCATGTCGGCATCCTTGACGATTTTGGCTTCCGGCGTCTCGCGGGCTTCATATTCGGCAAGCACCTCCACCATGTCGGCCAGCGAGGTTTCGCCAAACTGGGTTTGCGCGGCGAAGTGGTCGTCTTTCTTGATGAAGGGTTTTTGGAACGGTGTCGGGTCGCCGGTGCGGGTTTCCGGCGTATCGTGCACCAGCGCCATCAGCAGCACCTTTTCCACGTTGGCGCCCTCGGCACGGGCGAGGATGAGCGCGGTCATCGCCACCCGGTGAATGTGCGCCGCCACGCTGGGCGCGCCGGTGGTGTAAAGATACGAGCGCTGGATTTGCGCAAGCTGGCCGAGTTCGTAGAGGAGATGGATGTCGGGGGTCATTAGCGTTGCCGTTCCATGGTTTAACTCTTTCCTGAGGTTTGATTATTCAGTACACAAGGCCAAAAGGGTTGGCAACTGTTCCATAAAGCCCCCGTCATTGCGAGGGCGGGCGACCCAGGGTTTGCGCGAAGGCCCCGATGTTGTTTGCCGCCCAACGAAGCAATCCATACGGGTTATGCAGAACGCACGAGACAAAGCTGTTTGATTTGTTTCTTGTATAGGAACGTGGCGTTGGACACTGGATTCCAGCTGTCCGTCAGTTGCCGTTGCTTCAGCTTGGCGGGGCTGGAATGACGACTCCGGCGTAAGGGGGCTTCGCCCCCTTAACCTCCTTCGGATATGGTTAGACGGTCTGCCCCGCCTCCATGGCGCGGCGGTGGCGTTTGCGCTCGTGGGTATCCAGCCCCTTCTTGCGCAGGCGGATGGATTTGGGGGTCACTTCCACCAGCTCGTCGTCCTGGATGTAGGTGAGCGCGTACTCCAGCGTGATGTCGCGGGGCGGTGTGAGGCGGATGGCTTCATCCTTGCCGGCGGCGCGCACGTTGGAGAGCTTTTTGGCGTGGGTGGGGTTCACTTCCAAGTCGTCTTCGCGGCTGTTTTCACCGACAATCATCCCGTCGTAGATGGTGATGCCCGCGCCGACAAAGAGGGTGCCACGGGCCTCCAGTTCGTTGAGGATGTAGGCCGTGGAGGTTCCGCTGGCCATACTGACCAGCACGCCGTTGCGGCGGCCTGCGGGGGTGGATTTGACCGGCGCATATTCCTTGAACTGGCGGGTGAGCACACCGGTGCCGCGCGTATCGGTAAGGAATTCGCTGCGGTAGCCGATCATCCCACGGCTGGGGCCCACGAAAATAAGGCGCTGCTTGCCGTGGTGGTCGGCGATCATGTTGGTGAGTTCGGCTTTGCGCAGGCCCATTTTCTCCATGACGCTGCCGGCGAATTCGTCGTCCACGTCGATCACGATTTCCTCATAAGGCTCGAGCTTCACGCCGTTTTCTTCGCGCATGATGGTTTCAGGCCGCGAGATGGACAACTCGAAGCCTTCGCGGCGCATGGTCTCGATCAGCACGCCGAGGTGGAGTTCGCCACGGCCCATCACGCGGAAGGTTTCGGCGCTGCCACCTTGCTCGACCCGCAGCCCGACATTGGTTTCAGCCTCTTGGAACAGGCGGGCGCCGATTTCACGGCTGGTGAGCTTTTTGCCCTCGGTGCCGGACAGCGGAGAATCGTTCACGCCGAAGGTCATCACCATGGTGGGCGGGTCGATTTCCACGGCGGGCAGGGGTTTGGCCACCTCCGGCGCGCAGATGGTGTGGCTGACAAAGGCTTCATCCAGCCCCGCCAGCGCGATGATTTCCCCCGCACGGGCTTCATCCACCGGCACTTTCTTCAGCCCGTGGAAGCTGAACAGTTGCACCGCCTTGCCGCGCTGGATGTCGTTCCCCTCGCGGTCCATAGCCTTGATGGGCTGGTTTTTCTTGATGGTGCCGCTGTGCACGCGGCCGGTGACCACACGGCCCAGAAACTCGTTGCGCTCGATGATGCTGACCAGCATGGAGAAGGGCTTGGTTTCGTCGCCTTTGGGGGCGGGAACGTGGGTGAGCACCAAGTCGAGCAACTCGAAGCAATCGGTGGTGGGGTGTTTGTAGTCTTTGGCCACCCAGCCGTCGCGCCCCACGGCGTAGAGGATGGGGAAGTCCATCTGTTCGTCGGTGGCACCGAGGCTGTCAAACAGGTCGAACGTTTCATTCACCACTTCATCCGGGCGGGCGTCGGAGCGGTCGATTTTGTTGACCACCAGAATGGGCTTAAGGCCCAGTTGCAGGGCCTTTCCCAGCACGAATTTGGTTTGCGGCATGGGGCCTTCGGCGGCGTCCACCAGCAGCACGCAGCCATCCACCATGCCGAGGATACGCTCGACCTCGCCGCCAAAGTCGGCGTGTCCGGGGGTATCGACCACGTTGATACGGTGGTTTTTGTACTCGATGGCGGTGGTTTTGGCCAAAATGGTGATGCCGCGCTCGCGCTCGAGGTCATTGCTGTCCATCACGCGGGCGTTGCCTTCGCTTTCGTGTGTGCCGGTCTGCTTGAGCAGGGCATCCACCAGCGTGGTTTTGCCGTGGTCGACGTGGGCGATGATGGCGATGTTGCGGACGTTTGCGGTGGACATGGGGAATTCTCTCTGTTGCTGCCCGCTATGTAGCGAAATTGTGGGCGTTTGGCCAGTGTTTTGTTACAGGCGGGCAAGAGTCAGGGCGCAGGCGGCGGCGGTGTCGGCGCGGAGGACGGTGGGGCCGAGGGTGACGGTGTGGATGTAGGGTTGGGCGGAGAGCCATTGCTGTTCGTTGTCGTCGAAACCGCCTTCCGGCCCGACCAGCACGGCGCTAGCGCCGTGGAGGGGAGCGCCGCCGTTCTCGTTGGCCCAAGCCAGTTGGCTGGCGGGGTTGGCGATGTGCCACTGTTGGATGCCTGCGGGGAGCGGTTGGGGTTCAGCCAGCGTGGGGACGGTGTGGCGCTCGCACTGTTCGGCGGCTTCCACCAGCAGGGCGCGGGCGCGTTCCATATTGAGTTTGGTGGGGACGCTGCGGCGGGCCAGCAACGGGATGATTTCGGTGGCGCCGAGTTCAGTGGCTTGGCGGAGGATGGTTTCCCATGCGTCACGTTTGGGGAGGCCCATCAGCAAGGTGAGTGGGGGCGGCGGCGCAAACGGGCGGACGCAGGCGCCCACCGTGGCGCTGCGGGCCTTGGCATCGGCAAGCGTGGCGGCAAAGATGCCGTTGTGGCCGTCGAAGAGGTGGAGGGTGTCGCCCGCTTTCAGCCGCAACACGTTATGGAGGCGGTGTTGCAGCGCGGGAGGCAAAGTAACGGCCTGACCTTCGCACAAAGGGGCTTCGCAGTAGAATTGGCGGAAGTTGTGGGTCATGGGGTATTAGATACCCACGTTGGTTTCGGCGTCGGCATTCAGCCAGACGGCCTTGGGGTCGGGCAGGCGGGCGCCGAGTTGCTGGATGACCGCCGCGCCAAGATGATGGCCGCGCCGCATGGCGACGGCGGGGCTTCCACCGGGGGCATATGCGGCCAAAAAGCCTGCGGCAAAGGCATCTCCCGCGCCGGTGTTGTCGGCAGGAGTGGCGATGGTACGGGAGGGCTCGGTGGTGCCGTTGCCTTGGTCATCGTAGAAGGTCGCGCCCTCGCCGCTGGCGGTGATGACGCGGGGAGTGGCCTCCAGTTTAGCCGATGCGGCGGCGGAAAGATGGGGGCGCAGGGCCTCTATCTCATGCACATTGGCCAAAAGCAGGTTGAGGCCACCTTCAATGAGCGCGCCCAAACTGGCGGCGGCCTCGGCGCAAGCGGCGGGAGCGGGCAATTGCAGGCAAATGTTGGCGCCATGGGCACGGGCCTCGGCACAGGCGGCCATGGCAGCCTGGGGGTAATCGCGGGCGAGGTAGCCTTCCACCAACAACCAGTCGGCATTGGCCAACAGACTGGCATCAAGCCAGTCTTGCTCGTTACTGGGTGGGTTGGGGTGCGGTTGCGCCATGGTGCGGGCGCCGTCGGGCGTGACCATCACGAACAACTCCACCGTCCGCAGGCCCTTGTGCTGGGGGCTAAGGGTCAGGCCGCTGGCCAACATGTCGGAAAAAAAGTGGCGGCCGGCGGGGTCGTCTCCCAGCGGGCCGAGAAAGCAGACCGGATGGCCAAGCTTGGCGAGATGGTAGGCAATGTTGGCACCAGCACCGCCGGCGCGGAAGGTCTCGACCTCCAGCCGGGCGCTGAGGGCAAACATGTCGGCGGCAGCCAGCAGGTTGGTATCGCCTTTACGCAGGTTGAGTTTGGCCAGTTCGGCGGCGCTGACGTGCATCAGGGCATCCACCACAGGATTGCCCAGCACGGCGAATTTTGTTGGCGGCATATGGTATCACCCCGTTTCTGCCTGCAAGTGTGCCGCAGCCCATACGGGTTGTCTAGGCACCGCCTGCACGCCAATTGGATGGTTTGGGATACATAACAATGTTGCTTTTTTGCAATTAACCCATGTATGGGGATTTTTATAGCGTATACCCCTGCAAAGATCATGGGCGCATCACGCACGCCTCTCCAGCGCACAATGTTTCACGAGCCCCCACCAAACTTTGCCTGCACATACGACACGGTTCCAGAAAACGGGCCGCGCCGGAACCTGCCGCACGCACATACTCAGGGCACACTGCAGAGATGCAACATCCCGCCCACGGCATGGGCATGTGCTTTTTATGCCAAAATGGCCACAAAGAGGCTCTTTCCATGACCAGCTGGCTTGTTCATACAACGGATGATTATCCTTTGGTCAAATAATAGTAAGCATATACTTATCATATTGCTCAACTGCAACTTTCAGCGGGGCATTGATGCTTTTAGAGTGGGGCATGAAATTCCCCCGGCCCATTCGCGTACTTCAGCTTATCCCGGCCCTGAAAGAGGGGGGGACCGAACAGGGCGCTGTCGATATGGCCCTTTATATAGAGGAACGGGGCGGGACTCCGTTGGTGGCCTCGTCTGGAGGACGCTGGACAGAGGTCTTGGAGCGACACGGGGTACGGCACATACCCCTGCCGCTGCACCGCAAGGCGCCATGGTGGCTACTGTGGAACATGGTGGTGGTTTGGTGGTTGATTTGGCGATATCGTATCCATATTGTCCATGCTCGCAGCCGCGCTCCGGCCTGGAGCGGATGGCTTGCCTGCAAGATGTCGTTTTTCACCCGTGTTGAATTCATCACGACCTTTCATGGCACGTATGGTTCTGGCAATGTGTGGAAACGCGGCTACAATCGCGTGATGTTGCGCGGCAAGAGAGTGATTGCCAATTCGGCCTTTATTAAGCATCATCTTGTTGAAACGTACCATGAAAATCCGGCACGAATTGACGTGGCACCGCGTGGCGTGGATATGACGGTGTTTGACCCGGCGGCGCACCCACCTGCCGAAGTGCGCGCGCTGCACGATGCCTTGGCGGGCGATGCCGCGACACCTTTGTTGCTGATGGTCGGGCGGCTGACCCGCTGGAAGGGGCACGCCGTGTTGCTGCAAGCCTTGGCCCGAGTGGCCGATATGCCGTGGGCGGTGGCACTGGCGGGCGATTGCAAGAATGCGGCGTATCTGGACGAGCTGAAGGTGTTGGCCGATGACTTGGGGATTCGGGAGCGGGTGCGCTTTTTGGGGCCGCGGCAGGATATCGCGGCCTTGAACGCGGCGGCCGATGTGGCGCTTTCATGCTCCACCAAGCCGGAAGCCTTCGGCCGCGTGGCAATTGAAGCCATGGCGATGGAGACCCCGGTCATTGCCAGTGCCCACGGCGGCAGCTTGGAGACCGTGGCGGATGGCGTGACCGGATGGTTGGTGACACCGGACGATGTGGAAACATTGGCGGAGGCCTTGCGCAAGGCTTTCCGGGAGCGTCGCCAATGGGCCGCGATGGGCAAGGCCGGGCGGATGCGGGTGTTGGCCCAGTTTACCAGTCGCCACACGTGCGAGGCCGAGTGGGAAGCATACCAGCGGCTATGGGATATGGCTGCGGCATAATTGCCGACACAGGTGACGTTTTTGCCTGCAGGATACTTGTCAGCATGTTTGAAATTGGCAAGATGGGAGCCAATAACAACGCAGAATAACGGGGCTTTGGCATGAATCGGTGCATGGTGGCGGTGGATATGCAGAATTTTTTCCGCCCGTCGCCGGGGGTGGTAGCGCAGGTTAACCAGTTGACCCAAACCATGCCCACGGCGGCCACCCTGCTGCGGCATGACGAAGCGCAAGTTCCGCTGGCCAAGATGGGCAAACCCGTGCCGATGGACAACGGTGTGCTGGTAACCACCAGCACGGTGTTCGACAAGGTAGGCTTTACCTTGCCGATGGAGCTCTTGCAGTGGTTGCGCGGCCAAAACCCGGACGAAGTGCTAGTGGTGGGCGGGCATACCGATGCCAACGTGCTGGCGGCGGGGGTCAGCCTGTTCAGCGCAGGGTTTGCCCCATGCATTGTGCCGTTGCTGAATTATGGCAATGACTGGTTCCGCCACTCGGTGACGGTGAAAGTGTGGGAACAGGAAATCGGCAAGGTTTACGCAAGTCTGGCGGAGTTCAAGTTCGGCGGCATGTAACCTACCGGCCACGCAGGGATGGCCGTGCAGCATACACATGCTTGCCTTTTAGGCATATCCTTCACAAGCTGGTGGCATGATGCGCGTGTTCTCTCTGCTGATTGCGGTGACGGCCTTGGGCGGCTGCACGCAGGCAATGCAGGAACAGCTGGATTACGCGATTTACAAGGATATGCAACGCTGGCAGGCCCGCGACCGGGTGCAGGATTTCCGCGACATGTTCGCGCTGGACGAGATTTACCCGACTTATGCCTATCTGGAACGGGAAGAGGGCAAGGAGTTGTGCTTCCACCGCAATGCGGTGAAGCGGGTGGTAATGGAAGACGGCATCAGCGATGCGGCCAGCTATACGTGGTGCCCGATGGACCCTTACGACAACGATGCCGGACAGCGGATGGTAGGGCGGCCACAGGTTGGCGGCTAAAGGCGCTTGACGGCTTTCAGCATGTCTTTGATGGCGTTCATGCGGGCGCGCAAAAGCGGCGGATTGGCACGGTGGCCGCCGCCTTCCACCCAATAGAGGCGGCTGTTGGGGTGGGCGGCGTGGAGGGCGATGGCGGTTTCCGGCGGGCACACCATATCTGCCGCGCCTTGCACGATATGCAGCGGAATATGGGCGATTTTGTAAATGTTGTTGAGCAGTTGGCCGGGTTTCAAAAAGCAGTCGTTGGCGAAGTAGTGGGCTTCCAGAAGGGCAAGGGCTGGGAGAATTTCACGGTCTTCCTCTAGCTCCTTGACCAACTCTTTGCGATTGAGTTTGGCTTCACAGGCGGCTGCCTCCAGTTGGCACCATGCATAAGCTGCCTGTTCTTTCTCCCGTTTGGTGCCGTTTTTGAAGATAGATAGCAGGGCGTTGCTGACATCGGCAGGCTTGGGATAGTCCAAAGCTTCCATGACCGCCGCGTAGTCATTGGGGAAAAAGCGGGCCACGCCGTCGGGATGGGTCAGCCATGCGGTTTCGCGTTTTGTCCCCAAATAGACGCCGCCAACCACAAGGCCCCGTACCCGTTGCGGGTAAGCCTCGGCATAGGCCAAGGCCAAGGTGGCGCCCCAGCTAAACCCTGCCACAAACCAGGATTCCAGCTTCAGGTGCTTGCGCAGGCGTTCAAGGTCTTCCACCAAGTGCTGGGTGGTGTTGGCCTTCAGGCTATGCAGGGGTTTGCTTTGGCCGCAGCCGCGTTGGTCATACGTGATGATGTGGGTTGTTTTGGGGTCGGTATAGCGGCGGTGCTTGCTGGACAGGCCGTTGCCCGGGCCGCCGTGGAGGTAAACTACTGGTGTCTCCTGCGGATTCCCCGACTCCTCATAATACATGCTGTGCCCGTCGGTCAGCTTCAGGTGGCCGGTGCGGAAGGGGGTAAGTTCAGGATAAAGTGCCATGGCAAGCATTGTGCAAGGGAAACCCTTGGCGGGCAAGCGGCTTTGCGCTAAGTTGCGGCGGTTAACCCATAACCAACCGCCCAACAAGGAGCTTTGTGCCATGGTCCGCATTACCCTGCCCGACAACTCGGTGAAGGAGTTTGACGGCACCACCACCGGACAGGCGGTGGCTGAAAGCATCGGGGCCGGGTTGGCCAAGGCTGCGTTGGCGGTGGAAGTGGATGGCAGGGCGCAAGACCTTCTTTCCCCGATTGACCATGATGTGTCGCTCAACATTGCCACGATGAAAACCCCGCTGGGCTTGGATACCGCCCGCCATACGCTGGCGGCGCAGGTGCTGGCGCGCGCGGTGAAAGAGTTGTACCCCACCGCCAAACTGGCCATCGGACCGACGATTGACAACGGCTGTTACTACGATGTGGAGTTTGCCCAATCCATCTCCAGCGATGATTTGCCGAAAATTGAGGCACGGATGCGCGAGATTATTTCCCAAGGCCACGCCGTGGTGCGCGAGCATTGGGAGCCGGCCCAAGTCCGCAGTTACTTTGAGACCAAAGGCGAACCCTACAAGGTGGAATTGGTGGACGGCGCCGTGGAAAAGGGCGAATTGGTAGAGGGTAAATACCTCTCCGTTTACCGCCAGATGGATGGTGACACCGAGGTATTCCTCGACCTCTGCCGTGGGCCGCATGTACCGGAGATGTCCAAGCTGACGCTGGCGTTCACCCTCAGCAATTTGGCCGGCGCCTACTGGCGCGGCGATGCCACCAAGCAGCAACTTACCCGCCTGTACGTGGTGGCCTTTGCCACCCAGAAGGAACTGGACGCCTACCTCGTCATGCGCGCCGAGGCCGAAAAGCGTGACCACCGCAAAATCGGCCCAGCGCTGGATTTATTCCATTTGCAGGAGGAAGCACCGGGGCAGCCGTTCTGGCACGCCGGAGGTTGGACGGTTTACGTAGAGTTGACCGATTACATCCGTCGCAAGCTTGCCGCTGCGGGATATGTGGAAGTGAACACGCCGAAAATGGTTCATAAAAGCCTGTATGAGGCCAGCGGGCACTGGGCCAACTACTTTGAAGACCTGTTCCTCATCAAGGAGGAAAAGGGCGGCAAGGTGGTGGATGTCCACGCCATGAAGCCGATGAACTGCCCGTGCCACGTACAGGTGTTCAACCAAGGCATCAAGAGCTACCGCGACTTGCCGCTGCGAATGGCCGAATTCGGCTCGTGTATGCGTAACGAGGCCAAAGGCGCGTTACATGGCCTGATGCGTTGCACCGCGTTCACCCAAGATGATGCGCACATCTTTTGTACCGCCGACCAGATTCAGTCGGAAAGCCGTATTTTTTGCGACCTGCTGAACGACGTGTACCGCGACCTTGGATTTACCGATTATTTTGTCAAGCTTTCCACCCGTCCGGAGAAGCGCATTGGTGACGACGCCCTGTGGGACAAGGCGGAACAAGCGCTTGCCGATGCCTGCACCAATGCGGGTTTAGAGTTCAAGCTGAGCCCCGGCGACGGTGCGTTTTATGGCCCCAAACTGGAGTTTGTGCTGCGCGACTGCATCGGCCGCGACTGGCAGTGCGGTACGTTGCAAGTGGACTTCAACATGCCGGTACGTCTGGGCGCCGACTACACCAACGAGCAAGGTGAGCGCGTGCCGTGTGTGATGCTGCACCGTGCCATTTTGGGGAGTTTGGAGCGCTTTATCGGCATTTTGATTGAAAACTACGAAGGCAAATTCCCCGTCTGGCTGGCACCGGTGCAGGCGGTGGTCATCCCCATCACCGACAAGCAGGCCGACTATGCGGAAGCGGTGCGCCGCAAACTGTTTGAAGCCCCCGTGGTGACCGCCACCGGTGGCCTGCGCGTCGAAGTGGACGACAGCAACGAGCGCATGCAGAAGAAGATTCTCATCGCCCAGCAACGCAAGGTGCCCTACATGCTGGTGGTGGGCGCCAAAGAGGCCGAGGCAGGTACGGTGGCGGTACGTTTGCGTGATGGCACCGATTTGGGAGCGATGCCGTTGGATGCCTTCATTGCGCGGGTGAAAGGTGAAGTTGACACCCGCAAGGATGCGGAGGCCGCGTGAGGCTGGCCCGCGCCGACGCCATTGCCGCCACCGTTGTGCTGGCGGCATGGGTGTATGTGTGGACGCATCCGTTGTGGGGGTGGGAGGTGATTCCGTACCTTACCTTGGCAAAAACCGCTTTGGGCCACAGCTGGGCCGAGGCCCACGGCTGGGTGTATGACTGGGTGCGGCATTTGCCGGACTTTTGGCGGGAAGATTTGTTGCAACGGCATTTTCACCGTGCGGCGGTGGCGAAAGACCCTGAAAGCCTGCGGCAGTTGGCGGTTTTTTACCATGCCAATGTGGGGTTTTACGGGCTGTTGGCCGGGTTGCTGGCGGCGGGGCTTTCCGCAGGGGTGGCGGTTATGTTCACCAACCTACTTGGCATGGGGTTGCTGGCGGGCGCAAGCTGGCTATGGCTGCGACCAGCGGTGGTGGCCAGCCACGGCTGGCGGCGGTGGTTTTGGTGGCTGGTATGGCTGGCGATTGTGCTGAACCCCCTCACCTTGCTGGTGATGCGCGCCAGCGGGCCGGACGGTCTGGCCGTAGGTCTGTTGGTGGCGGGCATGTACGGCCTGACCCACGGGCGTTGGCCATGGACGGCGGCGGCGTGGATTGCCATGTCGCTGGTACAGCCGATTACCGCCTTGCTGGTGGTGGCGTTGCTGCCGTGGGCATGTGTGCGGGCCAAGCCACTGGTGGCGCTACTGCTGGGTATCGCCGTATTGGCGGGCGGACTGTCCGTGCTGTTCCCCGGTTACGGGCTGCCGGTGCTGTGGCAACATACCTTCGGGTTCCCCTACACCTACCCCGCCGGCGTGACACTGGTGTGGGAGTGGCCGATGTATCAGGCCACCTTGCTGGCACGGCTGGGGGATATCGGCATGGTGGAGTTGGCCGCATGGCTGCTGACACTGGCACTGGCGGCGCGCATGGTGTATTTGCGCACACCGTGGTGGGGGGTGGCGGTGGCCTTGCTGGCCGGAGCGATTGTGCGCGAGGGCATGTTTCCCACGTTATGGGCGGGAGACGTGGTGGGCGTTGCCGTTCTGGTGGTATTGCTGGCGCTGCGGCCTTGCCTGCGTGCGGGGAAGGGCTTGTCTTTTGACGCGTGATTTGGCATAGCTAGAGGCACCTTCCATAAGGGAGGCAACCAACAGAAGGAGTTTGTGTCATCGGGAGATTTCGCGGAAAACCGGAGCGTAACCGGCAGTATGAGCATCGTATCAACGAGATGATTCGTGTCCCGCAAGTGCGGGTGATTGGCCCCAACGGCGAAAATTACGGTACGTTAAGCACCCGTGACGCACAGGCGCGCGCGCAAGAACTTGGACTGGACTTGGTGGAAATTGCGGCCACATCGGTGCCGCCGGTGTGCAAGATTCTGGACTACGGCAAATTCCGCTTCCAAGAGCAAAAGCGCAAGAAGGAAGCCAAAAAGAACCAGCAAGTGCAGGAAATCAAGGAAGTCGTCTTCCGCCCCGGCACTGAAGAAAACGACTATCAGGTCAAGCTGCGCAAAATCAAAGAGTTTCTGGCCGACGGCAACAAGGCCAAAATCAACCTGCGCTTCCGTGGCCGCGAGGTGACCCACATGGAAATCGGCCAAGAGATGCTCTCCCGCCTGGTGGAAGACACCGCTGAAGTCGCCAAGGTCGACTTCCGCAGCGAAAAGGTGGAAGGCCGCTTTTTGGTGCTCATCTTGTCCCCGCTCCCCAACAAGGGCGGCAAAAAGGCGGCGGCTGACACGGCGGACGAGTAATAGCAAACGCTTTTACAGGGCCCTTTGTCGTTCCTGTTTTTGCAGGAACGACAAAGGGCATGGTTATACAGGGTTATTTCCGGCAGCCAAGCAGCCCCTGATACCCTCCGCTCGTGGGAATGGCACAACCGTCAACATCCGGCCGTGCCACCAGCACATGGTGGCGGCGGTAGAGGGGGATATACGGCAACAAACCGGCGGCAAGTTGCTGGGCTTGGGTGGCCGCAGCAGTTTGCGCTTCCACGGTTGTGGCGGTAGCCAGTTTATCCAGCGCCTTGTCGAGAACGGGAATGTCCACCTTGCCACGGTTCAGCCCCGCAGGCGGCGCCTTGTTGCTGTGGAAGACCTGCACAAGGAAGTCGGGCGGAAGCTCGCCACTCCAGCTCATCAGCGCCATATCGAAACGGCCCGCTTTGACGTTGTCGTAAAAAGCGCCCCATTCCAGCGGTTTGAGAATGACATCCACGCCCACCCTGCGCAGGTCTTGCTGGAGCACCTGCGCCACACGTTGGCTGAGGGCATCGGTGCTGGTGGCCAAGGTAAGCGAGAAACGGGAATTTTGGGCATCCCCCAAGGTGGCGGCGGCGTTCAGCAGGTCTTCGGCGCGGGTGGGGTTGTAGTCGTCTTCCGGCGCGGGCCACAGGGCGGGGTGGCCGGGGGGCAGCAGGCTGTCGGCAGGTTCGGCCATGCCACCCAGCAGATGGCGGCGGATGGCGGCACGGTTGATGGCCACGCTCAACCCCTTGCGGATACGCGCATCGGCCAGATGCGGGTTGGTAAAGTTAAGTGCCAGATAGGTGTAGCTGGCAGACGGTGCGGAAGCGGTTTTCCAGCCTTGCTTTTGCGCCCATGTGAACAGTTCCGGCGGGATATCCTGGTACACCACGTCCACCTCGCCCTGCTTGAGCTTGAGCAGGCGGGTGGTGGGGTCGGCCAGCGGCGTGAAGGTGAGTGCCGGAAGGTTGCTGTCCGGCGCGGGGGCCACAGTCACGGTTCCTTGAGCATCTTGCTCTGCCAGACGGTAGGTGCCGAGTCCGGGGCGGGGCGCGCCAAGGCTTTTGTCGGCGGGTGGGGCGGCCAACGGAATGTCTACCAAACGGCCCAGAAAACCGAAGGTCGGCTGTTTGAGTGTGAAGATGAGCGTATCGGCGGCAGGGGCGGCGATGGCGGCCACCGGCTCCAACAGGGCGGAAAGCGGGCTGCGCGGGGTGGCTTGCAGGAAGGTGAACCAGTCTTTCAGCGCCGTGGCGGTTAGCGGGGTGCCGTTGTGAAAGCGGTAGCCCGGCCGCAGCGTGCAGGTGACGGTGAGAGCCTTTTGCGTACAGCCTTGGGCGACCAGCCCCGTGGGGGTAAAGGATGCATCGTAGTGCAACAGCGCCGGGTTGGTGAGTTGCAGGATGCGGGCGCCGGCGGCATCGGTGGCCAAAGCCGGGTCGAGGCTTTTGGGCGCCGAGGACACCGCAATGGTGAGGGGTTGGGCAGGTGGTGGGGTTTCTGCCACAGCGGGCCATCCAAACCATAGAAACATGGCGCAAAACCATGCGATGACAGGGCGGGACGGCTTGTGGTACAGGCGCATTTGCCCGCATGATACGGCATGGTGATGCGCAAAGCCACCCCGCTGATGTTGCTGGTGGCCGTAGGGGTCTGCTTGGCGCTGCCCGCCCGCGCCGGCATGATGGAATGGGTGGACAACATCTTCACCTTCCGCGAAGACCAGAAGGAGCGGGTGTCGCCACGCCGGAATATCCCTCCCAAAGTGGTTTACAGCCCCCATTACGATGAAAACGACCATGCCGCATGGAGCGGCTATTACACCCGCGAAGACTTGAACGCCCAAACCTACATTGCCGGCAGCGGCAGCAAGGTGATGCGCCCTGCCGCTCCGCCGGTGGGCGCGGGTGGATATGGTGGTGCGGGCGGCCAGTATGACCGTGGCTTCGGCACCGGTCGCAGCAGCACCTACATTGGCGACCCCGGTACCGGCCCCGCCATGGTGATGGGTGCGGCGGATGCCAATTTGGGCGGGAGCACCCGCATCGGCAACGCGGTACGCGATTGGCGCGACGGCGCACCCGATGGCGCCATGGGCCGCCGCCCCGGAGATTACGACTACCGCGTCCATGCCAACAATGCGCCATCCTACAGCTACAGCCAACAGGCCTCACCGGATACCGCCAACCGCGCGGCGGAAGGTCCTTACATCCGTTTCAACAACGCGGGCGAAGTCACCCAATACCGCGTCCAGCGCGGCGATACCCTCTCCACCATTGCCGACCAGCCCCGCATTTACCAGAACTGGCGCCTGTGGCCGCTGATTTACGATGCCAACCGCGCCAAAATCGGCCGTGATCCGGATGACATCTACCCGAAACAACGGCTGGATATCCCTCGCGGTTACAGCAGCAGCGACGCCCGCGCCGCCGAGCGCCGCGCCGACCAACGCGGCCCGAGCTATTACGGGGATGGGCGGTAACGCCTCTACGCGTCATTTCCCAGTGGTATTGTCCCCCGACACGTTTACAGCTTAGGAGGCCGTCGTGTTGCCCCAACGGGGCACGTTATCCAAGTGCCCATTGTACTAACGAGGACGGGAGATGGCGTGTGCTGAATGGCGTCCCCGGCAGGAATCGAACCTGCATTTACAGCTTAGGAGGCCGTCGTACTATCCATTGTACTACGAGGACATAAGGCTGTTTGTGGCAGAGTGCGCCTTTATGGTCAAGGTACGGTGACTTTCCTCTGGCAATGCGCTAGGTTGGCGGGCGTGAGAGGGGTGTTTGCCGTTTGCATGTTGGGTATGGCCGTATGGGCCTATGTGGCGCTGGCGGCTGCGCAGGCACCGATGCCCACCGTGGTGCAGGTGTTTGACGGCGATACCGTGGCGCTGAACACCGGTGAACGGGTGAGGTTGCTGGACATCAATACGCCGGAAGGCCCCCACCACGGCGCCCCCGCCGAACCGTTGGCCGATGCGGCCCGCACCCATCTGGCGGCGCTGGTATTGGATAAACCCGTGCGGTTGGAACTTGGCAAAACCCGCCGCGACCGCTACGGGCGGTTGCTGGCACACATCTACCTGCAAGACGGCACCTGGCTGAACGGCCGCATGGTGGAAGATGGGCTGGCGGTGGCCTACACCTTTGCCGACAACCACCTGTACGCCCGCCGTGTGTTGCTTTTGGAACAGCAGGCGCGAGAGGCCAAGCGGGGCCTGTGGGCGTTGCCACGCTGGCGCGTGAAAGACGCAGAGACTTGCTGTGCGCCCGATGAGATGGGGCTGTTTCAGGTGGTGGAGGGCACGGTGACGGGAAGCGGCGGCGACAAGAACTTCATCTACCTCAACTTCGGCCCGGATTACCGCACCGACTTCACCATCCGGATTGCACGGAAAGACCTGAAGCACTTCAAGGAGTGGGGGATTAAAAAGCCCGACGATTTTTACAAGGGCAAAAGCGTGCGCGTCCACGGAGTGGTGCAACCGGTGTATGGGGCGATGGTGGTGGTGAGCCATCCAGCGCAGGTGGAGGTGGTGGAATGAGCCATTTTGTGGGTGAAGTTTCCGAGCACGCCGTGATTTACAACGCTGACGACAACATTCTGCTGTTGCGTCATACGTGGGAGCATTTGAAAGGCAAATGGCATTTGCCGGGTGGGCGCATGGATGCAAAAGATACCCCCGGTCAGGGCTTGCTGCGGGAATTGCGTGAAGAAACGGGCTTGACCGGTGTGGAGCTCATCATGCCCTGCCACGCTTCGCGGTGGGGCGCCGCCAAGCCGGTTGTGAAATATAGCATCGCGTATCTGGCAAAAGTCCAAGGCACGCCGAAGGTTATCCTGCCCCCTGACGAAGACCACGACCTGGCCGAATGGGTAGCGGTGGAAGAGGCCCTTGGCCGGACATTTACCTTTCCAGAGCTTGCAGATGTTATCCGTGGCGTCCACGTATGGGCCAAGCGTTTGGGGGTGGTGGAATGAGCCTGCCCGACACACCGGTGATGCAGCAATACGGGCGGTTGAAGGGCGCGCATCCGGGGTTTTTGTTGTGGTTCCGCATGGGCGATTTTTACGAGCTGTTCGGCGATGATGCCGAGGCTGCGGCCGGAGTGTTGCAGATTACACTGACCAAACGCCGCACCAGCCGCGAGGGGGATGAAGGCATCCCGATGTGCGGTGTGCCGTACCATGCGGCGGAAGGATATATTGCCAAATGTTTGAAGGCGGGTTTCAAGGTGGCGTTGGCCGAACAGGTGGAAACGCCGGAAGAAGCCAAAAAAGCCCGTGGCAGCAGCGCGCTGGTGGAGCGCAAGGTGGTGCGGCTTTATACGCCGGGCACACTCACCGAAGATGCGTTGCTGGAAGCCACCCGCCCGACATATCTGGCCGCCGTGGCGGCGGAAGATACAAGCGCCCATTGGCGCGGTGTGCTGGCGTGGCTGGATCTTTCCACCGGTGAGGTCGGTCATCGCCCCGTGCAGGCGGCCACGCTGGGAGCCGCGGTGGCCGCGCTGGCGCCGGGCGAAATTGTGGTGCCGCCTGCGTTGGAAGGCGCGGTGGAAGGCTTGCTGTCGCGCCGTCAGGTGAGCGTGCAGGAAGGGTTGTTCAGCCCACTGCGCGCGGAAGAAACGGTATGTCGGGCGTATGGGTTGAAAACGGTGGAGGGGCTCTCGCTGACCGGGGCCGCCGTGGCGGCAGTGGGGGCGTTGCTGGGGTATGCGGAACTGACCCAGATGGGGAAATTGCCTGCGTTGAAACACCCCCGCCAAGTGGCCGCCCGCAGCGTGCTGGAGATAGACCCCGCCACGCGGCGGAACCTTGAGCTCACCGAGAGCCTGGCGGGCAACCGCAAAGACAGCCTGCTGCATGAAATTGACCGCACGGTGACGGCGGCGGGCGGGCGGTTGCTCTCGCGCTGGCTGGCCGAGCCAAGCAGCGACGTGGCGGTGATTGCCGCGCGGCAAGACGCCGTGGAAGCTTTGGTGAACAATCCCGATGCGCGGGCAGAAATCCGCGCTCTGCTGAAGCAGACCGGCGATGTTGCCCGCTGTGTCAGCCGCCTGCTGCTGGAGCGCGGCGGCCCGCGTGACGTGGCCGTATTACGGCAGACAGGCGCCCAGTTGCCTGCGTTGGCGAAAGCTTTGGCCAAGCTGGATGGCCGATTGTTGGGCCAGCACCGTGACGGCTTGTCGGGGCTGGCCGAGCTGACTGCTTACCTCGCGCGCGCGTTGGCCGACGATCCGCTTCCTGCGCTGATGCGCGAGGGTGGTTTCGTGCGGGACGGGTTTGACGCCGAACTGGACAACCAACGCCACATGGTCACCCACGGGCAGGAGCTTCTGGCGGCGCTGGAGACTGAAGAGAACGCGGTGGCAGGCGGCACCTTCAAGCTACGTTACAATAAGGTTTGGGGCTACTACTTCGAGGTCGGCAAGGCGCAAGAGGGTAAGGTGCCCGCGCATTTCATCCACCGCCAAAGCACCACCACCGCCCACCGCTACACCACCGAAAAACTGATGACACTGGAACGCCAACTGGGCAGCGCGGCCGCGCAGGCACAGGCGCGGGAAGAGGCGGTGTTTGCCGAGATGTGTGCGGCGGTGCGCAAGGCCTCGTTGCCGTTGTTGGCCGCCAGCGAGGCCTTGGCCACGGTGGATGTGCTGGCTGCCTTGGCCGAACTTGCCGCGCGCGGTGGCTGGGTGAGGCCCGTGGTGGATGACAGTCGCACCTTTGAAGTGGAAGGCGGCAAACACCCCGTGGTCGCGGCGCGGGTGGGCACCTTTGTGGCAAATGGCTGTGACTTGTCTGACGGGCAGTTGTGGCTGTTGACCGGGCCGAACATGGCGGGGAAGAGCACATACCTACGCCAAAACGCCTTATTGTTGGTGTTGGCGCAGATGGGCAGCTTTGTGCCCGCCACCCGTGCCCGCATCGGTGTGGCCGATGCCCTGTTCAGCCGCATCGGCGCGGCCGACAATCTGGCCGCAGGGCAAAGCACGTTCATGGTGGAAATGGTGGAAACCGCCCAGATTCTCAACCGTGCCACCGCCCGCAGTTTTGTGATTCTGGATGAACTGGGGCGCGGCACCGCCACCTACGACGGGCTGGCGATTGCATGGGCCTGTGTGGAGCACATCGCGCAAGAGTTGGGCTGCCGCACGCTGTTTGCCACCCACTACCATGAGCTGAACGGGCTGGCGGGCACGCTGGAGCAGGTGAGCACCCATCATGTGGCGGTGAAGGAATGGAAGGGTGAAATTGTCTTTTTGCATGAAGTACGGGCCGGTGCCGCCAGCGGCAGCTACGGCGTGCATGTGGCCAAACTGGCGGGGCTTCCGCCCGCCGTGGTGGCGCGGGCCGATGGCCTGCTGGCAGGCTTCACCAAGGCGGCACGGGGCAAAGGCGCCGTGGGTGTGGATGAGCTGGCCTTGTTTGCCACCCCCGCCCACTACGGCACGGAAAAACCCGAAACCGAACTGGAGCGCCGCGTCAAAGCGCTGGATGTTGACGGCATGAGCGCCCGCGATGCGCTGGACGAAGTGTACCGGTTACGGGATTTGGTGCACTGATGGCGATTTTGAAAAACAGCTTGATTGTGGCGGCTTGGACAGGACTGAGCCGCGTGTTGGGCTTTGCGCGAGACCTGCTGATTGCCAACAAACTGGGGGCGGGCATGGCCAGCGATGCGTTCTTCATCGCACTGCAACTGCCCAACCTGTTGCGGCGGCTGTTGGGGGAAGGGGCCTTCAACGTGGCGTTTGTGCCGTTGCTGGCGCGCGAGCAGGCCAAAGGCCACGCCGAAGCCAAACAGTTTGCCGAAGCCGTGCTGGGCTGGTTTGTGGTGGTGTTGGTAGTGCTGACGGCGTTGGGCATGCTGGCGATGCCCGCGATTGTCACCGCGCTGGTGCCGGGTTGGGTGGGCGATGCGGCGAAGTTCGACCTCACCGTGGCGTTGGGGCGCATCACCTTCCCCTACATGCTGATGATTACGCTGGCAGCCTTTATGGGGGCGGTGTGCAACACGGCAGGGCGTTTTGCGGCCTATGCGATGGTGCCGAGCTTTTTGAATCTGGCATTCATTCTGGGTTTGTTCGCGTTACCGCAGGCGGGCTTGAGTCCCGCCTACGCCGCCGCGTGGAGTGTACCGCTGGGCGGGCTGGCGCAGGTGGGCTACATGGTGTGGGAGGTACGGCGGGCGGGGTATAACCTACGGTTGCGGTTGCCGCGCAAACACCCGCTCATCCGCCCCATGCTGATGCGCATGGGGCCTGCCGCGTTGGGCGTGGGGGTGCTGCAGCTTTCGCTGGTAATCGACAACTTCATTGCCAGTTGGGTGGGTGAAGGCGCGGTGAGTTATTTGCAATATGCCAACCGGTTTTACCAGTTGCCGTTGGCACTTATCGGCATTGCGGTGGCCACGGTGTTGTTGCCGCATCTTTCCACCTTGTTGGGCAAAGGTGACAAGGCCGGGGCGGGGCAGGCGTTCCAGAGTGCGTTGGTGGCGTGTTTGACCATCGCCACCGGGGCCACGGTGGGGCTGATGGTGCTGGCACCGGAATTGATGCTGACGCTGTTGAACCACGGGGCGTTTACCGCCGACGCCGCACTGGCGGTGGCCTATGCGATGATGGGGTATGTGCTGGGGTTGCCCGCCTATATTCTGACCAAGGTGACGGCACCGGCGTTCTTTGCCAACGAAGATGCGAAGAGCCCGTTGAAAGCCAGCGCCACCGCGCTGGGGGTGAACCTGCTGTGCAACATCGGCTTTGTGTGGGTGCTGACCCGAATGGGTGACGGCAACATGGCTCATGTGGGAATTGCGTTGGCCACGGCGGTTGGAGGCTATGTGAACGCAGGGTTGCAATGGCATTGGCTGCGACGTCAGGGGGTGTATGTGGGCGCCGAGGCGGGGTTGGGGCGTGCCATTACCAAAATGCTGGGCGTGGCGGCGGCGATGGCGGGGGCGCTGATGGTGGCCAAAGCGGTGCTCCCCTACCCTGCCGAAGCCCTGTTGGCGTGGCGGCTGGCATGGTGTGCGGCCATGGCCGGCGTAGGAGGCGTTGTGTTTGTATTGGCGATTGACCGTGCGGGATTGGTCAAGCTGAAAGACTTTGTGGCGTTGTTGAAGCGGCGGGGCAAAGGACTGCCGGTCGACGTAGCATAGGGCCCGCTTACGGGAATCTTCCCGGCACTCATAAAAATATCGCTTTTTAAGGCCTTTGCCGATTGTGGCGGGGGCAACGCTGTGGCACATTTTGAGCCATGTTCGGGTGGTGGCAGTCTCTTTCCATGGAAGTGAAGGTAAGCGTGGCCGTGGTGGCGGCGTTGGCACTGTGGCTAGCCAGCGGCATGGTGGGAGGAAAAGCCTCTGCCCCGCAAGAGACGGCGCCCCCAGCACCAAGCGTGCAGGTAAGTATGGTGGCGCCGCAGGACTATCGGCGCATTATAACCCTAAGCGGCCTTACCGAAGCCGCCGCCAAGGCCGAAATTGCCGCCCAAACCGCCGGACGGGTGGACAAGGTGATGGTGGAGCGTGGTGACACGGTGGCGAAAGGCGCACCGCTTTTGCAGATTGACCCGGCCGACCGCACCATCCGCCTGCGTGCCGCCGAGGCCGAATTGACCCGCACACGCAAGCTGTGGCAGGCCGGACGCGAGTTGGCCCGCGAGGGCTACATGGCGGCGGCGGTGCTGGCCGAGCGCGAAGCCGCCTACGAAGCCGCCCGCGAACAGGTGGCCGCAGCCAAGCTGGACTTGAGTTATGCCACGGTGCGGGCGCCTTTTGACGGACGAGTGGAAAACCGCATGGTGAATGTGGGTGACTATGTGAACGTGGGTGCGCCGGTGGCGCTGATGGTGGACCGCAGCGAGATTTTGTTGGTTGGTTATGCCGCGCAAAGCGAGCGCGACCTGTTGCGGCAGGGTGTTGAAGTGGCCGGGGTGCTGCTGGACGGTGCCCGCGTAAATGCCCGGTTACGGGCGGTGGCGACCGATGCGGATACGGCCACCCGCACCTACCGGGTGGAAGCGGTGGTGGAGAGCGACGATGCCAAAGCACTTGCTACGGGGATGACGGCCACGTTGCATATTCCGGCTGAGGATGAATCTGCCTTGAAAATTCCGCACGATTGGCTGGTGCTGGGTGACGGCGGCAGCTTGGGCGTGATGCTGGCGGATGCGGCGGATGGCGAGACAACCGTCCGTTTCCACCAGGTCGAGGTCTTGAATGATAGTGCTGACGGCGTGTGGGTGGCGGCCTGGCAACAGGCTCCCGTGCGGGTGGTCTCGCGGGGGCAAAGCGCATTGCGCGACGGCGGTACGGTTATCGCCACGGCAGAGGGAGGTGCACCATGACGCCCGGTGGCTGGCTGATTACCCTGCTGGTGACAGGTTCCGCCCTGCTGGTCGCATGGCTGGGCCACGCGGTGCTGCTGCCGTTCGTGGCGGGGCTGGTGCTGGCGTACATTACCAACCCGTTGGTGGAATTGCAGGTACGGCTGGGTGTACCGCGCAGTCTGGCCAGCGCCTTGCCGGTGGCACTGGCTCTGGTTGTGCTGGGCGTTTTGATGGCGCTGGCCCTGCCGCTGCTGATGGACCAAGTGGCGGGCTTTCTCCAACGGCTGCCGGCCTACCTGAACGAATTGCAGAACTCGGTGATCCCGCCGCGCATGGCCAAACTTTTGAACTTGAAGGCCATACAGGGTGATACGGTGATGAAATTCATCGCCTCCGCCGGCAGCGACAGTGCAAGCTGGCTGCTGGCCAACCTGAAGCAGATTTACTCCAGCGCAGTGGCGGCCTTCAACATTGTGATGCTGGTGGTGATGACGCCGCTGGTGGCCTTTTACCTACTGAACGACTGGCCCGAACTGAAGCCCCGCATGTTGCGGGTGTTGCCGCGCCGCTGGCGGTCTACCATGGTGCAGATGGTGGAGGACATTGATATCAAACTTTCAGCCTACCTGCGCGGACAGGTGCTGGTGTGTCTGATTCTGGCGGTGTTTTACGGTGCGGCATTGGAGCTGGTGGGGCTGGAGCTTGGCTGGGCCTTGGGGGTGCTGGCGGGGCTTCTGGCCTTCATTCCGGTGGTAGGGGCGATGATCGGGGTGATGGCCATGCTGGCGATGGTACTGGTGCAGTATCAATTGGACGCATGGCAGCCTTATGCTCTGGTGATGGGCATTTACATGGTCGGGCAAATGCTGGAGAGCAGTTTGCTGACGCCGTATCTGGTCGGCTCGCGGGTGGGGCTGCACCCAGTATGGGTGATTTTCGTGCTGTTGCTGGGCGGCGAGTTGGGCGGCATTACCGGCATGCTGCTGGCAGTGCCGGTCGGTGTGGTGGTGAGCGTGCTGATGCCCTATGTGATTGACGCATGGCACCGGACAGTGAGGTAGGCATGCTGCGCTTACTGATTTCCCAAACGCGGGTGGTGATGACCACGCTGGTATTGCTGCTGGTGGCAGGCGCATATGCTTATGTGAATATCCCGAAAGAGGCCAACCCTGACATTCCCATTCCCACCATGTATGTGAGTTTGGCGTATGTGGGGATTTCTCCGGAAGATGCGGTGAACCAACTGCTAAAACCGGTGGAGCAGGAAATGCGCGGGCTGACCGGTTTGGATACGCTGGAGGGCACGGCCTATGAAGGCGGCGCCAATCTGGTGATTACCTTCCAGGCCGGGTTTGACCCCAAAAGTGCCTTGGCCGACGTGCGTGAGAAGGTGGATATCGCCAAGGCCGACCTGCCGGACGGCGCCGAAGAGCCGGTGGTGACGGAAATCAATCTGGCACTGTTCCCCATCGTCACCGTGGTGTTGAGCGGTGACGTTCCAGAGCGGACGCTCAAGCGTCATGCCGAAGACCTGCAAGACCGTATCGAAAGCCTGCCGGGGGTTTTGGAGGCCGAGGTCAACGGCTTGCGCGAGGAGATTTTGTTGGTGGAGCTGGACAAGGCACAATTGGAAAGTTTCCGCCTGCCGCTTGCCGAGGTGGTGCAGGCAGTGCAGGCCAACAATGCCTTGGTGGCTGCGGGCAGCTTGGAGACCGGCACGGGGAAATATGCCATCAAGGTTCCGGGATTGTTGGAACGGCCGGATGACTTGTTGAATATCCCGCTGGCATCGGTAGACGGCAAGACCATCCGCGTGCGGGATGTCGGGACGGTGAAATTGGCATTCCGCGATGCCAGCGTGCTGGCACGGGTGGACGGGAAGCCCGCGCTGACGCTGGGGGTAAAAAAACGTATCGGCGAGAACATCATCGACACGGTGGATGCGGTGCGCAAGGTGGTGGCCGACGAAGCGCAATCTTGGCCCGCCACCATGCAGTACCGGCTCATCAACGACGAGTCGGTACGCATCCGCACGATGCTTTCAGACCTTGAGAACAATGTATTGATCGCCACCTTGCTGGTCATGCTGGTGGTGCTGCTGGCGTTGGGCTGGCGCGGGGCGACGTTGGTGGCGATGACCGTGCCGGGATCGTTTTTGGCGGCGATTTTGTTGTTGTACCTGATGGGCTTCACCACCAACGTGGTGGTGCTGTTCGCGCTGATTTTGAGCGTGGGTATTTTGGTGGACGGCGCGATTGTGGTGGGCGAAATGGCCGAAACCCTGCTGGCCCAAGGCAAGCGCAAACAGGAGGCCTACATTGAGGCCGCCCAGTATATGGCATGGCCGGTGGCGGCAAGTACCGGCACCATTTTGTGCGCGTTTTTGCCGTTGTTGTTCTGGCCGGATACGGTGGGCGAATTCATGAAATTCATGCCGATTACGCTGGCCTTTACCCTGACCGCCAGCTGGGTGATGGCGATGGTGTTTTTGCCCGCACTGGGCGGTCTGCTGCCCGGCACGCCGAAACCGCCACCGCCCGGCGACATTTATGACCGCCTGGCCCAGCGTTATGTGCGCTGGCTGGATTGGGCGCTGACACGCCCGCGCGCGGTGGTGATATGGTCGTTTGCCCTGCTGGTGGCGATTTGGGGCGTTTATGCGGTGGGCAACCACGGGGTGGAGTTCTTCCCGCGGATTGAGCCCGACCGCGTGGAGCTGGTGGTGCATGCCGGCGGCGACATGAGTTTGCTCGAGAAGGATGCCATCATGCGGCGGGTAGAGGCCCCGCTGCTGACGCTGGACGGCGTGCAGACAGTCAGCCTGCGCAGCGGCGGAAGCGGCGGGCGCAGCGGCCCCAGCGACACCATCGGCAGCGCCACGCTGGAGCTGGCGGAATGGAGTACGGGGCGCCCTACGGCAGACACCATTATGGCCAATGCCCTGCGTGCCATCGGGCCGATACCGGGTGTGACGCTGGAACAGAAAACCGAGCGCAAGGGGCCGCAGCAAGGCAAGCCTATCCAGCTGGTGGTGGAAGGTCCGGACATGGGAAGTATCCGTCCGGTGGCCACGGCCTTGCGGCAAAAGCTGGCCGAGATTCCCGGCGTGAGGGACATCGACGACGACATGCCCAAGCCGGGGATTGAATGGGCAATGCGCGTGAAACGGGTGGAAGCCAGCCAGCTGGGCACCGATATTGCCGCCATCGGCCAGACGCTGCGGTTGGCCACCAACGGCGCGATTGTCGGCAAGTACCGACCCGACAACCGCAAGGAAGAGCTGGATATCGTGGCGCGCTTGCGTGATGACCAACGCACGCTGACCACACTCGATACCATCACCGTGGCGACGGCGGGCGGGCGGGTGCCGGTGGGCGACGTGGTGGAGCGGGTGGCGGTACCCAAGGTAGACGTGCTGCACCGCACCGACCAGAAGAACTCGGTAACCGTGGAGGCCGACGTCGACAAGGGGACATTGGCCAGCGAGGTGGTGAAGGTCATCCGTGCCGAATTGGCAAAAACCAAATTGCCGCAGGGGGTAACCATCGACTTCAAAGGTGACCAGGACAAGCAGGACACGGCGGCGGGTTTTTTGAAAGTGGCGTTTATGGTGGCGGTGTTTTTGATCGCCCTCATCATGCTGATCGAGTTCAACAGCTTTTACCAGACGTTTGTGGTGCTGACCGCCGTGGTATTCTCGACCGGCGGGGTGTTGCTGGGCCATATTTTTACCGGCACGCCGTTCGGGATTATCATGAGCGGGCTGGGGATTATCGCGTTGGCGGGGATTATCGTCAGCAACAACATCGTGCTGATTGACACCTACAACAAGCTACGCGCCGACGGCCCGTGGCGCCAAGCCCTGCGCGAGACTTGTCGCTTGCGGTTGCGGCCGGTGTTGCTGACGCAGATTACCACGGCGATTGGCTTGCTGCCGATGGCCTCGCGCATCACCATCGACGTGGTGAACCGTAGCGTCAGCTACAACGCCCCCAGCGCACAGTGGTGGGACCAGTTGGCAATCGCGATCGTGTTCGGTGCCCTCTTTGGCAGCCTGCTGACGCTGGTGGTAACGCCGTGCATGCTGGCGTGGCAGGAAATGCGGCGGGAACGCACGCATCGGGGTTGAGAGGCAGGGTTGCGGAGGGTATACTTGGGCACGAATGAGAGGTGCTCTGATGGCGGTTTACATGGTGTTTTTACGCAATATGAACAACGGCGAGGACTTCGCCCTGCCGGTGGACGCGGAAAGCAACGAGGAGGCGTATATGATGGCCGAGCAGCGGCATCCGCAACCGCTGTTTGCTCCCCTCACCTGTTTTTCGTTACGTGAGCTTTCCAAGATGGTGGATGACGCCCGCCGCTGGCCCGGCGTGGCCAGCAAGGTGCAGCCCACCATGGAGCAGATGTTGCAGCGGGTGAACGTGCGCATCGGCAAATTGCCTCCGATGCCCGGACAAGCGCCGGTTACCGAAGCCAAGCTGACCGAGAGCCGCGGCTTTGCCCGTGGCGTGATGGAGCGCGAGGCCAAGGTGGCCACGGTGCAGCACATTGCGCCGGTACAAGCGGATGCGCCGCGCAAGGTGGCGGCCAAGAAGCCTGCCCCCGCGCCCCAACCGGCGGCCCCTGTCTTCAACAAAAACCAAGGGCGCAGCGTGGTGGATGTTTTGCGGGCGCTGAAAGGGTGACGTTATCTGCATATTGGCCGGCGTTGCTTCGGCTTGGCGGGCGGGATTGGAATGACGCCTGCAGCATAAGGGGGCGAACTCCTTAGCTCCCGTTTACCAATATTTATCTCACCGAGATTTCGCGGTCGGGAATGATTTTTTTCAGCATACTGGTAAAGGTGCGGATTTTCTTCGGGTTTTGGTCGTCCAACGGGGTGTAGATACGGATGAGCGTGGGGGTAACCTCGCGGATGACGCAGGCTTTCCATGCGTTGTTGACGAAGTGCTTAAGCTCGTTCTCGAAGGCTTCTTCCGCCGTATTGCCACGCCCTTCCGGCAACAGGGTGATGCGTTTGAGCCCCATGATGGTTTGCATGTGCTTGAGGTTGACACCGCCCTTTTCCAGCCATGCGCTGACGTGCTCGGGCTTCATGCGGATGACCGCCCAGCTGTTGCTGGCACCAGTCCAGACGCCGCTGACACAGTCGGGGTAGAACTCCTCTATCACGCTGGCGACGAATTCCCTCCCACGGCGTGTGGCTTGGCGCAGACCGCTGACATCATCGGTGCTGGCGATGAGGGAAAGGATTTGTTTGCTGCCACATTCAGGCTTATGGAAGCTGTCGACCACGCTGAGAAGGTTCTCCGGCACCAATACCTGCCGGCCTTCGCGCAGTTTGTAAATGACGCCGCCGCCCTGGTAGCCGCAGACCTCGCCTTCCACCACACGGCCAGGGGCGCCATCGCCGTACTGCATCAGCTCCATGGTATGGATGAGTTGCGGGCGGGTGGGCATGAGGGGGTCGTCGATATCCACCCAGTGCCCCTTGGGGCCACCGCCGTTGCGGCGGCGCACGGCAATAGTGCCAAGGGCCAAATTGACATCGGCTTCGGCGGTCATGGCGCGGTCGAGGTAGGCAAGGCGGATGGCGTTGGCCACCGCCATTTCCAGCAGGCGGGGCGGCCAGCCGAACTCGCTGCCGATAGCGGCAATGGCAGGCAAATCGAGGCGGGCGTGTTTTTTGCTCATAATGCTTAGGTGGAAAAGAGGGTAGGCGCGCGGGGGCGCGGGGTCAAGCCCCCCTTGTCCCTCGCGGGAAAGATTGCCACGCCTGCGGCTCGCGATGACGCGGAACGGTGTTACTCGGCGTTGACGTAGTAGTTGCGCTGGCCGTTGCGGAATTCGGCAGTATCGGGGCCCACTTGCACCAACTGCCAGCCGTCAACGCTTTCACCCAGCAACAGCACGCCCTCGGTACCGTTGTGGTAGGCGATGAGACCTTTTCCGGGCACCATGGAGAGCACTTCCATCTCGGGGAAGTCGGAGGTGCTCATGCGCGGTTTGATGCCGCGCGGAATGCGGACTTTCTCGCGGTCGGGCTCGAACATGGCGACATCAAAGTCTTCCAGCGTGCGCACGCGGGGCGCTTCCACACTGGGCTCGGCCAGCACCGGTAGGTTGGAGGGGTTGTCGCCATAGCTTTGCGCGGGCGGCAAGTTGGCGGCGGTGGCAGGCGGAGCCTGCAAGCCTTCTCCGCTGGTGGGGGCGGTGGCGTTCATGTAGGGTGTGGCCGGTTGGGCCGACTTGCCGAGGAAATCACTGGGACGCGGCGCCTCGGCGACGTTGCCGGCCTCGACCAGTGCGTGGCGGTAGGCAGCCAGCTCGGCATCCAGTTGGGCCTTCAATTCGGTATTGCGGATGGTTTTATCCAGCGCAGGATTGCCGGTGGTGGCAGGAGCGGTGGTGGTGGTTGTCGCGCCGGGAGCGGGAATTTCACCGCTGCGCTCGGCCTTTTTCTCGGCGATGGCCTTTTGCAGTGAAGCAATCAGCCCCACCTCCTCCGGCATGGTCTCATCGCCATCGGCAACGATGGGCTTGCCCGCCTGCTCGGGCGGTACGTCGGCAAAGTCAATCATCATGTTGCCGGCAGGTGCCTCGGCAGGGCTTTCAGCCGGCGGCGGCAACAAGCCGCCATTGTTCATACCGATGGTTTGCTCGGGCTGCACCACGCCTTGGTTGCTGAGGCCGTTTTGCGCGCCGCCGAGGTTGGCGGGAAGATTCTCGGTGGTTTCGCGCAGCGAACCGGTCATGCGGGCCAGTTGTTCTTGCGTTTTATCGCCACGGGAGACCAGCCACCACACACCGGCAGCCACCAAGACCAATACGATGGCAGTGGTGGCAAGGCGGGCCGGGCTGCCACCATGGGAGGCAAAAGCGTTGCGCGGGCCGGGAAGCTCGGCAGGTTGGCCGTGACTGCCCTGCTGCCATGGCGGTACGGTGCTGTCTTTGCCCACGCCCGCGTAAATATCGGCGGGCTGGGTGGGGCTGGGCGGCAAGCTGCTGGCCTCTTTGGCGGCAGGCATATCAAGTTGCCAGTCGTCTTTGCTCGTATCGGTGGCGGCCCACGGCACGTCGGATTGGGACGACGACGCGGTGGGTGCAGCCGAGGGAGCGGCAGGGGACGGCGGCAAGGCGGCAGGCTCGGGCTGTTTCGGCTCGGGCACCGAGGGTGTATAGGAAGGTGCTGCAGAACCTTCGTCTTCAATCAAGCCGCTGAGCAGGTTGCCCGGCAAGGTGGGCGGCGGTGGCAGGCCCAGCGCATCGCGGCGATGGTCGCGATCTTCCTTCTCGGTGGCCTTGTTGAGCTCGCGGGTCAGCTCGGCCAGCCAGTCGGGTTCGGCCGAGGGCTTTTTGGGTGCGGGCGCAGGCGGAACATCAACCTGAACGGACTCTTGTGCGGGCATTTCCATTTCCGCTATGGCCGGGGCGGCTTTTTGGGTAAGGGTGTCTGTCTCGGCCTGCACCACGCCAAGGCCCGCGAGCTTGTCCTTGACCTTGTCGAAGGCTACATCGGTTTGCGGCACGGCGGGGTTGGCCATGGGGCCCGGCGCAGACGGGGCTTGCGACGCGGCAGGCGCGGGAGAGGAAAAGCTGCGGGCGGTTTTCTCGCGCACGCGGCGCTTGAGTTTGCTGCCACCATCGGGACGGGAGACTTCCAGCGGTTGTTCGGTAGCGCTTTGCAACGGCGCGGGAACTTCCGGCTCGGCGGCGGGAGGCGGCACCTCTGTCGGCGGCGTTTCGGCGGGAACTTCCGGCGGAGTGGTGGGGGGCGTTTCGGCGGGAATCTGCGGCGTGACGGGCTGGGATGGCGGCGAGGATGCGGGTGTTTCCGGCACGGGCGCGGCTGCCGCTTGCTGCGGCTGTTCGACGCGTGATGGAAGTTTGCGTTTAAGTACCATTATGCCCTGCCTTGCATCAAGTTTACCCCCGACCTGCGTTTTGGTGAAGCTTTATGCGATTTTTATGCCAGTTTGGTTGCCGCTTTGCGGGGCAGGTGTGGCGGTCGTGTTAGCGGCGCACGGCAGCGGCGGCACGGGCGGCGCGCACGCCGTGGGGGTAACGTTTGGCAAATTCCACCGTGGCGGCCCACCAATCACCGTTCAGGTCGTCGCGCAGGCGGCGGATTTCCGCCACGTCATCGGGAGTCGTGGTGGCCAACGCGTAGGTCAGGCGGTCGGGAATCAGACGGCACACCACTTCGCCATGGGGGCTCATCAGGTAAAATTCCGAGAAGTATCCGGGACGGGTTTCCAGACTGGCAATGTTGCTGCTGTGGCGCTCGGACTTGAGGTGGAGGCTTTGCATGAGCAGCGGAATCATCTCGCGACGGGGTTTCAGCACGATGCGTTTGGTGATGTTGCCAATGATGGCTTGGCCGACCTCGGTAGTCAGGTCTTCCTCGTTCTGGCTGGCAATGCCGCACATGCAGTTGAGACTGCGGTAGGTACGGAAAGCCCGCTTGAGCTGGTTGGCCACCGCCTGCCCGCCCTTGGAGGCAATCATGCTGACCATTTCATCCACCAGCAGGTGCTTCTTCTCGCCACGGTCGCCACTGTACATCACGTTGTCCAGCATGGTGAAGATAGCGTTGATGATGACATCGGAGATTTTCTCGTTCAGCACGTTTTGCAAGTTGAACACCACCATCTTGTCTTTTTCGGTGAAGCTGGGCTTGCCGTCGAACAGGTGGCCGTAGATACCGCTCTCGCAATAACTGCCCAGTTCCCGCGACATCGCCATGCCCGCCTCGCGGCTGGCGGCATCGGCGTAAGGAAATTTCTGGAAGGCCTGTTGGATCCAGGTGGGACGCAGGACATCGTCGGGCGGGACGATATCGTACGCGTATTGCACCATCTGCTCGATGAGGCGTTGCTCGACCCGGCTGATGGAGAAATCGCCCTTCTGGATCATCAACTCCAGCGCGGTGCTCCATTGCTGGAGGCGGTGCTTGTTGATCTCGCCGGTGAAGGGATTGATGCAGACGTCTTTGCGGTCGACATCGATGATGATGAGCTTGCCCATGGTTTCCCCAAAGCGGTCGTAGTCGTCCTTGATGGTCATCAGGTACTGTTTTTCCACCCCCGCCGCGAAAAGTTGCAGGGTAAGGTCGGTAACGGCGAAGCTTTTCCCCGAGCCGGACGTACCTGTGATGGCATAATGCCAGTTCATGAAGTCCGGGCTGGTGTGGTCGAAGAAGGTGATTTCACCATCGCGGTTGACGTAAACCGCCTGCGGCTCGTTACGCTCATAGCGGGTGTAGGGTTGGCCGTGGCCGCCCCAGTGACCGTGGATGGGAACAAGGTCGGCGATATCATCCGTCAGCACGCGGCGGGTACGGGCAAACGGGGCGGAGAATTCCTTGCGCCATGCCAACGGCCAGCTATACGAGAAGGCTTGCAGGGCCATGGATTTTTCCACATCCGGCACCACCGAGAGTTTTTTGAAGACCGCATTGAGGCGCAACATGTCGTCATCCACCTGCTCGGGCGTTTTGCCGTGGACGATGACGCCGACCATGGCGTAGATGATTTTACGGCCGGAAAAAAGGCGGTGTTTGGTTTGGCTGGCTTCCTCGCTATAAGCCTCGGCCTCCTCACGGTTGAAGGCTGAGGCGACACGTTTTTTCAGGGCGGCGGAGAGGGTGAGTTTGACTTTTTCCAACGTCTGATTGGCTGAGGAATAGTTGACGAAGAAGGTGGTTTGCCCCACCAGCGTGCGGCGGATGGTGCCGAGAAAATCCGGCATGACACTGTCGGGCATCATCGCCATCATGATGGCGCCGTGGTAGTCGTCGCCCAGCTTGACGATGTGGTGCTGGTTTTCCAGCGGCAGCGGAAATACCTGATTGCGGAATTCCAGCAGCGGGTCGAGTCCGACGCGCTGGTTGGGATCTTTGAAGCTGGGACAGTAAGCTTGCCAATAGTGCTCCTTGAGTTCGGCGAGGCTCATGCGGTGCATCTCGAACATGTCGGAGAGGTTGTTCTCGGCCGACATCATCGCCTCGCGGAATTCGGCGAGATTGCTTTTGACAAGGTCTTCCACCAGTTTGCCCGCGTACTGGCTTAAATCCAGCTGGAACACCTGGAAAACCAGGCTCACAGCCTGAAAAAGCGCATCGGTGACGGTAGCGAGGATGCCGAGTTTATCGGTCTGCTCGGGCCCGCGCAGGGTGATGACCATGTAGGTCTCGCGCAAGCGGGTGAAGCCGCGCTCGGAAACCGCGTAGCCACGCTGGCCGGCATCGACGATTTTCTCCGCGCGGGATTGGCGCAGCAGTTGGGCACGGGGCAGATCGGGCGATTTTTGCAGGTAGCTTTGCATCTGCTTGGCCAGATTGTTGTGCGAGGTGATGATGAACTGCGCCTCGTAGCCCTGCGGCAGGCTTTCCAGAAAGGTACGACACTCGTTGATGGTGTGCCCGTGGCCGTTGTCGTAGGAGTAACTGGCGGGAATCGGGCATTTCCAGCAAACGCCGAGGCCTCCGTCTTGCAACAGGTGCACACGGTTGAACGGCGATTTGGGGTCGTCGTTGAACTCGAAATACGGCAGCTGCTCACCGATCTGGTGGGGGCGGAGCGGGCTGTAGACGTTTTTGGCCATGGTGTTCTTTTTGTTTTACTGGCCGCAACAGGGATACCTGCGCGTTAGCGGCCCACCGGGGCCATCTGACGCTCGAAGGTGGTGTTGCGGCCAAGGTTGGGGCGTCCGGCGTCGGTGCCGCCATCGTCATCGCCGATGCCGACCTCGTTGCTGGGGCGCACCCATTCGTAACGGTCGGTGAGGAAGATGGTGCTCCAATTGCCGAAGACGCGGGTGTTGTCATCGGTGACGTGGGGGTATGTCCAGACCAGCAGGGTTTTGGGCGGGCTGACGATGGCCAGCTCTTTTTCCGGCAGATAGCTGGGACGCTCGACCCGGGGACGCACACCTTGCTTGATGACCGAACGCTGCATGCCACCGGAGGCGGCGCCCAGATCGTTGGCCACGGCGGTGGCGTCATCCATGCTCATCGGGTATTCCGGCGGCAGGGCGCTGCCGTAGTATTTGCAACCGCTAACGGCCAAGGCCAGCAGCGAAAAGGTGGCAAGGTGGCGCAGGTTCATGGGTTATTGTCCTCCGTTGGCGGATGTTTGTTGGGCACGTTGGGCGCGGGCACTGTCGGCGGCTTCGGCATCGAACAGCAGCGTCCACGGGCTGCCTTCGGCACGCAGCTCGGTGCCGGACAGCAGAACGATATGGATTTGCCGGGTGGCATCGAGCCGCACGAACGGCAGCACGCGGCTGACCCGTTGCAGCAGGTAATCACGCAAGGAGCCGACGGCTTTTTCCACCCCGCCGGCAATCTCGCCTTTCAGTTCGTCTCCGGTAATGCTTTGGGTGGCATTGCCGTTGGCATCCACGCTGACGGTGGTTTGGTTGTCGCGCACCACAGCGCTGACGCCCGCCGCAAAATCGGCCAGCATGGCGGCGGCGATGCGACTGGCATCGCCCTCGTAGAACACGCCGGGCACGCCGATGATGCCGTCCTCGGAATCCACCACATATCCGGAAAGGCTGTAGGTGACCGTCCCCTGGTCGGGGTAGACGCAGGTCATGCGCGCCGGTTTGCCGACCGCGCGCTCGGTGGAGATTTCACCCTGAAACTCGACCAATGCGAAGCAACCGTCAAGATTGACAGTGCTACCCATGGCGGTTTTGTAATTGCCGGAAAGGCGCACCAGTGCGGGCGTGGGCTGGCCGCCGATCAGGGCGTCGACCCCGTTGAGCATGGTGCCCTTGATAAAGCCCAGCGGCGGGACGAACGGCAATTTGTAACTTTCACCGCCGCCGGCATCAACGGCGGATGGCGGCTCCCCCGTACTGCGCACCTCGCCGTTGGCGCCAAGACGGGTCAGCGGGGCCAACAACGGCTGGCCGGAGACGTTGCCACCGCCGGAAAGCGGGGTTTGATCGATGCGTTTTTGCTGGCGCTGCACCGGCCCAACGCCGGTCACGCCATCGGCAGGCGCATTCAGCTGGATGCGGCGCTGCTCTTCGGCCAGCTGACTGAGCATCTCTTTGTCTTGCTGGTTACTGGTTTGGATGTTGCGGATTTCGGCGGTGAAATCGGCCATCATCTGGCGCATTTGCGCTTGCAGGTCGGCGTTCTGCTGGAGGGCATCGGCCAGCGCCTTGTCTTTTTCATCGAACTTTTGTTCGATGGCGGATTTAAGATCGGCCATTTCACGGCGGTTTTGTTCCAGCCAACCTTGCATCAGCACCGGACGATCACTTTCCAGCCCGCTAAAAACCTGTCCATTCTCCTGATTGAGCGCCGCCTCGCTGGTGACGTTGGGGGCGCCGCCCGTCTGCTGGCTTTGGTTACCGCCGCCCAGCATCAGATAAAACACGCCGAACAGCACAACCCCCAGCGCCACCTTGGCAGGAGTCGGCAGCTCGCGCAGTTTGGCGAGGATATCCACATCGCTGCCGGACTTGCGCGGCTTGGGTGGCAAAGGTGCGGGTCGGTCGGCCATGGAGGCTATGGGTTTCCCATCTTGCTATTTGGGCCCAAGTGTAACGGCAAACCCCCTGCGGCGACAATCGGCGGCAGGGCAGAATGGCGGGGAAATGGGCAGTCATCTTGCAGGGCGCGGCAGTGTCAGCCCCCCTTCCCTGCGCCGGGCTGGCCGTGCAGCAGCATTTCGGCGGAAATAAGACCTTGGTCGGGGTCGGTTTGCAGTTTGTCGTCTATTCCCTGCGGCGTGTGTTGTTGCCACCACAATGCAAGGTACCAACCCGCATATTTGCGCGCCAAGCGATGACGCAGACGGCGCCATGCCAAAGCCTGCTCACGGAAGGTATAAAACTGGTCGAACAGGGCTTCGTCCAACGCATCCAGCTGTTGGCGGTGGGCTTTTCCGGCAAAGAAGCGCTTGACGTTGATCATCAGTTCACTGGTGGGCAGATTGGGCAGGTAACAGAACGAGATGCGGGCGGGGGGCTCGGGCGGCGGAGTTGCAAGCCGATAACGGGCCAATTGCGGATACGTGAAGGGGTGGGGATGAAACGCCGCGTCGAGAAAGGCCTCGCGGGCGGGCTCGGTAGCGAAGACCGCGAGTTTTTGCGCCTCGGCCACCGTCACGTTGGAGGTGATGACGGGGGCGGGATTGTCGGCAGACGTCTCGGCCAGATGGCGGGGAGAAAGTTGCGGAAAGACGAAGGCATCCAGTTCGTACTCCAACGCTTCCGGCAGCGGATGGTAGCCAATCTCGGCCACCGTGCGCAGCATGGGGGTGCGGTCGAGCGCCGAGGCGCGGAACGGGGTAGGCTGCGCCTGTGTGGCACGGAACGTTTGGGTGGTGGCATTGGGGGTGTCGTAGCTGGTGAGCGCGCAAACCGGATGGAAGCGCGGCTGCATCTCGGCGGGAACGGCGGCCAGTGCGGGATTTTCATCGAACGCATGACGGAAGGCGGCGAGGATTTTGGCGGTGGAGGTGTAGGTGTAATGGAGCGGATCCCACAGCGGGCCGTAGACCTGTTGGAAATGACCTTGACCGTTCCAGTCCCACAGTGCTGGGTTTTCAAAGTGGGTGGGGTGTGTCGGCAGCCAGACATCGGCGCCTGCCGCCATGCGCGGGTGGGGCAGCGCCGGGTCGGGGCGCAAGGGTGCAGGGGTTGCGCCCAAAGGCGAGACATAACCACTGCCATCGCTGGCGATGACTTGCGCGGGGACGATACCGCCCTCCAGCGCGTAGCCCGGTTGCAGCACTTCCAGAATGGTCCCGGCGGGGCTGGCGTCGGCGCGATAGTCGACCACCGCGTGCAGGCCCTCCACCACGCAGCCCGGCCAGACGTCGGCCATGCCGTAGTCGGAGGTGACTTTGAAATAGCCATTGTAGGCCTCGAAGGTGGGGATGACGGTACAGCCTTGCCGGAACAGCTCCTCAAACCATGCATCACCCTCGTTGGCCTCGTAAAACTGTTGGTAGGTTTGGCCTTGCGGACGGGATTTCCAGCGGGACAACAAGTCTGCACCCGCGCGGGCGGCAACGGCGTCGTCCGGCGCAGGGTGGACGTAGAGACGCTCCAGCTGGGGCAGACGGAAGCCATCTTGGTAGAAGCTATCCACCCGCAGCTTGTAGGGGTAGGCGTGGGGGGCATCGTAGACGGCGCGGAGTGTGGTATCGGCACGTCCGGTGAGGCGGGTGTGGGGGGCGGGGTTCCACTCCAGACGGCGGAAGGCGGTGAAGAAGGTTTTTTCCAGCAGTTCCAACCCCGGCGTGGCAGGCGGCAGCCAGCGGCAGGTGGCGGGGACGAGAGGAATCTCGGGCACCGTAGGGAGCGGGTTAAGGCCGGTGTGAAGGATGCGGCCCGCGAGGTCGCGGACAAAGGCGGGGGCAAAGGGCCAGATATCGGCTTCGCCTGCGGCGGTGAGGTAGCCTTCATCCTCCAACAAGTGGTGGCCGTTGGTACAGGGGGCCAGCGGCAGGCCGAGGGTGTAGAGGGATTCATCGGCGTCGAGCGGAAGGGTGTGCAGGGCGGCAAAAGGCTGGGCCAGCGCAGGGTGTTCGCCCGCCGCGAGGCTAAGGTGCAGGCACGGCACTTGCGGGCCCTTGGCGGGCACGGCCACATCGGCATTTGGCAAGCGACGCCTGTTGGACACAACCACCCCCATGGCTTGTTATTCTCAGGATGCCACTATGGGCACAAAAAACGGGCTTGTCAGCCCGTTTGCATGTGTGGTGGGCAGGTGACAGGTTTCGTCCTCGGTCATGGTGGCCCGCACCACTCTCTCGGCCAAAATCCGTCATCCCATCCCGCCCAACCTCCTGCAAAACGCACAAAAACCTTTGCTAACAGGACCTAGTAGCTCATGCGTTCCTGATAATTCTTGCGTATGGAGGGGTTGAAGACTTGCAGGATTTGCGACTGGAAGTCGGTCTTGCGCGCGCACAGGCGGGCGTTCACCTCTTGCTGCTGTTTGATGCTGTCGGTCACCTGCTTGAAATAGCTGTCTACCGTCTTTGCGACCGACTCGCTAGGAACCTTGTTATCCTTGTCGGCGGTACTGCCGTCGTCCTTCTTGACCGATTGCGTAGCGTCGATGGTATCCTTGCTCTTGATTTCAAGCTCGCGGGCGCCGAGATAACTCAGCAGGAAGGTGGACACGTTGTCGACCGCCTGACATGAGATTTCTTTTCCGACAATGCTAAAGTGCGGTTGCCAGCTCGTTTGAATCGGCGACAAGGCCAGCTCACCCAATGCCGCAGGGTTGGCAATCATCGCGTAGGAGGTGTTGGCGAGACAGCCGTATGTCTCTTCCAGCATGATGGCAACCGTTTCGGGGTCGAGGCCCATCTTTTGTGCCTGGGCTGAGCCCACGGCAGGAAGATCGGGGAAGATCCGATTGGCAGGAACTTTCTCGGCATCGCTGATGGTGATGTCTTCATCCACTTGGGCCGTGCCACCCAATTGCCGGTTGGCGGCTTTGGCAGTGAACTTCAGGTAACGCAGCATATCATACATTTTGCTGTTGCCGTAGCATTTGGACATCATCGGGCTGTTTTTACGGTAGTCTTCCAATAATTTTTGCGAAGCATCATTGCCGGTGGCCGCAAACTGGACGGGAAGCATGGTCAGATTGGTGGCGGCCACGCTATTGCTGGCGGCACCGCCAGAGTTTTGTGCGAAGTCGGCACGTTCCATCCTATACGCCTCGTCGGCGATCACCTTGACCGTGGCTTGGTTGATACCGGGAGCCATCATGATCTGGTCCCAGACCTTCCCAGCCTTGCGCGCCATCAGGTCGCTGTAAAGCATCATCGCATCGGCCACACCGGACATGGTAATGGCGGGATTGCGCCGCTGGTTGGAGCCGACGCAGACCTTGCGGCCACAGGCACTGTTCTCGACACATACTTCCGGCAAGAAGCTGCCGATGAAACACCCTACGCTTTGGTCAGACGACTGGCACAGGCTGGGCAGCATCGACTGCATCGGCTGCTGGCTGAAACCGCAGACAAACTGGCTGATTTCCTTGCTCATCTTGGCCATGTCGGCTTTGACGCTGTCGTGCATGTTGATACAGCGAACGTATTCGGACTCGCTAATCTTACCCTCTTGACGGTCGCGGGCACATTGTTCTTGATAGCGTTTTTTGGCTTCGGCACGGATTTCACCCATGTCACAGTTGGCTTGGAACATCTTGAAACGTTCGTTGGCGAGGTTTTGCAAAAAGTCTTGCGCGGCGGCCAATTGCGGGATGGCACCCAGCACACGGATCAATATTTCTTTGGCGACCATGGTTTTCATCGACTGCATCATCTCTTGAGAGATGTCTTCCATGTTGAACTGGATGTCGATGAACGAGCCGATATTGATGCCGCCGCAGCCGAGATCAAGGCCCTTGCCGACACTGACGCCGAGGCCGCCGAAATCGATTTCACGCGGGGCACCGCCGCCGTAGTAGCCGCCGAGGTCGCCCATCATCGGGTTACCGAGGCTGAAGCCACGGGCGGCACCTGTTTGGAAGTCCAGTGCCTGTGCAGGCGCTACGGTCAAAAACCCCGATACCAACAGGAAACACGCAATACGCACGGCAAGCTTTTTGATGGCCATACTCTAGAGATGGGGTGTTTTGCGGCGGGGTGCAAGGGCAGGAATGTTTTGCAGGGTGGGGGGTGTGGTTGCGGAGCCTACGGATGGTTTATGGTTGCCAACGTGTACAGCGCTTCCTTTGGCGGGAAGTGCGCGATGGGCATTGGGTCCCAGCTGTCCGCCCATTGTCTCCGCTTTGACTTGGCGGCGCTGTAGTTCTTAAATGCGTTTGCCATGGTGGGCGTCGTCAGGAGATTGCTTCGCGTAAACGCTCGCAATGACGAAAAATATTAACGGCGGGATTTGGCGGCCAATTGCACGCGCATGGCGTTGAGGCTGGCTTCCATGGCGTCGACCTGCTCTTGCACCTCTTGCGCCTGTTTGTAGCTGAGCGGTTGGCCGCGCAGGTTTTTGGAGGCTTTGTCAAGTTGGTAGGCCGCACCCGCAAGGCGTTCTATAAGAGCATAGAAGGTTTTGAACTCGCGCATCAGGCCATTGATGGTGGCCTCATCGCCGTATTTGAGCAGGTCGTGGGCTTGCAGCTCGCGTTTGAGGGCTTCGGTTTCTTGCTTGAGTTGGGTGAGCTCTTCAGTTTGGCGGGCCACCACCGCCTCGCGCTGTTTGCCCCATACTTCGGCGTCGCGCAGGGTTTGTTCCAGTTGGGTCTGGCGCTGGCGCAGGGCTTGCAGCACCGCGCCTTCCGGCATGGCCGGGGCGGCTTGCGGCACGGTAGCGGGAGCGCTTGGCGCCAACGGAACCACCGCGCTTTCCGGCTGGGCGGCGGCGAGTTTATCGAGTTTGCCGGCCACGGCAGCCTCGAACGCCTCGTTGAACTGCGGGCCCTTGCCCCAGCCCGCGCCATAGCGGCGGATGAACTCGGCCAGTGCGTCCTGCGCGGCGGCAGGCATATCGACACAGGCGGAAGCGTTGGTGATCTGGATGAAGCCGTCTTCAAACAGGGCGCGGAGCTTGGGCGTGGCCTTGTCTTTCACCTTGGCGTAGACGATGACGTTGGGGCGGCTGGTGCCAATGGCAGTTGCGATCTTCTGCTGGGAGAGGCCCAAATCGGCCAGCGCGCAGATGGCGTAGTACAAGTCCATGCGGTCGGGCTTGATTTGCCGCATGTTGGCCACCACGCGCATGATGCGCGCCTCGGTGGGGTGGACGATGTTGCGCACCAGACAAAGCACCTTCTCCTTGCCACGGGCGGCGCAGGCCTTCAGGCGGCGGGCGCCGTCGACCACGCTGCCTTCAGGCGTGACGATGAGCGGCCAGCTGTCGGCATCGCGCGCCATGATGGCGGTGATGTGCGGCAGCTCACCGCCCGCGTCTTCGGCCGGATTACGGAAGGGAACGTGCAACGGTTGCAGGCCGGAGACCGCGCGCCACTCCAGTCCTTGCAGGGGGTAGCGGGCATCTTCTTCCGCCGTGAAGGGATCGATGAAGGTTTGGGCGGCGCCGAGGGCGGTGGGTTGACTACCTACGACAGACTTGGCAGGAGCGGCAGTTTCTTCGCCTTTCAGTTCAAGTTCGGGGTACTCGGGTTGGAAGGCCTCGTGGATGGCGGCGGCGCGGTCGGGCGTGGTGTTGGCCATGGCTTCTTCCAGCAGGCGGGCGGCGCGCTTGGGCTGCATCTTGAGTTTTTTCCAATCGAACGCCACCGATTTGAGATCGCCGTCGAGCAGCCGTTGCACATAGAAGGCGTCCATCAGCTCGTTGAGGATTTGGCTGGCGCGGCTGTCGGTCACGCCGAAGTGGTAGGCGATTTCATCGAAGCTGGCGACACCGCCGACCTTGACGTGCATCAGCGCGGCGCGGCGCTTGTCATCCCGCTCTTGCGCAATCAGTTGGTTGAGTTTCTTTTCCACAAAGCTGTCGTGTACCAGCTTCATCGCACCGGACATCTGGTTGGCGCGGCGGGCGGAGGAGACTTCGCCACTGAGTTGTTCTTGCATGGTGGTTTGTTGGTCGAGATGCTGCACCAACAGGGGCGGATTGTTGCGGAATTCGCTTTTCTGCTCATCGCTCATGTCGGCCATGTGGGCTTGGCGGGCCTGGTATTCGGGATCGCGGTTGCGGAGCTCCAGCGCCTTGCCCTCCAGCCGGATACCGAAGAAGGTGTTGAATTGTACGGTGGAGATACTGCCATCGGCCTTGGTGTGGACGGGGTTGAAATCGCGCAGGCAGGTCAGCAGCACTTCAAAGCCTTCCTGCTCGAGGTCTTCCGGCTCAAGATGGTAACGGCGCGAGAGGGCGAACATCGCTTGGCGGCGGCTGTGCAGATACTTCACCGCATCCTTGCGGGCCAGTTGGTAACCTTCGTCGGCCGCTTTGAGGGCGTCGGCATCCGGCGCGGCGGCCTTGGCTTTGGCCTTGTTTGACGCAGCAGGCTTGGCCGCTTTGGCCGCCTTGGCGGGTGACTTGGGTTTGCGCGGGGCCATACCTTGGCTTCTCTTGTTGTTTTGCAAGGTATAGCAGATGCACAAGCCGGGTGTCAGGTTTGCCTCTATCTTCCTGACAGGGAGTGTGGCGCGATTACAGGTAGCCCTGCAACTCCTCCACCAAATGGCTCAACCCCGCATGATGGGTGATGAGAATGTCGCCACGGGTGCGCGAGAGGGCGAGGTAGAAGAGGTGGCGCTCGTGGTCGGCATCGGCAGGCACAGCACCGCTGGCGGGACGCGGCCAGTGGTCGGCGTGGGCATGGGGCATGATGAGGGTGGTGAACTCCAGATTGCGCACCTCGCGCACCGGCGCCACCACCAGCGGCGCGCTCATATCGGGCATGGTTTCGGCCACCACACGGGGCAGGATGTCGGCCAGCTTGCCGGACAGCGACAGCAGCATGTCGGCGGCCAACAGCATGGTGGGATGGGTATCTTCCGGCTGGTGGGCCAGCAGGTCTTCCAGCAGGCCCTTAAAGACCTCACGCGGGGCCAGCGTTTTGGCCTGCAGCACCTGCCATGCGCCTACAAGCAGGCGGTGAGTGGTGGCAATGGCGGCATGCTGGGTGGCGGGGACATCGGCCACATGCGGCAGCGGGGCTTGTCGGGGCAACCAGTTCTCGGCCGAGAGCCCGCCCTGATGGAGGCGGGCGCAGGTGGCGGCATCGGTGCCGAAGGCCGCAAAAACGGTGAGCAGTTGCTCGGTGGAGGAGGCGTTCAGCAACACGTACAGCAATGCCAGCACTTGCTGGGCGGCGGGGTCTTCCCAGATGAGGCGGGCATAGCTGGCCGGGTTGAACCCCTGTTTGCGCAGAAGGTGGGTCAGCAGGTTGGCATGGTAATCGGTGCGGGTAACCACCCCTACCGACTGCGCAGCGGCGCCGGCCAGTTCACGCGCCTTGGCCAGCAGGAAAACGTGTTCGTCGGCTGCCGCCGCAAAGCCCTGCACGGTGAGGGTGGCGGCATAGCCATTGTGCGGGATATGCGGTTTGGCGATGCGGTGTTCCAGCTTGGCGGCCACCGCCTCCAGCGGGGCATCCAGTGTGGCGGGGATGCGGTAAGTATCGGTGAACACGGTTTTGGTGACGCCATCCCACTCGGCCACGGCGTGCAGCCCCTGCGCGCCTTGGGCGCCGTTGGGCGTGTAGGCGGTGAGGTCGTCATTGCCGGCCATCACCAGCGTTTTGCCAGCGGCCAGATGGTGTTTGAGCCATGCCAATTGCAGTTCGGTGGCATCTTGCAGGTTGTCGACCAGAAGGTGGCTGACCGGCACCGGTGCCACCGTCCCGCTTTGCATCCCCAGCACGTGGCGGCGCAGGATATCATTGCGGTCATGTAGGCGCAGGTCTTCCAAGCGCTGTTTGTAGGCGTGGTAAAGGGTGATGTGGGGAGCATCGTCTTCCACCTTTTTGGCGAGCGACTTGTAGCGGTGAAGAAGTTCCTCGGCCTCGCCGAGGGTTCCGGCAAAGCCCGCTTCGGCCATCACCTCGCGGATGATCTCACGCATGCGGTTGTTGCTGGCAAAGTCCAACTGCTGGCCTGCGGCGGCAAGTTGGGCACGGGCCAGTTCCAGCAGCGTTTCTACCTTAAGGCGCGGCGCCTGCTGGCCGACACGGCCCGCCAGTTTGAGCCGCAAGGCCTGAATGGTACGGGCGGCAAAGGTGGTGACGGCGATATCGTGCGCCGGCATTCCGGCGGCAATCAAGCTGGCGGCTTTTTCCACCAGCACGGCGGTCTTGCCGCTTCCTGCGGCACCAAGAAGAAGCTGGCTGCCCGTGTAAGCGACGGCGGCGGTTTGCTGGGGATTGAGGGTGGGGTGCATGGGGTATTCAAACATATTTCAAGAGGGAAGGCGACGGGCGAATACGGGGCTGTGCCACCTTGACCCCCATACTTTCCCGTTATCTGCCCGGTAAAAGAGCTAGCGGGCGGCGATTTGCTTGCCAGAGTTGTAGTCGTGCACGCGTTTGTACCACGTGTAAACATTGCGGATATACTTGTTGGCGTAGTAGGCCGTGCCGCTGTGATAGCGGCCGACGCTGCCCCACCAGTCGCGGGTGGCGCGGTGTTCCAACAGGTAGTTGACGGCGTAATCGAGGTTGGCGCGCGGGTTGAAGGCATTTTGCACGCTGCCCAGCTTGCTGCCATGCACGCGCCAGTTGATCTGCATCAGCCCCAGATCCATGTTTTTGTGGCCCTTGGCGAACATACCGTAGACGTAGGCGGTGGCGTCATCGGCGTTGGAAAAACGGCGGCTGAACGGACGCGGCTTCAAGCGGATGCTGGTTGCGGCAGGATTGGCGGAAATGAGTGCCTGCACCGCCGCAGTTTTGGCGTTGGAAAGGCTTTGACCGCCCACGGTGACATCGTAGCGGACGAAACCGAGGCTGCGCATCCAGTTGAGATCGGTCAGGGCATGTTGCTGCTTGATGTAGGATTTCTGGCCGGTGCTGTTGATGCAGACGGTGTAAGGCCACGGCAGCATCCAGCCCGCCACCCCCTGCCCGGTTTCGGTGAGGCTCATGGCGTGTAAAAGGCCAATAGGGATGCCGTGTTCGGCTTCGGCGCGGCCGATCATGTTCCAAGCCTCGCGGGCAACTTTGGGGCTGAAGGGATCGCGGGAATAGTCATCGGCCGCATGTGCGGAGGCGGCCAGCAGCAATGCGGCCAACAGCAACAGGTGACGGACGCAGGTCATGCCTGTTTATACCCCCGCCCACAAGCACTTGGCGAGAGTGCGGGGCGGGTTTGTGGCGCGTGTTGTCGCAGGGATGTGACAGGGACACCCGGATTAGCGGATACGGCTAACGAGAAACTACCGCATGAACACGAGGAACAGCACGCCACGGTCGCCGGGCCGGCCGGCGGGAGCCATGCGCAGGTTTTCCATCGCTGCATAGCGCAGGGTGCCCCATTCGTCGGTACGGGGAAGGGTCACGGCAGGCAGGTTGACCTCGTTGGCGGCAGGGGTATCGTTCCGCACGTTGACCACGATGCCGGTCAGTTTGGGGGATTGCCAGACTTCCGACAGGTCGAAGGTGAGACCGCCGCCCTTGAACCAGTTGGGCACCACATAGGTTTCGCGCTGGACGCCGGGCATGTCGGTATTTGTGGCCATGCCGCGTACCAGATCGTGCGGGCCGAACTTGTTGGAGATCTTGCGGGCGACGTTGTCGATTTCCAGCCCGTTGACCACTTGCAGGAAGGCACGATAGGGCACATCGGTGGTGAGGATGAGGATGTAGGTGTTGCCGGAGGCGCCGGTAAGGAACATGCGGGTGGCCATCTTGGGCAGCAGTGAACGCATGCGGAAGGCGCGGTTGTTGTAGCCTTCCACCACCAGCACATCAACATAGTCCTGGTTTTCCAGCGTGACGTTGGTGATGGGTTCGGGCATTTCCACGTGGGCAATATCGTCTTGCGTAAGGCCGATGGTGAGGCTTTGGGTGGGGCCGCGCCACACCATGGTGTCGGCCATGGCGGCCAGCGGCAACAGCAGCATCAGGGCGAGAAGGCGCAAGGTGTTGGTCATGAAATCTCTCCTATTGCGGGCGCACGCTTTGTGCGGGGTTGCTGCTTAACGCACGTTCGTTGTACTGGGCCAATTGGAAGCCAAAAGGGTTGGCCTTGGAAATGATGGTTTTTTGCAGCTTGAGGGTGACCTCCATCGGCAAGCTTTCCACCACGCTGCCCGCGATGATGGTTTGCAGCGAGCCCCGGATTTTCACCGTGCGCATGTCCACGCCGTTTTCAGTGAATTTTTCCACCTGCATGGATTGCTGGTCGGGAATAAAGAGGCTGCTGCGGCGGTCGGCCTGCGAATCACGCAACATCTTGGCAAAATAGCTGTCGGCATCCGCCAGCATTTGCGGGGTGAAGAACTGCTTCATCTCTTGGTATTGGGCGGCCAGTGTTTCGTAAGTGAAGGTTTTGAAGCTTTGGGTGACTTGGTCGACAAAGGCCTTGATCAGCAGGTCGTCTTCGGTGGGGCTGTAAATGCCACGGGTGGCACCGGGCACCACATATACCGGCAGGCGGGCGCTCATGTAGCGGACTTGGTTGGCCATGTCAGCGTTGCTCATCCACATATTGATGATGATGAGGCTTTGCACGATAACCACCAGCAACAACACCCCCGCAAGGCGGTGGGCCCTATCGATGAAGCTGCCGGCGCGTGAGACGAAATCCATGGCGGCAGTTTAGCCGAAGTCTTGCAGATATGGCAGAGGGTGCGGCTTTATTGGGCAGGGAAAGCATGCGTGCGGTGGCGCGGGTGCATCAGCCCAAGCGGAACGCTGCGCTGCCTTTGCAACAATCAACCAAGCTCGAAGCGCTTCACCAAGCGCGGAGTGGGGCGCAGTTTGCCGATTTGGACATAGCGGTAGAGGATGCGCATCATGATGCCCTCGGGCTTGTCCAGCGTGAAGCGGTACATCAGGTAGACGGCAAGGAAGGAAAAGAAAAATGCCAGCACCACCTCGCCGGTAAGAAACAACGTGCCGTAATAGCTGACCACCCACGTGATGACGTATTCCGGCACCCGGTTGGGCTGATCGATATTGCGGGGAACGGGACGTGCCGACATGAGGTTATGCTACCCGCCGGTGATGCCCTGCGCAACCGGCACGACGATACTGCGGGCAACATTGAACACACCGGGGAAGATGGTGAGCAATACGCCCAATATCATCAGCATCATGCCCGCACCGGTTTCTCCGCCAACCAGTTTGAAAATGCCCCAGACGGTAATCAGGAGACCAAGAAACAACCCGATATTGCCGGTAACGATGCCGGTGAGGGCGTTGAGTTCCAAAGAACCGGCATCCCCCGTTCCCGCCGCCAAGGTGGTAGCGGGAAGGAGGAGGAGAAGAACCAGCCACATATGGCGATGGCTTATTGGGTGTTGCGTTGTACGTTCGCGTTACCACCGTAACCGGAGGCGGCGGCATCTACGACCGGGTTGACCATGCTACGCAAGGTGTTGAACACGCCGGGCGATACGGTAATCAGCACACCACCGATAATCAGCATAATGCCGGCGGCGGTTTCCTGTTTCACCACCCACGTCCAGATACCCAGGATGGCCAGCACCAGACCGATAATCAAACCGATGTTGCCGGTAATGGCACCGATGATTTGGTTCAAAACCGTTTGACCTGCGCCTGCGGAGCCAGTTGTACCATTGGTTGCCAAGGCATCGCCGCCGACCATGGCCAGACCGGCCACCAGCAGCAGGGTGAAAATCGTTTGGGTGTTCAGTTTCATAGCGCATGCTCTCCTTGTTTGGGTGCTATGGAGACAGTATGGGCAGGGTGTGTACGGTTTTCAAGGCCTGTGCGCGCACGGGCGGCAGCGGAGGGCATCGGGTGTGGCCAATCGGCACTTGATGCGGGCTAGTTATCCGTCACCACAACAAGGCGCGATTGCGGAAACTGTGTAAACGCCAACGTCACGCCGTGGGCGGCTTTGATTTGCGCGGTGAGATTGTCCAGCAGGGCCTTCACCGGCGCTTCGGCGGTGAGACTCCATTTCTCGGCAAGGATGTAGCTGTTGGCGGTGGTGAGTTGGAAATCGGCCTTCCATTCCCCCGCTTGCGGCGCGGCCTGTTTGAGGATGGAGGCAAGCAGGTCGGAAAGGGTTTGGTCGGTGGCATGGATGACCACCGGCACTTCCATCAACGGCATCGGCGCGGCTTTGGGAGTGGCCTCGGCGAGGTCGGCAGCGATGACCGCCTTGTTGTTGGCCAAATCCAGCGCGCGGTTGAGCATGGTCTCGGCCTCCTGCTTCAGGCGGGCGGCCTCGCGGGCCTTGGCGTCGGCTTCGGCCACGCGGGCGGCGTTGGCCAAGGCTTCGGCCTCGGCGATTTTGGCGGCGGCCTGCATGATGAGCTCTTGACGGCTGGCTTGGGCTTTCTGCTCGGCGGTGCGGAGGTCGTCGCCCAGCGTGGCGATGCGTTGCTCGTAGACCTTCTCTTGGCGGGCCTTGCTGGCGGCAAGTTGTTTGTTCTGCGCTTCCAGCGTGGCAAGGCGTTCTTGCGCGGCACGGAGGTCAGCGCGCATGTTCTGCTCGGCCTGCTGGGCTTTGGAGAGGGTGGCCTCGGCGAGGTTGCGCTGTTGCTGGCTGTTGAGTTTGCTGGTTTTGGCACGGGCTTCGGCGGCGGCGAGTTCGCGCTCTTTCTCGCGCAGTTGAGCAGCGAGGGCTTCGACTTGGTCGCGCTGGGTGGAGAGGCTGGTGGTTTGTCTGTCAAGTTCCCGCACGGCAGCAAGGGTGGCCTCGGTTTGCGCGATGGTTTGCACGCGGGGAGCGTCGGAGGCCATCTCGGTGAGGCCGCTTTGCCACTGTTTGATGGTATCGCCCAACAAATCGGATGGAGCGCCAACCGTTTTGGCAGGGCCGGCGGCGGCTTGGGCGGGCAGAAGCTCACGGCTGACCTGGATGCGCGGCAAAGCGGGCAAGGTTTCAGCCTGCGGCAGGCCGCCAAGGGGGTCGATAAACCCGATTTGCACGGCGGGGTCGGCCATGCGGCTGCCCAGCGCACTGCCGCCATCGTACATCAGAGTGGCGTCGGTGCAAGGCTCGCCGTTGGCATCGTACAGCCAGCGTTGCTGCTCGCCCGCCGAAGTGACCATCACGTTGAGGCCGGGGCCGCCGCAATCGGCGGGCAGGCCCATCGGATCGGCCAATGCAGGGCCCACGCCCATGCGGGTGGAGGCGATGACCACCCCCTCGCCCGCGCCTGCGGCAGAGCTATCTACCGGAATGCGCTCGGCCAGCGCCCACGGCGCCGCCAGCGGCGCGGCGGCGAAAATGATGGCCAGAAAGGTCTTGTCGTTAATCACTGATCACCAGCACCCGTTCACTGTCAAACAGGCTGAAGGATAGCTTGACCCCCCGCGCGTTGACCATGTAGTTGGCCAAATAATTGACAAATTCCTCGAAGCTGGTCTCCACGTCGAGGCTGAAGGTCTCGGTGAGAATATCTTTGTTTTCCGGCCGGATTTTCCACTTCACCTCCCACGGGCCGGTGTAGGGCTCGGCGTGCTTGACCAGCGTGCCGATCATGCTTGGCAAGGTCTTGTTGTCTTCATGGAGCACCACGTTGAACTTGCGCAGGTCTATCCAGTCGGCGCGGGCACGGGCGGGCATTACCGCCACCTTGCCCAAGGCAGCGATTTGCTGCGGGCCTGCGGCGGGCTCGATATCGCCGATAGGTGCGATGCCGAGGCGTTTGGCGTCCAGCGAGATTTCATCGCCGGTGTAAATGGACGGCGTGCCCTCGGCAGGCGGGGGCAACATCGGCGCGGCGGCGGCTTGCGGCAGCGCCTTCAGGCGGTGATCCACCACCTTGCGGATGGCGAAGACGATTTGGTTGTCTTTGGTAATGACGTCACGGGCGGCTTGGGTGAGGGCTTCCTTGGTGGCAGGGTCATCCTTCAGCGCGGTGGTGGCCATGGTCTTGATATAGTCTTTGGAATCGGCCAGCGCCTGCATGGCGATGGCGCGGAACTGCGGCGCGGTGTCTTCCACCGTCTGGGTGGCAATGGTACGCACGTCCTCGGCCTTGAGCTGCTTGGCTTCGGCGGCGGCTTGCGCCTCGGCGACACGGGCGGAAAGCTTGCGTTCGGTTTCGGCGTTCAGGCGCTCGGCCTTTTTGGCGGCGGCCACGCGGTAGACCGCCAGACGTTCGGCGGTTTTGGCTTTCAGGTCATCCAGCTTGGTGTCGGTATCGGCGGCGGTCTGGGCCAAGGCGCGGTTGGTTTGCTCTATCACACCCGCCAGCTGCACATTGGTGTAGTCGGTGAGTTGCGCGGCGAGGCGGGTGGTTTCGGCCTTCAGCAGCTTTTGGTTGCTGGCGGTGAGGATTTCCAGATCATCCAACCGCGAAGTGGTGGCGGCATCGCGGGCGGCGGCACGGGTTTCGGCCGCGGCGAATTTGGCGTCGGTGGCTTCATCCAGCCAGCGCAGGTTGGCCAGCGTCATCTCTTGGGTAGCGGCCAGTTTGGCATCGGTGGCTTGTTGGCGGGCGGCATTGGCGGTTTCCATCGCCTGCAATTGCGCCGCCGTGATGTAGCGGTTGGCTAGAAGCTGGCCATTGGTAACGTCTCTTACCGCATCCAGCTTGGTTGATGTCGTGCTTTCCAGTGCGGCCAGTTGGGCCTGCTGGGCTTGTTGGCCAGCATCCAGCTTGGCAAGGGTTGTTTGCTGCACCGCCTCCAGCTTGGTGGCAGTGGCACTTTCCAGCGCGGCCAATTTGGCCTGTTGCGCTTCGCGGGTGGCATCCAGTTTGGCGGCGGTGGTTTGCTCAAGCGCTGAAAGACGGGTGGCGGCGACATCCTTCACCGCGCCAAGCTGGGCGGTGGTGGCGGTTTGCAACGCATCGATCTTGCCTGCCAATGTTTGGGTGGTGGCCGCCATCTGGTTGGCGGCGTAATCCTTGGCGCGCGCCTCGGCGGCACGGGCCTCGGCCTGGGCGGCGGCAATGGCGGCCTCTTGCGCCTTGAGTTGGGCCTCCATGGCTTGCAGGCGGGCGAACTCTTGCGTTTGCGCGGTGGCGGCGGCCAGTTGGGCGCGAACGTCTTGCATGGCTTGGGCGTTCTGGCTTTGCAGGCTGGTCAGCTGGCTTTGGGTGGCCTGCCAGAACACGTTGTTGCTGGTGGCCATGGCATCCAGCTTGGTAGCGGTATTCTCCAGCAAATTAGCCGTGCGGGCATTGGTTTCGGCAGCGGCGGCGCGGGCGTTCTGTTCGGCCTGTTGGGCCTGGGTGCTGGCCACCTGTTGGGCGTATTGGCGCAACGACTGGTCGAGTTCTTGCGTAGTGGCGGCGGTTTGCTGGAGAATCACCTGCTCGCGTTGGGCAACAATGTCATCGGCCAGACGACGGATACGGGCATCCAGCTCTTCCGGCGTGGGCGGCTTGCGCACCGGCTCGGTGCGGCGCAACAGCACAATGCCTTGGGCCGGGGCCGCCACCGGTTTGGCCGCCGGGGCCATCGGCACCAATGGCTGCATGGCCATGGTTTGCAGGCGTTGCTGGTGAAAGGCGGGAAGGACGTCAATTCGTGTTTCGGCCCATGCCGCGCCCACGGGCACCGCCAGGCTGAACGCCAGAGCGGTGGTCAGGCGGACAAACGGCCACACACGTTTCATTGGGCAAAGTGTGCCTGCTGTTGGCGTTTTTAGCGAGTTTTAGGCACATACGCGCACCCTTTTGACGATGTCGCTGTGGGAAAATGGCATCAACGGCGTATGGTCAACCACAGTACAGCGGCGCTCAACAGCGACAAGGCCGCCACCACCAACGGCACGGTGTAGAGATGCAAGCCCACGGCCCAGCCCAACAGGGCGCCAACAATGACGGCGACAAGCTCTCCCAACAAGCTGGCAGCGGGAATGACGGCCTGGCAGGTACGGCAGCGGCCACGCAAGGCCAACCATGAAATGACGGGGATGAGGTCGGAGATGCCCAGCGTACGCCGACAGGCCGGACAATGGCTGGGAGGCTGCCAAAGCGATTGCCCGCGCGGCAGGCGGTGGCGGGCGCAGGCCAGAAACGAGCCGGCGACGCCGCCCAACACGGCGCCCAGAAACACTGCCAGCCATGGCCAATGGTGGCCAAGCGCAACGTGAGCCTGTTCGGCGATAGCCACCAACTCAAGCATCAACCACAGGTACCCGCATCACTTACCGCAATACGGGCCGGCAATGTCCGTGAGAGCGCCGGGTTGGTGCTTTGCGGATTGGGACGGTTGCCGCACGTACCGCTTCCAAGGCGTGGACGCGGGTTGCTGAAGTAGTAGAACGGAACTTCGTTCTTGCTCCCCGTAATTGATTTCAAGGCATTGCAGCAATACTCATCCGGCAAACCGAGGATGCGCATGAGGTTGATCATGCCATCGCGCCGGTTGGCGTCATTGGTACTATTGTCGATCATGCTGCCGCCATTGTAGGTGGTGATATCGGCATTCACATTACCGGCATAATAGGTGGACGGGCCGGAGTTGGCGGATGGTGGGTAATAAATAAGTTGCTCGGGCAACGGGCTGCAAGTGGTGCTCATGCAGGCCACCACGGTCTCGTTGTAGCGCGAGGTGGCATAGCCTTCCAGCGCTTCGGAAATGCGTTGCAGGCGCTCCAGCGAGGTTTTGTATTTCTGGATTTTTTCGGGATAGTCGGTGAGACGCACCATCATGTCATCCATGGCGGGCTGGGCATCGACAAACGCCTGGACACGGAGAGTGTCGGTGGTCTTGTTCTTCCACCAGCCGGTATCGGTAACCGCCGAGAACACATCACTGCCAGTGGCAATGCCACTGTTGGAGACAGGGTCGCCGCCCGCACTGGCGGCACCGCCATCAGCCTTGCGGTTGGGGCCGGCACTGTGCAAGGTGACATAGTAGACTTCGATGGGCGTTCCCAAAAACGTCTCATTGATTTTGTGCATGACGTACATGCGCGGGTTGCCCCATGTGTCGTTGGCAATTTGATCGGCCGAAAGGCTGGTGTAGCGCGCCAGTTCATCGGCCCATGTTCCCCCTGTATCCGCAGGCAGTTCGTTGCGGTCTTCCAGATAGGCGTTGGCCGCCTTCATGATCTCATTCATTTCGTTTTCTTCACTGCGGATATCGCGCATTTTCATGAACTCAATGACCGGCGCGGCGGTCAGGCTGACCAAAATGGCAATCACCGCCACCACCAAAATGACTTCGGCAAGGGTAAAACCTTGTTTGTTGTTCAAGTGCTTTGCGTGCGGGCTCATGTCGTTATCCTCCGATCAGGTTCAATAAAGCGTTGTGCTGACAATGTGCCGGTAGGCAAGGGTACCGGTGCTCCCTCCCCATGGGCTGCCATTGTTAGTCAGGTCGATGGTCAGCATGTCATCATAGCCATTGGGCGTGCTGCCAACCGTAAAACTCAGGCCCATTCCACTGCCGCCCGCAGCAACCGGGTCGGTAAGATAACGGAACTCTTCATCCACGCCGACATTGGTACGATCGGCTGCCGAATTGAGGTTGACGGTTGCCAAACTGGGAGGACTTACCCCCAACCCCTGCCATATGTTGAGATTCGCCGTATTGATGACCAAATTTCCGCTTCCGTCAAAAAGTCCTGCGATATTGCTATTGTAGATGTCCGGCAGTTGACCGAGGAATTGCTTGAACTGGATACCGTAATGTCGAACAGTGGCCCCACCGATCCGCTCCATCGCTTCCTTGATCGTCTTCCAGCGCCGCTCGAGCGCCCGCTGATCGGTGAAGGTATGGACAATATCATCACAGCTGTTTGTGGACGTATTACAGCTGGCCGGGTCGGGAGGGACAATCCGCAAGACGTCACGTATCTGGGACGACGTGCTCAATCCGGCGAGTCCGCTTTGCACCTCGTTGCTGAGTTTGCCGTCGGGCCCCGCCGATACCAGCACCATTGCGGTTACGGGCACCGTAATCACGTAATTCGGCAGACTGGCATAAATGGGGACGTCTTTTTTGAGTACATAGCCAGTGATATCGCGTTTCCAAGGGTCAACACTGCCGTCGCTGGCACCGCTCCATGACGCCAGCCGCGAGACTTCCGTACGGCACAGATATGATTTTACGTTACTGGCACCGTGGCTGGTACCATCGGGACATGACTGGTAAGCGATTTGCATTTCGGCGGGCACCACCTGCTCGGTCAGTGCTATCTCAACATTATGAAAGTAGGTACGGGTGGCCGCCACCTGATTAAGGATAAACTGACGGGTGCTTTCCACCGATGTTGTCACGACGCCGGCAATTGCCGCCAACAACGCGCCAAACACGGCAAACAGGATCAACGCCTGCATATCACAGTCCTCCCGAACACTTTATGGGAAGGATTACAAACCACCATGACTGACATCCACGCGCACCGTTTCGCCCCCGCCGCGCAAGACGACCTCATTGGGAGTAACCACTACCAGCTTGAGGGAAATGTTACTGGCGACATTCAGGCGACTCACCAGCTCTTTTTCGAGTTTTTCCGCCATATCGGGATCTACTTCCTTCACTTCGCGAATAGTTTCATAGGCCTTGTCGGCCCCCCTAACAGGGACGTCGATGGTATCGCCTTCTTTCATCCATTTTTCCATGTGGAGAACACGGGCGCCATTTACGGTTTTAAGATATCCTCCAAAGACAAGTTGCGACGTGTCCGGCCGAAACACCTGATTGCTTGACAGCAAGGCACGGGCGCGAGCGATGGTCTGGGCGCGGCGCTGGGCTTCGGCGGTAAGCTCATCGGTCGACTCTTCGACCACGGCACGTATTTCCTCACGCATGGGGAACGGATTGGGTTGGTTCTGGTAGGCGGGTACACGGGTGGCCGACACGTCGCTCATCACCCGCCACTCGGCCTCGACCGACTGGGCGTGGACACGGGCCACAACCAGCAGAAGAATTACGGCAAGGCTAAATCGCATCGTTTTTCTCCAGACCGTAGATTTTGCCTTCGATGGTGATGTTTACCTTGTCACCAGGCGAAGTGGAGCGGCGCAGCTCGACCTGATTGATGACGATTTTGCGGGTTTCATGAAGCTGGTCAACCAGTGCCATGGCCTGTGCATAGGGCAAGTCGGCCACCAACCGCACCATGCGCTGGTAGAGTACCGCATTGCCGATGTTCATCACCTGGCGACCGTTGACATCGAACTTGTAACCGCTTTGCTCGAGGCCCAGATGTCGGAGAATATCGAGACGCGTGGCGGTTTTTTCGTTGATGGTCAGGCCGTCCAGCTCCTTGAGCGCCTCGGCACGGCGTGCCGCGTTGTCCAATTCGCTTTTCAAGCTGCGCAGGCTGGCATTCTTGCGCTGGATGTCGTCCTTATAACCTTGGGTGGTCTGGAATACGAAAAAGCTCCCGCCCAGCATTGCCAGCGTCAACAGTATCCACACATTGCGAAAGGAGCTGCGGCTGAGACCGGTCATCGTCTGCCCTCCGTCTTTTCGGTTTGCAGGACAATACGGAGGGTGAGACCAGACCCGCCCACCGGCAGGTTTTCTATCTGGCGAGCCCACGGCGCGTCGGCCATCAGCAATGTCGCCAAGCGCTCTTGGTCGACAAGCAGCGTATTGGTCGGTTTGCCAATATTGGCCGTCACCTCATGCTGTCCCGGCTCTAGCGGGTTGATGTTGTCTCGCGTATTGCCGGTGTTGTCTTTGCCAACAGAAAACTTTACGGAGTCCAACTCGCCAAATTCGCGGCCAATGCGTGCCGCCGCATCAACAATGGCCGACGGCTGCGCCTCGAACGCCTTTTGCATGGTCCGTAAAACCTGATGAGGGTCGTTCAGTTGCCCAAGGTTTTGGTTGACCTCGATATTGCTGATTTGGCGACGGACATCGCGGATATGGCCATCCACTTTTTGCAGCTCCAGCCATGTCACGAACCAATACGCCGCGCTTGCCGCAAACAGCAGGGTAAGCAGCAGAATGCTCAAGATCATCAAGGCGCCATAATCACGCTGACGGTAAAGGGGCTTGGCCCGTGGGCTGACTTTCAGCGAGGAAAAAGGTACCGGCTTGATATCCAGCGGCTTGAGTTTTTCCTGCAGGCTTTCGTAAAGTTCCAAATCCTCGTACACCGCCACGCAGACGCGGGCATCGACATCATCGAGCATGACGTCATTGGCCGTTTCACCGATAAGATCGGAAACCGATATATCTTCTTCGGCTTTCAGCAGTGTCGTCCGCCAATCGACCACCCCCTCGTCATTGATATCACGCCGGCTGAAGACAACCCATTTTTTGTCGAAGACATACATGACTGCCGTCGCTTCGGCAGGAGCGAAATCTTGCGCCAGCCATACCTTGAGCGCCTGACGGCGCTGCGCCAGCGCCTCCGGCAAAAGCCCGTAGACTACCAGCTGGCCCTCTGCTTGCCGCCATAGCGGCGGGCTTCTCTGCGCACCGTAGCGCTCGGCAATGGTACTGGTGTCGGTGATGTCTTTGTAGACTTTGACGGCTTCATCGGAAGGGAGAAAAATAACCTGCTGCTCGCCACGTCTCACCCGCTGGTAAGCGATGCCGCGCCGGGTCAGAATGACAATATCCATGCCTTAGTACTCCATCAGGGCGAAAATCGGCCCTACCAGTGCAGTGTAGGTGGAAACGATGAAGAACGGCAGCAAAATCGCCATCACGATGAATTTCAACGTACCCACTACGGTTTTGATGTTACGCTCAAGCTCGATGCTGTAGGGGTCTTGCAGGTCTTGCACACGGTCGGCGATGGCACCGGTACTCTCGCCTGCCGCCACTGCATTGATGAAGGACGCGCGGAAGGGAATGATTTCCAGTGCCTGACTCATGCGGATGCCGTTCTCGTGTTCTTGGGCGGCTACGCGGAAGGCATTGGAAAGGGTCGGGTTGGAAACACAATCGGCCAAGTATTGCAGCACGCGGTAGGTGGGCAGGCCCGAACGTACCAGCGCGGGCATGAAGTACACCACAATCACACTGTTGAAACCTAAAATCAGCTTTCGGCTGACGCTCCAGCCCAACAAGAACCTGAGATAGTAAGGACGTAGCAGCGTTGTATTGCGCAGCAGAAACAATACCAGCGGCGCCAGCACCACCACCACCGGAACCCAAGGGTTGGCGCGCAGCCAAACCGAGGCATACCAGTACCAGCGCAAAATGAAGGGAAACTTTTGCAGGGCTTTGGCGTTACGTTCGATCACCGGCTCGACCACCAGCGGCAACATGAACAACAACACCCCCAGTGACATCAGGATGAGCATCACGCCGATGAACAGCGGCCCCGCCAGCTTCATCACCATTTCACGGCGGCCATTATACTGGATCTCCATGGCGCGTACCAACGCCGGCACCGCTTGGCGCAACTGGCTGCTTTTTTCCGCCGCCTCGATGATGGAAATTTCCTGTGGCCTAAACCCCAACTGCGACATGCGCAGGGCCTCGAAAAATTGAATTTGTCCGCCCTGCACCTCGCGCTTGATGATATCCATGCGCGGTTTCATGGTGGCGTATTCATCATGGCTGAAGGCATCGCAGGTGTTGGCCACCGCCTCGGCCACCGAGGTGCGGCCATGACCGGCGCTGAGCCACCCGGAGAGCGTCTTGAAAAAATCGACCCGCTCGTTGTTGGAAAGTTTGGTGCGGCCAATCTCAATGCCCATGATGCGCCTCCCTCATCATGATACCAATTGCTCGCTGCCGAGTTCCAGAATCTTGCTGGCCAGTTCGCCCGCGTCGGTAATGCCTCGGGCCACATGCTCGACCCCCATGCGGCCCATCGGCTGCCAACCGGCACGGCGGGCCATGTCTTCCAGCTGGTCGAAGTTTTCTTGCAGGCTCGCGTCGATCAGCTCGCGGGTGGGGCGCAGCCATTCGGCGGCAGCCACGCGGCCATAGTAACCGGTGAAGTTGCAACTGGCGCAACCTTCCATGTTGGCAACGTACAGGTCGGCCCCTTCCAGCGGCACATCGTAGCGGTCGAAGACATATTTGGTATAGTCGTCGGGCTCGCCTTCCATCTTGATTTTGCAATGGACGCACAGGCGCCGCAGCAGGCGCTGGGCGGCAATCCCGCGCACATAAGACAGTAGGAAGCCATTGATGCCCAGTTCGCTCAGGCGGATAATGGCATCGAGCGCGGTGTTGGTGTGGAGGGTGCTGAACACCAAGTGGCCGGTGTTGGCGGCCTCGAACACCAACTTGGCCATTTCATTGTCGCGCACTTCACCAAAGATGACCACGTCGGGGTCGGCACGCAGGGATGATTTCAACAATTGAAGTCCACTGCGGGCGGGGTCTTCTTCGGCGATTTCCATTTGCACCGCGTACCCGGGCACGCGTTTTTCCGGCGGATCTTCAATGGTGTGCACCGAGAGACCCTTGGCCATGGGATTGACGCTAACCACGGCGGCGTGGATGGACTCGGTTTTCCCCGATCCGGTGGGGCCCGTCCATAGGATGACGCCGTTGGCGGCCGAGGCGGCTGACTTGATCTTGTCGATAAAATCATGCGGATAACCGAGCACTTCCAACGGCATCACGTCGGGCTGCAAGCGGCGCAGCACAATACGCGGCACCGGCCCCAAGCGGCCTGCGTGCGGTTGGATTTGCACACGCCAGTCGTATCCGGAGCGGGTAAAAGCCCCCTTGTTGGTATGGTTGAGGTTCACCTTGGGCATGCGCGCCAGGTTCTCGATCCGCACACGCAGGCGGTCAAGCTGCTCCATGGTGATGACTTCTTTGGGGTGCACGAAGCCGTCGACCCGATACTTGACGATGGCGCGGGGCTCACCCTTGATGGAGGGGTCGATGTGGATGTCGGAGGCACGGGCGTCGGCGGCATTGCCGATGATGCGATCGAGCAGGGCCTCGGCCTCCATGCCGGTATCGATGCTTTCCGACTCTCCGGCCAGCCAATAGGCCCCGGCCACCTCGCGGAGGATGAAGTGCCAATGGAACTTGACGTCCGGTGGCAGCATCTCGGCCAGTTTGTTTTCCAGCACCACATCGCGGGTGGCCTTGTCGTGCGCCAGATGAAGCTCGGTGATTTGTTGGTCTTCGTCGTTGTGTTTGGCAGAAAGAGGAACGATGCGCTCCTTGCGCAGCAAGGCGATGATGCGCGGCGGCAAGGTTTGGCGCAGCCCCAAGGCCTCTGACGGCACGTCGAGAAATGACATGATTTCCCGCGCGCGGTTGACGCGGGCCATGGCACGGGCCATTTGGACGCGGTTGATGGTCCGCGACGACAACAGTTCGCGACAGGCGACCTGGGGCAGCTTGTTGCTGCGCAGTGCTGCCTCGATCTGGCTGCGGGCCACGGCATCAACCCCCAAATCCTTGGCGGTGTTCAGCACGGTCAGTACTTTGGAATAATGGCGCTCTTGCTCGTTCAGTTCCCTTTGCTGGCCCAAGATGTCGGCCACGCCGCCGATGCGCCCGTCCTCGATAGCCGGGGCGGAGGACACGGGAGACTCTCCCGCCGTTTCGGTGGCCACGTCATCCAGCACCGGCGCGGCCGGTGCGGCCTGCGGCTCAACCGGAATGGACGGCATCGGCTGTGACCCGGCAACCGGTGGCGCCACGGTGGTCTCGGGCGATGAGGCAAGCGGGGTCTCCGGCCCGGTATCCGGAAGCTCCCAGGATATGTCGACCGGTGCGGGCTGATTTTCCTCCGGGGGAGAAATTTGCGCATCGGCCGCGGGCGTTTCGGGAAGCGCAGGGTCAAAAGAAAGGCTGGTGTCGTCGGCGGTTTCCACCACCACGCTGACGGTCTCGGGCGGAATGTCTTCAAGCGCCGACGGGGCTTGCGGCTGTGTCTCCGCAAACCCCGCTTCCAGGCTCAGACCTTGTTCCACCTCGTTGGCCACGTTGGCTCCATTGTTATTGTTTTTGTTGTTTGGGTGGGTATGCCACTCCTTATTGGGTCAGGTTGGCGGCGTAACATACGTTGACCAGCGACCCCGGCGAGGTGCTGGCGGTCACCCCGCTGGCCACTGCTGTCAAGCAGTTTGCCGTCGAGGCCACCACACGGCCGCTGGCATAGTCGCGCAGGGTATCATCGCCGCCGGAGTCAATCGCGTCTTCCGCTTCCTGTACTTCACTGAACGGCACATCGGCAAACATCACCACAAAGTGTTCGCCTTGCAAGCCAAACCAGCTGACCATGTTGGTAGAGGTCACGCGCTCCATGCCAACCGTCCCACCGGACGAGAAATTATGTTCCAACGTGGTACCAACCAAACGGAACCCCGGTACAAAGTTGCGAATTTTCGCAGCGGGCACCGCCGCGTTCCAAGTGCCCGCCACACCAGCAAGCGCTTGCATGTTGGCATCGGCAGATACGGCAGGAGCCGAATAGGCTTCGTCGGGCCAGACGCGGAACGAGGCATAGAATTGACCGTTCGCATCCTCAATCTGTTTGAACTGCGAAGCCAGCTTGGTACCGCTGGTACGGTTGATAAGCTGCCAACCGACGGTAATGATGATCAACGTCACCAGAATGGCGATGATCGCCACGATCAGGATGGTTTGGTCGATGGTATAGCCGGCGGTGTCTTTCAGCGCCTTGGCACGGTTTTGAAAAATCATGGGTCAGAGCTCCCTTGTTGAACCTGTTTTGTTATACCTGCTCACACTAACATTTCCTGTCAGGTCAGTCGCCGCACTTGCAGCAACACCACAAACTCCACTTCTTCGAATGTGACATTTTCATCGTTGAAGAGCTTGCCCACGGCGGGAACCTCGCGGATCAGCGGTTGACCGGACTCACGGTCGACCGCCATGGTTTTGGTCAGGCCACCGATGACCTTGATTTCACCGTCACGCACACGCACTTTCTGGTCGATCAGGCGGGTGGTGGCGACGGGAATTTGATCAATGATTTCCTCACCGTCAAACCGTTGGCGCAGGGCCACGTTTTTGGCGATGGAGGTAATGGGGATTTGCAGACGCACGGTATGGGGGTCTTCGTCATTGGAGATTTGCGCCGATGCCGAGAACTGCAGGCCGACAAACTGCATGCGCTCCTGAGCTTTCAGGTTACGGAGAACACTGCCGTTATCGAGAGTCTCTGTTTCGATTTCACGGATGAAATAGCGTTCATTACGGCCATCGATCAGTGTCGCACGTTGACGATCCATCAGCTCCACCATCGGATGCATCAATTCATAGGTTGTGCCGTATTGCTCTAGCAGGCGCACCATCGCCTCCAGCGACTGGCTGCGGGCCGCAGCATAACCACCGGACTCCTCAATGTTCAACAAACGCCCGGCCAAAGCTGCGGTCACGCTGGAGGCGGCTCCGGAGAAACCAACAAACCCATCGCCTTTGTTGAAATTGAATTTGGCAGCCTGCTCAAACCCACGGCTACGGCTCACCGCCATCACGCGGGCTTCCAGCATCAGGCGGCGACTGGCGATATCCTGCACACGGCTGATGATATCGTCAGCTTGATCAAGGACGCGCTTGGGCGCACGCATTTGCACCAGTCCAACCGCCCGGTTGACGCGTACATAGCCACACTCAGGATTGCCTGATGTTCCTTCGGATGAAACAGAAGAACTCTCATCACCCACTTCCTGATTTTGTACCACGCCGGAAAGGGTGGGGGGCGGCAACAAGGAGCTGCCGGACGATGATGTCGTACTCTCAGGCGTCGTGGCAACTGAACTGCTACAGTTATTGACTATCAGGGCATTCAGATCCCCTTCCAGCTCTTTCCACAGATCACGCTCAGAGGTCACCTTCACCTTGCTGCTGCCACCGGAACTCTGCATGCTGGACGATTCCTCACTACCGGATGAAGAAAAGTCAGTACTGTATGTCACCTCCAACTCTTCGGCGCGCACAGGTTCGTCGAGGCCGACGTTCCACTGCTGCTGCGGCAACCCACTGATGGTGAAGTAGTCACCTTCGTTGACCAGGCTGAGCCCATGAGGATTCAGCAATGCTTCAAAGGCATCGTAGCAGGTCACGTCTTTCAGGTTGGTTGAAACTCGGGTGTCGGCGACCTTTTCCTGATTGTCGCTGATCACGACATTGTAACCGCATTGTTGCGACAGCCCTCGCAGGGCAACCGCCAAGGTCACGTCATCACCCGGGTTGAAGGCCTGCACGCGGGGTTCGCTGGCCGACGGCAACACCAACAGGCGGCGGTCTCCTTCGCGGATGATTTGCACCTTATAGACATCTTCTACGTAAGAACGGGCTTCATCGAAGCTCAGCTTGTTGAGAAGGACATCGACCCGGCGACCCTTGCGCACGCCGTTACCCCAACGCACGGCCACGTTGTAGGTTCCTGCCATCTTTTGCATAACATCTTCGATATTATAAAGACCTTTCATGCTGAAGGTGGCATTGGCACGCATCTGGCGGGTGGAGATCGGCTCGCCGATACCCAGCACGGCGGCGTTGTTCTGGTTTTCCGGACGATAGTTTTTGAAGGCAGACGCCGGACTGTTTTTCTGGACGTAAGAAATCTCACCGCAGGCGGCCAAGGCCAGCAGCGGCAGGGCGATGGTCAGCTGACGGAAAATACCCATTATTGCACTCCCCTGAAACCGAAGTTGTCTTGCGCGGTGACCACGATGAGCTTGCCGCCGGGGAAGATTTCATAGCGCAGGTTGAACACGCGGAGGATGCGCTCGACCGCCACACCGAACGGCTCTTCAATATGCGCAGGCTTCAGCACTTGGTCGGTGCCCGCGTACATGCGCAGGCGCCATTGCCCCTTGCCAGCCTGATTGATGATGTTTTCCAGCGCATCGACCAGTGGCACCTCATCATAGTGCAGGCTGACGATATGTTCTTTCAACACCGTTTCGGTGACGGCCACGTCATACCCTTTGGGGTTGCTGCCGCCGATGCCCATGCCGGCGCTTTCACGCGGGGCTCCGCCCACGCGATCGGTAATGACCAAACGCTGGGTGCGATCGTAACGAATCACGCGCAGCGGGTTGCCGCTACGGGTTTGCAAACGGGCAAGCAAACTGTTGAGCACATTCATGAAGGGCTCTTCGGCGTAAATGGAAATTTCCATGTCGGGCAGGCCGACGTTCTGCTCTTCCAGATCCCACACCACGACCCAGTTGCTGCCGCCCACCTGATCCATCATGCGTTGCAAGGCGCGGCGCACGGTGATGCGTTCTTCTTTCAGGCGCACGATGCCGTTGGCCAAATCCACCGGGCCGGTGCTGCGTGCACCGGACACGGCGATTTCGCGGCCGCCGTCGGGCATGCCGTTTTGCGGAACCACGCCCGGCTGACCGGAGGTAGCCAGCGAGGGGTAGTTTTGCAGATTACTGCCTTTGCTGGGGCCGGCAGCCGGCGCGATATCGCCGTAGCCGTAGGAATCGCTGTAATTTTGCGCGTACTGGTTGACCGGCGCATCGTAAGCATAAAGCTGCGCGTCGCTGCTGGGGGTTCCTCCACTCAACAGACCGGGGTCTTGGGCGATGCGGTTCAACTCCTCCTGCGTGTCGGCCACGCCGGTGGACACCGTGTTGAGCGCTTGCTCGTAATACTGTCCTTGCGGCTTGTTTTGCGCGTAGAAGGGGCGGCCCATTTCCGCCTGCAACTGCCAAGCGGCCAACTCAGACTCGCTCTTCATGCGCTGCTGGGCATGCGAAGGAACGTAGACACCACGGGTGTCATCAACGTACTCCGGCGCATACGACTGCGTGGTGGGAGGGATGTAACCGGGCACCGGCGCAGCAGAGGCGACCGAAGCGACCAGCACGGCAACCACAGCCACACCGGTAGCGGCGCGGCGGCGGGAGAAGGTTTTTACTTTATTGTGCACGCCTGATACTCTTCCTATCTGCACGGCAGGCTAGCATAGTGCACCCACTAGATGTAGGGTGATTGCCTGAAGCTAAGCCACCCCCGTGTGACATGAGAAACAACATCGTGCCTATAAAATGAGCAGTCCGCGTATTCGTTTTACCTTGATGGTCGGGGCACTGGTTGTGGCGTGGTGGCTTTATGCCATGGTGGACGCGTATTTACTGGGCGCGCGTGGCCTTAACTTTGCGCGCTACGCGTATGGCGTGCTGATGATTGGCAGCGCCACCGCCTGCGGTTTTCTGCTGGTTTGGGCAGCAGTGGTCGCCTCACGCCATGCAGGACGACACTCTTCTGACCGCACGGAAAGCTTGCTGGCCGCCCCTGACTGGCACGGATTACACCCGTTGGAGGCTGAACTTATCGGCTTTTTGAATGCTTACCGCCACTGGCCGCTGGAGCTGGCACAGGGAGATGTCTCCATTTATCGCTGGGCGATGGGCCGTTGGGAAGCCGCCACCGCCTTGCCCGGCAGCCCGCTACGTGTGCGGCTGGCCGCCCTGGCCGAGGCTTTGCCGAAAATCCAACAGCTTCGCGAGATACGCGTGAGTCCGCCATGGTGGAAGCTGGGTGAACGCGACCATGTGAGGTTTCAGGCAGTGGCCCCCTCCCCGGAAGACAGCGCGGCGTTATTGACCGCCCTCCCCGCCTTCAAGGAACTTCCGCGCAACGACCAATTGGCCCTTTTGACCCTGTTGCGCAGTACCGCCGAAGATACCCCCCTGCCGGAGGATACCCCTCAAGATGTCCGCGATGTCCAGCGTCAACTTGCCGATATCACCCCCACCCCTGCCGCCACTTTGGGAACATTGCGTGACGACCAGCGTGCCCAACTGGAAGAGGCCCTGCTGGCAGGGCACTGGCTGGAAGAGGCCACGCCAATGCCCGACGGCACTGAAGGCTGCATCGCGCTGGGAAATGGGCGGCTGCTGTGGCGCATCGATGGCGTCATGGGGGCAGTCGCACGCCATTTGCCCGACGAGCTTGCCCGCGCCCTGCGCCTGCACGCCCATAACGGTCCGGCCCATCCCGCATGGCCGCTGGTGCGTGACATCTTGCTACGGCAAGATATTCTGGAAAATACTTGGTATGGACACGCCGCCGGAGCCTATGGCGGTTTCATGTTCCGGCTGGAGCACGGGCTGTTCGGCCCGGCGGTGGTGGTAGCCCCCTCCCCTTCTTTGGCCTTCGATGCCCAAAGCCAGTATCATGGCATCGTGCTTTTGCCGCTTGATGCAACCGAAGGCAAACGCCACCTGACGGCACAGGCGCGGCGGCTGGACCAACGTCTGGCAGAAATAGGCTAGGCACTGTTATGGCAACTGCTTAAGGCTTACTGGCGGACGCCGCCTTGGGCAGGAAAGATAATGTTGCCGTTAAGGTCTTTGCCGTCTTTGGGCAGCATTACCGAGAAGAAATAGTAGCAGCCACCCATCAGGTAGCTTTGCATCGAGAGCGTCCAGCTGGGCGGGTAACCAACCAGTGCGGTTGTGAGGTGATGAATCCCGTTGGTGGTCCATTCGATTGGCACGCAGGCTTGGATAAGGCGCTCGTCATCTTCTGCCATGTAAATGGTGCCAACCCACCACGACACCCCAATGAGCGCCAAGAAGGCCAACACGGTTTCCAAGGTATCTATCACGCCGCTCATGGTGGGTTCTCCCGTTAATGGTATACGGGAGGGTGTATCAAATGTCGTCCGCCGAGTCTACCGCCGCCTGCGCGCCGATGGCAGACGGTGTGGCAGCTTTGCCAGCAATGCCGTAACGCTGCGCCACACGGGCGATAAAGCCATTGCCGGCATAATCTATCCCGTGGCGGGCCGCCGCCGCGCGCAACCTCTCGGCCATAAACGCAAGGCAGGCCTCGAAATCGGCATGGGTGGCGGTGTAGTCATCGCGGCTGGCGCCGGGCAGGTAGCCACGGCTTTGGCGGTCGGCCTGGATCAGTGTATGTTCCCACAGGCGTGCAAAGTTGATGATATCGGTGGCCTCCGGCAGCGTGCGCACCACCACTTCGGCGAAATTGCCGTAACGGTCCAGCTGGGCTTTCTGGTTATCCAAGCGTTGTTGGAAAACGGGTTTTGCGTCTTTGGCGGCAGGCTGGTTCATGGTCGGAAGCGTAGCACTCCTCCCTCACTTTGGGCAACTGACATTGTTGCACTCCCAACAAGGAATTTTGTCAGGTTCAATGCCGAACTGCCACCTTCGCGGGGATGGCCTCCCACGAGGACAAGCGCTTAAACGGCTTTAATGTGTGGCGAAAATCTCGATGGTGTCGTCACCCAGATGCGGCGCCGGAATGGCCGAGATGGGCACGCTTTCCAAACTGGCCACTTTGCCGAGATAACGGCTGAGCGCCTTGACCCGCTCGCGGAATTCAACTGCCTGCGGATGCTTGCCGCGCGCAAACACCGTGACGCCGCTGCCATTACGCAAAGCCTCCACCACATCACGGCTGAAGGGCAATTGGTTGCGGTCGGGCCAGGTTTTGCCATTTTCATAGATGACCGTCCAGACCGCAAGGTCAGCCTCGCGGGAGGAAGTAGACGCCGCCGCACCGCGATCAGCCAAGGAGGGCAATCCGGCCAGGCGGGGGGCTGCCGCGCCTACTGATGCCACGCCAGTGTTTGCGGCCTGCAAAGACGAGGTGATGGCCCCCTCGCTGCTGACGGCACGGAAACCGTTGCCGTATTGAGGCCCAATGTTCATGTTTTGCATCGCCAAGGTCTCTTCCTGCGGGGTCAGCGAGGTGAGTCCGGCGGGCGTCTCGCCACCCATGCGGTTCAGCTCGTTCCGCTCGACCAGCTGCATACGGCGGTCGAGGCGCAACATGGCTTTTTCCACCCGTTGCAGGCGATCACCAAGTTGGGCGATATCACCTTGCAAGCGACTAGTGTTCGGCACAGTTCCAGCCGCCGGCTCCACCGTCTCGTAAGAGGGGGCGGCCATGGCCTGTTGCTGCATGATGTGCTGGGGTGGCTGACTGGCCGGAGAAGGATAGCTGCCGTAGGCATTATAAGCGGGAACCGGCTGGCCTTCCAAACCGGTCACGTAAGTACCCCCCATCGGCTGGCATCCCGCCACCGCAAGCACCACGACCCCCGCCCAGACTTTCCGTGATGTCGGCATGCCTGCCCCTCCCGTTCTTTGCCTTCAGGCTAAAGGAATGCAACACCTCATACAAGCTCTACGCCTAAAATTTAGCCGTAAAGAAATCCCGAACTGTGTTGATTATGACATTTATGAACGCAACCACACCATGCAGAAGCAACAACAACGCTTTCTTGAGCAAATCGGCGATATATTTAACTCCTGCAACGATTTTTTCAAACAGTCGCGCCACCAACCCACCAGGGCTTTGACCGTGACGCACAATGTTCAACATATGCAGAACCACCACCACCAAAACAAAGAACGCACCAATCTTAATGGCCGGCTCGATGTAATCTACGTAAAGGATCGCCGTCTCTTCAATTGTCATGGTCGCAGTATGGTATGCAACTCACAACTTGACAACCGCCCCCTGCCTGCCCCTTCGCCTATTTCATGCAAAGCATTTTAGCAACATGTTTGCATCGCTCTCATCGCCCCTCTCCCCGACCCCCCCTTCTTTCAAAAGAGCCTCCCCCGCCCAGGGGGCGTTTTACATAAGAGCCCCCAACCAGAACGGGAGGCCGCACGCATGTGTTTTCACCTCAAGCGAGCCTCCTACCATGAAAATTTCAAATTTTTAATTTTAAAACCAGAATGTTAGGATGTAAATATAAATACTTATTTACTACAGACGTCTTACAGACACCCTGACACAGGTTATCAATTTTAAATATTATCTTTCAGACAATTACTTGAAAACGTCCGTGCGATTTCCTCGCGGAAGAAAAACAACCCGTAAAAGCTGCCAAGAAGGAAGCCCCAGGCAATTTGCGCGTGCAGGTCTAGACGGTCAGCCGTGGTCGGGCTGGCGATCCACAGTAGTAACAATAATGCACCAAGTGGTTTCATCAACCATAGCAACCGGTAGGTAACCGAGGGATTATTTTCTGCATCCCCTGCGGCGGGCTGTTCGGCAAGAGACTCGGAGATTGGTTCAGTCATTGCTTACTCTTTGCGATTGGCGAGAACACCAAGAAAATACGTGCGCAGCTTGGCAGGGTCAACATATCCGGAGATTTTTTCAAGCTGCTGGTCGTCACCTTTATTGATAATCAGCGTCGGGGTCTGACGGATGTTGAGTTTGGCAATCTCTTCATCGGTGGCAGGACGCCACAGGCAGGAGAGGACACCATCCAGATTGTTCGGGGTACGGTGAGCCTCGCCCACCTCGGGCGTAACATCCACGCAGGTGACTTGCAGGCGTTCTCCCAGCTCTTCAACCACAGTGGCCAAATCGGGCGTGAATTTTTTGCAATAGGGGCAGATGCTGCTGAAATAATAGCTCACCTGTAACGGTTTACCGGTGAAATCGGCCTTAAGGTCCACCTCGGGCTTCAACAATCCTGTGGCCACACCGGCCGTCGCGGTGGCGGGGGCATTCAGCCAATTGCTGCTTTCGCTGCGAATTGCCGCTGCGGCTCCCAAAGGCGCCGGCACCACCGGCCGCTGCTGGGTGGCCATTTGCGGGTAGGCGGGCGTATTGATGCCGGGAAGCGGAATACCGTAATCCGGCACGATGGGATAAGCGGTAGGGTTAAGGACGCTGGCAGGGGTGCCGCTTTTCACCTCGTTATCATAAAGCTTTTCCGCTTGTGTCCATGCAATGGCCAAGTCTTGTCCACGTTGCAGAATCTCATTGTACTTGGCAACCCATTTGACGGCGTTTTCCGGTGTCGGCTCGAGATAAAAGGCCACAAACTCGCGGGGCGGCTTGCCATGGGTCTCGATGAACTTGTCGATTTTTTCATCCAACGTAGGGGACGGACTGGTGGTGGCTGCCTGCGGTGGCGGCGTGGTGGGAGAGGGCACAACAGGCGGCGGTTTGGATGGCTTTTTGGGTTTGGCGGGGGATTGGCACTCTTTGCTGTTGCCAACCGCCCAGTAGTCCAGACAGGGACGATCTTCCACCGCCTCATCGTAAGCGGCATGAGCCCCCCCGCTACAGGCAAGCAGCAACACGGTCAGCGCGGTTGTTGTTCTCATTGCCCGCCAGTTTGAGGCTTGGCGGCGGCGCGGGCAAGCTGGTCTTTGAATTTGGGCAGGTCGTACGGCAAAATGTACAGACGCACTGCGCCCGTGGAGTCACGGTAGACCAGCGTGTCTTCCAAACCGACACCAAACGATTTGGCCAACTTTGCGCCCTTTCCGGCCATGTAGAAGGTGATGCCATCGTTCAGTTCCGGCAACATTTCATCGGAAATTATATCCATGGCTGCCATCGGATCGCCGTCGTCCAGCAGGTGCGCCTCCGGTTTGAGGGCCATGATGGCAGGGTCGAGCGCCATCTCGTTCATCAGCATCACGGTGCGGGCGTTATAGTTGCGGGCATGGAGAAACAGCAACACGTCAGCCGGGGCCAGCTCTTTTTGCTGTTGGGCTATCAAATCCTTCCACTGCTGCTCCACCTGTTGGCGCCAGCGCTGCGTATCGGCACCGTCTTGCGGGGCTTCGGCGGATGCCTCCGCATTGGTTTCACGTGATACATTTGTGTCATTTTGTGCATTGGAGGGGCCAACCGTAATGCCCGCATAAGCAGGCATGGCGGCCAGCACGCCGGCTATCAGTAGTGTTGAACAATGCCACAGGCGGAGATACTGCATGAGGTTTTCTTCCAATAGGTAAAGACAAAGTCGCCGTTTTCGGTTTGTTTCTTTTCCAGCGGGTTATAGTTTTTCGGATCGACCAAATCGGCGAAAAACAGGCCGGGGTCGGGAATCAACATTTCGCCGCGCGTGTACCACATCGGCAGCGCCGTGCCGACATTGTAGCAGCCCGAGCCCTTGTGCGACTGAGCCGCGTTCAGGGCCCCCGGCTGCGCATTGATGAACGGGTAATCCACATTGAACTGCTGGATGCCCTTGGTGTTTTCCAACACCTGCGCCATACCGCCCACGCCCACCATGCTCCCTAATGTTGCGCCTGCCAGCGCGCGCTTATAGCCGCGATAGCCTACCAATGCCGCCGCCACAGGGCGGACTTCGTTGGAGTCATAACCGACCATCGGGTCAATCATGCCCCATGTGCCGACGCAGACCTCATCCATCACCTTGCTGGAAAAATTTGGGATAATCGCTCCAACGCCCGCTTTTCCCAGAAGCGTGTTGGCGTCTTGTCCGAGAGCATTGGCTTTACAGGCAAACGCCCCAAGCGGGCCTGTTACACCGAGCAAACTGCCCGTTACCCCCGCCGCAACCGCGCTGCCGGCGGTGCCTGTCGTCCATTCCGTACTGACCACCGGAAGCTCGGAAATAAAGGCCGGATTCAGACCCCATGGCACATAACTGCCCGCTGTCGCGGTGGCGGCGCTGGACGCCATGGAGGCCCCCGCCGACCTTACGGCATTCAGATAGGAGCTGAGGCTTTGCTTGCGGCCCTTTTTAACCCCCAATTGGCAAATCAGGGAAAGCGTGGCATTGAGCATCTCATCCGGGTCGGCGGCCTCCAGCCGTGCCAGTGGCGATACTCCGAAAACGTGGGCATTGAAGAACCATTGGGTTTGCAAGCCTACCGTCTTCATTTTTCCCGCAGCCTGGCAGGTTTGCTTGTCTTCCTTCTTTACTGTCCCCATAAGAGACTTCGCCACCATGTTAGCCATGCCCGAATTGGCGACCATGCTATCACCCTGACGGCAGGTGACTTCGGTGATGGCGGCGGGTTCGCTGTATTTGAAGGTGATTTGAGGGCCACACTTTTTACCGAACGGCTTGACCTTGGGTGTCTCGAACTTCACACAGTCATTGAAATTCATCAAATCCTTCATCTGGAGGGTGACGACCTGATAATCGTTATCCAGTGAAAGGGTCTGGCCACTGCTGTTGGTAACGGTGGTTTGCCACCCCCCGTTAGACGTTTGGGCCAAAGGCGCCAACGGCACCCCCAGCGAAAGGAGGCAGGCCCACAGGCTGAAACGAAACAGGCGCGGCGACGCGGTGAACATATCTTATAATATGGGGAGCAACGCCCCGCTTGGCAAACCTGCCAGCATTCTTACTGCGGTTTTGCCGAAACCGTTGTGCCTTTGGCAACCCAGATTTTATGGCCGGAGAGTAGTTTGTATTGCGCAAACTCCACCCCTTTTCCGGTAAACACGACTTCGGCCATGTCTTCCTCATTAACGTAGCAGGTGGCGCGGGCCAACAGGTCGGCGGCAAAATCGGGGGCCGACACGCTGTATTGGGCATAGTTGCGAGCGGCCTTTTCACTGATGCAGGCGACCACGCCGGCGGGCAAGTATTCTTGCGCCAAGGCAGGCAGGGTAAACAGGGCAAGGGCGGCGGTAAGAGGCAGACGCATGGTGGTTTTTCCTTCCATATATAAGTAGATGGCGCGCCATGGGGCACGCGACGCAATGGCACTTTACCCAAGCCCACGCTTTTATGCTACAACCAATTTGTTGCCACAACGAAGGAGAGTTGCACATGTACGCCATCGGTTACCCCCTGCACGCGGCAGTGGTGATTTTGAACAGTCTGCTACTGATTTACACGTTCGTGATTATCGCGGCAGTGATTTTGAGCTGGGTCAACCCCGACCCGTTGAACCCCATCGTGCGCATTTTGCGCAACATGACCGAGCCCGCAATGGAAAAACTGCGCCCTTACGTTCCGCTGATTGGTGGACTGGACTTGACGCCGGTAGTGCTGATCGTGTTGCTCTCCTTTGTGCGTTTGGGCGTACTGCCGGTGCTGGCCCGCCTGGCACAAGACATGACCTGAACCAAGATATGACAAAGCCCCACGCTTGTGGGGCTTTTTTACGGGTACCTTAAACGACTGTCACCCTACCCACGGGTATGGTTTTTATCCCACATTTCGGCAAAATCAACGGTTGCAGGAAGCGGCGGAGATATTTCCGCCCCCATCAGAACGTCTGCAAGCTTTTTCTTTGAAACTTCATAGACCAGGGCCGCGCCGTCAACATACAGCCGCTTGACTTCCCGCTCGTTTTTACATGTTGCCTCAAAGACACCTTCCTCGATCATCTCAGCAATTGCCAACGGCGCACCTTGAGGCGTGTGGATGCGCACTCGGAGGGCCAAATTAACACTGCTCAAATTTTCAGCAACCGGACGCACCCCAGCGGTAACCTGAAACTCAAGTTTACGATCTTTGGTCGGGTGAAGATGCGGTGGCAGAAAACACTCGAATGAAAGGTCTCTCGTGAAACACTCCATCGGTTTCATGGAGCCCGTGCTTGGTTTGGTCTTTTTAGACGGCCGCGCGGCACGCGTTTTGTTTGTTTTTGGCGTTTTTGGCTTGTGCACGGCCTTGGTGGTGGCAGATGTCTTCATATTTCCCCCTGACTCGCGCAGATTTGACGATTTTTTTGCTTGAGGCAAGGGTGTGGAGCGTTTAGGGTGCAGGCATCTACAAAGATGGCAAGTGAGGAATCGTTGATGCTCAATGTTGGGGATGTGGCGCCGGATTTTCGGCTCAAAAACCAAAATAACCAATTGATTTCATTAGGTCAATACAAGGGTAAGTGGATTATTACTTACTTCTACCCGAAAGCCCTCACATCGGGCTGTACGGTTCAGGCGTGCGCGGTTCGTGACCATAAAAACGACTGGGCGGGGCTCAATGCGGTGGTGCTGGGCATCAGCCCCGACAAACCGGAACTGTTGAAAAAATTTGAGAGGGCGGAAAATTTGAACTTCCAGCTTCTCAGCGATTCGGAGCATAAGGCAGCAGAAGCCTACGGTGTTTGGCAAGAGAAAAGTATGTATGGACGTACTTACATGGGCATGGTGCGCAGCACCTTCATCATCGGGCCGGATGGCTTGGTAGCCAAGGTTTTTCCGAAGGTAACCCCCAAGACCCACGCCGATGAAGTGATGGACTGGCTAAAGGAACATCAATGAGTTACCGAAACAGCGGGCGAAAGCCAGACGAATTGCGCGATGTCAGCCTGAGCACGGGGGTTAATCCTTATGCGGAGGGAAGCTGCCAAATCAGTTGGGGGCACACCAAGGTGCTGTGCACTGCCAGCGTGCAGGCCAACGTGCCGCGCTGGCTAAAAGGACAAGGAAAAGGCTGGCTTACTGCCGAATATGGCATGTTACCCCGCGCCACCGGCGAACGGGTGGACCGAGAGGCTGTCAAAGGGAAACAAGGGGGGAGAACCGTTGAAATCCAAAGGCTTATAGGAAGAAGTCTGCGCAGTGTGTGTGATTTGGCGGTGTTGGATGGTTTCACGTTATACATCGACTGTGATGTGCTGGTGGCCGACGGCGGCACGCGGGTGGCCAGCATCACCGGCGCCTATGTGGCGGCAGCGCTAGCCGTGCAGGACATGATGGCCAAAGGGCAGATTGCGCGGAATCCTTTTGTTTCGGAAGTGGCGGCGGTGAGTTGTGGATTATCCGAGCAGGGAGCAATTCTGGATATGGACTATGGTGAAGACTCCACCACCATTGCCGACGGCAACTTTGTGATGGACGGGCGCGGCAACTGGATTGAGTTGCAGATGACCGCCGAGCAGCGTCCCTTGGGCCATATCGAGCGCGACACGATGATGGTGCTGGCCGAAAAGGGAATTAGCGAACTGATTGCCCTGCAACGGGCCGCACTGGCTGCTGTTTGACCCACAAAGCTGTCGGTTTATCAAGATTTTGTTGGTCTTTGCTAACGATTGGTTGACGGGGGTGTGTCTCACGTGAAACATTTGTTGGCCAAAGCTTCGTGAGGGGCGTTTTCATTAATTTTTGGAGAGCATGCTGATGGGTAAGGCATTTGTGACACCGAAACCTTCTACCGGCCGCGATGACAAGGCGGCGATTGTGCGGCTGGTTCTGGCCAGCGGCAACGCTGGCAAGCTGGCCGAACTTCGCACCTTGGTAGACAATGCGTGGTCTGGAGACATTGTCGGTTTGAAAGACCTGGGACTGGAAGGGGCTGAAGAAACCGGGGGATCATTTGACGCCAACGCCCGCTTGAAAGCCGAGGCCGCATGTGCCGCCACCGGCGACTGGGTACTGGCGGACGACTCGGGGTTATGCGTGGATGAGTTGGGCGGACTGCCGGGCGTCGATACGGCTTATTATGGCGGTTACGACAAGCTGCTGGCAGCGCTGCGCGATGTGCCGCCCGACCGGCGGCAGGCACACTTCGTGTGCGTGTTGGCATTGGCGCGACCGGGAAAGGAGACGCTGTTTTTCCACGCGGAATGCCCCGGACACATCGCGGCAAACGCGCGCGGAGAGGGCGGGTTCGGTTACGACCCCGTATTTGTGCCGGATGGCGAAAACCGCACTTTTGCCGAGATGGATCAGGCTGAAAAGGCCGCATTGTCGCATCGCGGAAAAGCCTTGCGGGCTTTTGCCGACTGGCTTAAAGCCAACGCATGACCTTGCCGAAAATTCCCGAATCCTTGGCCGTTTACGTGCACTGGCCGTGGTGTTTGGCAAAGTGCCCATATTGCGATTTCAACGCCCATGTGTGGGATGATATTCCGCGCAAGGCTTATATTTCCGCGCTTGTTTCTGACCTGACTACGATGAGGGAATTGAGCGGCCCTCGGCGGATTGAGAGCGTGTTTTTTGGTGGTGGCACTCCCAGCTTGATGCGCGCGGGTGAGGTCGCGGCTGTACTGGAAACCGTGGCGGACTTATGGGATTTTTCCGGCGCCGAAGTCACCCTGGAATGTAATCCGACCAGCAGTTCGGCAGCGTTGTTTGGCGAGTTGAAGGCGGCCGGGGTTAACCGAGTCTCGGTGGGCGTGCAGTCGACCAAGGCCGAATGGCTTGAGTTTTTGGGCCGAAAGCATGATGTGCGGCAAGCATTGGAGACGTTGAAGGCTGCGCAGAAGGTGTTTGCACGGGTGAATGCGGATGTGATATTCGGTTTACCCAATCAAAATTTAGATATTTGGAAACAGCAACTTAAACAGCTATCCTGCCTTGATATTGGGCACGTAAGCGCTTACCAGCTGACGATTGAGCCACAGACGCGCTTCTTTGGACAGGTGCGGCGGGGAGAGTGGGCACCACTGGAAGATGATACGCAAGCCGACTTCATGGCGGCGACCGAAGAGGTGTTGGCGGCACAAGGGTATGCGCAGTACGAGGTCTCGAACCATGCGCGTGACGGGCAGGTGTGCCGTCATAACCTGCATGTGTGGCGTTATGGTGATTATGCCGGTGTCGGGGCGGGCGCCCACGGTCGGCTGACCTTGACCGACGGACGTAAGGCGGCCCTCAAGGTGACCAAGCATCCTCGCAATTATCTGGCGCGTGCCGCACGGAGAGAACCCACCTTTGCACAAGAGCTTTTGACACCACAAGAGACGGCAACCGAAAGACTGCTCTCTGGACTGCGTTTGAACGAAGGCGTGTCTTTTATGGATGCGTCATCGGGCGACGATGAAAAACCGGCGCAAATCGTCTCTGGGAAAGTCGTCGATTTGATGGTGAAAAGCGGTTTTTTGCAGCTGGCGGATGGTATGCTGCGTCTGACAGGGGCAGGGCGCCGGGTGATGGATGGCGTGCTGGCGGAATTGGTACGCGCCTGACTTGTTGTGTACAAAACACCGCATATTGTGTTTTTCATACATCACCACAAAGCCGCGTGACGGCTATTTTGAGCGATTTGGCCTTTTATCCTGTTTCATCCTGCCCAAAAGCGCATCGTTTGTGCGGCGCACAAAAATTTACTGCAAAAACAGTAGATTTCTGCGCTTAATTTTGTAAATATTTATGTACTTACAAAATTCATGTGTCTTTTGAAAATGATGGGAAGCGTATTTTGGGGCCCATGAAACCCATTTCACGCAGAGATAGGGGGTTTTTAGGGGTGGCCTCGCTGCACAAGCGCCTTTTGCAACGCCACGGGGAGAGTATGGGTTGGGAGGAATGCGCTGTCAAGGGTGGGATGATAACGCGCGGAGCCTGTATATTGCCACGGGGCGTGTTTGCCCGCGTTTTGGGCAGCTTTGGTCGGACAAAGCGGCCGAAGCCCGTGGAAGCCGCGATGGTTCCATTTTCACGTGAAATATGTTTCCCGTGCGTTCCACAGGGCGCAGATGAAAGAGGCACGGCGCAAACTGACATGGCACAGCCTTCTCGACGACAAGGCATGGATGTCTTTTTACCGCCCCACCGAGGGACACCCCCAACAAAAAGGCTGCCGAAGCAGCCTATGAAAGTTGGGCGGGGCGTTATTTCAGCTTGCCGTCGGCGAGGGGGTCGGGGGCGTTGCCCTCGCGGCTGATTTTGGAAAGCCAGCCTTGGCCGCCGGTGGCGGTATCACCGATGTTTTCGCTGGTGATGTCTTTCAGCACGATGTAGTCGTGCACCTGCTTCACGCCATTGACGGTACGCAGGATGTGCAGCACGTGCTGGTATTCTTCCGGCGATTGGGCGCTGCCGATGACATAAACATGGCCGTTGACCACGTTGATGAGGTAGTTGAGGGGGTAGGTTTCCCTATCGCCAATCAAGCGTGGCTGGATTTGGGTGGAAATCCAAGCATCTTTGGCCTTTTGCGCGGTGCTGTACTCGGCACCGACAAACAGTTCGTTGTAAACCTTGTTGACGCCTTCGATGCGGCGGGCGGCTTCCAGCACCTTTTCCCCTTCCTCACGGGTGGGGACAATGCCGGTAAGCAGCACGTCATTGTAGAACACATCCACGCCGATATCGGAGATGTAATTGAATTTCATCGCGATCATCTTGTCTTTGATGGCCACCTTGATGCGGGTGTCTTCCGCCACCTGTTTGGTGGGGCGGCTTTGCAGGCCCACGTAACCCGCGGCGGCTCCGGCGCCCACGGCCATCGGCAAGGTGCAGGCCCCCACGGCAACGGCGGTGGTGGCCAACAGGGCGAGGGCAAAGGCGGTGCGGAGTTTCATGGGGCGGGCTTTCTTGTTGATGGCGGGATGGTAGGCAATGTGGGGAGGTTAATCAAGGGCAATGGCGGAGGGCAAGTGGGAAAGGAACGGCCACCGGGGGAACACCGCGATGATGTCGGCACGTAGGGCATAAGCGGGATAGAGCGCCGCCAACCGGCGGGCCTCGCGGGTGAGGCGGGCACGCTGGGTTGGAGAAATGGCAAGGGCGGCGGCGGTGGCAGTGGGGCGGTATTTGACTTCGACCAACAGCAAGATACGGCCACGGCAGAGCAGCAGGTCTGTCTGCACGTGGGCGGTGGTAGGGCGGCGGGCGGGGAGGTATCCATGGGTAAGGAGGTAGAAAAACGCCAGCTTTTCCGCCAACCAGCCCTTGGTATGCGGGTGCAGGCAGTTGACAAGACGGGCGAGGGCAGGGACTCTGGCTGGCATAACGAAAGCTAGCATGCCATGGGCGCACGGGGTTGGGGAATTGTTTTGTGGGCGGCCATGGCAGGCGTGGCGGCAGCGCCGCTGGCGCAACAAGCGGCACCGGCTGCTCCCCTGACACTGGAGATGGTGGATGGTCGTCTGCGCGAAGGCGCCGCGTTGGTGCAAAGTGGCGAGTTTGGCGAGGCAACGACCGTGTATCAGGCACTGGCCAATATCAACGACCGCGTGAAACGGGCGCAGGCGCGTTTTGGGCTGGCGGTGGCACTGACCCAGCAAGGGCAAGACGAAGCGGCCTTGAAAACACTGGAAGGCACCCCTGCCGACGATACCGAGCTGGGGCAGGCGGTGGGAGATTTGCGTGGACGGCTGATGTTGCAGCTGGCTGAGAAGAGTTTGCTCTCGCGGGGTACCAGCGGGCGCTACCTGAGCGACTATGCGCGGCTGACCGTACAGCCCGACAATGCACGGGCAGCGCGATTGAATGCCTTGGAGCAGAGCGGAGGGCAAAACAACTTTTACGGTGATTCTGATGTGCTGCGGGTGGGCGTGCTGCTGCCTCTTTCAGGCCCGTTGGCCGCAGTGGGGCAGGATATTCTGCGCGGATTGCAGCTGGCGCTGGACGAAACGCCGGCATGGCGCGGCGTACGGGTGGAACTGTACCCCCACGATACCACCGAAGACCCCCGGGCCGCGCTGGACGGCGCGCTGGTGCAAGGCGCGCGGGTGATTGTCGGCCCGTTGTTGGCGGCCAACGTAAAGGCGGTGGGCGCACGGGCGCAAACACTGGGCGTGCCGGTGCTGGCGTTTTCCAGCGACCGCACGGTGGCCGGCGGCAGCGTGCACGTGGTGCCACCGTTGCCCACCGCACAGGCACGGCTGGTGGCCCGCTGGGCGCTGGCTCACGGCAGCACGCAACTGGCCGCGTTGATACCCAGCAACCCGTATGGCTATGAGGTCTTCGATGCCTTTCGCGACGAAGTGGCGCGGGGTGGCGGGCAGGTGGTGACGCAAAGTTTCTTCAACCCGGAAAACGTGGATTTGGGCGCCAGTGTGCGCCAGTTGGTGAAGGGACAGATCAGCGGCACCAGCGTGGTGGGCGATGTGCCGTTCAATGCCCTGTTTGTGCCGGTTCCGCCCGCCAGTGTCCCGCTGGTTACCAGCCAGCTGGCCTATTATGACCTCGACCGCGACAGCAGGCTGCGGCTGTTGGGCACCGCCCTGTGGCAAGACAACGCCATGTTGGCCCCCGACAAGCGCGGCGCACGCGGCGGCGTATTTGCCGCACCGGCCAAAGACCCCGCTTTTGTCCAGAAGTTTGAGGGCATTTTTGGCCATAAACCCAACACCATGGCCCTGCAAGGGTTTGATGTGGGACGGATGCTGGTGCAAGTGGCGGCTGAACGGCAATGGAGCGGGCGCGATGCCGGACTGTTGCTGAACCGCCCCGAAGGCTTTTACGGCAGCGGCGGCTACCTGCGCTTTACCGCCATGGGGCTGACCGAACGCGGCATGGAAACCGTGGAAGTGGGTGATGGCACGTTCAAGGTGGTGGCGCCTGCGCTGACCATGGCGCCGTTGCCGGTGCCTGCCGAGATGATGCCCAGTGGCACACGGCGTTGGGGCGGATGGTGGTAACATATTGTTTTATATAAAATATGTGAAATTTAACGGGTTTTTGAGTGCTTCTTAATTAGGCGCGGCCCGATAAAACGGCTAGCATGCGGCCATGGCATACAACAAGGGAGGGCCATGCCATGAAACGGGACTGGGTAGATTTCAAGGAGTGTTGCAAGCGACGATTGGCCTACGTGGGGGCCTTGGGTTCAATGGCAGCGGTGGCGGCAGTGGTATTGTGGCCGCAGGATGCACGGCCGATGTCGGCCACGCACGGGACGGCTCTATCAACGACGGAGCAGGGGATGCAACTTTCGGCTGGAGAGTATTTGAGGCTGCGTGATTATGCCAAGGGTATGGCCCACAATGCCGGAGAACGATAAGGATTGTTCTGTGTCGGGGGGCGTGTAGGGCGGTGTTCTTGAGGCTGGCGGTGGAGAGTACGGCAGGCGCTTTCCCCGTTGCCTAGAGGCCTACGGCCACGGCAACTTGGCCCTGCGGGCCAATTTCACTCTTGATGGCAAAGGGGAGGAGGACACCTCCTCCCCCTTGACCCCCCTCTTTTCTTGAGGCGAGCGGTGGGGGTTGGGCAGGCGCTTTCCCCGTTGCCTAGAGGCCTACGGCCCCGGCAACTTGGCCCTGCGGGCCAACTTCACTCTTGATGGCAAAGGGGAGGAGGGCACCTCCTCCCTTGCATCCCCCTCCTCCGGGGCCCTCCTCCGGGGGCTTCGGGCGGGCATGGGTGGGGGCAGGATGGTGAGAGATTGCAAATCAGGACGCCAAGGCCAGCAATGCACGGGAGAGGACGAGATTGCTGTCCAGCAGGCCGCTGCGCGACTGGGTGAGAGTTTCCACCGCATAAGCGGGCAGGGCCGCGAGGCGGGTGTGTGGGTAGTTACGTACCTGTTGGAGAAACTCGTTTTGTGCGGTTTTGGGAGCGCGGGCTTTGCCGGAGGCCTTGAGGATGGCATCGGGCGGTTGCTTGGCCTGTTGCAGCTCTTGCGCGGTTTTCAGCAGGGAGAGGTGGCGTAGCGTCACGCTGAAGGCGGCATTGAGGTCTTGTCCCTCCTCCTGCATATGGCACAGCAAACGGTCGGTCTGGCGCAGGTCGCGGCGGCCCACAGCCTCGGCGAGCGTGAACACGTCGGCGGGAATGGCGCCGCTGAGCGAGGCCAGCACGTCGGCGGCGGTGACCGTTTCGGCCTCGCCGACATAGAGCAGCAGCTTTTCCACTTCGCGGCGGGCCTGTTCGCGGTCGGCGCCCAAGTGGTCGACCAACAAGCTCATGGCTTGGGGCTCTGGGCGCTTATGGGCGCCCTTGAATTCATTTTTCAGCCACGCACCAAGGTCACGCGCCTTGGGGAGAAAAAAACGCACCGAGAGAGCGTTGGGGGCACCTTCAGCCAGTTTGACCAGCGGAGAGGCTTTTTCCAGCACGCGGGGGAGAGGCAGGACGATGAGAACATCGGCCAGCGGCATGGCAAGGGTGGTTTTCACCGCCTCGGTGAGGTCTTTGATGGCATTGGTGCTTTCTTCACCGCTGGTACCATTGAGGAGAATCACACGTCGCCCGCCGCCCAGCGGCATGGTGGCGGCACTGTCGGGCAGGCGGCCGGGGGTGGAGATGATATCGTCGACCGAGAGCTTTTCGGCAAGGAAGGGGTCATCCAGCGGCACGCCCCACTGCGCCACGGCAAACTGGGCCGCCTGACGGATGGCGCCCGCATCATCACCCCACAACAACAGCAGGGCAGGTGTGGCTTGTTTAAACGTGAATTCAAACTGGTTGTCATAACAGGTGGCCATAGCCCCTGTTTAGCACAGGCCCCGTGCCGCGTGGATGTTATTTGCGCACCATGCTGAAGAGGAAGGCGACAACCGCCAGCACGATAGCCACCCAGAACAGCAACTTGGCTCCGGCCATGGCGGTACCCGCCACGCCGCCAAAGCCAAACACCGCAGCGACCAGCGCGATAACAAGAAACGTGACCGCCCAATGCATCAGGTTTCCAAAATCGATCATCAGAGGTTCTCCCATTGGTTTTGTCTGGAGCAACCTTGGCACAAGCCGTATCGGTTTGGCAGAATGAAGACGGCCAATTTGGTAAAACTTGTATTAAAAACCGTCATGTTAAGGGGCAAGAGGCGGCGTTTTGGGGTGCTGGTGGTAATAAAGCGCCAAACGGCGGATGATTTCTTCCGCGAGGTTTTCGGCGGCGGATTGGCGGGCGAAGTTTTTGCCGCTTTCGGTACTGTAGGGCGTGGTTTCCACATTGTAGGCGGCGCTGCTGCCGACACCACCCGTGTACAGCACCGCGCCTTGCGGGTCGGTGAGGGTAATATGGGCGGTCAGGCTCAGTTGCTCGCGCTCCACCAGCGCGGTACGGCGCAGGGCCAAGGCGGCGGCTTCTTCGGTGATGCTGATGGCCAGCACGTCTTTGTCGGTGCCGGCATGGGGAAAATCTTGCCGCAGGCGCTGGCTGACCGCTTGGGCGACGCGACGCTCGCCGACGTTTTCTTCACGGATGTAGGCCATCTCGACCGTGCCGACCTCGACCCGTTCGGCAAGGTTGCCGGCGGCAGAGGCGGGGGCGTACAGGGGGGTATAGCCTGCACAGGCGGCCAAGAGGGCGGGGAGGAGGAGGGCGGTGCGGTTCATGGCGCCCATGTTAGGCCGTGGTGGCGATGTTGACCAGACGCCCCGGCACATAAACCTGCTTGGCGATGGTGCGGCCCTCGAGGAAGGGCTGCACATCGGCAGATGCGTGGGCTTGGGCGAGGGCGTCGGCCTCGCTGATGTCGGCGGGGACGGTGAGGCGGGCACGCAGTTTGCCATCGACCTGCACCACCAGCGTGATTTCATCGGCCTTGGCGATGGCAGGGTCAAACGTCGGCCAATCGGTGGCGGTCAGCGGCGTGGTGTGGCCGAGCATCTGCCAGAGTTCCTCGGTGATGTGCGGCACGGCAGGGTTAAGGAGACGGATGAGCGCCTCCACGCCTTCGCGCAGCAGGGCCGGGTTGGCTTCGGCGGTTGGTTTGGCCAGCTCGTTGGCCAGTTCCATACAGGCTGCCACCATGGTGTTGTAGGCAAAGCGTTCAATATCCTCGCCCACCTTTTTGATGGTTTGGTGGATTTTGCGGTGGAGATCGCGGGCTTCTTTGGCATCGCCCTGGATTCCCGCTTCCGCGGGAATGACGCCGGAGGGGGTGGCGGCCACAGCTTTTTCGGCCAGTGCCCAAACACGGTTGAGGAAGCGCCATGCGCCGTCAATCGCCGCTTCCGACCACTCGAGGTCACGTTCCGGCGGGGCGGTGAAGAGGATGAACAGGCGGAGGGTATCGGCACCGTACTTTTGCACAAGGCTGTCAGGGCTATCACCATTGTTTTTGGATTTGCTGATTTTCTCGGCGGGAATCACCTTGAGGGCTTCGTCGGTGCCTTTTTCGAAGGCCTTGTTGTCTTTCCACTCCACCTGCGAGGGGTAAACGTAGGTGCCATCGGCCTTTTGATAGGCGTTGCCGATGAGCATGCCTTGGCAGAGCAGGGCACCAAAGGGCTCATCGCCCACCGGATAGCCGCAGTCACGCAGGGCTTTGGTAAAGAAACGGGCGTAGAGCAGGTGCAGCACGGCGTGCTCGATGCCGCCGATGTATTGGTCTACTCCGAATGTTCGAATGTTCGAATGCTCGATATTCGAGGATGGGCTGGCGCCCATCCAGTAGGCGACTTCGGCCTTGTCCAGCGGTTCCTTGGCGTCGGGGCAGAGGTAGCGCAGGAAGTACCAGCTGCTGTCCATGAAGGTGTCCATGGTGTCGGTTTCGCGCTGGGCTTTGGCGCCACATTGCGGGCAATCGACATGTTTCCATGTGGGGTGGTTGGCCAGCGGGTTGCCGCTGCCGGTGAATTCCACATCGGCGGGAAGTTCCACGGGAAGCTGGCTACGCGGGACGGGTACCACGCCGCAGGAGGCGCAGTGGATAAAGGGAATCGGGCAGCCCCAGTAGCGTTGGCGGGAGATGCCCCAGTCACGCAGGCGCCATTGGGTGACACCTTGGCCCCAGCCTTCGGCTTCGGCCTTGGCGATGATGGTGGCCTGTGCCTCGGCAACGCTTTGGCCGTTGATGAGCGGAGAGTTCACCAGCGCACCGTCACCCGTATACGCTTCGCTTTGCACATCTTGGCCGTCGGCATGGATGACCTCCACGATGGGCAAGTTGTACTTACGGGCAAAGGCATGGTCGCGCTCGTCGTGGGCGGGTACGCTCATGATGGCGCCGGTGCCGTAGGTCATCAGCACGAAGTTGGCGATGTAGATGGGGAGTTCGGCGCCGGTAAGGGGGTGGATGGCCGTATAGGGGGTTTTGAAACCTTTTTTCTCGGCCTTGTCGATGATTTCCTGCGCCGTACCCATGGCCGACACCTCTTGCACGAACGAACGCGCCCCAGCGTCGTCCTGCGCGGTCTGGCGGGCCAGCGGGTGCTCGGGGGCGATGGCACAGAAGGTTGCACCATAGAGGGTATCAGGACGGGTGGTGAAGACCTCCAGCTCGCCGTCCCAACCGTTCACCTTGAAACGGAACTGCAAGCCACGGGATTTACCGATCCAATTTTCCTGCATCAGGCGGACGCGGGCGGGCCAGCCATCGAGTTTGCCAAGATCGGCAAGGAGTTGGTCAGCGTACTGGGTGATGCGCATGAACCATTGCGGCATGCTGCGGCGTTCCACCGGAGCACCGGAGCGCCAGCCTTTGCCATCCACCACCTGCTCGTTCGCCAGTACGGTGTTGTCCACGGGGTCCCAGTTGACGAGGCTCTCCTTGCGGTAGACGAGGCCCTTGGCGTGCAAATCGAGAAACAGGCTTTGTTGCGGGCCATAGTAGCCGGGCAGACAGGTGGTGACCTCGCGGTTCCAATCGTAGCTCCAGCCGAAGCGTTGCATCAGCTGCTTCATGTCGGCGATGTTGGCGAGCGTCCACTCCTGCGGGTGACGCTTGGACTTGAGTGCGGCGTTCTCGGCAGGCAGGCCGAAGCTGTCCCATCCCATCGGGTGCATCACGTTGAAGCCCTTGGCGCGTTTGTAACGGGCCAGCACGTCGCCCAGCGTGTAGTTGCGCACATGCCCCATGTGCATGACGCCGGAGGGGTAGGGGAGCATTTCCAGCACGTAGTATTTGGGTTTTGACGCGTCCACCTCGGCACGGAAGGGGCTGGCGGAGGCAAACCATGTTTGTTGCCATTTGGGCTCGATTTGGGCTGGGGTGTAGGTGCTCATGGGGGAGTTTTAGCGGATTTTTGGGGGATTGGAAAGGTGAGGGAAGCGGGAGTCTACATTATCTACGACAGCCCGCCCTCGCTTGAAGCGGCGCGAGCCACGCGCCGCCCGCTCGGCTCCACATTTATATCACCAGCGCTTGAGCGCTGGCCGGGAGACACCCTTCCCCATGCCCCCTCCTCGACCACCGCATTCCGTCGGGGGGGGGCGGCCTTGTACAGCAGGAAGAAAAACTACTTGTTCAACGCCTGCACCTTCATGGCGCGGGCTTTGGTGAGGATGATGTCTTCCAGTTGACGGGCAGTGGCCTCGTCGGCGGGGGCGTCGGCCCAGCCGGTGCCGGTTTTGGTTTGTTTGAAGACCGTGGCCTTCACCGCATCGGCGCGCAGTTGCTTGCCAAGGATAAGGATATTCACCTTGAGGCGCTCGGCCGCGTTGTTGGGGTTGGTATACCAATCGGTGATGATGGTGCCGCCGTTGCTGTCGGCGGCCGCCAGCGGCATGAAGCCCACGCTCTCCAAGCTGGCGCGCCAGAGGTAGCTGTTGACGGCGATTTGGCCTCCGCTTTCGCCGGAAAGAATGCCGCCGCCTTCGCCACGGAAGGCATCCAGCAGGTTGCCGGATTTGCCGGAAAGCAGGCCGGGGCCTTTGGGCATGTCGGTGGGGTTGACCTCGGCGGGCTTGACATCGACGCCGCTACAGGCGGCCAAGGCCAGCACAAGGGCAAGGGGGGCAACGTGTTTGAACATGGGTGTTTTCCTCCGGTCAGGTGCGGCGCAGTGTTGCGGAGGGGGCAGGGTGTTGTCAAACAAAAACCGCCCCGAAGGGCGGTCTTGCAAGTCTAAGCTAAGCTTAGAACTTCACGCGCATGTTCACGCCGTAGAGATCAATGCCGTCGGTTTGGTTGGCAGTGATGTCAGCGTCGAAGTTGCGGTACAGCGCAGCCACGGACACGCCGTCGGCCAGGTTGTACTGGGCACCCAGACCGAAGCTGGTCAGCTTGTCGGTGTTACCCACTTTACGGTAGTCCTTGGCGCGGCCATAGTCGGCAGCCACTTCAAAGGCATCCCAGCTGTAGCCGACCTTAGCGTACCAGGTGCTGGGGTCGTTGATGTTGGCAGCCTTGTTGTCCAAGGTGTCTTTGCTGTAAGCCACGGTACCGGCCAGGCCGCTGCTGTGGGCCACACTCACGCTGGCAGCGTAGGTGGATTCGTCAGCATTGGGGGTGGTGGTGTGGATGGCAGCGCCACGTTGGTCCACGTTGTCGTTGTTGAAGTACGCACCGGCAGCGGCGGCAACCTTGAAGTCGCTCCAGCCACCATCGTAGAACACACCGAGATCCATGTCGCCACCTTGGGCCACGCTGGCACGACCTTGGAAGCCGTTGAAGATCGGGCTGTCGTAGCGGATGCTGTCAGCACGGTTTTCGTCGAGCTTGGTGGTCATCGCGTTCGGGGTGATCGCCGCGTTCAGGGCGTTGGTGCCCTTGGTGCGGAAGCCGAGGCCACCACCGATTTCTTCGAAGTTGGCACCCATCACGTCGGCAGCGCCGGCGAGGTCTTGCGTGTACACGCCGTCAATGGCGGTGCTTTGCTGACCCAGGTACACGCCACCGAACATGCCGGACAGGCCCACGCGGGCTTGACGCTCGGTGAAGTTCACCGGAGTGGTGCTGGCGGGGGTCGCACTTTGGGTACCCACGTTGTTTTGTTGCAGGCCGTTGGAGGGGTTCGAGAGCATTTCGGACTCGAACAGGACGCTGGCGGTCAGGCCGTTGTCCAGCGCTTGCGCGCCTTTCAGACCAAAGCGGGTGCTGTTGAATTTGTTGTCGACCACCACCACGTCGGTGTTGGTGCCGTCATCGTAACCGAACAGGCCCTTGTTAACCTGGCCGTACAGTTCCACGTCCACAGCGGACGCATTCGCGGCCACGAGGACAATCGCCGTCGTTGCCAGAAGGGTATGTTTCATAGTTCCCTATCCTTACTTGTTTTTACACAACCATGGCCCTTGGTATTGCACCATGTGAAGGAGAGGTTGCCCTTTCCTGCCACACAACGCAATGCGCCTGCCACAGTTTAAGAACAGGGGGGTGTGGGATGCCAACCACAAAGAAGGCACTCACCCTTCCTGTTACCGCGTGTCTTAGCTGTTTCCCCTTCCGCCTGTCAAGCTCGGGTAAGCAAAAGTTGGCAGTTCCATGTCGGATTGCACATTTTTTAGGCAGCCATATCGTCAGACAATAGCCTACACCTCTTATATATCAATTCGCGCGGTCTTGGCAGCCGTGGCGGGCTGCCCCAATTTTTTGAGCAATTGGGAGAGCTCGTCGACACTGTCGAAGAAAATACGCACGCTGCCGCCGCCAGTGGTTTCCTGCTGGCGGATGGCAACACGCAGGCCGACTCGCTCTTGCATCAACTGCTCCAGCGCCGAGATTTTGGGGTCGGCCGTGCGGCGACCACGGGCAGGCTGGCCGGGACGTACCAGATTGCGCACCAAGTCTTCCGTCTCACGCACACTGAGCTGGTTTTTGATCACCTTGTTGGCGGCACGCAATTGCAGCTCGGGTTCATCGGCCAAACTCAAGAGTGAGCGGGCGTGTCCCATGGTAAGTAAGCCGTTATTTACACACTCCTTGATCTTCTCCGGCAGGGCCAAAAGGCGCAGCAGGTTGGTGATGTGCGAGCGGCTTTTACCGGTGACGCGGGCCATGTCCTCATGGGTGTATTTGAACTCGTCAACCAAGCGCTGATAGCCTGCCGCCTCTTCCAGCGGATTCAGGTCGGCACGCTGAATGTTCTCGACCAGCGCCAGCTCCAGCGCCTTGCCATCATCCAGCTCACGCACAATCACCGGCACCTGCTTCAGACCCGCCATCTGGGCTGCACGCCAACGGCGCTCGCCGCCAATAATCTCATATTTTCCAGACTCTTGAGGCGCAGGACGCACCAACAAGGGCTGAATGACCCCTTGTGACTGGATAGAAAGGGACAGTGCCTTCAGGGCATCATCATTGAACGTGCGGCGGGGCTGCACGCCGGAAGGAACCAGATTTTCAACCGCCATATAGCTTTCCGCCTTGGCAGGCGCGGCGCTCGGCGCATTGCTGACGGCGGCGGCGGCACTGTCATCCAGCAACGCCCCCAACCCACGGCCCAAGCCTTTGGGCGCCGAAGGCTTGGCCGCCATCGGCAAGTTCAACGAGCCCAACGCATCACCATCCGAAGAAGGGGCGCGTTGTGCAGCCGGAGCATTGGTGGGGACGTGGGAAGTGTCTGTCATGATTTTATCCTTCTTTCTTATATCGTTAAGCGGCCTTTGGGCGGGGCGTAGTGTGCATCAGGCGCTGCATCAACTCGGCAGCCAAGCGGATATAAGCTTGGGAGCCCGGGGCACGTACATCATAAATCAGACCGGGAGCACCATGGCTGGGAGCCTCGCTGAGGCGCACATTGCGGGGAATGACCGTCTCGAACACCTTGTTGCCCAAATGGGTGCGCACGTCTTGTTCCACTTGGTTGGCAAGGTTGTTGCGCTTGTCGAACATGGTAAGCAGCACACCGAGCATTTCCAAACGGGGATTAAGGTTTTTCTTGACCAGCTCGAAGGTTTTGAACAGTTGGGAAATCCCCTCCATCGCCAAAAACTCGCACTGCAACGGCACCAAAATGTCGGTGGATGCCACCAGTGCGTTGATCGTAAGAAGGCCGAGGGAGGGAGGGCAGTCAATGAAAATATAGTCAAAGTTTTGTTGACTGGCATCCAACGCTTCCTTGAGTTTGCGCTCACGGGCCATGGCGGGCACCAACTCGACTTCGGCGCCCGACAGGTGAATGGTTGCAGGAAGAATGGAGAGGTTAGGGACCTGAGTCGGGAGGATAGCCTGGTCAAAGGTACTGTCGCCCATCAGCACCGAGTAGGTGTCATGCTGTAAATTGCGCTTGTCGATGCCAAACCCGGTGGTGGTGTTGCCCTGTGGGTCGAAGTCTATCACCAACACCTTATTGCCGCAGGCCGCGAGGGCGGTCGACAGATTGACGGCGGTGGTGGTCTTGCCGACTCCGCCTTTTTGATTGGATAGCGCAATGATACGGGTGGCCATTGTGTGTTTTCTCCCCTGAAAAACGTCCCGTTTTCTGCGGGTATGCACAGGGTTCAGATTGTATCCGTTTCCCGTGGAACCGGGGTCAAACGCATGACCACCGCCGCAGGATTGGTTATACTCCGATGGGTCTCGATTGTCATCTGTTGTGCAGACGGACAACCCTCTAATTCTGCTTGGTATGCCTCTCCTTTAAGCAGGCACCATGTCCCGTTGGCCGCAAGAAGAGGGGTCGTAAGCGTAACAATGTCCGCCAAAGAGGCCCATGCACGACAGGTGATGATGTCGTATTTCCGTGGAACCAGCGATTCCACGCGGCCCGCATGGACAATGACGTTGGCGAGGCCAAGCTCTTGGGCAGCCGTATGAAGAAAGGCAGCTTTTTTGGAGACTTTTTCGGCCAAGGTGTACTGGTGTTGGGGGGCCAGGATGGCCAGCACCAGACCCGGCAAGCCGGCGCCGGCGCCGACATCCAGCACACGGCAGGAATCTGCCGGCAAGTGGGGGGCCAGTTGGGCGCAATCGAGAATATGGCGGCGCTCCAGTTCGGCAAGGGTGGATTCAGCCACGAGGTTGATGCGGGCATTCCATTGGCGCAGCAGCGCGGCATAACCTTCCAACCGGGTCAGCTGGTGGGGGGTTGGGGTGAGACCCAATGGGGCAAGGAGGTCTTTCATTCCCCATGGGTGTGCCACAGAGATGGCACATTGACCAGCAGGAGGTGATAAATTTAATAAATTATGTTAAATGAGGGGCTGTTATAGTATACTTGCAAGGGCTTACTTACGTTTTTTATGTGTGCTTTTTCTTTGTTTTTTAAGAAGACTCTTGGTCTATTGCCATAATTTCAGCGGGGTTGGGACGACATGTCGTCCGCGCCTTCCGGCAGCCAGTCGAAAGGAAGAATCACCTCGTGAGACGTGTTGCCCAGACCGGAGAGGCGGGCGGCCGTGGGTTTGAGGCGCAAAACGTGCAGTTCGTAGTGCCGGGTGTCCGGATTACGGGTCAACATGGCGGGAAGGCCCCATTTATATTGGGTGTAAGCCCAGCACCTGGCGGGCCTTGCGCAAAGATGTCCCTTCCAGCGTGGCCAGGGCCGTTTTGGCGCGGCAGGCATTTTTGAGGGCTTTTTCCAATTCTTTTTCAAATTGTTGTGCGGTTCGGAAGCGCCAACGGGGAGCATCGGGAGGAACAAACGGTAGCAGGGAGCCGATAGGCTGCGGCTGCTTGGGAGATTCAGCCTGCACGCCGCAAGCATTTACCATAGGTCGACGGGTGGCAAAGTCGACGATGGATGCCTTGGGCTCGTTCATACGATTTTGTAGCCACTGCGGGGAAAGTTGTCATCCGCCAGATATGGAAAAATAGCCTACGTCACTACTATATATTGATTTTGCAAAGAGCCGGGCGGCTAAAAATCGTAGATATGGTGTTAGGCACTGTTAGCCCCCTTGCGCAGGTGCAGCCACAGGGTTTGCAGGGCGGCAGGGGTGACGCCGGAGATGCGGCCGGCAGCGGCAAGACTGTTGGGAGTATGGTGTTTGAGCTTTTGGCGGACTTCGGTAGAAAGTCCGGCGAGGGCATCATAATTGAAGCTGGTTGGAATCTCCAGCGACTCTTCCTCCTTCAAGCGGGCGGCGTCGGCGTGCTGGCGTTGCAGGTAACCGTCGTACTGGGCTTCGATTTCCAGCTGCTCGCGGGCATGGACAGGGAGGCTCAAGACTTCTGGTAAGTACTCACCGACAATATCCAGCGACACTTGAGGGCGCTTTAATACATTGAAAAGAGACGTATTTTCTCGGTAGTTTCCGGCCAACTCAGCCACTTTCTGCCCCAGCGGCGAGGTGGGAGGCACCTTGGTATTCTTGGCGTATTCAAATGCATGGGAAACCTCGGACTGGCGGCGGGCAAAGGCGGCGGCGCGGGTAGCACCAATGCAGCCGATACCTTGGCCCAGCGGGGTGAGGCGCAAGTCGGCGTTGTCGGCGCGCAGCAGCAAGCGGTATTCGGCACGGCTGGTGAACATGCGGTAGGGCTCCGACGTGCCTTTGGTGACAAGGTCGTCAATCAATACGCCGATGTAGGCAGTGCTTCTGTCCAGCACGAAAGGCTTGTGGCCTGCCACTTTCAGCGCAGCGTTGAGGCCCGCCATCAGGCCTTGGGCGGCGGCTTCTTCGTATCCCGTGGTGCCGTTGATCTGCCCTGCCAGAAACAGACCGGGGATTTTTTTGGTTTCCAGCGTATGGGTCAGTTCGGTGGGGTCGATGTAATCGTATTCAATCGCGTAGCCGGGGCGCAAAACCTCGGCTTTTTCCAAACCGGGAATGGTTTTAAGCATCGCCAGCTGCACATCCAGCGGCAGGCTGGTGGAAATGCCGTTGGGATAGACTTCCACGTTGTTACGGCCTTCGGGCTCGAGGAATATCTGGTGGGCCTCCTTGGCGGCAAAGCGCACCACCTTGTCTTCTATGCTGGGGCAATAGCGCGGGCCGGTGCCCTCGATTTGTCCTGAATACATGGGCGCACGGTGCAGGTTGGCGCGGATGGCAGCGTGGGTGGCTTCGTTGGTGTAGGTGATATGGCAGGGCAGTTGGCTCTGGCCGATGTGGGTGTTGAGGAAGCTGAAGGGAATGGGCGGGGTATCGCCGGGTTGCTCTTCCAGATGGGTGTAATGGATGGTACGGGCGTCCAAACGGGGCGGCGTGCCGGTTTTCAGGCGGCCCATGCGGAAGCCGAGAGCGTACAGGCGTTCGGCCAGCGGGATGCTGGCGGCATCGCCCAAACGGCCTCCCTGGCTTTTGGCTTCGCCAATGTGGATAAGCCCCTTGAGGAAGGTACCGGTGGTGAGCACCACGGCGCCGGCAGTGAACGCCCAGCCTGCCGAGGTGGTGACAGTAAGGGGCTGTCCTTCGGCGGGTTGGATGTCGATCACCTCGGCCTGTTTGATGGTAAGGCCTGCCGTAGCAAACAGTTCGGCCTGCATGGCTTGGCGATAGCGGGGTTTGTCGGCCTGCGCGCGCGGGCCGCGCACGGCAGGGCCTTTGGAGGCGTTGAGCATACGGAACTGGATGCCCGCGATGTCGGTGATGCGGCCCATCAGGCCGTCCAATGCGTCGATTTCCTTCACCAAATGGCCCTTGGCGAGGCCACCGATGGCCGGGTTGCAGGACATTTGGCCGATGGTATCAAGATTTCCCGTAAGAAGCAGTGTCGCGGCGCCCATGCGCGCGGCGGCGGCGGCAGCCTCGGCACCGGCGTGGCCGCCGCCAACGACGATGACATCATAATGGGGGCTGGTACTGCTCATGTTTTGTACAGATAGGCGCGGGCGCGGGGGGTGTCAAGAATCAGCGAGAGTGCGCTTGGCGCCACGCATCAAGACTCACCACGTTGTCGCCACCTTTGCCGGTTTGTTCGGCACGTTGGGCAAGGGCGGTGGTGGCCAGTGCATAAACGGCTTGAAACTGTTGGCGTTTGGCGGGGTCTTGTTCCAGCAGGATGTGGTTGTTTACACGACCGGTGCCATGGGCTTGAATGAACCGCATCATTTGGGGGATGTCCAAGGTCGGCATGGCTTTAACGGCCTTGTTTGGTGGAGGAAAGGGCCACAACGTTATCGCGGCGCGGCTGGTCGAGCCCGGCAAGACGGGCGGCAAAGACGTTGCCCAGCAACGCGCGCGCGGCGGCGCGGGGGTTGGAGGGGGCTTGCGCCACGGTGGTAACACCCTGTTGCCATGCGGTGGCGGCGCCTTGGGTTTTGAGGGTTTCGGCAAAGGTGGGGGCGGGGACAGTATGTTTCATGAGGAGGGGTTTAACATGTATACATAAAAACAACAAGCCCCCGCAGGGGCCTGTCGGCTGGCTTCGGTTTACATGAAGTAGCGCAGCCAGATGTAGGCGGTGGCGATGACGATGCTGAGGATCATCAGCGGGAAAGCCACTTTGATGAACTTCATGAACTTGATTTCAATGCCGGCACCGGCGGCCAACCCCGCCACCACCAGATTGGCGCTGGCGCCGATAAGCGTGCCGTTGCCACCCAAACAGGCACCCGCCGCCAAGGCCCACCACAGCGGCTCGGCGGCTTCGCGTCCGCCGAAGGTGGGCACCATGTTTTGCAGCAGGGGAATCATGGTGGCGACAAAGGGAATGTTGTCGACAAAGGCCGAAAGGATGGCGCTGCCCCACAGCAGGCCCATGGCCATGTGCAGCGGGTTGGTCCCTACGGTGGCCAACAGCCAGCTGGCAACTTGCTCGATAATGCCGGTATGCACCAATCCGTGCACCACCACGAACAGGCCCATGAAGAAGATGAGGGTGACCCACTCGGCCTCGGCGATGGCACGGTGCACGCGGTGGTGTTGGGCTTCGCTGTCGTGGTCGAGGTTATCCAGCAGCAACAGCAGGGCCGCACCGGTGAGGGCCAGCGTGGCGGGCTCGAGGTGCAACGGGCCGTGCAGCACAAAGCCGGCCATCACCAAGCCCAAGACAAACAGGCAATGTTTCAGCAACTTTGGGCTCTTGATGGCATCGGCGGGGCGGTTTTTCAGCACGGCGGCGCGATCGGCGTCGGTGGCATGGAATTCGCTGCGGTAAAGCCACATCAGCGGCGCAAGACTGGCGGCGAAGACCACCACCGCCAACGGGGCAAGATGGATGATGAAGTCATTGAAGCTGAGACCTTCGGCGGAACCGATCATGATGTTCGGCGGATCGCCGATGAGGGTGGCGGTACCGCCGATGTTGGAGGCCAGAATGCTACCGATAAGGTAGGGCATCGGGTTGACCTTGAGTTGGCGGGTGAGCGAGAGGATCACCGGCGTGGTGAGCAGCACGGTGGTGACGTTATCCAGCAGCGCCGAACTGACGGCGGTCATCCCCAGCATCACCACAAAGAGGTTTTTGGGGTCGGCCTTGACCCGTTGGGCGCACCACAGCGCCACGTATTCAAACAGGCCGGTATTGCGGGTAATGGTGACGATCACCATCATCCCCAGCAGCAGCCCGATGGTGTTGCCGTCAATCGCGGCGAAGGCTTCCTCTTGGTGCATCACGCCCAACAGTACCAGCAGACCTGCGGCCAGCATGGCGATGACCGCGCGGTTGACCCTGTCCCAGATCAGGAACACGTAGGTTGCGACGAAGACCAGAATGGCCAAGGAGGCCGGAGAAAATGTGAAGCTCATGGGAGCGCGGTTTATGCCTGTTACAATATATTGAAAAGACTACCTGCCCAAAAAAGAGTCAGTGACAGGGAGAGGGGCGCGGCATGAGGCGGTAATCTCACCGGATACCTCAAGGTAGCCTTTCCAGAGCGTCTTCCGGACTTCTTGCAGCCATGCGTTTTCCTGCGCGCCAAGGTCGCGGTTGGTGCGCAGGTGCGCCAACATGGTGACGGCGCCGTGTTGGAGATGGCCGAACAAGGCAATGGCATCGCGGGGATAAGCCGAGCTGGCCGCCAAAAGCTGGTAGCTGACGGCATCCCATTTTTGACCGGGTTCGGCAAACGGTTGTCCGTTGAGAATGGCATGGTTCAGGGTGACCAGCGTCTCGCGGAGCTCGTTGACATAATAACCCCGTGATGCGGCCTCCCTCACCAAACGGGCAAAGACCGGGCCTTGTATCTCCCAGTAATCTGCCATGCCGTGGGTTTCCGTATAAATGCGGCCAACCTCTTGGGTAAGGGCAAGAAGCCGGTTCATCTGCCCGAGTTGTTGCGAGGTGAACTCACAGGTCTTTTCATCCTCCCAGAGGGGGCTCACCTCCTCCAACGCGATGGGCGGCAGGGCGGCACGGGACGGTTGGGGGGCGGCAGGCCACAGCAACGCTGCGGCGGCAAGGGCGGTGGTGGCACGGGTTTTCATAGATGTATACTGAAGCGATTCCGCTTGGGACGCAAGCGGAGATTATTCTCCCAGCTTGAGCGCAGCCAAAAACGCTTCCTGCGGGATATCCACGCGGCCGATGGATTTGAGGCGTTTTTTACCCTCTTTCTGCTTTTCCAATAGTTTGCGTTTGCGGGTGATATCGCCGCCGTAGCATTTGGCTGTTACGTCCTTGCGCATGGCCTTCACGTTTTCCCGCGCGATGACCTTGGCGCCGATGGCGGCTTGCAGGGCGACATCGAAGAGTTGCCGGGGAATCAGTTCCTTCAGCTTTGAAATGAGTGCACGGCCACGGGTTTCGGCAAAGCTGCGGTGCACCATCATGGCAAAGGCGTCTACCGGCTCGCCATTGATGAGGATATCCACCCGCACGAGGTCGCCGGGGTCGAAGCCGTCGGGCTGGTAATCGAAGCTGGCGTAGCCCCGCGTGGCGGATTTGAGCTTGTCATAGAAGTCCAACACCACCTCGTTGAGCGGCAGACGGTAGGTGACCATCACGCGGCTGCCGTAATAGTTGAGCTCCAGCTGTTGGCCGCGTTTTTCCTGGCAGAGGGTCATCACGCTGCCGAGATATTCGTCGGGAACCATTACCGTACCCTTGATCATCGGCTCCAGAATATGGCGGATTTGGGTGGATTCCGGCAGATCGGCCGGGCTTTCCACATCGATCGTTTCGCCGGTGGTTTTTTCCACCTGATAAACCACGTTGGGCGCGGTGGTGACAAGGTCGAGGTTATGTTCACGCTCCAGCCGCTCCTGAATCACCTCCATGTGCAGCAAACCCAAAAATCCGCAGCGAAAACCGTGGCCCAATGCAGGAGAATGTTCGGGAATGTAGGTGAAGGAGGTGTCGTTCAGCCGCAGTTTGGCAAGGGCCTCTTTCATCTTTTCGTAATCATCACCCTCGGTGGGGTAAAGGCCACAAAAGACCATCGGCATGGCCTGCTTGAAGCCGGGCAGGGGGGTGATTTTGCCTTGGGCGGCGGCGGTGGCGTCGGCGATGGTATCACCCACCTGCGCATCGCCCACCTCTTTGATGGCGGCGGTGAGCACCCCGACCTCGCCAGCGTTGAGCACGTCCACCGCACGGAAGCGGCCGGCCTCCTGCGGATGAAGGATGCCGACGCGGTCGATCTGGTATTGGCGGTTGGTGGCCATGAAACGCACCTTGCTGCCCTTTTTGATGCTGCCGTCGATAACCCGCAACAGCACCACCACACCAAGGTAGTTATCGTACCATGCATCCACCAGCAGGGCTTTGGCGGGGGCTTCAGGGTCGCCTTCCGGCGGGGGGATTTTGGCAACAATGTCCTCCAGAATGTCCGGCACGCCCATACCGGTTTTGGCACTGCACACCACCGCGTTTTGGGCCTCGATGCCGATCATGTCCTCGATTTGTGCCTTGACCTTGTCGGGCTCGGCGCTGGGAAGGTCAATCTTGTTAAGCACCGGCACCACTTCGAGGTTCAAGTCTATCGCGGTATATACATTGGCAAGGGTTTGCGCCTCGACCCCTTGGGTGGCGTCCACCACCAGCAGGGCGCCTTCGCAGGCTTGCAGGCTGCGCGAGACTTCGTAGGCAAAGTCGACGTGGCCGGGGGTATCGATGAAATTCATCTGATAGGTTTGGCCGTCTTTCGCCGTGTAACTCATGCGGGTGGCATTGGCCTTGATGGTGATGCCACGCTCGCGCTCCAGCTCCATGGTATCCATCATCTGGCTGGTGGCGGTGCGTTTGTCGACCGCGCCGGTGACATCCAACAGGCGGTCGGCCAGCGTGGACTTGCCGTGATCGATGTGGGCAATGATGCTGAAATTGCGGATATGAGAGAGTTTGCGCGCGGTCATGCACGGCTTTTAGCAGGTTCTTGGGGGGTTTGGTAGCCCTTGTTTGCAAAGGGCGTTGACATGTATACAAGACAGGGGTACAAGGGCGACATGGGACGTCAAAGTATACAAATTATGGTGTTGGCGCTGTGCGGGCTGGGCTACGCAGGCGTCATGGGCATGGTACAGTTGGTGGCGGGGCTGTTTTAGGCACTGCTCGCAAAGGTTTGTTTATCCGAAGCTAGGCACTGTTAGCAAATACTTTGTACATTTTGTGGCGGCTTTCAAACGGGGTTTCGGGTTGCGTTTTGGAGGCCGCAGCATGGCGGGCCCATGTAAGGCCGAGAAAACCAGCCCCGAAATCCGTTTGAAGCGCCACCCTGCGGGCAGGGGTTGGGCGGGCGGTCCGACAGGTTTCGTCCTCGGTCATGGTGACCCGCACCACTCTCTCGGCCAAAACCCGTCATCCCATCCCGCCCAACCTCCTGCAAAATATGCAAAGTATTTGCTAACAGTGCCTAGTTTCGACTCGGCTCAAAGCCTTTTCTGAGGCTCCATGCCAAGCGCTCGTCACCTTCAGGAGACAACGTACTGCAATCAGTGCCATCAAAGACAAGGGATGATTTGTCAGGCAGCCCCACCCTGATTGCCGGGGCCATGGGGTGGCCATAACGATTATATCTTTGATACGGAACCACCTGCGTCGCCACGCCTTCAAGCCCCAGCCATTCCATTTCGGCAGGGAGATCTTTAAAGTTCAGCATCCCGTTGATGACCGTCTGCATATCGTCACCCTTGGTTTTTGCCAAGCGGCTCTGCATTTTCTTAACCCCTGATTTTGCAACGCATGCAACAAAATCGGCGCCCGGAAGTTGGGATATTTTAGGGTTGTAATGCGTGTATTCCGCGCCGCTCATGTGCACCGTGGCCGGTTCGGTCAACTTACCCTTAAGCATCAACCAATGAAGTTGGGAGGTATAGTCTCCACTGTCGTATCGGGTCGCGGCCAAGGCCAATCCATAGGTTAGTTTTTCCGCGTGTTTTGGCGCGTTGTTTCCCCACCAGAATGAACATATGCCTCCACGCACACCGGAACGGAACAGTTCACCGGAGATAAACTCCTCCATTTCCTGCTCGCTGCTGCCTTCTACGGGAACGAAATTAAAGATCTCACCCTCCTCTTTCAGGAGAACACTGCGCCAAGGGTAGGAATAGCCGGAGTTTCGTATCAAAACGCGAATGCTGTGGACTTGCATGTCTTGAATCATATACTTGTATACATAATATTGCAAGGGCCCTGCCTGATCCGCGTCCAACAATTACCCAGAACTAACGCCACACCTCGTCAATCCAGCCCACGGGGCGGAGGGCTTTGTAGAGTTTTTTCCAGCGGGATTTGACCGGCCAATCGCCACGGGCCGCTTCGTCAGGGTCGGGCTTTCCGTGGAAAACCACCACTTTGGCGGCGGCGGGGCGCGGCACCCTTTGCCACAGGCGCAACGGCCACGGCGGCAACAGGTCTTCCTTGAAGCTGACCACCCAGCCCTGCGGCCAGTAACGCATGATGCCCAGCCCCTTGTAGAAAGGGTCGGCGGCCACGGCTGCATGGCGGGCAGTGGTGGTGGCGGTGCCATCGCCCAAGCGGGCGGCGATGAGTTCCTGTTCGATACGGAACTCATGTTTCCAGACGTGTTCCGGATTTGCAATAAACCGTTCGCATATTTCCGGATGACTTCCAACTTTGAAACGAAAAACGCTGGTGTTCCCCACACCACTGTGCGGTTTGGTGGGGTTGCGCCAGACGATGAAGTCACACGCAGGCTCATATGCAAAGAAGTCCTCCAGCGGGCCGGTGATGAGCACGTCGACATCCAGCACCAACGCATTGCGCCCCAGCAAATCGTCTCCCAAATCATCCCGCCACAAAGTCAGTTTGCGCCACGGCTTGACCGCCAAATGCTCGGGCACCCCCTCGAACGGCGGCAGCGGCCGCACGTCAATCCCCGCGTCCAGCCCTTCGGCATCATCGGTAAAACACACAAACTGGAACGGCCCTGTCATGTTCCGCTTCACCATGCGGTACAGGCGGTTCACATACTCCGGCCCGTAACGGGTACCCCATTTCATACAGAGGAGGAGATCAGGCTGGCTCATAAACAACATCCCGCAGTTCTTTTCCGCCGCCATTGCGCCAGAACGGATCATCGGTTGTCTCTAAAAATTGTCGAAACAACGCCTTTGACTCTTCACGAAGAACACCACCGGTCGCAGTAAAGCCGTCTTGCCGATGGCGGGGGGCAAGCTGTTCGTCAGCAAGATGCGTGTTTCCACCATAAGCATCTTCAAGGGCATATACGAGAGAGGGTATCCGCACATGGCGAATTGTCCCCCAACACATGATGCACGGTTCAAGCGTGGTGTAGATTGTCAGATTGCCATAGGGTTTGAGAGACGTGTTTCCAGTCAGCACTTTGTTCAAAAGGTTGATTTCCGCGTGGGACAATCTATTGGAGTCGTGCGTTTTCCGCGCCGTAGCAAGAAGGCCATCCCCCCGCACCAGCACCGCACCAACCGGCATAAGGCCATCATCAAGGGCCTCTTTTGCCTTCGAGAGAGCCAATCTCATCCATTTTTCGTGCATGAGACGCCGCTTCCGCTACTGTGCCATCAACTTGAAAAAGTCGGCGTTGTTTTTGGTTTTGCGGATTTTATCGAGCAGAAATTCCATGCTTTCCACCACACCCATGGGTTGGAGAATACGGCGCAAAATCCATACTTTTTGCATTTCATCCTTGCCGTAGAGCATTTCTTCATGACGGGTGCCGGATTTCGAGACGTCAATCGCCGGATAGGTGCGTTTTTCCACCAGCTTGCGGTCGAGCCACAGCTCGGAGTTACCCGTGCCCTTGAACTCTTCAAAAATCACTTCGTCCATGCGGCTTCCGGTATCGATAAGGGCCGTGGCAATGATGGTGAGGCTGCCACCTTGCTCAATCTTACGGGCGGCACCAAAGAAGCGCTTGGGTTTTTGCAGGGCGTTGGCATCCACACCGCCGGTGAGCACCTTGCCTGAAGACGGCACCACGGTGTTGTAGGCACGGGCCAGGCGGGTGAGGCTGTCCAACAGAATCACCACGTCCTTGCCTTGTTCCACAATGCGTTTGGCCTTTTCGATCACCATCTCGGACACCTGCACGTGACGCTGGGCGGGCTCATCAAAGGTGCTGGAAATCACCTCGCCCTTCACGCTGCGCTCCATGTCGGTCACTTCTTCCGGGCGCTCGTCAATCAGCAGCACCATCAGTTCCACTTCGGGGTGTTTTTCCTCGATGGCGTGGGCGATGGCCTTCATCATCATGGTTTTCCCGGCCTTCGGCGGAGCCACCAGCATGCAGCGCTGGCCTTTGCCGATAGGGGCCACCAGGTCGATCACCTGACCGGTCTTGTCCTTGCTGTTTTCATCTTCCAGTGTGAATTTCTCGCTGGGATACAGCGGCGTCAGCTTGTCGAAATTGGGGCGGTGGCGCTGTTTTTCCGGCGGCATGCCGTTGAGCGTTTCCAGGTTGACCAGCGCAAAATAGCGCTCGCCGGGCTTGGGATAACGCACGGTGCCGGTGATGGTATCGCCGTTGCGCAGACCCATGCGGCGGATGGCGCTGGGGCTCACATACACGTCTTCCGGCGTGCCGGTGTAGCTGTTTTCCCGTGCACGGAGGAACCCGAAACCGTCGGACAAGATGTCCAGCACACCCTCGCCGCGCACCTCGTGGTCGCGGGGCAGGTTCTCCACAATGCGGAACATCATCTCGTGGCGGCGCAAGTTGGCGGGGTCGCGCACGCCGATGTCTTCGGCCATGGCGAACAGTTCATCGTTGTTCAGTTCCCGCAGGTCGCGCAGGTGTTTGATATCCGGTATTTTCCGTTCCTTCACCTCACGTGGCGCGGCGTCATCGGCAGGCAGTCCTTCAGGACGGGCGTCGTCGCGCGGTTCGTCACGGCGCTCGTCGCGGCGGTCATCGCGGTCGCGGAAGCGGCGGGGGCCACGGCCTCCGCGCTCGAAACGGTCGTTGCGTTGGTCGGTATTGCCGGAGGCATTGTCGCCGGAGGGGCGGAAGACGCGGCGTCCGCCGCGGGAGGGAAATTCATCCATGAGAAGTTACATGTCCACGTTGGGTTGAGTCAGGTCCGTTCGTATCACTTGCGTTGTCGGGCTGAGCCGCGCAAAACCGCGCTGGCTTTTTCTACATAAGGCAGTTATACACGCTCGTCAAGGGCCAGATCCGTTTGTTCCAGCCATTCTTTCACATATGTTTCTCCGCGCAGTGCGGCCTGTTGCTGGCCTTTGTCGGAACCATACTTTTTTACCAGCGCGTGTTCTTGGCGGATTTTTGAATACGCTCCGTAACACGCCGTATATGTCGCCGCCAAAAGACCGTATGTCTGGGCCAACTTACCGGGAAGAATACTGATTAAAGGAAGCCCCAAAACAATGCGCGTTCCCACATCCTGCGCATCCAACCCGGCCTTCCATACATGCCACAGGCGCGTTGTCACGGAGGCACGCGGGCTACCGGCAATATTCAACGATGCAAAAAACTCACGCTTCGCATGTTGGTCGATCAAGTTCATGCAACCTTATTGTGGCAACCACAACTATCGGCTGACAGGCGGGCTTTAGTGCGCCTCCTCCCAATTCGGCCCAACCCCCACCTCCACCGCCAGCGGCACGGCCAATTGCACCACGCCGCCCATCACTTTGGGCAACTGCTCTTTAAGCCCCTCCAACACTTCGGAACGCGCCTCCAACACCAATTCGTCATGCACCTGCATCAACAGCCGCACCGCAGGCGCACCGTTAACCCGATAGTCCGGTAATCCAGCCACCCGCTCCACCTCCGGCATCGCCAGCTTGATGATATCCGCGTTGCTCCCCTGCAACGGCGCGTTGATCGCCGCCCGCTCGGCGTTGCTGCGCAAGCCGCCGTGACTGCTCTTGATATCCGGCAGCCACACACGGCGGCCCAGCAGGGTTTCCACGTAGCCGTGGTCGCGGGCGAACTGCTTGTTGCGCTCCATATACTCTTTCACACCATCGTAGCGAGCAAAGTAGGCTTCAATCCACGCCGCCGCTTCGTCTTTGCTGCTGCCGATCTGCTTGGCCAGACTGGCCGCCCCCATACCGTACACCAGCCCGAAGTTGATGAATTTGGCGGCGCGGCGCTGCTCCTTGGTCACGTCTTGCAGCGGCACACCGTGGATGAGGCTGGCGGTGTAAGCATGGATGTCGGCACCCTCGGTAAAGGCGCGGGTAAGTCCCTTGCTGCCGCTCATGTGGGCCAGCAGGCGCAGTTCAATCTGGCTGTAATCGGCGGCCACCATCACCCAGCCCTCTTGCGGTACGAAGGCCGCCCGCACCTTGCGGCCCTCCTCACTGCGGATGGGGATGTTTTGCAGGTTCGGCTCGGTACTGCTGAACCGGCCTGTGGCCGCGCCGATTTGCTGGTAGGTGGTGTGCACTCGCCCGCTGACCGGGCTGACCTGTTTGAGCAATGCCTCGGTATAGGTGCTGCGCAGTTTGGCGAGTTGGCGGTAGGCCATCATGGTTTCGGCGATCTTGACGCCGTCTTCTGCCATTTCTTCCAGCACCACCACTGCCGTGCTGCGGCTTTTTTGCTGGCGGGGATTGCCCACCTTCATTTCATCGAACAGCACCACCGCCAGTTGCGCGGGGGAGTTGACGTTGAACTCATGACCGGCAAGGGCATAAATCCCGCCTTCCAATGCGGCCATGCGCCGCCCGAAGTCGTCACTCAATTCGCGCAGGCGGGCGGCATCCACCCGTACGCCCCGGGCTTCCATCGCCACCACTACCGGCAGCAAGTGCTTCTCCACATGGTAAATATGCGCGGGGCCGTAGTGTTCTTTGTAATCCACTTCACGCAGGCGGCTGCCCAGCGCCTCCCACAACCGCCATGTGGCATCGGCGTCTTCCGCCGCGTAGGCGGTGGCCTTGTCCAGCGCCACCTTATCGAAGGTTACTTGTGATTTACCACGCCCACAAACGTCTTCGTAAGCAATCATCCTGTGGCCCAAGTGACGCTCGGCCAAAGCGTCCATGCCGTGGTTCCAGCGACCGCCATCCAGGCATGCACTGGCCAGCAGGGTATCCTCGTAGTTGGCAACCAAACCTTCCACTGCCGCCATGTCATCGGCGGGAATCAATCCGTAGGCGCGGGCCAGCACCAACCAGTCGTACTTCAGGTTGTGGCCGATTTTGGTGACGGCGTTATCGGCCAACAGCGTGCGCAGGTCGGCCAGCACCCGTGGCAACGGTACTTGTTGCACAGTATCGGCTTCTAGCGCCAGTTCGCCCTCGGCGGTGCCCCCGTGGGATACCGGCACATAGCAAGCCTTGCCTTCGCCCACCGCCAAGCTGACCCCGACCAGCCGCGCCTGCAAGGGGTCAAGACTGGTGGTCTCGGTATCAATCGCACACACCCCTGCCTTGCGCACCTCTGCCAACCACGCCTCCCACCGCGCCACGGTCTGCACGCATTCATAGTTTCCCCAACCATTTCCTTCGGCTGTCTTTGCGGCCACCGGCGGGGCAAAGCGCAGGCTTGCCGCTTGTGCCTCCACCTCGTTCTCTCCCGGGGCGGGGGGCAGGTGGTCGCCGCCATTCCGTTGGCGCAGGCGTTTGGCCAATGTTTTGAATTCCAGTTCGTCCTCCAGATAATCCGCTGCCCTTTCCACCCGTGGCGCAAACGCCAGCTCGTTCCAGCCCACCGGCATCTCCACATCGGGTTTCAGCGTCACCAGCTCACGGCTCAAAAAGGCTTGGGTTTTGAATTCGGCCAGCTTGTCACGCAGTTTGTCACGCTTCACCTCGGCCAGACGGGCGTAAATACCTTCCAAGTCGCCAAATTCGGCAATCAGCTCTGCCGCTGTCTTTGGCCCCACACTGGGCACCCCCGGCACGTTGTCGCTGGAATCGCCAATCAGGGCTTGCACCTCGATCACCTTGTCCGGCCCCACACCGAACTTCTCATGCACTTCATCCACACCAATCCAGCGGTTTTTCAGCGTGTCCAGCATCCGCACCCGTCCGCCGACCAGCTGCATCAGGTCTTTGTCGCTGCTGACGATGGTGACGTGGGCATCGGCACCATGAGCGGCGCGCTCATGGGCCACCACGGTGGCAATGATATCATCGGCCTCCACCCCCTCCTTGCGGATGGCGGGGATGCCGAACGCCTCCACCAACGGCTGAAACATCTGGAGTTGCGCCAACATCGCCGGTTCCGGCGGCGGACGGTTGGCCTTGTACAAATCGTAAAGGTCTTTGCGGAAAGTCGGCCCCACACTGTCCAGCGCCACCGCACAGGCATCGGGCTGCAAATCATCCACCACTTTTACCAACATTTGGGCAAATCCAAACAAGGCGTTGGTGGGCGTGCCGTCACTGCGGCTCAACCCTTGCCGCACCGCATGATACGCCCTGAACAAAAAGCTCAACCCGTCAATAATCACAAAATGCTTGGCCATGGTTGCCCTTATTTTCCTATACAGAAGCTAGAGAATACCACATCCAGCACATCCTCGCTCCCCGTCCGTCCGGTCACGGTGCCGATGGCATTGGCCGCCGACCGCAAGTCTTCCGCCACCAGCTCGGCCACACTGGTGCCGTGGTGGGCGGCTTTCAACACCATGGCAAGGGCGTTGCCGAGGTGGGCGATGGCGTCATCTACCGCCGCACGGTGGCGGACGCGGGTGAGCAGGGCGGCTTCGGCGGCGCCACCCGCCACGTTTTCCACAAGGTTAGTCAACGCGGGAAGAATGCGGCGCAGGGCTTCCTGCTCGGTCAGGTTTGCGGCGACAACGGGGAAGCCTTGGTGTTTGGAGGGAAAATCAAGTTCAAACATCTCGGCGCGGCTGACCACCAACAGCGTGCGGTCCTCCACCAGCAGCGGGGCCAGTTCGTCCAGAGCTTGCGGGAAATCGTGGCCATCGACCACCGCCACCACCACATCGGCCGCCAAGGCTTGGGCGCGGGCGCGTTTGACGCCTTCGGCCTCGATGGCGTCTTCCGTGTTGCGCAGACCTGCCGTATCGGCCACCACCACCGGGAATCCGCCGATATCCAGCGTGCTGGTCACCACGTCACGCGTGGTGCCGGCGATGGGTGAAACAATGGCCACATCGCGCCCCGCCAACAAGTTCAGCAAGGTGCTTTTTCCCGCATTGGGCTTGCCCACGATGGCCAGCCGCACGCCATCGCGCAGGCGTTCGCCCGCTTTTTCCTGCGCCGCTGCCTGCAAATCGGCCAACAGGTCTTTCATCCCCGCGGCCAAGGCAGGCTCGGCCAACACCTCCAACTCCTCGTCGGGGAAATCAATGGCCGCTTCGACCTGCGCCAGTAAAGCCAGCACATGGGTACGCCATGTTTCGAAACGTTTACCAAGGGCACCATCAAGCTGGCGCAATGCCTGCCGCCGCTGGGCCTCGGTGGTGGCGTCAATCAGGTCGGCCAAGCCTTCGGCGGCGGTGATATCCATTTTGCCGTTCATCACCGCACGGCGGGAAAACTCGCCGGGCAGGGCCTGCCGCACGTCGTCGAAGGCGGTGCAGGCATCAAGCACCGCCTGCACCACGGCGCGACCGCCGTGGGTGTGGATTTCCACCACATCCTCACCGGTAAAGCTGCGCGGGGCGGCAAACTTGACCGCCATGCCGTCATCCAACCCGTTACCAATAGGGCCGAATACCAGCTTGCCCGCGTCGGCATGGTGCAAGCGCGGCACCAACCACGTGCCAACCTCTAGCGCGCGGGGGCCGGAGAGGCGAATAACCGCCACACCCGCGGGCAAAGGAGCAGTGGCAAGGGCCACGATGGTATCGCCGTTGATGTAGTTCATGGCGGGCATACTGGCCGAAATTGCCGCGCTTTGCTAGTGTGCCGGGATGATTCTACTCGTCCGTGCCGCGCCGCAACTTCCCCGCACCGTAATGGCCTTTGAGGCTGCCGGGTTGGCGGTGGTGCCGCTGGCCATCAGCACCGTTACCGTGACGCCGCCGGTGCTGGACAGCATGACGCCCACGCTGGTTGTTACCAGCGCCAACGCGGCGGGGCCGTGGGTCAAGGGACGGCGGGTGATTGCGGTGGGTGAAGGGACGGCGGCGGCTTGTACCGACCAAGGTGCCGAGGTGGTTTACCACGGGGAACGTGGGGCGGAAGGGTTGTTGCCCTATTTGGCCACCTTGCCGCCGCAGCCCTTGTTGCATCTGCGCGGCCAACAGGTGGCCGCCGCATGGTATGGGCGGGCGGCGGCCTTGGGCCACCGGATTGAGCATCATGTGGTCTACACCACCACCTATGCCGAAGAACTGCCTGCCGCTGTAACTGCCGCCCTGCGCGGTGGCGGCCTTGGCCATGTGGTACTGTTTTCTGCTGGCGGCACAAGGCACTTGCAACATTTGCTGCAACAGGCCACCATAACGCCAACCCAAACCGCCGTGGCGTTCAGCCCGCAGGTGGCAACAGCGGCCACGGCTTTCCCCAAGGTTGTGGTGGCGGCCAAGCCCAGCCTGCACGCGGCGATAACAACCTTGAAAAACGAGTTGGCCCGATGAAACCTAATACCTTCTTTACCTTGTTGGCGGCGGTGTTGCTACTGGCGGTGGCATTTGTGGGCGTACAGCGCTTCCGACCCGAACTGCTGGAAAGGGCGACGGCGGCCATACCAGCCGGATGGCAGGATTATGTGCCGGAGATGCCATCTTTGGGTGTCTCTTCAAAACCGGCGTTGGCAGCGGGTGAGCCACTGGACAATGTGCCAACCACGCAGGTGGATATCGTCTCCAGCGAGCCGGGCACCATGCTGCCGGAAGAAACTGTCTCTGGCCAAAGCCAGATTGAGGTGCTGGATGCGCCGGAACCCGGGCCTGCCACGGTGGCCGTACCGGCCGATACCACCGCCCAGCGGTTGGGAATAACGCTTGCATTATTGAATGGTGCTTACTTCAACCACCAGCCGGTGCAGGCCCTGTTAGCCACGGCACAGGCGTTGGCAACCCGGCTGGATGACACCATGCTCACCGCCCAATTGGCGGCCTTGCCGCCGCAAGGTTTGGCTACCCGCGCCGACTTGCTGTCCCTGTTGCCTGCCGACGAGGCCCCTGTGGCAGTCAATGAGACGGCGCCGTGGTGGCAACAGCAATTGGGGCGTTTGGTGAAAGTACGGCGTCATGGAAACGATACTGCCGCCTTGCGCAGTGCCTTATCTAACGGCGACTTCGCAACCGCCGAAGCGCTTACGGGAGACAACACGGTTTTACGTCCGTTGAAAGACGCTTTGGCCTCCCGCCGTACCGCCCTGGCCACGCTGGATGAACTGACTTCGACCTATGCCGCAACCTACTTGATGGAAGGAGAAACAACCCCATGAGAGCATTCATCGGCGCAGTTAACCTCCTGATTTTGTTGGCGGTCATTCTGGCCGTGGTGCTGATGACCGGCGAAGACCCCGGCCAATTGACCGTGGTGTGGCACGGTTGGGACATGCAAACCACCGCCGCGATTGCCGCCGTCGCAGTGATGATGTTGCTGGCGCTGGCGTTTTATCTTGGCCAGTTTGTCAGCTGGCTGGCACGGTTGCCGGCGACCATCCGCGGGTGGTTCCGCCCCGCGCCGCCCAAGCACGAGATGCCGCGCCTGCTGGAAGCCATGGCTCACCATGCGGTAGGGGATGATAAGACCGCTGCCAAGCTGTTGGCCAAGGCCAACCCCCGCAGCGAGGAAGAATTATTGGAAGCCTTTGCCCGCTTGCAATTGGGCGAGACCGACCCGGTGGAGTTGGAGCGCTGGGTTGCCGACCCACATATCGGCCCCTATGCCGCGCTGGTGAAAGCCCAGCATGCCGCTACCTCCCAGAATTGGGAGTTGGTGCGCACCACCACCGAGACGGCACTCAAACAGTTCGGCAAACTGCCCGCGTTGCAGATTTTGCACCTGAAAGCCTTGATGAACAGCGATAACCAGACCGCCGCCATCAATTTCCTGCCGCTGTTGCGCAGCCATGTTCCTGCCAAGCTGTGGCCGTTGCTAAACATGGCGGTGCGCGGGCCGACCAGCACCAATGCGGCGGAGCTGGACAATCCGTGGTTCAAGACCCTCAGCCACTGGTTAAGCACCCCGCGCGCCACCTTGCCCCAAGTACCCCAGCTGCCCCATGACAAGCAAAACGCCCAAAAAGCCTGAGGACGATGCCGCGTGGCAGGCGGAGATCGCCACCGTTTGGCCGCTTGGCACACGCCGCACCAAGCCGTTACGGGCCCAGCCTCCGGCGAAAACTTTTGTGGCACCAACATTTGCGCCACGTCATGTCCCGTTGCAGATTTTGTCCAACCACGCCGAGGTGATTGCCGGACATCATGCCAACATTCCACCGGCACGGTTGAAGGAACTGGCACGGGGATTGGTATCTCCCACAGCCAAACTGGATTTGCACGGCCAACAGGAAGGCGATGCGTGGCTCATGCTGATGAACTGGCTGACCCATGCGGCAGAAGACGACCATCGTTGCGTGTTGGTGGTGACCGGTAAAGGCAAGGGATACGGCATCAACGGCGATATGGGCATCATCAAGGCGCAGGTGGCGACATGGTTGGCAGCACACCCCAAAGTGATCGCTTTCCATACCGCGCAGCCCAAGGATGGCGGCAGTGGCGCCCTGTATGTTTTGCTGAAGCGCATCCGTGCCTAAACGCTGTGCGGGGTAAGACTGTGGATAACCGTGGACGGGTTATCCAGAGGATGATGTTTTTTTCATCGACCAGCTTTGGCAGTGTGTTTGCCTGCATGGTTATACCAAAACATGGATGTCTTTAGTTGTATGCTTTATATGAATTATTTTTGTAATCCCCACTATCCACAGCCATAATAAAAATTATCTTTTTCTTTCTCTCTTTTCTTTTTTATCTGTTAAACAGGTGGCATGACATCACCGTTGCTTGTTCGGGCTTTGACAAGCCAAGCTGTTTCCCGTCCACCGATGTGGTTTATGCGGCAGGCCGGACGGTATTTGCCAGAATATCGGGCGGTGCGGGCCAAATTTCCGGATTTCATGGCGTTCTGCTTTTCTCCTGAGGCGGCAACCGACGTGACGCTTCAGCCGGTAGAGCGTTTTGGACTGGATGCGGCGATTATCTTTGCCGATATTCTGACGATACCCCATGTGATGGGGCATCCGGTGCATTTTACTGCGGGGGAAGGCCCACGGGTTGCGCCCTTGACCACCACCAAACAGGTGGCGGCGATGCAGGACTATCTGGCGGACGTTCCCGGGTTGTTGGCACCGGTGGGGGCAACGGTTGCCAGCACGCGCAAGGCACTGGGGCCCGACAAGGCGGTGATCGGCTTTAGTGGAGGACCGTTTACGTTGGCGTGCTATATGTTGGATAGCAAACCTTCCCAGGGTATTCCCAACACGCTGCGTTTCATGCAGGAACATCCGCGCAGCTTTACCCGTTTGTTGGACACGTTGACATTGGCCTGTGTCAGCTACCTTGCCATGCAGATTGAAGCGGGGGCGGATGCAGTACAGATTTTTGACAGTTGGGCTGCTGCCGCTCCTGCCGAACACTGGAAGACCTGTGTGTTGGTACCCTTGGTGACTTTGGGACGGTTGTTAAAGGAGCGGCATCCGGAAACACCGGTTATCCTGTTCCCGCGGTTGGCGACCAAGCAGCAGCTGTTGGCGTTGCGTGCCCATGCACCAAGTGCGTTTGATGCGGTATCGCTTTCCACCGAGACCGACTTGGTGTGGGCCAGCAAAACCTTGCAACCGTTCCATGCCATTCAGGGGAACCTTGACCCCCGGTTGTTTACATTGGACAGCCCCGATGCTGCCCTGGCGGCAACCAAGCAGGCCTTGGCTGTGGCGGCAAATCAACCCGGGTATGTGGTCAATTTGGGGCACGGCTTTACCCCTGACACCAAGCCGGATACCCTGCAGCTGGTAGCCGACACCATAAGAGCCTATGCCAACGATTGAAACCATGACCATGCGCCTTGAGTCCTCTCACCTGACATTGATACCGTTGCAGTTTACCGATGCCAACGACTTGAACGCGGCGGTGCGGGAATCGCTGGCAACGTTGGCGCCGTGGCATGCCTGGGCCACCGACACCTACACCTTGCGCAACACGCAGGAACATGTACAGCAGGCGGTGACCACCCAGCGGGACGGCACGGCGGTGACGTACATTGTGCGCGGCAAGGCCGGGCGGCTGATGGGGGAAGTAACGTTGACGCCGGTGGCTGATACGTTGGGCCATGTGGGCCATGCGCATCGTCTGAGCTTTTGGTTGCGTCAGAGCGAGCTGGGCAAGGGGTATGAGGTGGAAGCGTTGAAAGCGGTTATCCAGCATGCCCTGAGCAAACTGGGCAGCAAACGGGTAGACCTGCACCTGAGCAGCCGTGACAGCGAGCGGATGAGCATTGCCCAAGAGGCCGGTTTGGCGCCTGAAGCAACCTTGAAGAACACCCAACGGATGCCGGACGGCTCGTTGGCGGATACGATGGTGTTTGTTAAACTGGCCTAAGTCGCCGGAGGGTTATTCCACCATCAGCAGGCGGGCCTTTTCCACATAGCCTTTGTAGCCTTCAGCTTCCACCTTGCAAAAGACGCCGTCGCAGTCGTCCAGACCAACCACGACTCCAGGGCTGAGGCGGGCCGACATGGCGCTGCCGGTGTCGGCGCGGCGGTACAGCGGAGCGGGTTGTTTGCCGCCGACCAGTCCGCCCTTTTGTGCCGAGACCATGCCGACGTAGACCCAGCCTTCTTCGGCTTCGGCATCACGCACCTTGTAGTAGTTGTCGTAGCGGGCCAGCAGTTGGACGGGGTAGCCTGTGCGTTGGTAAATCCACAAAATGGGATACTCGTTTCCGGGGCCGCTGCGGACGTTGACCTCGCCTTTTTTGAGGGTGGCGTAGCGCGGGAAGCCTTTGCCTTCAGGGGCGGCATCTTCGGCCCACACGGGGATGGCAAGCAGCAGCGCGAGGACGATGGATAATGTTTTCATGGGGCCAAGGGTAACCGAGTTTGTTGTCATGGCCAAGCTACAGTTCAAAATAGTGGGTGAATTTGTCGGGGATGTGTCGTTTCCAACCGGGGAGACGGTTTTGCAATTTCCACATGCGCGGCCAACTGCGGTTGAGGTCGCGCCGACCGTTGGCCCGGATAAGGGTGAGGGTCTGGTTGTTTAGGTCATCCAAGGCTTGGTCGCTCACGAACCAGTTCCGGCCGTCATGGAGCATGCCCAACAGGCCCCAGTCGGTCTCGCCGAGGGACGTCTCGGGTACTTTCATGTTGCGGACGATCACCAGTTCCAGCGGTATCCCAATGTGGTGTGTGAGCGCCGAGTTGCTTCGCAACACCCAGATGTTGCCTATTGGCAATTTGTCGTCTCCCACCAAGTTCCGGTTGGGGCGTTTGCCCTCGGCGGCTGCCCAGCAGGCACGCAGGTAGCGCCAGTGGGGGATGTCTTTCCATAATTGTGTCGCGGAGGGAATTGGCAGGCTGAACATACCTTTGACGTCTTTCGGCAAGGCTCGCCAGTCATCCCAGCCCATGCGCATGTCAATGTCGCTGGCCAAACGCACATTGCCGGTAGCCGCGTAGAGGGGCAGGGCACTGCCGTGCGCCGCCAATGCCATGGCCTGCGGTGATTTCGAAAGCCCGTTGGATTTCGGGGGGAAGTTGGGGGGCGGCCTGCCAAATGTATCCGGATTCCATACCGCTCAATACCCTTAATGTATACATATGTCAACTATCCCACGCGGTAGGCCAGAGCCTCGGCCACATGGGGGCGGGCGATGGCGGGTTCGCCCGCCAAATCGGCGATGGTGCGGGCCACGCGCAGCACGCGGTGGTAGCCACGGGCGGAAAGCCCCAGCTTGTCGGCGGCGGTGTTGACCAAGGCGCGGCTTTCGGCATCCAGCGGGCAGAACTCATCGAGCATGGCCCCTTGCAGTTCGGCATTGCAGACGGCGCGGGCACCATAGCGGGTGTGTTGCAGGTTGCGGGCGGCGGCCACGCGGGCTTTGACCTCGGCGGTGCCCTCTTTGGCGGGAGGGAGGCTGAGATCACTGGTTTTCACGGCGGGGACGCTGATTTTCAGGTCGAAACGGTCGAGCAGTGGGCCGCTGAGGCGGTTTTGATAGTCGGCGGCACAGGTGTTTTGCCGTTTACAGCCTTGTTTGGGGTCACCCAAATAACCGCAGGGACAGGGGTTCATCGCCGCAATCAGCTGGAAGCGCGCCGGATAGGTGACGTGGCTGTTGGCGCGGGAAATGGTGATGGTGCCGGTTTCCAGCGGTTGGCGCAGGGTTTCCAAGACCTGGCGGGGAAACTCCGGTAACTCGTCGAGAAACAGCACGCCACGGTGGGCGAGGCTCATTTCCCCCGGTTTGGCCTTCAGCCCGCCGCCGGTGAGGGCGACGCTGCTGGCGCTGTGGTGGGGGTCGCGGAAGGGGCGGGTGCGTACCAGCCCTTCGCCGCCCAAGGTGCCGGCTACGCTGTGGATCATACTGATTTCCAACGCTTCGGGGGCGGAGAGGGGAGGCAGTAGCCCCGGCAGGCGTGACGCCAACATGCTTTTGCCGCTTCCCGGCGGGCCGCTCATCAGCAAGTGGTGGCCGCCGGCTGCGGCGATTTCCGCTGCCCGCTTGGCGCTTTCTTGCCCACGAATGTCGCGGAGGTCTTTGGCGGTGTCGGTGATGGTTGTCGGGGTTGCCGTGCCTGCCGTTGCGGGGGGGACCACCTCATCGCCCCGTACGTGGCGGATGAGTTGGCCAAGGTTCTCTACCCCCACCACGCCGAGGTTGCCGCCCGCCCATGCGGCCTCGCCCGCATTGCCCTGAGGACAGACGAACCCGCGCAAACCGAGGGAAGAAGCCTGGATGGCGGCAGGCAGGCAGCCGTTGACCGGGCGGACGGCGCCATCGAGCCCCAGTTCGCCCATCACCGCCAGCCCGTCTCCGGCATCGGAGGGGATGGCGCCCATGGCGGCCAGCAGTCCCAGTGCGATGGGTAAATCGTAATGGCTGCCGTCTTTGGCGATGTCGGCGGGCGACAGGTTAATGGTGATGCGTTTGGCAGGCAGGCTGAGGCCCAGCGCATGGAAAGCGGCGCGCACCCGCTCGCGGCTTTCCCTCACCGCGCCGCTTGGCAGGCCGACCACCGTCATGCCCACGGTGCCGTTGGCGACATGGGCTTCCACCCGCACGGGCACGGCCTCCAGCCCCGTCAGTGCAAAGGTCATCACCGTGCTTACCATATCGCCAAGCTAACAAAGCGTTGGGGCACAGGCAAGAAATAAATGTACGATAATCAAGTTTTGACGGTGGGGTGGACGACGGTGTCCATTAATGTTTCATGCAGCCAGCGTCTGCCATATAAAAGACCCAAACAGCAAGGCAGGGCCAAGGCCAGAATGGCGGCGGCAGTGGCGTAGACCAGTGGTAGGCCGCCGACTTCCAGTGCCCGCGCGGCGATGAGACTGAAGATGAAAAACCACCCCTGCCGCATGAAGCTGGCCATGGAAAGCACGGTGGCGCGCATATGGGGCAGGGCCAGATGTTGCAGGCGCTCGGCGACCAGAACCTCGGTGTAACCCCAGACCAGACCAAGGGCGAAGAACATGCCGATACCCGCGTAGCCGAGCGGCAGCAAGGCCACCAGCCCCAGCAGGACGACGGCGACCGCCGCTCCGGCGGTGATGCCGGTGCGGGGAAGTTTGAAGGCCAACCGTCCGGCCAGCCACCCGCCCAACCCGCCGAGCAGGCTATCGACAAACAAGATGGGGCCGAACCATGCGACACCGATACCGGCTTCGCCCATGTAGGGTTGCTGCATCCAGTACAGCACGTTGAGGGTGGCAAACAGCAGCGCGTTGATAAATAGATAGGCCTTGAGGCGAACGGTGCGTTTGAAGCAGGAGTGCAGCACCACCTTGAGATTGTGCAGCATGTGGTCGCTGTGGGTGCCTTTGGGGCGGGGTGGCTCGGCCAGTGCCCAAGCGCACAGGAAGGAGACGCCAAGTGCCGACATGTAAGCGATGACCGGCAGGTTGGGGTTGGTGACCAGTAATCCACTGCCTGCAAGGGTTGCCAGTGCCAAAGCCAAGCCGGCCAGCAGGGTGTTCAAGCCCTCGACCTTGGTGTAGTCGTTTTTACGGTTGGCGGCGGCAAGGCTTTCATACAGGGCGGCCTGATGGGTGCCCGAACTGAAACTGAAGCCAATGCCCATGAGCACCTGACAGGCGACCACCGACAGCAAGCCGTCCAGCAGTAGCAGGGCCAACATCGAGAGCACCAGCATCAGCTCGGCAAAGCGCAAGACCGAAATGCGTCTGAAGCGGTCGGAAATCCAGCCGCTGGGGATTTCCATGACCACCATGGCGAGGGCATACAGGCCCTCGATAAGCAAGAATTGTTCGAGACCGACGCCTTTTCGGGTCTCGAGGTAGACCAGCCAGATGCTGGTAAGAAACTGCGCATTGTGCATGGCCGACATGGCAAGCAAAAGGGGCACGTTGCGCCGCATGGTTGGAATACGCCTTCTTGTTGATGGTCTTTTCTATGCAGAGACACGCAAGAGGGTAAGCCCGCTTGCTGACATGGCGTGTAGAGAGACCCGTTGTGAAAAGGGCGAGGCTAGCCGACGATTTTGGCACCCAGCGGTTTGCCCGCCAGCAGGTGGAAGTGAAGGTGGAAGACCTCTTGCCCGGCGTCTTTGCCGGCATTGGTGATGAGGCGGTAGCCGCTTTGTTGCACGTCCATGATTTTGGCCACTTGGTTGGCGGCGGCAAGGAGGTGGCCGAGGGTGGCGGCATCGGCATCGGTGGCATCTTGTAAACCGGCGATGTGTTGTTTGGGGATGATGAGCACATGCACCGGCGCTTGGGGCTCGATGGTATGAAAGGCGAGGACGTGGTCATTTTCGTACACAATATCGGCGGGGATTTCCTTGCGGAGGATTTTGCCGAAGACGGTGGGGTTGTCTTGCAGGGTGTGGCGCATGGTAGGGGGCTTTCTTTGTCTGACAGAGGGTAGGGGAATGTTGGCGGCAGGGCAATAAAGTGAATGCTTATATACTGTATACATTTAAGGGCGGGAGCGGTGTTGATGGTATGGGGGATGGTTCCTGACAGGGAAAGCATGGGTGACAGCCAAAAAATATTTTTGAGGGGGGCTAGGCGGCGCGGATGAATGTGCTTAGATAGCGGGCAGACAGGGCTTTGAGGAGGACTGTATGGATATCTCGGTACGCAAGGCGCGGGTGGCGGACGTGGCGCAGATTGTGGCGTTGGCCAAGTTGCGTGACGGTGCCAAGAAGGATTGGCCGGTGGGGCGCCGGCGCGGGTTTACCTTGCAGTTGAGGCACCTGATTGCCAACAGCGACACGCACCTGTGTTGGGTGGCGTTGGACGAGGCCAAGCGGGTGGTGGGGTATGCCTTTGCCAGCTTTACCTACAGTCCGATTGATGATGGCATGTGGCTGCATGTCGCCGAGCTGTATGTGCGCCCGCGCTTGCGCAGTAGTGGCGTGGGGGGGCGGTTGATGCGGGCGATGAAGGCCGCCAGCACCCGTGCCAAGGCCAAAGGTGTGTGGTTGGTGGTGCACCCCAACAATACCGATGCCCAGCGCTTTTACCGTCGCAACAAAATGCGGATGCGGGTGATGAAGAGTTGTGCCTGGGCGGCGTGACGGCAGCCTTCGTTCTGCTTCGGCTTTATCTTTGTGGCAAGATTTCTGTTTTATACGTTGCGTTGGTTCCCGCTACGTTTCGGCTCGCAGAAATGATGACACCGATTGTCACAATGTTTGCCATGGGGACTACTCGAACGGTTTTACAGGGTTGGCACCAGCACATAGAGGTCGCCCTCGGCGTTTTGGGTACTGGCGAGGGCATGGGCGGTGTCGCCATGGCCCATGTAGATATCACCACGTGAAGGGCCCTTGATGGCGCTGCCGACATCGTGGGCGAACATCAGCTGGTTGAACGGAATCTTGGGGCCGGTGAGGATGGTTTTGACCCGTACGGGCACGCCCAAGGGAACGTGGGCCCTATCCACCGCCAAACTGCGCATGGCGGTGAGGGTGACGCCGTAGGCACCGGGTGACTCTTCCTCGAATTCCTTGAAGAAGATATAACTGGGGTTGCTGTGCAGCACCTCATCGGCGCGGGAAGGGTTGGCGCGCAGCCATGCCTTGATATCGTCGGCAGTGATCGGAGGGTTGAGTTCGCCCATCTCCAGCAGGGTTTTGCCGATGGATTTGTAGTTGTGGCCGTTTTTGCCCGCGAAACCCACATGGATCTCCTCGCCGGTATCCAAGTGCACGGTGCCGCTGCCCTGGATGTGGAGGAAAAAGGCATCGACCGGATCGGCCAGCCAGACCACGGGTTGATAGTCGGAAAGGGTGGCCATCACCTGTGCGCGGGTGCGGGTGCGCAGGGCCTCGGACTGTGGCAGGGCCAGCAGCGGGGTTTGGTAGGCGCCGTGGCGGGTACGGCTGCCCTCGAGCGCCGGTTTGAAATAGCCGGTAAACTTGCCGGGGCCGGGCATCTTGACCTCGCGGGTATGGGCTTTCACGAAGTTGGGTATGGCCATGGTGGGAAGGGTTTCGACCTTGCTGCAAAGGATTTGCCATTGGCCGTAAGTGCCGAAGGTGCGGCCGCCCGCGCTGATGGTTTTGGAGGCGGGCTGTTTGTTCAGTTTGGTGCAGCTGGCGGCGAAGGCGGCGGCGAAGGCGGCATCGTCGTCGGTGGGTGGTGGCGGTTGTAAAATGACGGTGTTGGTGGCCGGGTACTGCGGCACGCCGTGGGTGGAAGGTGTGGGTGCCGGAGCACAGGAAACCAGCATAGCAAAGGCGGCGCCGAGGGCGAGAGCGGTGATGGTGCGGGCGGGAGAGAAAGGCATGATGTGTTCTTGTTGGGGCATATAACAGAACGCAAGAGGTATGCCAAGGTGGTTAAAAAGTAGGCAGGGCTTGGGGTGGTTAGGCTGCGGTGACCTCGGCTAAGGGCCAGCGGGGGCGGACGGGGGTGGCGAGGGTGCCGGTGGGCAGCCTGTGCAGGTGGCGGAGGCCTGCGGCGTAGGCGATCATCGCGGCGTTGTCGGTGCACAGATGCGGTGGCGGGGCCGAGAAGGTGGCGCCGTGTTGGGCGCAGGTTTCGGCCAAGGCGCTGCGGATGGCGCTGTTGGCGGCGACACCTCCGGCGGCCACCAGTGTTGGGGCTTTGGTTTGGGCGAGGGCGTTGCCGCACTTCTTGGCGAAGATGGTAGAGACACGGTGCTGGAAGGAGGCGGCGATATCGGCAGAGGATGGAACGCTGCGCTGGTTTATACCGTGGGTACCCGCCTGCGCGGGCATGACGGCCTCGTGCGGGAGTGACGAAATAAGGTCGCGCATGGCGGTTTTGAGGCCGGAGAAGGAGAAATCCAGCGAGGCATCGTTTTTGGGAAAAGGCAGTTGGAGGGTGGTGGGGTTACCCTGTTTGGCCAGTTGCTCGATAGCTGGGCCGGCGGGGTGGGGTAGGCCCAGCAGTTTGCCGACTTTGTCGAAGCATTCGCCTGCGGCGTCATCAACCGTGGTGCCGAGCATCTCGTAATGGCCGGGTTGGTGCACCATGACGATTTGGGTGTGGCCGCCCGAGACCAACAGCAGGAGGTAGGGGAAGGTGAGGTTGGGGTCGGTGAGGTGGGGGGAAAGGGCGTGGCCCTCGATGTGGTTGGTGGCCAAAAATGGTTTGCCCAGCGCCAATGCCATGGTTTTGGCGAAGGTGCTGCCCATCAGCAAGGCGGTGGTGAGGCCGGGGCCGGTGGTGGCGGCCAGGGCATCCAGTTGGGTCGGCTGGAGGTTGGCTTGGGTGAGGGCTTCTTCCACCAGGTGGGGCAGGCGCTCGAGGTGGGCACGGGAGGCGACTTCAGGAATCACGCCTTGGTAGGCGGCGTGCTCTTTGATTTGGCTGTAGAGCACGTTGGAGAGGATGCGGCGGTGTGTTGCATCGACAATGGATGCGGCGGTTTCATCGCAGGAGGTTTCGATGGCGAGGGTCAGCATGATGGTTTTGTAAGCTTTTGTGGTGAGTTCGGCAAGTTGCGTTTTGGGTGGAACTGGGACAGGCCTCTACTGGATCCCCGCTGTCTGATTTGATGGTCTACTTTGAGAACCGTGGGCGGGGATGACGCCCTACGGGCTATTTTTGGCAGACAGGGCAATAAAAGGTGCTGCGTTGGGCTTGGGTGATGTGGGTGATGGGGGTGCCGCAGGCGGGGCAGGGCTGGCCTTTGCGTCCATAAACGTTAAAGGTGGATTGGAAGTTGCCGAGCTGGCCGGACGGGTGGGCGTAATCACGCAGGCTGCTGCCGCCTGCGTGGATGGCATCGGTGAGGGTTTGGCGAATGTGCTCAACAAGGCTTTCGGCCTGTTTGCGGGTGAGTTTGCCAGCGGGCATGGTGGGAGAGAGGCGGGCGCGAAACAGGCTCTCGGACGCGTAGATGTTGCCGACGCCGACGACGGTACGGGCATCCATGAGGAAGGGTTTGAGCGGGGTATTGCGGGCGTGGCTGGAGGCATACAGGTGGGTGGGGGTGAAGGCGGTGTCGTCTAACGGTTCGGGGCCGAGGGGGGCAAGCAGGGGGTGATTGTGCAGAGTTGCGGTGGGAGTGAGGAGGATGAGGCCGAAGCGGCGGGGGTCGTACAGCGAGACGCTGGCATGGGCGGTGGTGAGGGTAAGGTGGGTGTGTTTGGCATGGGGTGGGGCGGTGGTGAGGCGGCCGCTCATGCCAAGGTGTATGAGCAGGGTTTGGCTGTTGGACAAGCCCAGCAACAGGTATTTGGCGCGGCGGGCAAGGGCGGTAACGGTGGTGCCGACCAAGCTATCCAGCGGTGGGACGGGTTGGCGCAGGCGTTTGCCGCTGGTGGTGACGGCGGTGAGGGTTTGGCCTTCCAACAATGGGATGAGCGCGCGGCGGGTGGTTTCGACTTCAGGGAGTTCGGGCATGGGAGGTACCTTATTACGAAACAGGCAAGAATGGGATGGGGGCTTTGTGATGCATCTGTACTGGGTTCCAAGTTGCGTGCGGGAGCAACGACAAGAGGCATTTGTTCTTCCTGTGGCCCGTGCTCCTTGGAATGACCCCGTGTCGGGGCACGGGGCAGGCTCGGCGTAAGGGGGGCTCTGCCCCCTTAACCCCCATGTTAGCACTACCAACCATGTTAAACATTATGGATTCAGAATGGTTTAAACACGGCAAGGGTGACCACCACGATGAGGATGAGGGTGGGGACTTCGTTATAAAAACGGAAAAATCTGCCGGATTTGCGGTTGGTGCCTTTGGCAAGGTGGCGGTGGTAGTACTCTAGCGTGGCGTGGTAGGCGAGGAGGATGGCGATGAGGGTGAGTTTGAGGTGTATCCAGCCCATATGAAGCAAAAACGGTTGCGCCAGCAAAAGGCCGATGCCCGAAAATACGGTGGCAAAGGCGGCGGGGCGCATGATGTAGCGGGCGAGTTTGCGCTCCATGATGGTAAGGGTGGCAGTGGCCTGGGGCTGCTCGACATGGTAGACGAACAGGCGCGGCAGGTAGAACAGCCCCGCAAACCAAGCGGTGAAGCTGATGATGTGGAAGGTTTTGAGGGTGAGGTACATGTCCATGGCGGAAACGGTAGCATGCGAGAGTGTATACTTCATCACCCTTGATGCGTGCGGGTTGCGGTGCAGGCAAAATAAAGGTAGAAGCCACCGCAACAAAAGGAGTTTTGCGTGAGCCGTACCTTCCGTATCGCCAGCCGTCGCAGCAAGATGGCGCTGACCCAAACCAACCGTATCATCGCCGCGCTAAAAGCCGTGGCCCCCCAGCATGAGTATGTGATCCATGAAGTGGTGGCTGATGGTGACTATGAGAAATTTAAAGGCGATTTGCAGCAGATTGGTGGCAAGGGCGCGTTCGTGAAGGCGCTGGAGCACGACATGTTGGACGGCAAGGCCGACATGGCGATGCACAGCATGAAGGACGTTCCCGGTGACGTGGACTTGCCCGAGGGCTTGGTGATACCCGCCGTGCTGGAGCGGGACGACTTGCGCGATGCGGTGGTGTGTCGGGTGGGGGAAACGTTTGTCGGCTTGAAGGACGGCGCCAAGGTGGGCACCAGCAGTGTGCGGCGGGCCGCGCAGTTGAAGATGGCGTTTCCGCACTTGGATGTGGTGCCGCTGCGCGGCAATGCCGACACCCGTGTGGGCAAGGTGGACTCCGGTGAGGTGGATGCGGCGGTGCTGGCGTTGGCGGGGCTGCGGCGCATCGGGCTGGAAGGCCGTGTGAGCGAGGTGTTTGAACCCGACATGATGTTGCCCGCCGTGGCCCAAGGGGTGGTGGCGATTGAGTGCAAAGCCGATGATAAGGAAGCATTGGAATTGCTGGCAAAAATCAACCATGCCGATACCTTTGCCTGCATCACCGCTGAGCGGGCGATGTTGAAGGCATTGCAGGGCGGGTGTCATACGCCGATTGCCGGATACTGCGTGATTACCGCCAACCGCAACCTGCGCCTGATTGCCATGGTGAGCAGCTTGGACGGTAAAGAGGTTTTGCGCGGGCGCAACAAGTTGCCGTTTGAACAGGCCGAAGAATTGGGCCGCAGTGTGGCGGAAGAGTTGCTGGGGCAAGGGGCGCGGCAGTTGTTGGACAGTTGTAACTAGCGTTTGTTGTTGCGGGGCGGGCCTTGTGCGCCTACCATGGCGCCCATGGCGTTGATTGATATTCTGGTTGTGGGGTTGGTGCTGGCGGTGGTGGTCAGCCGTTTCATGGGGTTCAAGTTACCGCATGATCCGCGTCCGCGTAAAAACCGCAAAGGCGATTTGGCGCGGTTGGGTCAGCGCATGATGGCGGCGGAGGCACAGAGTTCCGGCAAAAAGGTGAAGGCCGCGAAAGAGGTGAAGCCTGACGTGAGCGGCCTGAAGGGGATAGCCAAGTTGCAAGCATTGGACAACCAGTTTGACGAACGGGATTTCAAGGACGGGACGGCGCAGGCTTACAAATACTTCTATCAAAGTTGGAACGCCATGGACGTGGCGGCGCTGGACAAGTTGTGCGGACCCGCCCTGCTGGAACAATTGGAGGCCAGCCTGGATGACTATCGTGACCGTGGTGCCAAGCCGCAGGTGGTGGTGAATGAGGTTCGGGATGTGGAGATTATCAAGGCCGATGTGAAGGCCATGACGGCGGTGGTGGAGGCCCGGATCACGGCGTTGCAGAGTGAAGATGAAGTGGTGGCCAAACGCGGAGCCACGCAGGCGCTTCCCCATGAGGTGGTGGTGACGTGGGTGTTGGCGCGGGCGCTGGGAAGTGATGACCCGAACTGGGAGTTGCAACAGATTCGCCATGAAGGAGGCAGGGCCTGATGGCGGACACCGCGACCGTTGGCGTATTGACCGCCGGGGCATGGGGCACGGCGTTGGCGCAAACCATGGCGCGGGCCGGCAACAAGGTGCTGGTATGGGACCGCGATGTGCAGGTGGTGGATGATATCAATCAGCGCCATGAGAACCGCAAGCGTTACCCCGGCATCAAGCTGGATGACAAGGTGATGGCCACCGACGACGTGGCGGCGGTGACGAAACACTGTGATGTGATTGTGGTGGCGGCACCCAGCGACGTGAACCCCTATTTGGCGGCACAATTGGCGGCACGGGTGGAAGCACGGCATGTACTGGTACTGGCCAGCAAGGGATTCAGGGAAAGTGACGGGGCGTTGCTTTCCACCATTTGGCAGGAGGCGTGTCCGCAGGCGGGAGGATTATGCGTGTTGACGGGGCCGAGTTTTGCCCGTGAATTGATGCACAAGCAGGTGACCGCGTTTACCGTGGCCGGAAGTGATTCTGCAACGGTTGGGCGGGTGGCCGACCTGTTTGACGTGCCGTTTGTGCGGGCGTACGAGCACGACGATGTGTTGGGGGCGCAGGTAGGTGGGGCGCTGAAGAACGTGCTGGCGATTGCCTCGGGGATTTTGGACGGGTTGGAGATGGGCTACAATGCCCGTGCGGCGATGCTGAGCCGTGGGCTGGTGGAAATGGGTCGTTATGCCAAGCTGATGGGGGGCCGTGCCGAAACGGTGATGGGCTTGACCGGCATGGGCGATTTGTTGCTGACCGCGACCAGCGAGCTTTCGCGCAATTACCGGTTTGGCCAGTTGATCGGCAAGGGTGTGCCGTTGCATGAGGCGAAGTTAAAGATCGGTACGGTGGAGGGGATTTTGGCGGCACGGATTGTGACGGTGCAGGCGCAGGCCCACGGTGTGGACTTGGCGGTGATGAGCGCGATTGACGGGGTTCTGCATGGCGATGTGACGCCGTTGAAGGTGGTGGATTACCTGATGCGGCGGCCGCGCAAGCGGGAGTTTGATGCATGAGGATGTGGACGGCGGTCTTGTTGGTGTTGCCCGTGGCCGGATGGGCATGGACGCCCGCGCAGGGGCCGATTCCGCCGTTGAAGGTGACGCCGGAGGTGTTGCTGGAAAACGGTGACGATATCCAGCGGGTGGTGGTGGAGGCCGAGGTGGGCAAGGGAAAGGAAAACCCCCAGTGGAGTCTCTCGTTTACCGCAATACCCATTTTGGTGGATAAGTTGTTGGAGGCTGAACCTGTACCGCCGATAGCCCCCAAGGTGTTGGCGGCGGCCAAACAGCCTGAGCCAGCCTACAAGGGATTGACCGTGCGGATGAGCACGGCGGGCGGGAGGCCGTTCGAGCCGTTCAAGGTATATAACGGGCGGGTGCGGGCGCAGGGGGGCGCGGTGATTCGGGACGATATGGGGCGGGGGCTGGAGTACTGGCTGTTTTCCACCGCACGCGTGCAGCGCGACGTACGCTTGGGGGCACAGGTGTTGCCGGTGCTGGCGTTTGAGCAATGCCGTTTGTTGGGGATGATGGTGGTGGCAACCGAGCCGCGTCAGTGTGTGATGCCGGATGAGACGCTGCTGTTGGAAACCGAAACGCCCGCCGACATGAGCACGTTGAAGATTCATGATTTTGATAGCTGTTTGAAATACGGCAAGGCGTTGTTGGCGACGTTCCCGCGCCGCTGTGTGGCTGCCGGCGGGCGGGTGTGGGTGGAGCCTCCACGGGTGGTGGAGCCACCCGCCGATGCTCCATTGGCGGTGAGTGCCACGATGCCGGTGGCGCAGGAGGCTGTCTCGGTAACGGTGGTGACCAATCCGTTGCTGGGCGGGTATGTGGTGACGGTCTCGGTCACGGAGGAAATAAGTGGTGGCGCGGTGACGGTGAGTTCCAGCGAGGTGGTGAGCCCCACGGTGGAGGGTGCACCGATGTTGGATGTGGACAGCATTGCCCCGGCGGCAGGGCCGGAGGGATGGGGTGATAAGCTGTTACGTTGGCTGGGTCTTGAGTAATGGATTATTGGCTGATGAAGAGTGAGCCGGAGGTGTTCAGCTACGATGACTTGGTGAAGAACGGCACGGAAAAATGGGATGGCGTGCGCAACTATGCCGCGCGCAACAACCTGCGGGACATGGGGGTGGGCGACGAGGCGTTGTTTTATCATTCCAACGCGGGCAAACAGACCGGTGTGGCGGGGATTTGCAAAATTGTGAAAGCTGCGGAACCTGATGAAACATTTGTGCCGGAAGCGGGAAAAGCCAACCCGTGGGTGGTGGTGACGGTGGCACCGGTGCGGAAGTTGAAGCGGGTGGTGACGTTGGCGGAGTTGCGGGAGGTGAAAGGGTTAGAGGGGATGGAGTTGTTCAAGTACGGGCGGTTGAGCGTGCAGAAGGTGACGGCGGCGGAGTGGGCGGTGGTTGTGGGGTTGGAATAAGCTTGAGGGGCTGGCAGCATATGGGCGGAGGCTTTGTGTGATATTTGAGCTGGGTTCCAAGCTGCGCGCGGCGGATATGTTGCGGGTATCTGCAATGAATGGTGGGCCGTGCTCCTTGGAATGACGCCTGCGGCGTAAGGGGGGCACAGCCCCCCCTAACCCCCGTTCATTGCCAGCAGGGCCTAATATTTTGACAAGTGACTTTAGCGGCGGTCGCCCATCAGTTGCAGCAGGTTGATGAAGATGTTGATGAAGTTCATGTACAGGCTGGTCGCCGAAAGGATGGCGAGGCGGCTGCGCAGGAGCTCGTCACGGCCGTATTGGGCGAAGGTCTCGCGGATGGTGTTGACCTCCCACGCGGTGACACCGGCGAACAGCGGCACGGCGATGAGGCTGAAAGCGAAGCTCATGCCGCCGGTATTCACGCCGAACAAGCCCAGCACGATGGTGGTGACGCCGAGGCCCAGCAGGCCCCACATGCCCATGATGAGGAAGGTGCCCCAACCGGAGAGGGATTTATGGGTGAAGTAGCCGTAGGCGCTGGCGCCTGCGAACATCACCGAGGCAGTGGCAAAGGCGGCGACGATGCTGGCGTTGGTGTACATGAACACCAGCGGCGCCAGCGCAAAGCCGGTGAGGGCCGAAAAGGCGGCAAAGGTGGCCAGCGCGGCGGCGGGTTGCAGGCTGAAGACGATTTTGTGCATGAAAAAGCCGAAAGCCAGCCACACCAGCAGGAAGACAAGGTTGCCCTTGAGGGCGAGGTTCATTAGCATGGGGCTGGTGGAGACCAGATAGGCCACCACGCCGGACAGGCCGACGCCCGCCGCCATGTAGTTGAAAGTTTGGCTGATATGGTTGGCCAGCGCGCTTTCTTGCTGGGTGCTGCGGGTGGTGATGGTGGGCATGGTTGCTCCTCCTGTTTGGTTTGGAGGGTATTTTATGGGGTGCGCACGGGGGGTCAACCAAAAGCGGACAGGCTGTAAGGTTGAAAACAGCATTTCAAGGGGTTAGTGGGCGTTCCGGTAGCCAGCGCGGCGGCATGCGGCGGCATGGTGGAGGTTTTGGCGGTTGGCGTGGAAGATGAAGCGGGCGGCGGTAAGTTGGGTGCCGCGTGGCAGGCCGTAGTTGGCGCACAAGCGGTGGATGGCGGCGGTTTGGCCTTCGGTAAGGGTGATGGTGCGGCGGGGGTAGGCTTCAACTTGGGCCTCAATACCGGGTGTGCCGGGAGTGAGGGCCTTTTTAGGCTACTGTTAGGGTGCTCTGTCTGTAGCCTACAGGCTTTGGTTGAAGGCGCCGATGGCGGGGTGGGTGGCCATGACCTTTTTCAGTTCGGCAAAAATGGCATTGCGTTGGGCTTCGGAGACCGGGCTCTCTACCACCACCACCAGCTCCGGCTTGTTGCTGCTGGCGCGGATGAGGCCCCATGTGCCGTCTTCCAGCGTGACGCGCACGCCGTTGACGGTGTTGATGTCGATGATGGGCAAGTTGCAGAGCGGTTGTTTGTTGTTTGCCACTTGCTGGAAATGGGCGGTGATGGCATCGATGACGCCGTATTTTTCTTCATCGGGGCAGTGGGGGCTCATGGTGGGGCTGCCGTGGGTGACGGGCAGGGTGGCGACCAGATCGGCCATGGATTTGTCGGGGTTGGCATCCAGCATGTCCAGTACCATCAGCGCCGAGACCAGTGCGTCGTCGTAGCCGAGGCCGTAGGGTTGGCGGAAGAAGAAGTGGCCGGATTTCTCGAACCCCGCCAGCGCGTTTAACTCGGTCGTGCGGCGTTTGATGTAGCTGTGGCCGGTTTTGAAGTAATCGGTTTTGGCGCCGAGTTCGGTCAGCACGGGGTCGGTGTTGTAGAGGGAGGTGGATTTGACATCGACCACGAATTGCGCGCCAGCGTGTTGCTTGGCGATGTTGCGGGCGATAAGCACACCGAGTTTGTCGGAGAAGATTTCGGCGCCGGTGTTGTCCACCACGCCGCAGCGGTCGCCGTCGCCGTCGAAGCCGAGGGCGAGGTCGGCGTTGTGGTGCTTCACCGCTGCCGCCATGTCGTGGAGCATTTCCATGTCTTCTGGGTTGGCATTGTAGTTGGGGAAGGTGTGGTTGGGCGTGCAGTGCAGTTGGATGACCTCGATGCCGAGTTTTCCCAACACCTGCGGGGCGAAGGCGCCTGCGGTGCCGTTGCCGCAGGCCACCACTGCGCGGATGTTGCGGGTGAAGGGTTTGCGGTCGGTCAGGTGGGCGATGTAGCGCTGGGCGAAGTCGGTGTGGAGATGGTAGGCGCCGCCTGCCGAGAGATCAAAACGGGTGTTGAGGGTGATGTCCTTGAGGGCCGACATTTCGTCGGGGCCGAAGGTGAGGGGTTTGTTCATGCCCATTTTGACACCGGTCCAGCCGTTTTCGTTGTGACTGGCCGTGACTTGGGCGACGCACGGCACATCCAGCGCGAACTGGGCGTAGTAGGCGGCGGGGGTGACGGCAAGGCCGATATCGTGGACGGTGCAGCCGGTAGCCATCAGGCCTTGGGTAAGGGCCAGCTTGATGGCGGCGGAGTAGCTGCGGTAATCATGGCCGACCACGATCTCCGGCTTGACGCCGCGTTGCTTGATGAGGGTGCCCAGCCCCATGCCAAGGTATTGCACGCCCATCAGATTGAGCTCCGGCCCGAACAGCCAGCGGGCGTCGTACTCGCGGAAGCCGGTGGGCTTGATGAGAGGGAGGCGCTCGTAGTCGGGCGTGTTGGGAGTGAGGGTGGCGGAAGGGAGGGGATACGTGCGCATGCCGCTTATTTAGGCATGGGCGGTGGGGGCGTCAAGGGGCAGGAGTGCCACAGGGGGGTGGTTTTTTGTTGCATACGGGTTGGGTTTTGGCGGCATTTTGGCTAGGTTTGTGCGATATTTTCAGGGAACACGCAAGGGATTGAAAGGAATACCACCATGGCCACACGGGGGCGCACGGCGTTGAAAGGCTCGCCCCGCGGGGTGAAAGTGGCGCGGCGCGGCGTGGTGAGCGAACGCCTGCGTGAAGGCTTGGGCGTCTTGATGGCGGTGGCGGCGGTATATTTGCTGGTGGTGCTGGTGACCTTTAATGCCGCCGATCCGAGCCTGAACAATGCGGCGCCGGTATGGCGGATTGCCAACTGGGGCGGGCAGGTGGGCGCCTATGTGGCCGACCTGTTGTACATGCTGTTTGGTCTGCTGGCGTTTGCGTGGGTGATGTGGCTCGGGTTCCATGCGTTGGCGTTGGTGACCCATCAGGAAGACGGGCCGAGTTTCAGCCTACAGGCGGTGACGGTGCCGTTGTTTTTTGTGGCGGGATGCACCTTGGCCTTTTTGTGGGGGCCGTTGCCGGAGTGGCCGGTGGGGGCGGCAGGCTTCGGCAATGGTGGACTTTTGGGCAAGCTGGCGGCCAGTTTGGCAGTGCCGTTGTTGGGCAAGGTGGGCACGGTATTGCTGATGGGGGCGCTGTTTGCGCTTTCCATGTTGTGGTTTACCGGCTGGACGTTGGCGCAGGTGAAAGCCACGGCGGTGTGGGCCTACAAGGTGGCGTGGGTGGGGGTGACGATGTTGGGCCGGTTTGTGGGGCGCTTCAAGTTCAAGTTGCCGGAACAGATGGACTTGGGGCTTTCTCATCCGGTGCCCAAGCGGCCCAAGCCGCTGATCGTGCGGGCGGAAGATGTGGCGCCTGCACCCAGCGAGCGGGTGGAGCGCGAACGGCAAAGTGCCTTGCCGCTGGGGCTGGCCGGAGAGTTTGAATTGCCGCCGTTGGAGTTGCTGGACGAGCCGCCGGAGCATGCCAGTGAAGAAGACGAAAAGGCATTGGAGCAAAACGCCCGCCGGATTGAAGCCGAGTTGAAGAACTTCGGCGTGGAGGGGGTGGTGACCAACATCCGTCCCGGGCCGGTGATTACCATTTATGAACTTGAGCCTGCGGCAGGGGTGAAAACCAACAGCATCGTGAACTTGCAGGAAGATCTGGCGCGGGCGATGAGTGCGGTGAGTATCCGGATTGCGCCGATACCCGGCCGCAACGTGCTGGGAATTGAAGTGCCCAACCGTACGCGGGCGACCATCGGCCTGAAAGAACTGCTGGCCACCGACGAGTTTGAACACCACGCCGGCAAACTGACCGTGGCAATGGGGGTGGATACCGGCGGGGTTCCGGTGTTTGCCGATATTTCCAAAATGCCCCACGCGTTGATTGCGGGGACCACCGGCAGCGGGAAGAGCGTGGGTATCAATGCCTTCATTTTAAGTTTGTTGTACAGGCTTTCACCCGATGAGGTGCGGTTTATCATGATTGATCCGAAGATGCTGGAGCTTTCCATCTACAATGATATTCCGCATCTGCTGACGCCGGTGATTACCGACCCGACCAAAGCCGCCACCGCGCTGACCTGGGTGGTGAAGGAAATGGAAAACCGGTATCGCTTGATGAGCGAGATGGGTGTGAAGAATCTGGCCAGCTTCAATGCCAAGTTTCTGGAGCTTCAGGCGGAAGACAAGATACCCAGCAAGATGGTGCAGGTGGGTTTTGACTTGCAGACCGGTGAGCCCAAGTTTGAAGAACAACCGCTGGCCAGCAAACCGTTGCCGCACATTGTGGTGGTGATTGACGAGTTGGCCGACCTGATGATGGTGGCGGGCAAGGCGGTGGAGTTTTCCATCGCGCGGCTGACGCAAATGGCGCGGGCGAGCGGGATTCATCTGTTGGTCGCGACCCAGCGGCCCAGCGTGGACGTGGTGACGGGGCTTATCAAGGCCAATATTCCGACCCGCTTGTCGTTCAGTGTGGCGAGCAAGATTGACAGCCGTACGGTGCTGGACAGCATGGGGGCGGAGGCCTTGTTGGGTAAAGGCGACATGCTCTACTTGGGTAACGGCAGCGGGCAGATTGTGCGGTTGCATGGGCCGTTTGTCAGTGAAGAAGAGTGCACCCGTGTGGCGCAACACTTGAAAGAACAAGCCGAAGCCGACTACGTGGACGACGTGATGAAAGGTGGTGCCGGTGTATTGCCCAAAGGCGCCAACGGCGGTGTGGTGGCGGAAGAAGAGGACGGCGGCGAGATGTTCAACCAAGCGGTGGAGATTGTGGCGAAAGAAGGCAAGGCCAGTACCAGCTTTTTGCAGCGTCAGTTGAAGATCGGTTACAACCGTGCCGCCGATTTGATTGACAAGATGGAGGCGGAGGGGATGATCAGTGCGCCGAACCATGTGGGGCGCCGCGAGGTGTTGGTGAAGAGGTAGTTGCCGGCGAATTTCGGGGCGTTGGCGAGAGGGGTGATGTTAGCTTTTCCAAATGGTTTGCAAAAAGACGCCGATATGGGCGAGGGACTGGTTGTTGATGCCGTGGGCGAGGCGGGGGATGAGGTGGTGCTCGACAGTAAGGCCCCAGTCGGTGAGGGTTTGGGCGGCTTCGAGGGTTTTGTCGGCGGGGAGGACGTCGTCGTCTACCCCGTGGAGCAGCAGCATGGGAGTGTGGGGCAGGGGGTCGGGCCTGTGTTTGGCGGCGGGGGTGAGGGCACCCGCGCAGGCGATAAAGCCGCCGATGGGCCAGGGCAGGCGCGGGATGCTGTAAAGCCCTTGCATGGCGCCTTGGCTGAAGCCCAAGAGGGCGATGTTCTCGTAGGGAATGGTGTAGCCGGTGTGGAGGTCTTCCAGATAGGTAGCAAGGCGGGTGTGGGTGGCGGCCATGCCGGTGGGGTCGTTGAAGGTCCAGCCGGCATCGGAGAACCATTGGTATCCTTGGTTGAAAGGGGTGGGGAACGGGCCGTTGGGGCAGGCGATGGCAAGGCGGACGTTTTCGGGCAGGAGGGCTTGCAGGGCCGCTTGCAGGCCAAGGTAGCTGGCGCCCTCATCGCCAAAGCCGTGCAGGCACACCAAGGCGTGGGTGGCGTTTTGTGGGATGTTGGCGGGGCCGTGGAGGTGTGGGTCGCTCATGGGTGCCAACTTACAAAGTTCTTACCCTTTTGGCAAAAGGACTGATGGCGTTTGTACACTGTGATATGTAAGGTGGTGTGAATCTGAAAGGAGATGGATGGATGTTGCGGACGATTGGCTTGATGGTGGCGTTGGTGGCGGCGGCTTCGTTGGGGCGGGCTGAAGAGATGAAGGCCGCCGAGGCGGCGCGGCTGGTGGAAGGGTACTTCAACAGCACCAAGACGATGCAGGCGGCGTTCAGCCAGCACACTACCGGCGAGGCGTTTACGCAGGAAGGCATGTTTTACCTGAGCCGTACCGGCAGCAACCCGGGCAAGTTTTTGTGGGACTACCAAACCCCCGACAAACAACGGCTGATTGCCACCGGCACCGCGTTGTACTTTGTGGACGACGCCAATGGCGGCCGGGTGACCGAATTGCCGATTAAAGCGGGGCTGGCGCGGTTGTTTGCCGGCAAGCGGCTGACCTTGGCCAAGGAAGGTTTACAGGTGGAGCGCGCCGCCCGCGAGGACGGCAAGTTGAAGGTGGATTTGCGGGTTATCGGTAACTTGGGCGGCGACGACACCAGCGGCGTGCGGCGGGTGGTGTTGGTGTTTGACGAGGCCCCCATGCAGTTGCGCGAAGCCCGCGTGACCGACGCGGTGGATGCGGTGACGGTGATGACTTTCGACAACGTGCAGACCGGCATTGCGCTGGATGACAAAATGTTCCGTTTTGTACCGCGGTTGAAGCAGATTTAGGTCGTCTGGGTTTGTGCGGGAATATGTGCTGGGTGTTGAATTACGCTTCGCGTTGGTCTCCACTCCGTTTCGGCTCCAGCTGTCTGTTGCCGTCGTTGCTTTGACTTGGCGGGGCTGGAATGACACCTTCGGCGTAAGGGGACTTCGCCCCCTTAACCCCCGCCGGTTAACGTTAATCAGACGGGGTTGACTGACAATTGTCGGATGATGTTCCCCCATGTCACAGGGGGATTTGCCGAAGTGTGCGCGGCACTTGAGGTATGCAATATGCACCCGTAGCGTGGGAGCATGCTGTTTATTGTAGGCCTTTTGGTTGTTGTGGTGTGTGTGCTGGGCGGTTACGCTGCGCCCGGCGGACATTTGAGTGTTTTGTGGCAACCGTTCGAGTTTGTCATCATCTTCGGGGCAGCCATCGGGGCGTTTATCATCGGTAGCCCGATGACAGTCATCAAAGGCGTGCTGGGTGGCATGAAAACCCTGATTTCCGGGTTGCAGTACAGCAAAAAAGAGCCGTACATGGAGCTGATGGGGTTCTTCTTCGAGCTGGCGAAAATGATGCGCAGCAAGGGCATCAAGGCGGTGGAGCAGCAGGTGGACAACCCGCACGAGAGCGAATTGTTCAAAAAGTACCCCAGCATCGGTCGCGACCACCATGTGGAGCAGTTCATTTGCGACAACGTGAGGCTTATCGTGATGGGCAGTGGCATGCCCAACCAGCTGGAAGAGTTGATGGATGAAGAATTGCACCAGCATCACACCGAGCGCCACGCGGTGGTGGGAGCCTTGCAGGCGATGGGCGACGGCATGCCCGCATTGGGTATTGTGGCGGCGGTATTGGGGGTTATCCATACCATGGGCAGCATTACCGAGCCGCCGGAAGTGCTGGGGCATCTGATTGGTGCGGCGCTGGTGGGAACCTTCAGTGGGGTGCTGTTGAGCTATGGGTTGGTGGCGCCGATGGCCAAAAACCTTGAGAACGCCTACGCCGCCGAAGCCGCCTACTACAAATGTGTGAAGGTGGCGATTGTGAACTTTGCACGGCAGATTTCTCCGCAGATGATTGCCGAATTCACCCGCAAGCACATGCCCAACGACGTGAAGCCGGCCTTTAACGAAGCCGAAGAATACCTGAACGGGATTGCCAAATAATGGCCGAGGATACCGCACCGGCCGCTGCCGAAGCTCCAGCCCCAGCCCCAGCCGCAGGTGGCGGGGGTGGCGGCGGACAGGTGATTGTCATTAAAAAAAAGAACCGTGGCGGTGGGCACGGGCATCATGGCGGGGCATGGAAGGTGGCGTATGCCGACTTTGTGACGGCGATGATGGCGTTCTTTCTGCTGTTGTGGCTGTTGGCCACTACCAGTGAGGAGCAAAAACAGGGGATTGCGCATTATTTCAACCCGCCCAACAATGCCAGCGAATATGGTGGCGGGAGCGGAATTATGGGGGGAACCTCGCCGGTTGCTGAAGATACCCATGCGCCGAAGGAAGAAATTTTGCCGCCGAAAGATCGCATTCAGGACGATTTGCAGTTGCAGGCCGAGGAAGATAACCTGTTCCGCCAGCTTTCGCAGCAGATGACCAAGGCGATGATGAATATCCCCGAGTTGCGGGCGATGTTGGACAGTTTGATCGTGGATATTACGCCGGAGGGAATGCGCATCCAGATGACCGACAAGGAAGGCCGGCCGCTGTTTGTGGACGGCACCGCCGAGCCGTACGGCTACACCCGCAAGATGCTGGCGGTGGTGGCCAATGTGCTGGCGACGTTGCCGAACAAGCTGGCGGTGGGCGGGCATACCACGGCGGTGCCGTTCAGGGGGGCGAGCCCGGCTTATACCAATTGGGAGCTTTCGGGCGACCGGGCGCAGGTGGCACGGCGGGTGATGCAGGACGAAGGCATCATGGAAAAGCGCATGCAGCGGGTGGCGGGGTATGCGGCGCAGGAGTTGTTGGTGGTTGACCACCCCGCCGACGTGCGCAATGCGCGACTCTCGGTGATTGTATTGCGCAGCAAGCGGGCGCCGGTGGCGGCGTTCAGCCAAGAGGGGTTGATTGCCCCACGGGCCGGGCCGGGCGAGTGGTAGGGCATGGCTACGGACAGGCCAGATGTGTTGACGCTGCTGCGACAGCGGCGGGAGGGGGGGAGCCGTTTCGGTCAACGCGGTGACCCTTGGAAACTGTGGTTGGTATTGGAAAGCGGCGGGCAGGCTGGGGCGATTTTGGGCGGGTTTGTAAGTGCGCTGGAGGCGTTGGGGTATCGGGATTGCTTTGACGGCGTGGTGGGGAGTAGCTCCGGCGCAATGACGGGGGCGTATTTTGCGGCGGGACAAGCACGGATGGGGACGACCATTTATGCCGAGGATAACTGCGACGGGCGGTTTATCAACCCGTGGCGGTTGTTGATACGGCGGCCGGTGATGGACTTGGATTATTTGGTGGACGAGGTGATGGGAAGAGTTAAACCTTTGGACTGTGGAGTCTTGCAAAAGCTGGATATGCCGGTGTTTGCGGTGGTGACACGGCGGGATGGCAAGAAGCGGTTGTTGCCGTTGCATGGGGTTTCGGCGGCCCATGTAAGGGCCAATATGAAGGCTTCGGCGCGGGTGCCGTTGTGGGGAAGCCGCAACTTGCGGGGGCACCATTTGTGGGATGGATGCCTGTGCGAGCCGGTGCCGGTGGGCAGTGCCGTGGAGCAGGGGGCGACCCATGTGCTGCATCTTTCTCGCCATGATTGCCCGTTGCGGCCGTACAGCCGCATGCGATGGGTGCGGCATGTGGAGGACATGTTTTACCGTTGGCATATTCCGGGGGTTTACCAAGCATTGAGAGCACGTCAGCAGGCCGATGTGAAGGGGGTTGCCTATATGAGGCTGTTCGGGCCGCAGAAGATTGGGGTGGGGTGTGTGGACAAGGAGGCTTTGTGGCGGGCGATTTTTGCGGCATACCGGCACGGGTGCGTGTGGTTGGGTGAAAAGGAGGCGCCTTTGCCGCCCATGTGGAGGCTTTGACTCTTGCGTTAAGGCAATAGAGTGTATACGCTGTTTTTCATGAAAGGTTGGTTGGTAGGCGTTGCGGGGGTAACGGCGTTGGTGCCGGCGGCCTTGGCGGACGGCAGGTGGTGGAAGCCCGTGCATGTTGACCCTCACCGTTATTTTTACTGTGACGCCAAAGACCGTGCGTTAAGAACGCGGTTGAGTAGGGATATGCGCGGCTTTGTGCGGGTGGAACATGCGACTGTTGGTTGCCTTGGTGACTTTCCCTTGGTGCTTCATGGGGTGAAGAAACACGATGGGCGGGTACAATGGTGCTTGGGGGTGGTTTCTGCACACCCGCGCATAACTTGGGAAAACGCCCATTTGGAACGTATGGAACAGTATACGGTGGTAACCGATACCAAGGTGGGAACCGGCGTGGATTATGCCCTTGACCTTGAGCCTGATAAAACAGGAAATTGTGCGCTGGTGTTTTGAAAAGTCGATATGCGGCAAGTGTGAAACGCTTTTTTGCTTTGTTGCCATAAAACAGTTATTCGTATACATAGTGGGCTATGAAAAAGTGGATGTTGGCTTTGGGGGGTGCAACGGCACTGGCGGTATCGGCGAAGGCGAACGAGCGGGCCTGGGTTGGGCCGATGGTTAGGGATTGGTTTTATTGCGATGCCAAAGACAGGTTATTGCATTGGAAGGCTGGGCGGGCGCAGGGCGATGGCGTGCGGATTTGGGAGGACGGAGAAAGCCTTGCAGTTGCCTGCAGTGAGGGAAGGGAGCCGTTTGTCATGCACGGGATTGCCGATGGCAATGGGATACGGTGGTGTTTGGGAATCGTGCCGCCTTACGTAACTGCTGCGACGGCGTATCGTTTTGGGGTGGAGTTTTATAAGGTATCGGTTGCCGTGGGGCATGGGGCATATCCGGAGGGCTTCAAGCGGGATACCGACAACCAGTGTGCGCTGGTGTTTTAAACAGTTGATATGATTTTCAGCGGAAAGTGGCGTGATTGACAGTGGCGCACAGGGGCCCCTTGCCATAAACGGGCATTGTGTATACAAATAATTTATGGAGCACGGAACAGCCGTTGATATGCGCGTGGCGACAGGGCCTCTTGACGCGGCTGCTGCGGCACATGTGCCGCCCGTGCCGCGTGTGTCTTGCGGTAGGGCGAATATTGTCAAGTTGCTGTTCGATTATTACTTCCATGCAATGTTGGCCAATGTGGAAGTGGCGTTGCGGGCACCTTGCAACCGTTGCGCCGATTACGCCTCACGGGTTGGGTTTGCCACCAACATGATGCTGGCCGACGTGCGGCGCGGACAGGCGGCAAGCCAGGATGTGTTGAGGAGGGTGTTGATGGAATATGCGCTGGTGATGGTTGCCCATGAAATATGGGAAATAAGTTTGATTACGGCGGAGAGCATTGAGCAGATGAGTGACGATTTGTGGCCGTTTGATGCGGGAAAAAATGAGGTGGCCGTGGATGTTGATGCTTGTTCGGGCTCTTTGCCGGAAGGTCTTGTCCGTGCGGATGGTACGCTATTGTACGGGCAGCTTGCTTACCCCGAAGTAATCACGTTTTTTGAATTTGCCAAACGTGTTTTCGGTTCGGTACCAACCAAAATGTATGGCGGTGGCGTTTGGGTAAACATTGTGGATGGCGGGATGCGGTTATGGCAGTATGGGCGAGATGAGGATATCGACCATTTTGTTGATTTGGTTCATAATTCTGGAAAACTTTTTGATAAGGGTAACTTGTTGTCGCGGTCTTGGCTGGACCGCGATGATTGGCTCATGTTGGAGTACAAGAGGGACGCGGTGTCGGCGCAGGATTTGATTGATGGCTTTCGGCGAGGGAGGCTCGGGGTCCCGGGGCCCTTGAAAGGGCATCAGGAGTTGTTGGAACGGATGGACGATATCTTGCGGCGTGAGCGGGGCCTCCCCGAAGAACTGATGGTGCGGTTGCGGTCGATTGCCGGTGTGCGGTCGATGGAAATGGACGGGCGTTAAAAAAGAGAAAGGGGCCGTGTGGCCCCTCTCGTCCCCCTTACAAAGTCCCACCCCTCGTTCCAAGGTGGGATGTCCGGTCTGTGGTCGGCTTCGGAGCGCGTGCCGTTTGTGTTGTCGAAGCGACCGCCGAACCTCTTGGCGCCTTGGGCCCTTTACGAGCGCAGGCGAAACTGCTCAAGCTCCTCAATCAGGTTGTCCACCATGGTCGGGTCCATTCCCATCCAGTCGGCCATGCGGCGCGAAGCTTCGGTGGCCTCGTCGGCACCGCTGCACATCAGCACCTCGACAAAGGTGTTGCGGATTGCTTTGGCCCCTTCGTTGTATTCCATGTGCGTCCCCTCCGTTGTTGTTCCGGCAGGGCTATTGCCTGTGCCGGACGTTGGTTGTTCTCCCCCATGGATGTCATCTTGCATCGCCATCCACACCTTCAGGCTACCCAGTGGGTGATAAAAAAACAATCAAACTTGTACGCATGGTCGCAAGGACAGGTGGGTGAATACATCAAAAGGTCATAAAGGCCGTTGGAAAACGCGGATTGTGCAGTGCACGGCTAGTTGGAAGACAGCTTGCCGGCCGAGGGGCAAAGGTCGGACAGCGGGCAGGTGGCGCACTTGGGGGCGCGGGCGGTGCAGGTGTAGCGGCCATGCAGGATGAGCCAGTGGTGGGCATGGCGCAGGTAGGTTTGGGGAATGATCCGCAGCAGGTCGTCTTCCACCGCCCGTGGAGTGGTGCCCGTGGAGAGCCCCAAGCGTTTGGCTACGCGATAGACATGGGTATCCACCGCCATGGTGGGCTCACCCCACCAGCAGTTGAGCACCACATTGGCGGTTTTGCGACCGACACCGGGCAGGGCTTCCAGCTGGTCGCGCCGGTGGGGGACTTCGCCGCCGTGTTGCTGCACCAGCAGGCGCGAGAGACCCATCACGTTTTTGGCCTTGGCGCGGAACAGGCCGATGGTCTTGATGTGTTCGGTGAGGGACTCTTCACCCAGCGCCAGCATGTCGGCGGGGGTTTTGACTTTGGCGAACAGCGTGCGGGTGGCCTTGTTGACGCCTTTGTCGGTGGCCTGCGCCGACAGCACCACCGCCACCAGCAGTTGGTAGGCGTTGGCGAATTCCAGTTCGGTCTTGGGCTCGGGGGTGGCATCCGCAAGGCGGCGGAAGATTTCGGCCACCCGCGCCTTGCCTTTCAGGTTGGTGCTCATGGTTGCGGGAACATCCACAGCACGGCGGCATGAAAGAGGGCGACCGCGCCCACCCACATCAGCACGGTGGCGAAGACCGCCACGATTTCATCGCGCAGCATGGCGGTGTACGAGAGCATGGCGGTGAGCGACAGGCCGACCATGAAGGCGAACATCACCTGGCCGTTGAACGGGCCGAAAATCCAGCCGGGTTTTATCAGGCAGGCGGTTATCCAGAGTGCACCGCCGGCAAAGGTGAGCGGCAGCGACCACTTCAGTTTGGTTTTGAGATGGTAATGGATTTTGGTGAGGATCATCAGGTTGCCGACGATGGCAAGCCCGACCGACCACCAGACCAAGGCGGTGTGGTGGGATATCAGCCACGGGGTGAGGTCGGCCAGCCGATAGTACAGCAACGCACCCACCGCCAACTGGACGAGGTAGCCCAGCACATAGCCCAGCCACAGGGCGGGCAACAGGAACATCAGCAATGCAAACATGCGGACATTATACCTTGAATTTGCCGTGCCACGCCACATACCAGTCGGCAAAGCGTTGCAGGCCGTCTTGCAGGGGCGTTGCCGGGGCCCAGCCGATGGCGGCGTGGAGCTTGCGGGTGTCGGCGAAGGTCTTGTAAACCTCGGTGGGAGGCCACGGTTTGGCGTCCACCAGAGGCTGCTTGCCCAGCACGTTGCCCAGCACCTGCACGAACTCGTCCATGCGTACCGGGTTTTGGTTGCCGAGGTTGTACACTTCATGGCCACGGGCGGGCGGAGTGTCCATCAGGCGCACCACGGCTTCCACGATGTCGTCGATGTAGGTGAAGTCGCGCCACAGGTCGCCACCGTTGAACAGCGGGATGGCGCGGCCATCCAACATCGCGCTGGCAAACAACACGGGGCTCATGTCCGGGCGTCCCCACGGGCCGTACACGGTGAAAAACCGCAACCCGCTGGCCGGAAACCAGCCTTTGCTGCCCTTGAACTGGTGGCACCACGCCTCGGTCATTGCTTCATCGGCCAGCTTGGTGGCGGCGTACAGGCTTTGCGGTTCCATCACGTTGTCGGTCTCGCAAAAGGCTTTGGTGTCTTCCCCCGGTTTGGCATTGCCGCCATACACGCTGGAGCTGCTGGCATAGAGCAAATGGGCAAGGCAGCCTTCTTGCTCTTGCAACGCCTTGCAGGCGGCCAGAATGTTGAAATGGCCGATGAGGTTGCTGTTGAGATATGCCACCTGGTTGGTGAGGCCGTAGCGCACGCTGGCTTGTGCGCCCACATGCAGCACCACGGAAGGCTTGGTGGACAGCATCAATGCGGTGAGGGAGGAGGCGTCGGCGAGGTCGGTCTTATGGAAAGCGAAGTTGCCGCCCAGTTTGGCCAGTTCATCCAGCCGCGCCTGTTTCAACGTGGGGTCGTAGTAGTCGTTCAGGTTGTCGATGCCGACCACCTGCTTGCCTTCACCCAGCAGGCGTTTGGCCAGACTGAAACCGATGAAGCCGGCGACACCGGTGATGAAAATGGTCATGTTGCTACTTTCCCCTCCGCTCCAACCCTGCCGCCACCTCCAACACATAGGGTGCCAACAGCGGCGCAATATAGTCATCCTGCAGGGCAAAATACAGGTTGGCCATCTGGAACCCCACCTTGTCGCCGCAATCAAACCGCTTGCTGGCACTCACGTACCCGAAAAAGCCGTTTTCAGCCGCCACCTTGGCCATGGCATCGGTCAACTGGATTTCATTCCCTGCACCAACCGTGCCTTCGGCCAGAAAGTCCATATGGCGGGCGGTGAGCACGTAGCGGCCAATCACCGCCAGATTGCTGGGGGCCTTTTCCGGCTTGGGCTTTTCCACAAACCCCTTGGCGGCGGCACGGCGGTTTTCAACGCTGCCGACCACGTCCAGAATTCCGTACTGGGACGTGCGCTCCATCGGCACTTCTTCGCATAAACACACGCTTTTTCCGGTTTCGTGGTAAATATCCAGCATCTTGGCCAAGGCGTTCTCACTGCCAGTGCACATCACGTCATCGGGCAACAGTACTGCAAACGGCTCGTCACGGGTGATGCCTGCGGCCGCGTGGATGGCATGGCCGAGGCCTTTGGGTTCGCCCTGGCGCGTGTAGTAGATGCGGGCGTCTTTGGGGAGGATTTTCTCCACCAGTTCCAGCTCATGCATCTTGCCCTTCTTGGCCAAGGTGTCCGAAAGCTCGTACGGCTTGTCAAAGTGATTCTCAATCGCGCTCTTGCCGCGCCCGGTTACAAACACGAACTCCCGAATCCCCGCCTCCAACGCCTCTTCCACCGCATATTGAATCAGCGGCTTGGCCACCACGGTCAACATTTCCTTGGGCATCGCCTTGGTGGCGGGTAAAAAGCGGGTGCCCAACCCTGCCACAGGGATAACTGCTTTGGTGACTTTAGCGTTTGCCATAGACGACTCCTTCCATTGATGTGATGCGCCATGCGACCACCGCGACTGCCAACATGCCTGCCAGCAGGGTGAAGATGCCGGCATCGGCGGCCCAGCCGATGATGGCGATAACCAACAGCAACAGGTTGAGGGCCGCCACCCGCCATGCCAACTGCGCATGACTGTACCCCAAACGCAGTACGCGGTGGAACCAGAATTCGCGGTGGGGTATCCATGGTTTGTGGCCTTGGGCCAGTCGTTGTATCAGCAGGGTGTAGGTGGCATCGGCGGTAAACACCAGTGTGCAGGTGAACAGGGGCCATGCCAGCGTCCATGTGTCGTCGGCGCAGGCCACCAACAGCAAGCCGCCCAGCACATAGCCCAGCCAAGTGCTGCCGACATCGCCCAAAAACACCTTGGCGGGTTGCCAGTTGACGGTGAGGAACCCCAGGCTGAGGCCCGCCAGCGGCAACGCCAGCGGTTTGAACACCGGCACAAACAATGCCACTGCCAGCGTCATGAAGGCGGCCTCCGACGAGGCCAGTCCGTCGGCGCCGTCCATGAAATTGAACAGGTTGACGAACCATCCCCATGCCAGCAGCAGAATCAGTTTATCAAGCCACAGGGGCATGAAATCGAACATCGGTGGCAAAAAGCCGATACCGACCGCCACCGCCAGCAAGTGCACCGCCAGCCGCCAGCGGGCCGAGATTTCATGCTTGTCGTCTAAAAAGCCCACCACCGCGACCATGACGCTGGCCAACAGCAGTACGGTAAGGAACCAGCCGTAGGGCAGCTGGAAGGCCCACACCGCCCATAGGCCCAGCGGCACCCCCAGAACCACCAAGACAACGCCGCCGCCGTGGGGGGTGGGGGTGGTGTGGCTGCGGCGGTCGTCATGGTTTGCCACCAGCCCATGGGAGGTGCACCATGCCACCACGCGTTTGCCCAACAGGGCCACCGTGAAGAACGGCACGACAATCAGCAGGGCGTCCATCCATTGGCCCATGTTATGCCTCCTTCGCCCCCGCCAGTTTGCGCATCAGTGCCAGATATTGCCCGGCCAGTTTGCGGTGGAGGAAGTTTTCCTGCACATAAGCCAATCCGGCCTCGGCCATGGTGGCGCGGCGGGTAGGATCATCGAGCAGGGTGGCGATGGCGTCGGCCATTTTGTCGGGCTCTTCGCTGGGCACTACCAGTGCGCCGCCGCTTTCGGCCATGATTTCAGCCCCTTCGCCGCGCAGGCCTGCCACCGCGCAGCTTTTGGCGGCCATGATCTCGAACATCTTGCTGGGGATGAACATGTCGAAATCGGGGATGTTTTTGAGGCAGACCATGTTGATGTCGGCCATGGCATAATAGGTCCAGACCTCTTTGTGGGTGACGCCCGGAAGGAACTGGATGTTGGGGATGCCCTTGGCGTAGTCGACCAGTTTCTCTTTATCGGCGCCTTGGCCGACAAAGAGAAACACCACGTCGGTGCGTTTGACCATCATGCGGGCGGCATCCACAATCTGGGTGAGGGCCTGCGCCTCGCCGTGGTTGCCGATGTAGAGTACGACTTTGGTGAGGGGTGAAATGCCGAGGCTGCCGCGCAAACGCTCTACCGCGCCGCTGGCGCGGGCATCGGCGGCCAGGTGCACCTTGTCTTCACTGACGCCGTTGAAAACCACAAACAATTTATCGGCAGCAATGCCCCGCGCGGCGATTTGGCGGGCAAAGGCGCGGGTGACGGTGACCACCGCATCGGCGCGGCGGTAGAGGAACATTTCCAGTTTTTCCAGAAAACGCAGCAGCAGGCCTTCCTTCAAGATGCCCATTTGCACGAAGATGGCAGGCCACAGGTCGCGCACTTCAAAGATAAATTTGGCGCCGTAGCGGCGGGCCAACAGCCAGCCGGAAAAGACGCAGAAGAAGCTGGGGGAGCTGGCCAGCACGATATCGGGCTTGTCGGCGGGGGCGACCTTGAAGAGGTTGAACAGCACGCTGGCAGCGAAGCTGACCTGATTGAGCACGCGGCGGAATTTGCCCTTGTTGGGGGCCACGTGCAGCCAGTGGCGCCATACCCGCACGCCATCGATGGTCTCCTCGTAATAGGCGGGGCGGTGTTGATAGGCATCGGGCACCATGCCATCCGGGTGGTTGGGGATGCCGGTGAGCACCATCACGTTTGCGCCCATTTCAAGCCATGTTTTGGCCATGCCGGAGAGGCGTGCGCTGGGAGCGCCCACCTCGGGCGGGTAGTATTGGCAGATAGCCCAGATGTTCATGGCGTGTGCCCTTTTTCCTATAGGTTAAGGGTTCGTACCACAAAAGCTAGTTGGCGGCTATCACCTGTGTTTGTACGGTAAGCGCCGAAAGCGGCAGCTCGGCGACCCAGCGTTGGCGCTTGTCGGCACGGTTGACCGGCACGGGCAGAATGCGCTCGCGCTTTTGCCCGACAGCCAGCGGTTCGGTATCTTCCAGTTCGACAATGCGCAGCGGGATGCCACGGGCGTCGGCGAAGGTAAGCCAGATGCGGCTGGAACGAATGGGTTTGCCGCCTTCATTCACTGTTTTGACGCGGACGGTCATGGTGTTGCCGACGGCATCCATGGATTTGTCGACATAGGTGATTTTCAGCGGGGCGACACCGGCGGCGGGTTGGATGGAGGGCTCGATGGCGGCCATCACTGCCTCGGTGTGCTTGACCTGTTGTTGGATGGCAGCGAGGCGCCCCGCCACCGGCGCAAAGCCGGGCAGGCCGACCACGCGCCATGCGCCATCGGCCTGCTTGGCCATTTGGAGCGTCAGCACTTCCAGCACGTCGTTGCTGTCGGTGCGGCCGACCAGCAGCTCCACCTCGGCGGTATCTTCGGTGCTGCGTACCAAGCGGGGGGTGCCGAAGCTGAGTTTGTCGCCGCCGACGTCGGCCCAGATACGGCCCAGCAGGGTTTCGGGTTTGACCGTACCGTGGGCGGTGGCTTCGGCGATGTCGTCGGCCAGCAAGGCGGCAAGGCCCGGCTTGACCTTGGCGGCCATGTTGCCATCCTTGCCCGCCTGCTTGCGCAGGGCGGGGGGCAGGGCGGTGGTATCCAGCGTGGGGGTGCCGAAGGTCTGGTTGACGATATCGGTTGCCACCGCGTCCATGTCGACCACGCGGGCCAGGGCTTCACCGTTATGTTCTTGGAGGGATTGCACGGCGCTGGCTACCGCTTGTTGCGGGCCTTGGGCCTGCTGGTGGCGGCCGCCCACCACCAGCAGCAGCACGATGGCCGCCACGCAGGCGGCGACAAAGGCGCCGAACAGCCAATCACCGCCGCCGTTACGCGGCTGCTCGGGTAACATGGGGCGCACGAAGGGTTTGCTGTCACCACGCAGGTTGCGGGCCTGAAGTTCGTCCATCACGCTGGCGCGCAGGGCGGCGAGGTCGGCATCGCGAATTTTGCCCCGGGCGGGAGATTTGCTCCAGAGACGTTGCCACCAGCTGGCCTTTTCAGGGCGTTCCGGTTCAACCGCCACCACCTTGGCTCCGGTGACCTTGCCGCCCATGTCTTGCCGTACCGGCAAGCGTACCCCTTTGGTGACTTTGACAAAGCGCCCTTTGTTGTCGCGTTTGGCCATGGTTTATTCCCCCAGTTTGCTGCATACAGTACACGTATTGTATATTTTGTGCCACCCTTCGCTGCAAAGTTAGGCAGTTGCCTTGAGGAGCCACTCGATTTTGGTGCTGTCACCGGTGAGGCGTGTGTGGATGAGGATTTGAGTTGTTTCCTGTTCTTCTCCGAAATGGGCGGCGTAGGGAATGGTGCGGCTGTCGAGCCGGCCACCGCGGATGGCCAGCCGGGCCTGCTTGCCGTTTGGCAGGGTCAGCAGGGCTTGTTCGTCGCTTTCCAGTTTGCAGGCGACATCCGGCGCCAAGACGAATCCCGCGATGACCTTATGGGCCTTGCGGCCGCGTTTGCTGCGGGTGAGGGTGTCTTCGCCGCGCAGCATGGTGCCATCGGCGCTGAGCACCACCTTGCGGGCATGGCGGATGCCGAGATGGCGGTAGCCGTTGTGCCCGGCTTGAACCGCGCCATCACCTTCGTGCAGGTTGCGTACCTCGCAGGTGACGGTATCGGGGCGCCGTCCGACACGGAACGTGCTCCAGACTTCGGCGCTGTTTTCACCGTCTACCGTCACCGTGCTTTTGCGGGAGGTGCCGCGCCAGAGGTTGCGTTGGGCGTGCTGGTAGGCGTAGGTACCGTTGTTGACGATGAGTTTCTCGCCCATGAAGCTGAGCTCGAAGCTGAGCGTGTCGGCGTGGGCGTGGCCGGGGTTTTCATCCGGCCCGACTTTGCCGGCGTTCATCAGCAGGACGGTCTTACCGCGTTGCAGGCGCACGTAACCGCCCGAAGTAAGCCATGCCGAGGCGGCTTTTTCGGCTCCGGCACGTTTGGCCAGCTGGGTGAGGCGGAGGGCATCGCCGGTGTCGCCATCGTTGAATTGGGTCAGCGTGCCGTCTGGGTGGCGCAGGATGTTGAGGGCGGTGCCCATTTTTTCCATCACGTCCAACAGGTGGGGTGGGACGCCACCCGCCTTGCGCAGCAGCGCGGTGACGGCGACCATATCTTCCAGAACCTGCGCATGGTAGGCGGGGCTACGCTCGTAATGCAGGCCATCGGGCAGGATTTGGTGTTGTAGCTCCCGCAGCAGGCCCGCCAGGCTTTCCATCAGCACCGTCTCATGGTCGGAGAGGCAGATGCCCGCGTAAACAAGCGCTTTCAGGTTTTTGATGACATGGTTGCCGCCCAGCCAGTACTCGACATTGTTGCGGAGGTGGCGGGCTTGTGCCAGCAGCAGGTCGTCGAAGCGGGTTGAGAAAGTTTCTCCGGCGCCGTCCAGCAGCCAGGCGCGGTACTCCATCCATGCCACCAGACGCAGGCTGAGGGGGTAGGGGTGCCACGCCACCGCGTGCCAGGTGGCGAAGGTATCCATCCAGTCGGTCAGCAGGGTACGGGCGGCCTGAAGCTCGTCCGCCGCGTGCAAATCGGCCAGCCATTCGTGGTAGTGGAGGTGGAACGTCCAGAGGGCCTTGGCTTGTGGCGGCAGCCATGTGCGTGGTGGCAGACCCAAGGGAAGTTCGTGGCCGACAAAGGTAAAGCGCCCCTGGGCAATGGCTTGGCCATGTGAGGCATTGCCTTCCCACAGGGGTTTCGGTTGTATTTTGAGCGTGAGGGGAAGGGCGTCTTCAGGCTGGTTGTGCCACAGTTCGGCGAGGCCGTTGAACGGAGAGGCGTAGTACTTGCAGCGCAAGATATAGCCCGCCCGTGCCCACAGCATGTGCGGCGGCACATGGCGGAGGGTGCGCCAAAGGCGCGGCAGGTGGGAGACGGCATTCATGCCGCCAAGCTAGCAGCACCTGCGGCAAAAGCAAAGCGCCGGGGACACTTACGACTTGATGCCCATGGCGGCAAAGACGCTGCCGACCTGCTGTTGCAGGCTTTTGAACGCATTGTTGACCTCGCCTGCGGCGCCGGAGACCTGGTTGGAGGCCACGCCGGTATCGTTGGCGGCCTCTTCGATGCCGACCATGTTGGTATCGACATCGCGCACGCGTGAGGCGGCGTCATCGACACTGTTGGCGATTTGGCGGGCCACGCCGCTTTGCTCTTCCACCGCCGCGCTGACCGTGGTGGCGCTGTCGCGGATACGGTGGATGGCGTCGACCACCACCTTGAGGGCGGCGGCGCTTTCTTCGCTGACGTTTTGGATGTTGCGGATTTGCTCTTGGATATCCACCGTGGCTTGGCTGGTGTGGCCGGAGAGTTTCTTCACCTCGTCGGCCACCACGGCGAAGCCGCGGCCCGCCTCGCCGGCGCGGGCGGCCTCGATGGCGGCGTTGAGGGCCAACAGATTGGTTTGTTCGGCCAAGCCGTTGATAAGGGTGACCACCTCGCTGATGCGGCCGGTGGCTTCGGCAAGGTTGCGCACCACTTTGTCGGTGCTTTGCGCCTTTTGTACTGCGTCATCAATCAGGGCGTTGGCTTCGCCGATGCTTTGGGAGATGTCGTTGATGCTGACGTTCAGCTCGCTGACGGAAGAGGCCACGACGTTCATGTTGTCGGCGGCTTCTTTGGAGCTTTGGCGGATGAGTTTGCTTTGGGCGGCAGTTTCTTCGCTGGCGGCGACCATGCTGCCGACGGCCTCGTTCACCTGTCCGGTAGCCTCGGATACCTGTTTGCTGCTGCCTTGGAAGGTTTGGCCAAGTTGAATGAGCGGCTTGACCAGTACGCCGGCAAAGCTGATACCGATGGCCAGTGCAGCCAGCGCAATGACCAGGAGCATCCCCAAACCGACCCAGATTTGACGCCAGACCGGTGCCAAGACCTCGTCACTGGCCATGCTGACGGCGACCAACCATGGCATGGTGGACAAATTTTCCGCATTACCGCTTTGTGTTGGCACATGCAGTTTGGTAATGGCGCCCATGCGCATTGTGCCGTTGCGGTCTTTCCACGTGTAGTTGACCTTGTCGGCAGTATTGGTTGCGTTGTTGAGAACATCGATCATGCTGTCGGGAGCGCGGTCACCGATTTTATGGGCTTCATCACGCAGGGGGTCGGTGCGGTAGACGCCTTCGGCCGAGATGATGAATCCATCACCAGTTTGGCCCATCTCCTTGATACCGGAGAACATGTCGTTCATCACGCCGACGGGCATTTGGAACAGCAGGGCGCCTTTGACCTCGCCCCCTTGAACGATGGGAACGCCTACGAAGGCGGCCCAATCGTTGTAGCTGGGCATGTAGCGGGCGAAATCATTCATGGTGCTGACCTTGGGGTCTTTGCTTTCCATGACTTGGCGTGCCAGCGTGTGCAGGCCGCTGTTGTAGAGAGGGCCTTTTTCATAAACATTGGTCATGAAGTCGATTTCCTTGAAGTCGGTGTAGACGATGTAGCCGGTTTCGGCATCGACAATGAACATGTCATAATAGCCAAATTCCTCGACAAAGTCGCGGAAGGCCGGGTGGTAGCGCGCGTGCATCAGGCTGTAGATGCTGCCATCGCCGGCGTTGTCGAGCTTTTGTTTTTCGCCCAACGGGTTGGGGTTTTCGGAGATATAAATGGATTGCAATAGCCGGGTTTTGGCGTCTTTCGGCATCCATGCATCAACGTCTTCAGGTTTGCTGCCGGGGGTTTTTTCCTGTTGGGTGACATAGCGGGCCCGTAGTTTCGCCGTATCGATGGCGGCGCTGTCGGAGTCGATGCTCTGGATGGCGGCGCGCAGGTTTTTCAGGGCATCATGTACCGCCGGGTTGGAGGCCATGGTGCGGGCTTGGGCATGGATGGTCAGGAAATAATGATCGAGCCGTTGCTCGAGACCTTTTTCAAAAGAGCTTAGGCTTTGCTCGGCCTGGGTGACGCCGGCCTGATAGTTCATGTAGCTGGAAATCGCTCCGTATACCATGACGGGAACCAATCCCAGCGCCAGAAATCCGGTTACAATCTTCTGCTTGAAGGTCAGTGCCATGGTGCTGATATCCGTTTTTTGTATTGTTTTGCCAAAAGCTAGCACCCGATGTGACGGTTCACCAGCGGATGACACAAAAAAGGGGCACCTGCGGTGCCCCCGTGCAACGTTTGGTGTGATGTTAGTTCACCAACCTCCACGTACCGTCGGCTTGTTGGCAGGCGGTGCCGTAGGCGCGCTCGGTGCGGCCCGCGACCGTGATGGTTTGGCTGTATTCGCGGCAGTAGCCCATGTTGGTTTCGCCCACACGGGTGGGGGTGATGGTGCCCTGTGCGCCGCTGCTGGGGTTGTACCACGTAACCTGCTGGCCGACCGGCGCGGTTTGGGCTTGGGCTACCGCTTGGTCGTAATAGCCACGGTCTTGCGCGGTCAGGCGGGTTGCCAGAGCGTTACCGGCCCAGGCACCAGCCAAGGCACCAGCGACGGCCAGCGCGGTTTTGCCGCTGCCACCGCCGAACTGTCCGCCAAGAAAACCGCCAGCCACGCCGCCCAGCACGGTGCCAAGGGCCTGGTTGTTGTCCATGTTGCCGATGCCGCTTTGGCCCGGGGCACAGGCGGACACCGTCACGGCGGCGGCCATTACGGCGCTGAGCGCCACATGTTTGTAAGTTTGGGTGTTCATTCGTCCACTCCCTCGTTATCAGGTTTTGGCAGGCACACGCGCTGCTTGGGGCATTATCCCCATGGAAACACCTAAAAAGTCAATGAAGATTGTTGGAAAGTGTAAGGGGTTGGTAAGGCGTTGTCGGTTATTCGCGGCAGACTTCCAGCGCCTTGGTGGTGGGGTTCATGCGGATCATGCCGTATTTGCCTGCGGCGCAGGTTTCGGTATCTACCGTGGTGGCCACTTGCACGGTGCCTGCCACTTTGAGGTTGGGTTCGGCCAAGCCGGCGGTTTGCAGCACCAGCGTGCTGCTGGCGCCAAAGCCGCCGTTGTTGGCATGGATTTGCAGTTCGCCGGGGTTGCCCGCCGCGTTGACCGCACTGGCCGGCAGATTGGAGAGGCCTGCGCCATCGCCGACAAAGGCATCGGCGTATACGGTATTGCTGACCATGACGGTGCCGCTGGTGTTGACGCTGCCCGCGCTGACGATACCGCTGGCTTGTAACGTTCCGGTGTTGACGTAACCCGTGCTGTTGAGGTTGGCGAAGGTAACCGTGCTGGTGGTGGAAACGCTTTGGTTGAGATAGGCGAGGTTGCCCCAGACGCTGGCGGGCAGGACGGACGTGCCGATGTTTTGCAGTTGTTGGAGTTCGGCGACATCCAGCGCGGTGGTGGAGATGTTTTGCACACCGGTGGGGATATTGGCGACGTTGTACCAGTTGACGCCGGAAGCGGTGACGTTGGTGAGGCCGGAGCCGTCGCCGTAGAAGTTGGTGGCGGAGATGGCGCCGGTGGCGCTGACGCCGCCGTTGGCGAAGATGACGCCGTCGATGCTTTGGCTGCCGCTGACGTAGAGGTTGCCGCGCACGGTGAGGTCGCCGTCGGTGGCAAGGCCTGCGGTGGTGGTCAGGCTGGTGAGGATGCCCGTACCGCCGGTGAGGGCGCCGATGTAACCGTTGGTGGCGCTGACGTAGAGGGTGTTGACGTGATCGGTGGCTGAGATGCCGGTGGCGTTAAGGCTGCCGATGCCGGCCGCGTTGGCGCTGAGGCTGCCGATGGTGCCGTTGGTGGCGCTGACGTATTGGCCGTAGAGACGGGTGGCGCTGACCTCGGTCATGAGGATGCTGCCGCTGTTGCTGACCGCCTGCACCTGTGTGGGGATGTTGGCGACGTTGTACCAGTTGACGCCGGAAGCGGTGACGTTGGTGAGGCCGGAGCCGTCGCCGTAGAAGTTGGTGGCGGAGATGGCGCCGGTGGCGCTGACGCCGCCGTTGGCGAAGATGACGCCGTCGATGCTTTGGCTGCCGCTGACGTAGAGGTTGCCGCGCACGGTGAGGTCGCCGTCGGTGGCAAGGCCTGCGGTGGTGGTCAGGCTGGTGAGGATGCCCGTACCGCCGGTGAGGGCGCCGATGTAACCGTTGGTGGCGCTGACGTAGAGGGTGTTGACGTGATCGGTGGCTGAGATGCCGGTGGCGTTAAGGCTGCCGATGCCGGCCGCGTTGGCGCTGAGGCTGCCGATGGTGCCGTTGGTGGCGCTGACGTATTGGCCGTAGAGACGGGTGGCGCTGACCTCGGTCATGAGGATGCTGCCGCTGTTGCTGACCGCCTGCACCTGTGTGGGGATGTTGGCGACGTTGTACCAGTTGACGCCGGAAGCGGTGACGTTGGTGAGGCCGGAGCCGTCGCCGTAGAAGTTGGTGGCGGAGATGGCGCCGGTGGCGCTGACGCCGCCGTTGGCGAAGATGACGCCGTCGATGCTTTGGCTGCCGCTGACAAACAGGCTGCCGCCGACGTAAAGGTCTTGGGCCAGTCGCAGGTTGGTGGCGCTGACCAGCCCGTTGACGTCAAGCGTGGCGTTGGGAGCCACGGTGCGCACGCCAAGGTTGCCGCCGGTGGCTGTCCAGATGGCAACGCCGTCGACGCTGGCTTGCACGGTACCCAGGCCGCTGTCGACAACGACAACCTGACTGTCGCCTTGGGCGATGGTGGTGGGAACGGCGGGGGCGAGGTTGACCCAGCCGCTGCCGTCGTAGGTGAGAAGCTGGCCCAGCCCCGGCGTGGTGATGGAGACGTCGTTGAGGTTGTCGAGTGCCAAGCTGTTGCCGACGCCGGTGGCGATGTTGGTGCAGCTCCAAGCCGAACCGTTCCAGAAGACGTATTCGTCAGCATTACAGCTGGCGGCGGGCATGGGGGCGGGGGTGTCGCGGTCGCAGACGATATCGCTGGCGGTGAAGTAACACCATTTGGCGTTGGTGGTGGTGCCGATTTTATCACTGCTGTTGACCCAGTTGGTGCCGTTGAAACGCAGGACTTCATCGTTGGCGGCGGCGGTGATGACCACGTCGCTCAGTTCATCCAAGGCCAGCGGGTCGCCCGCGCCACCGGCATCGGCGACACAGGAGAGGGCACTGCCATCACCGGTTAAAACGCTGCCGGCCGCACAGGTCGGCAAGGTGTCTTGGGCAAATTGTTGCACGGTGCCGGGTACCCATTTGCTGGTGCCGGCGTTCCATTGCAGAAACTGTTTGTCGGCCAGGCCCGCCAGATTGACGTCGGCGAGGTCGGACAGGTCGAGCGGATCGGCCGAGCCACCGGCATCGTTGGTACAAGAGAGCACGCTGCCGTCGTAGGTGATGACCTGTCCGGCGGCACAGGTGTTGAGCGTGTAGGTGGTACGGGCGAAGCCTTGCACGTTGGGGTCGAGTTCGGCCGCGGCCACCCATCTGCCGCCTTGGTACATCAGCACGGTGTTGGAGGTGGCTGCCGAAGTGTCGACGTCGCTGAGGTCGTTGAGGGCCAGCACTTCGGCCAAGGCGCTGGCACCGCCCTCACATTGCAGGAACACCTTGCCGCCGACGTCGACCGCCCGCAGAACCTCGCCGGTGGCACAGGCGGCCAAGGCCGAGCCGCTGATGTCGTTGCGGGCGAAGTCTTGGACGTGGGGGTCACTTTCAAAGGTCAGCCCCACCACGTCGGCGACGCAGGTGAGGCGATCGCCGTTCATGGTGAGCACAAAACCGGCGCCGCAGTTTTGGATGGTGGCGGTATCGGTGCGGGCAAAGGGATGGATGAATGGGTCGGCTTCGACGGTCAGGCCGGGGTTGTCGGGGACACAGCTGAGTGCGCCGCCGGCGGTGACGGTCAGCACATCGCTGGCGCCGCAGCTTGGCAGCGGGGCCTTGGCAAAGGTTTGCACAGTGGGGTCGATTTCATTGGAGACGAAGCCGCTGTTGGTGCAGTCGAACTCGCCGTTGGTGACGCTGAGCAGCTGGCCGCCTGCACAGCTCGGCAGGGCTTTTTTGGCAAAGCTTTGCACGGTGGGGTCGATTTCCTCGTCGCAGCTCCAGCTGCTGCCGGTCCAGCGCAGTTTGCTGCCGTCATCGTTGCAAGTGGCCATGGGTTCTTTGGCGAAGGGTTGCACTTTGGCCAGCTCGGCCTGCACGTCGGTAATGTCGTTTTCCGCCTTGCTCATGCGGGCGCTCATTTTGGCGTTTTGCAGGCCGCGTCCGCCGCTTTGGGTAAAAAAGACATCTTGTGCAATGGCGGGCACGGCGGCAAAGGCCATGGCCGCTGCCAGCCCGGCAAGGGCGAATGCACGGAAGGAGCCGAATACCCGTTTCATCTAGGCCTGTTCTTATGGAGCCATGGTTTAGCCACGGCTGACGCCATTGTGACGATATCGCACAGAGTTACCATACGGGCGCCGGTACTTGGCGGGGCCACCTGCGGCGTAAACGGCACAGGCGGTTTGTGGCATACAGGTACGTATACGTCATACAATGCGTATTCAGGCTGCAAAGCCTTGCCGAATGGCTCGTTTTCCCGTAATCAGCACCCATGAAAACGCAAAAAGTGATGGTGGCGTTCGGCACCCGGCCTGAAGTCATCAAGTTGGCGCCATTGATTCTGGCTTTGCAAGACGACCCCCGCTTCAGCCTGACCACCGTGTTTACCGGCCAGCACCGCGACATGGCCCAGCCGATGATGGAGTGGTTCGGCATTACTCCTCACCACACGCTGGACGTGATGGCCCACAAGCAACCGTTGGCGCAGCTTTCTTCCAAATTGCTGAATGGGCTTCATACGTTGATTGATGCGGAACGTCCGGATGTGATGATGGTGCAGGGCGATACCACCACCGCTTTCATGGCGGCGTTGAACGCCTTTTATGCCTACGACTATTATGTGCGGAACGAAATTGACCAATCGCACGGGCGGCATACCTGCAAGATTGCCCATGTTGAAGCAGGTTTGCGTACCGGCAACAACTACGCGCCGTTTCCGGAAGAGGTGAACCGCAAGCTTATCGGCCACCTGGCCCACTGGCACTTTGCCCCCACCGCCACCGCCGCCGAAGCCTTGTTTGCGGAGAATATCACCGAGCAGGTTTACGTGACCGGCAATACGGTGATTGACGCCTTGCATCTGACATGCGGGCGTTTGGCAGCCAGTCCCCGCCCCATGCCCCATGACTTGCCGTTGGACAAGCCGTTCGTGTTGATCACCGGTCACCGGCGCGAAAGTTACGGCGAAGGGTTCCAGCATATTTGCGAGGCGATTCGGGACTTGGCGCAGCGGTATCCGGCGTACAATTTCATTTACCCCGTGCACCTCAACAAGCATGTGCAGGGGCCGGTGAACGATATGCTGGGCAATATTGTAAATGTGTGGTTGTGCGCGCCGTTGCCCTATGAGGATTTTGTCAACGTGATGCAGCATGCCCACCTGTTGTTGACCGATAGTGGCGGGTTGCAGGAAGAAGGCCCTGCCTTGGGCAAACCGGTGCTGGTGATGCGCGAGCTGACCGAGCGTCCTGAGGGGATTACCGCCGGAACCGCCAAGTTGGTGGGCACCCAACGTGACAACGTCGTGGCCAGTGTGGCCGCGCTGCTGGATGATCCTGCCGCCTATGCGGCGATGGCCAATGCGGTGAACCCGTATGGCGACGGGTTGGCGACCCAGCGGATTTTGAATATTCTGCATGGAGAATCGCCCGCTGCGAATACCTTTGTGCCGGAAGTCAAGGCGGCGTAGAGCCTTAACCCCCTTTGCTAATTTTCCTAGGAACATGTCCGCTGGACACTGGATTCCAGCTGTCTGTCAGCCGCCGTTGCTTCAGCTTGGCGGCGCTGGAGTGACGCCTTCGGCGTAAGAGGGCTACGCCCCCTTGCCCCACCTTTTTTGACCCGGACGAGCAAACTTGAAAAACGTCTCAGTCTTGCAGGCGGGCGAGTTTCTTGAAGAAGGCTTCGGTTTGCGCGGGTTGGGGGAGCTCGGTGCGCAGGGCCTCGAGCGCCTCCCGTTGTTTTTTGGAGAGTTTGGCGGGCATGGCGACACTGATGTTGAGCAGGAGGTCGCCTTTGTGGCTGGGGCGGCCGACGCGGGGCATGCCTTTGCCTTTGACCCGCAGGAGAGTGTCGGGGCTGGTGTTCTCGGGCACTTTGACGGTGGTGGTTTTGCCGTCCAGTGTGGGGATATCGAGCGAGGTGCCGAGGAGGGCATCGAAGACACCGAGGGGGACATCGAGCAGCAGGTCGTCGCCCTGCCGCTCGAACAGCGGGTGGTGATGGACGCTGATGAAGACGAACAAATCGCCTGCCGGGCCGCCGGCGGTACCGGCTTCGCCTTCGCCCGCAAGGCGCAGGCGGGTGCCGTTATCGACCCCCGCAGGCACGGTGACGGTGAGGTTGCGGGTGTTTTGTACGCGGCCGCTGGCTTTGCAATCCGGGCATTTTTCCTTCACCACCTGGCCGGTGCCGCCGCAGTCGGGGCAGGTGCGGCTCATCGAGAAAAAGCCTTGGCGGAACTGGATGGTGCCGCTGCCGTTGCAATGGCTGCAGGTGGCCGGTTTGGTGCCGGGTTTGGCGCCGGTGGCGTCGCAGGTTTTGCAGGGGTCGAGGCTGGGGAAGGCAATGTCGGTTTTAAGGCCGTCGTGGGCTTGCTGGAGGGTGAGATCGAGGTTGTAGCGCAAGTCGGCACCGCGGCTGACACGGGTACGGCGGGTTTGCGGGCCGGCGCTGCCGCCGAACATGCCGCCCAGAATATCCTCGAACAGGTCTTCCATGTTGCCATGGAACTCGAACCCACCCGCACGGCCACCGCCGAAGGGATTGCCCCCGCCAAACGGGTTGCCGCCGCCCATACCTGCGCCCTGTTTGAAGGCATCGTGGCCCATGCGGTCGTAGGCCGCGCGTTTTTGGGGGTCTTTGAGGGTGTCGTAGGCTTCGTTGATGTCCTTGAACTTGGCCTCGGCGTCTTTGTCGTCCGGGTTGCGGTCGGGATGGTATTTCATCGCCAGCTTGCGATAGGCGCTTTTCAGCTCGGCGTCGGAGGCGCCTTTGGCAACGCCAAGGAGGGAATAATAATCGGCCATTGGCACTCTTTTAGCGTGAGTGCTAGGGGAGGTCAAGGGGAAGTGGTTGACGGGGGGTGGTCGGGGGTTTAGTTTGTATGCATAATATGGGAGGAATAAGGATGGCTGTTATTGATCCGCTTGAAGGTTACCATGAGTCTGTCAGACGTGAGCGTTTGTTGCCGGAAAAGCAAGAAGCGTTGGGGATGTTTCTTATCAGCCAGTTTTTAGACCGCTTTGGGTCGCGTGGGCCAGAAGCGACATCGGCTTTGGTGCAGGCTGGTGTGGCTGGTGAGCTTCCGGCGCACATTTTCTCGGTAGATGTTTTGTATAACCTCGGATTTACCCGTGACAATGCCGTGCATTGGATGGGTGAGATTGCCAAGGCACAGCAAGCGCGGGAAGCTGAAGGGTTGGCGGGGTAAATTAAGCTGGTATGCCTGTCGCTCTGGGTTCCAGCCTGCGCTGGAATGACGGAGTGGTAGGGTTGGCCGTGTTTCCCAATGGATGCCTTGCCCCCAAGGGGGGGCTGACGGCTTCGCCGTGGAGGGCTACTTGCCGTAAGTGCCGTCCTTGAAGGTACTGGGGCCTTTGAGGAACCAGTCCCACGGGCCGACGGTGCCGGAGGCGATCATGTCGAAGATGTTGCGGCCGGATTCGGTGCGGAGTGAATTGCGGCGGATGGACATCATGTCGGCTTGCACCTTTTCCAAATACTTGTTGCCGCGCTCGGCGATTTCGGTGAGTTCCAGCACGGCATCCAGAATATCGGCGTCTTTGACGCAGAGGCTTTCCACCGTCTCTTTGGCTTTGTACTCCTTGAACAGGGCGAGGCAGAAGTCGGCCAATGGCGTGCCTTGGAAAGTGTCTTGCACGGCCTTCTCGTTGTTGAGGGTCATGTAGGGCTTTTGGTAGGGCGTCAAATCCATCGCGCGGATTTCATCGGTATCATGCACCATGGCGATGACGGCGGCTTTGGAGGGGTCGGCGCCTTCCATCATGGCGATGAGCATGGCGAGGAAGGTGACGCGGTAGCAGTGCTCGGCGACGTTGGCCATGTTTTCGTTCAGGTTGTATTGCCAGCTGCGGGGCTTGTGGCGGGCGGCGCCGATCTCGTACGCAAAGCGCACGATGCTGGCCATGTTTTTGCTTTCAGGGGGGAGGTCGAGCAGTTGGGGTTGGGCGGACATGGGAGACGTTCTCCTTGGGTTGGTTGCCCGCTTTTAGTAACTGGTGTGGACGAGCGGGTCAAACTTTGTGGTGGTCATCCAACAGCGGCGGGGGGCGCGTTGGTAGTTGCCGCAGGGGGTGATGCGGGTGGCGCGGGTGAGGGTGGTGCGGCGGGCATCCACGTAGTTTTCCCAGCTGCTGCGGTGGGGACGGCTGATGGGGGTGTTGGGGCCGCTGTAGCCCAGATCGGTACTGGTGGCGGTTGGCGGAGCGTAGCCGCCGCCGCTGTATTCGCTGAGGGGGCCGTTGCCGCCGCCATAGCGGCTGTAATAACTGCCGCCGTTGCCATTGTAATCGCTTAGATAACCGCTGGCCATGGCCGGCGTGGCGGTCAGCAGCAGGAGGATAACGAGGGCAATGTGGCGTGACATGGTTTTGTGTATACACATGTTGGCGCGGAGGTCAAGGGGGAAAGGGGGATTGTTTTTTCACGAATGTAATGGGTGTATGGCGGGCGCTTTCCCCGTTGCCTAGAGGCCTACGGCCACGGCAACTTGGCCCTGCGGGCCAACTTCACTCTTGATGGCAAGGGGGAGGAGGGAACCTCCCCCCTCCTTGCATCCCCTTCCTCCGGGGGCTTCGGGAGACCTGGTGGTTTTAATCGGACTAGCTGGCTTTCTTTTGGTTGTCTTCGTCCTTGTCGGTGAATTCTGCGTCCACCGTGCTGGCGTCTTCGGTTTTGGTATCGCTGTCGGTGGTTTCGGCAGCGGCTTCACCTTCCTTGGCGGCGGCCTCGTACATGGCTTTGCCGAGTTCCATGCTGGCTTCGGTGAGGGCTTCGGTTTTGGCCTTCAGCTCGTCGGTGGGGGTGTCGTCCTTGGCCAGCAGGTCTTGGAGGGTTTTCAGAGCCTCTTCGATGTTGGTTTTGGTGTCGGCGCCGACCTTGTCGCCGTGGTCTTTCAGCGCCTTTTCGGTGCTGGCGACCATGGCTTCGGCGGCGTTGCGGATTTCGGCCTTTTCCTTTTTCTCGGCATCGGATTTGGCGTTGTCTTCAGCCTCTTTCACCATGCGTTGGATGTCGTCTTCCGACAGGCCTCCATCGGACTTGATGACCACGTTGCTGGCCTTGCCGGTGCCTTTGTCCTTCGCACTGACATTGACGATGCCGTTGGCGTCGATGTCGAACGTCACCTCGATTTGCGGCACGCCGCGCGGGGCGGGGGGGATGCCCTCCAGATTGAATTGACCGAGCAGTTTGTTGTCGGTCGCCATGGGGCGCTCGCCTTGGTAGACGCTGATGGTGACCGCCGGTTGGTTGTCGGCGGCAGTACTGAATACCTGCGACTTTTTGGTGGGGATGGTGGTGTTGCGCTCGATGAGCGGGGTGAACACGCCGCCCAAGGTTTCGATGCCGAGGCTGAGCGGGGTGACATCCAGCAGCAGCACGTCTTTCACATCGCCCTTGAGAATACCGCCTTGGATGGCGGCGCCGATGGCCACCACTTCATCCGGGTTGACGCCTTTGTGGGGCTCTTTGCCGAAGAACTTTTTGACGGTCTCTTGCACCAGCGGCATGCGGGTTTGGCCGCCGACCAGCACCACTTCGTTGACGTCGGAAGCTTTGAGGCCCGCGTCTTTGAGCGCGGCTTTGCAGGGTTCCAGCGTTTTCTCGACCAAATCACCAACCAGACTTTCCAGCTTGGCGCGGGTGAGTTTGATGTTGAGGTGTTTGGGGCCCGAGGCATCGGCGGTGATGAATGGCAGGTTGATGTCCACCGAGGTGGCGGAGGAGAGCTCTTTCTTGGCTTTTTCCGCTTCATCCTTCAGGCGTTGCAGGGCCAGTTTGTCGCTGCGCAGGTCGACGCCGTTTTCCTTTTTGAATTCGTCGGCGAGCCAGCTGATGATGGCGTCGTCGAAATCTTCACCGCCCAAAAAGGTGTCGCCGTTGGTGGATTTGACTTCCACCACGCCGTCGCCGATTTCCAGCACCGAGACGTCAAAGGTTCCACCGCCGAGGTCATACACCACCACGGTTTGGTGGCCCTTGCTGTCTTCACCGATGCCATAGGCAAGGGCGGCGGCGGTGGGCTCGTTGACCAAGCGGAGGACGTTGAGGCCGGCGATTTTACCGGCGTCCTTGGTGGCCTGACGCTGGGCGTCGTTGAAGTAGGCGGGCACGGTGATGACGGCGTCGGTGATGGGGCTGCCGGTGTAGCTTTCGGCGGTTTCCTTCATCTTTTGCAGAATCATTGCCGAGATTTCGGACGGCGACATTTTCTTGCCGTTGGCTTCCACCCATGCATCGCCGTTGTCGCCCTTGACGATTTTGAAGGGACTGTTGGTTTTGGCCTTTTCCACCATTGGGTCGTCAAACCGGCGACCGATGAGGCGCTTGACCGCATAAAGGGTGTTCTCGGGGTTGGTGATGGCTTGGCGTTTGGCGGATTGGCCGACCAAGCGTTCGCTGTCTTTGGTGAAGGCGACGATGGAGGGCGTGGTGCGGGCGCCTTCGTTGTTTTCAATGACTTTTGCGTCTTTGCCGTCCATGATGGCGACGCAGCTGTTGGTGGTTCCGAGGTCGATGCCGATGACTTTGGACATTTTCGTTTCTCCTGTTGGTATGGTTGTTAAAGGTTGGTTTCGGTTAAAATTTGCGCGTGTTTGGCAACAAGTTCGCCGGGTTCGCCGTCAAGATTCAAGTCGGAAAACTGCTTGCGGGCGTTCCAAACGGTTTGGAAGTCGGCTTCGCGCAAGGTATCCGGGTGGGTGAGGCCACGGGCGAGGGCATGTTTCAGTTCCAGTGCCTGCGGGGCGGCGGCATGGCCGTGTTTGGCCAGCGCGCCCGCCACCATGACGGCGGAGAAGTAGGCGGCTTCGAGGGGGGTAGTGCTCATTGGTTGTTTTCCCCGTGAGATTGGCCGTTGGAGACGTTGACGAGGGCGGGGCGGAGGAGGCGGCCCTGAAGGGTGTAGCCGTTTTGGAGCTCCTGCGCGATGTGGTTGGCCGGATGGGGGCTGGGGATTTGCGCCATGGCCTGGTGGTGGTCGGGGTTGAGGGGGGTGCCCGCGTCGGCTTGTACCTTGGTGATGCCGTGGCGGGTGAAGATTTGTTCCAATTGGGCGGCGACCATGGTGACGCCTTCCCGCAGGGCGGCCTCGTTGCCTTGGGGGGCGTCCAGCGCGCGCAGCAGGTTGTCGGCCACCGGCAGCAGGTCTTTGGCGAAGGATTGCAGGGCGAACTTGCGGGCGGAGTCCACATCGGCCTCGGCGCGGCGTTTGGCGTTGTCGGCCTCGGCGGCAAGGCGGTAGGCCTTGTCTTTCCATTCATCGCGTTCGCGGGCGAGGGCGTCAGGCTCGGGCGCCATGGTTTCGGCTTCCGGCGGCAAAGAGTTTTCGGGGGTTGGGATGGGGTCGGTCATTGGGTCGCTCCGTGTTGGATAAGGGCGCCCTGCGGGCGGGCTTTTGTAACGTGGGTACCCGCCTGCGCGGGCATGACGCCTGCGGCGTGAGGGAGCTTCGCCCCCTCAACCCCCGAGAGGTCAGAGTGGGATAGGGGGTAAATCATCATGCGGAGGCTCCTTCCGTGAGGACGCGGTTGAGAAGTTGGGTGGTGTAGTTGATGACGCCGATGGTGGTTTTGTAGTTCATCCGCATCGGGCCGATAACGCCGATGGTGCCGAGATGTTGGGTGCCCTTGCCCTCTTTGCCGAAGGGGGCGGCAACCACGGCGGTGTCTTCGGCGCCTTCGACGGGGACATCACGCCCCACGAAAATCTTGACGCCGGGGCCTTGCTTGACCTCTTCCACCAGCGCCATCAGCAGGCGTTTCTCTTCAAACACCTTGACCAGTTTTTGCAGCTGTTCGCGCACCAGTTCGGGGTACTGGAACAGCTGGGTGGAGCCTGCCACCACCATGGCGCCATCGGACATGGTGGGTTGGCCGAACTGGTGGGCGGCGGTCATCATTTCGTCGATCATGCGGTTGACCGCGAGTTTTTGCTCGGCCAGCGCCGAGACCAGTTGGCTGCGGGCCTGCTCCAGCGTTTGCCCTGCCAGCATGGGGCGCAAGGTTCTTGCGGCCTTTTGCAGGTCGGCGGTATCGATGAACTCCGGCACCTCGATGATGCGGTTTTCGATTTCTCCGGCGCGGCTGACCATCACCACCAATACGCGGTCGCCCGAGAGGCGGATGAATTCCATGTGTTCCAGCACGTCATCCTCCCGTTTGGGCGAGGTGACCATACTGGCGCAGCCGGTAAGTTGGCTGACGGTGGAGGAGACATCCTTGATGAGGGTGGAGAGTGGCTTGGAAAGGCTGGCTTGCTGTTTGATGTCGGCCTTGAGTTTGTCGGACAGGTTGTCGACCTTCACCAGCTTTTGGGCGTAGAAGCGGAAACCTTCTTCGGTGGGGATGCGGCCTGCACTGGTGTGCGGGCTTTTGAGCAGGCCCGCCAGCTCGAGGTCTTGCATCACGTTGCGGATACTGGCACCGGAGAGGTTGTATTTCCCGCTTTGTACCAAGGCTTTGCTGCCCACCGGCTCGCCGTGGGTGCCATAGCTTTCCACCACGTCGGCGAGCACCTGTTTGGCGCGCTCGGAAAGGTTGGGTGTGGGCGCTTGTTTGACCATGCCGCCGTTTTAGGCGGTTTTGGCACTCTTGTCAAGAGAGTGATAACAAGAGGGGAGTCGTGGGTCAGGTTATTGCAAGGTCATTTCAAAAGAGCGGAAATGGTGGGTGGCGCGGGCGGTGGCTTTGAAGAGTTCGGAGCGGAAAAAGCGTTCCAGACATTCAGGGGTGCAATCGTAGTGAGGGTTTTGTTGGAGGAAGGTGCGGGCGGCGCGGGGGATGGCGGCATCGCGTTGCGGGCCCGGGGGGATGTGGCCGAGGTGTTTAAGGCAGTAGTTGCGGAGGATTTCACTGGCGTTTTCGGGGACGCACATGGGGGGCTCCTTGGTTGATAGGGATGGGATAGGGAAGGCGGGCGCGAGAAACAACCCTGAAATGGGTGGGGGTTTGAGGGTGTGTGTCGAGACGGCCTTGTGAAGTGGTGGCGCTGGGTTCCAAGCTGTGCGGGGTGAAAACAGCAAGTGGTATAGCCAGTTTCACAATTTCTTATACAGTTTTTGATAAACAAAGCTGGATTCCCGCCTTCGCGGGAATGACGCCTGTGGTGTAAGGGGGACTGCCCCTTCTTTAACCTGCTCTTGACTAGTTGGTGTCGGTTGTCCAGAGGGCGTTGGGAATGTGGGTTTGGAGGAAATCGGTATGGGTGGTGGTCTCGCTGGTGGTGGCGGTAACGATTTTGCCGTTGCCTTTGGCGGTGGTGGTGACGGTGGTGGTGGTGACCGTTTCGGCTGCGAGTTCCAGCGTGGCTTGCAGGCCGCCGGTGAGTTCGACGTAGACATCGGCAAGGAGTTGGGCATCAAGCAGTGCGCCGTGGAAGGTGCGGCCGGAGTTATCGACGTTGAAGTGGCGGCACAGGGCATCGAGGTTGTGGCGTTGGCCGGGGAGTTTTTGTTTGGCGATGGCGAGGGTATCAATCACCTCGCAGGTCATCGCGGGGTGGCCCGCGCGGGCAAGTTCGGCGTTGATGAAGCTGACATCGAACTCGGCATTGTGGGCAATGAGCGGGCTGGTGCCCATGAATTCCAGAAAGCTGAGGGCGATGTCGCGGAATTTGGGGGCATCGGCGACCTTTTCATCGGTGATGCCGTGGACCTTGGTGCTGCCGAAATCGATGGGGCGCTCGGGGTTGCAGTAGTGGTGGAAGGTACGGCCGGTGGGCAGTTTGTTGACCATCTCCACGCAGCCGATTTCGATGATGCGGTGGTCTTCCACCCCGAAGCCGGTGGTTTCGGTATCGAGGACGATTTCGCGGTGGGATTCGGTCATGGGTTTGGAGTCCTGAGCTTCTTGGGTTAAGGAACGCTGCGCTGCCCTGTAACGTGGGTACCCGCCTGCGCGGGCATGACGCCTTCGGCGCAAGGGGGCAAGCCCCCTTGACCCCCCGCAACTGTAGTTTATCAGTAAGATGTGGGACGGGGTTAGTCAAGCAGGCGGCGTTGGAAGCGGTGGTGGGCATAGGCAAGCCCTGCGACGGTGAGGGCGGTGAGAATGGCGAGGCTGGTGGCGACATTAAGCAGGTTGAGGGGCTGGCCGAGCATCAGCGGGCGGACGATGCCGATGACGTGGGTGAGGGGGAAGATCTGGCTGAGGTACTGCATGGGGAGCGGCGCGTGGGCCATGTCGAAGAAGGTTCCGCCGAAGAGGAACATCGGCGTGGTCCACAGGGTGTTGACGTAGGCGAAGTGCAGCGGGCGGCGGATATGCGCGGTGAAGCACATGGCCACCGCGCCCATCGCCAGATTGGCCAGCAACAGGACGGGGAAGGCCAGCAAGGCGCCGGTGAGGCTGGGCAAGGCATGCAGCCAGAAATGCGCCAACAGCAGCAGGATGACCACGCTGGGAAGCGCGCGCAAGCTGGCGTAGATGAGTTCGGCCAGCATGATTTCCAACAGGCGCAGCGGGGTGGCCATCCATGCCTGCCAGAGATGGGTGTTGCTGGAGCGTTCCCACACGCCGTAGGTCATCGCCATGGTGACGACAAACACGCCGGTGGCCGAGGCAATGCCCGGCACCAAAAAGGCCATGTAGCTGTTGCCGTGGCTGGCCGCCATGACACCACCCATGCCGAAACCGAAGGCCAGCAGGTAAATGAGCCTGTCCATGAAATCGCGCAGGAACAAGGATGTCCATAGCTGGCGGTACTCGTACCAGAAGCGGATGAGGAGGGTGGTGATGTGGGGAAGGTTGGGCATTGGGCTATGCCTCTTTGTACAGGCGGCGCATGAATCCGGTGAGGGCAAGTGCTACCGAGCATACAGTGATAAGGGCTAGCATGGCGCCGTGGTACCACAGACTTTCGAATGCCAGTGTGCCATCGGCCATGGGGCGGATGAATGCCAAGGCGTGAGGGGTGGGTAGGTAGCTGAAGATGGCGTTGACCCATGAGGGGAAGGTGGTGGTGGGAGTAAGGGCGCCGCCAAAGATGAGTGTTGTGCTGCCAAGAAAGACCCACATGGCCATGAGTTGGTCGCGCTTGGTGGCGAGTGATGCGGCCCACATGCCCATGGCGGCATGGGCGACGCACACCAGCAAAATCAAAGGTAAAATGGCAAGCCACCAGAGGTTGATATGAGCCCCCAGTAAGGCGCCCATGAGCAACATGACGAGAGATGAGACGAAGCAGCGCAGGGCGATAGCGGTGGTCTCTCCAGCTAGCAGCCATGGCAGGGTGAGGGGGGTGGCCAGCCAAGCTTGCCAAAGTTTGAGGTCGAAACAACGGCGGTGGACGGTGAAGCTGCCTTCAATGATGGCGGTGGCCGCCGATGACCAAAGCATCATGCCGGGCAGAACAAAAGTGAGGTAGTCGGTGTTGATGTCTTCTCCGGCCATGATGCGGGCAAAGCCAAAACCGAAGCCGACAAGGAACACCAGGGGCTCTAGAACAACGTTGCAGAACATGCCTGCCCATGCACCGTTGAGGGCGATGATGTGGCGGTACACGATAATGGAGATGAAGCGCATGCCTTACTCCCTCAACTTGCGGCCGGTGAGTTTGAGGAAGACGTCTTCCATGTTGGCGGGGCGGTGGAGGTAGGTGGCGGTTTCAGGCAATTGTTTGCGGAAGGTGATGGCGTCTTCGACATAATAGAGGATGCTGTCGCCGACGTCCTCGCTTTCATACTCGCCGAGTTTGAGCTTGCCCAGTGCGGCGGGCACCGGTTTGGTGACATCGAACACGTGGGGTTTGCTGTGGCGGGCGATGAGCTGTTTGGGGGTGCCTTCATCGAGCACGGTGCCGTGGTCTATCAGGATGATATGGTCGCAGAGGCGTTGGGCTTCGTCCATGTAGTGGGTGGTGAGCAGGATGGTTTTGCCCTGCTTTTTCAGTTCCAGCACGCGTTGCCAGATCATCACGCGGGCCTGGGGGTCGAGCCCGGTGGTGGGTTCGTCCATGATGATGAGGTCGGGGTCGTTCACCAGTGCGCGGGCGAGGGTGAGGCGGCGTTTCATGCCGCCGGAGAGTTGGCTGACGCGGGCGTCGGCCTTGTCTTCCAGTTGCATGTAGGCGAGCAGTTGGGGCACGCGGTCTTTTAATGTGGCGCGGGCAATGCCGAAGAAAAGGCCATAGACGAAGAGGTTTTCCGCCACGGTGAGGTCGGGGTCGAGGTTGTCGTCTTGCGGGACAAGGCTGATGCGGGTGCGTTGGGTGCGGGAGAGACTTTCGGTGTCGGTACCAAAAATGGAGAGGCTGCCGCCGGATTTGCGGGTGAGGCCCATCAGCATGCGCATGGTGGTGCTTTTGCCTGCGCCGTTGGGGCCCAAGAGGCCGGTGCAGGTGCCAGGTTGCACCACGAAGGTGACGCCCTGTACCGCGTGTACGGCGGGGGCCTTGCCTTGGGCAGGGTAGGTTTTGGTGAGGTTTTCTGCGGTGATGAGGGGTGCTTTAGCGGTCATCGGTGGGGCTTTCTAGTGTAAGGCGCACGGTGCGTTGGCTGCCGTTGGCAAAGGTGAGGGTGAGGGGCACGTCCATGCCGTAGGCGAGGTCTTGGCTGACGTCCATCAGGCGCAGTTCCAGCCCGAAAGGGACAATCGCGGCGTCGGCATGGGCGGGCACGGTGAGCGACTTGAGCGGATAGAGTTGGGTGACGCCGTCTTGTTTGACGTAGTGTTGGAGCACCACCTTGCGGGCAAACGGCGAGGTGGCGCCGATGATGGTGGCGGGGCTATCTTGCGGGTTGTGGATGACCATGCTGACGGCGCTGCTGCCGCCTTTGTTTGCCGGAGTGGCGGTGGCATCGTAAATGGTGAGGGTGGGCGGCAGCGGTGGCAGGGCGTAGGCGGTGGCGGCAAGGCAAAGAAGGAGGGCGAGGAGCTTCATGGTGGGGGAGTGTAGGAGGGCGGGGGCGAAAAGTCTATGCCTGTATGGCCAATTCGTGGAGGTAGTCCCACGTGAACAGGCCGGTGTTGTGGCCGTCGGAAAAGGTGAGTTTGACGGCGTAGTTGCCGACAGGTTCGATGGAAGTGATGGTGACATCATGCTTGTTGGTGGGCACCACGCCGCCTTGGCCGAAGTGGCCCTTGACCTCGGCGCTGGGAGAGTTGATGCGGAGGGCCTCGGCGGTGAGGGCGTGGTCGGTATCGCCGAAGGTGACGACGAGGGTGCGTTTGTTTGCGGAAAGGCGGAGTTGGGAGGGAATCATTTGGCGCGGAAGGCGGGGTTGAGGGTGGTAAGGGCTTCCAGAAAGCTCATGGGGTGCCAGATGGACGGCAGCGGCAGGTAGGTGACGGTGCGGTGCAGGCGGAGGGCGAGGATGACATCGCCACAATGAAGCAGACTGGTGAAGGGGTTTTGGTGGAGCTGATAGTGGTCGAGATGGTCGGGGTCGATGGCATCGAGCGCGATGCGGAAGCGGCCATGGCGCAGAAGCAGGCGGTGGGTGGTAACGGCGGCTTCCCAGATACGGAAAGGTAGCAGGTACACGGTCAACAGGGGGAGGGCCAACAGGGCCAAGTAGGCGTTGGTGGCATAGGCGAGTGCCACAACGGCCAAGGCTGCCAACAGCCACGGCCATCCATGGAGAGGGTGAAGCTTGGCGGTGTAGACGACGGTCTCGCCCGGCCCCAGCAGGCGGGAGATGTTGGGGGTGGGTTGCAGTGGCGGAAGGCTCATGCGCCTAGCCTACGCTGAAAGGGCTGGTGAGGAAAGGGGTTAGCCGGCGTAGGCCTCTTCCTTTTTCTCTTGGCGGTTTTTGGCCTCGATGGAGAGGGTGGCGGTGGGGCGCGCCAGCATGCGCTTGACGCCGATTTCATCGCCGGTTTCGGCGCAGAAGCCGTAGTCGCCGTTGCGGATGAGATCCAGCGTTTCATCGATCTTGTTGATGAGTTTGCGGGCGCGGTCGCGGTTTTTCAGCTCCAACATTTGGTCGAGCTCCAGCGTGGCCTGGTCGGCGAGGTCGGCCTCGATGCTGCTGTTTTGTTGCAAATCGTTGATGGCTTCGCGGTTGCCGTCGACCAGCTCCTTCCGTTGGGTGAGGAGGATATCGCGGAAGTAGGAGAGCATGGCGGTACCCATATATTCCTTGTCTTTCAGCGGGTCGTATTTGTCGGGGTAGCCGCGGGTCTTGGCGGGGGCGTCGGTGAGGGGCTCGAGGCTGTCAATCTTCAGTTTGGCCATGGTCGGGTCTCCTGTTGAAGTTCTTATGCGGCTGGCCGCAAATTCGTGGACGACAGAGTATAGCGGATTGCCGCGCTGTCAACAAAAGGATTGTTGCATGCGGGTGAAAAACCTTGTACCAACCCCCTTGGGCACCCGTAGCTCAGCTGGATAGAGTACTTCCCTCCGAAGGAAGGGGTCGTGCGTTCGAATCGCGCCGGGTGCGCCATAGGTTTGCAAGAAAGGGGGCCGATGCCCCTTTTCCTTTGGCAAAATACGGGTCATCGCGCCGGTGAATCTCGATGAATAACTTGTGTTCAGGTTACCAAAGGCTTGGTATGGTGGCAGGCAGAAAAGAAAGGCAAAACGATGTCGGAGCCGATTGTGCCGGTGAATGTGGAGACTGTGGTGGTGCATGGTCGCAAGGTGGTGTGTGACGGGCCGGAAGGGGGGCGGCACCCGAGGGTGTACCTGACGATGGTGGATGATGCGGCGGGCAAGCCCGACCATGTGGTGTGTCCGTACTGCAGTCGGGTGTTCCGGTTTGGTGAGTAAGTGATGGTCGGTGGGGCGTGCTCCTTGGAATGACGCCTGTGGCGCGCAATTAGGAAGAGAGGGAGGTGGCGTTGTGCCCTACCGGTCGCCGCCGAAGAGCCAGATGTCGGTGGGTTGGACGAGGGGTTGGTTGCGGCCGAGGCGGCCGATGTAAAGATCGAGGCGGCTTGGCGAGAGCAAGCGGCCGTCGAGCAGGCGGTCTTGCAAAATAAGTTGCGGCGGCGGGCCGAGGCGCAGGGTGCGGCCTTGGTCGATATCTTTGCCGACCAGTGCGGCCAGCTCTTCGCTTTGGGCGGCGAACAGGCGGCGTTGTTGGGGGAGGGGGAGGCCGGCGGCCTCGAGCGCGTTGAACATGGCTTCGGCGGAGAGGGTGCCCGCCGTGGTTTGCAGTTGGGAAAGCAGCGGGCCTGCGAGGTTTTGGCGGCGGGCGAGTTCCATCACCAGTCCGCCGTTGATGTCGCCTACCGTGGCGGGCCAGTATTTGTAGATGATGCGGGCGTTGCCGGTGACCACGGGGGTGAGCCAGCGGGCCAGCTTGTCACGGCAGGGGCCGCAGGCGGGGTCGGTGAAGATGGTGAGGGTATAAGCGGCGGTGGGGGCGCCCGTTACCAGATTGTGCCTGAAGGCGGGGGCGCGGGCGACAACCGGGGTGGGCAGTTTGCCGTGTTGCACCACCGGCAGGTTTTGGAAAGGGTCGGCGATGGTTTGTTCGGGCGCGGGGATATCTCCCAAAAAGCCCATGGTGTAGAGCAGCTTGACGCCTTGCAGCGCCAGCACCACCAGCACCAATGCGATGAGCAGCGGCAGCAGCGGTACCGCGCTGCTGCGTGGCGGCGGGCGATGCGGCAGGGTGGGCCCGGCCATAAATTATTTTTCCGCTTTGTTGTGCTTGGCGAGTTCGGCCTCGATGATCTCGACAAATGCCTCGGTGGGTTGGGCGCCGGACAGCGGCGTGCCGTTGATGAGGAAGAACGGGGTGCCTTGCACGCCCGCCTTTTTGCCGTCGGCGATGTCTTGCGCCAATGCCTTTTGTGCGGCGGGGGAGGCGCGGTCGGCGTTGAACTTGGCCATGTCAAGCTTCAGTTCCTTGGCGATTTCTACCAGCAATTGTTCGCTCAGGTAGTTTTGGCGGGGCCAGATTTTGGCGGCAAACTCCCAAAACTTGCCTTGGTTGTGGGCGGCTTGGGCGGCCAGTGCGGCGGGTTTGGCCTTGGCATGGAACTCCAGCGGGAAATGCTTGTAGACCCAGCGGATGCGGGTGCCGTAACGGTCGCGGACGGGTTTGAGGTTGGCTTGCACGCGCTGGCAAAACGGACACTCGAACTCGGAGAATTCCACGATGGTGATGGGCGCGGTGGCCGGGCCGGAGGTTGGGTTGTGCGGGCGGATGATTTCCTTGGCAGTGGCGGCTTTTTGGGCTTCTTGCGCGGTGATGATGCTTTGCAGGATTTCGTTGCCGTGGGTGGCAATGTAGGATTGTACGATGCTTTCCACCTCGGCACGGGTAAGGGCGTGGGCGGTGGTGGTGGCCAGCAAGGCGAGCAGGAAAAGGGCAAGGCGCATGGATGAGCAGGCTTTCTTGTTGCGGTTGGCGCGGATGGTGACATAAACCCCCGCATGGGGCAACATGCGCGCCATGGTGCAGGTGGCGTTTATGGATGAAGGGAGTGAGCCGACGGCGGCGTATGCGGCGGCGCGGTGGCGGGAGAATCCGCGGATTTCGCCCTCTAGCTGGCGGGTGGCGCAAGGGGTGACGTTGGGCAAGGTGGTGTGTGACGGGCGGGCCGGTTGGGCGGGATGGAATGAGGCCTTTGCCGTGGGCTGCAACGGACTGCTGGTGCGGGCGGAAGACGTGGCACGGGTGGCGGCGCGGCAAGACGGGATGGTGGTGATCGTCGAGGCGGCGGCGGGTGAGGTTGTGGCCGGAGCCGACGTGGTGCTGTGGCGGGTGCAGGAAGGAGTGGAGATTGACTTTGCGCCGCTGGAGGCGGCGGTGCGGGCGGGGGAGATTCGGTTTTACGGGGTGGCGATGGCGGCGGATGGTGATTTGGGGGCGTGGCTGGCGCAGGCGGATGATGCGGCGGCGCGGGTGTGGGGGCGGCGCAAGCGCAGTCAGTTGCGGGCAGTGATGGTGCAAGTGAATGTGACCGATGGGCGGGCGTGGCAGGTGGCGGAGAGCCGTCATAAGGATGAGAAGGTGAGTGTGTTGGAGTTGGCGGCACGGCTGGGGTTGTTGGTGGTGGTCGAGGCGGCGACGCGGTGGCCGACGGCGCTGGGGGTTGTGGATGTGGGGTTGGCGGTTGGCAGGGTGACGGACTCGGTGATGGCGCCGCTGGTGCTGGTGGCCGAGGCTGAACAGGCGTTGCGGCAACATATGGTGTGGCCGGAGGTGGACGGGACGCCGCTGTTCGGGGTGGTGCCGCTGCTGGCCGCAGGGGTGCCCCCGTGGCCGACGCGGGCGGCATGGCGCGGCTGGATGCGGGAGGTATGGCCGCAGGTTGCGGCGGTGTGGGAGGGAGAGGCCCGGGCGTCTTCTTATATGGCCGCGTGGCGGGGGCTGTTGGAAACGGGAGAGGACTTGGCTGCCGTGGCCGAGGCGCGGACGGCGGAGGCGTTGCTGGATGCGGTGCGGGCTCGGGTGCCGGCGGTGTGGCGGGACGTGATGGCACAGGCATTGGCGTGGGGAATGGCGTCTGGCTTGCCCGGAGTGACGGCGGTGGCGGGGGATTTAACCAACGACAGCGGTTGCACGGCTTTGCGGCAGGCGTTGGAAAGGCCGGATATCGTGGATATCGAGAAAGTTTGCGCGGGGCCTTGACGAAGTTATCCACAAGCTTTAGGTTGCGCGCCACGTGAACCCGTAACAAAGGACTTGAACCCCCATGGCCCACACCGCCCAACAACGCAAACGCATCCGCCAAGACAACGCCCGCCAACTGCACAACACCAAGCAGAAGAGCGCCATCCGTACGGCGGTGAAGGCGTTTGAAAAGAGCGTGACCAGTGACGACCGTGCGAGCATTGCCGCCGCGTTTAAAAGCGCCATGAGCGCGCTGGCCCAAGGCGTGCGCAAAGGGTTGGTGACCAAGAACGCCGCCGCGCGCAAAACCAGCCGCATGGCCGCGCGCATCAACGCCGCCAAGTAAGCCAGCGTTTTTAGGCTTGTTGCATTGTTTTGTCCCTGCCCGCATGGGTGGGGATTTTTTGTTTATTTACATGAAGTTAAATTGGAAAAATGTGGGAAGAGGTGTTGGCGCGGGGTGGGGGGTGTGGTAGCGTGTCGGGGAACATATAGGACGGGAGAAACAGCATGACGTGGAACGCCGCGACGCCATCATCTGTGACGGCAGTGGCTGCGGGCGGGGCCGCGGCGGGAAGTGGCGGACGGTTGGATTGGGCGCAGGTGCAGCAGAGCTTGCGCAAACAGGTGGCCGAAGAGGATTATGAAACATGGTTGGCGCCGTTGACGCTGGACGTGGTGGATGCGCGCGGGGTGACATTGACGGTGCCGACCAGCTTTATCCAGAGCTGGGTGGAACAGCACTACCGTGAGATTGTGGCGACCTCGGTGGAAGGACAGTTGGGGCGGCCCGTGGCAGTGAATATCCGCGTGGCGCCGGTGTTCCACTCCATGCAGGCGCCGAAGGCTGCGGCAGAGAAAGTGCCGGCTGACGTGCCGGCCCCCCAGGTGGCGGACGACGAGGCGGCGGGCAGCCGCTTTGACCCCCGCTATACCTTTGCCACCTTTGTTACCGGCAACAGCAACGAGTTTGCCGCGATGGCGGCGCAGCGGGTGGCGCAAGAGGGCGGGTTCAACCCGTTGTTCATGTACGGCGGGGTGGGGCTGGGCAAAACCCACCTGATGCACGCCATCGGCTGGGACATCGGGGCGCGGCGGCCTGCGGAGAAGATTTTGTACCTGAGCTCGGAACAGTTTGCCAACCGCTATGTGCGGGCGATGCGCGAGCGCGATCTGCTGAAATTCCGCGAACGGGTACGCAACGTGGACGTGCTGATGGTGGACGATATCCAGTTTGTGTGCGGGAAGGACGGCTTTCAGGAGGAGTTTTTCCATACCTTCAACGCGTTGGTGGGGGCAGGCAAACAGGTGATTTTGACCGCCGACAAAAGTCCGCATGATTTGGCCAATCTGGATGACCGTTTGCGCAGCCGCTTTGCCAGCGGGCTGACCGTGCGGGTGGAGCCGCCGGGGGTGGAGATGCGGTTGGCGATTTTGCAAAGCAAGGCGGCGCAGTTGGGGTTGGAACTTCCCACCGAGGTTTTGGAGAGCTTGGCAGTGACCATTGCCAGCAACGTGCGCGAGTTGGAAGGGGCGTTGAACCGGTTGGTGGCGCAAAGCCGTCTGATGGGGGCGGCGATTACATTGGAGTTTGCCCGCGAGCAGCTTTCCGATCTGTACCGCCTGCACACGCGGGTGACCACGGTGGATGATATCCAGAAGGCGGTGGCCGACTACTTCAAAATCCGCGTGGCCGACATGCACAGTCCGCGCCGTAGCCGCCATGTGGCACGGCCGCGCCAAGTGGCAATGTACCTGTGCAAGCAGTTGACCAACAAGAGTTTCCCCGACATCGGGCGGGCGTTTGGCGGCAAAGACCACACCACCGTGATGCACGGGGTGAAGGCGATTCAATCGTTGATGGAAAGTGACGGCGAGTTGGCCGAACATGTGGGGGTGCTGGAGGGAATGTTGGGGGGACGGCGAGGGTAGTTATGGGAGTGATAATTCGCGAAGATTCTCGCTATCTTTGGCGGGAGCGCAGGAAATTAGCGCATGCCTCATGTCATTTCCTTGAACGGTTGGAGATTTGGTTGGCGGATCGGGTGTATCCGTATCTAGACCGGGAGGAACGCTGCGAAATCGAGAGCATCATCGCAGTGGGGTATAAGTTGCGTATGGCGGACGGGCCCGAATTCAAGCTGTTGTGGAAGGCGCAAAGCACGATGGTCGAAAGGGGGCAGCAGCGGATTACCACGGCTCTTGTTCATGGCCATGATGTGCCGAAAGTGTGGTTGGTGATGGGGAACCTATTCCAGCGGTATGACCAGCTTGAGAACATGCTTACGGATGAAGGATATGAGGATATGGATTTTGTCGGCCCGCTTGCCGAAATCGAGCGTTATTGACGGGAGGGTTACTGCATCTTGTACACGTTCTTGCCCATTGTAGTGGCAAGAGGCACCAGATGTAGGTGACGGCGGCGGTGGGCGTGGTAAAGTGGCGCCATGAAACTCAGTATTTCCCGCGAGACCCTGTTCCGTGCCCTGCGCCATATGAGCGCAGTGGTTGAAAAGCGCACCAGCATTGCCATCTTGGGCAACGTAAGGCTGAAAGCCCAAGACAATAAGCTGGAGACCACCGCCACCGACAACGATTTGGCCGTACAAGGCGTGGCCGAGGCGTTTGTGGATGAAGCCGGTGTGACCACGGTGAATGCGCAGAAGCTGTTTGAGATTGTCAGCAAAATCCCCGAAGGGGTGATGGTGGCGATGGAGTTGGCCGATGGGGGTAGCCGGTTGGGCCTGACCGCCGGCAAGGCGCGCTTCAGTTTGGCGACGCTGGGGGCGGAGGCTTTCCCCGACATGACTAAGGTGGATGGCGGTGTGGCGTTTGACATTCCCAGTGCCGACATGAAGAAGTTGCTCGACAAGGTGCAGTTTGCCGCCAGTGGCGATGAAACGCGGGCCTACCTGACCGGTGTGTACCTGCACACGGTGGAAGCCGACGGGCAGAAGCTGCTGCGCACGGTGGCGACCGACGGGCATCGGTTGGCGAAGGCTGATTTGGCTTGCCCTGAAGGTGCCGAAGAAATGCCGGACGTGATTTTGCCGCGCAAGTGTGTGACCGAGTTGCGCAAGTTGGCCGATGAAGCCAAGACGCTCCATGTGACGGTGAGCGAGAAGAAGATTCAGGCGGAAGCGGCGGACATCGTGCTGACCAGCAAGGTGATTGACGCGAACTACCCGGATTATGATCGGGTGATTCCGAAGGACAATACGGCGGGCATGGTGGTGCCGCGCAAGAGTTTGATGCAGGCGGTAGACCGCGTGAGCATTCTTTCCCACGAAAAAACCCGTTCGGTACGGTTCAAGCTGGAGGTGGGGCACTTGGCACTTTCCGCCAACAACCCCGACCAAGAGAACGCCAGCGAAGAATTGAAGGTGGACTACGACAAGGTGCCGCTGGAAGTGGGCTTCAATGCCCGCTACCTGAGCGATCTGGGTGGTCAGGTGGGCGGCGACGACATGTGCTTCTTCTTCAAGGATTCCGCCAGCCCGGTGCTTGTGAAAGACCCGGCGGACGACAGCACCACCTTTGTGGTGATGCCGATGCGGGTGTAACGAACGGGACAACAAGGGATAACAACACCAACAATCAAGAATTCGGCGGCGACAGAGACAATCCCATCCGCGCTGCCCGACCCGTTCCGAGACGCAGCGGAAGCAGCGAATTTAAAGCCCTCAACCACTCTCCCTCGGTTGGGGGTTCGCTGTTTGTGGGGTATGGTTGTGAGGTCATGAGACAGGAGGTCGTGAGACATGAATGGGTTGATATTGCCAAGAGTGCCTTTTTATTTTGTGCGCTATGGGCAGAAGGATTGGAATGCCGAAGGGCGGTTGCAGGGTTGGGCAAGGTGCAGAGGGTGTTGGTGAAGGAGAAAAAAGTTAAGTGAGTGCGCTTGAGCGGTTGGTATTGACGAACTTCCGGAACTTGGAGCGGTTTGAGGTGGCGGGGGCGCCGGAGCGGGGTGTTGTGGCGCTTTTGGGGCCGAACGGGGTGGGGAAGACATCTGTGTTGGAGGCCATCAGCTTGCTGGAAGGCGGGCGCGGGTTGGTGGGGGAGGATGCCAAGGCGCAAGTGCGGGAAGGTGCGGCGCGGGAAGGATGGACGGTGTTTGCCGAGACCCATGACGGGGGAAGTGTGGGGATGCAGTATCGGGCGGGCAAGCGCGTGGTGCGCTTGGATGGGGCGGAGGCGACGTTGGAGGCGGTGGCGGCGCGGTTCTCCATGGTGATGTTGGCGCCGGAGTTGGACAGGGTATTTTACAATGCGCCGGCGGGGCGGCGGGCGTTGCTGGATAGTTGGGCGGTGCAGTTGGACAGTGGTCACGAGGTGGCGGTGGAGCGGTATGCGCATCATGTGCGCGGGCGGTTGCGGATTTTGTTGCAGGGCGGGGCGGGGGATTGGTTGGAGGCGGAGGAGTATCAGGCGGCGGAGTGGGGGGTGAAGGTGCTGCGGGGGCGGGCGGGGTATCTGGCGGCCGTGGCGCCGCACATGGAAGGTTTGCGGGTGGTGTTGGCGGGGGCGGCGCAGGAGGTGCTGGCGGCGGATGACCCCGTGGCGGCCTTGAAAGGCAAGTTGGTGCGCAGCCGCGAGATTGACATGCGGCTGGAACGTACCAGTGCGGGCCCGAATACGTTGGATGTGGTGGCGGAGTTGGAGGTTGACGGGCGATGGCTGGTGGCCAAGCAGAGCAGTAGCGGCCAGCACAAGCGGGTGATGTTGCGTTGGCTGGTTGCGCAGGTGCGGGCGATGGTGGCGGCGGGCAGGGCGCCTCTGGTGCTGGTGGACGAGCTTTCGGCCCATTTGGATGCGGCGGGGGTGGATGAAGCGCTGGGCGCGTTGCACGGGCTGGGCGTGCAGGTGTGGGTGAGTGATGTGGCGTTGGCGGATGGGCGGGTGTGGGCGGTGCGGGTTTAAAGTTGTTTGACTTGTTTATTGCACAGGAACAAGCCCGATGGGCATTGGGTTACGCTTCACGTTGGTCTCCACTCCGTTTCGGCTCCAGCTGTCCGTCAGCCGCCGTTGCTTCGGCTTGGCGGGGCTGGAATGCCCCCGTGTCGGGGCACGGGGCAGGCTCGGCGCAAGGGGGCTGCGCCCCCTTGACCCCCTTTACCTGTGCAAGTAATTCGGCAGGCTGTTTTAACAGGTTAGCGGGAGGTGTTTTCGCGCCCGCCAGCTTGCTTTGTGTGGTCTTCTTGTGATTGCTCGAGCAGCTGTTGGCGGCGCTTGCGCAAGGTTTCTTCCAGGCTTGCGTAGAGGTTGTTTTGCAGTTGGGGATCGTGATGGATAGGGGCATGTGCGAGAAATGCGGCGTGACGTTGGACGGCGTGTTCGAGATCTGCCAACAGGGTTGGGTTCTCAAGGACACTGACAACGTGATGACTGAGCCTTATGGTGACGCCCAAGGATGAATCGTCGCTGGCAAGGGCAGGTTGGCGGGTTCCGGCAAGAACCTCGCGTTGGGTTTGGATGAGCTTTTGGTAGGTCAAGGCGGTTGGTTGGGGCATGAAATTCCGTTGTTTGTCTGTCAGGCTCACAACCTCGCGTCTGACGTAGCTCTCCAGAAAGCCCAGCTCATCGGGGCTCTTGGCAAACTGGATGTGGTCGCGTTTGATGTAAAAGGGGACTGACAGGGTTTTGCCGGACTTCATGAGGGCGTCGATCTCGGCGGTGAGGTCGCGGTAGGCGGGAGTTATGGCGGAAGGGTTGGCGGTGAGCTCTTTGCTGAGCGGGTGACATTGGATGTAGGTGTCGCTGGAGACACCATCCATCCAGTTGCGGATGCGTTTGATGAAGCGGTGGAGGGGGGAGGTGTTAGCGGGCATGGGTATTGCCTTGTTGTTGCTTGAAAGAGGCGCCGTTGAGGTGGCTGTCGGGGTTGAGTTGGGTGCGGATGGCGGCGCGGCGCTCGGCAAGGGACTGGCGGGCGGGGCGCCGGGGAATTTGCCACACGACGCTGTAGGCATAGGGAAAGGCGTCCAAAGTAACCGGACCGTCGATGGTTTCGCGGAAAACACTGTAGGGGAAATGTTGGCTCATGGGTATAAATATGGAGCGGAAAGAAAAGATTGCAAGGTGCCCCGATTTTGGGCGATTTTGCTAGGAAAATTGCGGTGTTTGGGGTAAAGTGCGGCGTCAATTAGGGGGACACTACAATGAGCCAAGCCGCCGTGAAGGAGAATGCCATGCAAGACGCTGAAAACAAACCTGTTCAGGCAAGTGCCGAGGAGTATGGCGCCAAGAGCATCCGCGTGCTGCGCGGGCTGGATGCGGTGCGCAAGCGTCCCGGCATGTATATCGGCGACACCGATGACGGCACCGGTTTGCACCACATGGTGTATGAGACGCTGGACAATGCCATCGACGAGGCGTTGGCCGGGCATTGCGACCGTATCACGGTGACGTTGCATAGCGACGGCAGCGCCAGCGTGCGCGACAACGGGCGCGGGATTCCGGTGGACATCCACCCCGAAGAAGGGGTGAGTGCGGCGGAGGTCATTATGACCAAGCTGCACGCCGGCGGGAAGTTCGACCAGAACAGCTACAAGGTTTCCGGCGGTTTGCACGGTGTGGGGGTGAGCGTGGTGAACGCGCTTTCCACCAAGCTGGGATTGCGCATTTGGCGGGGCGGCAAGGAGTATTATATCGAGTTTGCCGACGGCGAAGCCAAGGCGCCGCTGGCCGAGGTGGGTGCGGCACCCGAAGGAATGCGTGGGACGGAAGTGCGCTTTACCCCCAGCAAAGAGACCTTCAGCTTTGTGGAGTTTAGCTACGATACGTTGCTGAACCGGATTCGGGAGCTGGCGTTTCTGAACAGCGGCGTGCACATTACCCTGCGCGACGAGCGGGTGGAAGGCGAGGATGGCAAGCCGAAGGAAAACGTCTTGTTTTACGAGGGCGGGGTGAAGGCGTTTGTGCAGCACATCGACCGCAGCCGTACGTCGATCCTTTCCGACGCGATTTACTTCAAGGCCGACAAGGAAGCGGCGGGCAAGACCATTACGGTAGAGTGCGGGTTGCAGTGGAACGACAGTTACAGCGAGAACACCTACCCGTTCACCAACAACATTCCGCAGCGGGACGGCGGGACGCACGTGGTGGGCTTCCGCGCCGCGATGACGCGGGTTGTGAACAAGTACGCCGAGGAATCCGGCCTGCTGAAAAAACACAAGATGACGGCGGGGCTTTCGGGCGACGATGCGCGGGAAGGCCTGACTTGTGTGCTGAGCGTGAAAGTGCCTGATCCGAAGTTTAGCAGCCAGACCAAGGACAAGCTGGTTTCCAGCGAGGTGCGCCCTGTGGTGGAGCAGGTGGTGACCGAGTGGTTGACGGCGTTTTTTGAAGAAAACCCCAACGATGCCAAGGCGGTTATCGGCAAGGTAATTGAAAGTGCGGTGGCCCGCGATGCGGCACGCAAGGCGCGGGAGCTGGCGCGGCGCAAGAGCCCGCTGGAGGTGGCGAGTTTGCCAGGAAAGCTGGCCGATTGCAGTGAAAAAGACCCGACCAAGTGCGAGCTGTTCATTGTCGAGGGGGACAGTGCGGGCGGCAGTGCCAAACAAGGTCGCAAGCGCGAAACGCAGGCGATTTTGCCGTTGAAAGGGAAGATTCTGAACGTTGAGCGGGTGCGCTTTGACAAGATTCTGTCGAATCAGGAAATCGGCACCATGGTGAAGGCGTTGGGCACCGGTATCGGCAGCGAGGACTTCAACCTCGAGAAGTTGCGTTACCACAAGATCATCATCATGACTGACGCGGACGTGGACGGAAGCCATATCCGGACGTTGTTGCTGACGTTCTTCTTCCGCAACATGCCGGAGATCATTTCCGGCGGGCATTTGTACATTGCCCAGCCGCCGCTGTACCGCGCGGCCAAAGGCAAGCAGGAGCAATATTTGAAGGATGATGCCGCGAAGGACAGCTTCTTTGCGCAGACCGGTTTGGCCGGGGCGCGGGTGACGCTGAGTGGTGGCGAAGTGCGTGCCGGTGCCGATTTGGAAGCGACCTTCAAGTTGGCCAACGCTGCCCGTGGATTGGTGAAGCAGTTGGAAAACCAGCAGCTTTCTTCCTTGGTGACATGGGCGCTGGTGGCGGCCGGTGCCAAAGGTGACGAGCTGGATACGCTGTCGCAAGCCGAAGGGTTGGCGCGTCGGGTGGGGGAAGCCTTGCTGGCGGCCGGCGGCATCAACGGTGGTGAAAACTGGCAGGTGCAGGCGCAGCCGCAAAGCGACGGGCACGGCATGTTGAGCATCAGCTGGAAGCAGGATGGCATCCCCGAAAGCCGCGTGGTGACGCGGGCGATGTTGGGCTTCCCGGCGTTGCGTCAGTTGCTGAGCCAGGCCGAGAAGTTGCAGGCCCTGATGCAGGGTGGCAGTTACCAAATGGGTGACGCCGAAGTGGTGCATTGGCACAACCCCGCCGCGCTGGCCGAAGCCGTGTTGGCGGCGGGCAGCAAGGGGTGGAGTATCCAGCGCTACAAAGGTTTGGGTGAAATGAACGCCGAGCAGTTGTGGGAAACCACGTTGCACCCCGAAAACCGCACATTGCTGCAGGTGAAAGTGGAAGACGCGATGCGCTGCAACGAGATTTTCACCACGCTGATGGGTGATATCGTGGAGCCCAGAAAAGACTTTATTACGGCGAATGCGTTGAATGTGGCGAATTTGGATGTTTAGTTAAAGATTGCCTACAAGGGCGGCTTGGATTTTTGACTAAAGAAGCTGAATTACGCAAGCGTTGTTCCAGGCAAGCTGGATTCTCGTTTGCGCGGGAATGACGCCTTCGGGCCGTCTGGTGGAAGGGGCGCACAGAGGGTTAGGCAAAGAGGTCAAACCTTTTTGTTACCGAATCGGGCTTCCCAGTCGGCGATTTGTTCATCGGTGAGTTTGGCGAAAAGCGGTGGCGGGACGCTGAAGGTGCCGGTGGGCGGGAAGCCCAGCAGGTCGGGGATGTCGTCGGCGGTGGGCCAGCTCCATGGAGTGTGGAGGGTTGCGGGGAGGGTGGCATCCGGTTGCGGGTGGGCGGTCTTCGGGGTTTCAAGGCTTGGGAAGAGGGCCATGAGAGTGCTGGCGGTGAAGGGAATGATAGGTGCGGCCAGCGTGGCGTAAAGCGGGATGAGCGCGATGGCGGTGGCGAGGATGGTGGCGGCGCGGTCTTTGTCGGTTTTGATGACCTTCCACGGTTCCTGGGTGGCGAGGTATTCGTTGCCCAGTGTCCAGATATCACGCAGCACCTCGACGCTTTTGCGCATGTCGGCGTTTGCCATGTGGGCGGTGAGTTTGGTGACACGGGCGGCGATGGCTTCGGCCAGTTGGTCTTCCGCCTCGGTGAGTTCGCCCATGGGAGGGATGGTGTTGCCGAAGTGTTTGGCGGTGAACGTAAGTGTGCGGTTGACGAAATTACCCAGCACGTCGGCGAGGTCTTTGTTGACCACGGTTTGCATGTCGGTCCAGCGGAATTCGCTGTCGTCGCCTTCCGGCGCACGGGCCAGCAGGTAGTAACGCCAATAGTCGGCAGGGAGGAGCTCGATGGCGGTATCGGTGAACACGCCCACGCCCATGGAAGTGGAAAACTTGCCGCCGTAGTAGGTGAGCCAGCTGTAGCTTTTGAGGGTGTTGACCATGGTCCAGGGTTCATTGCTGCCGATGAGGGTGGCGGGGAAACTCAGGGTGTGGAAATAGACGTTGTCCTTGCCCATGAACTCGGTGTAGGTGACGTCTTTTGCCTCGTCGCCGTACCACCAGCGGCGGGCGGGAGATGACAGCGGCACGCCATCGGCAGGGGTTTTGTAGCCTTGGGCATTGGCCCATTCTTCGGTGGCGGCGATGTAGCCGATGGGGGCATCGAACCAGACATAGAACACCTTGTTCGCGAAGGCGTCGCCAAACGTATCGGTGGGCACCGGCACGCCCCATTTCATGTCGCGGGTGATGCCCCTATCCTGCAGGCCTTCATCGAGCCATTTGTAGGCGATGGAGGTGGAGAGTTTGGGCCAGTGTTTTTGGGTGTCGATCCAGCTGCGCAGTTTATCCACTAGTTTGCTTTGCAGCAGGTAGAGGTGTTGGCTGTCGCGCAGTTCCAGCTCTTTGCTGCCGGAAATGCTGGAGTAGGGGTTGATAAGGTCGGTGGGGTTGAGCACGCTGCCGCAGCCGTCGCACTGGTCGCCACGGGCTTTGGCGAAGCCGCATTTGGGGCAGGTGCCTTCCACATAGCGGTCGGGCAGGAAGCGGTCGTCGGCCTTGCTGAACAGCATGGTTTCGGTGCGGGTTTCGATGAGGCCGTTGTCTTTCAGCTTGCGCGCCAAATGTTGGGTGAGTGCATGGTTGGGGGCGCGGCTGGTGCCGCCGAACCAATCGAAGCTGAGGCCGAAGCGGGTGTAGATGTTTTCCTGCAAGTCATGCCATTTGGCGACGTAGGTGGCGGGGGCCTCGCCCTCTTTGATGGCACCGAGTTCGGCGGGGGTGCCATGGTCGTCGGTGGCGCAGATGAACAGGGTTTCATGCCCTTGTTGGCGGCAGAAGCGGGCAAAGACATCGGCAGGCAGCAGGCAGCCGACCAGATTGCCGAGGTGTTTGTAGCCGTTGACGTAGGGCAGGGCGGAGGTGATGAGGTGACGGGTCATGGGGCGAAATGCTAGGAGGATGCCGTGTGGCATGCAAGTAAAAACCGCCCGAAGGGCGGTTTTGGTTAGCGGGCCGGGGGTTCGGGGAAGCGGTAGTTGAGGCTCCAGATGAAGCTGTCTTGATTGTGCTCGTACTCGCGGGCGGAGGCGACGCTGGTGTAGGCATCGAACTGGTCGCTGCCGTAGTCGGTGCGGCGGAACTCGCCACGGGTGGTGATGCGGTCGGTGAGGGCCACCTCCACCCCGGCGCCGTAGGTGGGGCCGTTGAGGATTTCCTGATGGTTGGCGCTGGTGCCGAGGATGTCATCGTAAATGGTGTAGGTGGTGTTTTGCCAGCCCCAGCCGGCGGTGGCGTAGGGCATCACGCGGCCCACCGCCACGCCGACGCGGCCACGGGCGGAGGCTTGCCATTTGCCCTTGATTTTATCCTGTTGGCCGAAGGCGAAGTTATCGTCGCCCTTGTTGTTGCTGGTGGCGTAGTCTCCCTCCACGCCGTAGGTGAGCGGGCCGGATTGCCATGTGTAGCCTACCTGGCCGCCGACGTTGGTACCGCTGTCTTTGAAGGTATCGCTGGTGCCGTAGGGGCTTTTGTAGCTGGTTTTGCCGTTGTCGCGCTGCACGGTGATGCCGACATGGAGACCTTGCCACTGGCCGTTGCCCCAACGGACGCGGGGGCCTGCGGCGGGCTGGATGTTGCCGTAGTAAACGTCTTCCTGATATTGGGTGGGTCGGACTTCCACCAGCGTGGTTTCTTCAACCTCCCAGTACTGTCCGGCGTGGGCGGTGGCGGTGGCCAACAATAGGGCCAAAACGGCGCGTAACATGGTGATTCCCTCCCTTTGGATGTGACGCAATGGTGGGTGTGTACCATGTATGTGGTGTGTATGCAAGCGGTGGGGTGGGGATGTGAAATATGGGGAGTCGTAAGTGGAACGGCGGTTGGCTGTGAATTTTGATGATGTTCGTGGATACCGGCCTGCGCCGGCATGACGGCCCTGCGGGCCGTGGGGATGGTAAAGGTTGTCGGTGTTGCTTCTTGAGGTTGGCGGAGGGGGAGCGCTTTCCCCGTTGTCTCCTCCCTCTGGGGGCTTTGTTATGGGCTGGGGGGGGGCGGACAAGAAAACCGCCCCCGAGAGGGCGGTTTTGTTTAGCATCGTAAGGCAATGCGTGGCGGGGCCACGCGGAGGCTTTAGAACAAGCCCTCCACGGTGGTCCATGCCGGCATTGAGATACCCCTATGTGTGATGCTTGGCATTGGATCACCTCCTTTCGTGATGTGTGTAAGACGTTTCACCGTGTCGTGCCCTCCTGACTGGGTTGGCTCGCCGCAGAAGCTCATCTTCTGCGTAGTCTTATGGTGTGGGGCGCGGGCGGGGCGGTCAAGTTGCCTGACGGGGAAACACACAACATGTTGTGGTGATGCGACAACAGGGACGCTGTGGGGGCTTGGGGGATGAGCTTGGGTGATGGATTTGATGACAGCCCGCTCCTGTTTATGGAACGCTGCGCTGGGCTTGATGGTGTTCGTGGATCCCGACCTTCGTCGGGATGACGGCGGGGGTGGATTTTGCCACCGCGCTCTGTCGGGTGGGGCGGCCTTGTGAGGGGTTGGAGATGCTTTGGGAGATCCCGGATACGGGCATGGTGCCCGCGCCAAGGCGCGACCATGCCGCGTTCCGGGATGCCGAAAACCTAGGCTCGCTTGAAGCTCGCCAATGTTTTCTGGCACTCTTGACATGAGAGTGCCAATTGTCCATTTTAGGAGGGGTAAGGGAGAATGTGAGATGAATCCGGACAAACTGACCGAAAAAGTGATGCGTCTGTTGAGTGAAGCGCAGGCGTTGGCGTTGCGCGCGGGGAACCCTCAGATTGGTGGGCTGCACTTGCTGGCAGCGATGGTGGAAGATGAGGAGGGGTATGCGGGGCGCATCGTGCAGGCCGCCGGTGGTGATGTGGCCAAGCTGGTGCAGGCGGTGGAGGCAGCCTTGCGTAAGCTGCCGCAGGTACAAGGTGAGGCGCAGGTGGGGATGGGGCAGGATTTGGCCCGCGTATTGGCCAAGGCGGAGGACGAGGCCAAGGCGTGGGGCGACCGCTTTGTGGCGGCGGATATGCTGTTGTTCATGCTGGCGCAGGAGAGTGGAGAAGCCGGAAAAGCGTTGGCAGCGGCGGGGGTGAAGCCTGCGGCCTTGAAAGAGGCGGCGCTGAAATTGCGGGGAGGCCAGCAGGCCGAAGGACGTGGGGCCGAGGCGGCGCAAGGGGCTCTGGCCAAATATACCCGCGACCTGACGGCTTTGGCGCGTGACGGCAAGCTTGACCCGGTGATCGGGCGGGAAGAGGAGGTGCGGCGGACGATTCAGGTGCTTTCGCGCCGGACCAAGAACAACCCCGTGCTGATTGGGGAAGCGGGGGTGGGGAAAACCGCGATCGTGGAAGGGTTGGCCCAGCGGATTGTGCGTGAAGACGTGCCGGAAGGGTTGAAGCGCAAGCGCGTGCTGAGCCTGGATATGGGTGCGCTGGTGGCGGGAACGAAGTATCGGGGGGAATTTGAAGAGCGGCTGAAGGGGATTTTGAAAGAGATCGAGCAGGATGCCGGGCAGGTGATTCTGTTTATTGATGAGCTTCATACGTTGGTGGGCGCCGGTGGCACGGGCGATGGCAGCATGGATGCCAGCAACCTGTTGAAGCCTGCGCTTGCGCGGGGTGAATTGCACGCGGTGGGCGCCACCACGCTGGACGAGTACCGCATGCATATCGAGAAAGATCCGGCGTTGGCGCGGCGCTTCCAGAGCGTGTTTGTGAGCGAGCCGACGGTGGGTGAGACGGTGAGTATTCTGCGCGGGTTGAAGGAGCGTTACGAGCTGCACCATGGCGTGCGCATTGCCGATGGCGCATTGGTGGCCGCGGCGAATCTGAGCAAGCGTTACATTGCCGACCGGTTTTTGCCGGACAAGGCGATTGATTTGGTGGATGAGGCGGCGGCGAACATCCGCATGGAGATTGACAGCAAGCCCAAGGCACTGGACAGCGTGGACCGCCAGCTGATGCAGTTGAAGATTGAGCGGGAAGCGCTGGGAAAGGAAAGTGATGCGGCGAGCAAGCAGCGTTTGAAAGAGTTGGAAAGCGAGATTGCCGCTTTGCAAAAGCAAAGTGATGACCTGACCAAGCAATGGCAGGAAGCGCAGCGGATTGTGCAAGGTGCCAAACAGCTGAAGCAGCAACTGGATGACGCGCGGGTGGCGGTGGAACAGGCCCAGCGGGCCGGTGACTTGGCCAAGGTGGCGGAGTTGAGTTACGGCAAAATCCCCGAGTTGGAGAAGCAGATTGAAGCCACGCAAAGTGAAGAGCGCACCGACGGGCTGTTGAAAGAGGTGGTGACGGCGGATGATATCGCCAAGGTGGTGAGTGGCTGGACGGGGGTTCCGGTGGACAAGATGCTGGAAAGCGAACGCGAGAAGCTGTTGAAGCTGCCGGAGATTCTGGCCGAGCGGGTGATTGGTCAGCCCAAGGCGGTGGAGGCTGTGGCCCATGCGGTGCAGCGCGCGCGCGCGGGGTTGCAAGACCCGAACCGTCCGATTGGGAGCTTTTTATTCCTTGGGCCGACGGGCGTGGGGAAAACCGAGCTTGCCAAAACGCTTGCCAACTACCTGTTTGACGACGACAAGGCACTGGTGCGGATTGACATGAGCGAGTTCATGGAAAAGCACAGTGTCAGCCGTTTGGTGGGGGCGCCTCCGGGGTACGTGGGCTATGAGCAGGGCGGGGTATTGACCGAAGATGTGCGGCGGCGGCCGTTCAGTGTGGTGCTGTTTGACGAGGTGGAAAAGGCGCATCCGGACGTGTTCAACATCATGCTGCAAATCTTCGATGACGGGCGGTTGACCGACGGGCAGGGCCGCACGGTGGACTTTACCAACACCGTCATTATCCTCACCAGCAACACCGGGGCCGAGCATTTGGCGGCGTTGCCGGACGGGGCGCCTGCCGAGGATGCCCGTGCGTTGGTGATGGAGGAGGTGCGGCGGCAGTTCAGGCCGGAGTTTTTGAACCGGCTGGATGACATCGTGCTGTTCAACCGTTTGGACAAGGGTGTGATGCGCGGCATTGTGCGCGAGCAGTTGAAGCGCGTGCAGGCGCTGGTGGCGCAGCAGCAAATTGCGCTGGATGTGGACGACAAGGCGGCCGATTGGCTGGGCGAACGCGGTTACGATGCCGTGTATGGGGCGCGGCCATTGAAGCGGGTCATCCAGACCGAGTTGCAGAATACCTTGGCGCAGATGGTGCTGGCGGGTGAGTTGCAGGCGGGTGGTGTGGTGCGCGTGACGGCGAAGAAGGAGGGGTTGGTGGTGGAGAAGGGTGTGAAGAACTAAAGCCATTTGCAAATTCTACTAGCCAGGCCTGCAAAGAAGTTTTATCTGCGCTTCCGTTCCGCATGTACCAACAACGTACACTTGCGGTACGGTTCTCGATAAAACCTCTTTTCGACACTGGCTAGCGAATTATGCAAACGGCTTTAAGCCATCTTGATTGACCGTGGAGAGGTTGCCCCGTACAACCGTGGGCATGAAATCGTGCGGAATGATGAAGGTGGTGGCTGCCAACGTGGCGGTAGCGTTGGTTGGGTTGGTGTTGCTGGAGCTGGTGTTTGGCAGTTGGTTGTGGGGGGCGAGTTATGGCCGCCTCAATTTGCCGCGCAACGTGGAGCGGGTGTTTGACGTGGGCAAGCTGTACCCTGCCGATGGGCCGGTGGTTTATACGCGGGACGGGAACGGGTTGCGGGGGGCGTATCCGTCACTTGAAGAGATTGAAGTGCTGGTGTTGGGTGGCAGTACCACCAACGAGTTGTACGTGGGTGACGGGCATACGTGGGTGGATGTGCTGCGGCACAAACTGGCGGAGGCGGGCCGGCCCGCCGTGGTGGTGAATGCGGGGGTGGACGGGCAATCGACCCTTGGGCACATTTACAATTTTGAGGTATGGTTCCCCAATTTGAAGGGGCTGAAGCCCAAGGTGGTGCTGGCGTATGTGGGTATCAACGACATGAACGTGGCGAAAGGCACGCAGGCCAAGTTTGATGCGATGTTGGCCGAAGGCGAAGGTCGGCGGTGGTGGCAGTATGTGGAAAACCACAGTGCGTTGGTGCGGGTGTTTGAGATATGGAAAGGCATGGCGGTGGCCCGTGAGGCGCGGGTGGTGCATGGCACCGGCGACCCGTATGCGGGGGCGGCATGGGCGCGGTACGAGGGGGGTGTTCCTGCCGAAGATGACGCGTTGCGGCAGGAGTTGGCTGACTACCGCGTGCGGCTGCTGGAGTTGGCGCGGCGGATTGGGGCGTGGGGGGCGAAAGCAATCTTTATCACGCAGCCGCTCAACGGCTACCGCATGAAAAACGAGGTGTTGTACGGGCGGGTGCAAGAGAATGGGGCGGTGGACGTGGCGCCGTACTTCCGGCTGATGGCGTTTAACCGTGTAACCATGGACGTGTGCGGTGAGTTGGGTTTGACCTGTTTCGATTTGGGGCGCGAGCTGGAGATGGGGGAAGGCGACTTTTACGATTATGTGCACACGACGGTGCAGGGGTCGGGGAAGGTTGGGGGGTATGTGGGGGATGCTTTGTTGCCTTACTTGATTGACAGTTCAAGGTAGTCGACCAGCATGTCTTCCAGTGGCCCGAGGTCGTGGTGGGGATGGCGTGTGTGGCGGAGTTCGGGGAAAATTTGTTTGCGGATGACGTTGGCGTGGTCGAGGCCCGCATAGTAGCGTGGGTAGTTGGTGGTGATGTGATGTATCAGACTGAAACCGGGAGGAGGGGGTGAGTTGAGCTTACGGAATGTTCCATAGTGACAGAGTGCACGGGCAATGCGTCCGTTGCCGTCATCGTAAGGATGAATCCATGTGGTGCGCCAGAGTAGATAGGCCCCGAGGTAAGTTGCTCGCCATGTTCTCCATCCAAAATCACTTGTAACCACCATGTCGTCCATGAGGTCGGGAATATTGTCGGGGTGAGGTGGCTTGTGGTCTGACCCGTGAATGAAGGCGCGGTGAATACGGTACTGTGCGGGAGCCTCAAGAAGGTTAGCCATGCCCAAGGTTTGCAGAGATTGAATAAAACCGATGGATACGCCAAGGTTGGTTTGCTGCTGTCGAAAGGACAAATCCAGAGAATTTTGCAAGAATGTTTGCTGCCACGCGTTGTTACGGACAAGGATGCTTTGGTAATCCTCGTGGTTTTTTTCAAGAATGACATAGGGAGAGGGGCTCATCGCTCCTCAGGTTCTTGGGAGGAGTCTTTGACGAGTCGGTAACCCATGGCGTGTGCTGTTTTACGAATGATTTCGAGTTCGGCGTCACGAAGGAACCTTTCTTGTGCGAGGGCTTCTTCGTTACTTTTGGGAAACGCATTGTCGGGCATGAGCGCAGCGCGGTCTTTGATTTTTGCCTCTTGGAGTTCTTGTGGGGTGGAGTTCTTGAATGCACCGCCAGCGGCTTTTTGCTGAAAGCGGCTGATAACGTCGTCGGCGCGGCCCATGGCTGTTTCTCCCCTTGGGAGCATGGTGGTGCAGGTGGAAAGAAAATTCAAGAGCGTGGGGTGAACAGTCTTACCAGCACAACCCCTGCCACAAAGCCGCCGATGTGGGCCCAGAAGGCGACACCGCCGCCTTCGCCGCCCATGTTGGCCACACCGAGGATGAACTGGTAGGCGAACCACATGCCCAGCACGATGAGCGCGGGCATTTGGGTAAGCCCCGCGTTGGGGATGAGCACGGTGATGCGTTGGCGCGGGTGGAGGACGAGGTAGCCGCCCAGCACGCCCGCGATGGCGCCGGAGGCGCCGACCATGGGGATGGCGCTGGTGGGGTCGACAAGGCCTTGCGCCAAAGCGGCGGCGAGGCCGCACAGCAGGTAAAAGGCCAGAAAACGCGGGCGGCCCATGTCGTTTTCAAGATTATCCCCAAAAATGTACAAATACAGCATGTTGCCGCCGATATGGGCGAGGCTGCCGTGCATGAACATGCTGGTGAACAGGGTTTGCCACGGGGCGGTTTCCAACTCTTCCAGCGCGTGGGCGATGTTGTGGTCGGCGATGGCCGTTTCAGGGTTTGCAAACAGGCGCACGGGGATGAAGCCGTAGGTGTAGACGCTCCACTCAAACCCATAGGGGCTGAGGTTTTGGCCCACAAAGGCCAGCACACACATGGCGATGAGGCCCCATGTGAGCAGGGGGACGATGCGGGTGGGGTTGTTGTCGGCAAGGGGCAGCATGGGGGAGAGCATAACAAAGCAAAAAGGATTGCGCGAGAGGGTGATTTTCGTTAAACACGGCAGAGTGCCGATGTAGCTCAGTTGGTAGAGCGGCGCATTCGTAATGCGTAGGTCGCTGGTTCGAATCCGGTCATCGGCACCACGAAACGTTTGAACAAGGAGAGGCCATGCAAACCGATACCCTGCGCCGCAGCACGTTTGTGATTTCGGCCCTTTCCATTTTGCCCCATGTGTTCTGTTGCGGGATTCCGGCGGTGGCGGGGCTTATCAGCTTGGGCACCACGGTTGGCTTGGGCGCCGTACTGGCGGCCAATCCGCTGTACAAACTGGTGGATGCCTACCACACCGAGCTGTTGACGCTGGCGGTGGCGGGTGTGCTGATGAGCGGGGTGTTCAACCTGATTGCCTACCAGATTGACTGCCGCAAGGCGGCCTGCACCCATGGCAGTTGCGCGCCGACCAAGTTGCGCAGTTTCCGGATTTTCCTGATTTCATTGGCGTTGCTGGCGGTGGACCTGACGTGGTTTGCGGTGGAAGAAGAGGTGCTGGCGTTGCATCACCACGCCGAGGATGCGGCACATTAACGCTGTTTGAATGGTCTTAGCCCAAGTCGGGGTGACGTTGGATTGCCAGTGCGCGGATGTGCGCGATACTTTCGGTGATATCGTTTAGCAGGGCGGCTTTGCTTGCGGCGGGCCCGTCGGTGGCATGTTCGGCCTGCAGGCACAGGTTATACAGGCGGGTGGCGCCCAGATTGCCGGAGGCGCCCTTGAGGCGGTGGCTTTCGGCCTTCCATGCGGCGGTGTTGTCGTTGGCGAGGCTGGCGTGCAGCTCGGCCAGGCAATCGTCGGCAGTTTGCAGGTACATGGCGAAGAGGTCTCTTTCGATGCCCGGGTCACCATCGGTGAAGCTGTCGAGGTGGTTGAAGTCGAGAGATGGCTCTTGGCTGGTTTCGGTGGTGGGTGTTTCTTCAGTGGCCGGTTTGGTTGCCGCTTCGCCGAAGTCGATGAATTGCTCCAGCACGCTGCGCAAGCGGTCGAGTTTGAGCGGTTTGCTGATGTAGTCGTCCATGCCGGCGCTGATGCATTTTTTCCGGTCGCCGACCATGGCATTGGCGGTGGCGGCGATGATGGGCACATGGCGGCCGGTGTCCATTTCGTGCTCGCGGATGTGGCGGGTGGCTTCAAAGCCGTCCATGTCGGGCATCTGGCAGTCCATCAGGATGACGTTGTAGAGGTCGGGGTCGTACATGTTGACCGCGTCCTGTCCGTTGGTGGCGACATCCACCAGCGGGATGCCGAGTTTGGTCATGAACAGTTTGGCCACCTCGCGGTTGACCGGCTCGTCTTCCACCATCAGCAGGGCGACATTGGCGACGGGGATGCGCGGGGTATCGCTTGGGGTTGCCGCGTCGGGCCGTTGGCCGTGCTGCTTTTGCAGGGCCTCCATCTGCTCGGCGGTGGGGAGCCGCACGGGGATGCGGAACCAGAACACCGAACCGACGCCTTCCTCGCTGGTGACGCCGATGTCGCCGCCCATCATCTGCACCAGCCGCTGGGTGATGGCCAGACCCAGCCCGGTGCCGCCAAAGCGGCGGCTCATCGAGGCTTCGGCCTGGGTGAATTTGGTGAAGATGGACTCCAGTTTGTCGGGGGGGATGCCGATACCGGTATCGGCCACCTCGACGCGGAGGTAGGTACCTTCCACCCCGATGCGGGCGGTGACTTTCCCTGCCGGAGTAAACTTGACCGCGTTGCCGATGAGGTTGACGAGTACCTGGCGGACGCGCCCCGGATCGCCGATGATGTGCGGCGGGCAGGCGGTGGTTGCTTCGGTGGTGAGGCCGATGTCTTTTTCTTGCGCCAGCGGTTCGAGCATCTGCACCACGTCACGGACGGTCTCGCCCATGCTGAAGGGAATGTGCTCCAGTTCCAGCGCGTTGGCCTCGATTTTGGAGAAATCGAGGATGTCGTTGAGAATCACCAGCAGGTTTTCTGCCGACTTTTTGACGCGGGCGGTGTAGGTGTGCTGCTCGTCGTTGAGTGGGGTGGTCAGCAGCATTTCCACCATGCCCAATACGCCGTTCATCGGGGTGCGCAGCTCGTGGCTCATGTTGGCCAGAAAGTCGGATTTGGCGACGGTGGCAGCCTCGGCTTTGGCCACGGCATGTTGTAGCGCGCGGGTGGAACTTTGGATGTGCTCGCGCATGGTGTCGAAGCTTTGCGCCAGTTCGCCGAGTTCATCGGTACGGTTGGTGGGAAGGGTTATCGCATCATCGCCTTGGGCAAAGGCGTGGGCGGCGCGGGCCAACAATCTGGTGGGGCGGATGACCTTCCCGTGCAGCAGCATCGCCAGCACCAGCCCTAGCAGGATGTTGATGCCGCTGACCGCCAGCAACAGCGACAGGCTTTGTTGCTGTTGGTGGGCAATGGTGGGGCCGGTATCGTAGGCTAGTTGCAGGTGGCCGAGCGGGCGGCCTTCGGACACAACCCCCTGTGTCAGAGGGTGGATGTAAGGGGACGTGGACGGAAGGGGCTGCTGCTTGAGCGGGTAAAGGTGGCGGCTTTGCTCATCAAACAGGTTGAGGCTTACCCAGCTTGGGTTTTGCGAGAGCACGTGGTCGAGGGTGTCGTAGACGTTGGAGAGGTCGTTTTTCAGCAGCAGGGGAACCAGCGACTCTGAGAGGACAGAGAGAGTGTTTTGCAGTTGCGTTTCGTTTTCATGCAGGGCCAGTTTGGTGTTTTGCGGCAGCCACACCAGATAGATGTACAGGTTCATCAGCAGGATGGTGGCAACCACCGGCCAGATGACCGCGCCGCGCAGGCCCCTTCGCATTAAGGTTATCGGCCGCCTGTTGCAACATTTGGTGCTGATCGAGTGTGAGTTTATTGCCCGTTACCTGTTCCAGCATTTCAACGCCTTCAATACTGCGGCCTTGCGAAACCACCCATTTTCCGCCTACCTGCACCACCAACGTTCTTCCTGCTCCAATTGTTGGAATCCCCTTGTGATCCAGATATACCGTTGGCACATTGTTTTCATGTCCAATCAGGATCTTCTCAACTTTTGCCCGGTAACTTGCCCTATCAAGTATCCGCCAGTTCATGTCTCCCATATTTATATCCCCCTTATGTTTACTCAGTTATCTGTTTCGGGCATGCTTCTGCCCATGGAACGCCACTTATCTTTCGCCCTCTACATCCTCGCTCTCCTTTTACCTGTTACTCTTCATGCCGAAGTCTTTTATGCCGTTCGAAGCTACTGCATGGCCGAAGAAGGCCGTTTCATGCTGGAACCTTTCCCGATTGGTTATTCCGCTTCTGAAATACCTGCCAAAACACTGGAAGAACGCCGCCAGCAATCGGTGATAGCGGCACCCAAGACCCAAAGCGTGGGGGAATTGAATATAGAATGCCCGATTTACAAAGATTCCTACAAAGCCGTAATTGCCTACGACATGCGAGATGATACGAACAAATACCAACGCGACTGCAACAAGGCTGATACGTACCAAGCCAAGATAAAATTGTACCGAAACGGCCATCATATCCTCAACTCCTCGTTTGGCAGTGAATGCCCTTATGCCGATGTGAGTAAACTCACGGTTTGGCAGAAAGATAACGGTACGTACCAGCTTGAAGTTTGCCAACAGTCACCAAGCTGGGGAGGAACAGACCCTTTAACGGTCAAGTGTAACCGCCTACGGAGAGGTGATATCAATACCCCCCTTACGGAAGATGAACAGAACAAGCTTTTTCCAACTGAATCTTTCTCCGATACCAGTCCATCAATTCCATACCCTCGATGTGTAGCTTCTATAAGTGCCTGCTCTCCCTGAGGATCAATCTTCCAAACTCCCTTGTCTCCCTTCACAACCAAAGCCTTGCCATTCCCCAGTGTCGGAATCCCCCGATTGTCCACATACACATGCCGCGTCCGTCCTTCTTCTTCCGCCACAGCATCCCGCACTTTGCGCCGGTATTCCGCTTCCGGCAGTTTTCGCCAAACCATTTTCCCCATTTTCATTTCCTCTTTCGTTTCAGTCTTTACGCCCTCATTATTCCCTGCCAAACTCACACTATGATTCGCCTCCTTTTCCTGTTTGTGTTTCTCTCCATCGCTTCCCACGCCGATGAAATGTCCACTGGCGTGCAGGCAACCTGCCTTGAACACACAGGGTCTTTCACCCTGAATCCCGTGTTTGTCGAAAACCTCGAACAGGCCGACCTGCCCACACTCAAACAAAACGGAGCCCATATCTTTCCGGCCAATCCCGGCACTGGCACGCTGCCACTCACCTGCAAACTTTCTTCCGGCGATATTGTAAAAGCCACCATCTCCTACCAGGACATCGGCGATGTCGAAATGATGAAATACCGCTCCGCTGGCGATTGCCATATGCCAGACAACGCCACCGTCTCCATTACCCTTAACAATCATTCCATCGCCACCCATCTCCCCCTGCTTAACGATTGCATCTGGGGCCATATTCAAACCATCCAGATAACAACCTATGGCCTCTCCTTATGTGTTGTCCAACCCGGTGGCGGCCTCTCTAACGATACAATGGTAGACCACCCCAAAACCACATGCGAACACCTCCCCTTGGAGTCGCTGACCACCCGCGCTCTGGATGAAAGTTCACTACGTACCGCACTCGGAATCAACGACCCCAAGTAGCTCTCCTTATTGCATACTTTTTATAAAAAGTCAAGAAAAACTGGACTTCCTGCACCAAGGAAGCGTTGCTGGGGCATGAGAACCAACGTTATCCGCTGCGCCATCTACACCCGCAAATCCACCGAGGAAGGACTTGAGCAAAACTTCAACTCCCTCGACGCCCAACGGGAGGCTTGCGCCGCCTACATCGCCAGTCAACGGCATGAGGGCTGGACAGCACTAACCGACACCTACGACGACGGAGGCATCAGCGGCGGCACCATGAACCGACCCGCCCTTCAACGCCTCTTCGCCGACATCAAGGCAGGCAAGGTCAACACCATCGTCGTTTACAAGATCGACCGCCTCACGCGCTCGCTGGCCGATTTCGCCAAAATGGTGGAACTGTTCGATATACATAATGTCACCTTCGTCTCCGTCACCCAACAGTTCAACACCACGTCCTCCATGGGACGCCTCACCCTCAACGTGCTCCTCTCCTTCGCCCAATTTGAACGCGAGGTCACGGCCGAACGCATTCGCGACAAAGTCGCCGCCAGCAAAGCCAAAGGCATGTGGATGGGCGGCACCGTCCCTCTTGGTTATACTGCCAAAGATCGTCAGCTTCACATCCACCCCACCGAAGCCGAACTCATCCGCCACATTAGCGGAAGCCTGTTACGAAGATCTGATGAAGGATGTAGATTGCGTCCCGTTCGGAAGGGAAGCCACCGTCTGGAACGATGCCGTACGGTTTCAGTGTCTGGTCGACCAACCATCAGCCAAGGTCAACTTAACGCCCGTTTGGTGGCCGACTGCATCTCAACGTGACAGAAGGGGCAGAATGCGTCAGCGGCACAACGCCGCCTGCGTGGCACATGGAAGGCGGCATATCACCGACCCGGTGTCCGTTAATCAGGAGGTTTTCCATGCCTGTTCATCCCTGCCGCCCGATGCCCGTTAATCATTCACGCGGATGGCTTTATCGTTGTGGTGGTTCCGCATATCCTCAGCAGGCAGCTCGTTCAACGGTGGGACAAGTGCGCGGTGAAACGCGTTTGAGAAACTTCTGGCCGCAGCAACCAACCTTTCATTCACGGCAACCCAACAGAACATTTCCATGCAGGCGCCTGCATCGCGCGCATTACGCTGAGCATTGGGGCCAATCCCTCAACCTTACGCACCGCTCCGCATCGTCGACTCGCCCGCTCACCTTCGACCTCTTTGCCATCATCAAGCAAATCCACCGACGCCGAACCACCTTCAAATCTCTCGCCGAACCATGGGCCGACACCGCACAGCACCGGCCGCCTGATGATCGCCAAATCCCCTCGGCAGCTTCTCCTGAAAGCCTTACCACGGCAGCCTCTCCCAAAACCGTCAAACAACTGGAAGCTCTGGCCCCTCGGCAACCGCACAAAAGCCAAGCCCAAACGGCCCTCCGATCGGCACCAAACTCATCCGTATATGGCAGGGGCGAACCCCGCCAGAGTCACCAAATCTAAAACGGAACCTTCCGCTACAGGACAAAACCTACCCAACTACTCTCCGCCATCGCCAGCCCGCATTACGGGGACGAGAGGTGGAACAGGAAGGTATTTTTAATTAGAAAACCGCTTAAATAAGCCGAGGTTAACGTAGCGTGTTTGCCACCCATGAATCGACCGGACAAAGAAAATAGCCTATAGAAGAGCTGAATGCTGACAACAAGAGTTTGCATAACGATTTTCCGAAGAGAAGATATCCTTTTGGCTGATTGCATGGTTTCTCTGATAATACAAACTTTCAGATGATGATTGGCAGGGAGCGCCGATTTCATCGCCTACCACTTGCTCTGAAACAGAAACCCTCAAGGTTCGGCTTAAAATGGGTGACCGACAGTAAAAAGTATATTAAACAATTCGCCACTGTATGCAATCTGGACGTTAATTATCTCGAATTGAACATGACATACTGATCAGCAGTTTGAAAAGCATCCACCAATTGGCTTGGGACGTTCTTGGATTGGAAGGGTGCAGTGGAAAACCGAAGCATATCATTAATGGCTGCACTGCTCATGGCTTTTCGACTTTGCAAACACTGTGGACGCTACCCAGCATAGCGTTGCTGGAACATGAAACCTGAACAGATCCGCTGTGCATCTACACCGTAAATCACCGAAGAGGCTGGAGCAGGTTTCAACTCCCTCGACGCCCAGCGTGAAGCCTGCGCCGCCTACATCGCAAGCCAACGACATGAAGGCTGGACGGCACTCCCCGAAGCTTATGACGACGGCGGCCTGAGCGGCGGGACCATGAATCGCCCCGCCCTGCAGCGCCTGTTCAACGACATCAAGACAGGCAAGGTCAACACCATCGTCGTTTACAAGATTGACCGTCTCACCCGCTCTCTCGCCGATTTCGCCAAGATGGTGGAATTGTTCGACGCCCACAACGTCACCTTCGTCTCCGTCACCCAACAGTTCAACACCACATCCTCCATGGGCCGTCTTACGCTCAATGTTCTGCTCTCCTTCGCCCAATTTGAACGCGAGGTCACGGCCGAACGCATCCGCGACAAGATCGCCGCCAGCAAGGCCAAAGGCATGTGGATGGGCGGCACTGTCCCCCTTGGCTACACCACCAAAGACCGTCAACTTCACATCCACCCCACCGAAGCAAACCTCATCCGCCACATCTTCACCGAGTATCTGCGTCTCGGCAGCGTTCTCGTCCTTGCCGAACAGCTCCGCGCGCAAGGCCATACCACCCGCCCGGGCAAGCCCTTCCGCGTGGGCAACCTCTCCAACATCCTCACCAACCCCATCTACATCGGCAAAGTTCCTCACAAGGGCAAGGTGTATGAGGGACTTCATAAGCCCATCATCGACAAGGAGTTATGGGACAACGTTCAAAACCTGCGGCATCAATCCCGCGCCAACCACCGCCACCGCATCCGTGGCAAGGAACGCAGCCTGCTTGCTGGCAAATTGGTCGATGCCCTCGGCAACCCCATGAGCCCCGGCCACGCCCACAAGCACGGCCGCCGTTACCGTTATTACATCAGCCAGGGCATCCTTCAAGGCAAGAACCTCCCCGACGGTGTTTTAGCCCGCATCCCCGCATCTGAGATTGAAAGCCTCGTCCTGCGGTTTTCCCATCAACTGCTCCAAAACGACGATTTGGTTTCCCAGATACTGGAAAATAATTCCCTGTTCCTGCGACGGGAATCTCAACGCCTCGCAGCCGAATGGAACAAGCAAACTTCCCAGCACCACACCCTCATCCGAACACTTATCTCCTTGGTAAAAATCACAAATACCTCTGTCACCCTCCACATCTCCCGCCAAGGTATGCGGGCCATTTTGGAGGGTCAATACCACACCACCCAACCCGCCAAAGACGATTTTTCCCAGTTAATTCCCATTAAATTGAAACCCGTGGAAGGCGGCGCCACCCACATCCTTACCGATGGCCATCTCTCCAAACCCCGCGAACCGAACCCCGAACTCGTCCGCGCCATAGCCCATGGCCATGTCGCCAATCGCATGTTGAAGGAAGGCCAAACGCAGAACGCCATCGCCACCCAACTGGGAATCGCCGAACGCCAAGTCCGCCGCGTCCTCCCCTTCGGCCTGCTGGCACCAGACATCGTCACGTCCATTCTGGACGGCACCCAACCGCCCGCATTGAGCATTACCCTGCTCTCGGGAATTGCCATCCACCACGACTGGCCCACCCAGCGCGCCCGCCTGGCCACCCTGTAATCTCTCCATGAGGACTGCCAAATCGCCGTTTGGAGAATCTTCCCGAAAACAGGGAAACTGGCCCCCCAACCACTCTATTCTCCAGTCCGCCAGAATCCCAAAAGCCCGCCAACAGCCGCCAATAATGTAAAAATCCCCGCCAGAGGCGGGGAGAATCAAACTTCATGGTCGGGGTGAGAGGATTCGAACCTCCGGCCTCAACGACCCGAACGTTGCGCGCTACCAGGCTGCGCTACACCCCGACTGGCGCCCTTACTAGCAAACGATACGCGGTTTGGAAAGAGGAATATTGCATCTGCCCCATGTAACTGGGCTTGGCGGCATGGTAGGGTGGCGGCATGTTCCGCATCCGCAAGATTTACGATGGGGTCTCGCCCGGCAACCGGCGGGTAATGGTGAACGTGCGTGATATCCTGCGCGAGCGCTTCCCCGATGCCCGCCCCGAAGACGTGGACAACATCCCGACCTATATCAAAAACCCGGTAAGCGCGAAGTTCAAGGCCATCTTGTTCGTGGCTGAGGATGCCTCGGAGAGATTGCTGGGCTTTGCGGTGATGTACCACATGAGCGATTTGCACTTTACCTATCTGGACTTTGTGGCGGCCACACCTGCGGTACGGCGGCGCGGGGTGGGCGAGGCCTTGTACAATCGCGTACGTGAAGAGGCCCAAGAGCTCGGCGACTGGGGCGTTTTATTCGAATGCCTGCCCGATGACGACTTGCGCCAACCAGACTTCGTCTTGAAAGACAACCAAGCACGCCTGAAGTTTTATGAGCGGTTCGGGGTATTTCCGGTTATGGATACGGCCTACCAGAAGCCCATGTCGGCCAACAGCACCGACGCCATGCCCTTTTTGATGCTGGATGCGCTGGGGGCACGCAAACTTCCGCAAGGCAGCGTGGTACGCCGGGCGGTGCAAGCGATTTTGAAGCGCAAATATGGCAGTTTGTGCCCGCCGGCCTACATCCGTGCTGTGGTACGCTCGGTGTCCGACGGACCGGTGAGGCTGCGGCCTCCGCGGTATGTGCAACGCGCCGACAAAAAGAGCGTGCCTTCGGCCAAGCGGAAGCGCAGCCGTCAAATAAGGCTGGTGGTGAACGACATGCACGCCCTGCACCATGTGCGCGAGCGGGGGTACGTGGAATCACCGGTGCGGATTGCCGCGATCATGAAGTCGTTTGAAAAAACCGATTTGTTTTGCGCTGCCAAACCACGGGTCTACGATGAACGGCATATTCGGGCGGTGCACTCGGGCAAACTGGTGAACTACCTCAAGGAAATGAGCAAGCGCCTGCCGGAAGGCAAGGTGGTGTATCCGTATGTGTTCCCCATCCGCAATCCGGCACGTCCGCCGGACGACCTGCCGACACAGGCCGGATATTACTGCATCGATACGTTCACACCGCTCAGCCGTGTCACCTACAAAGTGGCCAAACGCTGTGTGGATTGCACCCTGACCGCCGCCGATGCCGTGCTGGACGGTCATTGGGCGGCCTATGCGCTGGTGCGTCCGCCCGGGCACCATGCCGAATACGATTTGTTCGGGGGGTTTTGCTACTTCAACAACAATGCGGTGGCCGCGCACTACTTAAGCCGACACGGCAAGGTCGCGATTCTGGATATCGACTACCATCACGGCAACGGCCAGCAAGACATCTTTTACCAGCGCGATGACGTGTTGACCGTTTCGCTGCACGGGCACCCCCGCCACGCCTACCCTTATTTTACCGGCTTTCCGGAGGAGCGCGGCGCAGGCAAGGGCAAGGGCTTCAACATCAATTATGCGTTGCCGGAGCAACTGTCTCCGGGCGATTACATCGCCACGCTGGAGAAAGCGTTGGCACGGATACGGCGCTTCAACCCCGACTACATGGTGGTGGCACTGGGCTACGATACCGCCCGTGGCGACCCTACCGGCACGTGGACCAATACGCCGAGCGATTTCCAACGCATCGGCGAGCTTATCGGGCGTTTTGGCAAACCCATGCTGGTTGTGCAAGAAGGCGGTTACCTGACCCACAAACTGGGCAACAACGCGGTAAAGTTTTTCCACGGGTTACATCAAGGATATTGGCAGGGTAAAGACGGGGCATGATGTTTCGTCTGGCCTTTACCTTACTGTGGTTAAGCGTTGCGGTTCAGGCGCGCGAGCAGATTTTGACCCTCTCCTCGGAGAACGATTTTTACACCAACAGTGGCGATGCCTACTACACCAACGGCGCGCGCGCGGCATGGCTGGATGCCGATTTTGAGCCACCGTGGTTTGCCGACTGGTTGGTACAGCGCATGCCGCTGATGGATGCCACCGCGCCGATGCTGGTGCAGTATTCCATCGGCCAGAACCTTTATACACCGTCGGACATCACCATTGCCACCCCACAGCCACATGACCGTCCGTGGGCAGCGCATTTATACGCCACAATGGGCATCACCGAGGGCACCCGTGATGAGGTGAATGATTTGGAGTTGAGTGTCGGCTGGGTGGGGCCGGGGGCGCTGGGTGAACCCACACAAAAGCTGGTGCACGGTTGGGTAAATGCCCGCACACCGCAAGGCTGGGACAACCAGCTGAAGGATGAACCGGCCATCAACATCGCCTTCCAGCGGCGCTGGCCGACGTGGGCGGGCGTCACGCTGGCTGACAGCCGGGTCACGCTGGCGCCCCATGTGGGTGCGGCCTTGGGCAATGTGGACACCCACGCTGCCGCAGGCTTAACCCTGCGATGGGACAGCGACAAAGATGCGGTGGTCGACAACCCCGTGCGGGTGCGCCCCAGCTTGCCGGGGACGGGGTATTTCCAAAGCCCAAGCCATCCCGTGCTCACGTGGTTTACCGGCTTAGAAATGCGCGGCGTGGCGCGCAACCTGTTTTTGGACGGCAACACCTTTGCCGACGGCCCCCATGTGGACAAGAAAAACCTTGTCGCCGATGTGCAGGCGGGATTTTTGCTTACCTACAAGCGGGCGCAATTCGGCTACACCGCCGTGTACCGCACGCCGGAGTTTCACGGCCAAAAACGCGGGCAGGTGTTTGGGGCGATTACGGTGGGTGTGAAATTTTAAGTTATGTGCCTATGTCACCCCCTAGGCCCAGACAAGACAATCTGCGCGTGAAATAGTCACTTTATGCACCAACCCAAAACACCTTTACAAACCCATTCCTATCCCCTTTAATACCCTCACAATTAAGGAGATATCTCATGTTCCGTTTGTTCGGCGGCGTCCTCACCCTTGCCATTCTTGCTTGGGCGGCCTTGTACTTTTCCGGCAAAGCCGTGTTGTTTCATGAAGGCTCCCCTCGTGAAAGTGGCGTGATGAGAGTGTTTTCCTGCAAATATTTCGACGGCATGAAGGTGCTCAACAAAGAACAGGCGTACAGTGACATCCCCATGGTCGGCCAGGTCGGCAGCGCCCGCTGCCCGCGTCTGATTGACGTCGACGGCATTGCCGCCAACTAACCGTTTAGGCTGACGCTCCGCCCAACTTACTATTTCCCGCATGACGCGCTGCATCGCGTTGGGTTTTTTTCGCCATATTGGCTTTGGCGGCATCGGTCAAATCCACTTTCAGGCTGTTGGCCAAACACGTTAGCGTGAACAAGATATCGGCCATTTCATCGGGAATCGCCGCCTCATCCTTCTCGCCCTTCTTGAAGCTTTGGTCGCCATGCACACGGTTGATGAGGCGTGCCAGTTCCCCCACCTCCTCGGTCAACTGTGCCAATTGTGAAAGAGGGCTGAAGTAGCCGCCCATCCTGCCAATCCAGTCATCCACCTCATCCTGCCATGCCCGCAATGTCATGTCGCTCATGCAGCGCTCTCCTTTGTTTCAAGTTGCAGAAGGCCTGCCTCGACCACCCTGTCGCGGAACATCTTCAAGTCCTCCCACGCATCCTTTTTGGCGGGAGGGTTACGCAGCAGATAGGCGGGGTGGAAGGTCGGCAACGCCGGAATCGGCGTGTTTAAATACGGGTTTTCCAGCATGTGCCACTGGCGCCGCAATTTGCCGATACCGACGTCCGTGTTCAAAACCGTTTTGGCGGCGGTGCCTCCCACCAATAACACCAGCTTGGGAGCTAACAGACTCAAATGTTTATCCAAAAACGGACGGCAACTGGCCACCTCGGCAGGTGTTGGTGTGCGGTTGTCCGGCGGGCGCCAAAACACCGTGTTGGTGATGTAAACTTTCTGGCGTGAAAGTCCGATGGCCTCCAGCATTTGGTCGAGCAACTTGCCACTGCGCCCGACAAACGGGATGCCTTGCTTGTCTTCCTCGGCCCCCGGCGCCTCGCCGATCAGTACAATCCCCGCGTGCGGGTTGCCGTCGCCAATCACCGTGCGGGTGGCACCAGTCTTCAAGGTACAGCCCTGAAACGCGCGAATCGCATCGTGCAGGCCGTTTAATGTGGTGACGTGGGAGAGGTTCATGATGTTATCCCCAATGATTGATGCGTAGAACATAGTCAATCGGTTGCAGCCCTACGTCAAACGCAGATTTCATCGTGCTGGCTGGACGCATGCCTAGGCGTTGGTACCTACTATGATACCCTAGAGAGTTTTAACTAGAGCGCGATTTTCGCATTAAATGTTTGAAATGAATGGTGGAGCTAAGCGGACGCTCCGCAAAAGTTACCAAATGTTGGCTCACAGCGGGCTTTACAGAAGGGACGTTGAACCCGATTACGAATAGATTGTAACAACTTTTGTAACAGTTTGTCCACAGACTTGTTGATACGAAACCCACTTAAATCATATTTAAAGACATACATATTTATATATAACAACTACTTATAGTTACTTTAGGATATTTAACAACAAAAACATATACTTATGAATATTAATAGTTAAGGCTATGTAACATATAGGTATTATCTACATACATGGTAAGCATCTAAAGTATATAATAAAGTACCCCCTAAGGAGGCTTTAAGATGTTATAGTATGTTGATATATATAGTAAGTGTGAGAGAGAAGATAGAGGTAATGCCTTAGGTAGTACGAAGGGAGGTACTAAAGGGGTTACATGCTCCCTAAAACTATTGTAAGTATATGTATAAAAATGTAGAATATATGAAATGAAAAACACAAAAACCAACAATATTATTCAGAAGGCACATCAAAAGCTTACCGAGAACCCCTTGTTTTACCTTGAACATGAATGGCTCCTGATAGACGCAGGGATAACCTGTGATGAATCCCGTTACAAGCGTCTCACAAAGGCCTTACACGCTGTTTGCAAGACTATAGACATCAGACCAAGCAAAGATAATAAAAACACCTTAAAAACCCTCCTGCTAAGCCTTTCTTCTTGTTTGCAAGATAACCGTTTGCTGGCTCTCGCCTACCCTCACATGAAGAAGTCAATTCAAAGATTTAATAAGAAAAACGCTCCCCTCAAGCTATCCCAAAACCTACCCAAGATTGCCGAGGCCCTTGAACTGGCTGGTTACGTCACCATTGCTAGCGGAAACCCGAAGGTTAACGGCAAGTTCCCCGACATGCCCCAGTACAACCGTCTTCTGCTGACGGAACATTTTGTGACCGACATCCTACTGCCCTATGGCCTTCCCAGCTTGCCCAAACGGTTGACCATGAAGCGTGATTTTATGGAAGTCCGTATAGCGGAAACAGCGGACGAAAAATATGGAAAAGACAAAGAACCTCCCAAGTGTATTCCTCTTGACGAATTTGACACGAAAGAAGAGCGCACCATACGCAAGGCTACCAAAGTTTTTCTAAACGAATACAACGATATGCTTTTAAAAACCCGCATTACGCTGGCTAAGGGCGCGTTAAAGGAATCCTATAACAAATATGTTACACGGCTCTTCTGCCGCGAAAGTTTGGAGTGTGGAGGAAGGTTTTACAGGGGATTCTGGCAAAATATGAAGAGCGGCAAGCGTGGAGAATCTCCCAGCCGTAAAGACATTTTGATTAACGGTGAGCCTACGGTGGAGCTAGACTTTCAAGCACTTCACATCAACATGCTATATGCCTTGGCGGGAGCAGAACCTTTACAGGAAGACCCCTATACAGGCATCGGAGACTATCCCCGCGAGATGGTGAAACCTTGCTCGTGCCGAAGCCTCCTTACCTCGCGGCTAATCCCAGCAAGCACGTTATCTTTCATGCCGCTATCGTGATGGCTATTGCCAACATTTACCGTAGGCTATAACCTACAAAGTGGAATTGGGAGAAACCTTTTGAAGGCCTTTATACTTCTTTTAACTTTAGCCATCAGTACGGTAGGATGTGCATCAGTTGAACACACACAAAAACTTCAGCAACCAACCAACAAAGTTCTAATCGCTGGCGTTGGAGACGTTATCCTCAAAGTTAACTCTGAAAAAGACTTACCCAATGTCTTTGGCAAAGCCGACTTATATGGACGCAAAACACCCACAGGTACAACAACGATTCAATACAAAGGTATATCAAACGGAATCGCGCATTTTGTTCGACGTACCATTTCAATTGAAACGAATGCGACAACCATGAACTCTTCACCTCTTGTGGTAAACAACACTACAACATCCAACCATTCAGGAAATATCGGGGGAGTGCTTTACAATGGTACCACCACAACCTCTGCCCCACCTACAGTAGTTATGCCCAACACCCCCCAAGCCCAATACTTCCCACAACAAGATGTAAATATTAATATCTCTCTGAAAGACAGCAACAAAGAAATTATAGCCGAAGGTTATAAAATTCAGATTCTTAACGCCAACCAAACATCCGTATCGTATTCAATCGATGAACTAAAATAAATTGTATGGAGTGTTAGATGATTTTTAAATTCTTTCAAAAAGCTGCACATGCTACTTCTTTAGGGTGCGCCTCACAAGCTATGTGGGCAATGGACATGTTCTTAAAAGAGCATGAAGGTGTAGACGTGATTGAGATGATGTCTGTGGGTAATAGTGTTAACCTCATTCACAACACGCTAGGTAATATGGGAGAGCCTATTGAAGGTGAGGAAGTTATAGAGCTTTTAATGAACCCTGATGAACCAAACCTTTTTATTCTTTCAGCAACAGCTACGGTCAACAGAATGGTAAGAGATGCTCGGTCATTTAAAGGCCATCCCAACTTCTTCGCTCTGCAATTTGGTGCGGCTTTTTTCAGTATCATAAGCACACCTAAGGGGTTTAGTGGTCGTCAGGAACGATGGAGTAAACTAAACAGTTACTTTGTCGCTTTATACAATAAGCATGCAGAGGTGCTATCATCTTTTTCTAAAAAGGCAAGTTGATAAAAACCTCCCCAAACCCAAAATTTGTGACAGGCCCATATCTGTATTCAGGCGGGAACGGATTTTTCCCCTCCCCCTATAGCTTGACGGTTGGGAAGTTAATTTGCTGGATATAGCTTTTCATTCGTTCAAGATGTTCAGCCGAGCCATAGTTAGCCGTGGCACCTTTCTCACCGTGCCCGATGATGCTCTTTAACACCGAGTCGGGGGTGTCTACAGTACGCAAAGCATCCGTAAAGCCATGACGAAAACTGTGGAAAGCTACCTTGTTGTCTTTGATGTTGAGTGTCGTCCGCAGCATATAGCCAAACTGTTTGGAGAATGTGCCAGAGTAAGTACCGTCCACACTTAGGCTGATGTCGGGGAATAGCCGTTGTTCTTGTTTATCTTTTTGTTTCTTAACAAAGTCTAGAAGGCCTAGCTTGGTAAGTTTGGGATGAATGGGAACCTTGCGGCGGGAAGACTGGTTCTTAAGGGATTTATCTTCGCCATTGTCGTTGATGTCCAGTATCCATACGCCTTGGTGTTGGTAGATGTCGTCCACATAAAGCTGGCAGATTTCTTGTAGTCTGGCTCCGCTGTACAAAGCTATCAGCGGCACCCAATACTTGGAATCTTTGACGATGGTGGAGCCTTTGACGATGGTAGCACACCTTAGGCTTGCTGTGGGATACTCACTTGTTCGTAGGCTACATACTAATTCCCTACGCCCAAATCTGGCTTGTAAATCTTGAGGTATTCCCATGCGGAAGTAATACGTTCCACCACGTTTAAAAAGGTAGGTTTGACGCGCCATGTTGGTACACCCGTTTGTAACAATCTGACGGGTTGTCGCGTTTATACCTTTGAAAGTGGCTGTGGAAGTAATTTGGTGGAGCTAAGCGGATTCGAACCGCTGACCTCTTGCATGCCATGCAAGCGCTCTACCAACTGAGCTATAGCCCCGATGTATGTCGGACGCTGCGCTTTTACGGGGTGGGCGCCGGACTGTCAAGGGGTTGTGGCAGGGTATAATCGGCGAGTGTGGTGAGTGCATGGAGTTGCACGCCCACGGCGGCAAGGCGCGAGGCGGCGGTATGGCCGTAATCCAGCACGCTGAAGGCATGCAATACCGGCAGGCGGTGTTGTTGCAGGGCGGTGAAGGAGGCCGTGCTGTTGGTGCCGGCATTGGTGACGTCGTCCACAATGGCGGCGATGTGGGCCTCGGCAGGGTCAAGCGGGGTCGCGGGGAGGAAGGCCGTGAGGTCTGTCGCACGTTCGCCCGGCTTTTTGGGAATACGGTAGGTGATGACATTGTTCGGCTGCAAATGGGGTACAACCAGCCTGGCCACCACGATGCCCGCGCTGTCGGGGCCACCGATGAGGGTGGTCTCGGGTGCCAGCGCGGAAATGGCGCGGGCGAGGCTGCGCCCGATAAGTGGGCCGATGGCGGGGTGGGCCAGCGCGCTATCGAGGTTGAACTTGAACAGCGCCGGTTTGCCGGAGGCGAGGATGAACGGGTTGTCGGCTGGGCGGGTCTCGATGCAATTGTGTTGGATATGCCTCACGAGGCGCCGGTGTTGGGTGGGGGTCAGAAAGCTCATGACTTGAGGATACCCGTGCGGTGGCGTAAAACAAGGGCCATGAACGATTGGCTTGCATGGTACGTGGCGGCGCGCGGGCGGGTAGGGCGCGGGGTGTTCAACTGGGTGTTGGTGGCGGCTTCGGTTCCGGGGTTGTTGTTCGGCGTGTATGGGATGGCCGACAGCGCCGGCGGATTGCTGGCACCATTGTTGGGACTGTTGGACGCCGGACAGAGTTTGCAACAAGGCGTGGGAAATGGCGGGCTTGACCCTTATGCGTTGGGGGACGCCATGCGCCAAATGCAGAGTGCGGGGGAGGGCTTTGCGGCGGCGGGCGAGGTTGGCGGGCCGTCTTTCGCGTGGGCCGAGCTGGTGGACATGCTGATATGGCTGGCGCTGGTGCCGCTGATGTTGATGCGTTTGCGCGACGCCGGCGTGCGCGAGGCACGGTTATGGTGGTGGCTGGTTTTCATGTATGCGGGGATGTTGATGGCCGATGTGGAGGCGATGGCGGACGCCAATCTGTTCGGCTGGTGGGATTGGCCGCTGGGGTTTGTCGGCATGTTGGTTTTGGGGTGGCTCACCATCGCCCACAGCCGCGAACGTAAGCAGGGCGGGGTGACAGGGGACGCCGCTTCTGCCAAGGTGCGCCTTGATGACACAGACCCGTACCCTCCCTTCAGGCCTTAGCTGCACCCTTGATGACAGCGCCGATGTGGCGCGCAACCCGCTGGCGGGGGTGGCCATTGCCATTGATGGCGTATATGCCAGCGGCAAGGGTACTTTGGCGATTACGCTGGCGCGGCTGTACCGCATGAAGTACCTCGATACCGGCACCCTGTATCGGGCGGTGGCATGGAAGGTAATGGACGGCGGGCACACCCCTTCCGACCGCACGGCGGCGGCCGAAGCGGCGCGGGGGTTGAACTTTGATTTCCGCCACGTGGGCAACAACAAGTTTGCGGTGATGGTGGACGGCAAAGACGTGACCGAGGCCATCCGTACGCCGGAGGTGGCTCAGCAGAGCAGCGTGGTGGCGGCGCAGACCGAAGTGCGGGCGGCGTTGCTGGACTTTCAGAAAAGCTACGCGGCCAAGTGGCAGCCGCTGGTGGGGGTGGTGATGGACGGCCGCGACGTGGGGGCACGGATTATCCCCGAAGCGCAGGTGAAGCTGTTTTTGACCGGTGATGTGGAAATTCGGGCCCGTCGGCGCTGGCTGGATTATGTGGCGCTGGGCAAGGAAAAGCCCTTGGAAGCGGTGGTACAGGAATTGCTGGCGCGGGACTTGCGCGACGAGGTCAACACCATCCAGACACCGGACGCACTGGTGGTGAATACCAGCCGGTTGGATGCGTTGGAGGTGTTGGCGGCGGCGGAGGAATTGATTCAGGCCAAGTTGGGTGGGGTGCCGCGCGCGGCGGTGGGGGGTTGACTTGTATTCATAGTATACATAAGGTGGCGGCCAAACAGGGAGAGGGCCGATGGCTGGGGAATACAAGGGATACAAGATTGCCATATTGGCGGTGGCGTTGGGTTTGGCGGGCTGTGCCGCGCAGCCGCGTGCGGTGGTGTATGCGGTGCCCAAACCAGTGCCCGCCGACGCCGCGTTGCAAGCCTGTGCCGACCACGCGGCGGCGGGCATCCGTGCCAGCGGGCAGAGTGATTTCCGCCGTTTGCGGCTGGAAACGTCCGGGCTGTATAAGGCACCGTTTCAGCGGTATGTGGGGAATACCTACGTGGACACCATTCAGGACGGCCATGGTGAGTGGTTTGGCGCCAATAGTTGGCGCAAGGTGCGGTTCCATTGCTTGAGTGATGGGAGTGGGCAGGTGGTTTACTCGTTTGTGCGGGGGGAGTAGGGACACCGCTTGTATTTCTGGTGATTCGTGCTCTTTGGAATGATGTCTTCGGCGTGAGAGATTTGACACCTCTTTATTCCCTTGCCTTTGATAGATGTTTCTGGCATAAGCCCGCTAGTCCAGCGGCAAAAGCCGGTGCTGCGGGGCGATGTGAGACAAACCCCGGCACCTGAAAGACATCTGCGATATGGCCGAGACCATCCAACGCGCCCCGGAATTCACCGTGGCCCCTGAACTTCTTGAAAAATCCTTTGACATCGACTTCGCCAAACGGCTGGAAGATACCTTTACCGACGCGCATCCCGTGGTCGGCACCGTGGTGAAGGGCGTGGTGATTAACGTGGACAGCGAAGCCGTCCACCTCGACATCGGCTACAAGGCCGAAGGCAGCGTGCCGGTGGGCGAGTTCAAAAACGCCGAAACCGGTGAGGTGAGCGTGAAGGTCGGCGACATGGTCGACGTGTTTGTGGAAAGCCTTGACGACAAGAACGCCCGCAGCCGTCTTTCCCGCGAGAAAGCCAAGCGCGAAGAAGTGCTGACCCAGCTTGAAAACGTGCACAAGGCCGGTGAAACCGCCAGCGGCGTGATTTTCGGCAAGGTGAAGGGTGGCTTCATGGTGGACGTGCAAGGTGTGCTGGGCTTTTTGCCGGGCAGCCAGCTGGACGCCAAGCCGGTGACCGATTTGGCCCCGTACATGTATGTGCCGCTGGACTTCCAGGTGGTGAAGATCGACCGCAAGCGCAACAACCTGATCGTCAGCCGCCGCGCGCTGACCGACGGCGGTGCCGTGGGCAACCGCGACGAGTTGCTGGCCGACATGAAGGAAGGCAAGGTGTTGCAAGGCACGGTGAAGAACATCACCGACTACGGCGCGTTTATCGACCTCGGCGGTATCGACGGCTTGCTGCACATTACCGATATTGCGTGGCACCGCATCGGCCACCCCAGCGAAGTGCTGAAAGTTGGCCAACAGCTGGACGTGATGGTGGTGCGTTTTGACGAAAAGAGCCAGCGTGTCAGCCTGGGCCTGAAACAACTGCGTGACGATCCGTGGACCAAGGTGGACAGTCTGTTCCCGATTGGCGCCAAGGTGGACGGCACCGTGACCAACATGACCGACTACGGCGCGTTCGTAGAGTTGGCCCCCGGCGTGGAAGGGCTTATCCACGTGACCGAAATGAGCTGGACCCGCAAGAACATCCACCCCAGCAAGGTGGTGAACAGCGGCCAGAAAGTGACCGTTCAGGTGCTGGAAATCGACCGCGACAAACGCCGTATTTCCCTTGGCCTGAAACAGTGCCAGGAAAACCCGTGGGATGCCTTTGCCGGTAGCGCCAAACCCGGCGACGTGGTGGAAGGCACCGTGCGCAGCATGACCGACTTCGGCGTGTTTGTGGCGCTGAATGAAGAAATTGACGGTTTGGTGCATGTGAGCGACCTCAGCTGGGAGAAATCCGGCGAAGAAGCCATGCAGGACATCAAGAAGGGTGACAAGGTGAAGGCCGTCATCCTCAGCATCGACACCGCCAAGGAGCGTGTGGCGCTGGGTGTGAAACAGCTGGCCGGCGACCCGTTTGCCACCACCGCCGAAAGCCACAAGAAGGGCGACGTGGTGAAGGTGAAGGTGACCGACGTGGCCGATGACGCCATTACCGTGGACTTTGAAGGCACGGAAATTGCCATTAAAGCCCGCGATCTGGCCGTTGACCGCGCCAAGCAAGACCCCCACCGCTTCAAGGAAGGTGAGGTGATTGATGCGAAGATCACCGTACTTTCGGCCAAAGACCGCAAGCTGAGCCTCAGCGTACGCGCCCTTGAGCAGGACGAAGAGCGCGAAGCGGTGAAGAGCCACGCCACTCAGGAAGAATCTGGTGACAGCGCGCTGGCCGAAGCCCTGAAGAGCGCCGGCGTGAAAAAGGCTGCCAAGGCCGATGCCGCCGAAGGCGATGCCAAGAAGCCTGCCAAGAAGGCCGCTGCCAAAAAGGCGGCTGCCGATGAGGGCGACGAGGCCGCCGCCAAGCCGAAGAAGAAGGCTGCCGGCAAAAAGGCCGCCGAGTAACGCGTCAAAGGGATGTTGGGGTTGCTTACATGACCCCAACAACCTGATGCAATGCCTTGCGCCGACCGTGAAAATGCGGCAGGCTGGGCGCCAAGACTGGTTAATGTGGGAGAATGAACAATGACCAAGAGTGAACTGGTACAACGGTTGGCCCATGCGTTTCCGGGGCTTCACGCGGTCGATTTGGACCGTGCGGTGAACGTGATTTTCGATGAAATCAGCATGACGCTGGCCGAAGGTGGCCGTGCGGAATTGCGTGGTTTCGGCAGCTTTTCGGTGCGTCACCGCGCGCCGCGCAAAGGGCGCAACCCGCGCACCGGCGCCGCCGTGAGTGTGCCCGCCAAGAAGGTTCCGTACTTCAAGGCCGGAAAAGAGCTTCGCGAGCGCGTGGATACCGCCAAAAAGTAGACGGTTGCCACAGGCTTGTCCAAACGCCCTGCCTTGCGGGGCGTTTTTGTTTTAGAGTGGGTGCATGACGAGGTGGCGTGGACGGGTTGCGATGGTGTTGCTGGTGCCGTGGTTGTTGGCGCCGATTTACTATGAAGGGGGGGGCGCTCGGCCGTTGGCGGGAGATGTCGCGGCCAAGGCGGGCGATTTGCCGGGGGCGTTGCCGCTGGTCTCGCCGTTGCTGGTGACGCCGACCGTGGCGGAAATTCCTCCTGCGGAAGATACGGTGGATGCTGCTGTTGAAGATGTTCCGGAGAAAAGGGGGGTTATCAACCCGGTGGCCTGCGTGCAGGGGCTGGGAGTGATGCAGGACATGGCGGCGCTGGCCTACCAAACCAAAGCGGCGGGCAGCTACATGGGAGTGATGGTGGCGGCGGCGTTGGCGCGCGAGCAGGCGCTGGCCGGGCAGGTGCCCAACCTGATTACCCTGCGCAAGCGGGTGAAGGCGATAAGCTGGGGCGCCCCGCTGCGCGACAAGTTGGTGCAGGCGTATGAATTGACCGAAGTGCCGTGCACGCCCGCAGGCAAGCAAAAGGTGGTGGAAAGACCGGTGGTGCCGCGGCCTCGTTAGGACAGCTTGTTCACCAAACTGCCACCCACAATCGCGCCCACAAGGGCACCGGTGCCATTCAGGTTGCCCGAGAGGCTGCCACCAATGAGGCCGCTGTAAATGTTGCTGCCGACGTTGGCGCTGGCGATGCCCGCGCTTTGCAGGGCTTGGTACAGGTTGGGCCCGCTTTGTTGCGCGCTCACCGATGCGTACAGGTTGGCGGCGGCGAACTCGTCGAGGTTCAAATCCCCACTGGCGTCGACGTCCAGATAGTTGAGGGCCTTGACCGCCTCGGCGGGCAGGGGGGTGTTGCCGCTGGCTTTTTCCAGCGCCTTGGCGAACTCGCCCACGCTGACTTTGCCGCTTTTGTTGCTGTCGGCCTGCTTGAACAGGGCCTGTTGGATGGCATTACTTGCCAGCGGATTGATGGCCATGGCGGATTCCTTCCCTTGTGTCCCTCATGCTAGCAAAGACAAGGGGGCCTGTCTGCCCCCTTCATAACACACTGATGTTGCAGGTGTTGTCATTCCGCCGCAGCGGCGATGCCCTTGGTGATGATGGCCTTGGCTTCTTCGGCATTGCCCCAACCGGCCACTTTCACCCATTTGCCTTCCTCAAGGTTTTTGTAGTTGGCGTAAAACTGCTCCATTTGCTTGATGAACAGTTCCGGCAGGTCGGTGTGGTTTTTGATGCCCTCAAAGCGCGGATCGAGCTTTTTGTGGGGCACGCACACCAGTTTGGCGTCCTCGCCGGATTCGTCGGTGGTGTGCAGCACGCCCACCGGACGGGCGCGGATGATGCTGCCGGGGGCCACGGGGATGTCGGTGTAGACGAAGGCGTCCACCGGGTCGCCATCGCCGCCCAGCGTGTGGTTGATGAAGCCGTAGTGGGCGGGGAACACCATCGGCATGGGGGCAAAGCGGTCGACAAACAGCAGGCCGGTGTCTTTGTCGACCTCGTACTTGATGTGCGCGGTGTGGCGGGGGTTCTCGATCACCACGTAGATGTCATTCGGGGCGTCTTTGCCGGCGGGAAGGTTGGTGAGGCTCATGGGTTCTCTCCTTGGTTGAATGGGCCTTGTTGAACGGGCGGAGAGTAGCCGATGCAGGGTAGGCTTGCAAGATTGGAGGTGCGCGGCCATAGTGGGGCCTGCAAAAGGATACGGATACATGGGATTTTGGAAAGACGCGAAGGCACACCTCGAGGCCGATCGGGTGTTGCGGGTGAAAGAGGCTGTGGAAGCGCCGTACATGGATGAGGAGCACTTGGCGGCGGCTGGCAAACGTTGCGAGCTTGACATGGAGAAGCTGCGTTGTGGGCTGGCAGGACAACCCGTGAGTTGGCGGGGGCGGTTGACCAGCTTTTTGATTGCCCTCGACAGGATCAACCCTCCCCAACATATGCGGGATGTTGTGAAGATTGCATGGGAACGGGCAGTTGAATATGGCCCGCGTAGCGGACTTTAAGGTGTTTCTCCGGTGAACTGGCTGACCGACCTTGTCAAACCCGGCTTGAAGACCACCGTGAAGCGCGGGGTCTCGGCGGATATTTGGGAAAAATGCCCCGGCTGCGGCGAGTTGCTGTATGAGGCGGATTTGCCGCAAAGCCTGTATGTGTGTGGGGCGTGTGGGCATCATCTGCGCTGGGGGATTGACGCACGGCTGGCGCATTTGCTGGATGCCAAAAGCATGAAGGCGGTTGAGGTGCCCGAGATTGCGGACGACCCGTTGGGGTTCCGCGACCGCAAGAAGTACAAAGACCGCTTGAAGGATGCCCGCAAGGGCGGGGTGCGTGACGCCTTCCGCGTGGTGCGCGGTGCTGTGGAGGGCCATCCGCTGGTGGTGGTGGCGCTGGACTTTGATTTCATGGCCGGCAGCATGAGCCGGGCGGTAGGGCAGGCGGTGGTGGTGGCGGCGCAAACCGCGCTGGCTGACAAGGTGCCGTTGTTGTGCATCACCGCCAGTGGCGGGGCGCGGATGCAGGAAGGCACCTTGAGTCTGATGCAAATGGCCCGTACCACGGCAGCGATTGTGGCGTTGAAAGAGGCGGGGTTGCCTTATCTGACCCTGCTGTGCGACCCCACTACCGGCGGGGTGACCGCCAGTTTTGCCATGCAGGGTGATGTGCACATGGCCGAGCCGGGGGCGCTGATCGGCTTTGCCGGGCCACGGGTGATCGAGCAGACCATCCGCCAAACCCTGCCGGAAGGCTTCCAACGCGCCGAATATCTGCTGGAGCACGGCATGGTGGACATGGTGGTGCCGCGCAAGGAGCAGCGGGACGTGTTGGGGAGATTACTCGCGGTCGTTGTGTCCGGTATCAACCGTCGCTAGCGGGATGTTGTGTTTCTTAACGAACGCGACAGCCTCGGCGTAACGTGGATGGGTTGGGTTATTGAGGATTTGGGCATATAGCTGGATATTGGGAAAGTCCTTCTGTTGGTCTGCAAGGATCAGGATCTCGGCGACGGTTGGTGTTTTCTGGGGGGCGGCAATGCATAGGAAGGCGCTGATAGCCCGTTCATCAAGCTTTGCCTTGGTGGGTGCGCATATCGCGGGGCTTCGGGAAGCTAAGAGAGGTGGTGGTACGGGGCTTATTGGATTTCATACTCATGAATATAGGTGGTGGGGTGGCGTCCTTCAAGGGGGCTTGACGGGCGGGAGGTAAATGGTTAAAGAGACGGCACTGCGGTTAGGGTTTGGAAAGTCTGCATGGCAGCACCTTAACAGCTGAGTCTAACAGATACAGGCACTTATGGCGTTTTGCGCCGGGTGCAGGGAGCATACTTATGGCAGGTTTCAAAATGAAAACCCGCAAGGCTGCCGCCAAGCGTTTCCGCAAGGCCACCGCCACGGGCAAGATCATCCGCAGCAAGGGCCACCACGGCCACTTCCTGAGCAAGCGCGGCCAAAAGGCCCGCAACAACCAAGGCACCACCTATGTGAACGATGCCAACTTCGAGCAGGCCAACGCGCTGGTGCCCAGCCTTGGCGCCAAGAAGAAGCGCAGCCGTGCCATCAAGAACAGCCTGCGCCGCGCCACCGAGGCCAAGCAGCAAGCGGCCAAGTAAGGGAGGATTGAGAGATGACCCGTAGTGTTTATGGTGCCGGTAACCGCCGTCGTCACAAGAAGGTTTTGGCCCGCGCCAAAGGCTTTTTCAACCGTCGTAAAAACTGCTTCCGCATTGCCACCCTGCGTGTGGACAAGGCGCTGCAATACCAATACCGCGACCGCCGCAACAAGAAGCGTGATTTCCGCGCGTTGTGGATTCAGCGTATCAACGCCGGTGCCCGCCAGTTGGGGCTGAGCTACAGCCGCTTCATGAACGGTTGCAAGAAGGCCAATATCCAGGTTGACCGCAAAGTGTTGGCTCACCTTGCCATGCACGACAGTGTGGCCTTCAAAGCCATTTTCGACCAAGCCAAGGCTGCGTTGAAGTAGCTTGTTTATGAAGAAAGGGCGCCGTTGGCGCCTTTTCTTTTGTGCAACAGTGGGGTAAGACAAGAACCATGGATATGCAGGATTTACAGGGGCAGGCGCTTTCGCAGATTGCGGCGGCGGCGGATTTGGCGGCGCTGGATGCGGTGCGGGTGCAGTATTTGGGCGGAAAAGGCCAGATTACCGGCATGTTGAAGGAACTTGGCGGATTAGACCCCGAAGCCCGCAAGGTGCGTGGGGCCGAGGTGAACGCGGTGCGTGCGGCGGTGCAGGAGGCATTCAACGCCAAAAAAGACATGCTGGAAACCGCCGAAATGGATGCGCAATTGGCGGCTGAGGCGGTGGATGTGACGTTGCCCGCCGACTTTGCCGGGTTTGCGGCGTTGGGGGCTGGGCAGGGCGTCGGACGCATTCACCCCCTCACCGCCGCCATGGAAGACATCGCCCGCGTGATGAAAAGCATGGGGTTTGTGCATGGCGTGGGGCCAGAGCTGGAAACCGACGACTACAACTTCACCAAACTCAACCTGCCGCCGGAACATCCGGCACGACAAGACCAGGATACCTTTTACCTGAAGCCGGATGCGGATGGCGTGCGCAAGGTGTTGCGGACGCAGACCAGTAACGTGCAAATCCACACGTTGGAGAAACACAACCCACCCCTGCGGGTGATGGGCATCGGCCGTGTCTACCGCCGCGACTACGATTTGACGCACACGCCGCAATTCCACCAAGTGGAGGGGCTGTTGGTGGACAAGGGTGTCACCATGGGTGACATGCGCGGGGTGTTGGCCGAGTTTTACCGCTCGTTCTTCGGCAAGGATGTGAAGACGCGGATGCGGCCGCATTATTTCCCGTTTACCGAGCCTTCCGCCGAGTTGGACATGGAGTGCATCTTCTGCAAGGGCAGTGGCTGTCGGGTGTGCAAACAGTCCGGCTGGCTGGAAATATTGGGGTGCGGCATGGTGCATCGCAACGTGCTGGCCGTGGGCGGCTTGGATATTGGTGACTACCAAGGCTTTGCCTTCGGCGCAGGTGTTGAAAGGCTGGCCATGTTGAAGTATGGTATCGGCGACCTGAGGCTGTTTTATGAAAGCCATGCGTCGTTCTTGCGTAATTTCGGCAAGATGGCGGTGGCGGCGGCCTGAAGCCCGGCCATGGTGGCGGGGTTTTTCCGGGGGGAACCAGAATAAAAGGAAATTAGAGAATGAAAGCTCTCGTTCTGTCTGCCGTTATCGGCCTTGGCCTTGCCGCCTGCGCTCAAACCCACCAATGCGTGCAGCCCGACCCGGTAGAACCCGCCCACAGCAGCTGCTGGAACCAAGGTGTGGATTGTGGAACCGGCATTACCGACCCGGTGAACAAGTAGGCTTGCTTGGTGAAAAAGGCTCCGGTTGGGGCCTTTTTTGTTGACGGAAGTGGTGACTCTGCATAGGTTTGAGTAACAGGAAAAGGAAGTTGTTTATGGCCAAGTGTCCGGTATCGTTGGGAGAACATGGAGATCAACTTCAGCTTGCTGCATCACGGCATTTTGTTGCGGGGACGGCGCAAGTACACCCCTTGAACGGTTTGTTGGGAAATTTGCAATCTGCTCGGAACGAGGCGGCAAAGCGTGGTGACCTACAATGTTATGAAGAAGTTGAGAAAGAGATTGATACACTGCTAGAAGCCGTTCCGGAGTTGAGAGCCTATTAGCGCTGTGCGAAGATAAGGCCCTGTAGGGGCCTTTTCTTTTATGGTGGGGTGGGGTAAAACGGCGGGAGAACAAGGATTTTTGGCATGAAAATTTCGCTGAATTGGCTGCGCGATTACATCGACCTGAGGGATGGGCTTGGTGTGGATGACTTGGTGGCCGGGCTGGTGCAGCTGGGTCATGAGGTGGATGCGGTGGAAGATGCCGGAGCGGCCTTGGCCAATATCGTCGTGGGCAAGGTGCTGGAGCGGGTGCAGCACCCCAATGCCGACAAGCTGGGGGTGTGCCAAGTGGATGTGGGTGCGGACCATGGCGGCGTGCGGCAGATTGTGTGTGGCGCGCCCAATGCGCGGGCGGGGCTGACCGTTGCGGTGGCGTTGCCGGGGGCGGTTGTGCATGGCGGCAAAACCACGATTGGAGAGAGTGAAATTCGTGGACAGGTGAGCAAGGGCATGATTGCCGGTCGGGACGAGCTGGGGTTGGAGAGCGACGACCCCGACCGCCATATTTGGGAAATGGACACCGAGGCCGCCGTGGGCACGCCGCTGGCTGAGGTGCTGGGGCGCAACGACACGGTGCTGGATGTGGCGGTGACCCCTAACCGGGGCGATTGCCTGAGCCATTACGGCTTGGCGCGTGACATGGCAGCCTTGGGGCTGGGTACGCTGAAACCATGGCAAGCGCCGGAGATTGTGGCCAAAGGTGCAGTGGATGTGGAGGTGACGGTGGCGACGGCGGCGTGTCCGCAGTTCAACCTGATGCGCGTGCGCGGCGTGGCCAACAAGGCCAGCCCAAGTTGGGTGCAGGCGCGGCTGGAGGCTTGCGGGATGCGGCCCAAAAACATTCTGGTGGACGTGACCAACTACGTGATGCTGGCGGTGGGGCAGCCGTTACATGCGTATGACGTGCGCGGGTTGGACGGGGTGTTCAAGGTGCGTGGCGCCAAGGCGGGTGAGGGGTTTGAGAGCCTGTTGGGAGACAAGCTGACGTTGCGCGACGGGGATATTGTGATTGAAGACGGCGCGGGGAAGATTATCGACCTGTGTGGTATTTCCGGCGGGGCGGGCAGTGCGGTGCAGGACGATACCGCCGAGGTGGTGCTGGAAGCTGCCGTGTTTGACCGTGCGCAGATCGCCCGCACCGGGCAGGCGCATATCATGACCACCGATGCGCGTTACCGCTTTGAGCGGGGGATTGACCCTGCCAGCACGCAAGAGGCGTTGCGCCTGTGTGCGGCCTTGGTGCAGGCATGGGGGGGAGGCGAGGTATCTGCCATGGTGACTGCCGGTGCGGGGGTGGCCGCGCCGCAGGCGATTGCCTACGACCCCGCCTTGTGTGGCGCGTTTGGCGGGCTGGCGGTGGAAGAAACACGTCAGCGGGAGATTTTGACCGCGTTGGGGTTTGGGGTGAAGGCCGATACCGTGCCATGGCAGGTGGTGCCGCCTGCTTTCCGCACCTACATGGCCAATCCGGAAGACCTGGTGGAGGAGGTGTTGCGGGTTGTGGGGTATGAGGAGGTGCCTGCCACCCTGCCGCGTCTGATGCCTGCGCAGCTGGAGATTGACGGGCGCCCCGTGGAGCTTGACCGTGTGGCGCGCAAAGCTTTGGCGGCCAACGGTTTTGTGGAAGCGATGACGTACAGCTTTATCGGCCATGCCGATGCGGTGCTGGCGGTGGATGATGCGGGGGCGCTGCTGGAGCTGGACAACCCGCTGGCGCAAGACAGCATGACCACCATGCGCCCCAGCCTGTTGCCCGGCTTGTTGCGGGCGGCGGCGGGCAATGCCGCCCACAAAGACGTGGTGGCCAAGTTGGGCGAAGCGGGCAAGGTGTTTGATGCCAAAGGCGAGCGCTTGGCGGCGGCAGGCTTGCTGTTGGCCGACGGTGCGCGCCTGTGGCGCGGTACGGCGGTGAAGCCCGATGTGTTTACCGCCAAGGCGGCGGCATTGGCGTTGCTGGAGACGTTGGGGGCTCCGGTGGAGAGTTTGGTGGTGGAGGCCGGTGCCGGCGCGATGTATCACCCGGGCAAGAGCGGCACGCTGCGGGTGGGCCCGATGGTGCTGGCGCGCTTTGGCGAGTTGCACCCCAAGGTGCTGAAGCACTTCGGCATCAAGCAGGCCTGTGCGGCGGTGGAGATTGAATTGCAGCCGTTGCTGAAGGTGCAGGCCAAGGCGAGGGGATGGCAGCCGGAGGCGTTCCCTGCCGTGAAGCGCGATGTGGCGTTGGTGCTTCCCAAAGAGGTGAAGGCCGCCGACGTGCAGGCGACATTGAAGGGTGCCGATCGCACGCTGGTGCGGGCGGTGGACGTGTTTGACCTGTATGAAGGCGAACATGTGGGCGTGGGCAAGAAGAGTCTTGCCCTTGGATTGACCCTCCGCGCCGATGACCGCACGTTGACCGAAGCGGAGATTAACGGTGTGGTGGATAAGGCGTTGGCCTTGGCCAAGGATGCGTATGGGGCCGAGCTTCGTGGCTAGGCTGCTGGCCTTGGTGGAGTGGGTTTTGGCCGCGCCACGGCGCTGGTTGGCGGCGGTGCTGCTGTTTGCGTTGGGGTTGATTGTGGCGGCGTTTGTGCTGGAACACGGGTTTGGTGTGATTCCCTGCAAAATGTGCTGGTGGCAGCGCTATGTGCATTGGGCGATTGCGGCGATTGCGGCAGTGGGGGTGGTGGCTCCGCGCTGGTACAAGGTGTGGGCGTTGGGCATTGGCGGCGCCGCATTGGCGGGGCTTTATGTGGCCATCTGGCAGAGTGGCGCGCAGGTGGGTTGGTGGGCGTTTCCGCCCAGTTGTACCGGCTGGGGACAGGCGTTGGCGGGCGATGCCGGCGACCTGCTGGCGGCGATGGCGCGCACCAAGGTGGTGCCGTGCGACAAGGAGCAATTCCGTTTGCTGGGGCTGACGTTGGCGATGTGGAATATCCCCGCGATGGTGATGGTGGTGGCGGGCATTCTGGCAAGTGTGTCTAAAAAATAGGCAGATACTTGTATTGATGGAATTTTTATCCATAATTTACATATGTCTGTGCGTGCCGCCGCGAATGCTACCCCCCCCCTAAAAGCGGGGGACGTGGTGAATTGGGTCTATGCGATGCCCGATGGCAAAGAGATATGCGACGACGGCAAACCACGGCCATGCCTTGTGTTGTGCGCCCATGATGACCAGTTGGTGGTGGTGAGGCTGAGTACGTCTGACAAGCGGTGTTATGCGATTGCCAAAGAGAATCATCTGGTGCAGTGGGAGTGTTCTGAACGAGCCATGTGGGTCGGCTATGTGAACACTGCCCACTTTAACCGGGTGCCGCGCAAGATTTTGGAAGGGCGCAACCGTTTGGGGCAGTTGGCCAATAGGCGCCAACTGGCCAATTTGCTGGATGCCAGTTTGCAGGCGGTGTGCCGTGGGGAAGAGGCGTATGTTGGCGGGATGCAGTGTTTGGGAAGACGGGGTCGGGAAGGTCTTTACCGGTTTCTTCCGTGTCGCTACACAATCAATCCCCAAAGTGGCAAGCTGTGTTTGCGGATGGATGAACCGCAGGTTGCACGGAGTTGGGCGCGTGAGGGGGTTGGGGCGCGCTAGGTGACGCGTGAGGCGGCAAGTGGGTGGCCCAGCGCGGTGGGCGTGAGTATGATGGAAAGCGACAAGATGAGGGGGTGGAAAAATGGCCAAGACGTATGATTATGCCTATGAAAACCTGCTGCGGGACGTGCGGAAAAACGGCAAGTTCAAGGGCGACCGGACGGGAACGGGTACTTATAGCGTTTTTGGTCGCCAAATACGGTTTGATTTGCGCGACAGCTTCCCCCTCATTACCACCAAAAAGCTCCATACCCGCAGCATCATCCATGAGCTTATCTGGTTTATCAAAGGCTACACCAACATTGCCTATTTGAAGGAAAACCAAGTGGGTATTTGGGATGAGTGGGCCGATGAAAAAGGCGACTTGGGGCCGGTGTACGGCAAGCAGTGGCGGCGTTGGCAGGGGCCGGACGGCAAGGAGTACGACCAGATTGCGTGGTTGCAGGATGAGATCATGAACAACCCCGACAGCCGCCGGTTGGTGGTCTCGGCCTGGAATGTGGCTGACCTTCCGAAGATGGCGTTGGCGCCGTGTCACTGCCTGTTCCAGTTTTACGTGCATGATGGCGAGCTTTCATGCCAGTTGTACCAGCGCAGCGCCGATTTGTTTTTGGGCGTGCCGTTCAACATCGCCAGTTATGCGCTGTTTACCCATATGTTGGCGCAGGTATGCGGGCTGAAGGTGGGTGAGTTCGTCCACACCTTTGGTGATGCGCACATTTACAGCAACCACTTGGAACAGGTGGACTTGCAGCTTTCCCGCGAGGGGCGGCCCTACCCGCAGTTGAAGCTGAACCCCGACGTGAAAAACCTGTTGGATTTCAAATATGAGGATATCTCGTTGGAGGGCTATGACCCCCACCCCCTTATCAAGGCGCCGGTGGCGGTATGAGCCGTGACATCACGCTGATTGCGGCGGTGGCGCAAAACGGTGTGATTGGGCGTGATGGCGGGTTGGTGTTCCATCTACCCGGAGATTTGCCGCGCTTTAAGGAACTGACCATGGGCAAGCCGGTGGTTATGGGCCGCAAGACGTGGGATAGCTTGCGGGTCAAGCCGTTGCCGGGGCGTCTGAACATTGTATTGACCCGCGACAAAACATGGGAAGCCGAGGGGGCCGTGGTGGCGCGGGACGTAACCGCTGCATTGCGCGCAGCGGGTGATGCGTCGGAGGTGATGGTGATGGGCGGGGGCGAGATTTACAGTCTGTTCATGCCGGTGGCGACACGGCTGGAGTTGACCGAGGTGCATGCGTGTGCGGAGGGAGACGTGGTGTTTCCGGAGTACAAGGGTAGCGGGTGGCGTGAAGTGGCACGGGAGGTGAATGTCGGGCCGCCGCCGTATGATTATGTGCGGTATGAGTTGACCCGTTGAAGTTGTTTGACTTGTTTATTGCACAGGAACAAGCCCGATGGGCATTGGGCTCCAGCTGTCCGTCAGCCGCTGTTGCTTCGGCTTGGCGGGGCTGGCCTGCCCCCGTGTCGGGGCACGGGGCAGGCTCGGCGCCAGGGGGCTGCGCCCCCCCTTTGACCCCCTTTACCTGTGTAAATAATCTGAAAACAGCTTTAACGGCTGAAACCGTCGTCTTCTTGAGGGGGTGGAATCTGGTTGGTGGGGGTTTGTTGTGAAGTTGCTGTGTGTTCGGACTCCAATTTTGCAATGAAGCGGCCAAGTTGGTGGGCACGGCCTTGGGGGGAGAGGGTTTCATCTTCGGCCAGCTGTTTGCGGCGGCGGGCGATGCGGGCATCGATATCTTGCGGGTTGAGGCTCATGTACGGCTTGTAGCGTGAAAGCCGGCGGAGTGTCTAGACCAAATCAAGGTAGTCGTGCTTGGGCTTGGGGAGGGCTGTGGGTGCGGTGTCGGTGGTTGGGGCTTTGGGGGAGGGGTCGTAGCGGACGCCGGGGAAGAAGACAATCTCGGCATTGGTTTTAAGCGGCGTGGGTTTGGTCGGCTGGCCTTGGCCGCCGAAGGCAGCGGTGGAGGAGAGGGCAGAGTTAAGGCTTTGGTAAAGTTTGAAATCAAATATCTGGGCCATGGGGGATGCTCCTGTTGGTTGGTGGGGTGGGTTACTCCGGACCGATGTTGAGGGTCACGCGGCTGCCGAGGCGGCCGGTGTTTTCCATGATGATGGCGACAAAGCGGCCCGGCTTGGCGTAGTACATGCTGCTGGTGCTGCTTTGGAAGGCGTTGACCAGTGTCCAGCCGTTTTGCGGCATGGCGGTCTCGTAAAAGCGGTAGAGGCTGATGACGTCGGCGCGGCCTTCAGCCACGATTTTGCCGAGACTCTGGTTGTTGCTGGTGAAGATGGTAGAGCGTTCAAGGTCGATGCTGTGGCCGGCGGGTACGGGGATATCGGGGAAGGCCTTGAGGATGCCGGTCTCGATTTCCTTGGTGGAAGTGTAGGTGGTGACCTCGCCGGTTTTGGGGTCGACGCGGTTGACGTCGGGGCGGATCATGTTGGGATCGCAAGCGGCCAGCGTGGCGGCGGCGAGGAGGGTGAGGGCAAGGGCTTTCATCCGCTTATTGTTGAAGGGGGAGTCGGGGGTGTCAAGGCAAGTGGACGTTGTGGCGGCACTCAATGCGTGGTGGTATCGGCGTCCAGAAGGTGGGCGAGGTCATGGCGGTCGAAGGTTTCCGCTTTGCCGCTGGTTTGGTCGGTGAGGGTAACGCTGCCGAGTTCATCCAGCATGGCCTGAAGCTCGGCCACCGGCACGTTGGCCAGTGCCGCCAGCATGCGCGGGCGCGGGTCGTCGGCTTGCAGGGTGAAGGTTTCCGGCGGCATCAGCCGCAAGGTGTCTTCGGCAAACAGCATGGTCAGTAGCTTTTCGGCCGGCAGGGCGGTGCTGGCGAGTTCTTCCGGCTTGAGGGTGGCCAGCAGGTGGCCCATGCGTGTCCAGTTGTCGTCTTCCATCGTAAGGCCCGGCAGGGCTTGCAGGAAAATGGCGCCGACATCCAGCGTGCCGTCGGGGTGGCGCAGGGTCATCACGCGGAAATAGGTGGGGGTTTGCACGGAATTGGTGAAGTAGTCCTCTAACGCGGCGGTGGGGCTTCCTTTGACCAGCCCGACCAGCGATTGGTAGGGTTGCGGGGCGGTGTGGTCGTCCAGCGTGACGGCGAAGTGGCTGTCGGGCTGTTGGCCGATGGCGGCGAAGGTGGTGGCCTGCATCTCGGCATTGGCGTAAGCCTTGAGATGGCCCTCGCGGCTGCAATGGGCAAAGGCCATGGCCTTGGACGAGACGTTTTGCACTTGCAGGTTGACGCTGACGCGGTGCTCGGCGTCATAGACCATCAGCGCGGCGGCGGCGAGCATCTCGGCCAGCATGGTGGCGGTCGCGCTGGGGGCATCGTGCAGGGTGTGGACGTGTTGGGCGATGTTCTCCATGCGCAGGATGCGGCCGCGCAGGGGGATGTCTTGGAAGGTAAAGGGGTGGAGGGTGGTGCTCATGCGTATGCTTTAGGCGGTTTGGGCCGACTCGTCAAACAGCTTTAGAAAGTAGTGGTGTGGGTGGTGGATTGGTTATCGATGGGCTGGATGAGACCGTCGTCGGCGAGGAGCAGGGTGGGAGCGGCGGTGAAGGGGTTGAGCTCGGCCAGCACGTTGCCGCCGATGCCCAGCGGGGCTCCGGTGACGGAAGGAGCGCGGCCGAAGAGTTGCGCCATGCGGTTGGGCTGCGGGACGTAGTCATCGACCAGCGGCAGGGCGAGGCCGCCGAAGTAGTGCGGGCCGCCGGTGAGGCCGCCGAAACCGATGAGGCGGGCGGCATCGCGGCCATCCATGCCACGGATGGTGCCGCCGAGGATGGTCTGGGCGGCGTTGAGGGTCAGGCTTTCTGTTGCGTAAACCAATCCGGAAATGAGGCCGTCGGATTCCAGGCTGACGGTGCGGCCGTGGAAGGTGCCGGTGAGATCGTTGGAGGTGGCGATGTAGACGCCGCCGGTGGCATCGAGCCCCGGGGCGCTGCCGAAGCTGGCGAGGCCGTTGATGCGGTTTTGGTAGTAATCTTGTACATGCAGGCCGTTGTTGAAAGTGATGTTGCCGGTGCTTTCTACCGTGAGGCTACCGACGCGGGTGGTCTCGCCGACGGTATTGTTGAAGGTGATGTTGCCGGTGGGGCCCGCGCGCAGGACGAGGTTGTAGGGGCCGTCGACGGTGTTGTTGAAGGTGATGTTGCCGTTGTTGCCGCTGGTATCGATGGTGCCGTTGGCGCCGAGGTTGACCGGGCTGTTGTAGACGATGTCGCTCTGGGCAATGGTGAGGGTGGTGTTGAGGTTGGTTTCGCCCGTGTAGGTTTGGTTGCCGGTGGTGGTGATGGGCTGCGACAGGTTGATGGTGGCGGCGGTGATGGTCATGTTGGTGAGCGGCACCACATCGCCCAGGGCCGCGTTGACATTGGCGGTGCCGGTGCCCGCGTTAAGGCTCATTTGGTAAGCGCCGTTGAGCGGCTGGTTGATGTAGATATCGCCGCCGCTGGTCTCGATGAAGATATCGCCGACCAGATTGGCGGTGGTGTTGAGGACGATATCGCCGCCGCCGGTGAGCAGGAAGCCCGCCAAGCCCTCTTGCGCGGTGATGGTTTGATCGCCCACCGTGTAGATGTTGCCGAGCAGCTGGGCGATGGCGGCATCCACGGTGAGGCTTTCCAGCTTGCCTGCACCGGCATCGCCGATTTGGTTCATGGTGACGACGTTGCCGTAGACGTAGAGATCGACTCCTGTGGTGCCTGCCAAAATGGTGTTGTTGCCGCTGGAGACGTTGCTGCGGCTGGCGCCATCGCGGCCGTAGATGTTGGTATCGCCCATCAGGGTAATGCCGCTGAGGTTGCCGAAGTTTATGCCGGTGTCGGCCTCGAGGGTGCCGCCGCCGTAAGTGAGGGTGTTGCCGCTGGCAAACGTGAGGCCGTTGGTATCGATGTTCCCGGTGAGGGCGATATCGCCACTGCCCGCGACAAGGGTGAGGTCGTAGTCACCGTCCACATTTCCGCTGACGGTAAGGGTATCGGCCGCGCCGCCGCCGCTGGTAAGGGTGCTGTTAGCGGTAAGGGTGGTGTTGCCGAGGATGGTCAGGTCTGTCGTGGCCGCCAAGCTGCCGCCCAGCGTGCTATCGCCGGTGAGCAGCAGGTAGCCGCCCGCAGTGATGGGGAAGGCACTGGAGAGCGCGCCGGTGAGATCGATGTTTTGTGCCGTAACCAGTTGGTTGAGCGTAAGGGCGGGTGCGTTGAGGTTGAGATTGCCGGTGAGGGCGATGGTTTGGGCATCGATGCCGGTGGTGCCGGTGCCGGTAAGGTTGGTGCCGGTGAAGGTGTTGCCGAGGGTGAGGGTGTCGGCGGCGAGGATGGCATCGCCCGCGAGGGTGACGGTTTGGGTGTCCAGAGCGCCGGTTGTGGTCAGGTTGAGACCGGTGAGCGGGGTGCTGCCGCCTATTGTGCCCGCAAGGGTGATGTCGCCCGTGCCGGTGGTGGCGGTGAGAGCGTGGGCGCCATCGACGGTGCTTTGGGCGTCTAACGCGCCACCGGTGGTGGCGATGGTGACATCGGCACCGAGAGCGGTGGCGCCCGCCAAGGTGACGTCATCCGCCGTGGTGGTGAGGTCGGCATTCAGCGTGGTGGGGCCGTTGTAGGTTTGGGTGCCGACGGTGGACACGGCATAGTTGACATTGCCCGCCGTAGACGCCGTAAGCGTGAGGTTGTTCACTCCGTTGACCGGGCCGAGGGCGATGGTGCTGCCGGTGAGGTCGAGATCGAACGCGCCGGAGATGGTGTTGCCGGAGTTCATGGTGATGGCGTTGCTGCCGGTGTTGATGCCGCTGGCGGCGGTAAGGACGATGTCGTCGATGGAGCTGAAATCCAACCCGTTTGTGGTGGTGAGGCCGGCGCCGAGGGTGAGGTCATCGGCGGCGGTGAGCGTGAGGGTATTGAGGGTGAGGTCTCCGAGGATGGCGAGGTCGCCGGTGCCGGCGTTGAGGGCGAGGTTGTAAAGGCTGCCGGTGGTGGTGCCTCCAAGGCTGATGTTGCTGCCTGCGGTGGCGGTATTGAGGATGCTATCACCCAGCAGGGTGAGAGCGCCGGTGGTAGCGATATTGCCGCCGGTGCTGGTGAGGGTGGCATCCAGATTGAGGGCCTGATAGCTTTGCGCGCCCGTGGTGGTGGTGTTGGCGGTGATGGTGGCGCCGCCGGTGCTGGCGATGCTGAGCAGCGGGGTGATGCCGCCCACAGCACCCTGCAGGTTGAGTTGCCCCGCGCCGGTGCTGGCGGTGAGACCTTGGGCACCGTTGAGGGTGGAGGCAAAAGTGACATTGTTGCCTGCGGTGGTGAAGGCGGTTCCTGCCGTCAGGTTGACCGGGCTGTTGAACAGCACGTTGCCGCCCGCGCCGAAGGTGCCCTGGATGGTGCCTGTACCGGTATAAGTTTGCGCGCCGCCGGTGGTGATGCCCTTGGCGGTGAAGGTGGAGGTATTCAGCAACACGCTGGTGAGCGGGGTGCTGCCGCCGACAATGGACGCCAGATTGGTGTTGCCGGACGGGGTGTTGATGGTGAGGGCTTGTCCGCCGTTGATGGTGTTGGCCACCGAGACGTTGTTGGCGGTGGCGGTGAAGGTGGTGGCGCCGCCCAGTGTGACCGGGCCGGTGAGGGTGAGGGTTCCGCCGGTGGTGGTGAGCGTGCCGCCGGTGGTGATGGTGGCGCCGGTATGGGTTTGGTTGCCGCTGGTGGTGGTGGTGGCAAGGGTAAGGTTGCCGCTGGCGGTGGTGGTGAGGGTGGTGAGCGGGGTGCTGCCGCCGAGTGTGCCGGCCAGCGTGATATCGCCGCCGGTGAGGCCGAGGGTGTAGGCGCCGTTGATGGTGTTGGCGGCATCGGTGATGATGGCGTTGGTCCCGGCATTCAGCGTGGTGTTGGCGGCAAGGGTGAGGCCGGTGAGGGCGGAGAAATCGATATCGCTGCCAAGGATATGGCTGCCTTGCAGGGTAAGGGTGTTGCCGCCGGTGAAGGTGAGACCGGTGAGGTTGCTGGTGCCGCCGAGGGTGATGTTGCCGCTGCCCGCATTGAGGCCGAGGGTGTAGGCGCCTGTCAGGCTGCCGGTGGTGGTGAGAAGGCCGCCGTTGCTGGTGAGGGCGGCATCGGCCGTGAGGGTGGTGGGGCCGGCCAGCGTGATGGCGCCGTTGTTGGTGGTGAGGTTGCCGCCCAAGGCGATGGGGCCCGCGCCACCATTGGCGGTGATGGCGATGGCGCCGCCGCTGCCTGCAGAGGTGTTGAGACCGCCCAGCGTGATGCCCGCGCCGGTAATGGTGAGCCCCGCGCCGCCGGTGGTGACGGTGTCGCCCGCGTTCATCGCGAAGCTGCCGCTGCCGTCGGTGTCGCTGTCGGCGGTGAAGGTGACGTTGCCGGTGGTGGCAAGGGCCAGCGTGTCGTCCGTCAGGTCTTGCACGGTGATGTTGTTGGTGGCTTGCAGGGTGATGTCGGTACCGGCGGACAGGGCCTCCAGTGCTTGTTCGGAGATGAGGAAGTCGCCGGCGCCGCCGTCGGTATCGGCTACGGTGCCGTCGGCGACTTCGGCATCGTCGGCATCGGGACCGCCATCGGTGATGGTGATGTTGGCGGGGTCGAACAACAGCATGCCGTTGCGGCCTTGTGGGGCGAGGGTGTCGGCGGCACCGTTGAAGGCGAGGGATTGTTTGCCGGAGACTTCGATGAGGCCGCCGTTCCCGCCGTTCGCTCCACCACGGGCTTGGGCGGTGCCGTGGAAGGTGGTGGTGTTGTCGGCCCAGGTGACGACTTTGCCGCCGTTGCCGTTATCGGTTGCGTTGGCAGCAAGGATGGTGCCTGTTGCCACGCGGGTGGCGGCGGCGTTGGGCTGCGGCCCCTTGCCTTGGTAGTTGCCCCCCGCCAGCACGGTGCCGCCGCCGGTGGCGCCGTTGGCGGTGAGGGCCGCGCCGGTTTGGATATCGACGAAGTTGCCAAGCACTTCCACCGTGCCACCGTTTGCCACGTTGCTGTTGGCGGCCAGCGTGCCCGCTACCTGCGTGGTGCCGCCGTTGCCGTTGAGGATGATGTGGCCGCCGTTTGTGGTAAAGCCGGTGGCTTCTACCATACCGTCCATGTTGACGACGCCGGTGTAGGCGGCCTCGGTGAGTTGGGTGGCCAAGGTTGCGGTGCCGTCACCGACATGGATGTGGCCGCTGTTGGCGACACGGGTGGCAAAGGCGGCTGGGTCGGGTGAAAGGGTGAGCAGGTTGTCGCCCACGGGGTCGATGGTGAAAGCCCCGGCGCCCGCCAGCGCGACGTGCCCGCCGTTGGCGGTGAGGGTGCCGTGGTTTTCCACCGTGGGGGCAGCCAGCACGATGTTGTTGCCGGTGATGGCTCCGTGGTTGGTGACGGTGCCGGTGCCGCCGGTGAAGGCGAAGGTGTTGCCGGAGAGGAAGGCGGCATCGGAGAGGGTGGCGGTGGTGGCGAGGAGGCCGCCGACATCCACCGCCGCGCCTGCGCCGAACATGATGCCCTGCGGGTTGAGCAGGTAGAGGTTGCCGTTGCTGGTGAGGCTGCCGTCAATCAGGCTGGTGCCGCCGCCGGTGACGCGGTTGAGGCTGATGCTGTTTGCATTCGGCAGGGCGAAGTGGGCGGCTTCGCCCGTGGCGAGGTTGAAGCTGTCCCAGTTGAGGACGGCCCTGTCTGTCGATTGGGTGACGGTGAGCTGGTTGCCGCTTTGGGTGAGGGTGGCTTGTCCGCCCGTCACGGTGGCGTTTTGCGGCAGGGCGGCGGCATGGGCGGCCCACAGCAGGCCGCTGGCGACGGTGAGGGTGAAGAGGGCGCGGGTGCGCATCAGGAGGCCCCTCCCTTGCCGGAGAGATTGCCGATGGTTTCAAAATCCACCTTGCTTTTGAGGCGGAAGAGAATGCTGGGGTCTTTTCCGCCGGTGGTTTGCACGATGCGGGTCATCGGTTTGGCGACCATCAGTTCGGCAGAGAGTTCCGGCGTGAAGGTAAGGCGCACGCCGTAGCCTACCGAGGAGAGGGTGCGGGCGTTGTCGCTTTCCAGCGGGTCGCGGTCTTTGTTCCAGACCATGCCGTAGTCGTAAAAGCCGAACAGTTGGTAGGCTTGTAGCCACGGCCAAGCGGGGTGGAAGGTGAGTTGCAATTCGCTGCGGGCGGCGAGACCTTGCTCGCCGATGATTTCGCCCGCGTCGTACCCGCGCCCGAAGGTTTCGCCCCCCACGCCGAATTCTTCCCCTGCCAGCAGGGCGTGGGTGGAGAATTGGCCGCTGCCCGCCAGTAGCAGATTCCAGTTCTCATTCAGCCGTTGCAGGCGGGTGAGGTTGGCGTTGAGTTTGGTGAAATCGGTGGCGCGGCCGCGCAGGCGGGAAGCTCCGAGGTCGTAGGCTTTGGTGGCGTTGAAGAGGTTGAGGCCTTTGCTGACTTCAATGTTGGTGGTGGTCAGGCCTTGCAGGTCGTCCAGTGTGGTCAGCGTGGTGCCGACGCGCAGCGTGCGGCTGTGGTCGGTGTTGAGCAGGTTGCCCAACGTGGTGCTTTCGGCCTCCTGGATATCGAGGAGGCCGTAGATATCCAGTGTTTTGGCGCGGCTGCGGGTGAGGCGCTGGTTGAGCTTGAGGCTGCCGCCGGTGGCACGGCTTTCGATATCCAGCAGCGCCAGCGTGTATTGCGGGCGGGAGAGGCCGCGGTAGGCGGAGGCTTCCAAACTTGTTCCCCATTGGTTGAGCGGCAGGCTGTAGCGGCCCTGCAGGAACAGCAGATCGCGGAAGGTGGGAGTGTTGAGGGTTTGGAGGGTGAGGGTGTCGCCGTAGGGGGCGAGGAGGTTGTGGAGGTTGATCTGGCCCTCCAGCCGGTTGGGGCCGAGGTAGCGGGTGCCGTGGTTGGAGAAAGCCAGTGCGGCGTCGCCCTTGCTCTCGGCCGCGCGGATGGTGAGGGCGGCGGCGCCCGGTGTGCTGCCCGGGCTGAGTTGGCCGCTGGCGGCAATGCCGGGGATGTCGTTGAGTTGCAGCAGGGTGGTTTCGATGTCGCCTTCGGTGACCGGTTTGCCGGTGGGGATGCGGGCAAGAAGTTGTTGCACCAGCGGATTGGTTTTGACGGTGTCGGGCGCGGCGAGGGTAACGGCATCCAGTGTGCCTTCCACCACCTGAATGACCACGCGGCCGTTGCTGACGGTTTGTTGCGGCAAAAAGGCGCGGGAGAGCAGGTAGCCCTTTTTGCGGTAGAGGGCGGTGATGGATTCTACCGCCCTGTCGAGTGCGGCGAGGCTGGTTTGTTGGCCGGTGAGCGGTTCGAACAATGGCAGGAAGACGGTGGGGGAAAGCTGGGTGACGCCACGCAACTCGACTTCGGCGAGGGTGAAACGGGTGTCTTCGCGGGCGTTGTCGGCTTCTACCTTGGCGGAGGGCAGGGTGGTGAGGCTGATTGTATCGAGGCTGGCGGGAGCGGGGTTGGTGCGGAGGACGTCGTGGAGGCGTTGCAGTTCGGCGGTGGGGGGGAGGACGGGGGCACTCCAAGCGGCCCACGGGCACAGCAAGGCCAGACACAGCCCGTAGCCTACGTGGCATCGGTGGATTGGCATCCTGCCGCCTTTCATTGTTATTAGGCATCAACCTAGCACAAACCGCGCCAGAAAAGCCGGATTGCCCGTGTTTTAAGCGTTTTGGGCGGGTGGGGATGTGGCACAAAAAACCCCCGCTTGGCGGGGGCAAAGAGGGGTCGGCGCCGAGGGGTGGGGGGGGGAGGAGGCGCCGATGGGTGCAGTAAGACAGAGGCTGACGGCGGGGGCAAGAGGGGGTTGTTGCGTGAGGGGTACTCCCTGTTGCAAGGATGCAACCTGTTGCCACTGGGAGTAACTCCTTAATTTTGAATGGGGGTGGGGGGCTGGAGCACTTGCATGGATTGCCGCGTCCGCGCGCGGGAGGTGGTGGGGGCTTCTGCGCTTGCAGGGGCGCGTGCTCCTCGCAATGACGGGGGAAATTGATGGTGCCGGAAGTGGGAGTCGAACCCACACTCCTCTCGGAAGCGGATTTTGAGTCCGCCGCGTCTGCCATTCCGCCACTCCGGCACGTGGATGGGTATTGCCAGAAAGTGGGCGCGGTGGCAAGGGGTTTGCGTGACGTATGGCGGGCGTGGTATGAGGCAGGAGTGATTGAGTTTCCGGACACCGTGCCGCAAGCCGCCGAAGGGGCGGTGGTGGCGATTGGCAATTTTGACGGGGTGCATGCGGGGCACAAGCATTTGTTGGCGCAAGCGCGGGCCAAGGCTGAGGCATTGGGGTTGCCGTTGGTGGTGCTGACGTTTGAGCCGCATCCGCGCAGTGTGTTGTTTCCCGACGTTCCGTTGCACCGGTTGAGTACGGCAGATGAGAAGCTGGCATTGCTGAAAGCGGCAGGCGCCGACGCGGTGGCGGTGGTGCCGTTTGACCTGACGGTTGCAACATGGACGCCTGATGACTTTGTGCAGCGGGTGTTGGTAGACTGGTTGCGCGCCCGCGCGGTGGTGGTGGGAGCGAACTTCCGTTATGGCCACAAGGCGGCGGGAGATACGGCAAGTTTGGCTGCGGATGGGCGGTTTGAGGTTGTGGTGGTGGATTTGCTGGAGGATGACGGCGGCGTGATTAGCAGCCGGCGGTTGCGGGGGGAGGGGTAAAAGCGCTTGAACATGGCTTCGGCCCATGTTACCAGCATGGGCTTAGTGGGCCTGTAGCTCAGTTGGTAGAGCACCTGCTTTGCAAGCAGGGGGTCATCGGTTCGAATCCGTTCAGGTCCACCATTTGCACTATAACTATTACCAATATGTCTCTGGTACATGGCTCAGCATAGCTCCTGCTTCCTTAGCTATGCCAGCCCTAAAAAGAAAGCGGTTAGTTAATGTTTGAGCTTTTTTTTCAAAACACAGGCAGCATCACCTTACTGATAAGCATCGGTGCAGGTCTGTTTGGTTTTATTAAATGGTTGGATTCACGCAACCAGCGTTTGAGAAATGAGCGTTATGAAAAATACATCCAGCTTATTAGAACCCTTTCAGGTTCAAAAGAAAGAGAGGATGCTTACGTTTGCATGACAGAATAAATAGTAGCGGCATGGCTTTTGCTGGAGTACCGGGAATATTATAAGATAACTCTCAAAATTCTTAACAATCCAAGTCTGAAAGAAATGTCTGATTTTCCTTGGCAGGAGTTTGTTTTACCGCAGATTGAGATGGTCGTTCAGGAAATAAAAGACAGGACTTAGAGTTTAAAGCCATCCCCATAAATATGTCCCCATTTGGGCGGCCACCCTTCGGGCGGGGGTTCAAAACGTGAGACATGCACGTTGTCGTCAGTCCCGTAGGCCCGCAACGCTCCCTCCTCCAGCATCCATCTCTCACCGTTTTGGCCCTCCCGCAAATGGGGACATATTTATGGGAATGGCTATATGTTTCTTAAATGTGTTCGCCATGGGGTAAGGGCATTATCAGAGATGCAATCCGTTGCAGGACATGGAAGGCCTTTGGCCTGATGTGTAACGTGGATACCCGCCTGCGCGGGCATGACGGCTCTGCGGGCCGTGGGGGTGCTTGGTTGTGTTGGGGTGGTGGCGGGGGCGGTTTCCCAGATTGTCGGGGTGAATACTGGTCAATACCGCTATTCTGGTATAGGTTGGCCGGATTGAGAGAATTGGGGACCCTGAACCGATGAGTGAACACGCTGACAAGCGCGATTTTTCCGCCACGTTGAAGTTGCCGAAGACCGATTTTCCGATGCGGGCGGGATTGCCCAAGCAGGAGCCTGTTTGGGTGCAGCGTTGGCTGGACGAAGACGTGTACGGCAAGTTGCGCGCCAAGCGGCAGGAGGAGGGAGCGGCGACGTTCATTCTGCACCTTGGGCCGCCGTATGCCAACGGGAACTTCCACATGGGTCATGCGCTGACCTATGTGTTGAAGGATTTGATTGTCCGCAGCAAGTTCATGGCCGGGTTTGACAGCCCGTATGTGCCGGGGTGGGATTGTCATGGGTTGCCGATTGAATGGAAGATCGAGCAGGAGCTGCGGGCTGAAAAGAAAACCAAACATGATGTGAGCGTGGCGGAGTTGCGGGGTAAATGCAGGGCCTATGCGCAAAAATGGATTGACGTGCAAAAGGCCGAATGGCAGCGGCTAGGGGCGATTGGCGACTGGGAGCGCCCCTACAAAACCATGGACAAAGCCAACGAAGCGGGGATTGTGGCCGAGTTGGGCAAGCTGGTGCAGCGGGGGATGGTGTACAAGGGGTTGCGTTCTACCCTGTGGAGCTGGGCCGAAGAAACCGCGTTGGCCGAGGCCGAGGTGGAGTATGCCGACAAGGAAAGCATTGCCATTACGTTGGCGTTGCCGCTGGTGGGGAAAGAGAACGAGTACGTGGTGATTTGGACGACCACGCCGTGGACGCTTCCGGCTAACCGCGCGGTGGCGGTGAAGGGGGATGAGGACTACGTTGCGGTTGAGCATGACGGCAAACGGTATTGGGTGGCCAAGGCGTTGGCGGGGAGCTTTTGTGAATCGCTGAACTGGATTCCCGCTTTCGCGGGGATGACGCGGAGGGGGGGTGACTTTGTCGGGTTGCGGGCGGTGCATCCGCTGTATGACGGGGTGGACGGGCCGTTGGTGGAAGGTTTCCATGTGACGACCGACAGTGGCACGGGGTTGGTACACATTGCGCCGAGCCATGGGGCCGAGGACTTCCAGATTGGTGTGGAGCAGGGGCTGGATTTGGAATGCCCCGTGCGGGGTGACGGGACGTATGTGGACGGGGTGGAGGACCGGTTGGCGGCGGATTCGCCGTTGCGCGGCAAATTGGCAGGCAAGCTGATTTGGCCCGCGCAGAAAGACATTCTGGCCGAACTGGAGCGCAAGGGCTGGTTGCTGAAGCAAGAGAAGCTGGTGCACAGTTACCCCGTAAGCTGGCGGAGCAAGGAGAAATTGATTTTCCGCACCACGCACCAGTGGTTTGTGGATTTGGACAATACGGTCGTTCCAGAAACCGGCAAGAGTGTGCGGGAGAGTGCATTGGACCGGATTCATGCCCGTGACGGTGTGAAGGGGGTGCAATGGGTGCCGCAGTACGGTGAAAACCGTATCGGCAGCATGATTGCCGGACGGCCGGACTGGTGTATTTCCCGTCAGCGGGCGTGGGGGGTGCCGATCACGATTATGGTGGACAAGGCCAGCGGCAAGGTGGTGGATGACGCGGCGGTATGGAGCCACATTGTGGCGTTGGTGGCGGCGGAAGGGATTGATGCGTGGGACAACCGTTTGGGGGGCCGCGAGACGGAGTTGTTCCCCGATGGGTGGCTGGCCGCGCAGGGCAAAGCCGTGGACGATTTTGAGTACGTGAGGGACATTCTGGACGTATGGTTTGACAGCGGTACCACCCATGCCCATGTGTTGCGGGCGGACAGTGGTGTGGGGCAGCGGTTCCATCGCGATGACGGCAAGCGGCCCGCCGACTTGTACCAGGAAGGCAGCGACCAGCACCGTGGGTGGTTCCATAGCAGCCTGCTGACAAGTGTGGCGGTGTACGGCGATGCGCCTTACGAGCAGGTGGTGACATCCGGCTTTGTGGTGGACGGCGAAGGGCGTAAGTTCAGCAAGAGTTTGGGCAACGGCGTGGAGCCGCGCCAGCTGTGGGACAAGTATGGCATGGATATCGTGCGGCTGTGGGTGGCCAGCAGCGATTACAGCGAAGATATCCGGTACAGTCCGGTGATCATGGACAGCATGAGCGATGCGTATCGGCGGTTCAGGAACACCTTCCGCTGGTTGCTGGGCAACCTGAATGGGTGGGATGGTGAGGCTGTGCCTTACGACCAATTGCCGGAGTTGGAGCAGTACATGCTGCACCGGCTGGGGCAAGTGTTGGGCAATGTGCGAAAGCATTTTGATGCGTACCAGTTCCACAAGGCGTACCGGGAATTGTATGAGTTTTGCGGGGGGGATCTTTCCAACTTCTACTTTGATGTGCGGAAGGATGTGCTGTATTGCGACCCGCTTTCAAGCCCTGCGCGTAAGGGTTGCTTGACGGTGCTGGATATTCTGCTGCGGGCGTTGGCCACGCACTTGGCGCCGATTCTGCCGTTTACCTGTGACGAGGTGTGGCGGAGCCGGATGGGGGATGCCAGCGTGCACATGGAGACGTTTGTGCCGGTTGGACGCGAGTGGGTGAAGGATGAGGCGTTTGAGGCGCGGTGGGATGAAATTATGCTTGTGCGGGAGCGTATGAACCAAGTTGCTGAAAAATGGCGTAACGAAGGGAAAATAAAAAGCAATGCCAGCGCACAGGGAATGGTTGTGGCTGAGAAAACAAACTTGTCTGAGAAAGATGGGGAATTGTTGAGATTGGTTACGGGCCTTTCCTTTATTCATATAAACATGCTTACGCAGACGGAAGAGTGGTGGGAAGAATTTGAGCCACCTGTGCACTGTGTTATTCGCCCGTATGAAGAAGAGGTTGAAATTCGTCCAGAGGAGAATATAGAGCTTGTTGCGGGTGATAAATGCCCCCGTTGTTGGAGGATTTATGGTGGAAAAGTTATAAATGGTGACGAGCCTGCCGGTTTACGGCCCTCTGGCGTCTGTGCGCGGTGTGATGAGGCGTTGGCCGAGGCGGGGCAGCAGGGGGCGGCGGCATGACGGTGCTGGAAACGCGGGAAGTGTTCTTGCCGGACGTGGTGCTGAAGCACTGCTTGCCGGAGTGGGAGACGGCGGAGGATGAGGTGCTTTCGCAAGCGGTGGGCGAAGCCATGGAGCACGCCTACTGGCACTGGCGGTGGGTGATGGCGATACGCGAGCACAGGTGTCGGTTGGTGGTGGTGCAGGCCAGCGATGCCGACGGCAAGGAGATGGACGTACATTACCAGTTGGGCGATTTGTTCACGCTTTCAGGCTGGCACCCCGAGCGGGCGTTGGTGGAGGCGCAAGGGTTGTTGGCCGAGGCCAGTGACGGCTTGAGTTTCGACCTGCCGGTGGATGCCGAGATGTTGGCGGAATGGGACCAATTGGCGGCGGTTCACGACATTGAGGAAGAGAACAAGCTGGAAGTGATGGCCAGCGCGATGGTGTTGATGGATGCCGCCCATGACGATTATGTGGAAGACTTGGGGCCGGACTTTTACATCGCCACGCGGGGGCTGGAACGTGATGTGCGTTTGTTGACCGGCGAAGAGGCCGGGCAGTGGAGTCTTTCCACTCCCACCATTATTGACCGTGTGGCGACGGTGAACGATGTGCATGTTCATACCGAGCCGAGCGGTGACCCCAGAAAGCCGGTGGCGGTGGTGTACGCGCCCGAGGTTGAGGATGAGGAAGGTGCGGAGGTATGAGGTATTTGGCGGCGCGTTGGGTGGGGCTGCTGGTGGCGCTGCTGGTGCTGGTGCTGGATGTGGTGAGCAAGGGCTATATTCTGGCCCATGCGGCCAGTCTGCCGTGGAAGGTGGTGGATGGTTTTTTTGCCATCGTGCTGGCATGGAACCGGGGAATGAGCTTTAGTTTCTTGAATGATGTCGGGGCATGGGGGCCGTGGGTGTTGGGCAGCATTGCGGTGCTGGCGAGCATCTGGTTTGTGCATTGGTTGGGTGAGACGCGGGCGTGGTATCACCAATGGGGGTTGGGGATGATTATCGGCGGGGCGGTTGGTAACTTGTTGGACCGTGTGCAGCATGGCGCGGTGGTGGATTTCTTACTGGTGTATTACGGCGATTGGACTTTTCCGGCCTTCAATGTTGCCGACAGTGCGATTACGGTGGGGGTGGTGTTTCTTTTGGGGGGCGGCTTGTGGTATAAGCAACGCGAACAAAAGGAATAAGCCATGCGCGTGATATTGCCCCTTGTTGCCGTTGCCGTGTTTGTGGCCGCCTGCGGCGAAACCAAACTGCTTTCCAGCCGCACGCCGCCCGATGAAACCCGTGTGATCGACGGGCCGACGCTGGCTGTGCCGCCGGATTTCAACCTGCGTCCGCCCAGTGACGCCGCTGATTACGAAGCGGTGCTGCGGGCCCAAAAAACCGCCGAGGCACGGGCGTTGATTACCGGTGGTGCGGCGCCCGTTTCCGCCACGGCGGCGGGTGACAACACCTGGTTGCTGAACGAGGCCGGCAGCGCGGATGCGGATATCCGCAGCAAGCTGGAAATCGACGCGGTGGCGCAGCCGGAGGAAGAAAAGACCTTCTGGCAAAAGCTGTTGCGTAAAGAAGGCAGCAAGTAAATGAGAGGCAAACTGCTGGCGTGCTTGCTGGCCTGCGTCATGATAACCGCCTGCGGAAAGGAACACCACGGCATGAAGATTGAACACGGAGAACTGGCCAACGGCATGCAGGTGGTGGTGGTGCCGGATCATCGGGCGCCGGTGGTGGTGCACAGTGTATGGTACATGGTGGGCAGCATTGACGAAGAGACCAGCCGCACCGGGCTTTCGCATATGTTGGAGCACATGATGTTCAAGGGAACCGACAAGTTTCCGTATCAGAGCATGGACAAGATCATCCAGCGGAACGGCGGGGTGCAGAACGCCTTTACCAGCCGTGACATGACCGCGTACCACCAGACGGTGACGAAGGAAAAGCTGCCGTTGATGATGGAGATTGAGGCCGACCGCATGCAGGGCCTGAAAATTACCGATGCGTTGTTGACGCCGGAGAAAAACGTGGTGTTGGAAGAGCGGCGCATGCGTACCGACAGCCAGCCGCAAAGCCGCTTTTTTGAAGCGTTGGTGAAGGCGCATTATCCGACCCATCCGTATGGTAACCCCGTGATTGGCTGGAAAGAGGACATTGAGGCATACAACCTGCCCGCCTTGCTGGATTGGTACAAGCGTCATTACGCCCCCAACAACGCGATGTTGCTGGTGGTGGGAGACGTGACGCTGGATGAGGTGATGCCGCTGGCCAAGCAGTATTACGGCGACCTGCCACCGATGGATAACGTGCCGCAACGGGCCGCCCATGTGGAGCCGCTGCGGGATGCGCCGGTATGGTTGGTAAAGGTGGACAAAGAGGTGCAGTTGCCGGTGTTTTACCGTTTGTACCGCACGCCGACGTTCTTCCAAGGTGTGGCGGGTGCCAAGCCGGACGTACGGGATGTGGTGGCGCTTTCCGTATTGGCCGAAATTTTGGGTGGCAGCGATGCCGCGCGGTTGTACCAGAGTTTGGTGGTACAGCAGGGCTTGGCCGATGCCGCCAGCAGCGACCACGACATGGTGGCCGCCGGTGAAAGCAGTCTGGACGTGTATGTGGTGCCAAAGGCCGGTATCGCCATGGACAAGGTTGCGGCGGCGGTGGATGCCGAAGTGGCGCGGATGGCGGATGAGCCGGTTCGTGACGACGAGTTGGAGCGCGCCAAGGTAAGCCTGTTGGCCGAAACTGTGTATGGTCAGGATGACAACGACAACCTTCTGTATCAGGTTGGAAGTTGGATTCTGGCCGGAGGCAAGGCCGAGACCTTTGATGCGTGGGAAGACGACCTGAAAAAGGTAACGGCTGCCGACGTACAGCGGGTGGCCAAGGCCTACCTTGTGCCCAACGCCATGACCACCGGTGTGCTGGTGGGCAAACAGCAGCAGCTGGGTGCGTTGGCCGACAAGCAATAACAGGACGGGGATAACGGGATGGTCTGGATTTTCGCGGCGTTGGCGCACAGCCTGCTGGCGGCGGCGAATGCCGAGATCAACCGGATTTTCCAGCAGGAGCCGTTCCGGCTGAATTTGGTGCGGACGACGTTGGCATCGCTGATTTGGTTGCCGGTGGCGTTGGTGCAGCCGTGGCCTACCGAGCAGATGTTTTACATCACCGCCGTATTCAGCGGGGTGGCGATCGTGTTTGGGAACTTGGTGCTCAATGACCTTTCTCGCCGGATGTGCGGGCGGGTGGCGGCGCTGCATATTCCGTTGAAGGCCATTTTGGTGCTGCTGGCGTGGCCGCTGGTCGACGAGGCGGCGATGCAGCACCTTTTGCATGAGGAACCGTGGCAGATGGTGACGGGGCTGATGTTTTTCGGCATCATGGTGGCGGCGCTGAATGCCATGCGCCGCAACGACGCCAGTTGGGGGGCGTTGAAGGTGTTGCTGCCGGTGATCCTGTTCTACACCTTTGCCGACATTGCCGCGCGTTTGCAGTTGCAGGGAGAGAACTTTGGCCAGCTTTTGGTAGTGTATCTGTTTGTGGCGATGAGCGTGAGCGCGGTGTTTTCCATTTTGCTGCTGCCGTTCAGGCCCAATCCGGAAAAACCGTTGGTAAGCAAAAAACTGTTTCAGGCCGCCGGGTGGGCGGCTGCGATTACCATGACCAACCACATCTGCTTCTTCATCGGGTTGACCTTGGCGCCCAACCCCGCGTTTGTGAGCATGCTGGGGCTGATGGCGCCGGCATGGTTGATGCTGTACCACCGTATATTCAACATCAAGGATGATGCCAATCCGTGGGCTGGTTTGGTGCTGGTGTTGGGCTCTCTGGGGCTGTTGGTGGTGACGCACTGATGGAGACGTGGGTACTGCTCTCGTTGGTGTTCAGCGTGTTTGGCGCGGTGATTATCTCGTACAACCATGTGTTCAAGATTGACGGGCGCGAGTTGGTGATTTGGCGAAGTCTTGGTATTTTGCCGCTGGCCGTGGCCGCGTGGTGGTGGTTGCCGTGGCCGACAGAGTGGTGGTTTTACGCCATCTCGGTGGGGTTGGGCGTGGCCAGCATGGTGGGCGATGTGTTGTTGATGAATGCGGCCGCGGCCCATGGCGGGCGGCTTTCAAGCATGTATGTGCCGATGAAAATGCTGTGGGTGTTTGCGCTGTGGGTGGTGGTTGACCCTGCCAGTGCCGCGCCGCTGTTGGAAGCGCCGTGGAAATTGGCGGTGGTATTGGGGTGTTTTGGGTTGGCGGCGTATGGGATTGGGCATATCCGTCGCAACGACGTAAGTGTGAAAGCGTTGTTGGCGGTGGTGCCGGTGGCGCTGATTTTCGGGGTGGAAGACGTAATTGAAAAGTACGTGTTGCCGGGGCCGCCTGCCAGTGCCGAGGAAATGGTGGGTGCGACGCTGGCGATGCTGAGCGTGATGTTCTTGGTGGCGGCGTTGCCCGCGATGGTGTGGCTGGGAGGCTTCCCCCGCTGGAATACGCGCACGGTTTTGGCCAGTGTGGGGTTTGGCGTGTTGCTGATGGTGGGCATCGGCATTTTGCTGGTGGCGTTCGTGCTGTCTCCCAACCCCGGGTATGTGGGGGCGATTACCGCGCTTTCTACCGTGTGGCTGGCGTTGTGGGCAAGGGTGCGGCAGGGGGAGCGCAACAACATGGTCGCCATTTTGATGCTGGTGGCGGCGGCGGTAGGGGTGGCAGTGGTGGCGGGGTAGGCGGATTCAAAGTTGTTTGATTTGTTTATTGCACAGGAACAAGCACGTTGGGCATTGGGTTCCAGCTGTCCGCCAGCTGCCGTTGCTTCAGCTTGGCGGGGCTGGAATGACGCCTTCGGCGCAAGGGGTCTGCGCCCCCTTGACCCCCCTTACCTGTGTAAATAATTTCGCAAATGGCTACCTATTTATGGGAATGGCTTTAGTCGTAATACTCGGTGGTGGGGGTGCTGCGTTGGGCGACCACCATGCCGGAGAGGCCCATGAAAGTGCGATAGTTGAGCACTGCCAGTTTGTGGCGGGCGAGTTCGGAGAGAAACTCTTGGTGGGTGAAGCGGTTTGCGGGGTGGGGAAAGAGTTTGGCGAAGGGGGCGAACTCCAGCAGCGGGCGGTAGAACTCCCACGCGTAAAACAGGCCGCCCGGTTTGACCACGCGGGCGACTTCGGCCAGTGCGGCTTTCCAGTCTTCCACATGGTGGATGACGCCGTGGCTGACCACGGCGTCGAAGCGTTGGGCCGCGAAGGGCAGGGCGAGGATGTCGGCCTGCCGCACGGCGAACTGGTGGGGGGCGAGTTTGCTGTCGAGGTAGAATTGGGTACGGCTGAGGGAGGTGTCGTCGATATCGGTGGCGGTGACGTGGGCGGCGCGCCACTGTTTGACGATGGCTTCGGCACCGATGCCGTTGCCGCAGCCGATTTCCAGCACGTTGGCCTGTGGCGGCAGCGGTTTGAGCCCCTGGAACATGCCCGGCAACACATGGCGGTGCAGCGCCGCGTGTAGGGCGGAGTTGAGGTAACTGCGTTCGGCGGCGCCGGGTTTCATGGAACTTAAGCTTTTTACCTTTTGGGCGTGGCAAAGTGCCTGTGGTTTGGTACAGTAACGCGCCAATCAACAAAGGACAACACCTGCCATGTCTCGGATGCTTTATGGTCTGGTTGTGATGTTCATCGCTTATGCAGGAGGAACCATGGCCGAGCCGCAGATTCAACAATTGACCACCCCCAAGGGAATTGCCGTATGGCTGGTGGAAAGCCACCAGATACCGATGGTGAGCGCCGAGGTGGCGTTTAGGAACGGAAGCGCCTTCGAGCCTGCCGCCAAGGCCGGGTTGGCCAACCTGACTGCCAGCCTGCTGGATGAAGGTGCCGGTGACATGGACGCCAAGGCTTTTACCGAGGCGTTGGACGGGATTGGAGCGCGATTGGGGGCAGGCGCCGACAAGCTGGATACCAGCGTGAATCTGACCACTCTTTCCGACCACAAGGAACGGGCGTTTGAATTGCTGGGGTTGGCGGTGCGCGAACCCCGCTTTGACGCTGCTGACGTGGCGCGGGTGAAAGAGGCGATTGTGGCGGGGATTCGTCAGAGTGAGGAGAGCCCGCAGGCGGTGACCAGCAAGCAATTTATGGCCGCAGTGTTTGCCGGACACCCCTATGGGCGGCCCAGTGTGGGCGAAGAGGCGACGGTGACGGGTTTGTCGGCGGAGGACGTCAAGGGGTGGCACGCTGCCCAATACACCCGCGCCAACATGGTGGTGAGCGTGGTAGGTGATGTGACGCCCGCCGAGGTGGTGAGGCTGGTGGATGGAGCGCTGGCCGGTTTGCCTGCCGGCGAGGCGCGCAACCGCATGGTGGAGGCGCCTGCGCCGGTGGCGGGCAAGGTGGTGGCCACCCGCAAGGAGGTGCCGCAAGCGGCGGTGATGGTGGGGCATTTGGGGCTTTCACGCGATGACCCCGACTATTGGCCGATGCTGGTGATGAACGACCTGCTGGGGGCCGGTGGCGGCCTGACCAACCGTTTGGTGGACGTGGTGCGTGAGAAGCACGGGCTGGTGTACCATGTGGGGAGTACGAACATCCCGATGCCGCTGGCGGGGGTGTTTTTGGTGCAATTGCAGACCGAAAACGGCAAGGCGCAGTTTGCGTTGGAGCTGGTGAAGAAAGAATTGCAGCGCATGCAAGACACCGCGCCGACGGCGGAAGAGTTTGCCGATACGGTGGATTATCTGGCGGGGTCGTTCCCGCTGCGGATTGACAGCAACGCCAAGATTTTGACCTACCTGAGCCTGATGCAGATGGAAGGGCTGGGGGTGGACTATCTGGACACCTGGGTTGACCATGTGCGGGCGGTAACCCCGGCCGACGTGCAGCGGGTGGCCAAGCGTGTGTTGCACCCCGATGCGGCGGTGTTGAGCGTGGTGGGTGACGGCCCCGCGCTGAAAGCCAAGTTTTAGGGTTTTGCATGGGGGATCTGTTTGCCCATGCCGATGCCCTGGAAGCCCGCCCCGTGGTGGCGGAGGCCCCGCCGGTGCTGACGGTGGGGATGGTGGCCGATTTGATTCGGGATGTGGTGGAGGGGAGCTTTCCCCGGGTGGTGGTGCAGGGGGAGTTGAGTGGCTGGCGCTGTCATGCGGCCAGCGGCCACTGGTACGGCCAGCTGAAGGACGACAGCGCGGTGCTGGACGTGGTGATGTGGCGCGGGGTGGCGGGGCGGATGAAGGGGATTCCCGCCACCGGCGAGGCGGCGCAGCTGACCGGGCGCTTGACGACCTATCGCAACAAAAGCACCTACCAGTTGCAGATTGAGCGGATTGAGCCCGCCGGATTGGGGGCGTTGATGCAGCGGCTGGAAGCCTTGCGCGCCAAGTTGGAGGCGGAAGGGCTGTTTGAGGAGGCCCGCAAGCGGGAGTTGCCGTTGTTGCCGAAGGTGGTGGGGATTGTGACCTCGCCCACCGGGGCGGTGATACGCGACATGTTGCAGCGGATTGGGGCGCGCTGTCCGACGCGGGTGGTGGTGTGGCCCGCCGCCGTGCAAGGAGCCAATGCGGCGGCGGAACTGGTGGCGGGGATTGAAGGCTTCAACCGTTTGCAGGGTGAGGCCCGCCCCGATGTGCTGATTGTGGCGCGGGGTGGCGGTAGCGTGGAAGACCTGATGCCCTTCAACGACGAAGTGGTGGTGCGGGCGGTGGCGGCCAGCGGGATACCGGTGATTTCGGCTGTGGGGCACGAGCCCGACGTGAGTTTATGCGATTATGCGGCGGATTATCGGGCGGCCACGCCCACCGCCGCCGCCGAGCGGGTGGTGCCGGTGCGTGCCGAATTGTTGGCGCAACTGGCCGGGACGCAGGGCTGGATGGTGCAGCGCATGGGGGAAATGCTGGAGCGTCATGCCGTGCGGTTGGCCCATGTGCGGCGGCTGTTGCCCGACCCGATGCGGCTGGTGGTGCAGGCGCGTCAGCGGTTGGATGAGCAGAGCGACCGTTTGGCCCACGCCTTGCCGCAGCGGTTGGCGGTGGCGCGTGACAAGTTGGAGGGATTGGAACGGATGCTGGCGGCGCAGCATCCGCACAAGCCGCTGGAGCGCGGCTTTGCCTTGGTGCGCGATGCGGCAGGGGCGGTGGTTTCTTCCGCCCGTGCGCCCGCCGGTGAGATTGTGTTAGAGTTTGCCGACGGCAAGCGGAAAGGGACATTGGCATGAGAATTTGGACTGCGGTGTTGGTATTGTTGGCAGGGATGGTGCAGGCGGCGGAGGTTTATACCCCTGTGCGGCAGGTGCTGGTGCCGGGTGGATTCGTGCTGGGCAGGGTGGCGCCGGGGGCCGTGGTGACGCTGGGCGGGGTGCCGGTGGAAGTGGCCGAGGATGGGACATTCGTGGCCGGATTTGACCGCAAGGCCGGCGGCAAGAAATGGCTGAAAGTGTGTGAGGGGAAAACATGTCGCTCGCAGGGATTGTCGCTGGCGGAACGGGAGTTTAAAACGCAGGTTATCAAGGGGGTTCCTGCCAAAACGGTGAACCCCGACAAGGCGCAATTGAAGCGGATTGCCGCCGACAGTGCGGCGATCGGCGCGGCACGCAAGCAGCAACACAGGTTGATGGGGTTTGCCCAACCGTTCATGTTGCCGGTGGAGGCGCCGACCAGCGGCGTGTTTGGGAGTCGCAGGACCTACAACGGCGAAGAGCGCAGCTGGCACAAGGGGCATGACCTGGCGGCGCCGAAAGGCACGCCGGTGAAAGCCCCCGCCGACGCGGTGGTGGTGTTGGCGCGGGATACCTTCATGAACGGCAATTTGGTGATTTTGGACCATGGTTATGGGTTGACCAGCCTGTATGCGCACCTTGACAGCATGGCGGTGCAGGTGGGCGATGCGGTGAGGGCCGGAGATGTGCTGGGAAAGGTGGGCACCACCGGTCGCAGTACCGGCCCCCATTTGCATTGGGGCATGAATTGGGGCACCATGGCGATAGACCCTTGGTTATGGGTGGCTGACAACAAAAAACGGGAGTAAGCGGGCATGTTTCCGATGCTGTTATGGTCGTACCGTTTGATTGTGGCCTGTATGGCCGGGGCGCTGGTGTATGATTTCTACAGCGGGCAGGTGTTCGGTTACGGTACCGACGCTACCATGCGCGGCATCGTGATCTTGGCGGTGTTGGCGGAACCGGCCTTTTGGGCGGTGACCCACCTGTTTGGCGGTGTGTTGATGGGGGTGGCGGCGGGCGGCTTGTTGGATGGCATGAAGCTTTCGTTGATTTTGGGACTCGGGTTGGGGGTTGCCCGTACCTGGCCCTACGTGGCGGCGGCGGCAGCGGGAGCCTACGCTGGTGAAGGGCCGCTGTTGTACAGTATTGGCGGTGCGGTGCTGGCAGTATTGCTGTTCGGGATGGACAAGGCCATTACGTGGATGTGGCAGCAGGCGCGGCACAACAATGCCTGAAGCCTGTCAGCGGCGGATTTCCACCAGACAGTAGCCGCCTTCGCATATAAGGATTTCCACATGGGAGATGCGGCCCATTTCGGGGGCGATACCGGGGACGTCGGCTTGCTCGGTGGCCACCCATGCGGTGGTACCCGGTGCAATGGCGGCGGGAAGCTGGAAGGCGCGTTCCAGTTTGGTGAAGGGTTTTTGGCTGAGGTAGAGCAGGCTGGGTTTGTGCATGCCCAGTGTGATGATGTGCACGTCGGCGGGGGCATTGCGCAGGTGGGTGGCGAGATCGGCGAGCCCGCGCTGGGTATAGCCCCATACGGCGGGAACTACGGTGCTGACGATGACCGTCATGATTATCCCCATGGCGCCGGCCCACAGCCATGCGCCCTGCAGGTCGCGTTTGGTCAGCAAGGTGTAGCCCCATGGCAGGGCCACCGCCAGCAGCGCCGCCGTGCCGTAGAGTGGCCATGCCGCCAGCGGTACGGTTTGGCGCAGGACCTCCCATGTGAGGAGGTTGTGGGGCGGCCAAGGGAAGGCGGTGAACTCTTGCACCCAGCCCAGCCAGCCGTGCAGTTCGGGGTGGCGGAGGCCCGCAAGTGCACCGGGCAGCAAGGCCAGCAGCAGGGCCAGCAGGCTGGTTTGCACCAGTACCCACCATGCCATGTAAGGCAGGGGCTTGTGCTTGGTGTTGGCCAGCCATGCGCCCACCAGAATGGCCAGGGCCGGATAGGCGGGGACGATGTAGTGGGCCAATTTGGTGCCCGACAGCATGAACAGGCCGAGGATGCCGCAGGCCCAGACAAGGGCGAGGTAGGGCAGGGCCACGTTGATGCTTTTGCTGCGCAGGCGGCGCAGTGGCGTGGTGCGCGCGGCCAGCACGGCCTCGGGCAATACAAATACCCACGGCATGAAGCCCAGCGCCAGCACGCCCAGATAAAACAGCGGATTGCCGCCCTGGCTGTTGGTAAGGCCGGGGCCGAAGCGGCGCAGGTTTTCTTCCATGACGAACTGGGTGAAGAAGCCGGTGAGCATGCCCTCTTGGTGCAGCAGCCACAGCCATGGCGTGAGGCACAGGGCGGTGACCGCCAGCACCTTGAACGGAGCGAGGTTGGCCCACAGCTTGCGGCGGTCGTGCCGGACCGCCAGCAGCGGCAGCACGATGAGCGCGGCGGGAATGCCCGCCACCGGGCCTTTGGCCAGCAGTCCCAAGGCGGTGAGCATGCCGGTGACGACAAAGCTCCAGCGCCATGGCGGCAGGTACATCACCCGCACGCACCACAGTGCCAGCGCCAGCATGAAGAAGTTGAGCACGGCATCGGCGATGGCGGCGCGTGCCACCACCACGAAGCTGAGGTTGAAGCCGAGGGCCACCGCGCTCCACCAGCCCCAGGTGCGGTTGCCGGTGAGGCGGAAGACGCCCCAGCCCAGCAGCGCCACGCTGGCGAGTGCAAAGAGGGCGCTGGGCAGTCGTGCCGCCCACAAGCTGCTTTCTCCCAGCAGTTGCATGAAGCCTGCCTGCACCCAATAGATGAGCGGCGGCTTTTGGTAGCGTGGCTCGCCGTTGTAGGTGGGCATGCTGTAATGGCCGTTGGCGACCATCTCCCGTGTGGCTTGGGTGAAGATGGCTTCGTCGACGTCAAACAATCCGTACCAATTGTGGAAGCCCAGATAGGCGACGGCCAGCAGCAGCACCAAGGCCAGTTCGCGTGGGTGGGTTTTCAGCCAGCTCATGCGTTGCCCTGCACGCGCAGGGTGCGCACGATATAGAGGGCCACCGCCGCGCCCAAGGCGCTGCCGGCAATGACATCGCCCACATAATGCGGCGTGAGCGCCATAAAGCGGCTGGCGGCCAGTAGGGTGGCGATGAGCAAAATCGGCCAGCGCCAGCGTGGGAAGCCCGCCATCAAGACCATGGCGATGGCAAAGCTGCTGGTGCTGTGGCCGCTGGGGAAGCTCCAGAAGCCGGCATCGAGGCCGAAGGGGTGGGGGGTGTAGGGGTCGATGCCGTTCCAGAAGGTTTCCTTGGGGCGGGGGCGACCGATGCTGATTTTCAGCAGCAGTTGTGCCAACCCCGCCAGAGCGAAGCTGGCGATGGCCAGCAGCCATACGCGTCCGTGATAGGGCAAGGTGCGCCAGTGGGGTGTCCATTGCCGTTGGCCGCGCAGCAGCAGGACGGTTTGGTGGGCCAGCCCGAGCAGCCAGCGGCCTGTTATGGAGAGGGTGGGCAAGCATCCGACACGGCGGCCGCGGGCATGGGCGCCGCACCACAGCCCTGCCAGCAGGCAGGCGATGATTTGCACGCGGCCCAGCCCCAGCCAGCCCAATTGGGTGGCCAGTGACGTGACGGTTGGGCTCTCATGGGCAAGCAGCCAGTGGTTGAGGGCGACATCGCCGCCGCTTGCCCACAAGAGGGCGCCTGCGGCCAGTCCGGCAGCGGCCAGCAACAGGGGGGCAACAGCGATGCGGTGCTTCATGGGGGCGTTATACCCGTTTCCGTTGGCACAGGCCACACCCCATGTTATAAGCGCGCCCATGTGTGCACGCCGTGCCAATGCCAAAGCCCCCCGCGCCGATACCACGTGGCCGCTGATCCGCCGCATTGCGGTGCATTATTTATGGCCGCACAAAACCGACCTGGGCTGGGCGATGGCGGCGATGCTGGTATTGGCGGCCGGGTTGGCAATGCAGGCGCATCTGATCCAGCCGTTGTTTGACCGTGGGCTGATTGACAAGCACATCGGCGTGGTGAACACCGTCATCGTGACGCTGGTGGTGCTGACCGTGGCGCGGGGGATTGCCAGCTTTTATCAGGATTACTTTATGGAATCGGCCGGGCAGCGGGTGGTGGCGCGCTTGCAGGAAGAGATGTATGCGCAAACGCTGGGGCAGGATTTGGGCTTTTTTGCGCGTCACCCCACCGGCAGCCTGACCAGCCGCTTCATTTCCGACCTGCAACGACTGAAATACGCCGTGACGCAAACCTTTGCCAGCGGCCTGCGTGACGTGGGTACCATTTTGGGCTTGTTTGCCAACATGCTGGTGCAGGATTGGCAGTTGACCCTGTACACGCTGATTGTGATTCCGCTGGCGACGTTGCCCATCCGCCGGTTTGGACGGCTGACCCGCAAGTACTCGCGCGTCAATCAGGAAAGCACCGCCAAATTGGCCCATTTGCTGGCGCAGACGCTGGGGCATATCCGCCAGGTGCAAAGCTATGCGATGGAAGCCGCTGAGCGGGCGCGGGTGAATGCGCGGATTCAGGACGTGTTGGCAACCACCTTGAAGACCATCAGCGTGCGGGCGTTATCGTCTCCCACCGTGGAGTTCATTACCATCGTGGCGATTGCCAGCCTGATGTGGTACGCGGGCAACCGCATTGCCGACGGCACGCTGACACCCGGCGCGTTTGCCAGCTTCATTGCCAGCCTTATCATGATTTTGCGGCCGCTGAAGGCGATTACCAACCTCAACAACAACCTGCAGGAAGGTTTGGCCGCCGCCCAGCGCGCCTTTGAGCTGATTGATGCCCCGCATACGCTGAAGAACGCGCGGGGCGCGCAACCGCTGAAAGCCAAGCAAGGGGCTTTGGCGTTTGAAGATGTGCACCTGACATATCCGGATGGCACGCGCTCGCTGAACGGCATTGATTTGAGCATTCCTGCCGGGCATACCGTGGCCTTTGTGGGCCCCAGCGGTGCGGGTAAGACCAGTTTGCTGAATGTCATCCCCCGTTTTTATGACTTGAGTGCGGGACGGATTACCATCGACAAGCAGGACATTGCGGCGGTGACGCTGGCCAGCCTGCGCCAAAACATCGCGCTGGTGACGCAGGATGTGGCGATTTTTGACGACACGGTGGCGGCCAATATCGCCTACGGCAGCCCCAAGGCCAGCCAGAAAAAGGTGGAGGCTGCCGCCCGCGCCGCCGCCGCCCATGAGTTCATTTCGCAGTTGCCGGAAGGGTACCAGACCATGTTGGGGGAAAACGGCATGAAGCTTTCCGGCGGGCAGAAGCAACGTTTGGCGCTGGCGCGGGCGCTGTTGAAGGATGCGCCCGTGTTGCTGTTGGACGAAGCCACCAGCGCGCTGGACACGGAAAGCGAAAAGCAGGTGCAGCAGGCGATTGAAGCCACCAGCAAAGGACGGACGACGGTGATTGTGGCGCACCGGCTTTCCACCATCACCCACGCCGATACCATTTATGTGCTGCAAAACGGACGGATTGCGGAAGAAGGCAGTCATCGCAGCCTGCTGGCCAAAAAAGGCCTGTACGCCCGTTTGTGGCGGTTGCAAGGCGCTGAATAGCAAGGGCCTTCCCCCGAGGCAGGAGTGTCTGGTATAGTGCTCTCCAACCAACAAGGAGAACGCCCATGGCTACCCGCAAGCCCGCCAAGAAAAAGCCCGCCCCGAAGAAGATTACTCCCAAGCCGCTGCCCGCGATGGAAAAGGGCGTGTGCGGCGTGGATGGCTATTGTTGCCAAGGCAAGGCGCCGGAAGATTGTTGCGGCGGCAGTTGCGGCAGCGCATGTACAGTGTGTGGGTGCCACATTCTGCCTTTGTTCTTTAAAAAGCGGTTTTGGGTGGGGCTGATTTTGGCGATTGGCGCGGTGATGGGCTTTGACTGGCTGTGGCATGGCCGTCTGCTGATGGACCGTTATCTGGAGACCAGCTACCTGTGGCGCGGCGAGGCCGAAATGCGCGGCTTGACCTACTACTTCACCCTGACGCAGGTGGTGGTGGCCTTTGCCTACACCACCTTGCTGATGCTGCTGCCGTCCGGGATTGTCAAGGGCATCAAACACGGGGTGTTGCTGGCTTTGCCGCTGGCAGCCGCTACCATGACGACCTACGCGGTGCAGCCGATTCCTGCCGATATCTTGCAGATGTGGGCGTTGGGCTACGTGCTGCAAGGCGCGCTGGTTGGGCTGATTGTTGCGGTGACACTGCATTATGCCGAAGCGTATAAGGGCGGTTGTTGCGGCGGTTCGTGCCAAAAATAGACGCATAAACCGTGCGGAGGCCGCCACTGGCGGCTTTCGCTTTGTGCTAGGTTGGCCCGACATGAGTCTGCTGCTTTACCGTCTTGCCCAAGTGCTGCTGAGCCCGCTGTTGGTGCTGCTGATGGCGTACCGGTTGCTGGTGGGGCGCGAGGATTCGGCCCGTTTTGCCGAGCGGCGCGGCAAAAGCGATGTGGCGCGTCCGGCGGGGCCGCTGGTATGGTTGCACGGGGCCAGTGTGGGCGAGGTGGTAAGTTTGTTGCCGGTGTTGCACCAGTTGCGGGCGTTGCGCCCGGACGTGCACCTGTTGCTGACCACCGGCACCCGTACCGGCATGCGCATGTTGGAAAAGACCGCGCCGGCGCTGGCGGGACACGGGGCGGTGGTGTGCCGGTATGTGCCGCTGGACGTGGGTTTGTTCGTGCGGCGCTTTGTGAACCATTGGCAGCCCAACCTGAGCGTGTTCGTGGAAAGCGAGTTTTGGCCCGAGCTGCTGGCAGCGGCGCCCAATCCGATGTTGTTGAACGGCCGTATTTCCGACCGTTCGTGGCCGCAGTACCAGAAGTGGGCGTGGTTTTTCAGGCCGCGCTTGGCGCGCTACCTGCACGTGATCGCCCAGCGCGATGATGATGCCAAGCGGTTGCGGCATTTGGGCGCTTCGAACATCACCGTGGGTGGCAACCTGAAGTTTGATGCCGCGCCGCTGGCGGCGGACGAGGCGTTGCTGGAGAAATTCCGTGCCTTGATTGGTAGCCGCCCGACCGTGGTGGTGGCCAGCACCCACCCCGGTGAAGAGGAGATGGCGGCCAAGCTGCATATGGCACTGAAGCAGCAGGTGCCGGAGGTGTTGACGATTATCGTGCCGCGGCATCCGCACCGGGGCACGGCGGCGATGAACGCCTTGCAGCGCTATACCCGCGCGGTGCACCGGCGTGGCACCGGCGAAGTGCCGCATAGCGGCGGGCAGCGCCACACGGATATTTATCTGGCCGATACGTTGGGAGAGCTGGGGCTATGGTACCGTCTGGCCGACGTGGCGATTGTGGGGGGAAGCTTGGTGCCCCATGGCGGACACAACCCGTTGGAGCCGTTACGTCTGGGCGTGCCAACCGCCACCGGGCCGCACATGTTCAACTTCCAGGACATGATGCCGCCGTTGACCAACCATCAGCTGGTGTTTATTGCCCCCGACATGGCGGCGCTGACCCAGCATGTGCTGGGACTGCTGACCAAGCCGGAACTGGCCAAGGCCGCACGCAGCAAGATTGCCACCACGTTGCCGCTGCTCTCCGGTTCGTCGAAAACCGCCGCGCTGGCAATTGCCGAAAAACTGCCGCTGGCCGAAACGGTTTCTATCGCCTAAAGTTGCTGTCATGGATGCCCCCGCCTTTTGGTACGAGCCCGCGCTGACATGGCAAAGCCGTGTGTTGGCACCCTTGGCGTGGGTGTATTGTGCGGTGAGTGCGCGGGTGCTGGCGCGGCGGGCGGCACGGCCGGTTGTGATGGGTGTTCCGCTTGTCAGTGTTGGCAACCTGACGGTGGGTGGCAGTGGCAAGACGCCGTTGACCATGCTGATAGCCGCCCATTTTTCCCGTAAAGGTTACCGAGTGGCGGTGGTGGCCTGCGGCAGCGGCGGGCGGGTGGTTGTGCCCACTCGGGTGACGGCGGCGCACACGGCGGCCGAGGTGGGGGACGAAGCCAAGCTGTTGGCCAAGCGGTTGCCGGACTGTGCGGTGTGGAGTGGCTCTTCCAAGCCCGCCACGGTGCAGGCGGCGGAGGCGGCAGGGGCCACGCTGGTGGTGCTGGATGATGGATTCCAGCGGTTGGATATTCCACGCACGGTGAACGTGTTGGCGGTGGGAGGTGGCGGGTTTGGCAACGGCAGGGTGGTTCCGGCGGGGCCGTTGCGTGAGCCGCCGGTAGCGGCGTGCCGTGCGGATGTGGTGGTGGCGATGGCCGACATGCCGCCGGTGTTGCCCGATGTTCCGACATTCTGTTTGGCCCCGGCCTTGTGTGCCGACACGGTGAAGCGGCTGGAAGGCAAACCGTTGGTGGCGTTTGCGGCGATTGCGCGTCCGCAGCGGTTTTTTGACGCCTTGCGGGCCGCCGGGTTGCAGGTGGTGGCGGAACATGGGTTTGGCGACCATCACCGGTTTGGCAAGGCGGATTTGCAGATGCTGCGGGCAGATGCCGCACGGCAAGGCGCTACATTGGCATGTACCGAAAAGGATGCGGTAAAGCTGCCGGACGGATTTGGTGCGATAGCGGTGCCGCTGGTGGTGGGCGGGGCGGATGTTAACGAGTTGCTGGCGTGTTTGGAGGCGCGGGTGGCGGTTAGCGGTCGCTGTTGCGATCATCGTTGCTGATGGGGCGGCGCAGCCAGTTATCCAGCACGGTGGAAAGGGATGGCGGGGAACTTTTGGCGGCGAGGTGTTGGCCTTGGGCTGAACGGATGTTTTGGCGGGTGAGGCCTTTGATGGCGGTGTCGTGCGTGTAATTAGATTTGATGATATCACCAATATAGCCGCTGTTGAGCTTGTTGCGGATGAGCTGTTTGGCCTGGTTCTCGGAAATGCCAAGCTGCTTGGCCAGTTCGTCTGGCGGGGTGTTGTCGATGATGGCTTGTGTGACGGCTTCGTAGCGGGCGCGGAGTTTGCTCATGGTGGGTGTTATAAGGTGTTTTGCGGGTTTGACAAGGGGCGGGGGTATCGGTGATATAGCGGTATGGAAAAAAAGACGGATATTTCAGTGGTTGTGCCCCTCTACAACGAGGAAGACAACGTGGCGCGGTTGGTGGAGGCGGTGGCCAGGGTGATGCGCCCCTACGCCAAGGCGCACAAGATTGCCTGGGAGTTGGTGGCGGTGGATGATGGCAGCCGCGATGCCACGGCGGCCAAACTGGCCCAATTGGCCAAGAAACACCCAGAGTTGATGCCGGTGTATTTCCGGCGGAACTTCGGCCAGACGGCAGCCATGCAGGCGGGGTTTGACCATGCCCGTGGTGCGGTGGTGGTGACCATTGACGGTGATTTGCAGAACGATCCGGCGGATATCCCCGCGATGTTGGCGGAGATGGAAAAGACGGGCGCGGACATTGTTTCCGGTTGGCGCAAAAAGCGCAAAGACCACGCGCTGTGGCGCAACTTTCCCAGCAAAATTGCCAACCGCCTGATTGGCAAGGTGACGGGGGTGCGCATCCATGACTATGGCTGCAGCCTGAAGGCTTACAAAGCCGAAGTGTTGGAGGATTTGCATATTTACGGCGAGTTGCACCGGTTCATTCCGGCCATTGCGGCGCAAGGCGGCGCCAAGGTGGTGGAGATGGAAGTGAGCCACCATGCCCGCCAATTCGGCGCCAGCAAGTATGGGATTGACCGGACGTTCAGGGTGGTTTTGGACTTGTTGCAGGTGTTTTTCTTCCAGAAGTTTTTGCACCGTCCGCTGCATGCCTTCGGCTACGCGGGGATGGTGAGCTTTTTGTCGGGGTTTGTGGGCGGGGTGTATTTGACCGCCATCAAGCTGACGGGGGCCAGCATTGGCGGGCGACCGTTGTTATTGCTTTCCGTGATGCTGATGATCATGGGCGTGCAGCTGGTGGGCATGGGCTTGCTGGGCGAATTGCTGGTGCGTATTTACCATGAGCCGAAGGGTCGGAAGGTGTATCGGGTTAAAACTAAATAGCTGTTTGAATGTGCGATGTCGGTATGTTCGGGACATGGAAGGCCTGCGGCCCGATTTGTAACGTGGATACCCGCCTGCGAGGGCATGACGGCCCTGCGGGCCGTGCGTTGGTGCCGATCAACGGCGTTAGCTGGCGTGTTTGGCGCTCACGCGGTCGGTGAAGCGGGAGGATGAGGCGGGCAGGTTGGCTGAGAGGCCGCCTTTCTCACTGGCCTTTTCCATCCACTGTTTGGCGTTTTGTAGCCAGTTATGGCCGGTGGCCTCCAGTTTGGCGGCGTTGTCCACGTCTTTGAGGATCGACGGGGTGTAGATGCCCAGTGCGTTGGCGGCGTACAAGCCCCCGCCCACCACCACGGCCAGACCGATGAGACGCAGCATTCTTGTTGGTACTCCCTGTTGTTCGGGAGTTTATGGGATGTGGGGGTGATTTGTCTGACAAGCGGCTGACGGGTCAGCGGATGGGGCTGCCGCCGGTGCCTTGGGGCGGGGCGACGGGCGAGCCGCCGCTGCCTTGCGGGGCAGAGGTGGCGGCAGGCTGTTGGAGGCTGCCGAACTGGTTATCCAGCGCCGCCTTGAGGTGGTTGTGGATGAGGCTGCCGATGATTTTCTGGAAGCCGGGCATCTTGGCCTGGATACTGCGGCCCTCGGGCGAGTTCTGGAAGGTGTGGAGGGCCTGGATCTCATCTGGCGTGAACAGGCGCAACAGCTCGACTGTGGCTTCTTCGTGCACCTTGTTGAAATCTACCTTGCGGACAAGCTGCTGGAAGTAGGGATGGCCGGCCAGCGGGGTGTCGCCCGCCAGCAGGGCGTCTTTGGGGCTGAGGGCGGTGATGACCTCGCGGGCCATGGCCTCGACGTTGCGGCTGATGGGAATGCCGTCGACCGTAAGGGCATGGGCGGCCAACGGCAGCAGGGCAAGCAGCAAGGCAAGGCGCGGGTGCATGGGGGTACTTTACGGGACGGCAGGTGGGGGGCAAGGGTTTTGTGGTTTTGCCGTTGACAACGGGGTGGGGAGTGGGTATGAGGGGCCACAACCATGCCCTGCAAATGGGCAGGCGGGTGGGCTGTGATACGGCCCTTCCTGCCGCAACCGATTGAAATGAAAGAGGCGACCATGTACGCGATTGTGAAATGCAGCGGCCAGCAACTGAAAGTGGCCAAGGGCGACGTGATTGTGGCCGACCGTGTGCACGGCGATGTGGGCAGCACCGTGAAGCTGGACGTATTGCTGCTGGCCGACGGCGACAAGATGACCGTGGGCACCCCGTTGGTGGGTGGTGCCAGTGTCTCGGCCGAAGTGGTGGAACACAAGCGCGGCAAGAAGGTGATCATCTTCAAAATGAAGCGCCGCCAGAACTACCGCCGCACCAAGGGTCATCGTCAGGAACAGACGGTGTTGAAAATTACCGGCATCAATGCCAAGTAACAGATTTGTAACGAAAGGGTAACGTCATGGCACAGAAGAAAGCCGGTGGTTCCAGTAAGAACGGTCGCGACAGCGAAAGCAAGCGTTTGGGCGTGAAGAAATTCGGCAGCCAAGATGTGAACGCGGGCAACATCATCGTGCGTCAGCGCGGGACCGCCAAGCACCCCGGCCGTAACGTCGGCATGGGCCGCGACCACACGCTGTATGCGCTGGTTGATGGCAAGGTGAGCTTCAGCAAAGGGTACAAGAACCGTACCTTTGTGCATGTGGATGCGTAAAAGCCATTCCTAAATTCTACTAGTCGGGTCTGCAAACGGGTTTTGTCTGCACGTTCCGTTCCGCATGTACCAAACATGTACACTTGCGGTACGGTTCTCGCCAAAACCCGTTTTCGCTTCCGGCTAGCGAATTTGGGAACGGCTTTCAGTAGTTAGATGTGGGTGTGGTAGTAGGCGCCCTTTGGGCGCTTTACTTTTGAAAGAGTTATCGGTAGGAAGTGGGGATGAAATTTCTGGATGAAGCGGTGGTGCATGTGCAAAGCGGGGCCGGCGGGGCCGGCTGCGTGAGCTTCAGGCGTGAAAAATTCATCGAATTCGGCGGGCCGGACGGGGGGAATGGTGGCAAGGGCGGCGACGTGTGGGTGGAAGCCGTCGGCAACCTCAATACGTTGATTGATTACAGGTTTCAGCAGCATTACCGCGCCAAAACCGGCATGCACGGCATGGGCCGCAACCGCACCGGCGCGCAAGGGGCCGACTGCGTGCTGCCGGTGCCGCCGGGCACCGAGGTTATCGACGAAGCCACCGGGGAAGTGATGGCCGACCTGACCGAGCTGGGGCAAAAAATGCTGTTGCTGCCCGGCGGGCGGGGCGGGCGTGGCAACGCCAGCTACAAAAGCAGCACCAACCGTGCGCCCTACGACCATACGCCCGGCGAAGCGGCGCGGGAGATGACCATCCGGTTGCGGCTGAAGTTGTTGGCGGATGTGGGGCTGCTAGGCCTGCCCAACGCGGGTAAAAGCAGTTTTGTGGCCGCGGTGAGTGCCGCCAAGCCGAAGATTGCCGACTACCCCTTCACCACCTTGCAGCCCGCGTTGGGGGTGGTGCGGCATCATGGGGTAGATATGGTGTTGGCCGACCTGCCGGGCTTGATTGAAGGTGCCGCCGAAGGTGTGGGCTTGGGGCACGATTTTTTGAAGCATGTCAGCCGCTGCAAGGCGGTGCTGCATGTGGTGGACATGGCGCAGGAAAAGCCATGGGAGGCGTACAAGGCGATTCGGGGTGAACTGGAAGGGTATGATGCCCAGTTTGGCAGTGAGATGGCGGCGTTGCCGGAGGTTGTGGTGTTGAACAAGGCCGATCTGCTGGATGAGAAGGAAGCCGCCAAGGTGGCCAAGGAGTTTGCCAAAAAGACCAAGACCAAGCCGTTGGTGATGAGTGTGGCGGCGCGGGTTGGGGTGGAGGGGGTTGTGGGGGCTTTGGGGGGTGTGGTGGGTGTATAGAAAAGGAAAGTTGAGACGAAATGAGAAAAGTTGGTATTATTGGTGGGCTTGGGCCTGAAACGACGGCGCATTTCTATTTGAATATTGTCAGTCAGTGCCAAAGAATAGAGCGGACGCATCGTCCGGATATTCTTATCCGGAGTGTTCCGATTCCTTATGATGTTGAGGAAAATGCGTTATTACATGCCAAAAATGTTGAGGACTGTCTGGGGTTTCTAGTTGAATCAGCGGTTCAACTTGAGCATGCGGGAGCCGACTTTGTTGTGATGCCGTGCAATACGCTGCATAAGTTTGCGGGGGATATTCAGGCGGCGATTTCTGTTCCATTTGTAAGTGTTGTGAATGTTGCAGCGGATTTTGTAGAAAAGCATGGCCTTCGCAGTGTCGGATTGATTGCGACAGGAATTACTTTGAAAAGCCAGTTTTACCAAAAGGTTTTGGAACAGCGTGGTGTCGATTATCATATGCCGTCGGAATTTCACCAGGCCAAACTTGCCAAGATGATTTATGGTCTCGTAACTGGACAATATGGCAACTTTCAACGACAGGAATTGATAGATGTGATAGAAGATTTTGATGCAAAGAATCTTGAGATGGTCTTGTTGGCGTGTACCGACTTACAGGCGCTTATTCCCCACCATCCGCGTATAAAGATTATTGATACGATGCAGCTTTTGGCGGATGAAGTGGCGCGTCTGATTTGTGCCCCAATGGATGCCTTGCCCACGAAGGGGGCGGCATGACGGACTGGTGCCCGTGATGGAAGGCTTTGCGGCCTGTTTGTAGGTTGGTCGTGGATCCCGTTCTTCAACGGGATGACTTGGGAGGATATGGTATGGGTGGTGGTGTTGCGGGGTTGGGTGCCTGTCGCTCTGGGTTCCAGCCTGCGCTGGAATGACGGCCCTGCGGGCCGTGGGGATGGCAAAGGTTGTCGGTGTTGCTTCTTGAGGTAAGCGGTGGTGGATTGGTGGGTGCTTTCCCCGTTGCCTAGAGGCCTACGGCCCCGGCAACTTGGCCCTTTGGGCCAACATCACTCCAAGATGTTAAGGGGGAGGGAGGGAACCTCCCTCCCCCTAAGCCCCCCTCCCTCTGGAGGCTTCGTGAGAGGTCGGGTGGGTCGTTAGCCGTTTGAAGGATACGATTTAGCCTAGCGGGTGGGATTTTTTGTGAACTTTGAGGAGGTGGGTGGCGTCGGCGGCGAGGTAGCGTTGGGTGGTGGCCAGTTGGCTGTGGCCCAAAAGTTCTTGCACGGTGCGCAGGTTGGCGCCGTTATGCAGCAGGTGCGTGGCAAAGCTGTGGCGTAAGGCGTGGGGGGTGGCATGGGCGGGGAGGCCCAAGGTTTCGCGCAGGGATTTGAGGATGGCTTGGGCTTGGCGGGGGGTGAGGGGCTTTAGGTTATAGGTTGCAGGGGGGAGGTTGTGGGACGGTTGGGGGGGGATACGCGAGGGAAAGAGGGGGGCAGCGGGGGGCAGGTGTT
>JACKLD010000013.1 GCA_024236095.1 Pseudomonadaceae bacterium | reverse complement strand
GAGGCACTGGCAGCGGCGCAACCGTTGCTGTGGGCAATGCTGGTGCTGACCGTGGCGCGCGCGGCGCTGGATGCGACACGTCTGGGCTTCTTCGCCCGCAAACAAGACGGCGTACTGATGCGCGCCAACGTGTTGGCGGTGGGCACACTGCTGGTGGCAAGCACGCTGGTGATTCCTCCTGCCGGGCCAATGGGTGCGGTGTTTGCAGGGTGTGTGGCGGTGCTGGCGGCGTTGGTGTATTTGGCGCGGCGCTAGAAATATATCTAAAACAACGTATTATCTTTTTTCAAGAGCCTTGCATGACGAAGAGCCTTCGCAACATGGGATGTGTAAGCCCACGTTCCATATTATCCACCCAATGACGCATGATACGGCGCAGCCGGGGCTCCAGCACTTCAGATACCATCACAGCCAGCAACACCACGACCATGATGGCAAGGATCAGACTGACGATATTGCCCAATCCCATTTGGCGAAAGACGGAAAGCAATATATACCCGACAATCTGGTGCACCAGATAAAGCGGATACGTTAACAACCCAACACGCCGGGCACGTGCCGCCCAACCTGCGGATACGTAATGGTTCAACATGATGGAGGCGACCATGACAAAGAGCGCCAGCCCCCATACCAGTGCGGGCAGCAAAGGCGCATGTGCAAGCAGACTGGCCTTGAGCGTGGTTTCAGCGATGATTTGGGCCAGACTACCTACGACACCCAATACAAAAAGAGCCATAAGCCCGTAGGAGCTCCGCTCCAACAGTATGACGTAGAGCAAAACCCCGGTCATGAAGTTGGCACCGTGTGTAACAAGGGCAAGTTGGAACGGACGCGTGTTAAAAAGCTCCAGCCATGGTTGCCAGCCCACGGGTTGAAGCCATAGTCCGGCTCCCACCAACAGCCATAGCAAGGCGCTGATGCCTCCAATCAGCCCAACGACCAGACCGACGCGACGCAGACCTGCTGCAAGCATGGTGAACCAAATGACGGCATAGAAGACGATCTCGATGCCCAACGTCCAGTAAGACGGGTCTATATACGGATATGTTGGTATGAAAAGCAGACCTTTAACAAGTATTTTAGTGACATCAGCCAGTGCCGTTCCATTAGCCAGCAACGCCATTGCCGTAAGTGGCGCACACAACCACACGGCAGGAAGCAGGCGAAGGACGCGGCTGCGTAAAAAGGAAAATGGCGAGCTTCCCTTGGCACTGAATGCAATCACGAATCCCGAAATGACAAAAAACACCTGCACACCGACCCAACCGAACCAAGTCATCCCTTCCATTGCCGGATATTGGTTGTAGTCCAGCTGGATTTGATAGCTTTCAAGTTCGGGCGGGACACTGCGTAACGGCAGCGTAAAGTGAACAAGCATAACCATGACCGCTGCAAGAAAACGGAGGATATCTATACCGACAAAGGATGTTTTAGGCCCTGTGCCATCAGGCTTTCCGATATTTTTTAACGTACACCCGGCAAGCTTTTCCACGGGCGACCCTAACGGCTTCATCGGCTTGGGAGATGGCAATACCTGGATCACCGCTCATTTCCTCTTGGCATGTTGGCGAATGGCGGCGGCAAGGGTGCGGATGCCTTGGCGGGCTTCCTCCAGCACCTTTGTGTGGGTTTTGGTGTCGATGCCCTCGGCCAGTGCGCGGGCCACCAGTGCGGCCACCTTGCGCGGAGCACCCGCGTTGCCGGTGATGATGAAATCGGGGCGGTCAATCGATTTGAAAAAGCTTTTCAGTTTATCGTCCCACCCGAGGCCGATATGCGGCACGCGGTAGGAATAAGCCACGATGTTGGCGTGGAGGCGGTGACCGACCATGGCATCGGCGGTGCGGATAAGCGCCACCAGTTGTGCGGGCTTCAACGGGCGCGGCGCCACGCGGATGCGCGCACGCACCTTGACGGGCAAGGTTGGCAGCTCGGCCTCCAGCTGGCGCAAAAAGGCGTCGTCTTCGCCATTGGTAAACAGCAGGATGTCGTACTGTTTGGCCAGTAACGGCAAAGTTTCAAGGTAGAACGACAGATCGCCGCAGACCACCCCCTCGCGGCTGTCGGCATGGGGCGAGAGCGAGGCGGGCGCGGCCACGCCGAAGGCCACCAGCGGGCGGGCACGGTGAGTCTTTTTGGCTTTGCCGTAGGTGGTGGCGGCCAGCAGGCCGGGGTCGCGGTGCAACAATGGCTGTGCGCCGCCGAAATGCTTCAGCCAGTTGGCTTGGGCACCGGCATCGCGCACCGAGGCCATGCGCAAACAGCCATGGGTAAAGATGGCCTTGAACAGGCGCAGGCCGCGTGCGGTCATTTTGGCCGACACCCCCACCGACTGCACGAACAGCGGGGTACCGCGCGGGCACTGCCGCACGGCGGTGAGCAGGCGCAGTGGGAAGAACTGGTCGACATCCATCATCAGGTGGCCGCCACCGATAATCAGGCCGTGGCAACCGGCAAGCCGTGTCTTCCAATCTGCGGCATAGCGGCGCTTTACCAGCCACGGCACCAGCGTCTGGACAACGTGGGGCATCTTTTTGAGATACCCCATCAGCCCCAAGCCGCCGCCCGCCAGACTGCCGCCGACGCCGTAACCGCTGCGGCCGCCGATATCCAGCGAGAAGACGGTGAGGTTGGAAATCTCCTTGCGCAGATGGTCTTCCAGACAGTCGGCAATCACGGCATCGCCGAGGTTGGGGCTGTATTTGACGTTGAGGATGGCGAGTTTCATGCGGAGGTCTTTCCGTTAAGAAGGCTTTGGTAAACGGCGAGCGTGGCGGCGGTGAGCGCAGGCCAATTGTAGCGGGCGGCAAAGGCTTGCGCCTGTTGGCGGGTGAAACCGGTCACGGTGGGCAAATAGGCGGCGATGCGTTCGGCGGCGGCGACAGGGGACTCCATGTCGGTGCACACGCCAAGGTTTGCCGTGTCCAGCAACTCGGCAAACGAGGCATTGGCGTGCACCAGCGGCACCAGCCCCGCGCCCATGGCTTCCAGCATCGACATGCCGAAGCCCTCGAAGCGCGAGGCCGATACAAAGAAACCGCATGTGGTGGCACGTTTGGCGAGGGCGGCGCCATCAAGATGGCCATGGAGGCGCACATGGGACGCAATGCGCAGGCTTTTCGCGAGGGATTGCAGGTCTTCCACGGCCACGCCCCACGGGCTGCCGACAATGTGCAGCGTGCCATTAATGCCGCGTTTGCGGAGTTCGGCATAGGTTTGCAGCAGCCCCGGAAGGTTTTTGTGCGGGGCAAGACGGCCAACATAGAGGAAATCTTCACCGCTACACAAGGTGGGGGCCATGGGCGTCACCGCGTTGGGTTGCAGCGAGAGACGCGGCATCATCTGGTGGAAGGTGGCAAAGTCGTTCCCGCTGATGGCAAACATGTGGGCATAGGCGCGGATGGTCAATCGGGTGATACAATTGAACCAGATGCGCTTGAACAGTCCGAAATCCGGCGTATGGAAAAAGCCGCCATGGGTGGTGGCAACCAGTTTGGCCTTCAGGAACGGGCGAAGGAGGGCAAGGGTATCGAAAAAGCCGTCGGTGTTGTGGACGTGGATGATATCGTAACCCTTCAGCATGGAGGGCGAAATGTGCGGCACAAACAAACGGCGCGTGCCCGTGAAGCCGATACGCCGGACGGGGATGCCGTCAACAGTTTCATGGGCAGACAGTTTTTCTTCGGTTCGCGCCATGAATAGGCGGTTGAGGGTAAGCACGGCGACCTGATGCCCAGCCTGTTGTTGGTGCTGCGCAAGGCTGGCCACGTACGCCTCCAGCCCGCCGACCGACGGCGCGAATTGACGAACCACGTGGAGAATACGCATACCTTGGATAACCCCTTTGGGGGAGATATGGGCGCGCATGACGGCTTGTCAAGGCACGGCGGCCGCCCTATGTGGAGAACATGCGGAACCCCCCTCTCCCCTGTTTGCGTGTCGGCCCCATGTGCGTGGCCCGGCTGGCGCGGGCGGAGGCGTTGGAATTGTTGCGCGGGCGGTTTGAAGCAAAACAGCACACCCTGCTAGCTTATGCCAACACCAATCTGGTGAACTTCGCGGCAAGGGATGCGGAACTGGCCAAGATGCTGCAGGACTTTGTGCTGCTGAATGACGGCATCGGGCTGGAACTTGGCGCTCGGTTGGTGAATGGCGGCGAAGGCTTTTTGGACAATCTCAACGGCACCGACTTCACACCGCAGGTTTTGGGCGCATTGCCACGCGGCAGCAAGGTGTTCCTGTATGGCAGCAAGCCCCGCGTGGTGGCCAAGGCCGCCACCGAGATGGCCGCATGGGGCGTAACCGTGGTGGGCGCGCAAGACGGCTATGCCAAGTTGACGGTGGTAGAGATGGTTAAGCGCATCAACGCCAGCGGCGCCGAGGTGGTGCTGGTGGCGCTGGGCAACCCCCGTCAAGAATTGTGGATGGCCCAAGCCGCACCACTGTTAAACGCCATCCTGCTGGTGGGAGTGGGGGCGCTGTTCGATTTCGTGGCGGGGGAATTCCGGCGGGCGCCGTTGTGGGTGCAACGGCTACGGCTGGAATGGTTGTTCAGGCTGGTGCAGGAGCCCCGGCGGCTATTGAGGCGATATACGTGGGATATCGGCGCTTTCTTATGGGTTGTCTGGCGCTGGCGGTGGGATTGACGTGCAACAGCAGCGGCAAAATACCCTTGCAAGCCTTGACGGGCGGGACAGAGGCCCCTATAACGCGCCGCATGGGTCGTTAGCTCAGTGGTAGAGCAGTTGGCTTTTAACCAATTGGTCGAAGGTTCGAATCCTTCACGACCCACCATGATTGCATGAAAAGCGGCTCCCTTGCGGGGCCGTTTTTTGTTCAACATGCGGGAGCCCATGCGGGCCGTTTTCTTGCGATGGCCATTTACGGATTTAGGGCTCCCTTATTTTTCCTGAGTCTTGACATTCACTGTATACGAAACTACTTGTTGAATACAATCACCATCAACTCAGGACACCAGACAACGATGAACGCCATGTTTGCCCACCGTTTGTATGTGCACCCGACGCTGGCGAATATCGGGCTGGCGTTGCGTCTGGCTGAACCGCTGCTGCTGTTGGCCTGCGCGCTGCTGGCCTATGTGGTGCGTACCGGCACGCCCTTTGCGCCGATGCCCTATGTGGGATTGGCCGTGATGGTGACGTTGGCGTATGCGGCGGTTGCGGGATTTTCCGGCGTGTACCGGCCCGAAGCCCTGCGCAGTTTGGCAGTGGTGTTGCCCCGTTTGGCGCTGGTGGGGGTATTGACCTTTGCGCTGTTGGTGGTGGCGTTGTTCATGTTCAAGGTTTCAAGTTATTTCTCGCGGATATGGGTGGGCATATGGGCGATTTTTGCGGCGGCAAGCCTTGTAGGCTTGCGGGCGGTGGTGACGGCGTATATCTCGCGGCGCATTGCCGGCGGGCAGTTGACCCGCCGGATTGCGGTGTTGGGCACCGGCGACCGCGCGATGGCGTTGCTGGCGCATTTGCGGGATGAGATTCCGGGGTTTCAGCTGCATGGCATATATGCCTCGGAAGATGCCAAGATTCCCTCCGATTTGAGCCGCACCAGCCTGTACAAGGGGATGATCGGCCAGTTGGTGTTTGACGGCCTGCGCGGTGATTACGACGACCTGATTGTGGCGATGGACATGGAGCATGGCAGTGCCAGCAAAGGGCTGTTGGATACCCTGCACAAGCTGCCGGTAAACGTGTTTTACTGCCTGCCGGTATGTCTGTTTGACCGTGGGGTGGGGCAATTGCCCGGATTGGGGCGTTTGCCGCTGGTGTCGTTGTTCCGCAAGCCGTTGGAAGGGCCGGGCTTGGTCATGAAACGTGCCATTGATATCGCCGCCAGCGGGATGGGGCTGGTACTGCTTTCTCCGCTGTTTGTAGGGGTGGCGATTGCCATCAAGCTTTCCAGCTCCGGGCCGGTATTCTTCCGCCAGCGGCGCGACGGCTTTAATGGCCGGACGTTCGAGATGCTGAAGTTCCGCAGCATGCGGGTGGGTGACGCGCCCAAGGATGCCAGCGGCAAGGAGCAGCAAGCCACCCGCAGTGACCCTCGCATTACCACTGTGGGGCGGTTTATCCGCCGCACCAGCATTGACGAGTTGCCGCAGCTTATCAACGTGTTGCAAGGGCATATGAGTTTGGTGGGGCCGCGCCCCCATGTGCCCAGCCACAACAGTTATTACGAAGTCATGGTTGACCGTTACGCCAGCCGTCACAAGATGAAACCCGGGCTAACCGGCTGGGCGCAATTGAACGGTTTGCGTGGCGAAACGGATACCGTGGACAAGATGGCCAAGCGCGTGGAGTATGACATTTGGTATGTGGAAAACTGGTCGTTGGCGATGGACTTGAAGATTTTGGCGTTTACGCCGTTTGTGGTGGCGTTTCAGCGTGGGGCGTATTGATTCGACTGTTTGATGGAATGTTCGAACATATGGAAGGCCTGCGGCCTGATTTATAGGTTGTTCGTGGATACAGGCCTTCGTCGGGATGTCATCCCGCCACCTTTCTTTGGGGGATGTTTGTGTCATTTCTTGCTTGACAGGGCCCCCAGTTTAGGGTATACATTCGACATCATCCGCGAGGTGTAGCCGAACTGCCCAAGGGCGGTTTTTTTGTGCGGGTGAGGTGGGGCGGAGAGCCTTACCATTTTTTGGAAGCCATCTGATATATTTTGCATATGTGTCGTGGGGTGCCTGTCGCCCTGGGTTCCAGCCTGCGCTGGAATGACGATTCTGGGTTATGCAGTAAATTTACAGGCGGCCTTATTAAACTGATGGAAGAGGAGAAGCCGCCATGGCTGTGCGTACCGTTGTGAACTATGAAACCCAAAATGACATTACCGGTGTGGGCGACAGTTTTGTTGTCGACCCCAGCCGCAACCTGAATGTGCTGTGCCAGTTGACCGCAGGCACGCCGGTAGCCGGTGCCAAGGTGCAGATTACGTTGGATGACCCCGAAAAGATTACCGCCGGAACCGCCGTGTGGGTGGATAGCCCGTTGGGTGCCAAGCTGGCCAGCGGCTGTGAGAGCATTCTGGCGCCGGTGACGGGGGTGCGCTTGAGCGTAACCGACGGCACATGGGCGATGAAGGTGCGTCAGGGTTAAGGAGGGTAACCTGATGCGCAATGTGAACCAGAATACCCCGCGCAATGTGGCGCGGGAGGCGGTGCAAATGCCGCCGATGTGGACGGTCTCGTTTTTACAGGCGATGCCGGGGACTGTGGCTTTCAACCGTGCCGGGGCAGGCGGGCATTTTGACGCCCAAGGCTTGTGGGTGACGGCGCCGACCGGCGGGCCGCGTCTGGACCATGACCCCGCCAGCGGCGCGCCACGCGGGCTGTTGATGGAAAGCCAGAGCACCAACCTGCTGTTGTGGAGCCGTGATCTTGCCAATACGGTGTGGAGTGTGAGCGGCGTGGGTATTGCCACCACAACGGGCCTTGACGGTGTGGCGGGAAGTGCCAGCCGTGTGACCGCAGCTGTGGCCGGTGGCACGGTGATGCAGACCGTTGTTTCGGCCAGTGCGCTGCGGGCGGTTTCGGCCTACGTGAAGCGTGTGACCGGCGCTGGCACGGTGGAGATGACCGTTGATGGCGGTGCCACGTGGACGCCGGTGACGGTGGGCGCAGGGTGGGGCCGTGTGAGTTTGCCTTCGGTGACATTGGCTAATCCGGCGGTGGGGTTCCGCTTGGGGACGGCGGGTGACGTGGTGGACGTGGACATGGTACAATTAGAAAACGCGCAGGCACCAAGCAGCGCGATTGCCACCACCAACGCCGCCGCCACGCGGGTGGCTGAAATGGCCGTAGCCAATTTGGGACAACTCGGCTTCAATCCCCTTCAGGGAACCTTGATGGTTGAATTCGAGTTGATGCGCCTGCTGACCGTGGCAAACCAAGCGGCCGTCGCTTTTACCAACGGAGGCAGCAACAACATGATAAGCCTTGCAAAAAACGCGTCAAACCAGCTTATCGGGGAAATGCGGAAAACCAGTGCGCAGACCTCAAGCGTGGTGTTTTCATCTCCGGCAGTGAATACGGTGTACCGCATGGCGATCGCTTACTCTGAAAACAATACGGGCATTTGCTACAACGGCCATATGACAGCGCACGACAGCGTGTGCAGCATCCCCACCGTGGACCGCTTGGAGATTGGTGTGCGTGGCGGCGGCACAGGGGCCCAGTTGAATGGATGGGTGCGCAAGGTGATGTATTGGCCGGTGCGGCAGAGCGATGCGATGTTGAGCTTGTTGACGGCGTAAGAGGAGGATGTGTGATGTGGAATGACTATTATTTGCGGGCGGATGATGAAGCGGCTTTGGCGGCGGCGCTGCCGGATTTCATGAAGGATGAGGACGGCAACATTGCCAGTGCGGGGTTTGATTTCTCGCTGGACAACATCGGTGTGGTGGGAGCCAACGGGTTGTGGCACGCCAATCTGCGCTTGCGGGACGGTGTAGCCTTGCCGGAGGCGCTGGCGCCGTTGCTGATTGCGGCACCTGCGTTTCCGAAGCGGGTGTTTTATTGAGAGGTAGATCGATGTTAGTATGTTAGGTGATGGTAAGTGCAACGCCTGCGGCGTGGGTTGGCGTGTCGATGTTCGAGTGTTCGATGTTGGTATGTTCGAAAGATGGAACGCCTGCGCGGGCATGACGGCCCTGCCGGCCGTGGGGTGGGGAGGACACCTTGGCTACTGGCGGCCGTAAACGTCGTCGTAGCGGATGATATCATCTTCGCCGAGGTACTCGCCGACCTGCACCTCGATCATTTTGACGGGGATTTTGCCGAGGTTTTCCAGACGGTGTTTGCAGCCCAGCGGCAGGTAAGTGCTTTGGCCGGGAGTGAGGGTGATGACTTGGTCATCGCAGGTGACAGTGGCGGTGCCGGCCACCACCACCCAGTGTTCGGAGCGGTGTTGGTGGCTTTGCAGGCTGAGGCGGCCGCCGGGGCGGACTTCGATGCGTTTGAGTTTGTAGCCCCTGCCCTCTTCGTCTTCCAGCACGGTGTAGCTGCCCCACGGGCGTTTGGCGGTGGTATGGATGAGGTGTTGTTCGCCGCCCAGTTCCTTCACCTTGGCGACGACGTCTTTCACCTTCTGCGCCTGGTTTTTGTGGGTGATGAGCAAGGCGTCGGGGGTATCGACGATGCACAGGTCTTCCACCCCGATGGTGGCGACAAGGCGTTTGGCGCCGGAAATGAACGTGTTGCGGGTATCCACCGTAATGGCGGGGGCCTGGATGGCGTTGCCGTTTTCATCCTTCTCGGCGAGTTCGAACACGGCGTCCCACGCGCCGACATCGGACCAGCCGATGCTGCACGGCACCACCATCACCTTGTCGGATTTTTCCATCACGCCGTAATCGATGGAGATGTTGGGCATGTCGGCAAAGTGCGCATTAATGGCCGGTTGCCAGCCTTTGTCTGCGGCGTCGGCACGGATGGCGGCAATGACTTTGGCAACCTCGGGCAGGTGTTTTTCCACCTCGGCCAGCATCACGCTGGCGCGGGCCATGAACATGCCGGAGTTCCAGCTGTACGCGCCGTCTTTGACGAAGGTCTCGGCGGTGGCAGCGTCGGGTTTTTCCACGAATTTTTCTACCGGCAGGGCTTGGCCCTCGCCCGTTTTGGCCTTGATGTAGCCGTAGCCGGTTTCGGCGCGGGTGGGGGTGATGCCGAAGGTGACCAGTTTGCCAGCTTCGGCTTGTTCGGCACCGATTTCCAAGGCGGCGTGGAAGGCGGCGGTATCGGTGATGGCGTGGTCGGCAGGAAGTACCAGCATGATGGGGTCGCCTGCGACATCGACCAAGTGGGCGGCGGTCAGGGCGATGGCAGGAGCGGTGTTGCGGCCCACCGGCTCGATGAGATGAGGATAGGGCTGGATGTCATGGTAGGCGGCGCCGGTGGCATGCTCGGCACCGGTGATGACCCACACGTGGGCGGAAGGCACCAGCGGTTGCAGGCGTTCGGCAGTGGCGTGCAGCAGGCTTTTGCCACCGGTAAGGCTCATGCTGAATTGCTTGGGGAACATCTGCCGCGACATCGGCCACAGGCGCGTGCCGGAGCCGCCCGCCATGATGAGAGCGTGGATGTTGCGGGATGGGGCGGCGGTCATGGGCGGACATTCCTTCTGCTTGGGGTATGCGGGGTATGGTTCGCTCTTGGTATAGGGCAAGAGGCGCAAGTTACCACCCCGCCGGAGGCATTTTATGGAAAATCTTGAAGATGGCAAGGAAGGCGCGTATGCAGTTGGGGCATGAGACGCGAGATTTCCCTCAACACAACAGCTTTATTGGCCTTACTGGCGGGGGCTTTGCTGGCGGGAGGACTGCACGTATGGCACGGACAGCGGCACCCCCACGGCGAGGTGCGTGAGATTGTGTGTGACTTGGCCGGTACGCGGCTGCATCTGGCGCTGGACGCAGCCACCGGCGCGGTGGCGGTGGACGGCCGGCCGTTGCTGCGCGACGTGCAAGAAGACGGCATGGTGACGCACCGTGTGCCGGTGACCTACCGCTTGCAGGACAGCCTGCTGTTGGTGGTGGAAGGGCGCGCGGGCGGGATGGATATCCGCATTGATACCGCCACCGGTTTTGGCGAGGTGCGGCGCGACGGGGTAAGGCGGGTCGGGACCTGCCACGGATGGTGGATCGACCGCTAATCAGGCCGATGTTTCCGAGACCAAACGGACATAAGCCTGGGTGGTGCGGGTGATATCGTATTTGTCGGCAAGGTGGCGGCCACGGCGGGTGAGTGTGGTACGCAGGGTTTCATCGGCCAGCAGGCGCGAGGCGGTGTCGGCGATGTCGGCGGGATTTTGCGGATTGAAAAACAATGCCGCGTGCTCGCCGCTATCCAGCAGGGTGATTTCACGGAAGGTCTGGATGTTGCTGATGGCCAGAGGAAGCCCTGCGGCGGCAGCCTCGACCGGCGGCAGCCCGAAGCTTTCCCACAGGCTGGGCATCACGCAAACATCTGCCGCTTTGTAAACGTGGGGCAGTTCGGCAGGGGCGACCTCACCCAAAAAGTGCACGCGGTCTTCCAGTTGCAGCTTGTGGGCCAGCGCCACGCAGTCGGCGCGCATCTCCCCCTCCCCCACCAAGGCGAGGTGCACGTTCTCCAGTTGTGGCAGCGCCTTGATGAGAGCGCCCTGATTCTTGGCGGCGGTGAGGCGACCCACATGTACCAGCAGCGGAGCCTCTTCGGGGAAACGGAATCGATAACGGGCCTCGCCCTTGGTGAGCGCGCTGAGCGGCTTTTTGATGCCGGGCTCGATGAGGCGCAGGCGGCGACGGTAGGGTTCCGGGTAGCCGGCAAATTGGCTGAAGGTGGTTTGTGAGTTGGCCACGCTGTGGGTGATGATGCCCCAGCTGCCCCACAGTTTGTCGAGCAGGCGCGGCAAAGGTTTGAGCTTGCCGGGAAGGCTGGTTTGCGTGGCCACCACCACGCGCACCCCCGCCAAGCGGGCCAGCGGTGGTACCAACGCGTTGCTCCACATGCCGGTGGTAAACACCGCATGGGGTTTTTCATGTTTGAGCACCCGCCAGAGCATCGCCAACAGTTTGAGTACATCCCACGGCCCGCGCGGGCGGCGGCGCAGCAGGCTCCAGGTATCGGGCTCCTTATTGAAGATGCCGCGCCGCTGGTACATGAACACGGTCTTGACGGTCAGCCCCTGCGCACGCAGCTCTTCCGCCATGGCCACCGCCTGCACCTGTGGCCCGGCGCCTTCCATTTGGGTGATGACTTGTACGATGCGCATGGGTGTTGTTCTTTCCGGCCTTCCCTACGCCAAAACGAAGGCCCCGCCAAGCGGCGGGGCCTTCATACGGCTTACGTGTGTGACGTTTTAATGGGCGGTGGCGGCCACCATGTGCTCTTGCACCTTCTTGAAGGCGCGTTCCTCCAGCTGACGCACGCGCTCGCGCGAGATACCGAAGTCTTGGCTGAGCTCCTCCAGCGTGGGGGTTTCGGCGGCATCGCGCAGGCGGCGGGCGATCAGGATGGCGCGCTCGCGGTCGGAAAGCAGACCCAGCGCTTCTTCCAAGCGGCGCTTGTTTTGCCGCGAAAGCTGCATGCGGCCGTAGATTTCCTCTTGGTTGGGGCGTTTTTCCACCAGAAAGTCTTGCCACTCGCTGCCGCCTTCGTCATCGTCGCCCAGTTGCACGTTGAGGCTTTCATCACCGTGGCGCAGGCGTTGGTCCATGCGCACCACTTCGGCGGGGTTGACGTCCAACTCGGCGGCGATGCGTTTGATGCTGTCTTCGGTGAGGTGGGTGGCGGTATCGCCCAACACTTGGTTTTTCAGGCGGCGCAGGTTGAAGAACAGCTTCTTCTGCGTGCCGCTGGTGCCGATTTTCACCATGCTCCAGTTGTTGAGGATGTACTCCTGAATCTGCGCTTTTATCCACCACATGGCGTAGGTGGAGAGACGGAAGCCCTTGTCGGGGTCAAACCGGTTGATGGCTTGCAGAAGGCCGATGTTGCCTTCCTGAATCAGTTCGTCGGCCGGCAGGCCGTAGCCCTTGAAGCCCATGGCCACTTTCACCACCAGCCGCAGGTAGCTTTGCATGAGCACGTTGAGGGCCGCACGGTCTTTGTGGTCTTTCCAGCGGCGCGCCAAATCCTGTTCGTCATCGAAACTCAGCGGGGCATAGGTTTGAATGCTTTTGAGATAGTCTTGGATGATTTCGCTCATGGTGCCCTGCCTGTTGTTGGTTTTTACGCAAGGCCGGACGGGGGATAGGGGAAAAGCCCGCCCGGTCTCTCGTATACCGTTATGGCAGACAACACGAGCAAGCGCCTGACAGGGGCTGACAGTTAGGGTATGGGTTTGTTTGAGGTGGATTTCAAGGGGGCGGTGCTCAGGCCAGTTGCCCCATCACCCCCTGCATATCCTCCGGCAATGCGGCTTCGAACGCCATGTCCTCGCCGGTGAGGGGGTGGATAAAGCCGAGCTCCGCCGCGTGGAGCATCTGGCGGGAGACGGAGGCGGGATCGAAGCCCTTGAGTTTGTTGGCGTTGCCGTAGAGTTTGTCGCCCAGAATCGGGTGGCCGATGTGCGCCATATGCACGCGGATCTGGTGGGTGCGGCCGGTTTCCAGCGTGCAGGCCACCAGTGCGGCGATGCCTTGATTGGGGCCCAAAATCTGGCGGCACTGGTAGTGGGTGGTGGCGGGTTTGCTGCCGGCGGTGCCATCGGCCACCACGGCGCGCTTGAGGCGGCTGACCGGGTGGCGGCCAATGCTACCCACCACCGTGCCGCTGGGCGGGCGCGGCACACCGCGCACCAGCGCCAGATAGCGGCGGTGGATGCTGTGGCGGGCAAACTGGCGGGCCAAATTGCGGTGGGCGACATCGTGCTTGGCGGCCACCATCACGCCGCTGGTGTCCATATCCAGCCGATGGACAATGCCCGGGCGTTGTTCGCCATTGATGCCGGAGAGACTGTCTTTGCAATGGTGCAGCAGGGCGTGCACCAGCGTGCCGCTCTCGTGCCCGATGGACGGGTGTACCGCCAACCCCGCCGGTTTGTTGATGACCAACAGGTGCTCGTCTTCAAACAACACGGAAAGCGGGATGTCTTCCGCCTGCAACTCCAACTCCTCGATGGGCGGCACGGTGAGCATATATACCTCCCCTTCCCGCACCTTGCGGGCGGGGTTGGCCTCCACCTGCCCGTTGCGGGTGAGATGGTGCTCGCGGATAAGTTGCTGGATGCGCGCGCGCGACATGTCGGCGCCCATATGGGCGGTCAGCCAGGCATCCAGCCGCTGGCCGGGCTCGGTGACGGTGAAGGAGAAAGTTTGGGGCATTGTCATGCCTTGCTGGTAACACGGATTGAAATCCACAAAAAGGGGCTTGCGCAGTGCGCACAAGTTGCCTATAACGCCCCCTGCCGCAAGGCACCGCTGGTGCGACCCCATCGTCTAGCGGTCAGGACGCTTCCCTTTCACGGAGGAAACCGGGGTTCGATTCCCCGTGGGGTCGCCATTAAAACGAAAAGGCCCCCAACGGGGGTGTTTTTTTTAACGGCGCTCCTCAGAGGAACCGCCCAGATACCTCCCATGCTGATCGCACGCGGATGCGGCAGTCCATACAAGGGCTTCAACAAGCCGTACAACGCCTTCTGCCTGACGGGCTTGGATTGCTTCGTTGGGCGGCGGGAAACCACGGCGCCTTTCGCACATCACGTGGGCCGCCCGTCCTCGCAATGACGGGGGCAAATGTCACAGGCTAGGCCGCCGCTTTTTTGCCGTGCAAGGTAAGGATGCGGAAGGCTAACTGGATATCGCCCTTGCCTTGGCGGGCCAGTTCGGCGGGGGTGGTGTCGGCGATGAGTTTGCCTTGGTTGATAATCAGCACGCGGCTGCACATCGCCTCGGCTTCTTCCAGAATATGGGTGGAGACAAGCACCGCCTTGGTTTTGGCCAGTTCCCTCAGGGTGAGGCGCAGTTCGTGCTTCTGGTTGGGGTCGAGGCCGTCGGTGGGCTCGTCGAGAATCAGCACGGCAGGGTCGTTCACCAGTGCGGCGGCAAGGTGCACGCGCTGCTTCATTCCCTTGGAAAGCTCGCCCAACGGGCGATGCAAAAAGCCATCGCAGCGGGTGAGTTGCGCCACTACGCCAATGGCACGGGCGCGGTTGGGCACGTTATGGGCGCGGGCGATGAAATCAAGATATTCGGCCCCCAGAAGGTCTTCATAGAGTGCCGGTTGTTCGGCCAGGTAGCCAAGACAGGCTTGTGCCTCGGCGCGGTGGGCAGCCATGGGATGGCCGCACAGGGAGACGGTGCCGGTATCGGGCGGCAGATACCCTGCCAGCAGACGCATGGTGGTGCTTTTGCCCGCGCCGTTGGGGCCGATGAGGCCGACCAGCTCGCCCTTGTTGACGGTGAAGGAGACATCGCGCACCGCCTGCAACGGCCCGGCGGGGGTGATGAATGTCTTACAAAGTCCATGGGCTTCCAGCATGGCGGCGAGTGTAGGCGGCGCTTTGCGTTAAGGCAAGAGGGCCACAGTCTTGTGGAGGGACCGCCACATCCCTGCCTGTGCATTTGCAACATAAGGTTGTTTTGAAAAAAACCCACATATACCGTTTGCACACAGGAACAGACTCAACGGGAGAGACTGCATGCTGAGTGCCGACGATATCCGCCAAGCGCTTGCGCGCAACAAGGCATCCCTACGCTTCCAGACCATTTACAGCCTGGTGGACGACGAGCCACGCCAGTTTGAAACTTTCATCCGCATCAACCGTGACGATGGCAGCGAAATCTTGCCCGCCGACTTTTTGCCCGCCGCCGAGCAGGCGGGGTTGATGCCCGCCATCGACAAGCGTGTGCTGGAACTGGTGACCCAGCGCGTGCAAAGTCTGAAAAACAAGGACGGCAAGCGGCTGGCGGTGAACATTTCCATGCAGTCGCTGCTGGACAAAGAGTACCGTGACACCATCAGCTCGGATGTGTGGAAAAGCATGCTCCCCTATGTGGTGTTTGAAGTGAAAAGCCGCGAAGTGGCCAGCAATGCCGAGGCGCTGAAGTTCATCCGCAAGCTGCAGGCCAACGGCGCCAGCGTGACGATTGACTATGTGAACGGCGGCGCGGCGTTCATCGAGCTTTCCGCCCGGTTGGGATTTGAAAGCGTGAAGGTGGACATGCTGAAAAGCATTGACCACGTGGGCCGCGAAAAGGCCAAACTGCGTGCGATGTGCCGCACCGCGCACATCTGCGGCATGGAGATTATCTGCGAGCGCGTGGAAACCTTGAAGGGCGTGATGCTGGCCACCGAAATGGGCGCCACCATGGTGCAGGGCTACCTGTTCGGCATGCCGCAGCTGGAGACCACCGAGACGCGGATGAGCCGGTAGGGTTTGACAGGCACTATAAATGTATACTATACGTGCTTTCAACACGGCCATTGGCCGTTCCGAAATGGAACGGCCGGGGTTATACCTGACCGTTCCACCAAACCACCCCGCCCCCACGGGGTGGGAGGCCGGGAGCCCCTCTCCTTGGCCGGGCCCCCTCGGTACCGCTTTGCCTCCCCGGCGGCGTATCGAGGGGTTTCCCCTTTTTCAGGCTATGTTATCAGGCGCTAATCGCCCTTCGCAGTCTTCACTATCTCATACCCCGCCAAGGCCGCTGCGCGGGCTTGGGCGTGGCCCACGATGGGACGGGGGTAGGTTTCGCCCAATTTGACGCCCGCCTTGGCCAGAACCTCGGCAGGGGCTTCCCATGGAGAGAAGAGGTATTGGGTGGGCAGTTTGGCCAGTTCCGGTAACCAGCGGCGGGTGTAGACGCCATCGGGGTCGAACTTGTAACCTTGGGTGATGGGGTTGAAGATGCGGAAGTACGGTGCGCCGTCGGCACCGCTGCCCGCCACCCACTGCCAACCGGCTGCATTGTTGGCGAGGTCGGCATCCAGCAGGGTATCCCAAAACCAGTTCTCCCCCTCCCGCCAGTGGGTGCGCAGGTGTTTGATGAGAAAACTGGCCACCACCATGCGCACACGGTTGTGCATGGTACCTGTGTGCCAAAGTTCGCGCATACCGGCATCGACAAACGGGTAGCCGGTTTGGCCGCGTTGCCATGCCTTAAGTGCGGCCCTGTCATCTTCCCACGGGTAGGCATCAAACTGTTTGCGCCAGTTTTCTTCCGGCAGGGCGGGCGCATGGTAGAGCACGTGGTGGCAGAACTCGCGCCAGCCGACTTCGGCGAGGAATTTGTTGCCATCCTTGGCCAGCGCCTTGTCGTGGCTCATGGCGTTTTGTGTGGCGTGCCAGACCTGACGCGGCGAGATTTCGCCAAAGTGCAGATGCGGCGAAAGGCGGCTGGTATGGTTGTGCGCGGGCATATCACGGCCAGCGGCGTAACCGTGCAGGCCCTCTTGCAAGAACGCTTGGAGGCGGATTTGCGCCCCCTGTTCGCCGGGTTGCCAGAGGTTTTCCCATCCAGCCGCCCAGTTGGGTTTGGTGGGCAGCAGGCCCCAATCATCCAGCTTATCGCTGGCAGGAAGCTTGGCGGGAACCTGTACCTTGGGGGCGGGCAGAGGCGTGCCGATGCTTGCGGCCTTGTCCATGCAGGCCTTCCAGAACGGGGTGAAGACCTTGTAGTCATCACCTGCGCCGGTCTGCACGTCCCACGGCTCGAACAGCAGGTTGGCTTTATGACTGGCCACCTCGATATCCATGCCGCGCAAAAGCTCTTTCAGGTCGCGGTCGCAGGCGATACCGGCGGGGTCGTACCGGCGGTTCCAGCAGACGGCGGTGGCGCCGGTTTCTTGCGCCAGCGCGGGGATAATCTCGCGCGCATCGCCGCGTTTTAATATAATCCCTGCAAGGTTTTGCGCGAACTCTTTCAAGCTATAATGCAACCACCATTTACCGGCACCGCCCAACGGCCAGTGGCCGACATTCACCTCGTCCAGCACGTACATCGGCACCACCTCACCGCGTGCGCAGGCCCAAGCGAGGGCCGGGTTGTCGGCAAGACGGAGATCGTTGCGGAACCAGACAAGGGTGGTCATGGCGTCTCCCGCAACGCATCGCAGACGCCTTGCAGCATGAGGGCGGCGGCGTTGGCGTCGATTTTTCCCACGCTGGCTTTTTTGCTGCCGCGGGTTTGGCGGCCTTCGCGTTGGGAAAAAAACGCCGCCTCGGCGGCACGGCTGGTCAGGCGCTCGTCCCACAGCAGCACCGGCAGGCCGAGGTCTTTGGCAATCAGGTCGGCAAGGCTGCGCGCCACCACACAGGCAGGGCCTTCGCTGCCGTCCATGTTCAGCGGGTAGCCCACCGCCACACTGGTGACACCCTGCGCCTGCCACTGGGAAATGGCGGATTTCATACCGCTCCAAGGCTTTTTGGGTACGCTGCCAATGGCGGTGGCGAGGGTGCGGGCGGTATCGCTCACCGCCAGCCCCACGCGGGCCGCGCCGCCGTCTATGCCGAAAATACGGCCAGCGGGAAGGTCTTGTGGGTTGCGCGTTATCATGGCTTTCAGTAATGTCGGTTTGTTAAGGGGGTGTCAATCATGGCCGACATTAAGAAGCCGTGTGATGTCTTGCCTTGCGTGCAAGGCTTAGACGAACACGTCCCCGCGAAGGCGGGGATCTCCCGCAACAGGCAAGGAAACCGAACACATGTCGCAGATTGATATCAAGAAACTCGCCTTCCTCTCGCGCCTGCAATTCAGCGAGGAGGCCGAAAAGGCCTTCGGCGCCAAATTCGAGAGCGTGATGGATTTTGTCAACACCATCTCGGAAGCCGATACCGAGGGTGTACCGCCGTATATCTCGGCCGAGGAAGGCACTCCCACGCCGGAGCGTGCCGACGCCGTGACCGAGCCCAACCTGCGCGACCTGCACCAACAAAACGCCCCCAAAGCCGAGCAAGGCTTTTATGTGGTGCCGAAGGTGGTGGAGTAGGTTTTGATGGAACGCCTTGTGTTGCTGAACCCTGAAAACGCCTCTCCGGACGAGGTGGCGGGCTTCCGTCGGCGCTACGCCGTGCGGGCGGTTGTCAGGGATTCCGATGGAAACATTGCCCTACTGCACGTCAGTAAGCACGGCTACTACAAGCTCCCCGGTGGCGGGGTTGAGAAAGACGAAGACCGCATGGCCGCGTTGGCCCGCGAGTGTCTGGAAGAAATCGGTTGCCATGTGGAGGTTGAGAATCCCATCGGTTACACCGAAGAACTCCGCAAAATGTTCAATCTACACCAGACGTCCGAATGCTACACGGCACGGGTGGTGGGTGAAAAAGGACAGCCTGACTTTACCCAAAGTGAAGAGGCCGAGGGCTTCCGCATCGTATGGGCCCCTTATGCCGAGGCACTTGAGCTTGTATCGTCATCAGGTACGGATGTTCAGGAAGGGTATGATTACATTGTGCCCCGCGACACGTGCATTTTGAAAGCGGCCGGAGGCGTCCATGGCTAACATCCCTCCCCATGCCAAACGTGTGTTTCAGGGCGTGATTTTTGACGTCTACCAGTGGGAACAGGAGATGTTTGACGGCAGCACGGCGACGTTTGAGCGCCTCAAAAGGCCTGATACCGTTGTGGTTTTACCTGTGGCGGGAGATACGATTTATTATTCCCGACAAGAACAGCCTGACAAGCCTTTGTTTTTAGGTCTTTTCGGCGGGCGTTCCGACCCGGGAGAAGAACCTTTGACGGCTGCCAAGCGAGAACTTTTGGAAGAAACGGGTCTTGTTTCAGATACATGGATTCCGTGGAAAAGTTTTCAACCGGCAACAAAAATCGACTGGACCGTCTACTACTTTATTGCCAAGGACTGCCGCAAAGTAGCCGAACAAGAACTGGATGGCGGCGAGCGCATCGAGATTTGCCAAACCTCTCTGGATGATTTTATGCAAACCGTTCTCCCTCATCAAGATTTCAGGGAAGGTGAGCTGCAACAGCAGTTGTTGTCTTCTCCGAACCCTAACGCCATCCAACAACTGAAAGCGCTGCTGCAATGACTCAAGATATTCTCACCCTTTCCGCCACCGAGGCGCTCGGCAAACTGGCCAATGGCGAGGTTTCCAGTGTGGAGTTGACCCGTGCCACGCTCGCGCGGATGGAGGCGCGCAAGCACATCAACGCCTATATTACGCCTACCGCCGAGCACGCGCTGGCGCAGGCCGAAGCCAGCGACAAGCGCCGCAAGGAAGGCCGCGCGGGCTTGCTGGAAGGTTTGCCGCTGGGCATCAAGGATTTGTTTTGTACCAATGGCATTCTGACCACGGCGGCCAGCAAGATTCTGCACAACTTTGTGCCTCATTATGAAAGCACGGTGACCGAACGGCTGTGGCAAGCGGGCGCGGTGATGACCGGCAAGCTGAACCTCGACGAATTCGCCATGGGCACCAGCACCGAAAACAGTGCCTACGGCAACACGCTCAACCCGTGGGATGAGAGCCGCATCCCCGGCGGCAGCAGTGGCGGCAGCAGCGCCGCCGTGGCCGATTACCAATGTTTTGGCGCCACCGGAACGGACACCGGCGGCAGCATCCGCCAGCCCGCCAGCATGTGCGGAGTGGTGGGCATCAAGCCCACCTATGGCCGCATGAGCCGCTGGGGCATTGTGGCGTTTGCCAGCAGCCTCGACCAAGCGGGGATGTTCGCCCGCACGGTGGAAGACGCCGCGCTGCTGCTGGAAGCCAGCGCAGGCCATGACCCCAAGGACAGTACCAGTGCCGACCTGCCTGTGCCCGCATGGAGCAAGAACCTACAACGCGACATCAAGGGGCTGAAAATCGGCCTGCCGAAAGAGTACTTCATTGACGGCATGGACACCCGCGTGCGCGACAGCGTAATGCAGGCGGTGAAGCGCTTTGAGGCCGAAGGCGCCGAGATTGTCGAGATTTCCCTGCCCACCACCAAGTATGCGCTGGCGGCGTACTACATCGTCAACCCCGCCGAGGCCAGCAGCAACCTCGCCCGCTACGACGGCATGCGCTACGGCCTGCGGGTGGAGGGCGACAACCTGTTGGACACTTACATCAAAAGCCGCAGCGAAGGCTTTGGAGAAGAGCCGAAACGCCGCATCATGGTGGGCAACTACGTGCTGAGCAGCGGCTACTACGACGCCTATTACAGCAAGGCGATGAAAATCCGTACCTTGCTGGCGCGCGAGTTTGCTGCCGCGTTCGAGAAGGTGGACGTCATCATGACCCCCACCGCACCCAACCCGGCGTTCAAGATTGGCGAAAAAGCCGACGACCCCATCTCCCTTTATTTGGAAGACGCCTACACCGTGACGGTGAACATGGCGGGGTTGCCGGGTATTTCGGTGCCCGCTGCGCCAGTGGAAGACCGTGGCAGCCTGCTGCCGGTGGGGCTGCAAATCATCGGCAAAAAATGGGACGAACAAACCATTTTGCAGGTGGCGTTTGCCTGGCAGACGATGGGCGGGGTGGAACGGTTGGGGTGGAGAGGATAAACCATGCCAGCCATCACGACATGCCTGTTATCGGAATATGACATGAGCGGCGTATTCAAGCCGTTGTGGGCAACGTTGCAGGCGGAAGATCCGCAGACGCTTGAGTATATGCAAGAATACATCGGCGCCAAGGGGCTGAACGACGTGCTGGAAGACTTGCAAGACTCCTTTGAGCACGAAGCCCTTTCCGCCGAGCGGCATGAGGGGTATTTGTACCGCATCCAAAAGTTGCCGCCCTTTCCCCAGAATGACTGGGATAAATTCGGGCTTGTGATGGATGCGATTATGGGCTCTGCGCAAAGTTTTTCCTTTGCCGGGCCAGGAGAAAACGCCCTGTTCATGATTGACGCATCTGGCGAAGATACCATGGAAGACCTGAAATACCGCTGCGATATGGTGAACGGCTATCTTTGCAATACCCATGAAAACGAGGCGGATACCGCTTACGAGCTTATGACAAACTGTACGGCTGTTTATGATGAAGACATGACAAAGGAAGCCTTTGCGGCGTTTCAACACGAGTTGGCACAGGCCCTTGTCTTTTTGCGCACGCAGATTGGCGGCCGCCCGCTGGTTTACGACATGCGCCCGATTTGGCTGAAATGTTGGGTAGGCGCCCCTGTTCAGGATATTCAAGGAAACGACAACAACCGCAACCGCCCGGGAGAACGCGCATGAACCTGCCACACAACTATGAAATGGTCATTGGCTTGGAAGTCCATGCCCAGGTGAACACCCAGAGCAAGCTGTTTTCTGGCGCAGCCACGGCATTTGGGGCCGAGCCAAACACGCAGGCCTGCGCGATTGACCTCGCCATGCCCGGCATGCTGCCGGTGCTGAACCATGCGGCGGTGGATGCGGGCATCAAGCTGGGCTTGGCGATTGAGGCCACGGTGAACCCCGTTTCGGTGTTTGCGCGGAAAAACTACTTCTACCCCGACCTGCCCAAAGGCTACCAGACCAGCCAGTACGACCAGCCGATTGTGGAGCATGGCAAGCTGGAAATTGAGGTGGAGCCGAAAGACGGCGAGCCGTACAGCAAAGTGGTGAACATCACGCGGATGCACTTGGAGGAGGATGCGGGCAAGAGCATCCACGCCGACCACGCCAACGTGAGCTACGTGGATTTGAACCGCGCAGGCGTGCCGCTGATGGAAATTGTGAGCGAGCCGGAAATTGCCAGCCCGGAAGAAGCCGGGGCGTACATGAAGAAAATGCGCGCGTTGGTGCGGTTTTTGGACATCTGCGACGGCGACATGGAAAAAGGCAACCTGCGCTGCGATGCCAACGTGAGCGTGCGCAAGAAGGGTATCAAAGAGTTCGGAACCCGCTGCGAGATCAAGAACCTCAACAGCATCCGTCATGTGATGGCGGCCATCCAGCACGAGGCCGAGCGGCAGGTGGAGGTGCTGGAGGCCGGTGGCAGCATCGACCAGCAAACCCGTCTGTGGGACCCCGACAAGCAGGAAACCCGCACGCTGCGCAGCAAGGAAGATGCCCACGATTACCGTTACTTCCCCTGCCCCGACCTGCTGCCATTGCGGCTGAGTGAGGAACGCATTGCCAAAGTACGCGCCACCATGCCCAAGCTGCCCGATGTGCTGAAAACCGAGCTGATGGATGCAGGCCTGCCCGCCTACGATGCCGGGCTGATTAGCGGCGACCGCGCGTATGTGGCGTATTTCGCCGAGCTGTCGCAGGGCCGCGACATCAAGCTGGCCGCCAACTGGATGACGGTGGAGCTGTTTGGGGCGCTGAACAAGCTGGACAAGGGGCTGGAAGACTCCCCTGTCTCGGCCGCGCAACTGGGCGGGTTGGTGGATTTGATTGCCAGCGGCAAGATTTCCGGCAAAATCGCCAAGCAGGTGTTTGCCACCATGCTGGAAAGCGGCAAGGACGCCGCCGCCATCGTGGCCGAGCAAGGGCTGGGGCAAATCTCCGACGAAGGCGCCCTGCGCGAGATTGTGGCCAAAGTGGTGGCCGCCATGCCCGACGCCGTGGCCAAATACAAAGGCGGCAACGAGCGCGTGTTCGGCAGCTTTGTCGGCGCCGTGATGAAGGAAACCAAAGGGCAGGCCAATCCGGAGATGGTGAATAGGTTGATTAAGGAGGCTGTTGCTAGCCGTTAGAGAATACCCTATGTTGACGCACTGCCAACATGCATGCAAAATGAGAAAGACTCAAAAAACGGGGGGACGAATATGGTTGCCGTAACATCGACTGATGATTTTGACTTTTTGATAGCATCTCCTGCTGAGGAGGCGGTTGAACAGGCGCGTGAAGCGCGCACGCGTAGGATGCTGGAGCAAGAGTGCGCAACGACAATCCCCGACTATAAATACCATATTGCGACATTCGCATTGATGCGTGCCCGGTTTGAAGTCTATCTAGCACGGGCCGAAGCCATGCAGGAAGCTCTCCAAGACCCAAAAAAGACTTCTGACGAGGCAACACGTATTGCCGAGAGAGCCGCCAGACACAAGGCAAAGGATATTAATCTTCAAGAGCTCGAGGCACAGCATAAAGAATCTATTGCCAACGCAAGGGCCCCTGAAGGGCGGGAATAATCCCAGAAAACTCGGTTCCCGCTTTACGCATTGCGTTGGTCTCCGCTACGCTTCGGCTCGCGGGAATGACGCGACGGGCCTTGTGCATTGCAAAGCACTTGACAGATTGCATCTGCGGGCGTTATCTCCGTTGACAACCACCCGGCGTAAGCTGGGTTTTGTTTTAGGAGGGATGTTATGAGTCAAGTCTCTGATTTTATGCGCTTCATGCGCGACGTACGGGCCGAAGCCGGGCGCATTGCGTGGCCCACATGGGCGGCCACCCGGCAGATGACCATTATGGTGTTCATTCTGGTGGTGCTGGTGGCGCTGTATCTGCTGGGCGTGGATATGCTGATTGGTGCGGGCATGGCCGCGCTGCTGGGCTTGTAACAAGGTTTGTAGTGAGGAAAGGGTAGAAACATGGCCAAGAAATCCGACAAGAACAAGCTGAAGGAGCTTGAAAAGAAGGCAACCGAGAAAGCCGCCAAAGCGGCAGCCAAAAAGCCTGCCGCCAAGAAGAAGGCGGTGAAGAAGACCAAGCCCAAAGTCACCGCCAAAAGCGCCAAAGAGGCCGGCACCCGCCTGACCTGGAACCCGCAACCGGTGGAAGGCGCCAAATGGTACGTGGTGCAAACCGCCAGCAACTATGAAAAGCGCGTGCAAACCCTCCTCCGCGAGGCCATTCTGCTGCAAGGCATGCAAAAGCTGGTGGAAGACGTGCTGATCCCCATGGAGCCGGTCACCGAGGTGAAGAAAGGCCAGAAAGTGACGGGCGAACGCAAGTTCTTCCCCGGGTATGTGCTCATCAAGTGCAACATGACCGATGCGGTGTGGCACCTTATCCGGCACACGCCGCACGTCGCCGCGCTGATGGGCGCCGATCACGGCCGCAAGCCGCTGCCGATTTCCGCCGCCGAAGCCGAGCGCATCCTCAACCAGATGACCCATGGCGCCGAAAAACCGCGCAGCCTGCTGAAGTTCGACGTGGGCGAAAACGTGCGCGTTACCGACGGGCCGTTCGCCAACTTCACCGGCGTGGTCGACCATGTGGACGAAGACAAGACACGGTTGACTGTCAGCGTATCCATCTTCGGTCGCGCAACACCGATCGATCTGGACTTCAACCAGGTGGAGAAGGCGTAAGGCTTGCCTGCCTGCCAAACAGCCCCTGCGGGGGCTGTTTGTTTGGGGGCGTTTATTATCGCCAGTTTCACAATTTCTTATACAGTTATTGATAAACAAAGCTGGATTCCCGCTTTCGCGGGAATGACGCGTGTGTATAAGAAATTGTGAAACTGGCTATATGAGGTCAGCGCGCCCGAAAGGATTACGCCTATGCTCTAGTTCGGCTTCGCCTTTTGAAGGCGTTGTTCCTTTCGGGTGCGGAAGCTTCAAATCAAAGCCCCCCTCGTTGAGGGGGGCTTTGATTTGAAGCTTTTGGCGCGCCCGAAAGGATTCGAACCCATGACCTTCGGTTCCGTAGACCGACGCTCTATCCAGCTGAGCTACGGGCGCGTGAGGGGTGAGATAGCAAGCCCACAGCGCTACGTCAACAAGGAAATGCCCTGAGTGTGGGAAAGATGCGGGATATGGGTGGCGTCACCTCGTGGATACCGCCCCTTGTCGGGATGACGGCGGAGGCGTTTTGTGGTTGGGAGATAAAAAAACTGGAGCATAAGAAGGGATTACGCCTATGCTTTGGTTCGGCTTCGCCTTTTGAAGGCGTTGTTCCCTTCTGGTGTTGTCTGGGGATAAGAGAAACTGGAGCGGAAGAAGGGATTACGGTTAATGCCCGGAGTGGCACTTCGTGCGGTTTGAAACCGTTGTTCCCTTCTGGTGTTGTCAGGGGATAAGAGAAACTGGAGCGGAAGAAGGGATTGACGCTCTTACTTGGAGTTGGCTGCGCCACAATGGAAGCGCCGTTCCCTTCTGGTATTGTCGGGGGATAAAAGAAACTGGAGCGGAAGAAGGGATTCGAACCCTCGACCCTCACCATGGCAAGGTGATGCTCTACCCCTGAGCTACTTCCGCATTCCGTAGGGTAACGCGGTGGGTTATAACGGCCCCGCGCGATGCTGGCAAGAGGGAAAATGAAAAACTGAAACATGCCACAATCGGCAACCCACTCTAGCCAAAGCGCGCAAACCTGATTAAACTCGCCGCCAACAACAAGGAACCATGCCGCCCATGAAACACCTTCCCCTTCTTTGCGCCGCGCTGGCGTTGGCCTCGTGCAGCAGCCTGTGGAAAGACGGCAAGCCCGCCAAACTGCAAGGCGTGCGCATCGATGTCACCGGCGTGGCCACCACGTTGGCCCCCACCCCCGGCGCCGAATTGGAAGAGTTCCGCATCCCTGAACCGCGCAATACGGTCAACTGGAGTCAGGCCGGCGGCAACAGCATGCACTACCCCCAACACGTGGCGCTGCCGGAAAAGGTGGTACGGGCATGGACACATGACATCGGCAGCGGTGACGGCAAAGGAGCCGCCATCATGCACAGCCCGGTCATCAACGGCGGGCGGTTGTTCGCGGTGGATACCGACGCCCGTGTGACCGCGCTGGATGCCAAGACCGGCAAGGAATTGTGGCGCATCAGCCTACCCTTCAAGGAAAAGGAACAGGCCAAGCTCTCTGGCGGGTTGGCGGTGAGCGGAAACCTGCTGTTCATCACCACGGCAGGGGGCGAGGTGTTTGCCCTCACCGCCGATGGCGGCAAAAAGGTCTGGAACATCGATTTGGCGGTGCCGCTGCGTGCCGCCCCCACCGTACAGGGTGAAAAACTGTTCGTGATGAGCCATGACAACCGCACCTTCGCGCTCTCGGCGCTGGACGGCAGCCTGCAATGGACCCACAGTGGCATGGACGAAGGGCTGAACGTGCTGGCCGCCAGTGCCCCCGCCGCCGCCAACGGCGCGTTGATCACCCCCTACAGCAGCGGCGAACTGTACGTGCTGCGCGCCACCGACGGGCGCTACATTTGGCATGACGCGTTGACCAGCGCCTTCATGGGGGTCGACCCCGACAGCACGCCCACCGGCATCGCCGCGCCGCCGGTGGTGGCCGACGGGCTGATTTACGCCGCAGGACTCAACGGCGGGCTCTCGGCCTATGCCCTGACCAACGGCCAGCGTTTCTGGAAAGCCGACGTGCAGACCAGCCAAATGCCGTGGGTGGCAGGCTACCAGATTTTCGTGGTGACGGAAAAAGGCGAAATGGCGGCCATCAACCGCCGCGATGGCGCCATCCGCTGGGTGAAAAGCCTGAACGACGACCTACCCAAACCCACCGCAAAACGCTTGTGGGTGGGGCCGTTGCTGGCCGGCGGGCGGTTGATTGCCGCCAGCAGCGACGGCTTGGCCGTGAGCCTTGAGCCGGAAACCGGCAAGCGTCTCGCCGCCACCGATTTGGACGTACGCACCACCCTGCCGCCGATTGTGGCCGACGGCGCGCTGTACTTTTTAAGCGATGACGGCAAAGTGGTGTGCTTCCGCGCGGCGGAGTAGCGCTTACTTAGGCACCCGGCGCGGGAATGCGCACCATCAGGGTTTTCTGCATGCTGGCGGGCCGCTCGGCCCATGCCATGCGGTGTCCGGCTTCTCCCGCCACATAGGTGGTGAAGCAGGCGAGAATATCCTCTACTTGTGCCAGCCCCATATGGCCGAAGAGCAAAGACTCCTTGCCGGGGGCGGCGAAGGCCACGCTGCACGGGGTCTCGCAGCCGCCCATGCAGGCGACTTGGGCCACGGTTACGGCTTTGGCCAGCACAGGTGTCTCTCCGACCCGCTCTTGCAAGGCGGCAAACAGGGCCTCGCCTTCATCCGCCGCGCAGGCACAAGGGCCCGATTGCTTCTCGTTCGGGCAATTGCAACACACAAAGAGGGTCGGCTTGACATGCGTCATGTTGCCCCAGCCATACCACGCAGTATGATGCGGCGCAAAAGGAGAAACTGTCATGTCCCGTTCCATTCGTTCTTGGAAAAACGCTACCATCGCAGGTTTGGCCGCCGTTGCTGCTGCAACCACTGCGGCTAAACCAGCCCATGCCCTGATTCATTGGCTTCTTGATAAAAACCTGATTGTTTCGGCCATGGAAGCGATTGATGCCAAGCAAGGACAGGCGGGTGTCGAACAAGCCGTGAGGGCGATTGCGGCACGTACGGGCGTCCCTTACGACCAATTGCAAGGTTTGGCCGCCCGTGCCAGCGGCTGGCAGGGGCTTGCCTGCAAATGGCAGCACACCACCTGCCGTGATGAAGATCAGGTAAAGGCCGCCATGGTGGCCTTGGGCGACGACGCCAAACGCCGTACGGTGATTGAAGAAACCATCAACGTGGCGGAGCGGCTAGACGTAAACCCCGATGCCGTGCAACTGATGCGCGCCGCCAACGGCAGCATTGATGCCTGCCGTGGGTTGACGAAAGAGGACGAGCTGGCTGGCAACGGGCTGTCAGATGAGTTTTATATGGGCTTTGCGGGTACGTTGAATGATGCCCGCCAGATGGCCGGACTACAGGTGCGGGCGTATGATGTGGCGGATTTGAAGGAGTCGTACCCCGAGCGCTAGGCTGTTCTAATTGGGCATGTCCGTGTGCATGGCATGCCCGTTGTGGTGCATGTGCTGCTGCGGCATCGGCGCCAGCCAAAGGGACAGCACCAGCAGCAACACCGCCACCGAGCCCCACTTGCGCCACGGGCCGGGGATACCACAACGACACACCACGCATTGGCAGTTTTCCCCGCAGGGGCACGGGTCGCGGCGGAAGGCCAGCAGTACGCCCAACACGGCGGCGGCAGTGCCCAGCATCAGCAACTCGCGGTGATACGTGGTGGCCCAGCCGAGACCTGCGGCATCCAACACCCCTGCCCCGGCCATGGCACCACCGCCCAACGCCAGCACGGCAGGCAACACGCAGGTGAACAGATGCGGCACAATCGCCAGCGCGCACAGCGCCCAGCTGGAAATGCGGGCAAGGGAGACGGGATTTTTCATGCCGACAAGGTAACGGGCGTCGGTGCGCATGTCGCGGGTCGTGCTTCCCCAACGCGCAGCACTGTGTTACCTACGCGGCATGAGCCGCAAGCCCGCCCTGCCCGTTCTCGCCATCGTCGGTCGCCCCAACGTGGGCAAAAGCACGTTGTTCAACCTTTTGACCACCGAGGCCAAAGCCTTGGTACACGCCACCGCCGGCACCACCCGCGACGTGCGCCGCGTGGCGGGCAAGCTGTTTGATTTGGACTTCATCCTGCTGGACACGGCCGGGCTGGAAGACGGCGCCGACGGACTGGCTGCCGACCTCAACAAGCTGGCACTGGCGGCGGCGGAAATGGCTGATATTCTGGTGTTCGTGGTCGATGGCAAAGCCGGGCTCACCCCCGCCGACCGCGCACTTGCGCAACGCCTGCGCAAGCTGGACAAACCGCTGCTGCTGGCCGTCAACAAGGCCGATGTGAATGCGGCCGAAGATACCGCCGCCGAGGCGGAAACCTTGGGCTTTGGCGCGCCGCTGCTGCTCTCGGCAGCTCACGGCCAAGGGCTGGACGGCCTGCACGCGGCGCTTGCCCACCATATTGCCGTCACCCCCCTGCCCGATGGCTCCACCGAAGACGAAGATGAAGAGCCCACCGCCCTTCTGGCGGAAAAGCTGGCGGCACGGGCCGAACAGCCCATCAAGCTGGCCATCGTCGGCAAGCCGAACGTGGGCAAGTCCACCTTCGTGAACGCGTTACTCAAGGAAGACAAGATGCTCACCGGCCCCACGGCGGGGTTGACGCGCGAGGCGATTGGTCACCCCTTTGCCTTCATGGGGCAAAAGATGGTGCTGGTGGATACGCCGGGCCTGCGGCGCAAGGCCAAGGTGGTGGACGATTTGGAAGGAATGAGCGTGGGGCAAAGCATCACCGCCATCCGCAGTGCCAACATGGTGGTGCTGATGGTGGATGCCAGCGGCCACAGCCGCGCCCGCAGCAAATGGAAGGTGTTTGAGGCACAAGACGCCAAGATTGCCGATGTCATTGTCAACGAGCACAAGCCGCTGATTGTGGCGCTGAACAAGTGGGACGCCGTGGAAGAGCCGGACGTGTGCCTCGACGACGCCCGCTGGCAGTTGCAGCAAACCCTGCACAGCATCCACCAGGTGGATATCGTGCCGCTGTCGGCCATCAATGCCAAGGGCGTGGGCGCGGTGATGAAGCGCGTCATCGCCCAGCACAAGCTGATGCACACCCGCGTCTCCACCGCCAAGCTCAACAAGCTGCTGGAGGTCATGATCACCCGCCGCCCGCCGCCGCTGGCCGGTGGCAAGGCGGTGAAGCTGAAGTACATGACGCAGATCAAAAGCCGCCCGCCGGTGTTTTCGGTATTCGGCAACCGGGTGGGACAAATTCCCAACAGCTACAAGCACTACCTGCGCAACCAGCTGGTGCAGCAGCTGGGCATCGCGATGCTGCCGGTACGGATTTTGTTCAAGGGCGGCAAAAACCCGTTTGAGGGAAAAAAGTAAACACTTCGCACCGGCGCATGACGCATGCACCACACCCCCACCCGAAAACCTCCCGCCAACACTGGGGAGATGCACAAACCTCCTGTATTCTGGCGAGAAAGCAAGGATACGCCCGCGCGCATGGATATTGTCGACATCATGATTGCCGACCACGTGATCAGCGTGACGGATCTGCACAACCTGCCGGTGACCGTGCAGAAGGACCCTGAGGCGCTCATCGAGGCGCTGGGCAAGGCGGGCAAGCTTTCCAGCAACCAGCAGGCCCGCTACAAGGCGGTGGCGTATGATTTTCCGGTGAAGAACGATGACGAAATGGCGCGCCTGACCCCCCATCAGGTGGAAGGCGTCGACCGCGAATTCATGCAGTTCTACACTGCCTGCCCCATCGAGTTGGGGCGCGGGCAGGTTATCTGGGCGGCAGCCGATTTGCCCAACAAGCGCCTGCATTCCGAAATTCTGCTGCGCAACCGCAAAAACAACCATGTGTTTGTGTGGGCCAGCGCCAAATCGGTGGAAAGCGCCATCGAGCGGATGAACAAGCGTGAAGGGCATAGTCTCAAGTTTCTGGTGGAAAACGCCTACGCCCAAATCAATGCGGGGAATGACGATGCCGTCATCAGTCTGGTGGATGAAATCATCCGCACCGCCTACAAAAACCGCGCGTCCGACCTGCACATCGAGATTCTCAACCGCAAGCCCACGGTGATGGCGCGGATTGACAACGAGTTGGAAGAGCTTGTGAGTCTGCCGATTGAAGTGTACGACCGCGTGGTGGGCCGCCTGCGCCACATGGCGGGAGTAAGCGCCGAAAACTTCAAGAAGCCGCTGTATGGCCGAATGACCTTTGAACTGACCAACCGCCAGAGTGTCGACATCCGCTACACCACCCAGCCTATCACGCTGGAAAACACCGCAAAAATCGCCATGCGCTTTTTGCGCCCGTTTGAGGGGACGTTGGACACCTTCGGTTATTCGGATGATACCATCGACAAGATTGACCACCTGATGCGCTTTGAAGAGGGTGTTATCATCTTTGCCGGGCCGACAGGGAGCGGGAAATCGACCGCGTCGCGCCTGATGATCCGTCGTGGCCAGCGTCCGGGCCAAAACGTCATCAGCTTTGAAAAGCAGATTGAAGAACGCATGCCCAACGTCATTCAGACCGAAGAAGACCTTGCGGCAGGCGTCAATCTGGAAAGCTTCATGTACGCCGCGCTGGGGCTCGACCCCGACGTGATGTTCATCGGTGAGGTGCGCAGCCCCGAAGACACCCGCCGTGTTATCGACGCCGGGAACCTCGGGCATCTGGTGATTACCACCATGCACGCCAACGATGCCTTCATGACCATGGACCGCCTGCTGCAACGCGGCGTGCCGCCGGAGCTGATTTTCGGCAACGTGCGCGGCATCATTGCCCAGCGGCTGGTGCGGCGCCTGTGCAAGAAGTGCCGCATTCCCATGGAAATCGACCAACAGCTGGCCGACACGCTCAACCGTATCCGTCCGCTGGACTTCAAGCGCGGCGACGCCATCTACCAGCCCAACCGCAACGGGTGCGAAGTGTGCCATTACCGCGGCTACCACGAGCGTATCGGTATGGAAGAGGTGCTGGAGTTGTGGCGCCGCGATGTCACCAAAAACGTCTGGGCAAGCAACCGCCTGCGCCCCGACTGGCTGGACGTGGTGCGCGGGCAGGCTGCCGATGCAGGTATGCGCGACATGCTGAGCCAGGGCTTGAGGCATGTGAAAAACGGCGTGACATCGATGGATGAATTGGAGAGGTTCTTCAGTGCAGATCTTGAAGTCCTTCACTGACGCCGGCACGGGTACGTCGTCCGGCGTGGCGATGAGCAACCGCGAGCGTGAGCGGTTCTTCTTTTACATGGCGATGATGATGAAGACCGGCCAGCCCACGGCGGATTCGCTAAAGGCGGTGGCCAAAGCCTTCAAGGCCGAAGGGCGTGATGACATCTCCAACGCGCTGATGGGGCTTGGCCAGCGCGTAGCCCAGGGCCGTAGCCTCAGCCAGGCCATGCTGGCCGAACGGCGGATGTTTTCCGATATCCACCGTGCCGCCATTCTGGCCGGCGAGGCCAGCAACAACATGCAGAAAAGTTTTGAGGTGTTGCGTATTTTGGAGGAAAAGAAAATCCTCAGCGCCCGTGCCGGCGCGGCGGAAATGCTGACCCCGTTGCTGATGTTGGTGCTTAGCCTCGTCAGCGTGTTCAACACCGGGCTGAACACCCTGCCGGTAATGGCCAAGCTGCGCGAAGCGCAAGGCAAGCCGCTGGGGATGATTCCCGAAGGCATCATGAACGTGACCGCCTTTGCCGCCGATTTCTGGTACGTCTTTGTGGCGCTGGTGTTGATCGCCATCACCGTGTTTGCCAGCCTCGTCTCCAACCCGCAGGGACGCACCGTATTGCACGCACTGCAATTGCAGGTTCCGGGTTACGGCAAGTTCCTTGCCTACCGCACCTACACGCAGATGCTGCTGTACTTCCCCTACCTGCTGGCCAGCGGTGTGCGTCCCAAGCAGTTGATTCCCATTATGGAAACCCTCTCCACCAACGTGGTGATCCGCCGCCGTATCGACCAGTTCAACCACGTCATCACCACCGGCGGCAAACTGTCCGAGGCCATGCGCCGCGCGGGTTTCCCCGAGTTGGTGGTCACCCCCGTCTCCGTCTCGGAAAACTATGCCCCCACCAGCGGCAATACCAACGACGTGCTGATTGAGGGGCTGCAACACGCCCACGGCATTTTGGACCGCATGTTGTCGGATACCCACAAGCAGTTCGTTGCAATCTTCAGTGCCACCTTGTGGATTTTGGGCGGTGCGGTGATGATGCTCGACATGTTGTCAATCGTGATGTCGCAGGCGTAGCCCCATGGTGCAGAAACCGCTCCTTCCCCCCGAACTCGCCGAGAAGGCCAAGGCCTTCGGCGAGAAGATGGGCCCGTGGCTGGCCAAGGCAGGCACCGCGCTGACCATGTTGCTGCACGCCGGACGGTTGCCGACCTTGGGCGATACTTTCCGCCATCTGTGCGTGGTGGGCCTCAACCGCAGCGAACTTCTGCTGGCGGGAGAAACCACCCCCGTATTTGCCGACCGCTGGCAAGACCTTGCCGACGACAACCTGAAGCGTGGGTTGGGCCTTGTTTTCTTCGCGCCGCGCACGCTGGAGGGTAAGCCGGTCAACCCCTATCTGTTCCTCACCGCCGACGACACCGGTGAAGCGGAGGGAGCCGAGGGCAACCTTGCCGCCGCCCAACAAGACATGGCGGGCATGGGTCTGCTGGATTTCTGCCGCATGGCGCCCGCCCAGCCCAACACAGTGAACATCGTCATCGCCGCCGACGTGCTGTTCCACTGGGACGTGAATGACAACTACGTGCTGCCCACCACCACCACCGGCTGGGTACGCGATGTGGAGCAGGTGTTGAAAGGCTACCCGCGCACAACCAAGGCCGCCCTTTACACTAACTGGGATACCGACCTGCTGCCCCCCAGCGAGCGCATTGCCCGCCATAGCCTGCGCGACCTTCCGGTAGATGAATCGGCATGGCTCAACAAGCCCACCGTGCAGGAGAAGTACGGTACGCACCTGCTGGCGTTGTCTCTGCTGGTGGCCACCGGCACGTGGTTTATGTTGCACATGCAAAACAATGCGATTGAAGAGGTAAACGACAAACTCCGTGCGGTAGAGCAACAAATACCCCGCGAGGGGCGCTTTGCCGAAATGGCCCGCGCCGTGACCGAGCAGGAAAAGATGATGCAGAAACGCGACCTGTTCTATCTGGCGGTGAAGGACGCTGCCCGCACGGTGGAACAGGCGCAGATGAAGCTGGAAAGTTTCGAGGTTGCCAATCCCGAGCCTCAAGAGCCGCCGAAAAGCTATATCGTGACATTTGAGGCGGTGAAAGGCGCCTACGAAGGTTGGCTGCAGGAAGAGCCCATTGCCAAGGATATCCTGCTCAACAGCGCCATGCTGGAGGCCATCCGCAAGCAGCCGGGCAACGGATTCAAGCTGGAAGGATTGATTCCATTGAACCCGGCATGGAAAGCCTACGGCCAACTCAAACGCCCGCTGGCGGCGGAAGGGGAGGGCAAGTAGATGGTGCGTTTTATGCTCGGTTCCGCCATTTTGTTGTTGACCATGGTGTGGGGATTGTACAGCCACTCCTCCAACAGCGATTTGTACCAAGTACGCCTTGCCGGATTGGAGGAAGCCGAAACCCGCCGCGATGAAGGCAAAAACCTGCAACAGCGTATCAAGGTCATCCGCGCCATCAGCATGGCGGCGGGCGACGACCAGAAATTCAACATCGAGCGCGCACTGAAGATCGGTTCTCCGGGTTTGGAGTTGCGGTTTATCGGCCAGCCCCGCGTGTATGGCGGCAACCGCGCTTTGATACGCCACACCTTCCGCATCAGCGGCCCGGCCACCTATGCCGAAAGCGAGTCGCTGGTGCGCAAATTGGTCACTTCGGCGGGGTATGCACCCTATAAATATTGCTACGGCTGCGGTTTGCCGCCCAAAAACACTCCGCCCGACAAGAAAATGGTCCAGGTGGAAGGCTACCTGTACGTGTATGACCCGCAAACCTTTTACTGATAGGAACGCCACCGCATGACCCACCGCCTCGCCTTCGCCACCGCCCTGCTGCTGGCAGTGTCCGGCAGCGTGGCCACGGCGCAGACGCGGGCGGCAAATGACATTTGGCCGCGCACCTTTACCGGTCAGCCGGACTTCGAGTTCTCCAAAGCCGATGCCTTGGCCGACCGCAACCAGAGCGTGACGGCGGAAGGCGGAGAGCCGTTTGCACCACCCACGCTGGCTGATTTGCTGGACGATGAAACCGTCAACCCGCTGGCCATCCCCACCGCCGCCGACGAGGAGGCAGGGACGGCCACACCGGCCCAGCGCGCCAAGCTGCCGGCCATCAAGCTCGACAACACCAGCCTGCCTGCGGTTAGCGCCACCCGTGTGGATACCAGCGCCTTCAAGGAGTCGCTGCAACGCATCATCCAACACAAGGTGAATGACTTTGTACTGCAACAGGGGCGTTACAGCCTCGACCACGTCATCCGCCGCCTGACATTGCAGGCGGTGGTGACTTCGCCGGTGAAGTACGCGGTCATCGACGGGCGCCGCTACCACGTGGGAGAGAGTTTTCTGGTGCCTGTGTATGCGGGGCCCTCGCAACATGACCTACTGATCGCCCTGGCTGCCAACGTGCCCGCCAGTGGCGGTGATGACGGGCGCGCGGAAGGCACCGCTCCCTACAAGGTGGCTTACGATGAAGTGGTGAAAGCCCTTGTGGCCAACATGGCAGGCAACCCCCGCGCGTTGCAACGCCGTTTCAACCTGCCGGCCACGGTGGTGGACATCCAGCACCGCAAGGTGCTGCTGGATTTCAACGGACAGCGCCATGAGCTGGTCATCCGCTATGCGTACTAGGCGGCGCAAGGCCGCCCAGCGGGGCTATCTGTCGCCCTTCATGTTCGGCCTGATTCTGGGCATGAGCGTGTTTTCGGTGATGAGCCAGAAATGGGCCATGCAAGAACTGGCCGAGGTACAGGCGCGCAAGGCCGCCCGCGCGCAGGCGCAAGCCGAAGACATTGCCGGTGCGCTGGCCTTTGCCACCCTCACCGAGACCCGTGGCACCTACAGCGAAGACTACAGTCTGGAACGCGCCCGCCAATACGCCTCCCGCAGCAGTGGCAAGACCTCCGGCGGGCAGGACTTTCTGGTAGTCGGACGGCAGGAGAACAACGAAACCTTCGGCAAGCGCGACCAACGCGTGGCGGTGGCCGCCAGCGACGATACCCTGCTGCGCGCCAAAGTGTACAACAGCGACGACCGTGGCTTGGCGGCGCTGGCCAGTTCATCCAGCGTGGCGCTGCTGGATACCGGTGCGGTGCGTGCCCGCCAAGTACAGACCAGCAACAAGGCGATGGAAGGCATGGCCGAACAAGTGTACGCTTTCTATGCCGCCCACATGCGTTTCCCCGACAGCGGCGAGTTTGACGAATTGGCCCAGCGGTTCCCTTACGTAGACGCCTGGGGCGGCAAGTTTGACTACACTTACATCAACGACGGCGAGGCGCGCCTTGAGTTCGTCACCCCATGGAATTACACTCAATCCATAAAATTAAGCCTGCAAGACGAATGACAATAACAAGCGTCGCATGTTCCAGCTGACCAGCCCGCTCCGCCGCAGCCGTGCCCAACGGGGGGCGATGTTCGGCATGGATGCGCGGATTGCACTGATTGTGGCGGCCATTCTTACCGCTGCCGGCGGCTACACGCTGATGTCGCGGCTTGACCGCAGCAAAGTGGAGGCCGCCGAAATGGGGGCCGAATTGCTGCGCGACGCCACCTTGCGCTACTACCAGCAAATCGGCATCAACCGCATGCCCGACAGCCTTGACGAGCTGTTCCAGAACGCACTGGTGGCCGACCCTTCGCTGAAGAAGGACCCTTGGGGCAACCCCTGGTACTACCAGCATTTCAGCAGCAACGTCAGCCTTGAAGGCACCATGGTCAATGTGCATTACGCGGTGATTTTCAGCGGCGGGAAAGACGGGGTCAAATCCTCGGCCGACCTGTACAGCGAGACCGACTATGCCGAATGGGCCCCTATGGGCGACGATGTCGGCATCAAGGTCTCTACCCGCGATATCGAGTTGAAGCGCAAAGACGAATACGTGGCCCGCGCACAATTGATTGTCGATAAACTGGAGGCCGCCGAAGCCAGCGCCTTTGTAGAAGCCCAAGGCGCGTGCGGCGGGACCGAAGCCCCCACCTGGTGTACCGACCAGGACGGCAAAAACTATACCCAGTTCAACTTTTACCCCGCCAGCACCATGGATACCTCCGACGGGGTGGTCTACTACGCCACCACCATTCAGGGCGGCGCTCCCTACCAAAGCGGCGATACCGCCGACATGCAACGCCTGATGGCCGATTTGGGCCTGCCGTCGTCCTACGCGATGGACCCGTGGGGCCGCAGCCTCAACTACCACAGCAATGTCTCCGAGCGGGCCGATCCGCCGTTTTCCGCCTCGATTTGTTATTCCTTCAATGGCGCCAACTGCTTTGTGCGCTAGTGTACTTGACAGCACGCGCCAGGCTTCGTAGCCTGAACAACATGACCGTGCGTGTCGTCCGTCCCGTTACCCTCGCCCTGCTGGGCCTGCTGCTGCGCTAAGGCGCAGATACTTCCCCCTTCTTCATCTTCCATGAAATTTTAAGCCCCGAGAACCGGCAGGTTCTTTTCCAAACCAGCTTTGAAGAAAGAGCTCCACCATGAACGCCCAACCACACATCGCCCCTGCCAACGCCATTCCGACAGAACCGCCCAGAAAGGATCAGGTTTACATCATGCCACACATGGAGCCATCGATGGATGGGCGGCACATCGTTCTCACGTTCTCCTGCAAAGGGAGAGACGAGGTCATGGCCCGCGCCCGTGACTTGGGCGGAAAGGGGTGTCTCAGGTTCCCGGAAGGTTACGATGGGCGCTTCACCACAGCCGCTTTGATTGACTTTGAGTCCATTGATGCGCTGCCAACACTCGTCAACTTTGAGGCTGACGTACCACTTGAGCTCAGTCGACGTTTCATGCGTGGTGAAATTTGCGAGATTGAAAACACACATCTTTTCCGTGTGGTACGCGATCTGTTGTCAAGGCAGGCACGCCACATGCGCTTGGCGGAAGAAGACCGTGATCCGACAGAGGAACGTGGCGGCCATTGGATTTCCGCCCGCTAACTTGCCAGCCGAAGATATCGCCCGTACACTTGCCTCATGCCATATAGCCCCCTCTGGCCGCTTGAAGTGCGGGCGCTACCGCCGGAAGCGCTGGCGGGGCATCGCCGCATTCCGGCGCCGGATATCAACCGCGTCACGCTGGTTCTGGCCTTGGCCATCCCGTTGTTGCTGTGGCCCGCTTATGGCCCGTTGGCCTTGTTGTTGGCCTTTCCGCTGGCACGCCTGCTGGTGCTGGATGCCTGCTGCTATCTGCTGCCCAACCTGTACACCCTGCCACTAATCTCCGGCGGTGTGGTCTATGCATGGATGAGCGGTTTTGGCACGCCGGCACTGATGATGGTGGCGGTTCTGCTGCTGGTACGCGAGGGCGTGTTGCGCCTGCCCCCTTCCCGCATCGGCATCGGCGGCGGCGATTTCATGCTGCTGGCGGCATTGTTCAGCTGGCTGCCACTGGCCCCGGCCTGCTTTGCCGTGGCACTGGGGTGCGTCATCTACCTGCCGGTGGCGTTTGCCTTGCCGGGGCGGCCGATTCCCTTCGGCGTCCCGCTGATTGCCGGCTGGCTCTTGATGGCCTTGTTGGGGCAGACTGTTCTGCGCGACTTGCCCTTGCGGGAGTTCTGGCCCATATAGGGGCCATGACCCATACCTGCGCTTGGCCGGACTGCAGCCTTGAAGGCTCCTTTCCTGCGCCGAAAGACCCGCGCGACCTGCGTTTGCGTCAATATTTCTGCCAAACGCATATCCGTGAGTTCAACAAGCGTTGGAACGGGCTGGAGGGCTTCCACCCCGATGACATCTTCAAGATGCAAAACGTCGGCCCAAGCTGGGACAAGCCCACGTGGACGGTGGGCGTCTCCCCCACCTCCGAAGCCGCCAAAAGCGCGCCGTTTGCCAACGCCGACGATTTGTTCGACTTCTTCCAGCAGCGCATCAAACAGAAGGCGTCTCCATCTGCCGCCGCACCGCTGGTCTTGCCGCCGGACGTGAAGGAAGCCCTGGTTATTTTCAACATCGAGCAACCGCTCCCCGCCGCGCCGCTGAAGAAGCATTACCTCGCGCTGGTCAAGCAGCACCATCCGGACGTCAACAAAAGCGCCACGGCGGAAGAACACCTCAAGCGCATCAACGTGGCGTATAAGATTCTCGCCGATTATGCCGACCGCGCCTAAAGCCATTCCCATAAATAAGTAGCCATTTGTGGAAATGGCTTTAAACCCCCAGCCGGTCGTCATACAACGGCGCGGGGGCGGTTTCCGGCGCCTCGGGCCTCACCAGTTCTTCGATGGTGGTGGGCATGTCGTCGCTGACGGCAGGCTGCGCGGCGGCACGGGCGGCAGCTTCAGCTTCGGCCTTGGCGCGCAAGGCGGCCTCGGCTTCGGCGGCCTCGCGCTTTTCGCTGACGATATCCCAGCGGCGGGCATCAAACTGGCGCAAATCCCACATCACGTCTTCGCTCAGGCGGCGGAAGGCGTCCTCGCTCAAGTCATACATCCGCGCACGGTCCATCTCCTTGGTGGGGTTGCGGGCGTTGAAGCTGTTACGCTTCTCGGTCAGCGTGAGGGTATAGGGGCGGTAAACCACCACTTGGCTGTCGGGACGGCGCGCCAGCACGCGGGCCTCCAGTTCCACCGTGTATTGGCCGAAATGCCCGGTCAGGATGGTGCCGGTGGCGATGTAGGTGCGGAGCTTTTCAAGCTCCACCTCCACCTTGTAGTTCTTCTCGGCAGGGGTTTTGTACTCCATGTGTTTGGAGAGCAGCACCGGTGCCTTGTAGGCGATGCCTTGCAGCAGTTCATCAGGCTGGTATTCGTAAATCACCGTGTCGCGGGGGTGGGGCACCGTGCTGCGCGGGCGACGCACGTCTTCAAAGCGCACCAATTCCACGCTGAAATCACTTTTGGCGATGAGCTTTTCCCGTTCGGTCGGTTCGCGATTGGTATAACCCACGCCTTCATAAGCCGGATAATCCAGGACGTTGCGCACTTTCCAGCCTTCGGTGCAGCCGGTAGCCGCCAGCAGCAGCAATGGCAGCAGGAAAAGGGGTTTGTTGGTCATCGTATCGCTCCCTTGGCGGTTTGTGCTGCCACCAGCGCACTGCCGAACTGGTCGGCCAAATCGCGCACGCAGGTGCTAAACACTTGGTGCCACATTTTTTCTTCGCGGGCGGCGGGGGTCAAGGCGGTCAGGTTTTTATCCGTCCACACCTGTTGCGCATAGTCATCCAATTCAAACCCGCGATGGGCCACCGCGCTGCACATGAAGGGTTTTTTCAGCAACCCCCGTGCATAGGCGTCGCGCCCGCGCATTTCCATCACCATCGAGACGGCGTAGCTGTCGCCGTACCGGGTGGCCTCGTAATGGGTCATTGCCACGTCCAGCGCGGCCTCGGCGCTGCCGAAGATGCTGTACGGCATCACCTTGCGCAGTTGATTGAAAAACATCGCTTGCGAGAAGGGAAAGGTCTGCGGCAAGGCCAGTTCCTCGGAACTGCGCTCATCGGTAAAGGCGCCCATGCTGAAGCGGTAGGGCAGCGGCTGCGGCGCCGACGGTGTGGCACAGGCGGCCAACAGCAGGCTTGCCGCAAACACTAACGCCGTTGCGCGCCCACCACGCGGGAGCGTCCGGCCAAATCGTTGCGGGTGAAGATGTTTTTCCATATCGTTGTTGGCAGCAAGTGTCGCACCGCCTCGGCCTGCCCGCAACCGATTTCCACCATCAGCCAACCTTCTTCACGTAGCTTTTCTGCCGCTTGCGCCAGCAGTTTACGGTAAACCGCCAGCCCGTTGCCATCGGCCAGCAGCGCTTCCCGTGGCTCGTAATCACGTACACAGGGCTCCAGTGCGTCATATTCGGCTTGCGAAATGTACGGCGGGTTGGACACAATCATGTCAAACAGCCCGTCCACGCCGTCCAGCACATCGGCTTCCACAATGGTGCAACGCTTACCCAGGCCGATATGCTGCAGATTGTCGGCCGCAACCTGCCGCGCGGTGGATGAGATATCCGTGGCCACTGACGTTATCTTCGGCCGTTCTGCCAGAAGACTGCCGATCAAGGCACCACTGCCCACGCCCACTTCGGCCACCCGCCAATTTGCATCCGCCGGAATCACCTCCAGCGCCGCCACCAGCAGGGCTTCGGTGTCGGGGCGCGGAATGAGCACTCCCGGCGCCACCTTCCAATCATGCCGCCAAAACGGCGCATACCCCAACACATAGGCCAAGGGCTCGCCTGCCAACCGCCGTGCCAACAGGCTTTCCAAGGCATCCCGCCTGTCGACAGGAAACGGTGCCGTCCCGTTCAACGCCAGCTCCGGCATGGCAACCCCCAACACATGGGCCAGCAGGGCCTTGCCCTCCTGCGGGGCGGCAGACGCACCCAAACGGGCCCCAATATCGGCCAGTACGGCGGCAAGCGTGGTCATTCGGCCAGCGCCGCCAGCTTGGCGGCGGTGTCGGCGCGCTGCAACTCGTCCATCAGCGTTTGCAGGCTGCGTCCGCCCACCATCACATCGGGCAGGTTGTGAACACTAAACTCAATGCGGTGGTCGGTCACGCGGCTTTGCGGATAGTTGTAGGTGCGGATTTTCTCGCTCCTGTCGCCGCTGCCCACCATGGTTTTGCGGGCCGCGCCACGCTCGGCGGCGGCCTTTTCCTTCTCGGCGGCCAGCAGGCGGCTGCGCAAAATGGTCATCGCCTTGGCCTTGTTCTTGTGCTGGCTTTTTTCGTCCTGGCACTGCACCACCACGCCGGTGGGAATGTGCGTGATGCGCACCGCGCTGTCGGTGGTGTTGACGCTTTGCCCGCCCGGCCCGCTGCTGCGGAAGACGTCGATGCGCAAGTCTTTTTCATCAATCTGCACGTCGGTTTCTTCGGCCTCCGGCAATACCACCACGGTGGCAGCGCTGGTGTGCACACGGCCTTGGGTTTCGGTGGCGGGCACCCGCTGTACGCGGTGCACCCCTCCTTCAAACTTCAGCTTCTGGTAAACGTTGTGGCCGCTGATGCGCACGATGATTTCCTTGTAGCCACCCACTGCCGCCTCGCTGGAGTCCTGTACCTCCAGCCGCCAGCCCTGCACGTCGGCGTAGGCGCGGTACATGCCGAACAAATCGCCCGCAAACAGGCCGGCCTCGTCGCCGCCGGTACCGGCGCGGATTTCCACGATGACGTTGCGGTCGTCGTCTTCGTCTTTGGGCAGCAGCAACACCTTCAATTCTTCTTCCAGTTCAGGAAGCTCCTCACGGATGCGCGCCAGCTCATCCTCGCCCAGTTCCTTCATCTCGGGGTCGGCCAGCATGGCCTCGGCGGCCTCGCGGTCGGACAGCAGGGTAAAGTAACGGGAAAACGCCTCCTGTGAAGGTTTCAGCTGGGCATATTCACGGTTCAGCTTGGTCATCTTGGCCACGTCGGCGGCCACGTCCGGTTGCTGCAAGGCCGCCTCCACCGTGCGGAAGCGTTCCAGTATCTTGCGGCCTTGGGCTTGGAAATCCATCTCGGGCTTGTATCCCAACCCCGCCTGCGCGGCAAGGGGGGCCTGCCGCCCGCATGTCAGCCGCCTTGTGTCAGCAACGCTTTTATCCCCTTGCAAAAGAACTTGTACGCCCTATCTGAAAGAAGAACAGACAAAGGATATACCTCATGCCGATGAAAGATGTGCTGGAAAGCCTGAAAGGCTCTGTCCAAAAAGGAGTTGCGTCAGCCAAGGCCCGTATGATGGACTCTGGCCGTCCGCCGGAATTAGAGGCTGTTTTGGCAAATCTGGGCAATGATGGCACGCAGCAGCCTACGCAAAGCCTGCTACAGGCCATTACCGACGGTCGGCGGAAGAGCATTCAGCTTTCCGCAAGGGAGTGCCGTCAACTCAAGATTGATACCCGTGGCATGAAGGCCGGAAAGAGTATGTTTTACAGTGTTCCGGTGCAAACGGTGTATGAGGCATTGGTTAGAACCTTGCCAGCAATGCCTACACACCAGATTGGTGATTCTGATGAGATGCCAAGATTCTTGCGAGGCACAACTGCCCCTGATTTGACGGGGAAAACTGTCTCTGAAGGTCCGCCGCCGCTTCCTACAAAAGAGCCCCGTGGGACTCCCGGCAAAACAAAAGAAGGCGAGCCGAGCATGGAAGATCTTTTGGCCGCCACCAGGAAACAGGCTGCTGAGCGGCAGGAGGAAGCCCCGAAGCAAGCCGTGCCCCAAGAACCCCACTCCGCGCCCGCACAAGACGTTAAGATCGTCAATGAAGCGAAGTCTGAAGTCATCGCAGACCCGGCATGGCCCAATACGATTCTGGCGGAAGAAAAGCCTACCCAAACTGCGCCGGAAGTTACGGAAATCATCGTGCCGCAAGCAGCAAACCAACCCGAAGTGGATAACGAGCCGGTGGTGAATGAACCCGCACCGGAGGAGGTGCAGCAGCCCGAACCTGTCGCAACGCAGACCCCGCCGCCTGCTCCGCAACTCAGCTTGAAGGAACAGCTTGAACAGCTTGACACGACTATGACGCGGGCAGTTGAGATGGCCATGGAACGTTTGGATGTCATCCTTGCTGACGTTTACGCGCATTCGGCGGATACGGCTTTGCAAACCGTTGCAGGTATGAGCGCAACGTTGGAGGATGTCCGCCAAAACATGCGTGAAGAACTGGGCGTGGATTGGATGGTTGAAGCTGCCCTTGCCAAGGTTGCGGCAACAGGTATCGACGACACCCTGGCCCAAGCGACTAAAAAAGCCGAAGCCATGCAACAGGCCGAGACTGAGGTGGAGGGTGCGATTCTCCGTCGCAAAGAGGCGGAAGAGAAAATGCTCGGGCTAAAGCGCGAGTTGGAAGCCCTGCAAAAAGCCTACGTTGAGGCCGGTGAGAAGGCCAAACATGCGGTTGATACGTTGATGGACAGCAATGATGTCGCGCAAGTTGAAAAGCTGGATGCGGTGAAAGGCAGCCTGACGGAATTGAAGACGGAACTTCAGGGAAAATTGTCATTAAAAGACATGAACTTGCAACTTCTTATAGCAAGCAAGAAGGAATTACAGGCCGCCCAACAAGGTTTTGCCGATGTCTTTGGCCGTCCGCATGTCTCTGCCGAGAAAGAGCTTGCCGACATCAAGCTGCTTCGTCCGACACCCAAAGTGACGGTGCCGCAATATATGCCCGTGAAAACGCCACAAGTACGGGTGGTAACGGAAAACGGTCAACCCCTTCCCGCAGCCAGGACGGCGGCCAAGGCATCAGAGGGAACCCACCTGCGTGATGTCTCGCAAGTTCCGGAAACACGGACGATCGAAAACATCCGCGAAGCCCTGCGTGAAGCCCGCGAAGAGCACTTCGAGCTGGGTGGGCAAACCGTCCAGCGCGTGCTCGGAAAAGCGATTAAGGATTGCCCGCACGTGAAGAACAGTGAGGTTGCAGAAAGACTTAAAGCGATTGAAGCGGAAATGGACGAAGTGGAGGCCCTCCTCGCCGAACTGTTCGACAAGGACGAAGAACGTGAGGCCGAACAGGACGATACCCGGCGCGGTACCGGCCAGCCGCCCGCCCTTTCGGGAGTGGCTGCCGCCCCCGAAAGTCGCTAGGCCACCCGCTTGGCAACCTCGTCCAGCGGCAGCACCTCTTGCGTGCCGTTGGCGAAGTCTTTCAGTGTGGCGGTGCCGTTTGCCGCTTCCTGTTCGCCGATAATCAGGGCGTAGCGCAGGCCTTTTTTGTCGGCGTTTTTCAGTTGTGTGGCTAGTTTTCCGCCGAATGTCTGTTCCAACTTCACCCCTGCCGCCCGCAATTGTTGCGCCACGGTGGCGTAATGGGGTAGCAAGGTTTCATCCTGACAGGCCAGCAGCACCGCAGCCGGGCTGGCGGCCATGCTTGCATAAGGTTCTTGCGCCAAGAGCCAGCTGCACAGACGCGAAATGCCGATGGAAATGCCCACCCCCGGCATTGGCTTTTTGCCCAAATTGGCCGCCAAATTGTCGTAACGTCCGCCGCTCATGATGCTGCCCAGTTCCGGCGCCGCCGCCAGTCGGGTTTCCACCACCGTGCCGGTGTAATAGTCCAGCCCGCGGGCAATGGTCAGGTCGGCGCGGATGTTGGTTTCCGCCGTGCCCATGCCTTTGGCCAAGGCCAATACCTGCTGCAATTCCGTCAATCCTGCACGGCCCTCCTCATCCAGCTCCACCTCTTGCAACACACGCAAGGGTTCTTTGGCCCGTAACACTTGTACCAATGGTCCGGAAAGTTTGCTGCCAAGGGCGGCCAAGGCCGCTTCGGTTTTCTCCCAGCCGACCTTTTCGGCGTCATCAATCAGTTTGATGGCCATGGTTTGGTCATCGCCCGCAAACCCTGCCCAACGTAACAAGCCCGCCAGCAGCTTGCGGTTGTTCACCCGCAGCACGAAGTCGCCCACCTCCAGCGCTTGTAAGGCTTTGGCGCCGGCCGCCAGCACTTCGGCATCGGCCGCCAACGGCAGGGCACCATCGCCGATGGTATCGATATCAAACTGGTAAAACTGGCGGTAACGGCCTGCCTGCGCCCGCTCGCCGCGCCACACCGGCTGCACTTGGTAGCGCCGGAAGGGGAACACCAGTTCATTCTGGTTTTGCACCACATAACGCGCCAGCGGTACGGTGAGATCAAAGCGTAATGCAATGTCTTTATCACCCTCGCTGCCTTCGGCGGCCATGCGCCGCAGGCCGTACACCTCTTTGGCTTCAATCCCTTTGGCCAGCAGGGTTTCGGCGCGCTCCACCGCCGCCGTTTCCAGGGGGGTAAAGCCGAATGCCTCATACACCGCCTGCACCCGTGCCACGGCCTCGGCAAAGCCGCGCTGCTGTTTGGGGAGATATTCCGGAAAGCCTGAGACGGCGCCAACGAGTTTGAAAGAGTCTGTCATGGGGTCCTTTGTGCCATGGCATGCGTTGTTGACGCAAGGGAGATTGGTGACTGCCTGCTGAAATACGCGCAAACCAAAGCGGCCCAACGGGCCGCTTTGTCGTAGGCACGGTCGCCGGAACTATTGTTCCTGACGGCGTTTCCAGTCGTTCTTGCGCGTGCGGCGAATGCCTTCACGCTTTTTGCGTGCACGCAGTTCAAACGGCTTTTCACGCTCCTTGCGCTGACGCAACTCGCGGAACAGGCCTTCACGGTTGCTGGTTTTCTTCAGCCGCCGCAGTGCTTGTTCAACGTCGTTATCGCGAACAGAAACTCGGATCATGTGCTCTCACATCCTTTCGGGTATCTGGTTTGCCCCAGGCGTTGTGCCCAAGGTGGCCCCCTGTGTGCCCCATTTGGTGTGGAATTGCAACCCCCGTGTGGCCGATTGTCCGACATGTCGGTGGCGGCGGTTGCTTTTGCCTGACGTTGCGCGCACCATGTGCACGATGTCTGGCCGCAAAATCCTTAAAACCCTGCTCAACCCGCCCGCACGGGATAAAGTGTACAAGCGCTACAACCGCACCCGCCAGCATTATATCTTACAAGCTGCCAGCAAGCACTTTTCCATGCGCGACGACGACCCTGCGCCGCTGTTTGGCAAAAAACTGCTGGATGTCGGCTGCGGCGACAGCACTATCGGCGAGTTTCTGGCGCTTTCCGGGGCTGAAATCACCGCAGTCGACCCCAACGGTGAGTGCTTGGCCCGCGCCCAAACCAGCGCCGAAGCCTACGGCGCACCGGTCACCTTCATCCGCTCACGGGCGGAAGACATGCTCAACAGCCTGTCGCGCTTCGATGTCATTCTCGCGCTGGATTTGTTGGAAGAAGGCGGTGATGCCGGCAAGCTGCTATGGGTGCTCAAGCAACTGCTCAACCCCGGCGGGCTGATCGTCATTTCCGCCATCAACCGTACGCCCAAGGCGTGGTTGGTGCACAAGTTCCTCAGCGAATACGTGTACGGCCGCGTGCCGCGTGGCAGCCGCCGCTACCGTGCCTTTTTCACTCCGCAGCAATTAGGAAAACTGGCCAAGCAACAAGGGCTGGAGCTTGCCAACGTGCAAGGCCTGTCGTTTGACGTGGACAGCCAGACATGGGCGCTCACCCCGCAAGCCGACACCCGCTACATGGCCATGCTGACGTTGCGTTAGGGCTGTCGCCCAAAAGCACATTCCCTGGAATGCCGTGCGGTGGTACGGCAAGGTGCCGGGGGCATTTGCCCCCGGCCTCCGCGCCCAAGCGCGGATGCGGCGCTTTTAGCGGCGCTTTTTGCAAAAGCCCCCTTGACCGCCCATCCCCTTGCCCCTATAAAGCGCCTCACGCGGAGGCGTAGCTCAGTTGGTTAGAGTATCGGCTTGTCACGCCGAGGGTCGCGGGTTCGAGTCCCGTCGCTTCCGCCATTTCACCGAAGGTGAATTTCATCCAAGAGAAGGCGGACCCGCAAGCCCAGCGTCGGGTGCAAGCCTTCAAAAATCCATCCTTCCCAGTTGGTTAGAGTATCGGCAAGCTTATAGTCGCACGCCGTTGGCGTGACACGCCGAGGGGCGCGGGGTCGAGTCCCGTCGCTTCACCCGACAAGCGGGTGGCTCTCCGCTTCGCTCCGGGTCCGCCATTTCACCGAAGGTGAATTTCATCCAAGAGAAGGCGGACCCGCAAGCCCAGCGTCGGGTGCAAGCCTTCAACAGGCCTTGCCTACACACCATCAAAGCAATACCATGCACAATATCAATAAGCTGGGGAGGAACACAGGCATGGACTTGCAACACGACAGCGGTCATCCAGCAAAAGATCAGGATCGGTTTGACCAAGACCCTGTTTCCAAGGCCCCTTTGGGCATGTCCCGTGAAGACTGGGGGGCCTTTCGCGCCGAACACTTGAGTACACCGGAGCAACGTGCCGAAACCCACGCGGAATGGCTTGCCTATGAAGCACGCCGCAAGCAACGCTGGGAGAATGCCGGATTTGATATTGGTTGGCCGGAGTCGGGAGTTCGCCCCGAAGGGCAACGGCTTCAAAACGGCGAAGCCCATACAAATAAGCCGTAATCTCTCACAACCCCTTGTCTTTTACGGCGGGTTCGGGCAAAAAGCATCCTCGTGGGTTGTTAGCTCAGTGGTAGAGCTTCTCCTTTACACGGAGGGGGTCGGGAGTTCGAATCTCTCACAACCCACCACTTTTCCTTGGTCCATCAGGCAAGAGCTTCTCCGGGTTTTGTATTTACACGCACCTCCGGTGCGATACGGAGGGGGTCGGGAGTTCGACCCGAAGGGCAACGGCTTCAAAACGGCGAAGCCCATACAAACAAGCCGTAATCTCTCACAACCCACCATCAGATACACAAGGCCCCCACAGGGGGTTTTGCTGTATCTGGTGGCGGGTTTAAGAAGGTTTGGACGGCTTCAGCCCCTTCTTTATTATTGAATTCAGCTGGATTCCCGCTTTCGCGGGAATGACGCTTGTGTATAAGAAATTGCGAAGCTGGCTATATCTTAACAAAAGGGGGAGTCTATATGTAATAGATCCCAGACAAACACTTTCGTGGTTTCCGGGATAAGCTGAGCTAACAAAAAAGCCCCCTTGGGGGGCTTTTTTGGATCCCCGCCTTTGCGGGGATAATGGTTTTTCTAAGCTCGCCAAAGGCTCGCCAAGAAGAACTCATTAGTTCACGGCGTCTTTCAGAGCCTTACCAGCGCGGAACTTGGGCTGGGTGCTGGCGGCGATCTTGATGGAAGCGCCGGTGCGCGGGTTACGACCGGTGGTCGCCTTGCGCTTGCTGGTGGTGAAGGTACCGAAGCCGGTCAGACGGACATCGTTGCCCTTCTTCATGCTCTTGGTGATTTCTTCAAACAGCACGTCGGTCACTTTGGACACGTCGGTCTTGCTCATTTTGGTCTTGCTGGCGACCTGCGAGATCAGCTCTTGCTTGTTCATGGGTATGGATCCTTATCCCTTAGGTTGATTGCCGTCTGGAAACATCGCTGCCTCCCCCCGGACCCCGCGCTCACCTTAGGTTTGCGCGAGATGGGCGTATTACAGGCCCTGTTGCCGATGCTGTCAAGCGCGGACTTGTGCGTGTATGCACGTTTTTTGGCGGGCTTCTGCGGTTTTTCAAGGCACCCCCTTTATAGGTATTATTTTAAATCAACACGTTAACGCAGAAGCAACGGCTTACGCCCTCCCCGCGCCAACTGCCAAAAAAATATTCATTCTTATGCTTTTTTGAGGTCCTTCATGCCTTTTTACGCCGATTGACAGGCCTAATCCACCTCATGCAAAATGCTTCCATGAATGGTTTGGCCGACCCTCCACGTGTCTGAAACCGCCCTGCGGCAGGCTGCTGGCGTGCCGTGTTTTCCTTTCCCCAAACCGACCGGCTTCACCCGTAACGAGGAGTTTTCCGATGAACAATGTTGTGACCATTCCCCGCCCTTCCGACCAACCGCGCTGCCTGCAGAAGTACGTCGAGCGTCTTGACGACCGCCTGGCCTACACGCTGTGGCGCCTCAGTCTCGCCCAAGCCCGACCGCAGCATGTCGATATCTGCATGCAGGCGCGCAACCAACTCAAAATCCGCAGCCGCTCGGCGTTGGAGAGCCTTGAGCGGGGCTTCCCCCTCACCGAGGCGCAAGAGCGGCTGATTGGCGCGGCGGGGCGCGACTGGCCCAACATGGCCCCGTGCAACTGGCGCAGCCGTGATTGGTGACCGGAGCCCCCACCTCGGGGGCTTTTTCAAGGCTGGTCGCATCATGGCGGGATTTGTTGCCCGCCTGATGGGCGGCGCCCTTGCCGAAGCAGGGGGGCTGCCCTACCTCCTTATATGAAAGGTCTCCCCTGCCATGAACCAACACCTCCGCCAGCTGCCCGTCCCCCACGCCATCGGTAGCGAGGCGCGTTTCAGGGCAGCTACGCCCGACATCCAAAACTTGGCGCGCAGCGACACCTCACGGGTTGCCGTACTTTATGCGCGCCATTTGTTAAAAGACCTCGCCCGCAACGGCAGCGCCTTAAACACCGCCCGTCTTGCCGAATTGCGCCGCATGACCGGCTTTGCCTTACTGGGGCTGAACGAAAATGACCTTGCCGCGGCCCGGAAATACGCCGGCCCATGGGCAGAGATTACGCCCGACATGCAAGCCGCCGGCGCCGACCCTGCCCTCAGCGGCATTGAGTTCTTGAAGCACGCCAAAATGTGGTGGGAAGAAAAACGGGAGCGAATGACGGCCAACCGGATAGCGCGCTTCCCCGACCGTCCGCCGTTTGCGCCGACCACCGGTCAAGGGCGTTTACGCTAAAGCCATTTGCCTTTCCGGCCAAACCGTTTTAAACAGCCGCCATGTTTGCGGTGATTGACGAAGCGCTCTGTATCGGCTGCACCAAATGCCAGCAGGTGTGCCCCAGCGGGGCCATCGTGGGGGCGCGGCGCATGATGCACACCATTATGGCGGATAACTGCCATGCCTGCGGTGATTGCCTGCCGGTTTGCCCTGCTGCATGCATTGCGTGGAACGATGGGACGGTGCTGGTGCAGGCTGTACCTGCCAAAACAACGGAAGGCCCTACAGCCGTTGTGCCTGCGGCACCGGTTCTTCCTGCCGAGGTGCTGGCCAAGGTGGCGGCGGCGCGGGCGGCCTCGCGCCGCCGTTATGAAGCCAAAGGCCCGCTGAACACACCGAAGGTATTGCGTACAAAGCGGGCAGACTCCCACGCCAAAAAGGGTTGATGCTGCTACCATGCGCCCGATGACAGATTCCGTCTTTCCTTTTGGTGTGCTGGTCGACAGCCATCTGAGCACCCTGCAGGCCCAAGGGGCGATTGTTGCGGTATCACCGTTGCTGGAGGGGCAGATCCAACCCGCCAGCATGGACTTGCGGCTGGGGCCCAAAGCCTACCGTGTGCAGGCGGGGTTCTTGCCCAAAGCGGGCGCGCGGGTGGAAGAACATTTGCGCAACCTTTCCATGTACGAGCTTGACCTGACCCAGCCCACCCTGCTTGAAAAAGGCGGCGTCTACGTGGTGCCGTTGCAGGAGGGCCTGAAGCTTCCCGCCGGAATTTGGGGCGCCGCCAGCCCGAAAAGCAGCACCGGGCGGCTGGATATTTTCGTGCGGCTGCTGCTGGACGGGGTTTCCACCTACGATACCGTTCCTGCGGGCTATGCGGGGCCGATGTACTTGGAGATTTCCCCCCTTACCTTCCCCATCGTGGTACGGGCGGGAGACAGACTCTCGCAATTGCGGCTGCGCCATGGCGAGGTGACGGTGAACGACGCAGAATTGACCGCCCTGCACCAACAAACCCCGCTGATGCGCAACCTGCAAATGCCGTTGGGCGCCGACGACATGGCACCGCATATCGGCAACGGATTATGGTTCAGCATCGATTTGCACGGCAAACCGGAGGACGCCAATCCCATCATCGGCTACCGCGCCAAACACCATACCCAGCCGGTGGATTTGGCCCGCGTGGGCGGCTACGGCTGGCACAACTTCTGGGAGCCGATTTGCCGTAACCAGACCAGTCCGCTGATTTTGTACCCCGAGGAGTTTTACATTTTCTGCTCGCGGGAGGGGGTGTGCATCCCCCCCGGTTACGCGGCCGAAATGGTAGCGTATGACACGCGGGTGGGGGAAATTCGGGTGCATTATGCGGGGTTCTTCGACCCGGGGTTCGGGTACGATGCCGCAGGCGGCCTGCACGGCACCACGGCGGTGTTGGAAGTGCGCGCCCACGACGTGCCCTGCGTGCTGGAAGACGGCCAACCCATCGGACGCTTTTTGTACGAAAAGCTGGCCGCGCCCAGCACAACCGTTTACGGCAGCGGCATCGGCTCCAACTACGCGGGCCAGGGGCTGAAGCTTGCCAAGCAGTTTATCATGGATTAACAGGGGTTATGACAACTCCGCCGCTTATCTTGGCCAGCCAGAGCCCGCGCCGCAAGGTGATTTTGGAGAGCCTTGGGCTGACGTTTTCCATCCAACCCGCCCACGTGGATGAAACGCCGTTGCGGGCCGAAGCGCCGCTGGCTTATGTGCGTCGTGTGGCCCGCGCCAAGGCGGTAGCGCTGGCCGGGCAAAACCCCGGCCACGTGGTGGTTGCCGCCGATACACCGATCATCTGCCGCCGCCGCATTATCCAGTCACCTGCCACGCGGAAGGAGGCCCACGCCATGCTGCGGGCGCAAAGCAACCGGCGGGTGCATATCCCCACCGCCGTGTGCGTGGTGGATGCACGCGGCAAGGTGCACGAAGCGGTTTCGCAAAACTGGGTAAAGCTTCGCCAGCTGACCGACGCCGAAATTGAAGCTTATTTGGCCAATGACGCCAACTGGAAAGGCATTGCGGGGGCGCTGCAGATCGAGCATCCCGTCTGCCAGACATGGATTCCCACCGTCCATGGCAGCCATTCGGGCATTTTGGGGTTGCCCGTGTATGAGACGGTGAAACTGCTGAAACGGGCGGGGATTACCTGCTGATCCGGGTTCTTCCCAACAAAACCCCCGCAAAAGCGGGGGCTGTTTTCACCGGCGCGGGCAGAGGCTGACAAGGACAGGGAGAGAAACACCTCCGTCCGCCACGCCCTTACTCAAGCACGCTTGGAAGCGTTTTTGGCAAGGTACATGCGTTGGTCGGCCAGGGAAAGGAGTTCGCGCGGCTCGGCGGCCTCACTGAAGGTGGCGACGCCGATGCTGGCGGCGGCATGCAGGGTCAGCTCGCCCACATGGCACGGCAGGCCGGTCAGAAGATGGCGCAGTTCCAGCGCCTTGGTGTTGGCGGCGCGGGCATCCACCTCGCGCAGGATGACAAGAAATTCATCGCCGCCCAAACGCGCCACGGTGTCCGATTCGCGCACGTTGCGGCGCAAGACATCGGCCACATGCATCAGCAGGGCGTCACCGGCGGCGTGGCCGTAGGTATCGTTCACCAGTTTGAAGCGGTTGAGGTCGAGCAGCAGCACCGCCCCCTTGTGGCCGTAGCGGTGGAAATCGCTCAAGGCCGACGACAGTGCCATTTCCATGCCCCGACGGTTGGCAAGACCGGTCATGGCATCGCGGTTGGCGGCGACATGCAGGCGCTCGATCAGCTCGTTCTGGGTGGAAACGATGGCCTGCAGGCGTTCCACCTCGGCCAGCAGGTTTTGCATGCTGGCGGGCGCGGCGGGCGGCGGGCCAAAGCGGAAGTAGGTGATGGGCTTGCCGGCACTGCGGTGCTGGCTGGCGGCGGTTTGGGCGTGCTTCATACGGTCTCTCTCCCGTTGGTTTTCAGGAGAGCCACCATGCCCGGTTGACCGACATCGCCAAAGCGTGCGGCGGGCCGCGTGTCGCTGTGGTGCATCGCCACCATCTGCCACAGACACCCCACCAGCAGGGTGAGGGAAATCAGTGCGACCAGTCGGGTCAGGCAGGCGGTATGGGGCATGAGGTTCTCCTTTCGGGAGACACCATGCATACGGCGTGCCAATTTTTTAGGCAGGTGCGATTTTTATCGTGGAATCCAAAGGCGTTACTTCTTGCCCTTGGGCACCTCACGGGTAGAGAGCACCGCATCCACCAACCCGTATTTCTTGGCCTCGTCGGCGGTCATGAAATTGTCGCGCTCGGTATCGGTGGCAATCTTGTCGATTTTTTGGCCGGTGTGATGGGCCAGAATCTTGTTCAGTTTTTCCCGGGTTTTCTTGATTTCATCAGCCTGGATGAGAATATCGGTAGCCTGCCCCTGCGCGCCGCCCAGCGGCTGGTGGATCATGATTTTACTGTGCTGCAAGGCAAAGCGCTGGCCCTTGGCGCCGCCCGCCAACAGCAACGCGCCCATGCTGGCCGCCAGACCCACGCAAATGGTGGAGACCGGGCAGCGGATGTACTGCATGGTGTCGTAAATGGCGAGCCCTGCGGTTACCACCCCGCCCGGCGAGTTGATGTACAGGTTGATGGGCGCTTCGGGGTTTTCAGCCTCCAAAAACAGCAATTGCGCCACAATCAGGTTGGCCATGTGGTCTTCCACCTGTCCGGTGACGAAGATAACGCGCTCTTTGAGCAGACGGCTGTAAATATCGTAGCTGCGTTCGCCACGGGCGGTTTGCTCGATCACCATCGGCACGAGGAAGGACATGGGGGCACTTTCTGTTGTGTGTTGTTTGCGGGGAATGATAGCGGGGCTTGGCGGCAACGCCAAGGGGTAAAGCGAGCAACACAGTCTATCTCATGGACGACAGCCCACCCTCGCTTGAAGTGGCGCTTATCACGCGCCACCCACTCGGCCCCACATTCATAGCACCAGCGCTTGAGCGCTGGCGGGGGAGGCGCCCTCCCCCATGCCCCCTCCGCAACCACCGCACTCCGTCGGGTGGGGCGGCTTCGTGCACCGACTCTACTGCATCGTGTCTCGGCATTTATTTGGACATCCGGCATGGGCACACGCGAGACTTCACCGCCACAATCAGCTATAACCCCCGCCATGAACTACGACATCTTCAAAAAGAACCCTCTCACCTACGCGCTGGGCCGCTGGGTGATGTGGGCCGTCCGCTTTGTGCGCATTTTGCAAAACCGTTACCAACGCCACCGCATTCCGGCCCTCACGCCCGAGATGAAGCGTCGCACGCTGCTCGACATCGCACAGGTCTACGGACTGGAAACCTTTGTGGAAACCGGCACCTACCTTGGCGAAACCGTGCGCTTCATGGCGCCGCATTTCAAAAAGATCGTCAGCTACGAGCTTTCCGCGAAACTGCACAAGGCCAACGTGAAGAAGCTGGCCAAACTGAAAAACGTCGAACTTCTCTGCGGCGACAGCGGCGACCTCATCCAAGGCACACTGGCCAAACTGAAGTCTCCCGCCCTGTTCTGGCTGGACGCCCACTACTCCGGCGGCGCCACCGCGCGCGGCGTGCTGGATTCCCCCATCGGCGCCGAACTCAACGCGGTGCTTTCGCACAAGGTGCGCGGGCATGTGGTCGTCATCGACGACAGCCGCGATTTTCTGGGCCTTGGCGGTTACCCGACCATCGGGCAGTTGCAAGCCTTCGTGCTCCAGTACCCCGACTACATGCTGCGGCTGAAAGATGACCTGCTGATTGTCGCTCCGGCGCGGGAAACGGAATAGCCCCCCCCTGCCTTACCACGGCAAACGCATTCAAGAAACACGGGGATGACAAGGGCTGCCAGCGGCTTTACATAAATAAAACAAAGCTTTGGCTAAATGCGTTCGCCGCACCCCTCTTACGCCACAGAAAACCATTCGCACAAACACGTCAAAAACAAAGCGGGCCTCAGCCCGCTTTCTATCGTTCTTGCGCTTGGTCGGCCTCGTCATCTTCCCGCCGCCACCCGTTATCAAGGTCATCCTTGCTTCCATGGGGATGATGGCGTGGGCAACCGCAACCGTAAGGGCACCGCACGACCGATGCCCCACGTTCGTTCAAACGGTCATCAGCAGTGCGCCCCATCGGCGGTCAGCCCACCTTATTGCAGTTCGTCCAGCAAGTCCTTGGCGTCCACCTTCTTTTCTTCGATGGTGGCTTTGTCGAGAATGAACTGGGTCACCTTGTCTTCCAGCACCGGGCCGGCCAGTTGCTGGCGGTTTTCCGGCTTCATGAAGTGACGTTGCACCTGCTCGCCTTGCGGGCCACTCATTTCCACTTGCGCTTGCACGGCCTTGTCGAGGTCGGCGCCGGTGACGGTGATTTTGTTGAGGCGGGCAATCTCGGCCATCAGCAAACCCAAACGCACGCGGCGTTCGGCCAGCGGCTGCAGGTCGGCAATGGCTTCTTCCACCGGCTTTCCGAGGGCTTCCAGCGGCAGCTTGCGCATTTGCAGCTCTTGCAGTTGGGCGCGCCACAGGGCGGCGTGTTCGTTCTGGATGAGCCCGCCGGGCACGTCGAACTTGTTGGCGTCGTCCAGTTGGTCGAGCATCTGGCGCTTCAGGCGTTGTTGGCTGGCGGTTTGCAAGTCGCGCGCGGCACCGTTCTTCAGCACTTCCTTCAGCTTGTCCAAACCTTCAAAGCCCAGCTGCTTGGCGGCGGCATCGTCCAACGGCTCTTCCACACCTTCTTCCACCTTGTCGATGGTCAGCTTGAATTTGGCGGGCTTGCCGGCCAAATCGGCGGCGTGATAATCGGCGGGGAAGGTCACGTCCACGTCCAGTTGATCGCCTTTCTTGGCATCCACCAAACCTTCTTCAAAGCCGGGAATCAGCTGGCCGGAGCCGATGACGATGGGGAAGCCTTCCAGCTTGCCGCCGTCGAAGGCTTCTTCCTTGCCACCGTCCACCTTGTAGCCCTGGCCGGAGATGGTCACACGGTCGCCGGTGGCGGCAGCGCCGTCTTTGTCTTTGAAGGTTTTAAGCTGTTGGCTGAGGCGGGCAAGCGCGATGTCCACCACTTCGTCGGTGGCTTCGGCGGTTTCGCGGGTCAGCTTCAGGCCCTCAAACGCCTTGGGCGCAATGGTGGGGTACACTTCGGCGTGGGCGTGGAACTTGAAATCCTGCCCTTCGGTCACCGCAATCGGGCCGTCCTCGTGGGTATCGCCCGCGTGCACATGGGGGTTGCCGGCGAGGTTGAGGTTATTGTCCTTCACCGCCTTGGCGATGGCAGCCTGAATCAGCTCTTGGGCGGCCTGGGCGCGCACCTTGTCGGCAATTTTGGCCTTGACCACCGAGACCGGCGCCATGCCTTCACGGAAGCCATCAACCTTGGCGGTTTTGGCGGCGGCTTCGTACGCCAGATTGAGGCGGGCATCCACCTCGGCGGCGGGCACCACCACGTTGATGTTGCGTTGAAGGCCTTCGCCGTTGGAAACTTGGATATCCATGGTTGTGCATACTTTCCTTGTTGCGCGGCGTTTTACCAGAGCGGCAGAGGCGATGCAAGGGAATATGAAGAGAAATGGGGCGACCGAGGAGGATCGAACTCCCGACATCCAGAGCCACAATCTAGCGCTCTACCACTGAGCTACGGTCGCCACATGCGGTTGGGTTGTGCAACATCTTGCGCGGTTTGGCAAGGGGCTTTATGGTGCCACGCGCGCGGATGTGGCGGAATTGGTAGACGCACTGGTTTTAGGTACCAGCGGGTAACCCCGTGAAGGTTCGAGTCCTTTCATCCGCACCACACGCCAAGGAGAAAGCCCCCTCTCCCCACATCCAAAAGGCAATTTCCTCAAGATGACGGACTGGCCAGCCGCGCCCGCGCCACGTTGATGCCGTTGATCGCCGGGGCGTAGTTGGGGTCGATTTTTACCGCCCGTTCCAGCATTTCCAGCGCCACCGCGTTGTTGCCGCGCAGCAGGTTGAGCATGCCGCCGATACCCCAGGTAAAGTGGCTGAAGCCCGCCACGCGTTGCAGGCGGGCAAACAGCTCGTCCACCCGTGCCAGCAGCTTGTCGGCGGCGGCGCGGTTGCCCTGCCCCATGTAGTACTCCGCCAGTTGCAGGTATTGGCCGCTGGTGTTCACCAAGTGGTTGGGGCCCCACGGGTCGCGGTCGAGCATCCACTCCAGCGTGTCGATGCGGGTTTCCAACGGCATGGGCTTGTTGCCCTTGTAGTTGGCGTAGGTGACCGCCACGTGCTCTTGGATACGCGGATCCCAAGGGTAGGTGGCTTGAGCCAGATTGACCAAGCGCAGGGTTTCATCGTCGGTAACACCGCTATAAATACGCACCATCGCCGCCTTCAAAATCTGGTTGCCTTGGCGGAACTTGTAATCATCCCACAACGCCCAGCCGAATATGGCCGCCCACGCCACTGCCGCCAGCGGCAGCAAGGTGCGCGGCGCGGCCAGCGTAAGGTTAAAGCCCCAAACCTTCTGGGGATAAGCACGCACGTACTGTGCCGCCAGCAGGCCCATCAGCAGCGCCGCCAACGCGGGTGCGGTGGGCAGTTGCATCGGGAAATCCATCAAGGCGTTGATGCTGACATTCAACAGCGCCCACCCTGCAAACAGCGGAAACAAGCCCGCCTCGCCCGCCACCGCATCACGTCCCAGCCGCCATGCCATCCACAAGGCGGAAAGCAGCAGGCTGGCATAGGCGATACCGCCGACAATACCCATTTCGGCAAAGGCCTGCATCAGGTCGGTGTGGGTGCGCTGGGGGCGCGCCATCACCGTGTAGCTGTTGGGCGGGGTGGAAACGATGGCATCATGATACGCCGGGTAAATGTTGAAAAAGGCGCCCAGCCCCACGCCGTTGAACCAGTAATCCTTGGTGATGACCAGACTGTTCAGGTTGTAGGCCAAGCGTCCGCCGATTTCATCGCGGCTGCTTTTGGCCAAGGCTTCCACCTGTTGCAGCGGGGTGCGGTCGACCGCGTGGGCCCCCTTCACCGGCGAGGTGGCGCTGCCGAAGGCTGCCAAAGCAAGAATGGTGGGCAGCAGCCACAGCGCCAGCCCGCGCCGCGAGACGCCCGCACGCAACTGCGCCCGCCATACCGGCGAGAACACCAGTGCCACAGCGACAGCGACCAATCCGACGACCAACGCCACCCAGCTGGCGCGGCTGCGGGAATACACCAGAAACAGGCTGCCGATAGCCAGCAGGAAGCTGGCCACACCCCGCGCCCAGATACTGCGGGCGGAAACAAGCACATAGCCCGCGATGGGCAGCATCATCACCGTGTAGCTGCCCGCAAGGTTCTTGTTGGCAAAGGTGCTTCCGGGCACCGCGCTTTGCATGAAGTAGCCAACCATCGGGGTGATGATGCCGCCGGAGGGCCACACATCACCCAGCCAGCCAAGGCCGGTGGTGTTCAGCAACACCAGCTTGAAGCTCTGGTCGTTCCACGCAAAAAACTGGCAGATGCCCAAAAAGGCGCAAAATCCCAGCGGCAGCGCCATGGTCCACGCCAAGCGCTTGGCAAAGGCCGGGCTGGCCACCAGATACGCGACGACCATCAGCATCAACTGGGCGTACATGGCCTTGATGAGCACGATGCCACGGTCGAAACTGATGGAGTCCACCATGCTGAGCGCCGCCCACAGCGCCAGCAGCGTCGCCCACCAGAAGATCACCGGCTGCCTGAGCGTCAGTTTAAGTGTCTTGTTTTCCCACCACCCCCACAGGCCCAAGCCCACCGCAAGCGCAGCGGCAAGGTGCGTCCATGTCCAACGGATGTCGCCGGCCACTTCGGGCACGGTCAGGTCATACAACACCGGCAACAGCAAGGTAAACACCAACAACACGGCACGGGTGCAGGCGGCGGGAGACGGCAAGGAAAGGGTGAGGGTACGGCTCATGATGCAGGGCACGCTAGCCCCAAGGCGCCGCCCCCGCAAGTGTGCTGCATGGTGTACGGGCAGCGCCATGTTCAAAGGCGCGAGTATCGGCTAGCATGGCGCAAAACAATGAGACACCTCTTTGCCCTGATTGCCGTTGCCGCCTGCCTGCCATGGGCCGCACCTGCATGGGCCGACAACGCCCCCGGCCCCGCCCCGGTGATGCGGCCGCTGGAGGCCGAAGCACCGCTGCCGCCAAGCCCTCCCGCCCTGCCGGAGCCCGCCACCACCGTATCGGCCACCGAGGCGCTGGCCCCCTTGCCCACCGAAGCCGAAATGCGTGCCGCCGCCGAAGCCGAAATCCAAGCCCGCCGCCCCAAACCATTGCAGCCGGTGCAGATCCCCCAGCGGGTGGAGGTGCTGGGCGATGACAGCTTTTTGATCTTGCCGCGCGAAGCGCCGCTGACCACCGATGGCAGCATCAGCGGCCGCATGTTCAATGATGAGACAGAAACCGCGCTACCGCTGGCGCCATCTGGCGCCGAGCCGCCGCCGTCCCTTTCCGACATCCGCAGCGACATGGCCGAGGTACAGGCCGAATTCTCCGCCATCCGCAAGGATATGGCGAAAATGGCCGCCGACATTGCTTCTCCCGCTACGCCCACGGTGACATCGCCCACCGCAGCAGCACCCGCTACGCCCGAGCCTTCCAAGGTGGCAATGCCTGCCTCCGCCAAGCCCAAGTCTCCGGAAACCCAAGCCCCTGCCAACGCCTTGCCGCCGCCGCTGACGCTTGCCTATCAGGCTGACCGCACCGCCACTCCTACCGGCAAACTGGCCGCATGGGCCAAGAAATACGCGGGACGCCACAACCTGCAGATCACCACCGTCACCGCCGCTCTGCCGCTGGGCGCCAACACCACCGCCCTTGCCAAAGCCCGCTGGAAAGCCTTGCAACCTACATTGAAAGAGGCGGGGTTCGTTTCCGCCCGCGTGTCGTTCATCCACTTGCTGGGTGACGAAGGCGCACAGTCGTTGACACTCAAGGCGGTCAAATAACCTTTACTAACAGTGCCTACCTTTCCACCCACACATCCCTACGCACAAACACCGTATTCACCAGCGTGTCGGCCAGCACCATATATCCTTGTTTTTCCATCAGTTTGAACATCGGCGCAATCTTCCGGGGCGCACCGGAGATATCATAAAGCAGCGTTTCCACACAAAACAAGGTGGGCTTGAGGCTCTCGAAGGGAAAGGCTTTCAGCAGTTTTTCATCCAGCCCTTCAGTATCCAGAACCACCAGTTCGGGTGCGTCTCCCTGCGCAAGAATATCGGCCCACGGCAGCAATGGCAACTTCAGCTTGGCCGGAGACTCATCGGCATGAATCTTTATCATGGCCTTGGCACTGGCTTCGTCAAACGTGTTCAAGGTATGGCGGCGGAAACTCCAGTAGGTGGCGATACTGGCCTTTTTCATCCAACTTGCTCCGGCCCGTACCAACACATCGCGTGGGCGGAACATTCCCCACAACGGTGCCAACGTGGGGTTGGGCTCCACCACCACGCCACGCGCGCCTTGCTTGTACAAGCTGTATGTCACGCTCAGGTAACGCGGATGATTCCCCCCAACCTCCACATAGCGCAAATCGGACAGTTTGCGCCCTATGCCGGTCCATGCCCGTGCAATCAGGACATCCTCCGCCATCTGGCTGTAACTTATAAAACGGGGGGGCACGGAGCATCAGCAGCCACGGGCGCAACATATCTTTCAGACGGGTCAGGCACATGGGCGCCATGCATACGGGAAAGCCTCCCTTGCGGCAAGTGCCTTGCCCGTGGCATCCCTGCCACGCCTGCCGTCACAGGCACACCACGCCCATGCTTGACAAGCCCGCCCTGCTGGCCGAGGCTTGCCCAATCAAAAGGCAGATATCCGCATGAGCAAAAAAACCGACACCTCCGGCACCCTGTATTGCAGCTTTTGCGGCAAAAGCCAGCACGAGGTGCGCAAGCTGATTGCCGGCCCCACGGTGTTCATCTGCGATGAGTGTGTGCGCCTGTGCATGGACATCGTGCGGGAAGAAGAAGCTGCCGGCGCCGCTCCTGCCGCAGGGAACAGCAAGGTGGGCAAAGAGGGCGAACTGCCCACGCCCGCCGAAATCAACGCCGTATTGGATGATTATGTCATCGGACAATTCCGCGCCAAACGCACCCTCAGCGTGGCGGTGCACAACCATTACAAGCGCATCAACCACATGAGCGGCGACAAAAAGGACGTGGAAATCCAAAAGTCCAACATCCTGCTCATCGGCCCCACCGGGACCGGCAAGACCCTGCTGGCGCAAACGCTGGCCCGCACGTTGGACGTGCCCTTTACCGTGGCCGATGCCACCACGCTGACCGAAGCGGGCTATGTGGGCGAAGATGTCGAGAACATCATCCTGAAACTTCTGCAGGCCGCCGACTACAATGTGGAGCGCGCCCAGCGCGGCATCGTGTACGTCGATGAAATCGACAAGATTTCCCGCAAGTCGGAAAACCCTTCCATCACCCGCGACGTGAGCGGCGAAGGGGTGCAGCAGGCGCTGTTGAAAATGATTGAAGGCACCATCGCCAGCGTGCCGCCCCAAGGCGGGCGCAAGCACCCGCAGCAAGAGTTCTTGCAGGTGGACACCTCCAATATCCTGTTCATCTGCGGCGGGGCGTTTGCCGGGCTGGACAAGGTCATCGCCGCCCGCATGCAAAAGCGCGGCATGGGTTTCAACGCCGAGGTGGCCAAGGAAGACGAGCGTGGTATCGGCGAACTTTTCCAGCATGTCGAACCGGAAGACCTGGTGAAATACGGGCTTATCCCCGAGTTCATCGGCCGTTTGCCAGTGTTGGCGACGCTGGAGGATTTGGACGAGGCCGCTCTCATCGACATTCTCACCCAGCCCAAAAACGCACTGGTCAAGCAATACGGCGCGCTGTTCGACATGGAAAACGTCAAGCTGACCTTTGCGCAAGACGCGCTCCACAGCATCGCCAAGCAGGCCATCGCCCGCAAGACCGGCGCCCGCGGCCTGCGTTCCATCATGGAGAACATGCTGCTGGATACCATGTACGACCTGCCCGGCAACGACGGGCTGGAAGAAGTGGTCATCAACCAACAGGTGGTGGAACACAACGCCGAGCCGCTGAAGATTTTTACCGATGCCAGCAAGCCTGCCAAATCCGGCAAGGCAGGTAAAAAGAAGGCGAGTTAGTTTCTTCCGTAAGAACCGGAACGGGACGCCTCTTTGAACTGGGTGCCAAGCCCAACTTGTTGGGCAACAGACGCTAACTGTAGTTCATCGGCAATCCTTGTCAAAGAGTAGCCATGTTGGGGGAGCTGTCGGGCAATGGCCTGTTCTCCCAGATGCCTAAGCCCTGATTTGACATCGGGGTTGTTAAGTTGTGCCATGCGCTTGCCCAAAATTTGCAGGGCTTGGGCGGGGTCGGAGAAATCGGCACGGTGCTTAAGGCTTCGGCTGTCTTTCGGCGCCACCATGTCTTCGGCAAAGGCCCCGAGAACCTGCACAACGCCCTCTGCGGCAACATGCTTGCTCAGGTCATGTAATGCAATATACCCTTCGGAAATATCCGAGGTATCCTCACGTAACGACAAATACACATCCAAAGCAAAGCGGCGGAAGGCATCTTCGCCTTTCAAGTGTCCAACTTCCGACTCGTAACCGTTTTGAAGCACATTGGCCAATTGTGTAGCAAAACCCTGCACACCAGCTTGGGCCAGCGTTACGGCCTCCAAGGCTTTTTCCTTCTCGGCTTTGGTAAGAGATGCCGTTGTTCTGGTGTCTTGAAATGCCTGCCCTTGTAACGGGCCGCAACGTTCTGGGGCGCGGGGGCACCCCAAGGCTGTCGTGCTTAATACCATAGGGACAATGGCAGCCAAGGCGAGAAGGGAACGACGCGCATACATCTCAATAAAGTCCTGTCTTTATGCTCATATGCTATATGGTTATCGTCACAAGGTTATTCAAGTCCATTCCTATCGCCCCCCCCTTCCCGCCACACCCCCTTCCCCAAACCCACACATCTGCCGCATTGCTCCGCAGGTGTATGTGGCATACGCCTTGCAAACTCCTCCCCAACAGTGCCACCATGGCGCCAACGCGCGTCAGCGTGGTGCAAAAATGGCTCTTGTCACTCAATAGCCATGAGTGCTAACCTGCCGCCAACAAGATAAGGAATACCCCATGCCCCGTGCCGAATCCTCCGCCCCCGTGTTGCCCGTCCTGCCTTTGCGCAACATCGTGGTGTTCCCGCACATGATCGTGCCGCTGTTTGTCGGGCGCGAGAAAAGCGTGCAGGCGCTGGAAGAGGTGATGGGCGCCAACAAGCAGATCGTGCTGGTCACCCAGCGCGATGAAACGCAGGACGAGCCCGGCATTGAGGATATTTACCGCGTGGGCTGCCTGGGCAACGTGCTGCAAATGCTGAAACTGCCCGACGGTACCGTAAAGGTTTTGGTGGAAGGCCAGCACCGCGTGCGTCTGACCGACGCCAAAGACCTCGACAACATGTTTGTGGCCAAGGCGCAAGACTTTGTGGAGCGCCAAGGTGACGAGCAGGAGCTTGAGGCGCTGACCCGCACCGTGGTCGCCGAGTTTGAAGAGTACGTGAAGCTCAACAAGAAAATCCCGCCGGAAGTGCTGGTAAGCCTCGCCGCGATTGAAGAGCCCAATCGCTTGGCCGACACCATTGCCAGCCACCTCAACCTTAAAATCGAGCAAAAACAAGAGCTTTTGGAGTTGGATTTGGTGGATGACCGCTTGGAAAAACTCTACCAGTTGATGGAAGGTGAAATCGGCCTGTTGCAGGTGGAGCGCCGCATCCGCAACCGCGTGAAGAAGCAGATGGAGAAAACCCAGCGCGAGTACTACCTGAACGAACAAATGAAGGCCATCCAGAAAGAGCTTGGCGAGGGCGAAGAAGGCGAGTTTGTCGAGTACGAGAAGAAGCTGAAAGAGGTGAAACTCTCGGAAGAAGCCCGCGAGAAGGCCGAAACCGAGCTGAAGAAGCTCAAGATGATGAGCCCGATGAGCGCCGAAGCCACCGTGGTGCGCAACTATCTGGACGTGATGCTGGGCCTGCCGTGGGGCACCAAGAGCAAGCTGAAAAAAGACCTTATCTTTGCCCAGCGCGTGCTGGATGAAGACCACTTCGGGCTGGAGAAGGTCAAGGAACGCATTGTGGAATACCTTGCCGTGCAGCAGCGCGTGCAAAAGCTGAAAGGCCCCATTCTGTGCCTCGTCGGCCCGCCGGGGGTTGGGAAAACCAGCTTGGCCGAATCCATCGCCAAAGCCACCGGCCGCGAGTACGTGCGCATGGCCTTGGGCGGTGTGCGCGATGAAGCGGAAATCCGTGGCCACCGCCGCACCTACATCGGCGCCCTGCCGGGGAAAATCATCCAGAACCTGAAGAAATCGGGAACCAACAACCCGTTGTTCTTGCTGGATGAAATCGACAAATTGGGCCAAGACTTCCGTGGCGATCCGTCTTCCGCCTTGCTGGAAGTGCTGGACCCCGCGCAAAACCATACTTTTGGCGACCACTATCTGGAAGTCGACTTCGACCTTTCCGACGTGATGTTCGTGTGCACCTCCAACAGCTTCAACATCCCGCCGGCGCTGCGCGACCGCATGGAGATCATCCGCCTTTCCGGCTACACCGAGGAAGAAAAGGTGGAAATCGCCAAGCGCCATCTGCTGACCCGCGCGATGGAAGACAACGGCCTGAAGAAGGGTGAGCTCACCATTTCCGACGAGGTGTTGCGCGACATCATCCGCTACTACACCCGCGAGGCGGGCGTGCGGAACCTGAAACGCAGCATCGATGCCCTGTGCCGCAAGGCGGTGAAGGAAATCCTCACCAGCGGCGGCGGCGATACCAAAAAGCCCGCCAAGGGCAAAGCCAAGGCGGCCAAAGGTAAAGCCAAAGCCGCACCTGCCAAGGTCAAGGCGGTGGAAGTCACCTCCAAAAACCTCGACAAATATTTGGGCGTGCGCCAGTTCAGCTTCGGCCTGAAGGACGATGCCGACCAGGTCGGTTTGGTCAACGGTTTGGCGTGGACGGAAGTGGGCGGCGATATCCTGCAAATCGAAGCCACCGTGCTGCCGGGCAAAGGCAAGTTGATGACCACCGGAAAACTGGGGGACGTGATGCAGGAGTCCATTCAGGCCGCCAGCAGCTACGTGCGCCGCCGCAGCGATGCGCTGGGCATCAGCGACAAGTTCTATGAGAAAAACGACATCCACGTCCACGTGCCCGACGGCGCCACGCCGAAAGACGGCCCCAGCGCCGGTTTGGCGATGGTGACCGCGCTGGTGTCGTCTCTTACCGGCAACCCGGTGCGCAACGATGTGGCGATGACCGGCGAAGTCTCCCTCCGTGGTCGTGCCATGCAAATCGGCGGACTGAAAGAGAAGCTGTTGGCGGCGCTCCGCGGCGGCATCAAGACCGTGTTCATCCCCACCGAAAACGTAAAAGACCTGGACGACATGCCCAAGAACATCCGCGAGGGCATGGAGATCATCGCGGTGGACAACGTGGACGACGTTCTCAGCAAAGCCTTGGTGAAAGACCCGTTCAAAGGCCGCCTGAAACAAAAAGCCACGCCCAAGGTTATCGCCAAACCCACCAAGGCCGAGATTGCCAAAAGCAAGAAGGCGCTGGCCAAGGTGAAAGCCAAGCCGCGCAAGGGCAAAGCCTCCCGTGGCGGGGCGCGAGCCTAACCGGCCTAACTCAAGAAACCTCCGGCAGCCTTATCAGGCCAGTGCCGTCTGCGCCGCCTCCATGGCGGCGTTGGCGTTGGCGAATACCGACTCGGCGGTATCATCCATGCTGAACAAACACGCCCCCACGGTGACCCCCACATACAGCGTGTGGCCGGGGGTGATGCAGGGGGTGGAGGCCACCGCCTTGGCGATTTCCTGCGCGCGCATCTGGGCATTATCCAACGCGCGAAGTTCGTTCAGGATAACGTAAAACTCGGCTCCATGGCTGCGGGCAGCGATGTCGGTGCTGCGGATGCCTTGGCGGATGACGCGGGAAATATGGGTGAGCACCGCCACCGCCGTTTCAGCACCCATGGCATTGTAGCCTTCAAAATCGTTCACCATCAGCTTCAGCAGGGCGTGGCTGCGGCCATAGCGCTTGGCCGTGGCGAGGCTGCGTTCCACCTCTTCTTGCAAGGTGACGCGGTTGGCAAGGCCGGTCACCGGATCGGCGCGGCTGGATTTTTGCAAGCTCTCAATCTGTTCATCCTGACGGGCAACCTTCTCTTGCAGTTGCTTGTAATAGTTCAATAGTTCGTCTACTTCCTCGGCACTGTACGCAGCTTCGGGCTGGGCGCGACGGCGGGTCATCAGGTTGCGGATAGGGTCGATACGCGGGGCTTTGCTCATAGGGCCATTATGGGGGGCGCGGCGAGTCACCGCAAGGGCAAGAGAGTCCATGTTCCATCCATCATACAAAACTGTCACCTGTGCCACAGGGTTCGGCAAGGGGTGTCAGGTTGGGCTTGATGTATGCATTTTCCCTGCTTACAGTGACATCACCTGACCGTTGTGCGTGGCAAGAACGGCAAATACCGCACCACGCTTGCTGACCGGCGAACAAGAATAATCCAACAAACTCCGGTGCACGGCTGCCTTTCGCAAGAGGGACGCCATTCGACCTTACAAAAAAGCGCCCCGTAACAATAAAAACAAGGGGGCGTTTTTTTGTGGGCTCTAAAGCCATTCCCATAAATATGTCCCCATTTGTGGGAATGGCTTTATCCGGCCAGCATGGCTCGAAGTGCCGCCTCATCCAGCACCGCAACCCCCAGCCGTTGGGCGTCCTTCAGTTTGCTGCCGGCTTCGGTGCCGGCAATGACATAATCGGTTTTGGCGGAAACACTGCCGGAGACCTTGGCCCCCTGCCCTTCCAGACGGGCTTTGGCTTCGGCGCGGGTCATGCCTTCCAAGGTGCCGGTCAGTACCACGGTTTTGCCGCTGAAGACCCCGCCCTGCAGGACGGTGTTTTCATAGTCTTGCGGGCGCACCCCGTTGAGGCGCAGCACCTCCAGCAGTTGGCGGTTGTGCGGGTTAGCAAAAAAGTGCGCGATGCTGCCTGCCACCTTGGGGCCGATGCCTTCCAATTCCATCAGCGCGGTGGCGGCATCGGGGGCGCTGACGGCAGTGTAAAAGGCCTCCCACGAGGGATAATTGCGGGCCAAATCGCGGGCGGTTTCGGCTCCCACATGGGGGATGCCCAGCGCCACGATGAAGCGCGGCAGGCTCGGCGTGCGGGCTTTCTCGATGGCCTCGACCAGATTGGCCACCGAGGTTTCGCCATAGCCTTCCCAACCCATGATGGTTTCGGCATGGCGCGGCAGGGCGTAGATGTCGGCGAGGGTTTTCAACAACCCTTCGTGCATGAACAGCTGCACCTGTTTTTCGCCGAGGCCGTCGATATCCAGCGCGGTTTTGCCGACGGCGTGGATGATGGCAGCCTCCACCTGCGCCTTGCAGTCGAAGTGGTTGAGGCAGCGCCAGTCGGCCTCGCCGTCTTCGCGCGCCAACTGGCTACCGCAAGAGGGGCAATGGGTGGGGAACACATACGGCGTGCTGGCGGGTGGACGCTGCCCGTCCACCACGGCGATGACTTGGGGGATGACATCGCCCGCGCGCTCGACAAACACCGTATCGCCCACGCGGATGTCGCGGCTGGCAATGTAATCCTCGTTGTGCAGGGTGGCGTTGGTGATGGTGGCGCCTAAAATCTCCACCGGTTCCAGCCGCGCCACAGGGGTGATTTTGCCGCTGCGGCCTACCTGCACGTCGATGGCTTTGACCACGCTGGTGCCGCCCTCGGCTTTGAACTTATGGGCCACGGCGTAGCGCGGCTCGCGCCCCACCACACCCAAGCGGCGCTGGAGGGCAAGGTCGTTCACCTTATACACCATGCCGTCTATCGCGTAGGGCAGGCTGTCGCGTTTGGCGTTCCATTCTTCAAAGATGGCCACCGCCTCCTCCAGCGTGGCGACGGTGCGGTGCTCGTCGGTGATGGTGAAGCCCCATGCGGCAAGGAGGGCAAGTTCTTCTTGGTGGGTTTGTGGTGGGTTATCGCTTTGCAGGGCACCGAGGCCGTAGGCGTAGAACTTGAGCGGGCGGGCACGGGTGATGCGGGTATCCAGTTGCCGCATGCTGCCTGCCGCCGCGTTGCGGGTGTTGGCAAAGGCGGGTTTTCCGGCGGCCAATTGGGCATCGTTGACCGTTTGGAGGCCTGCGTAGTCCATGTAAACTTCGCCGCGGACTTCGACGAGGGGTGGGATATTTTGGGAGATTGCTTCGCCTGCGGCTCGCAATGACGAGGGGATGGTGGCAAGGGTGCGGGCATTGGCCAGCACGTCTTCGCCCTCCTCCTTGTTGCCACGGGTGGTGGCGTGGGTGAGCTGGCCGTTTTCATAGGTAAGCGAAAGGGAGAGGCCGTCGATTTTCGGCTCCACCACCAGTTCGGGGATGTCGGTCACACCGAGAAAGTTGGTGAGGGATTTGAAGAAGTCGTCCACCTTGTCGCGCGTGTCGGCACTGCGGAGGGATATCATCGGCTGCACATGGCGGTGTTTGGCAAAGCCTTCCAGCAGGCCGTCGGCAACCGTGCGGGTGGGGGAGTCGGCGGCGGCCAGTTCGGGGTGGGCGGCCTCCAAGGCTTGAAGTTCACGGAACAATGCGTCGTATTCGGCATCGCTGATAACCGGTTGGTTTTGGGTGTAGTAGGCGTGGTTGGCTTCACGCAGGCGCGCGGCCAAATCGGCCATGCGGCGGGCGGTGGTGGTATTGGCGTGGGTGAAGAGGTCGGGCATGAAACCTATTATTTAGGAACCATCCCGTCCATCAGTTGTTTTTTCCCATGAAATTCTGACATGGGGTACGGCCTTGTCTGTTCCTGTCTTAGCCTTTTCAGAAACCTTGTTAAACTCATGCACGTTCATTCCATTGCCACGTAAGGCATCCAAAACAATTCCAAATGGCTTTTGGAAGGGTATTCCCATGTTGTCACCAGGCCCACGTTGCTTCAGTTTGGGGTTGTTTTTTTGAATAACTGCTCGAAGGCTAGAAACGGTGCAACAAAGGGAGGTTGAGGCCTTGCTTTCCCGCAAAAGACGCTCATTCAAATAAGTGGCTGTTTTATCGTACACTTGACGTTCCACCTTGGTCAGTTCTGCGATGCGCTCTTCAATCGTTCCGCCATTAGCACGAAGTTTCTCCGCTGTTACGAGATTTACCATAACTCTCTCCTCCGTTAATAAATAATCCAGCACTGAGTATACCTTTGTTTGACACCATTTCAAGCCGCCAACAACTCCCGTGCGGCGGCGCGGGCGGTGTCGGTGATGGTGGCGCCGGAAATGAGGCGGGCAAGCTCGGTCTCGCGGGCGGGGCCTTCCAGCACGCTCACGGTGGTGCGGGTGGTGGTGCCTTCGGTGTGTTTGCTCACCTGCCAATGGTGGGCGGCTTGGGCGGCCACCTGCGCGTGGTGGGTGATACCGACAAGCTGGTGGGTGGCGGCAATGGCCTGCATGGCCTTGCCCACCGCATGGGCGGCGGCACCGGAGAGGCCGCTGTCAATTTCATCCAGCACCATGGTGTGCGGCGGCAATGCGGCGGCAAAGACCTGTTTGAGGGCCAGCATCAGGCGGGAAACTTCTCCCCCGCTGGCGACCTTGGCCAAGGGTTGCAGGGGCTGGCCCGGGTTGGCGGCCAACAGCAGGGTGACGGTTTCGGCGCCGTGGGCGTTCCAACCGGCTTGCTCCAGCGGCGTAAGTTGCATGGCGCAGCGGGCGTGGGGCATCAGCAGGTCAGCCAGTTTGCCGTGGAGTTGTTGGTGGAGTGACTCCAAAGCCGCTTGCCGTTTGGCAGAAAGGGCCATGCAGGCGTCTTCAAACGCGGTGCGGGCGGTGGTTTCGGCAGCGTTTAGGGCGACAAGGTGGTCGGCGCCGTCGGCCTGCGCGGTGGCGGCGCCTTGCAGGCGGGCCAGTACGGCAGGAAGCCCGGCCACCTCGGCCTGATGCTTGCGCGCGGCGGCTTTCAGCGCGTGCAGGCGGTCGTCGATCTGCTCCAGACTTTGGCCCTCACCGTCCAGCCCATTGCTGCTGCGCGCGGTCTCGTGGGCGATGTCGCGCAGCTCTTCCAGCGTGGCGGCAAGGCGGTCGGAGAGCGATACGAGGGTGTCATCCACCTGCGCAGCCGACGTGATGGCACGGGCAGCACCGCCAAGAGCATTCAGGGCGCCCTGCTCATCGTTCAGCGCGGCATCGGCCGTGGCAAGATGGTGGCGGATGGCTTCCAGATTCATCAAACGGCTGCGGGTGGTGGCAAGGGTGTGTTCTTCGCCGTCCTGATAGTTGAGGGCTTCCAGCTCCGACATCCAAGCCGCGTTCAGGTCGGCATCGGCGCTGGCACGGGCCAGTGCGGCTTCGGCTTCTTGCCGCGCCTGCATGGCGGCCTGCCATGCGGCATGGGTTTGGGAAACACTACGGGCTTCGGTGGTGGCTTGGGCAAAGGCATCCAGCACCTGCCGCTGGGCGGCAGCGGTGGTGAGTTCCAGCGTGCCGTGCTGGCCGTGGATATCCAGCAGATGCTCGCCCAAGGCGGCCAGCGTGGCCACGGCCACGGGCGTGCCGTTCACCCATGCGCGGCTGGCCAGCTTGCCGTTGTCCAGCTTGAGTTGGCGGCGCAGCAGCAGGGTGTCGCCAGTGTCCAGCCCCTGTTCTTCCAGCACGGCAGTCAAGGCGGTGTTAGCGGCGGGCTGGAAGGTGGCGGCCACCTCGCACACGGTTTCTCCCGCACGGATTTGCCCCGCTTCGGCGCGCCCGCCGGTGGCAAGGGCCAGTGCGTCAATCAGCATGCTTTTGCCCGCACCGGTTTCGCCGGTCAGTGCGGTAAAGCCGGATTGCGGCTCCAGCTCCAGCGTATCAATCAGCGCAAGGTTGCGGATGGCGAGGTGGGTCAGCATAGACGCTGTTGTAGCATAAGTTTGCCTGTTGGGGAGGTTGACGGGCTTTGTTGCATTGTATACTTATTAGGCATGCAAGATGACCCTTCCCTCGTTTCCCTGCGCGCTCATTTGCCAAACGCGGCGTGGCAGGAACTGGGACGCCGGCATGCGCACGAACTACGCCTTATGGCCGATGCCTACAACCGCAGGCCACCGGTCTTTGTAGCGCAGGCGATTCCCGCCCATATCCATCTGGACAAATTGCCCTCTCCCCGTGCAACCTCGGCATTTGTGAATGGCTTCCAAGCTTACTTTGCGCAAGAAAACTTGCGTGGCCGATACGTAAGGCAATTCAAACAGAATCCCGACAAAATCTCACTCATGGTATGCCCGCAACCGCTTGCCTCTGGCGTGATGCGCCAAGTTGCCAACGATAACCGGCCTAAAACAGGTCGCTGACGCCCTTGTAGATTTTTCCGGCCCAGCTTTTGCTTTGACCGGGAGCCACCAGCTGTTTGCCTTCCAACAGATTATAGGCTTTCTCGTACCACTCGCTGCCGGGGTAGTTGTAGCCCAAAATGGCGGCGGAACGCTGGGCTTCGTCGTTGACGCCCAAGGCCAGATAGCTTTCCGTCAGGCGGTAGAGTGCCTCGGGAGTTTGGGTGGTGGTCTGGTAGTCGCGCACCACTTCCTTGAAGCGGTTGATGGCGGCCAAATAGCGGCCCTGTTGTTGGTAGTAGCGTCCCACCTGCATCTCCTTGCCCGCCATGTGGTCGCGGCAGAGGGTGAGTTTCAGCTTGGCATCGCGGGCGTACAGGCTGTCGGGGAAGCGGTTGGTCACCTCCTGGAACGCGCTGAGAGCTTCACGGGTGTAGCCTTGGTCGCGCGCCACATCGCGGATGCGGTTGTAGTTGGCGAGGCCTTTCAGGTAGTACATGTAGGCAAGGTCTTTGTGGCCGGGGTGGTACTTGATGAACTGCTCGGCGGTGACGATGGCTTCATCATAATCGCCGTTTTCCAGTTGGGCGTAGGCGGTCATCATCTGCGCGCGGGTGGCCCAGCCGCTGTAAGGGTATTGACGGTTGAGCTCGTCAAAGGTGTGGACGGCATCGCGGGTTTTGCCTGCTTTCAGCTCATCCATGCCCTTGTTGTAGAGTTGGCCGACGGTGCCGGAAAGTTCGCCTTCCGGCTTGGCGGTGGAGCAAGCGGCAAGCAGCAAAACGGGCAGCAGGAGGGCAAGGCGTGTTGTTGTTTTCATGGGCGCAGAATGGCGGAAGTTGTGGGCGGTGGCAAGTGGCTAAGGCTGTTTGTCGTTATCGTTGCCCACATCCGACAAGGCCCAGAGCCGTTCGATAGAAATCTGCCCACTTTCAAACAGTGCAAGGTGGTCAGGATGAACTGTTTTCTTCTCAAAAACTGCCGGTTCGTCAGGCATAGCTGAGCGGGGTTTCCGTGATGAAGCCAAGGCAGTTTCAACCCAAGACCCGAGGACTAATCCCTGTTTGCGGGCTTCGCGCTGACGACGCTCAAGCTCCGCGTCAGAGAGTCCCGGGGGCGGTGTCCATTCCTTCATCAGCTATAGAATTTCCAATTGTTCCGCCCGGCTTTTTTGACGGCGTACATGGTTTCGTCCGCTGCGGCCATGAGGGCTTCGGGGCTTTCGCCATCGGTAGGGGCCACGGTGATGCCGATGGAGCCGCCGATTTTCACGCGGACATCGTTCACCCACATCGGCTCGGAGATGGCGGTGAGGATTTTCTCGGCGCGGTCTTCCAGCAGCTTGCGGTCAGTGAGGTCGAACATCAGCAGTACGAACTCATCACCACCGATACGGGCCACCACGTCGTTTTCACGCACGTTGGCCAGAAACAGCTCGGCCACGCGCTTCAATACGGCGTCGCCCATCTCGTGGCCATAGGTATCGTTGATGGGCTTGAACTTGTCCAAGTCGATATAAAACAGCGCCAGCGGCTGGTTGCGCTTGAAGGCGTAGGCCAGCTTCTGGTTGAGGCCACGGCGGTTGGCCAAACCGGTGAGGGCATCGGTATTGGCCTGCTCAACCGCTTTATCCCGGTTGGTGAGGCGATTGATGGCAGCGGCCAGCTCGCCCATGTCGTCGGTGCGGGTGGTTTGAACGGGTTGCGGGGTTTCGTTCCGCTCGATTTTGGTGACAACGGCCAGCATCTCTTTGGCCAGCGCGGCATCGCCGCCGCCGAACACCAGCAGCGCCAACGCCGCCAGCACCACCGTGGCCGCCACGGCGGCCATGGTTGCGGCAAGCCCCGCACCCATCAGCGCAGGAAAAACAAACAGCAACGCCTGCCCGACAAGGACGGCAACAATCACGGGAACAAGGGCACGGGGCATGGGGCAAACATTTCCTTTGTTGGGGCGATACTAGGGCCTGCCAAGCCAAACCGCAAGCAAAAGAAGGGGCGGTTGCCCGCCCCCTTGCATTTGTAACGGCCTGTGGATCAGGCTGCTTTTTTGGCCTTCTTGGCCGGAGCGGCCTTGGCCGGTTTGCCAGCCACGCGCTTGGCGGGCTTTTTGGCGGGCGTTGGTTTGACCGGTGCTTTGGCCGGAGCGGCTTTTTTCGGTGCCGCTTTCTTGGCGGGAGCCTTCTTCACCGGCTTGGCCTTGGCCGGGGCTTTTTTGGCCGGGGCCGCTTTTTTCTTGGCGGGGGCGGCTTTGGCCTTTTTCTTGGCGGGGGCCTTTTTCTTCGCCGGAGCGACTTTTTTGGCCGGGGTGGAGGATTTCTCTTCGCTCACCTTGTCGGCCACGCTGGTTTTACCGCGCACCGCCAAACCGATCTTGGTGGCGATTTCACGCACCAGGCTCATGATTTCGGGCTGGGAGGCATTGGCAAAGCCATCCAGCACCGTGAGGCCGGATTCCATGCTGGCGGCAAACAACACGCGGTTGCCGATTTCGGTTTCGGCCACCGGGATATCCATCTGGGCCAGCTTCTCGCGGGTTTCCTGCGTGATGTTGGCACGGTGGATGACGCGGTTGAGCACCACCATGGCATTGCGGGATTCACCCGTAATGGTGTTGATGGTTTCCTTTACCGCCCACAGGTCGGCGGGACTGGGTTGCAGCGGCACCACCACCAAATCGGCGGCGCGGGTAGAGACTTTGATATCCATCTCGGCGTGGGGCGGGGTGTCGATCACGATGACGTCGTTGGCTTCGCGGGCCATGGAGAGGTCACGGGTCAGGCGCCAGCCGCTGGTGGCCACCAGACCGATGTCATCCTTTTTACGCTGGGCACGCCAGTGGGCACAGGTACCTTGGGGGTCGGTATCGAACAGCATGGTACTATAGCCCATCTCGGCGAAGGCCACGGCCAAGTGGGCCGCCAAAGTGGATTTGCCGACGCCGCCCTTTTGCTGCGCCACGGTGATGACATATGCTGGCATAACTGCCTCCTTTTTATTCATTGCAATCGGTTATGCCCCCACCCTGCCGCGCCGCCATTTCCCGCGCAAGGCGGGTTGCCTAAAAAGTGATGCATGGGCGGCACAAAGGTGGATGGGTGTGTGGCAGTTGGGCCGACAAGGGGCTTTTGTACGATGTTGAGAAAATGCATTTGATTAGCGTGCGGTAATAGGGCATGGTGGCCGCATGGATATGTCTCCCGCCCGTTTCGCCCGGCTTCGTTTGGCCCGCAGTGGTGGCGTCGGGCCGGTGGGGTACCGCAAGGCCGTGGCAAAATATGGCGGTGCCGAAGCGGCGTTGGCGGCGTTTGGCCAATGGGCACGCAAGGGGCAAGCGCTGGCCACCGAGGATCGCGTTCGGCGGGAATTGGAGCAATTGGAACGGGCGGGCGGCACCTTGCTGTTGTGGGGTGAGGATGACTACCCCGCACAACTGGCCGAATTGCCCGATGCGCCGCTGGCACTGAGTGTCTTGGGCGATGTACGCCACCTGCATGCGCGGCAGGTGGCCTTGGTGGGCAACCGCAACGCCAGTGCGGCGGGGCTGACGTGGAGCCGCGATTTGGCCACGGCCTTGGCGGGAGCCGGCGTGGTGGTGACCAGCGGTTTGGCGCGGGGCATCGATACCGCCGCCCACGAGGGCGCCTTACGCGCCGGGGGCGCCACGGTGGCGGTGGTGGCGGGAGGCGTTGACCATATTTATCCGCCGGAAAATGCCAAGCTACGCGCAGCGATTATCGCCAATGGCGCGGTTATCAGCGAGCAGGCATGGGGCATGGCGCCGACCGCGCAGATGTTTCCGCGCCGCAACCGGATTATCGCGGGGCTGAGTGTGGGCGTGGCGGTGAGCGAGGCGACCCGGCATTCCGGCAGCTTGATTTCCGCCCAATGCGCGCTGGACTATGGCCGCGAGGTATGGGCGGTGCCGGGCAGCCCCTCCGACCCGCGTGCGGGCGGGCCCAACTGGCTGTTGAAGAATGGCGCGACATTGGTGGAAGGCGTGGCCGACATTCTGGCCGAGTTGCCCACGCGCCCCGCGCCTTACGTGGCGCGGGCGGTGCAGCCTGCCCTGTTGGAAGAGCGGCACATGCTGGAAGACGAGGTGGAGATTGACGAAACAGCCCCCCTGCCCGCCAGCCCGCGTGCGGCGGTGTACGAGTTGCTGGGGCCGACACCGGTTGAGGTTGATACACTGGTGCGCCAATGCGGCCTACGCGAACATGAACTCACCACACTGCTGGTCGAGCTGGAAATGGAAGGCCACACCACGCGGGAAGCTGACGGGCGGTGGCGGCGGGGTTAGCGGTCGCAGGTAGGGTCCATCGCGCAATTGATCATACTGCCAACCGACTTCTGAGAACTGGCATAGCGCATATAACGGGCGGGCTTGGGCGCCGCTTTGGGCACGTGGGCAGGGCGGATGACACGCACGGTCTCGGCCGGGCGGGGCTTGGCCACACGGGCCTGCAAGGCGGTGGTGCGGCTGGCAAAGCCACTACGGTCGGCCAGCCGGGGCAACGGCGGAACCGCAGTGCCGTTTTGCGCGTCGGCGACAACGATAGACGGCGTTTCAGGCTTGGGCAAAGACAGGGCGGTCGACTTGGGCGTGAATTCCGCCTGCGCCTTGGCGCCGGGGATAACCGGCGTCATCAGGGGTTTTTGCGGATTGATGACGACATATTCCTGCGGCAGGCGGGTGATATAAAATTCCGGGGCCGCGGTCTCGGCTGGCGCGGCATCCACGTGGGTGACGTGGGGGTGCTCGACGGCGGCGGGCGCCTTGTATGGCGTGGCAACGCCGAGATTTTTGACCATCAGGGGCGAGAGCAAGGTAACCGCGGCGGCTCCGAGGGTGAAGACGCGGTTGCGCGCAAGTTTTATCAGGTTCATGAGGGTACCAAATATCCTAGCAGGGCGGGCATGTCAATGCACTGTATACATAAAAAAGTGTTTTATTCTATCAAGAAATCATCAAGGGGCGCCGACGTGCCCCTGCTACTTCCATATTGCGAGGGCGCTGGTAGGGAGCAGGCATGAGGTGCCGTTCACCGAAATGGACTGGCTGCCCGAGGCTGTATATGTTCCCGAGGCGGCTCCTCCGCGGCGGCTGGTTTCCATGGCTTGGTCGTTATCTTCGGTGAGGCCGGTCCAGGTAAAGCCGGGGCATGAGTCGGCATAGGTGCCAGCAATCACCGCCGAACCGGCGGGAACGCTGACGCTCAGATCTTGCGGCAATGCGGCGGTCGAGGTGCTTGTTGCGTATGGCGTGGCACTTTGCAGGTCTTTCAAGGTGTAAACATGCAGGCCCGAGCGCACAGCCGTGGCACTCAGCGAGGTCACGATATTCGCAGTGGTTCCGGTCGGCACGTTGGCAATCCAAAAGGATGTCTCGGTTTCAACGTTGATGCTGCTGACAAGCTTGGTGGCCGTGATGCCACCGATGGTCATGGCGCTTGCCACCGCGCCGGCGGTATTGCTTTGCATTTGGAAAATAACCACCACATGGCGGTCGCTGCTGGCGGTGCCGATGTTCATGTTATTGTAAGAGTAGAATGCTGAGTTGTTGCCGTTTTTGTCGGCATCGGTAAACGCCAGTGTCGGCGGCGCACATGCTCCGGCCGCCACCCCCGGCGGCAGGGCGTTGAGGAAGGCATAGCTGCCGGTGCTCCACTCGGCGGCGGTTTTGGTGGGCACCATGATGCTGGCGCCGGAGGCGTGGCCATTGTAAACATCGCGACAGACACCGTGCTCGTCAATATCCAAAGTCGCGCCGGAAGAGAGCGTGTAGCTGTCTGTGGCAAACGCCGCCGCAAGGGGCTGGAGCAAGCAACACCGCCAGCAGCAAGGAGCGGTTTGTGCGCATGTCAGTGCTTCTGTTGTTGCTCTAACTGGGCCTTGAGGGTGGCCACTTCGGCCTGCAGGTCTTTCACCGCCGCCCACAGGATGGGAACCATCTGGTCGTAGTCGACCGCCTTCATGCCGTCGGTGGGCGGCACCGCCTCGGGGATGGCTTTTTCCACCTCTTGGGCGATGAAGCCATAGGCGGGCGTGCCATCGCTCTTCCAGGTAAAGCGTTTGGCGTCAATCGCCTGCAGCAGCGGGCGGGTGTCGCCGATGGTGGTGATGTTGTCTTTCAGGCGGGCGTCGGAGCTGTGCAGGTAGGCGGTGGCGCGCACCGTGCCGTTGACGTCGAGCGCGTAACTGGGAGCCATGCCGATACCGATGTTGCCATTGTCTTTGATTGCCAAGCGGGCGGCATTGACGACGGAATCGGCCTGGTCGCGATACTGGTAGACGTAGAACATGTTGGGGTACGAGGCATGGGAGTCTCCGTAGACGCCGATGCTCCATTTCGAGTTGCCCGCCTGGTCGCGGAACAGGTGCTCGGCATACTGGGTGGCAAGGCCGTAGCTGATGCTGGTGCGCGGGGCGCTGGCCGAGATATCCAACTGGAAGCTCGGAGAGGCGGTGCCGATACCCAAGCGCTTGTTGGCGTTGTCCCAGTAAAGATTGGTCGCATCGCCACCGAAGGCCCCTGCGCCGTCGGCGCTGAACTGGATGGCGCCGGTGGGGCTGACCGCACTGGAACCACCGCCGCCGGTGCCAAGCGCCGCCCATGAAGAACCGTCACAGAGGTACAGGCTGCCGCCGGTGTATTTGATGGCGCCGGGAATGCCCGCACCGCAGGTGAGGCTGGTATCGCCCACCTGGATGGCGCTGGAGGCCGAGATGGTGCCCGCCACGTCCAGCGTGGCCAGCGGGGTGGCATTGCTGATGCCCACCGCCCCCGCCGTGGTGGCGTGGATGCGGTGGCTGGGCGTATCGGCTTCCAGCCACAAGGCGTCGTTGAAATTGTCGCCGCTGATGGTGAAGCCGCCGTCAGAACCGTTGATGAGCGTCCACGTATCGGTGCCAGCGCCGTTGGTCATATTGAAGCTGGCCGCTCCCGAGCCGCCGGATTTCTCGAGGTACATGGTATCGCGGAAGACAGCCTTGCCGTTAACGTCCAGCGTGCGGGAGGGGTCAGCCGTCCCGATGCCGACATTGCCGCTGAAGTAGCCGTTGGTGCTGGAAACCCCGTGCGCGGTGGTGATGGAGATACCCGGGCCGATCCAGCGGCCGGTGGTATCGAGGTAGCTGGTGCCGCCCACGCCGCCGGTGGTGAAAGATACCGTGCCGCCATCGAAGGTGCGCACCATGGCTTGGCTGTTGGAGGAGGAAATGCGGTCGGTCGGGCCCAGCCCCAGCAGCGTGGTGGCACTGGCGGTCTGGTAGTCGGTGCCGTCGAAGTAGATGATGTCGTTGACCGCGCTGGGCGCCACGCTGGAAAGGCTGGTGATGGCCGCCGGCACGCCGGTCAGACTGCCCCATGCGGTGCTGCCGCCCGCCGCAAAGGCCGTCCATGCGCTGCCATTACAATAGTACATGGCGCCGCCGGTATATTTGATGGCCCCGGGGATGCCCGCGCCGCAGGTGAGGCTGGTATCACCCACTTGGATGGCGCTGGAGGCCGAGATGGTGCCGTTAACGTCAAGCTTGGCGAGGGGCGTGGTGGTGGAGATGCCGACGTTGCCGTTACCCAGCACTCGCAGAACCGTTGCCTTTGCCCCTCCAGGCCTAAAGGCATCCAATGCAAACCCTTGGTCGCTTGCCGACATGTTATCTGCTGAGAATACAATCTTCATCAGACTGCGATAGTCAACGGAGGATTGAATGACCTCGATGCCGGCGCCCGACAGGTTAGATGGTGCCGATCCAACAGACGAAAGCTTAAGCTGCACAGAGGAATTCGTTGCTCCGGATGTCGGGCGAATAAATACACTTGCCGTATCAGTATTTATGTTGGTTCCAATGCTGGCAGTCGCATCAACTTCAAGCTTTGCTCCGGGATTCGTCGTGCCGATGCCGACTTTGCCGCTGAAGTAGCCGTTGGTGCTGGAAACCCCGTGCGCGGTGGTGATGGAGATGCCCGGGCCGATCCAGCGGCCGGTGGTATCGAGGTAGCTGGTGCCACCCACGCCGCCGGTGGTGAAAGATACCGTGCCGCCATCGAAGGTGCGCACCATGGCTTGGCTGTTGGAGGAGGAAATGCGGTCGGGCAAGGCGCTGCTGGTGCCGATATCGCCCACGGCCACGCAGTTGGCGCCGTTTTCATCGCACAGGGCGGCGGCGGAAAGCGCGGTGGTGGCCGTCACGTTGGCGGCGGTGACGCCCGCGAAGGTGGGCGAATCGGTCGTGCCCAGCCCCAGCGCGGTGCGTTGGGTGGCGGCGTTCTTGTCGCACTCGATGGTGGTGCCGTTGGCCTGGCAGAAGGTGCCGGTCACCGCGCCCACCTGCGGGTCGCTTTCGGTTGAAACACTGCTGCTGATAACCCAGCCGCTGCCATCATAAGCCAGAATGCTGCCGGTAGAAGCGCCGCTGGTATCGACATCGGAGAGGTCGTTCAGCCCGCCCAAGGTGCTGCTGGGCACCCAACTGGAGCCATCGAACTTGAGGAAATCGCCGGTGGCGGCACCGGTGGTATCCACATTGGCCAAATCGCCAAGCAGCGAGGCGGCGGTGAGCGGGGCGTCGGTGCTGCAGACAATCTGCCCGCTTGCGCCCACGCACCATTTGGTGTCGGTGATGGTGCCGATGCGGGCGTCGGAGACGGTGCTGTCGCTTACCACCCACGTGGTGCCGTTGTAGGCCAAAATCTTGCCGGTACTGGCGCCCGAAGTGTCCACGTCGGTCAGTTCGTTCAGCAGGCTGGCGCCGCCACCGCTGCTGTTGACCCAGCCCGCCATGGAGATCCAGTCGGTACCGTTACAGTAGGCAAAGGTGGCAAAGTTGGTGGCGTAGCGGATCTCGCCCTCGTTGCCTGCGGGGCTGGAGCACGCCGCATAAGCCTGCTGCCCCAGCAACAGGGCAAAGGCAACCAGCAGGGCGCGGCATGTCATCATTTGTTGTTACGCAATTCCTGCAGTTGGCGGCGCAGCTCGTCAAGTGCGTTGCCTTGTTGGGCGACAGTCTCGCGGAGGGTGTCGTTGGCGACTTTCAACTCCTGCACCGCGTTGATGAGTACCGGAATCAAACCGTTGTAATCCAGAGAGAGCGTGTTGGAGACATCGCCGCGCTTGCGTACCAGCTCGGGCAGCACCAGCTGCACGTCCTGCGCAATCAGCCCGTACTGGGTGCCGCGCATGCCGTCATCCTGCGGGGCGCGCCATTCATAGGTTACGGGCTTGAGCGCACCAATCGCCGCCAGCCCTTGCGCCAACGGCTGAATGTTCTTCTTCAGGCGCCGGTCGGACGAGTGAATGGTGCTGCCGTTCTGCGCGATGGAGCCGTAGACATCGAGCTTTTGGGAAGGACCGGTGGTGCCGATGCCGACGTTGCCGGAGGCGCGCTCTATCGATATGGCTGGCGTCTGCCAAGTCGACCAGCTGCGATCGAGGTGCAGATAAGAGTTGGAAGCACTGCTTCTAAATCCCCAAAGCGGTGTTCCTGCTGCTGTCGAGAGCCTCAGAATCTGACCGGACCCTGCCGTATCGGTTGCCGTACCCCCTGCGACTTCCAATGCTGCCCCCGGGTTCGTCGTCCCAATGCCGACGTTGCCGCCCTGGAAAATGGCGGTGGTGCCAAGCGTGGAGGATACATGCAAGGCAGCAGAGGGCGTGGTGTTGAACTGGTTATCGGAAATGCCCACGCGGCCAGTAGCGTCGATGCGAAGGTTTGAAGTCATGCTATTTGCGCCAAAGGACATGCTGTTCCAGTTAGACATAATGGTGCCCGCTTGGCCATTTTGAGCGTTGCTCATAAAAAGGTGGCTGGTATTGGCACCGGCATTGTGCACATGGAGCGTGCCGCTCGGGCTCGTCGTCCCAATGCCAACGTTGCCGCTCGCATCAATTACCATGCGCTGGCTGCCGGCAGTGGCAAACTTGATGGTGCCGGCGCTGCTGGTGGACACGCTGGTGGTGCCGCTGGCAATGAAGTTGCCGCCCGGGCCACCCAACACGCCCACCGTGCTGCCGCTAAAGCCCGCCACGGTAACGCTGACATTGGTGCTGGAGACATGCTCACCCGCCAAACGCGGCAGGTAGCTTTGGGCGTTGCCGAGGTAGCCCCAGTCGGTGCCGCCGGTAGAGAGGCTGATGTAACTTGTGGCGCTGTTGGCCACTACCGCCAAGGTGCCGCTGGTAATACGGTCGAGGTTCAGGCCGGTCACCGCGCCGGCAGGGATATCGTACAAGCCCGCGCCGCTGCCGCTGACATAAGAGAAGTAGCCATAGGTGGCGCTCACCGTGCCGTTGCGGGTGGCGTCCACCAGTGTGGCGCTAACGTTGGTGGCCGACACAAGGGTACTGCTGACGCTGTTGGCCGCAATGGCGTTTGCACCAATGCTGCTGATGGTCGCGCCGCTCGCGGTCAGGTTGGTGGTCACGCTGATGTTGGTGGCAGAGACACCGCTCATGACGATGGCGCCGCTGTCGCTCACCGCCTGCACCTGCGCCGGGATGTTGGTCAGGGCATACCAGCTCAGATCGTTGCCGTAAGCAAGGCTGCCCAGCCCCAGCAGCGTGGTCGCGCTGGTGGTCTGGTAGTCGGTGCCGTCGAAGTACACCACATCGTTGGCGGCAAGACCGCCGGTCAGACCCGTGCTCAGGCTGACGATGCTGGTGGGTTTGCCGGTGATGCCGCTCCATGCCACACCGCTGGCAATGACACCGCTAAGATTGCTGCCGTCGCCATAATAAGTGCTGGCACTCACTTGCCCGAAGTAGCCATAAGTCGCGCTCACCGTGCCGTTGCGGGTGGCGTCCACCAGTGTGGCGCTGACGTTGGTGGCCGACACAAGGGTGGAAGAGACGCTGTTGGCCGCAATGGCATTTGCACCAATGCTGCTGATGGTCGCGCCGCTCGCGGTCAGGTTGGTGGTCACGCTGATGTTGGTGGCAGAGACACCGCTCATGACGATGGCGCCGCTGTCGCTCACCGCCTGCACCTGCGCCGGGATGTTGGTCAGGGCATACCAGCTCAGATCGTTGCCGTAAGCAAGGCTGCCCAGCCCCAGCAGCGTGGTCGCGCTGGTGGTCTGGTAGTCGGTGCCGTCGAAGTACACCACATCGTTGGCGGCAAGACCGCCGGTCAGACCCGTGCTCAGGCTGACGATGCTGGTGGGTTTGCCGGTGATGCCGCTCCATGCCACACCGCTGGCAATGACACCGCTAAGATTGCTGCCGTCGCCATAATAAGTGCTGGCACTCACTTGCCCGAAGTAGCCATAAGTCGCGCTCACCGTGCCGTTGCGGGTGGCGTCCACCAGTGTGGCGCTGACGTTGGTGGCCGACACAAGGGTGGAAGAGACGCTGTTGGCCGCAATGGCATTTGCACCAATGCTGCTGATGGTCGCGCCGCTCGCGGTCAGGTTGGTGGTCACGCTGATGTTGGTGGCAGAGACACCGCTCATGACGATGGCGCCGCTGTCGCTCACCGCCTGCACCTGCGCCGGGATGTTGGTCAGGGCATACCAGCTCAGATCGTTGCCGTAAGCAAGGCTGCCCAGCCCCAGCAGCGTGGTCGCGCTGGTGGTCTGGTAGTCGGTGCCGTCGAAGTACACCACATCGTTGGCGGCAAGACCGCCGGTCAGACCCGTGCTCAGGCTGACGATGCTGGTGGGTTTGCCGGTGATGCCGCTCCATGCCACACCGCTGGCAATGACACCGCTAAGATTGCTGCCGTCGCCATAATAAGTGCTGGCACTCACTTGCCCGAAGTAGCCATAAGTCGCGCTCACCGTGCCGTTGCGGGTGGCGTCCACCAGTGTGGCGCTGACGTTGGTGGCCGACACAAGGGTGGAAGAGACGCTGTTGGCCGCAATGGCATTTGCACCAATGCTGCTGATGGTCGCGCCGCTCGCGGTCAGGTTGGTGGTCACGCTGATGTTGGTGGCAGAGACACCGCTCATGACGATGGCGCCGCTGTCGCTCACCGCCTGCACCTGCGCCGGGATGTTGGTCAGGGCATACCAGCTCAGATCGTTGCCGTAAGCAAGGCTGCCCAGCCCCAGCAGCGTGGTCGCGCTGGTGGTCTGGTAGTCGGTGCCGTCGAAGTACACCACATCGTTGGCGGCAAGACCGCCGGTCAGACCCGTGCTCAGGCTGACGATGCTGGTGGGTTTGCCGGTGATGCCGCTCCATGCCACACCGCTGGCAATGACACCGCTAAGATTGCTGCCGTCGCCATAATAAGTGCTGGCACTCACTTGCCCGAAGTAGCCATAAGTCGCGCTCACCGTGCCGTTGCGGGTGGCGTCCACCAGTGTGGCGCTGACGTTGGTGGCCGACACAAGGGTGGAAGAGACGCTGTTGGCCGCAATGGCATTTGCACCAATGCTGCTGATGGTCGCGCCGCTCGCGGTCAGGTTGGTGGTCACGCTGATGTTGGTGGCAGAGACACCGCTCATGACGATGGCGCCGCTGTCGCTCACCGCCTGCACCTGCGCCGGGATGTTGGTCAGGGCATACCAGTCGGCACTGCCGCTGGCCGACAAGGGCAGCCATGCCGCACCGTTACAATACTCCAAGGCGCCGCCGTTATAACGCAGCGCACCGGGGATGGTTGCTCCGCAGGCAAGGCTGCCCGCGCCAATTTGCACGTTGGTGGCTGAAACATTGGTGGCACTGACCAAGCTGGCCGAGACCGTGCCGGCAACCACCACCCCGCTGGTGCTGATACCTGCGCCGGTAAAGCGTGCCACTTCGGACGAGCCGATACTGACGCCGATGACATTGCTTTGCGGCCGGTAGAAGCCGCTGTTGGTATCATTGCTAAAGCTGTAGCTTGGCGCCGCTGTGGTGCCATTGCCGCCGTAGTACAAGGTCGCCGACACCCGCCCGGCCACATCGGCATCGCCAGTGGCATTGACACTGACAACCGGTGTACCGGCAATCAGCAGATCGAACACGTTGCTGCCACGGGTGTAGCGCAGGTAGTCACCGCTATCGAACACCAGCGACGGCTGCGTGCCGTTGTTGTAGAAGTAGGCGTTGGCATCACCGCTGTAATAGGCCCCGCTGGCCGAGACCGAACCAGTACCGCTGACATAGGTGAAGCCGGTATCGCCGCCGAACGTGCCGTTGTTGTTATACTGGATGCTGTTGTTGCTGCCACCCGGTACGGCGCTGCCGCCCGAGGCGATTTGTGTCCATGCACTGCCGTTACAGTAATGCAGCGCGTTGCTTGCATATTTGATGGCGCCGGGAATGCCCGCACCGCAGGTGAGCGCGGTATCGCCGATTTGGATGGCGTCGGAGGCGGAGATGGTGCCGTTAACGTCAAGCTTGGCGAGGGGCGTGGTGGTGGAGATGCCGATGTTGCCTGAGGAGTCAATCAACATATCGGTAAACGTGGATGACCGCTTAACGGCGTAAGTTTTACCAGCCAACCGATTCACAATAAGGTTGTCCGAACCATCCACCGAAAACGTTGTGATATTGGCAGAACCATCAGTCTTCCGGAAGTTAATTGACCCCGCATCAACGGTTACCCCTCCCTTCACGTGCAATGTGGAGCTCGGAGCCGCCGTTCCAATCCCCACGTTCCCGCTGAAGTAGCCGTTGGTGCTGGAAACCCCGTGCGCCGTGGTGATGGAGATGCCCGGGCCGATCCAGCGGCCGGCACTATCGAGATAGCTGGTGCCCGCCACGCCGCCGGTGGTAAAGCTGATGGTGCCTTGATCGGCCACCACCATGCCAAGGTTAGCGCCACTGGCGACGCCGCTGGTGGAGATGCGGTCGGCGGCGATACCGCTGACCTGACTGGCGTTGATGCCGGTGAGGTTGGAGCCGTCGCCATAATAAGTGCTGGCACTCACTTGCCCGAAGTAGCCATAAGTCGCGCTCACCGTGCCGTTGCGGGTGGCGTCCACCAGTGTGGCGCTGACGTTGGTGGCCGACACAAGGGTGCTGCTGACGCTGTTGGCCGCAATGGCGTTTGCACCAATGCTGCTGATGGTCGCGCCGGACGCGGTCAGGTTGGTGGTCACGCTGATGTTGGTGGCACTGATGCCTGCCATGCCGATGGCGCCGCTGTTGCTGACTGCCTGCACCTGGGCGGGGATGTTGGTGACATCATACCAATCGGCACTACCTGCGGTGACACCGGTCAGGCCGGAGCCATCACCGATAAACTTGTTGGCAGAAACATTGCCGGTGACGCTGATTCCGCCGGTGGCCGAGACATTGCTGACAGTCAGCAGGCCATCGCTGCCGACGGTGGGGGCATAGGTGGGGCAGCCGATATCGGTGGTGCGCAGCCCTTCGCCAATGCAAAGACGGTTGGCGTTGACCCCCATGGTCGACGAAATGGTGGCCAGACCGCCCCAATCCTGCGCAGACACGGGCACGGCCAGCACGGATACGGCCAGCACGAACCTCCACGGGGCGAAAAGGGTCTTCATTTTTGAAACCACGGTACTTTATGCACATGCCCACGGCCACGCGCCTGACACTTTTTTGCCCATACATGTATGGCCGCAACGTCACGGACATGGCTTTTTTGCAGGCAGCTGGAAACCCAATGAAGGGCTAAGGATAGAGTGGGCGCGGTTGGATTCGAACCAACGACCAAGGCATTATGAGCTAGAAATTAGCAACTGACCACAACACATGACAACACCCTACAGTCAATAAAAACAGTAGGTTGAGATGTTTCACGTATTGCCATACGTTGTGGAAAGTTGCTGGTTTTTGTCATCAATTGGCCCAAATTTGGCCCACGAAAATGACGTCATACGCCAGCATGGAAAAGGAACCTGCACGTGGCGACAGTTTACAAGATGGCCCAGAAATACGCTGATAGATGCGGGGGACATCATTGCGAAAGGAAATTCGTCTCATTCATCGCGTGGGCCAAAACCAGTATTTTATATTGCCCTTAAATAAAGGGGGTAATTCCCCCAACTATTCCCCAACAAATGAATGAGGCTAGCATTGATAAAACCTCTAATATTTGGGGGTAATACACACGTTTAGGAAATATGTGAATAGGTGAAGATAGCCCCCCAAGTATTACAATATAATTTATATATAACAATATATTATATATTTAATTGTTGTGATTGTTGGGGGCTTCAGTGAGGATAAACACCTGCGGCGCTTTTTGGTTTGTATGTACAGATAACATCTAATTCAAAACTGCCTATAACAGGGACATCATAACTGTGATACTCATGTAGGCCAGCAAGTAAATGATCTGTAATAACCAGAGATAACGTGTACTTACTATCTTTTGGGTATTTAAATAATTATACAACAGATGCGACAAATGCCATGTGGTGTAAGAGGCAAGAGCAACAACACTTCCTACTGTGACTCCTTGCAGTAAAGCACGAGCTGAATTTGTACCTTGATCAAGTAACGGCGATATAACCCATCCGGCGGCAATCCAGCCGGCAAGGATAAGTGCATATTTGGGGTTTTGATTGGGTGTAAGTATCGCCACCAGCATGATTGGCAAGGCCGTTCCCAAATTAGTGACTCCACCACCGCAAATTAGGGCCATACCTAGCCCTAAGGCTAGGCCATGAGTGATGCGTTCATTCCAGGTCTTCATCCAAATCCTCCCCGTTTATGGAACGGCCACCATAATGGTGGCCGGGGAGTGATTACCGTCGCAAAACGGCGCGGCTATTCAGCCGGAGCCTATTGTATTTGCCGCTTCCCCAACCATGGTCGGAAAGCAGCACAACTGTGACGGCAGGTGCTTTCTGCTGTTTGCGAGGGGTAATCAGCCCCACTACGGGTTCTTTCACCGCAGCGCCTGTAACTTATTGCCTTGGCGCGTCTCGGTCAACGCATACGGCCTTTAAAAGGGCACTATTTGTTGCTAGGCTTGGCACATGCCAGTTCCTCAAAACCTTCGTAAAACGCGTTTCAAGGGCGAGATATATTGCTCATACCGCACAGCCTGCACGTTATTGGGGGTTGGCATGGCGGAGTTGCTTCATCTACTGAGCACGGGGGCATTGCCATGGGTGCAAATCAAACGTAACTGCCACCCGGTGATACCGGCACAGGGGATTGTGGATTACATGCGACTTCAGGATGGGATTGATTTATTTGATAAATAACTAGCAATTTATTGTGTATTTGCTCTTTATCACACGTAACATGCTGTAGCGTGTTGGAATAATTTGTAAGCCCCTTGTTTTTTTGCTATGTGGGATGCCAAGGGCGAGTAGCTCAGCGGTTAGAGCAGGGCACTCATCAGAATAGGTGCCCCGTGGGGGAAACCCTGCGGGTGCCAGCGTTCAAATTCGGGGAAACCCTATCGACGTAAGTTGAGGGCAATCCCGAGCCAAGCCAGAGCCTTTGGTGCTGGAAGGTGTAGAGACTAGACGGACGCCACCTAAAACCGTTTCAAACACCGTTTGGTGCGGTCATGGTGAAGGGATAGTCCGGGGAGGTTGGTAACAACCACAAACCTGAATGCCTTGGTCGTTGGTTCGAACCCATCCTCGCCCACCAAATACTTACACAAAATCATCTGGCCATCGGGCAGGATCACCGCTGATTTCCAAAGGAGTGTAGCGTGGCTCTTGCCCTTCTTCTACAAGAGGGCTGAATTTTCCTGGTTTACGCGCGTATAGACCCACCATGAGTTCCAACGTAGCGTTTGGAATACTAACACAGCAATTAACCATATCAATCCCATCTTTTTTACGTTGGTAATAAGATTCACTATAATTGGGCCAGTGTACCTTAAAACCACACATTAATTTTTCCTCATCTACTAGGACTTCCATCAATCCTTTATAGTGAGGATCATAAGGAATACCTTCCCCAGCTCTTTCGCCCCAAGCAAGCCGAGTTTGATGGTGCATATAAAGGAAAGCAGCTACAAAGGCTTTAGCGCATGTTAATTTTTTGTCCAAGGCTTTGTAGGAAATAGTAAATGTCTTCATTCCACTCAAATCTAAGCGTGCTCTAAACCCTTCATCCGTTAGAATGTAGTTAGAATGGTTAAAGGCATTGCGTAAATCTGCGTTGTAATAATCGTCAAATATCTCACCGATAGACAGTCTTGCTCTAAGAGCTAGTTCCTTGATGATTTGAATTTTTCTATACGTCTTTATTCCATATCGTTCAAAATCTTTTTGTTCTTTGGTGTTCAAATATTTAAAATACGGATTTGGGCTATAACCTTCGTTTAATTTAAATCTAATTAAATTCAATAATATTTCATATGGTGCGCTCATCTCCACAACATGAGAATAAATAAGAAGTCCTAAACGCCAATGAGTAGATTCTGGTTCAGGAAATTTGTCTGCGGGTAAGTCAACCGAAAATAGATTATGGAAATCATTTACAAGGGCTTCAGACTCAACATGTGGATCCCACCCTCTATCTTCCAAACCTAGCACACGTAATAGTGAGGAAAAGTAATTCACTATATCATTTGAAGCTGGATCATTAGGCATAAACAAGGGCCTCATATTTCCTACATACTTTTGGAAATATTGATTAAAAATATCTTCTGGAGAGACTTCCATACGGTCAGAGTAATTCAATTTTATATGCTAGGTCTACAGGTTGGCCCAAATTTGGCCCACCATGACGGCAGTACTTAATTTTTGCTATGTATTATCGATAGATGGGGTTGACACCCAAGGTATTAACGAGTCAACCAGCCTAAGTTTCAGCTAGCTTAACATGGTCAACATAATCCGCCTTGTCTCCTGCAAACCCCCAGTTCCTACGGGTTGTTTCATGCCATGCCGTCGATACGTCCGGCCTTGCGATAGCTGCCACATAATGTGCTACCCCCCCAAAGTTAACGTTGCGTAGTCCTTTCTGGAAATTCGTTAACCTGGAACCGGTAATGAAGGTGTCGTCCAATACAAGAAGCAGATCATCGCTCCCGAGCTTTGCTATCCTTTGGGGAACATCAAAGGGAGGATAGTTCGGCTCCAGATTTTGGTGCTGGAATATGACCCCATCCGGTAAGCTGAAGGTCTGCCTCGCGATTTCGGCCATTTTTCTGCCCGCCGGATGGTCGGGGCTCACAATCATGGAAGGCTGCGAAACCTTCTCCACCAATTTGTCGTGGAAAGCTTGCTGGAACTGTGGATCATCTATTAGCTTTTCCATATCAAGCCAAATAGCTTGGTGACGCTTATCATCGGGCTTGTCGTAGTTCCTGTGGACTGTAACCAGTCCCCTTCTTTTACCTTTTGTCACCGATAGATCGAATGGGATAAAGCCTGTTGCCTTGACTTTGGGGTTATCGATTTCAAGCGGAGCATCAATTTGACGTTGAATTGAGAAAGCCCTCGGATCGATGCGTATTGGCGTAACGGGCCCCGTGGCTTCATCGTATTTAGGATTGCCGGAGTAATCGACCAGAAACTCGGGGCCATTTTCTGTTTCCTGCAACTTGAACAAAGTTACGTAATTTGAACTTTTGGCGAGACCATCGAGATTATGGCGAAGAAGCTCAAAAAGCGACCCGGAACTGAAGGCACTCATGATCGTAGTCAGATGTAGTTGTTCCCCCCTGGATTCAACCTCTGCCTTAAGCCTATCTACCCTGTGTCTTATATCGTTGAGTCGATCTTCAGTTTCCGCGAAGTATCCTGATAGTATTTCCATAGCGAGCGGTTTACGGCTTGGGTCGTAAGTCGCAATCCTTCTGGCGGCATTCAAACTGGTGGAACTGATCGACCACGTGTCCACCAACAGCCCATTGCATTCCTTCAAATGCGGAATCAGCCAGAAAAACAGGCCATCCAAGGCACCACGGGAAATCTGGATATTTCCCACCCGCATAAAGCTTTTAACCAGCTTCCCGGAGGGGGTTTCATACGCATAGCCATCTATTTCGGGAAAGTCGGCGCACCCTTTTTCAACAAGGGATTGCATCTCAGCCTTCTTGATTGCTTCGAGCCATTCCTTTTCATTAATTGGCTCGTCTGGAGCCAACTCGTTGAGGCTTTCAATGCTCAAATGCCATTCATACCCGTAGGAATAGAGAAGTCTTACGGAGGTCGTCGGAATTTCACCGAATGGGTCATCCTCCCTATAAAGAACTGTTCTGTCTGCAGGATAAGTCTCCTCAACCAACTTTGAAATTTGGTTAGGAGAAAATTGCTGGGCGACCGGCAAACGGAATATGATGCAACCGTATGATTTAAAGTCTACTCGGCTCGTTTTCAGTTCGTCCAAACAGTTTGGTATAGTCATACCAACAGGAACATCGGTCACCAAGATGTTCTGCCTTGCGTGCTGAAGGGTAAAATAATACATATAGACAGTAGGTTATCTGGAAATGGGCCAGGATATGGTCCAGCGTACACCCTGCACCCGGGATGGTGTGGTAACAACCTCTCCCAAATCCGGGTTGTCCTGGTTCGCGTAGCTGGCATGCCACTTCAGGTTCTCGGTTTCAAGATCAACATCCGCCCCAAGCTTGTGGGCGTTTGGTAAAGTCCACCGGTTTGCCAAGGGATCATAGGCCTTCCCGCTGTATCCCTTAAAGTTCCGGGAAATAACATCTTTCAAAAGCTGCGCTCTGGGTTTGCCCCGGTAAGCCTGACCGCCCCAGGTTTCATTCAAGAAAAACTCAGGGAGCCCTTTTTTATCGTTTGCTATCGAGAGTTCCAAACGCAGCGCTGCCGTATCATTATCCTTGAGGCGCAGCCACACGTCAGACCAATCCTTGAAATTATAATTAATAAAGCCATTGAGATAAAAGAGGATGGTGCCAGCCGAGGCTGCCTGTTCGGTGGAAAGATTAACTCCCATTTTCTTCGCACAAATAGTGAGGCTCTTGCCATATTCAGAGCGGGGAACGTCGGCACCGAATTCAGGGTCAATGCGGCCAACGCGCACCTTCACTTCTGTTTTTGGGCGCTCTGCCAAAATTGATGCATTCATGAGATCCCCTCCCTTTAAAGATATGTGTACGATAGCACTTAATTCATATTTCGTTAAGCCATTTCCAAATAGTTCGCCCAAGGTGTTTATACAAGTACCTCACGACTCAAATGACTGACACTATCGCCAGTTGGCCCAAATTTGGCCCATGGGACAGAGCCTTAAATGAATTCATCAATAAAATTAGATATGTAGCCTTGACACCCAAGGCATTATGAGTGCCCTGCTCTCACCGCTGAGCTACGCGCCCGACCTTGGGTTTGGTAGCAGAGTTGGCGGAAAGGCGCAATCAGCTTGCGGCCAAGGTTTGCAGGCGCGCCACCACACTGGCAAAGCCGTTGCGGCGGTTGGGAGACAAGTTGGTCAACAGGCCGGTGGGTTCCAGCAGGGCGGGCAGGTTGACGGCAGCGGCTTCCTCGCGGCTTTTGCCGTGGTAGGCCAACCAGACCAGCGCCAACAGTCCTTTCACCAGCACGGCGTCGGAATCGAGGCCCAATTGCAGTTTGCCACCAGCGTCCCAGCCGGTGGTCATCCATACTTGGCTGGTACAGCCGCGCACCTTGTTGGCATCGGTCTTGGCGGTGTCCGGTAGCGGCGGCAGTTCATCGGCCAGTTCGATGATGAAGGCGAAGCGCTGCTCCCAGTCGGGGAGGATGGTGAGCGCTTCGAGGGCTTCGGGGAGGGTGGTCATTTCACTTTCAATCCCAACACCCCCATCATCGCAGGCAGGCTGGAGGGGTTGGCCTCCAAGAAGGAAAGCGCTTTGGCGGTGTTAAGGTCGTCCAACAGGGCCTCCATGAACTTGGCGGGCGGGGCGTCGGTGCCGCCCTGCTCGGCGGCTTTGCGCTGGAGTTTGGCGATGCGTTTCTCGCAGGCTTGCAGCGCCTGCTCGGAGAAATCCACCGGCTTGCGATAGTGGGTTTGCAAGAGCCACAGGCGGATGGCCTCGGGACTGTATTTGGCAAGGGCATCCTTGATGGTGGTGAAGTTGCCTTCCGATTTGCCCATGCGTTTGCCACCCACGGTGATGAAGGCGTTGTGCAGCCAGTAGTTGGCCATTTTATGCTGTGGGTGGAGGGCTTCGCTTTGGGCGATTTCGCAGCTGTGGTGGGGGAACTGGAGGTCTTCGCCGCCGCCGTGGATATCGAACAGGGCCGTGTCGCCCTCTTTGGCGAACGGCGTGTGCAGCAAGGCCTCGCTCATCACCGAGCACTCGATATGCCAGCCGGGGCGGCCTTCGGCCGCAAAGTGCCTGGCACCGTAGTCGGCAGGAGCAAAGGCCTGCTCCAGCTTGGTGGCCGATTTGGCGTTGGCTTTCCACAGCACGAAGTCGTGGGCGTGCTCTTTCTCGCTGTCTTCCGCCACGCGGGCGCCAGCCTGCTGGCCTTCCAAGTCGCGGTTGGCAAGTTTTCCGAAATCGGGGAACTTGGCGGCGCGGTACATCACGTCGCCGCTGGGGGTGACATAGGCAAAGCCTTTGGCAATCAGGGCATCTACCATGGTGACAATGCCGCCCATGTACTGGCTGACACGAGGTTCCTCGGTGGGCGGCAGCACGTTGAGGGCCTTCATGCTGGCATGGAACGAGGCAATCACCTCGTCGGCCAATGCGGTGGGTTCCATGCCGCGTTCTTTCGCGCGGTTAATGATTTTGTCGTCGATGTCGGTGAAGTTGCTGGCGTAGGTGACCGCCTCGGCCCCATACACATGGCGCAGCAGGCGATGCAGCACATCGAACACCACCATCACGCGGGCATTGCCGATGTGCGGCTCATCGTAGGGTGTAATGCCGCAGACGTACATGCGGACGTGGGCGGGGTCGAGGGGCTTGAATTCCTCTTTGGTGCGGGTGAGGGTGTTGTAGAGGGTAAGGGGCATGGGGGTAAAATCCTAAGTTATTTTGTCGCCCTGCGGGCGAATTTGTAACGTGGATCCCCGCCTGCGCGGGGATGACGGCTTCGTGCAGCGTCAACAGGGTTCTTCAGCCGGTTGCACGTCTTCGGCTGTGGTTTGTTGGAATAGCGCCAGCGCGGCCTTGAGGCGGGCGCGGGTGAGGGATTTTCCGATGAGGGCCATGCTGTCGGTCAGCGGCAGGCCTTGGGCTTTACCACCGATGGCAATGAACAACGGCGCGGTGATGACGCGGGCCTTGAGGCCAAGGGGGCCTTCCAGCGCCTTCAGCTCGTCCCAAATGGCGGAAGGGGTGAAGTCGGGCATTTTCTCCACGCGTTCCAGCACGGCGGCGAGGATGGCGGCGGTTTGTTCCGGTGTGCTTTTCAGGCCGGCAAAGCTCTCGGCGGTGAGATGGAAATCATCCTGGAAGACCGGGCCAACCCAAGTGGGAAGTTCTGCCAGTTTGACGATGCGGCTGCGGGCCAGTAGCAGCGCCTGCTTGAGTTTGTCGCCCTCGTTGGCCCATGCGGTTACGTGGGCGAGGTACTCCTCATCGGAGAGCTTTTCACGCAGCCAGCGGCCGTTGAACCAGTCGAGCTTGCCGAGATCGAACACCGCGCCCGCCTTGCTGACCACGGCGGCATCGAACTTGGTAAGGAAGTCGGTGAACGGCATCACTTCTTCCTCGCCTTCTGCAAACCTTACAAAGCTTTGGCCGAGGAAGTTGATGATAGCTTGTGGTAAGTACCCCTGCCCCTGGAACCAGCGCAGCGAGGTATGGTTTTTGCGTTTGGAAAGCTTGGTGCGGTCGGGGTTGCGCAACACCGGCAGGTGGTAGGTGGGCGGCATCTCCCAGCCGAAGTACTCGTACAGTTTGATGTGCTTGGGGGTGCTGGGAATCCACTCCTCGCCGCGCACGATGTGGGTGATGCCCATCAGATGGTCGTCGACCACCACGGCAAGGTGGTAGGTGGGCAGGCCGTCGGCTTTCATGATGACCTGCATATCCACATCGGCCCACGGAATGGAGATTTGCCCGTAAATACCGTCGGTGAAGGTGCAATCGCCCTCGGTAGGCATTTTCATCCGCAGCACGTGGGGCTCGCCTGCGGCTTTGCGTTTGGCCACGTCTTCCTTGGAGAGATTCAGGCAATGGCCGTCGTACATCGGCTTTTTGCCCTGTTTCTTTTGCAGCAGGCGCATGGTGTCGAGCCGTTCCGGCGTGCAGAAGCAGGTGAAGGCATGGCCTTTCTCTTCCAGCTCGGCAGCGTATTTGGCGTAAATCTCGCGGCGCTCGGTCTGGCGATAGGGGCCATGCGGGCCGCCGACTTCGGGGCTTTCATCAAACGTGATGCCCAGCCAGCGCATGCAGTCGTAAATGGATTGCTCGCTGGCGGCATTGCTGCGGGTTTGGTCGGTGTCTTCAATGCGCAAAATGAACTGCCCGCCGCCGCCTTGGTGGATGAGCGCCATGTTGACCATGGCGGTATAGGCAAGACCAACGTGGGGCTCGCCAGTGGGAGACGGAGCAATGCGGGTGCGGACGGGGGTTTGGCTCATGGGGTATGGTTTAGCAGATGGGGGGGGATTTTGGCAAATCCGAATGTTCGAAGTTGGTATGTTCGAAAGATTGCTTCGCCTGCGGCCCGCAATGACGAAACCGCCTCAAGCCGCCTGCGGGCGTTTGAGGCGGTTGACATCGCCATGGCAGTGTTTGAAGCGCACGCCGCTGCCGCAGGGGCACGGGTTGTTGCGCGGCACGCGGGCATCCAGCGGGTGCAAGGCATCCCAGCTTGGCAGGCCGAAGTGCTGCGGTGTGAGGTTTTGTGTGGGATTCAGCGGGGCATCAGCTGCGTTTGCCTCGCTTGGGCTTGCCTTTCCCCCCGCGTTTGGCTGCGGGGGCAGGTTTTTTGGGGCGGGCACGCCCTCCCGTGAGGACGGCACCGTTTCCTGCACCATCTGCCCCTGCTCGTTGGCGTGGCTGACGGTGAGGTTGGGCGGCAATTGCGGTTGCGGCACTTCTTCCACCATTTTGACGCGGGAAAGCAGGCTGACGGTCTGGCGCTTGATGTTTTGCAGCATGTCTTCAAAGAGAATGAAGCTCTCACGCGCGTACTCGTTGATGGGGTCTTTTTGCGCGTAGCCGCGCAGGCCGATGCCGCGACGCAAATAATCCAGTCCTTGCAAGTGCTGGCGCCATTGCACATCCAGCATTTGCAGCAACACGGTGCGCTCGATGGCGCGCATGGCGGCGGGCGGGAACTCGGCGGTTTTGGCGGCCCATACATCATCCACCAGTTGGGTGGCTTTGGAGGCTACGTCGCCTGCGTCTTCCGCCGAGACGAACCATTGCTCTACCGGCGCATCCACGTTGAAGACGCGGGAAAACCCATCGGCCAGCAAGGCGGGCTGCCATTGCTCCGGCAGGGTGGCGGGCGGCATGGCGGCGGCCAACAGGTCGGCCAGCATTTCATGGCGGTAGGCCACAATGGTTTCCGACAAATCTTCGGTGTGCAGCAACTCGCGCCGTTGGCCGTACAGCACGCGGCGCTGCTCGTTGAGCACGTCGTCGAACTTCAGCACGTGTTTGCGGGCATCGAAATACATGCCTTCAATCTTGCGTTGGGCGGTCTCGATGCTTTTGGCGATCCACGGATGCTGGATCGCCTCGTCATCGGGCATGTTGAGCCGCGCCATCAGGCTGTCCAGCGTGGGGGCGAAGCGCTTGATGAGGTCATCTTGCAGGCTGATGTAAAACACGCTGCTGCCGACGTCGCCCTGACGTCCGGCGCGACCACGCAACTGGTTGTCAATCCGGCGGGATTCATGCCGTTCGGTGCCGATGACGCGCAAGCCACCGGCCTCCATCACCGCCGCGTGTTCTTCGGCCTGCTGCTCTTTGATACGGGCTTGTTCAGCTTCGTCGTCCACGCCTTCCAGCAGCAGGTCGAGGTTGCCGCCCAACTTGATGTCGGTGCCCCGTCCGGCCATGTTGGTGGCGATGGTCACGGCACCCAAGCGGCCAGCCTGTGCGACGATTTCCGCCTCCTGCTCATGGAAGCGGGCGTTGAGCACGGCATGGGGGATACCTTGGGATTTGAGGGCGGCGGCAACCTCTTCCGAACGTTCGATGCTGCCGGTACCGACCAGCACCGGCTGGCCGCGTTGGTGGCAATCGACGATATCCTTGATAAGCGCCTTCATCTTGCCCTCGCGGGTGCGGAAGATGATGTCGGCCTCATCGTGCCGTGAGACGGGGATGTTGGTGGGCATGGCAATGACTTCCAGCCCGTAGATGCTCTCGAATTCTTCCTCTTCGGTAAGGGCCGTGCCGGTCATCCCCGCCAGTTTTTCATACAGGCGGAAGTAGTTTTGGAAGGTGATGCTGGCCATGGTTTGGTTTTCCTGCTGGATGGCCACGCCTTCCTTCGCCTCGATGGCCTGGTGCAGGCCGTCGGAAAGGCGGCGGCCGGGCATCATGCGGCCGGTGAACTCGTCGATCAGCACCACTTCCGGCCCTTTGCCGTTGTCCTTGAGGATGTATTCCACATCGCGGCGGAACAGCACGTGGGCACGCAGCGCCTGCTGGACATGGTGCAGCAGGTGGATGTTGTGCACATCGTACAGGTTGCCGTCGGCGGGCAACAGGTTGTGCTCCTTCAGGAAGGCTTCGGCTTTGTCGGTGCCGGCATCGGTGAGATTGGTGGTGCGTTGTTTCTCGTCAATCTCGTAGTCCGTTTCGGCTTCAAACAACGGCGGCAAGGCGTCGACGGTCTGGTAGAGCTCGGTCTTGTCTTCGGCGGGGCCGGAGATAATCAGCGGGGTGCGCGATTCGTCAATCAGGATGCTGTCAACCTCGTCGACAATGGCGTAATGCAGCGGGCGCTGCACCAGCATCTGGTGGTTGAGGGCCATGTTGTCGCGGAGGTAATCGAACCCCAGTTCGTTGTTGGTAGCATAGGTGATGTCGGCGCGGTAGGCGGCGTGGCGCTCGGCAGGGCTTTGGCCGTGATAGATGGAGGCGGTGGTGAGGCCCAGTTTGGCGAACACCTGCCCCATCCATGCGGCATCGCGCTTGGCGAGGTAGTCGTTCACCGTCACCACATGCACGCCCTCTCCCGACAGGGCATTGAGGTAGGCCGGCAGCGTGGCCACCAGCGTTTTGCCTTCGCCGGTTTTCATCTCGGCGATTTTGCCTTGGTGCAGGCAGATGCCCCCCATCAATTGCACGTCGAACATGCGCAGGCCCAGCGCGCGCTTGGCGGCCTCGCGCACGGCGGCAAAGGCAGGCACCAGCAGGCTGTCGACGCTGTCACCTTTGGCAAGACGGGCCTTGAAGTCGGCGGTTTTGGCCGCCAATTGCGCGTCATTGAGGGCGGCAAAGTCGGCTTCCAGCGCGTTGATGTCCTCCACATAGTGACGGATGCTTTTGATATAGCGTGATGATTTATCGCCAAACACGCGGGCGGCAAGCCCCTTGACCCATGACAGCATGGTTGTTCCCCTCGGTTATGGCGCCGAGATTAGGGGATTCGGCCCGTTTTGGGAAGGAAAAGCGGTCACAATTGGCGCAAAATGCGGCAGGATGTAAGGAGCATAGGTGGAAAGACATGCGAGGCAGATGTCGGCACTTCGTCCCGCCCTTCCATGCCAACGGCGACCGACCGCGACCGCGGCTCCAACCGGGGGTGCGGCGTTTTTGGGGGTGATACATAATGACACAAAGTGGCTTATTTGATGATTGCGCAGAAACATGTACGCTGGACATTGGATTCCAGCTGTCCGTCAACCGCCGTTGCTTCAGCTTGGCGGGGCTGGAATGACGCCTTTGGCACACGGGGGCTACGCCCCCCTGAACCCCGTTGTATCGTTATCTAATTTTCCTGAAGCTGTTCAAAAGAAATCTTGGCTAACGGGCGGCGACCTTGCCGCCGTTCTTCCATGCGGCGAGAAGCTCCTTGCCGCGGCCTTTGGCGGCCAGTTCCATCACGTCGAGACGGGTATCCTTCACAAAGGGATAGGGATTGAGCGGCTGGCCGTCGCGGCGTACCTCGAAGTGCAGGTGCGGGCCGGTGCTGCGGCCGGTATTGCCCAGCAGGGCGATGAGATCGCCGGGATATACGCGGTCACCTTCGGCGGCGATACGCTTGGACAAGTGGGCGTAACGGGTGGTGAATCCTTGCGTGTGTTTCACTTCAATCAGGTTGCCGTAACCGAAGCGCCAGCCGGAGAAGATCACCGTGCCCTCGCCCGCCGCAACCACCGGCGTACCGACCTTGTCGGCGATGTCGCCACCGCTATGGAAAGCCCGGCCGCCGCGCACCGGATCGGTGCGCCAGCCATAGCTGGAGGTGGCACGGGCGGTGGTGGACATCACGGGGAAATAGAACGGCAAACCATCGTTGGACGGGCCCAACGCCTTGCGGATGGACATGGCCAGACCGGTTTCCAGCGCCAGCTCGGCATAGTCGGCCTTGCGGGTGAGCAGGCCCACCTGGGCCTTCACGTCCTCAATGCTGATGGACTCCCCCAAGGGGCTTTCAGCCAGCGGGCCCCCCTTGCCTTCCAGGCTGTCGGCCTCGCTGACCAGCGTACCGTCTTTTTCCAGCTTGCTGCCAAGGGCGTCGAAACGGTCGAGACGCAATTGCAGGGCGCCAAGCTCTTGGGCAATCAGCTTCACCTGCTCACGCTCGGCATCGCGCTGGCGCTCGAGATCATCGATAATGGCAAGATATTTCTTGGCTTGCACGTCGCCGGTGATGGCCACCGCCAGTTTGGCGCGGCCCACATCTCCGGCCAACGCCAGCGCCAACCAGCCAGACAAGGCGAAGGCCACCACGGCCACCACATAGGCTGTACGGAAGCGCAGGGTGCGGACGGCACCGGTATCGGTAAGGGCGACCGAAACAAATGTTTGGTGCGCCAGCAGGGAACTCAAGGACTTAATCATCCCACTTTTCCTTTATAGAGTTACGCTAGGCTTTGCCAACCGGCCGGTCAAGGCAGGGGCTATGAGTTTGGGCAAACGTGCGGGAAATTTCAGCACGATTACCGTTTAAGGTCTTGCAAATGGGCCACATGTTGGGCAGGTTATGGAACGACTGTGGGGGAATGTCAACCCTTGACTGTTTGTCAATGATAACAAGAGGATATGATCACATGAACACCCTGAAATTTGCTTTTCTGGCTGCCACCGTGGCCAGCAGCGTGCTGCTGACCGCCTGCGGCAAGGACGACAACGAAACCGGCAAGGTACTGGCCACCGTCAACGGCGACAAAATTTACGAAGGCCAAATCGCCAAGCAGATGGAAGGCCTGCCGCCGCAACTGGTGCAAGGCCGTGAAGGGCAAATCCGCCAGCAATTGGTGGATGCCCTCATCCAGCAAGAGCTTATCAAGCAGGAAGCCAAAAAACTGAACGTGGCCGACGAAGCCGCCTTTAAGGAACAACTTGAACAAGCCAAGCAGCAATTGATGGCCGCCGCCGTGGTGCAAAAGAAGGTCGACGAAGTACTGACCCCCGAAGTGCTGCAGCAAGCCTATGACGCCACCAAGGCACAACGTGCCTTTCCGGCGGTGAAGGCCCGCCATATTCTGGTGGCCACCGAAGCCGAGGCCAACAACCTGATCAAGGTTGCCAACCCCTCCAACTTCTCCCAGCTGGCTGCCGAAAAAAGCATCGGCCCCAGCAAGAGCAACGGGGGCGAACTGGGCTGGTTCCGCCGCGAAGCGATGGTGCCGGAATTTGCCAACGTGGCCTTTGCCACTCCGGCGGGCCAAGTGGCCAGCAAGCCGGTGAAAACCCAGTTCGGCTGGCACGTGATTCTGGTGGAAGACAAGAATGACGCCTACATTCCGCCGTTCGAGCAAGTGGCCGGAGAGCTGAAACAGGAGCTTTCGCAGCAAGTGGCCCAAGGTTACATGGCCGAACTGCGCAAGGGTGCGACCATCACTTACAGTGATGCCATCTCGGCCACTGCGGTTGAACCGGCGGCGGCTCCGGCACAGTAAGCCCGTCTGTTACGACACAAGCCCCCGCTGGGGGCTTTGTTGTGCCCATTGCGTATGGTCTTGCCGCCAAACAAAACCGCCCGGCGGGCGGTTTTGTGATGGAAGCGTGGGCTTACTCGGCCTTGGCTTCTTCGGCGGCGGGGGCCGCTTCGGCAGCTTTGGCAGCCTTTTTGGCTTTGGCGGGTTTGGCCGCGGCGGCTTTGGCTTCAGGCTGCTTGGTGAGCTGGATAAGCGCCATCGGGGCATCGTCGCCCTTGCGGAAGCCCATCTTAAGCACGCGGGTGTAGCCGCCTTGGACGTTTTTGAACAGCGGGGCCACTTCCTCGAACAGCTTTTTCAGCGTCGCGGGGGTGGTGACGTCTTGCGACAGCAAACGGCGGTTGGCCAAGTTATCGGTGCGGGCACGGGTGATCATCGGCTCCACCACACGGCGCAGGTCCTTCGCCTTGGGAAGCGTGGTCACGATTTGACCGTGCTCTATGAGTTGCATGGCAAGCCCACGGAAGAGGGCTTTGCGGGCGGTGGTGTCGCGGCCAAGTTGGCGACCGGCGTATCCGTGGCGCATGTGAAATCTCCTTATTCGGTGGGGATATGGCCCAGATTTTTGAGGGTGTCAAGGGGAAATTGGGGTTTGTGGATTAACGGACTAACAGGCTCCCGGAACTCCAAACCCCGCCGAAGCGGGGTTTGGGTGGGATTGCCTCGCGCAAGCGCGGGCAATAACGAAGGACTTACTGCACCACCTTGTCGATGCGGCGGGCGAGCTCCTCGATGTTTTCCGGCGGCCAGTTTTCAAGGCGCATGCCGAGGCCGAGGCCCATCTGGCTGAGGAGGTCTTTGATTTCGTTGAGGCTTTTACGGCCAAAGTTGGGGGTTTTGAGCATTTCGCTCTCGGTCTTTTGCACCAAGTCGCCAATGTAGACGATGTTCTCGTTTTTCAGGCAGTTGGCGCTGCGGACGGAAAGTTCCAGCTCGTCAACCTTCATCAAGAGATGCGGGTTGATGTCGATGAATTCTTCGCGACCTTGGGTTTCTTCGGTGATGTCTTCAAAGTTGATGAACACGCCGAGTTGGTCTTGCAAAATGCGGGCGGCATAGGCCAGCGCGTCTTCCGGCGCCACGGCACCATTGGATTCCACGTCCATGTTCAGCTTGTCGTAGTCGGTCACCTGGCCCACGCGGGCGTCGGTCACCTTGAAGCTGACGCGGCGGATGGGGCTGTAGATGGCGTCGATCAAGATGCTGCCGGGCTGGCGTTCGTCGTTCACGCGGTCGGCGGCGGGGCTATAGCCCTTGCCGGTGGTGACCACCAATTCCATGTGCAGGTTGGCGCCTGCGTTGAGCGTGCAGATGTAATGGTTGGGGTCGATGATTTCCACATCGTGGCCGGTTTCGATATCACCGGCGGTGACCACGCCCGGGCCCTTTTTCTTGATGGTGACGGTTTTCGGCTCGGAGGCGTGGCTGCGCACGGCCATCGCCTTCAGGTTCAGGATGATGTCGGTGACGTCTTCCTGCACGTTGGGGATGGTGGTGAACTCATGCTGCACGCCATCAATCGTGATTTGGCTGACGGCGGCGCCTTGCAGGCTGGAGAGCAGCACGCGGCGCAGGGCGTTGCCCAGCGTGTGGCCGAAGCCACGTTCCAGCGGCTCGACTTCAAAGGTGGCGGTGCGGGCGGCATCGCTGCCGGATTTGAGGTTCAGCTTGCTGGGCTTGATAAGCTCTTTCCAGTTGTCTTGGCGTTGCATGGGGTGGGGCCTCCGTTTTGCGCTGGTTACTTGTTATGAAATGTTGGGTCGGGTGGTCGGGCAGGCAGGCGTCAGGGGCGCAAAGGCCCCCTTCCCTACACGCGGCGACGCTTGGACGGGCGGCAGCCGTTGTGCGGGATGCCGGTGACGTCGGCAATCATGTGGATGTCGAAACCCAACGATTGCAGGGCCCGCACCGCGCTTTCGCGGCCGGCGCCGGCACCCTTCATCTGCACGTTCAGGCTGCGCACGCCGTGGTCGCGGGCGGCACGGCCGGCGGCTTCGGCAGCCAGCTGGGCGGCAAAGGGCGTGCCTTTGCGGCTGCCTTTGAAACCTTGCTGACCGGCGCTGCTCCAAGACACGGTGTTGCCCTGGGCATCGGCAATGGTGACGATGGTGTTGTTGAAGGTCGAGTTGATATGGGCCACCGCGCTGGGGATGTTCTTGCGGGCGGCGCGTTTGGTGCTGCTGGAAGGTTTAGCCATGGTGCGTCACATCCTTACTTCTTGATGGAGGCGGTACGGGAACCGCGCGGGCCTTTGCGGGTACGGGCGTTGGCGCGGGTGCTCTGACCACGCACCGGCAGCCCGCGACGGTGGCGCAAGCCACGGTAGCAGCCCAAGTCTTGCAGGCGTTTGATGTTCAGCGACACCTGACGGCGCAGGTCACCTTCCACCACTTGCTGGGCTTCGATCACGTTACGGATGCGGGCGACTTCGTCGTCGGACAAGGCGTTGACGCGCTTGTTGCCGTCGACCTTGGCGGCGCCAAGGATATCGCTGCTGATCTTCGGGCCGACTCCGTAAATATACTGGAGGGAGACCCACACTTTTTTGTCAGTTGGAATATTAACACCCGCAATACGAGCCACGAGCTACACCCCTTCTTTAGATAATCTTTGTTAACCCTGGGTTACGCTGTAGCGACCGGCTTTGCCGTTGGCGCGCTTGTCGCGCATGACGATACGGATGCGGCCCAGAAACTTGCCAGCCTTGTTACGGGCACGGCGGACGATTTGCAGTTTGCGGTCGCGTTTCTTTTCGGCGCGGACGGACGATGTATAGCGCATGTGGTTAACCCCTTGTTTGTGCACGGTTGGTCTGGCAAAAAGCCAAGGCGCACAAAGGCATGCGCGCGTGCAGTAGTGGGGCGTTTATCAGGTTGGGAGGGGTTTGGCAAGGGGGTTGGGGGAAAAAGTTCCATGTCGGGAGCTCGAAGTGATAAAGCCACTCCCTCTATCATTGACGCCGGATCCCCGCCTGCGCGGGGATGACAAAGGCGGGCGGTGGTGATTCTTGAGTCTGGAAGTGGAGGCAAGGCTGGCGCTTTCCCCGTTGCCTAGAGGCCTACGGCCACGGCAACTTGGCCCTGCGGGCCAATTTCACTCTTGATGGCAAAGGGGAGGAGGACACCTCCTCCCCCTTGCATCCCCCTCCTCCGGGGGCTTCGGGCAGCTTGGGGGGGGGAATGCGCGGGGGATGAACTCAGACAACAAAAAAACAGCCCTGCGGGCTGGTTTTTTGGCGCCATCGTTCATTTCCGGAACTGCGGCGGCGGGCCGCCGGAGACGCGCTCGCGGAAGGTGATGCGGCCTTTGGAGAGGTCGTAAGGCGTCATTTCCACCTTCACGCGGTCGCCTTGCAGAATGCGGATGTTGTTCTGGCGCATCTTGCCCGACACATGGGCCAAAATCTCCAGCCCTTCCTTGCCGTTTTGCCCGTCCAGTTTCACCTTGAACATGGTGTTGGGCAGGGTGTCGGTCACCGTGCCTTCAAATTCAATGACGTCGTCTTTGGCCATAAGTTCTTCCTATTTCTCGACGACCTTTAAAATATCCGCATACACTTCGTCAATGTTTTTCATGCCGTCGATGCGGGAGAGGCGGCCGTCGGCGGCGAAGTAATCCAGCACCGGCTGGGTGTTTTTGGTGTAAACGTCAAAACGGTGGCGCACCACTTCCGGCTTGTCGTCGTCGCGGTGGATGAGGTCTTCGCCGGTGATATTGCACTTGCCGGGTACGCGGGGCGGGGCATATTTCTCGTGGTAGGTCTTCTTGCTGGTGGGGGCGTACAGGCGGCCTGCGAGGCGCTTGACCAGTTCTTCCCTATCCACCACCAGTTCAATCACGTAGTCCAACTTCATTTTACGGCCAGCCAACCAGCCTTCCAGCACTTTTACCTGCGCCACGGTGCGGGGGTAGCCGTCCAGAATCAGGCCGTCCGCACAATCCGGCTGGACCATGCGGCTGGCCACCAGCTCGTTGACCACCTCGTCAGGCACCAAATCACCCGCGTCCATGAAGCTGCGGATTTTCTGCCCCAGCGGAGAATCCTCCACCATGGCGGCGCGGAACATGTCGCCGGTGGAAAAGGCAGGGATGCCAAGATGTGCGGAAAGTTTGGCCGATTGCGTCCCCTTGCCGACCCCCGGTGGCCCGAACACGACAATAATCATAATCAGCGGCTTCCTTTTCCTTTCACCAGCAGGCCGCCACGGCCACCGGCGCCGCCCGCTTTCTTCAGCAGGCTTTCATACTTCTGGGCAATCAGGGCGCTTTGGATGCGCGCCACCGTATCAATCGTCACGCTGACGATAATCAGCAGACTGGTGCCGCCGATATACACCGGCAGCATGCCGTCGCGGTGCAGCAGGTCGGGCACCGCACAGATGAAGGCCAGATACAGTGCACCGATGGTGGTAAGGCGCAACACGATGCTGTCGAGATACGCCGCGGTGCTGGCGCCGGGGCGGATGCCGGGGATGAACGCGCCGGATTTTTTGAGGTTGTCGGCAGTTTCTTGCGCGTTGAAGGTAACGGTGGCCACGTAGAAGAAGGTGAAGAAGATGATCATCCCCACAAACGCCACCAAGTAGAGAAGTTTGCCGGGAGCCATCCATTCGCCGATGAACTGCGCCCACGCGCTTTCAGGCGCGTAAGAGGCGGCGGTGATGGGCGCCATGAGCAGCGCGCTGGCGAAGATGGGGGGAATGACCCCGGCCATGTTGAGTTTCAGCGGCAAGAAGTTGGTGTTGTTCTCCGCCATCATCGGGCCGGGACCGCGTTTGGGGTATTGCATGACGATGCGGCGCACGGCAGTTTCCATGAACACCATGAACAACACGGCCGCAATGGCGCCCACCACGAAGGCCAGCACCATGAAGCCGCTGACCGAGCCGGTGCGGGCCAATTCAAACAGGCGCAGCAGGCTGGCGGGAAGCTCGGCGACGATACCGGCAAAGATGAGCAGGCTGATGCCGTTGCCGATACCGCGGGTGTTGATCTGCTCGCCCAGCCACATCAAAAACATGGTGCCGGTGGTGATGGTAAGCGCCGTTTGCAGGCGGAACATCAGGCCGCCATCGGGCACCAGACGTACCAGCTCGCCGCCGATGGTGGCGGTCTGGCCCTCGATGCCGCTGGCAAGGCCGAAGCCCTGCACCATGGCCAGCGCCACGGTGAGGTAACGCGTATACTGGTTGATCTTGCGGCGGCCGATTTCGCCCTCCTGCTTGAGTTCCTTCAGGCTGGGAATGCTGCTGGACAACAGCTGCACGATGATGCTGGCGGTGATGTACGGCACGATGTTGAGCGCAAAGATGGCCATACGCGCAAAAGCCCCGCCGGAAAACATGTTGAACATGCCCAGCAGCCCGCCTTGCAGGTTGCCTTGGTAGGCCGCCAGCACGGTGGCATCTACCCCCGGCAGCGGAATGTGCGTGCCGAGGCGGTAAATGATGAACGCGAACAGCACGAACAGGATGCGTTGCTGCAGGCCCTTGGCCTTGGTGACGAGGTCGGCGATTTCCGCCTGACTGCCCAGATTGACGTGACTCATGGATGGGGTTGTACCGTGTTTTGCGTTTGTTCTCCAGTGAAAACGTCCAGCGCAGGCGGTGGGGTGGTGACGTTGTGGGCAGTGGTGTGCTGCACAAACCGGAGAAAGGAAAGGCCCCGTGAGGGGCCTTGATGACTTAGCGCTCGGCTTTGGGCTTCAGCTTGCCTTCGTAGACCTTTTTCGGCAGCAGGTCGATTTTGCCACCGGCGGCTTCCACCGCCTTCACCGCGCTTTGGGTGGCGGCGGCGGCAACGATGCTCAGCTTGGCCTTGAGTTCGCCGTTGCCCAGCACCTTCAGGCCGTCTTGCGGCTTCTTGGTGAGACCGGCGGCGATGATGCTCTCGATGGTGATGGTGTTCTTGGCGTCCAGACGGCCATCGTCAATCATGGCTTGCAGGGTGCCGATATTAACCACGGTGTAGGTGGTGGTGAAGTTCTTGTTGTTGAACCCACGCATCGGCAGACGGCGGTACAGCGGGTTTTGGCCGCCCTCGAAACCGGCACGCACGTTACCGGATTTGCGGGCCTTCTGGCCCTTCACCCCGCGACCGGAGGTTTTGCCCTTGCCGGAGGCGCGGCCACGGCCCACGCGCATCAGCCGCTTCATCGCGCCTTCATTGTCGGAAATGGTGTTGAGGCTGACGGATACGTTTTCCGCCTTGGCTTTGGTTTCTTTGGTCATGACTCGGTTTCCCTTTCGCCTTAATTAGTTCGGTTTTGAAAAGGGGGTGGTTTCACCGCTCCCTTTCGCCCTGTCGTTGATGGCTCCCCGCCTTCGCGGGGATAAATTCGTCTAAGCGTTTCTCAAGAGAAACGCAAGACATCATTTACCTTGCGCCATTTTCATCTTTGCCCGAAGGCGTTCAGGGGGCTTATAGGGGGTTGAATCAAGGTTGGCAAGGAGAAAAAGAGGTTAAATATGGAGCGTAGTATCCAACTGTTCACGCAAGCCTTGGCGAATCATGTTGCGCAACGGCCAAATGTCAGTCTGACCTTGGTCATGTGTCTGGTCGGCATGGCGCAATGCACTGAAATACGCAGCGCGGTGGTGTTGAAGGTAGTCAACAACCGTTCTGCTTCCCGGTAAAAAGCGGCCAAACTTGCAACACAACCCAGCATAACCCAAATCTCTGGATGTCCTATCATTGCCGTCTTCAAATGGATGAATCCACACCAGCCGCCACATCAGATAGGCTGCCATTTCATCCGGCTGCCAGATATTCCAGTTCTTTCCCGCAGTCTGCACCATATCAAGCAACTGGTCCTTGACCGTCCACCAACTCGGCAGTTCGCGGTTATAGCCCCGTATCGAGACATCAACATCACGCACCATGCCCGCTTGTTCTTTCAGGTTGAGAAGCGTCAGATAGTTCAGCGTCCGAATAAAGGGAACTGTCGTCAGATTCACTGCAGGATTAAAGGAACATGCAATCAGGATATTCTGATCAAGAAACATTTTCCGCATCCGGTCGTTTCTCTCCTCTACCTCTGGAATCCATCTGGCATGAGGGACATACTCAGCAGACAGCGTTATCATCACTGCTGCTCCATGGCTTCTTCTGCATCAACCCGACGAGCCTCTTCGTCCATATCGGGTGGAAAGAAAAATCCACAATTCCGTAAGTTTAATAGCATGGAAGATGCTTTTAAACTTGGTCTCTCAATTTTTAAATTATGAAATGAATACCAAAAGCCTTGTCGCGCCCGCTCGTCCGGCGTCATCTCCGGGATTTTGGACAGTTTTTCCATCATTTCACGGGTAAAGGCATCGGGCTTCATAACCACATCCGTACCAGCGTTGGCGACTCGCGTCAATGCTGCATACATAAACCCCGCCGCAGCGGGGTTTATTGTCGCTTGGGGCTTATTCGGCCTTGGGCGCTTCGACAGCCGGAGCTTCGGCGGCGGGGGCCGCGTCAGCTTTCGGCTCGGCCTTGATGGCGGCCTTCATGCTGTCGGACTTGGAGACGGCCTGCACCTTGGGGGCTTCGGCCTTCTTGTCGTCGCGGCGGGGCTTGCGGTCGCCTTCCGGCTTGCCGCCACGGCCCTTGGCGGGGGCGGCCTTTTTGGCCACCGGCTTCTTGGTTGCCTTGGCGGCGGCCTCGTTCAGTTCCTTCTGGTCGGTTTCGCCCTTGCTGGCTTCTTCCTTGTGGAGAACCAGATCGGTGACCTTCAGGCCGCGTTTGGCCGCGATGTTGCGCGGGGTTTCCATCGAGGCAAAGGCATCGAAGGTGGCCTGGATCATGTTGTAGGGGTTGGTGCTGCCCAGCGCCTTGGCAATCACGTCCTTAATGCCCATGGCTTCAAACACGGCGCGCATCGGGCCACCGGCAATGATACCGGTCCCGGGCACGGCGGGTTTCAGGATGACGCGGGTGGAACCGAAACGGCCATGCACCTCGTGGTGGATGGTGCGGCCCTGGCGCAGCGGCACGCGCACCATGGCGCGCTTGGCTTCGTCGGTGGCCTTGCGCACGGCGTCCGGCACTTCGCGCGCCTTACCCTTGCCCCAGCCCACGCGGCCGGATTCATCGCCCACCACCACCAGGGCGCCAAAGGCCATACGGCGGCCGCCCTTGACGGTTTTGGCAACGCGGCGCACGCCGATGAGTTTGTCGACCATATCCCCACGTTCGCGGGAGTTGTCCATACGTTGTTCGCTCATATCTCTTGCTCCCTTAGAATTTCAATCCGGCGGCACGGGCGGCGTCGGCCAGCACCTTCAGGCGACCGGTAAAGCGGTAGCTGCCACGGTCGAACATCACATCGGCGATGCCGGCCTTCTTGGCGCGCTCACCGATGGTTTTGCCGATAAGCTCGGCGGCAGCCATGCTGCGGCCGTTGCTTTTGAGTTCCTTGCGCAGGGCCTTTTCCAGCGTGGTCGCCGAGACCAGCGTCTTGCCTTGGGCATCGTCGATGATTTGCACCGCCATGTTCATGTTGCTGCGGTACACGCTCATGCGGAGTTTTCCGGGGGCGTTCTTCTTCAACTTGTAGCGGGTGCGGCGCTTGCGGCGCTGCGTGGCTGTTTCGTGAGCCATGTGTCGTTCCTTTCTCCATATCAACCCGCCGTGCCAAGGCACTTTGGGCGTTGTTGCCACGGTGCGGGATATCTCGACCACCCCGTGGATAGCCGCTGTTTAGGCGAGGAAGGTTTGTGTGTCAAGGGGTTCCTTTTGTCCGGTCATGCGCCCCAAGTCTCGCGAAGTCCCCAGAGCAGGGGGAGGAAGGTTCCCTCTCCCCTGTGCACCGTTCGCAAAGCCATTCCCACAAAGACACATGGAAAAGCCCCGCTTGGCGGGGCTTTTCATCGAATCAGGCGAAAGCCTCAGTGGCCTTCCACCTGTCCGGTGACGTCCTTGGCCAGTTGGCCCTTGCGCATCTGGCGCAGCAGGCGTCCCGTCCCGGCAGGGATAAGGCGACCCACGATGACGTTCTCCTTGAGGCCGCCGAGGTTGTCCACACGGCCTTGGGTGGCGGCTTCGGTGAGCACCTTGGTGGTCTCCTGGAAGGAGGCCGCGCTGACGAAGCTGCGGGTGGTGAGGCTCGCCTTGGTGATGCCTTGCAGATACAATTCGTAATCGGCAGGCACCTTGCCGGCTTTCACCAGCTTGGCGTTCTCTTCCTTGATCTCCGCCACATCGGCCAGCTCGCCGGTGACGAACGTGGTTTCGCCCGGCTTGGTAACGATGGCCTTTTGCAGCATCTGGCGCACGATCACCTCGATGTGCTTGTCGGCAATGTTCACCCCTTGCAGTTGGTACACTTCCTGGATTTGGGTGATCATGTACTCGGCCAGCGCCTCGATGCCCTGCGACTTCAGTACGTCGCGCGGGTCGATGGCACCTTCCACCAGCATTTCACCGGCGTCGATGAAGTCGCCCTCGCGGACGTTGAGGTGGATGCCCTTGGGCACGAGATATTCGCGCTCCTCGCTCTCGCCGTTGTCCAGTTTGCTGGTCACCACGATGCGGCGTTTGCCCTTGAGATCCTTGCCGAAGCTGACCACGCCGGCCAGTTCGTTGAGGATGGCGCTGTCCTTCGGCTTGCGGGCCTCGAACAGTTCCGCCACGCGGGGCAGACCACCGGTAATGTCTTTCGACTTCAGGGTTTCCTTCGGCATACGTGCGATGGTATCGCCCGCTTGCACGGACACGCCGTCGTCGACCGTCAGGATGGCGCCCACCGGCAGGCTGTAAACCGCCTGGCTACCGTTCGGCAGGGTAACGATTTTGCCTTTGGCGTCCATCAGCACGATGCTCGGCTTCATGTCGGTGGCGCGAGCATTGGCCTTCCAGTCGAGGATTTCACGGCTGGCCATGCCGGTGGCCTCGTCGTATTTCTCGGCCATGGTGGTGCCTTCCTGCAGGTCGAGGAAGTGCACGGTCCCGGCGGTTTCCACCAAAATCGGCGTGGTGTACGGATCCCAGTCGGCGATGGTGGCACCGGCTTTCACCTTGGCGCCGTCGGCCACCAGCACGCGGCCACCGTAAGGCAGCTTGTAGGTTTCGCGCACGCGACCGTTGTCGTCCATCAGGGTGATTTCGGCGTTACGGCTCATCACCACGTTGTCGCCGCTGCCGTTGGCAAGGGTGACCACGTTGTTGAACTTGACCACACCGTCTTTCACGGCATCGGCCTTGCTTTGCGCGGCTCCGGCACTGGCGGCACCCCCGATGTGGAAGGTCCGCATGGTCAGCTGGGTACCCGGCTCGCCGATGGATTGGGCGGCAATCACGCCGACCGCTTCACCGATCATCACCTCGTTGCCACGGGCCATGTCGCGGCCGTAGCACTTGGCACAGATGCCATCGGTGCTTTGGCAGGTCAGCGGGCTGCGGATACCGACACGGTCGAGACCGGCCTTCTCCACCTTGGCGACAATCTCTTCGTCCATGATGGTATTGGCGGTGCAGATAATGTCACCGTTCAGCGGGTTGACCACGTCGGTGGCGGCGGTGCGACCCAGCAGGCGTTCGCCAAGGCTTTTCATCACCACACCGGCGTTCACCAAGTCGGTGCTCCAGATGAACTTGTCGGTGCCGCAATCCACTTCGGCGATCACGCAGTCTTGCGCCACGTCCACCAGACGGCGGGTCAGGTAACCCGCGTTGGCGGTCTTCAGCGCGGTGTCGGACAGACCTTTCCGCGCACCGTGGGTGGAAATGAAGTACTGCAACACGGTCAGCCCTTCGCGGAAGTTCGCGGTAATCGGCGTTTCGATGATGCTGCCGTCGGGCTTGGCCATCAGGCCGCGCATCCCGGCCAGCTGACGCATCTGGGCGACGCTACCACGGGCACCGCTGGTGCTCATCATGTAGATGGGGTTGACGCTGGGCTGTACGCGCTCTTCGGCATCCTTGCCCTTGCCCACCTTGATGGTCTGGTCGCCGATGGCTTTCATCATGGCGTCCTTCACGGTGTTGCTGGTACGGTCCCAAATATCCACCACCTTGTTGTACTTTTCACCGCTGGTGATCAGACCGTCTTGGTACTGCTGCTCGAACTTGCGCACTTCAGACTCGGCATGTTCCACCAGGCCGACTTTCTCGGCGGGGATGACCATGTCGTTCTTGCCGAACGAGATGCCGATGCGGGCGGCGAACTTGAAGCCCAGTTGCATCAGGCGGTCGGCGAAGATGCAGGTCTCCTTCTGACCGGCGGCCAGATACACCTCGTGGATGAGTTTCCCGACTTCCTTCTTGGTCATCACCTTGTTGATGATGTCGAAGCCGAGCTTGCCGTTGTCGGGCAAGATGCTGGCCAGATACATGCGGCCCACCGAGGTGTCGTACGTCTTGCCACGATAGCGTCCCTTGATGCGGGTATGCAGGGTTACCTTGCCTTGCATCAGCGCGTGCTCGATTTCACCGAGGTCGGCAAAGGCCATGCCCTCGCCCGGCTCGTTGTAGCGGGCCAGGCTCATCCAATACAGGCCCAGAATCATGTCTTGGCTGGGCACCACCACCGGCTTGCCGTCGGCGGGTTTCAGGATGTTGTTGGTGCTCATCATCAGCACGCGGGCTTCAATTTGGGCCTCCAAAGAGAGCGGCACGTGGACGGCCATTTGGTCGCCGTCGAAGTCGGCGTTGAAGGCGGTACACACCAGCGGGTGCAGCTGGATGGCCTTGCCTTCTACCAGTTTGGGTTCAAAGGCTTGAATCCCAAGGCGGTGCAGCGTCGGCGCACGGTTAAGCAGCACGGGGTGTTCTCGGATGACCTCTTCCAGCACGTCCCACACAACGTCTTCGCGGTTTTCCACCATCTTCTTGGCGGCCTTGATGGTCGGGGCTTCGCCGCGCATTTCCAGCTTGTGGTAGATGAACGGCTTGAACAGTTCCAGCGCCATGGTCTTGGGCAGGCCACACTGGTGCAGCAACAGGTCGGGGCCCACGGTGATCACCGAACGGCCGGAGTAGTCGACCCGCTTACCAAGCAGGTTTTGACGGAAGCGGCCTTGTTTGCCTTTCAGCATGTCGGCCAGCGATTTCAGCGGGCGCTTGTTGGCACCGGTGATAACGCGGCCACGGCGACCGTTGTCGAACAGCGCGTCCACGCTCTCCTGCAGCATGCGCTTTTCGTTGCGCACGATGATTTCCGGCGCGCGGAGTTCAATCAGACGCTTCAGGCGGTTGTTGCGGTTGACCACGCGGCGATACAGGTCGTTGAGGTCGGAGGTTGCAAAACGGCCACCATCCAACGGCACCAGCGGGCGCAACTCGGGCGGCAGCACGGGGATGACATCCATCACCATCCATTCCGGCTTGTTGTCACCGGCGATGAAGTTGTTGACCATCTTGAGGCGCTTCACGATCTTGCGGCGTTTGGCCTCGGAGGTGTCTTCGGTCAGCTCGGCGGAAAGCTCGGCTTGAAGCTTGGGCAGGTCGAGTTCCTTCAGCATGGTGCGGATGGCTTCGGCGCCGATTTGCGCGGTGAAGGCATCTTCGCCAAATTCTTCCGCCGCTTGGTAGAACTCTTCATCGGTGAGCAGCTGGCCCTTGGTCAGCGTGGTCATGCCGGGGTCGTTCACCACCCATTTTTCAAAGTACAGAATGGCTTCCAGCTCTTTCAGCGTCATGTCCATCAAGGCGGCCATGCGGCTGGGAAGGAGCTTCAAAAACCAGATGTGGGCCACCGGCGCGGCCAATTCGATATGGCCCATGCGGTCACGGCGCACCTTGGATTCAATAACTTCCACGCCGCACTTTTCGCAGACGATCCCACGGTGCTTCATGCGTTTGTACTTGCCGCAAAGGCATTCGTAGTCTTTCACCGGGCCGAAGATACGGGCGCAGAACAGCCCGCCGTGCTCCGGCTTGAAAGTGCGGTAGTTGATGGTTTCCGGCTTCTTCACTTCACCGAAGGATTGAGCACGGATTTGCTCGGGGCTGCACAGGCTGATGCGGATGGCATCGAACTGCTTGGCGACCGGTTTTTCTTGCTGACCAAAGAAGGACATCAGGTTGCGCATGGGTAGGTCTCCTTGTTCCTGATTTAAGCGTTGAACGGGTTATCAAGTTGCGGCACCTCAGGTGTCGACTCCTCGGGCGGAGACTGGTCGACCAGCTCCACGTTGAGGCCCAGCGCCTGGATTTCCTTGGTAAGCACGTTGAAGCTTTCGGGCACGCCGGCTTCAAAGTTGGTCTCGCCACGGACAATCGCTTCGTAGGTTTTGGTACGGCCCGACACGTCGTCGGACTTGATGGTGAGCATTTCCTGCAGGGTGTAACTGGCCCCGTAGGCTTGCAGCGCCCACACTTCCATTTCCCCGAAGCGTTGGCCACCGAACTGCGCCTTCCCGCCCAGCGGCTGCTGGGTGACCAGGCTGTACGGCCCGATGGAACGCGCGTGGATTTTTTCATCCACAAGGTGGTGGAGCTTCAGCATGTACATCACGCCGACGGTGGTCTTCTGCTCGTACGGATCGCCACTGCGGCCGTCAAACAGTTGCACCTTGCCGGAGGGATCGATGCCCACGTGTTCCAGCATGCCGTTGATTTTGGCTTCGGGCGCGCCGTCGAACACCGGACAAGCCACCGGCAAACCTTTGGTCAGGTTTCCGGCCATTTCCAGCACTTCGGCGTCGTTCAGGCTGCCGATAGAGCTTTGCTTGCCGGTATCTTCATACAGTTCTTCCATGTACTTGCGCAGCGCCTTGGTATCGGGCTTCTTGGAGGATTTGGCTTCCTCGAGCAGTCCTTTCACCTTGCGGCCCACGCCCATGGCGGCCCAACCAAGGTGGGTTTCCAGAATCTGGCCCACGTTCATCCGGCTTGGCACACCCAGCGGGTTCAGCACCATATCCACCGGCGTACCGTCTTCCAAAAACGGCATGTCTTCAATGGGGTTCACCTTGGAGATAACCCCCTTGTTGCCGTGGCGGCCGGCCATTTTGTCACCGGGTTGCAGCTTGCGCTTGATGGCCACGTAAACCTTGACCATCTTCAACACGCCCGGCGGCAGTTCGTCGGCTTGCTGGATTTTGGCCTTCTTCTCTTCGAAGCGGGTTTTCAGCGCGGCAAGGCTGGCGTCGAGGTGCTTCTTCATGCCCTCGATCTGCTTTTGCTTCTTGTCGTCGGAGACGCTGATGGTCCACCATTCGTCCGGCTTCATTTCATCCAGATGCTCGGCGGTGATTTCCTTGCCCTTGGCCACCTTGTGCACCTTGTTGGCGGCCTTGGCGCCCACCAGAATATCCTTCAGGCGGGTTTGGGCATCGGCTTCCAGAATGCGGCGCTCGTCGGTGGTATCCTTGCTGAGACGCTCGATTTCGGCGGCTTCGATCTCCAGCGTGCGGGTGTCCTTCTCGGTCAGCCCACGGCGATTGAAGATTTTCACGCCCACAATCGTTCCGGTGGTGCCGGGAGGCAGGCGCAGGCTGGTATCGCGCACGTCGGCGGCTTTTTCACCGAAGATGGCGCGCAGCAGCTTTTCTTCCGGCGTCATCGGGGTTTCGCCCTTCGGGGTGATTTTGCCCACCAGAATGTCGCCCGCCTTCACTTCGGCGCCCACGCGGATGATCCCGGCGTCGTCGATGTTGCGCAGCGCCTCTTCGCCCACGTTGGGGATGTCGCGGGTGATTTCTTCGCTGCCCAGCTTGGTGTCGCGGGCCATCACGTCGAATTCGTCGATGTGGATGGAGGTGAAGATGTCGTCACGCACGATGCGTTCGGAGATAAGGATACTGTCTTCGAAGTTATAGCCGTTCCAGGGCATAAAGGCCACCAGCACGTTGCGGCCCAGCGCCAGTTCGCCAAGGTCGGTGCTGGCGCCATCGGCGATGATGTCGCCCTTGTGCACCTTGTCTCCGGCCTTTACCAGCGGTTTCTGGTTGAGGCAGCTGCTTTGGTTGGAACGTTGGTATTTGGTCAGGCGGTAAATGTCGACGCCCGAACGGCCTTCGGCGGCATCCTTGCCGGTGCCGCGCACCACGATACGGCCCGCATCCACGCTTTCCACCACGCCGTCGCGCTTGGCAACCGCGGCCACGCCGCTGTCGCGGGCCACGATGGCTTCCATGCCGGTGCCAACCAGCGGGGCATCGGTACGGATAAGAGGTACGGCCTGGCGTTGCATGTTGGAGCCCATCAACGCGCGGTTGGCGTCGTCGTGCTCGAGGAACGGAATCAGCCCGGCGGCCACGCTGACCACCTGTTTGGGCGAAACGTCCATGTAGGTGATTTCGTCTTTCGGCATCAGCAGGGTTTCACCGTTTTTGCGGGCAACCACGAAGTCATCCTTGATGTTGCCCTTGGCGTCCAGCTCGGTGTTGGCCTGCGCCACCACTTCCTTGCCTTCCTGGATGGCGCTCATGTACACCACGTCATCTGTTGCCTTGCCCTTGGCGACCTTGCGGTACGGGGTTTCGATGAAGCCGTACTTGTTGATGCGGGCATAGGTGGCCAAACTGTTGATCAGACCGATGTTCGGCCCTTCCGGCGTTTCAATCGGGCAGATACGGCCGTAGTGGGTGGTGTGCACGTCGCGCACTTCAAAGCCGGCGCGTTCGCGGGTCAGGCCGCCCGGCCCGAGGGCGGAAAGGCGGCGTTTGTGGGTCACTTCGGCCAGCGGGTTGGTCTGGTCCATGAACTGCGAAAGTTGGCTGCCCGCAAAGAACTCGCGCATGGCGGCGGCCAGCGGGCGGGAGTTGATGAGGTCGTTGGGCATCAGCTCGTGGATTTCGGTGCTGCCCATGCGTTCCTTGATGCCGCGCTCCATGCGCAGCAGGCCCACGCGCACTTGGTTTTCCATCAGCTCGCCCACCAGACGCACGCGGCGGTTGCCGAGATGGTCGATGTCGTCGATGTCGTCGCGGCCGTCGCGGATGTCCACCAGCTTGCGCACGGTTTCCACCAAATCTTCGCGGCTCAACAGGCGGCTGTTGTCATCGCTGTGCTTGAAGCCCAGACGCGCATCCATCTTCATGCGGCCCACCGGCGAGAGATCGAAGCGCTCGCTGCTGAAGAACAAACCGGTAAACAGCTTTTGGCCGGCTTCCACCGTCGGCGGTTCGCCGGGGCGCATCACCTTGTAGATTTCCACCAGAGCCTCTTCGGGGCTGTTGGTCTTGTCCACCGCCAGCGTGTTGCGGATATAGGAACCGACGTTGAGGTGGTCGACTTTCAAAATCTCGAACGACTTGAGGCCGAGGTCATGGATTTTGGCAAGCGTTTCCATGGTGATTTCGCTACCGGCTTCGGCGATGACCTCGCCGCTTTCCTTGTCGACCAGGGCACTGGCCAGATAGCGGCCCGCCATTTCTTCGGCGCTTTGACGCACCCATTTCAGGCCTTCTTCCTGTGCCTTCTTCACTTGGCGGCGGTTGGGCTTTTTGCCCGCTTCAAAAATCTTTTTGCCCTTCTCGTTGGTCAGGTCGGCGGTCAGCTTGACACCTTCGTAGAACATCGGCTCGAATTGCAGGGCATAGGTATCGGTGACCACCGGCTCGACAGCCTTCTTCTTGGTGGTCTTCTTCTTGCCCTTGGCGGGTTCTTCCTCTTCCACCTTGGGGGCTTTGCCGGCCGTCACTTTTACTTCCAGCTTGTCGTAGTAAGTATCGACGATGTCTTGGGTGCTCATGCCCATGGCGCGCAAAATCACCGTGGCGGGCAGTTTGCGCTTGCGGTCGATGCGCACGTACACGTTGTCCTTGTGGTCGAACTCGAAGTCCAGCCAGCTACCACGGAACGGGATCACGCGGGCGTTGAACAACAGCTTGCCGCTGCTGTGGCTGGTGCCGTCATCGTGGGCAAAGAACACGCCGGGGCTGCGTTGCATCTGGCTGACCACCACGCGCTCGGTGCCGTTGACGATGAAGGTTCCGTTGCTGGTCATCAGCGGCACGTCACACAGGTACACCTCCTGTTCCTTGATGTCGCGCACGCTGCGGGCGCCGGTGGCGTGGTCGACGTCCCACAGGGTCAGGCGCATGGTGACACGGGCCGGAGCGGCAAAGGTCATGTCGCGGGTGCGGCATTCGTCGATGTCGTATTTGGGCTCTTCCAGGCGCAGGCCCACGTAGTCCATTTCGGCCAGGCCGGCGTTGTCCTTCACCGGGAAGACGCTCTTGAACGCGCCGTCCAGCGTATAGAAGGTGGCCTTGCTGTCGGATTTTTCACTCAGGAAGAGATCGTAGCTGTTTTGCTGCATTTCCAGCAGGCTGGGCACTTGGGCCACGTCGGCCAGTTTGCCGAAGTTTTTGCGCATACGCTTCTTTTGAGTAAAGGACAGTGCGGACATGATGGCGTTTCCCCTGTTGAATGAAACTTGGTAACCTTATCGGTCTGGGCCGCTGAAATCCGGCCGCAGGGGCGATGTTTGCACGGGGCTTCCCATACAAAAACGGCACCCGGCTGAGGCTTGGGGTGCAGGGGGCTTGTAGGCTTTATGGAGGGGGGTGTCAAGGGGCGATATTGAGATATCGGCACGATAGTTCTTGACAGCCCCGCCCCCCTCGCCTACACAGCCCCATCCGCAAGGATACCGGAGTACCCGCGCCCAGCCTCTGTACGGGCGAGAGGGGAAGTAAACGATGTCTTGGTTTTGCGTGCAAAACCTTAGACGGGTTTATCCCAGCGAAGGCTGGGAACTCGTTCAAGTCATCGTAATATTAACCAATGGAGGAAGGCAGATGCCAACCATCAACCAGCTGGTACGCAAACCCCGCGTGCTGCAAAAAGCCAAAACCAAAAGCCCGGCCATGAAGGCTTGCCCGCAAAAGCGCGGCGTGTGCACCCGCGTGTACACCACCACCCCCAAGAAGCCGAACTCGGCGTTGCGGAAAGTGGCCAAAGTGCGCCTGGTCAACGGCTACGAAGTGATTGCCTATATCCCCGGTGAAGGCCACAACCTGCAAGAACACAGCGTGGTGCTCATCCGTGGCGGCCGCGTGAAAGACTTGCCGGGTGTGCGTTACCACATCATCCGTGGTGCGCTGGATACCCAAGGCGTGAAAGACCGTAAACAAAGCCGCAGCTTGTATGGCGCCAAGCGCCCCAAAGCCGGCGCGGCCAAATAACCGGATAAGAGGAGGAATTTATCATGCGTCGTCGTCGTCCGGCCCCCCGTACCATTTTGCCCGATGCCAAATATGGTGACATCGTGCTGACCAAGTTCATCAACCAGATCATGCTGGCGGGCAACAAGTCCGCTGCCGAGAAGGTGGTGTACGGAGCCTTTGAACAGCTTGAAGCCAAGCTGAAGAAAAACCCGCTGGAACTGTTCCATGCCGCGCTGAACAACGTGAAGCCCGAGCAGGAAGTGCGCAGCCGCCGCGTGGGTGGTGCCACCTACCAGGTGCCGATGCCGGTACGCCCGGCCCGTGCGCAGGCTTTGGCCATCCGCTGGATCGTCGGCGCGGCCCGCAAGGGCGGTGCCCGCACCATGCGCGAGCGCCTGTTCTACGAACTCAGCGAAGCCAGCCAAAACCGTGGCAACGCGGTGAAGAAGCGTGAAGACACCCACAAAATGGCCGAGGCCAACCGCGCCTTTGCCCACTTCCGTTGGTAGTTGTCCAAGGCAATCCGCAAGCAAAGGCCGCCCACGGGCGGCTTTTGTTGTCAGGAAAGCTGATGTGACGCAGTATATGTAAGCATGATTGACATATGGGACATTATCGACGGGCGCGCCGTAGGTGGACGGCGTGTTCTGGAATATGAAGTCCGCGGCCGTGACAGGCCGTTTGTGGTTATCCCTGCAATTGGCTTGTTGGAACAAGATAGCCGAAGCCTGACCCCGCTGGTGCGTGAAATTCTGTCTTGCGACAATGATCGTTGTATTCCTGAAATGGTACATGATCTTTCTGAAAAGAAAGCTTGGGGAGGGAAGGCCAATAAAGGACTGTTTTTGTGTGATGAGGGGCGTGATGTCGCCAAGCATGTGGCGCCAACAGACGGCGGGTATTTGGTTTGCATGACGAAATTTATGGAGCTGGAAGGAAATTGCGTCAGGCCGAATACGCAGCTTATTGTGCTTACGGCAGATGGAGGATGGACAATCACGGGGTGTGACATCCGTACGCAAGATGTTCCTGACAAACTGAAATTCTGGAAACGCGAGGATGGCTCGGGTACTTTGAGCAACTGGGCGGAAAACCATCTTCCGATGCACCGAGATCGAACGGTTCAAGAGGACTATCGGGAAACGTTGCGGACAATCCACGATGTCTGCAAACGTCACGGAAGTAGACTGGATATGGGTGATGACAACTGGACACTGCGGCCCCATCCCGAGGTTCCGGCGCGAAAGTATGAGAATCCTGCTTTGTCGGTATCATTCCAAACCCATATCCCCATTCCGATTGACCCTGTGACCGGTGGTGAAGCCCTTAATATTGAAAGCTTGCTCGAGGGGTGCGAGACCCACCCGACCTAACATGTAGGGGGCTGTTGATGTTGACTGCCCTCACATCAAACCGATAGCCTCAGGGCATTTTGCCTATGCCCCGCACATCCGCCTTGACGCCGCGGCCCGTCTCCCCTACAACTCCCCAAATCAAAGGAGCCCCGCATGACCCCTGCCGCCAAGCCCACCGCGTCGTCCCAGCTGAGAGGCTGGTTTTTTTTGGCCTGTGCCAAGGCAACAACCCCGCTGAAGCGTCTGGATGTCCGCTTGGGAAGCGCCTTGTATCCTTATCTGGCACCAACTTATTACCGCTACGCTCCCAAGGGAGAGATGGCCACGTCGATGGCCGACCCGACCCCCGGCCGTCTGGTGTATCTATGGAGCCAAAAACAGGCCAAGGCCTTCAACCACTGGCAGGAGAAGGTGCGATGGAAACTGTCGGGCCAGACATTTTACGAGAGGTACATACGCAAGTACCATCCGTATTTGCCCGGAAGTGACGAGTTAATTGAAAAAGCTCAAGAATGTCTGTTCCTGTGCGAGCCTGCCTCTGGCCATAACGGAGGGCGTTTGCACAAGATAGACAGCTTGTTGAAACAGGTAGGAAAACCTCCGGAATACATAGATCTCACGGAAGAGTACCGCGAAGAACTTTTGACAAGCGGCTACATGGCTGAAGCCCGCAACTGGCTTAACCACGCCCGTACCAACCAAGGCCATGCCAACAATGAGGATGCGTTGGCCTGCATGAACAAATGGCTGATGGCTGCCCGACAGGACAACCTCTCCGGCATCGGCTCGACCCCTGAAGAGTACGCCCGTCTGCGCCGTGACGGGGCAGCTTCCCGCGCCGCCCGCCATCTGCAAACAGCCCGCGCGGAAGGCAGCATGAATGTGTGGCGGTTCAAGGAGATCCGCGTCAACCAGCGCCTTGCAAGTACGGCCCTTGCACAGGAGGAACAGCACGAAATGCTTCTCCTGCTGGCCAACGGTTTTGGCGCCGCACGTGACGCCCACCTTGACGCCGCGTTCCGAACCGAGGATGCCATGACCCGCGATAACAACCGCAAACATGCCGCCCGCCATGCCCGCCGTGCCGAATGGCTGCAGCACTTGGCGGGCAAGGCTGAACGGAGGCCGATTTGCGTCTGGAGCAAGCCGCCGCAACCTTCTGTCGACGGGGACAAAGCCGAAGGGCGGATGACGGCCTTCGGCTAACGCGGCTTGAGGGCGTTTGGCCCCTTGCCAACACGTCCCAATTCCGCTACACACCAGCCAAGTTTAATCAAAGCTGGAGTGACCACCATGGCCCGTACCGCCCCTATGAACAAATTCCGCAACATCGGCATCATGGCCCACGTGGATGCGGGGAAAACCACCACGTCGGAGCGTATCCTTTATTATACCGGCCGCAGCCACAAAATCGGTGAGGTGCACGAAGGCGCCGCCACCATGGACTGGATGGCGCAGGAGCAGGAACGCGGCATCACCATTACATCCGCCGCCACCACCGCGCAGTGGAAGGGCTACACCATCAACCTGATCGACACGCCTGGACACATCGACTTCAACATCGAAGTGAAACGCTCGGTGCGCGTGCTGGATGGCCTGATCGCCACCTTCTGCTCGGTGTCGGGTGTGGAGCCGCAATCGGAAACCAACTGGGGCCACGCCAACACCTACGGCGTGCCGCGCATTTGCTATATCAACAAGATGGACCGTATCGGCGCCGACTTCGAGCGCGGCGTGCAGATGATCCGCGAGCGCCTGCGCGCCAACGCCATTGCCATCCAATGGCCGGTGGGCAAGGAAGACTACTTCCAAGGCATCATCGACCTCGTCCGCATGAAGGCGCTTATCTGGAAGAGCGAAGACCTTGGCGCCAGCTGGGAAGAGACCGACATCCCCGCCGACCACATGGACGCCGCCACCAAGGCCCGCGCCGCGCTGGTGGAAGCCGCCGTTGAGTTTGATGACGACGCGATGAACGCCTACCTTGAAGGTACCGAACCCGATGAAGCCACGCTGAAGAAGTGCATCCGCAAAGGCACTTTGGAGATGAAGATTTTCCCGGTTCTGTGCGGCTCGTCGTTCAAGAACAAGGGCGTGCAGCCGCTGCTGGACGCGGTCATTGAATACCTGCCCGCGCCGGACGAAATCGCCGACAAGAACCTCGAGGCCGACCTGCCGAACGGTGAAGAAATCGTGCTGAAGGTGGGCGATGACCAACCGCTGGCCGCGCTGGCGTTCAAAATCGCCACCGACCCGTTTGTCGGCACCATCACCTTCGTGCGCGTGTACACCGGGGTTATCTCCAGCGGCACCGCCATCCTCAACGCCAGCCGTGGCAAGACCGAGCGTATCGGCCGTATCGTGAAGATGCACGCCAACAAGCGTGAGGAAGTGACGGAAATCCGCGCCGGCGACATCGCCGCGCTGATCGGCCTGAAAGACACCCGCACCGGCGACACGCTGTGCAGCGAGGCGCACCCCTACATGCTGGAAACCATCAAGGCGATGGAGCCGGTGATTTCCCAAGCCATCGAACCCAAGACCAAGGACATGCAGGAAAAAATGTCCATCGCGCTGGGCAAGCTGATGGCCGAAGACCCCAGCTTCCGTGCCTTTACCGATCAGGAATCCGGCCAGACCATCATCGCCGGCGTGGGTGAATTGCACCTTGAAATCATGGTCGACCGCATGAAGCGCGAACACAAGGTGGAAGTGAACATCGGCGCGCCGCAAGTGGCCTACCGCGAAACCATCACCAAACAAGCCGAGTGCGAAGGCAAACACGTCAAGCAGTCCGGCGGTCGCGGTCAGTTCGGTCACTGCTGGATCCGCTTCGAACCCAACGAAAAGGGCAAGGGCTTCGAGTTCGTCAACGAAATCGTCGGCGGTGCCATTCCGAAGGAATACATCCCCGCCGTGCAGGAAGGTGTGGAAGACGCCTTGCAAAACGGCATGGTGGCAGGCTTCCCGGTGGTCGACGTGAAAGCCACCGTGTTCGACGGCAGCTACCATGACGTCGACTCGTCGGAAATGGCCTTCAAGATGTCCGGCATTCTGGCGGTCAAGGAAGCCGCCAAGAAGTGCGGTCCGCAAATCCTCGAGCCCATCATGAAGCTGGAAGTGACCACGCCCACCGACTTCATGGGTGACGTCATCGGCGACCTGTCGTCCCGCCGTGGGATGATCCAAGGCACCGAAGACGTGCACGGCCAAACCGTGGTGAGAGCGTCGGTGCCGCTGGCCAACCTGTTCGGCTACATCACCACGCTGCGCAGCCTGACCCAAGGCCGCGCCAGCCCCAGCATGGAGTTCAGCCACTACGAACCCGTGCCCAGTAACGTGGCGGCCGAAATCCAAGCCAAACGCGCCGCATAAGGCCCGCGTACCTCTAAGAAAAACCCCCGTGCGGGGGTTTTTCTTTACGCGCCCGTCTTAAAAGTATACATTCGCCATGTTCATTGAGGGAAAAACACCATGACCAGCATTGCACACGTGCATGAAAAAACCGCGAACATGGACTTCCCGTGTTTGGACGCGGGGCCGCTGCTGGCCTACGTCCGCCTTTGGGGTGACCCGTTGACCCACAACCTGCTGGACGAGCGGTTGCGGGATATGCCGCCCCACGAGCTTAACCTTGCCCTGCGCGGCATGTTGGGAACGTTCCTCAGTGATATCGTGCAGCCGCAGTACGTGTTTTCGGCAGAAGCCAATTACATTTGTGAACGGGTCATCGATATCCATCGCGCTTTGGCATGTCGGGCACCAATCCCGTTGTCCATGGCCGAGGACGTGCGCTGGAGGCTCGACGAACTCGCCTTCCAAGGCCCCACCGAGGCCGACCGCCACATCGCCGAGGGCCTTGAAGATACCTTGTGGGGACAGGATTACATGAATGTCGCCCGCGAGGCGTGCGATGTTGCGACTTCGGACTTGCCGCGACTCCATGCCCTTACCGCTCAAAGCATCTGCCACCAACGTTTCGCCAGGTTTATGGCAGAGTGCTGCCACCGCGAACTGAATGCCCTGATGGATGCCGCCCTGAACGCGCCGCTACCAGCCGCTTCCCACGCCTCGTCGGGCAATGTCATCATGCTTTCCGCCTTCACCCAAGGGCGTGGATAGAGCCCCTTGCAATTGTTCCGGCACACGCCTACATCTTGGCCATGAACGCCTCCCAAGCCGCCAACGGGCCACTCCAGCCACTGTTTTCCGCCAAAAGCGGCGATGCCATGCTGCTGCATTGGGAAAAGACAGACGCCGTTGCCGTCGAGTGGCTTGGCAAAATCCGCTTTGCACAAAAGCAAAAAGGCAATCCCCGCACCTGTGCCATGGCCTTGCACGGCATGGTCAGCACCTTCCTGTACCACGAACTATACCGCTACCTTCCCGGAAACAGCGAAACCGCCCGCCTAACCCATGCGGTGAGCGATATCCATGCCCATCTCGGCAAGGACACGCCCCCAAGCCGCCAGATGTTCGGAGAACTGGCACAAAGCATTGTCGACACGATTCCCCTGATGGAAGGCAATCCCCTCCACCGGGGGGAGGAGCACGCTTTGTATGCGCTGCAAGCAGCGATGAACGAAGCCATGCTTGCCGATATGGTGTCTCAGGTTGCCAACATGCATGTTCTTCTGGGTAAGAATCAGTCCTCCCTCTTAAGCCCCAGAAGCATCTCCCGCCGTATCCATGGCAAGGCTGCCGAATACTGGCAAGAGGCGCTTATCCATATGCCCAAGATTGAAACCACCGGCAACGTGGTGCAGCTCTTCAGCGGCCGTTCAGACAAAAGCTCAAGGTAAACACGCTGCCGCCGCCCTTGCGCTCGGCCACTTTCACCTTCCCGCCGTGCTGGCGCATGATTTCCGCCACAATCGCCAGCCCCAGCCCGCTGCCGCTGCCGTATTTCTCGTTGCGGCCTTCGCCCTGCCAAAAGCGGCTGAAAATACGGTCGCGTTCGGTGGCGGGAACCCCCGGCCCCTTGTCGGCAATCTCCACCGTGCCGTCCAGCCCTATGGCCACTTCCACCGCCTTACCGGCGGGGCTGTGCTGGATGGCGTTGTCGATCAGGTTCTGGATGGCTTCCGCCGCCAACAGCGGCGCCGCCTTCACCATCACCGGCAACTCCGGCGCTTCAAACGCCAGCTTCACCTTGCGGCCATGCCCCAGCGGGATCATCCGCGCCATCACCTCGCGCGCCAGCTCGGTCAGGTTGACGGGCTCAAGGTCGATGTCGGTCTGCATCAGCTGGGCGTATTGCAGCATCTGCGTCACCAGCCGGTTCATGCGGCGTACGTCGGCCAGCAAATCATCCCGACCGTTGAAAGATTTCAGCGATTCCAACCGCGCCTGCATGATCGCCAACGGGGTTTTCAGCTGGTGGGCGGTGTCGGCGGAAAGCTGCTGCTGCGCCGCCAACGCTTGGCTGAGTTGGGCCAAAAGGCCGTTCACCGCTTCCACCAAGGGCTGCACTTCGCTGGGTACTTGCGCGGCGGTCAGTTGACGCTCGGGGTTGTGCGGCCCCACCGCCTTCACTTCGGCAGAAAGCCGCCGCAGCGGGCGCAAACTTTCCGATACGCTCATTCCCACCGTCACCAGCACCAGCCCGAAGGCGGGCACCAGCCACATCAGCAAATGGCGGGTGGCGTCGCGTCCGGCGGCTTCCATCAATACGTCGTCAATGGTGCGGGCCTGCCCCACAGTCAGGTAACGCATGCCGCGCGGGGTGGGTACGGGGCGTACCAGCATGTAAATGCCCGCCGCCTTGCCGTCGGTGTCACGGGTGTCCAAATAGGTGCTTTGCGGCACCGCCACCAGCCCGGGCCGCAGCATCGCCACCGCCAAGGGGTGGCTGCGGGCCACGATATTGCCCTGCCCGTCATGCAGCACGAACACATAGCCGCTGTCACGGTCACGGTACACCCGCGCCACATCGCGCGGTACGGTAAAGCTGGCCTCGCGGTCACGGTCGATCTGCAAATAACTCAGCAACTCCGCCGCCTGACGCCGCAGCATCTCGTCCTGCGCCCTGTCGCCCACCTCGTCCAGCGTATTGTTGAACAACCATACCAACCCCGCACACACCAACGCCAGCACCAGCCCAAGGCGTATGACCAAACGGAGCAGCAGGCTGTGTTCCATGGAGGAAGAGGGGCTCCTCTCGTTTCAGGTTGTCAACTACTGGGCTGCAGGCGCAGCATTTTCATCCACAATCCAATACCCCACGCCGCGCACGGTGGCAATTTCAATGTCGGCGCCGTGGTCGGCCAGGTTCTTGCGCAGGCGGTGCAGCGCCACTTCCAGCGCGTTGCGGCCACCACTGGGGGCGCCATGTTCCAGCACGTCTTTGCTGACGACTTGGCCCGCGCGGCGCATCAGCTCGGTGAGCAGCGAAAGCTCGCGCTTGCCCATCGGCACGGTCTTGCCGTCCACCTGCACGGTGCCGTGCAACGTGTCCAGCGTGACGTTGCCGGAGGCCAGCTTGACCCCCTGCGGCCCGCCGCTGCGACGCAACAGCGCCCGCAACCGCGCCTGCAGTTCATACAGGCTGAACGGCTTGGGCAAATAGTCGTCGGCGCCGGCATCCAAGCCTTTTACCCGCTCTTGCGGCAGGCCCATGGCGGTCAGCATCAGCACCGGCGTGGCGTTGTTGGCGGCGCGCAGCTCGGCCACCAAGTCCAGCCCGTCGCCGTCGGGCAGGCGGCGGTCGGAGATAATAGCCTCGAACGGTTGGGCCAATTTCTCCCGCGCCTCGGCCACGCTGCCCGCCAAAGTGACGCCGTACCCGCTTTTTTGCAGGGTTTGTTCAATCAGGCCGGCAAGGGCCTTCTCGTCTTCGATCACAAGTATTTTCATGGGGCCAAGCCTAGCCGCTTGCCGCCGCGCCGCCAAGGGGGCGCTCTTACAAATCGCTTACACCCGTATGCTTTCTTGATATGCCGCCATCCTCCCTCCCCTTCACCGCCTCACGCACATAGGGCAGATATAAAGGTGTCGCCGATTTCCCGTTTCGGCGACAAGTCATTCCATAACGGCCAACCCAACAAAAAGGATCCACTCATGAAGACCCTGCTTGCCCTCGCCCTTGCCACCGTTGCCATCGCCCCCGCCATGGCCGAAAGCGTGGACGCCTACGAAGCCAAAACAACCGCAACCGCCGAAGCTCCCGCCAACACCGCCATGGTGGTGGAAGACACCATGGTGGACGCCGCTGCCGACACCTCGGCCACCGTGACCACCGACGACATGGAAGGCGCTACCGTGGATGTGGATGCCGAAGCCGCCGCCCATGAAGGTCATGCCGGCCACTAAGGTTTCCTTAGCCCTTAGGGAAAACGATAAGGCCCCGACAGGGGCCTTGTTTGTATTGGGGGCATCAGCGCCCGCGACGACCTCCGCCGCCACGGCCACCGCGCCCGCCGCCACGGTTGCCGCCAAAACTGCGGCCGGCCCCCATGTTGCCGCGTTGGAAACTGGCTCGGTTCGGCGCCCGGAACGAGGTTCCGCTGGCGGCACGGTTGCGGAAACCGCCGCCCGCCGCCGGACGCTGCAAGCGCACGCCGCCGGAACGGTGCGGTGTGGCCTGTTGCAGGGGACGGCCCCTCAAGATTTCCACGCTGTTGCCATAGCCGCCGCGCTGCAGCACCACGGGGGCACGGTCGCTGGGGCCACGACCAATGGCCGGGCCGGAAAGGATGACACGGTCACGGGATGTCACTGGCGAAGTGCCCACTCCACGGCGCCCGCCACCACGGGAGTCATAACCTTGGCCATGACCTCTGCGGCCGGTCAGCTCCACCGCCACATCGCCACTTTGCGGGCCGATAACGGTACGGGCACGGTAATGCCCGCCATGGTGTCCCCCGTGGTGGCGCCGCACTTGCGGTTCGGCCACAACAACCGTCTTGTTCTTGGTGAACGAGAATGACCCGCCACTTCCGCCTTGCTCTACAACCACCACATCGCGCTGCGGCATCGGCTCATAATACAGCGGCGGCGCTTCATCGGGCACCCGCACGTCTACCGTGCGGCGCGGCGGAGAGGTGTCTTTCAGGCTGGAGGGACGCTCTTGCGGCGGCGGGGGAACTTCGGCCACCTTGGCACGTTCGGCCAGATGATAAACATCCCGTACGCTGCCTTCAGCGGTAATTTGGGCGATATCACAGGCCAACGTGGTGCTAGCCTTCTTTGGGGCCGCCAAGGTATTGAAGGCGGAAACCAGTTCCTCACAATACCCCAAACTTCCCGCATACATCTTGCCGCTGGTGTAAAAGCCGCTGCGTTCCAGCTTGGCGCCATCGGCCAACACCTCGGCCAGCGGCAATTGGGTTACCGTGCCGTCTTTGGCGGGCTGCCAGCAGGCCAGTGTGGTGTCCTTGCGTTGGTGCAAATCCTTCAAGCATGCCGAGGCTCCCCCCTGATAAACCGGGCGGGCATTGATAATTACAGGCATTTTGGGCGCGGGCAACACATCGGGCTTGGTGTCGGCCTGCGTCAACGCGGTGGTCGAGGCGGTGGTCAAACCGGGAAACCGCAAAAAGCTTTTGGGCTTGTCACAGCGCGCCAATGCCACGACAGCTCCTCCGATCAACATGACCGTGGCCACGCTTCGGGCAACATGCCAGCCGGTCAGCCTCTCGGTCGGACGACCGGCTATCGCCGAAGCATCACGGCGCGGCTCTTCCGGTAAAACATCGCTGCCTGCCAACGGACGGTCGTTACGAGGGGTTGCTTGGCTCATGCTAGGTACTCCTTAAATATACAATGCACACACCTCCTACCACTCCCGGCATCAAGATGCCATGCGGTTTTGAATACACTTGCACAAAAGATAGGCATGCACGCCTTGCGACTTTTTTCACAAAAGTCACGGCGATTCGCTTGACAACCCCTGCCCAACCGCCTATACCCCGCCCAACAACACCCCGCGTCAGCAGGGTTTTGCACCTAAGTTTCGACCCGGAAAACGCCAGACATATCGGGTCTTCCACTGCTCCCAACGGGGCGGTGGCACTGGCCAACCCACGCACTGGAGCGGGGTTGGTTTTGTTATGAACCGGGGCCTCTGCCGCTGGCGGCACGCACCACAAGAGGGGACACCTTGCGATGGACACCACGCAAAACATCCGCATCCGCCTGAAGAGCTTCGACCACCGCGTGCTCGACAAGGCCACCGATGAAATCGTCGAAACCGCCAAACGCACCGGCGCCAAAGTGCGCGGGCCCATCCCGATGCCGACCAAGCTGAAGCGCTTCACCGTCAACCGCAGCCCCCACGTGGACAAGAAGAGCCGCGAGCACTTCGAAATCCGCACCCACAAGCGCATGCTGGAAATCGTGGAGCCCACCCCGCAAACCATCGACGCGCTGATGAAGCTCGACCTCGCCTCCGGCGTCAACGTGCAAATCAAGCTGTAAGGGGAGGAACGCATCATGACACAGTCCTCTAACAGCATGGGTCTCATCGCCAAGAAAGTCGGCATGACCCGCGTGTTCAACGACAAGGGCGAAAACATCCCCGTCACCGTGCTGCATGTGGAAGGCGCCCAGGTGGTGGCCCACCGCACGGTGGAAAAGAACGGCTACAGCGCCGTGCAACTGGGCGCGTTTGCGCAAAAACCCCAACGCCTCACGAAGGCGCTGGCGGGCCACTTCCGCAAGGCCAACGTCGAAGCCAAGAAGATTCTGGGCGAGTTCCGCATGGACGGCGAACTGCCGGCCGTCGGCAGCACCATCGGTGTCGACATCTTCAGCGCCGGCCAGATCGTCGACGTCAGCGGCGTCACCAAGGGCCGCGGCTTTGCCGGCGTCATCAAACGCTGGAACTTCAGCTCGGGCCGTGCCAGCCACGGTAACTCGCTGAGCCACCGCATCCACGGGTCGACCGGTAGCCGCCAAGACCCGGGCAAAGTTTTCAAGAACAAGAAGATGGCCGGTCATCTCGGTGTCGAAAACGTGACGATTCAAAACCTTGAAGTCGTCAGCGTCGATACCGACAACGGCCTGATTCTGATCAAGGGCAGCGTGCCCGGCAACAAGGGCAGCGTGGTGAGCATCACCAGTGCTGTCAAAGCCAAGCAAGCGGCCAAGTAAGGAGGAACACCCATGAACTTCGACATCCTCTCCCTCGACGGCAAGAAAACCGGCAGCATGGAGCTTTCCGCCGACGTTTTCGGCCGCGAAGTGCGCAAAGACCTGCTGGCCCGTGCGGTCACCTGGCAGCTGGCTGCGGCCCGCGCCGGTCTGGCCTTCACCAAGACCCGGGGCGAAATCAACCGCACCAAGAAAAAGGTCTACCGTCAAAAAGGTACCGGCGGCGCCCGTCACGGTGCCAAGACCGCCAACATCTTTGTGGGTGGTGGCGTGGTGTTCGGCCCGCGCGGTCGCGAGTTTGCCCACAACCTGACCAAGAAGGTGCGCCAGCTGGCCTTGAAAACCGCTTTCTCCAGCAAGGCGCAAGCGGGTGATTTGATCATCCTCAGCGATATCGCCACCAAGAGCCACAAAACCAAGGACCTTGCCAGCCAACTGGAAAAGCTCGGTGCCAGCCGCGCCACCTTCATCGTGGACGCCAACGATGCCAACTTTGAAAAGGCCAGCCGCAACCTGCCGTTCATCAAGGTACTGCCGACCGAAGGCGCCAACGTCTATGACATCCTCCGCTACACCAAGCTGGTGATGACCGAAAACGCGGTGAAAATGCTGGAAGCCCGCCTGAGCGGCGAAGGCAGCACCGACGCCAAGCCCGCCAAGGAACCCAAGGCCAAGGCTGCCAAGCCCGCCGCCAAAGCCAAGGCCGCCGAAGACAAACCCGCCAAGAAGGCGCCTGCCAAAAAGCCGGCCGCCAAAAAGGCCAAGGCTGAATAATTGAGAGGGAGACAACACATGGCAACCGCCAAAACCCAACTCACCGAAGCCGCGCTGACCGTGCTCAAGCGTCCGTTGGTGACGGAAAAGACCACCCAGATCGCCGAAGGCGGCAACTGGCTGGTGTTTGAAGTGGAAAAAACCGCCACCAAGCCGCAAATCCGCAGCGCCGTGGAAAACCTTTATGGTGTCAATGTCACGCAAGTGAATACCTTGATTTCCAAAGGTAAAACCAAAGGCTTCGGCGCCCGCGCCGGTCGCCGCAGCGATGTCAAAAAGGCGCTGGTCAAACTGAAGGACGGCCAATCGGTCGATCTGATGGCCGGTGTGAAGTAAGTATAAGGGGATATTGACTCATGGCACTCAAGACCTTCAACCCCACCTCGGCCGGTCGCCGCACCCTGATTGCGGTGGATCGTAGCGAGCTGTGGAAGGGCCGCCCCGAAAAGGCGCTGACCACCGAACTGAAAAAGACCGGCGGTCGCAGCAACAGCGGTCACATCACCACCCGTCACATCGGGCAGGGCCACAAGCGCCGCTACCGCCTGATCGATTTCAAGCGCACCAAGCACGGCGTTCCCGCCAAGGTGCAACGTTTGGAGTACGATCCCAATCGCAGCGCCTTCATCGCCCTGATTGAATATAAGGACGGTGAAAAGAGCTACATTCTTGCGCCGCAACGCATGAAGGCCGGCGACACCGTGATGAGCGGTCCGCAAGCCGACATCGCACCCGGCAACGCGCTTCCGCTGAAGAACATTCCGGTGGGTACCGTGGTCCACAACGTGGAGCTGAAACCCGGCAAGGGCGGCCAAATGGCCCGCAGCGCCGGCTCGTCCATCCAGATCGCCGGTAAGGAAGGCAACCACATCCAGCTGCGCATGCCCAGCGGCGAGCTCCGCATGGTGCTCGACGTGTGCATGGCCACGGTGGGTGCGGTTTCCAACCCCGACCACATGAACACCCAAATCGGTAAGGCGGGCCGTACCCGCTGGATGGGTACCCGTCCGACCGTGCGCGGTGAAGTGATGAACCCGGTCGACCACCCGTTGGGCGGCCGTACCCGTGGTAACCGCCACCCGGTTTCGCCGTGGGGCAAATGCGCCAAGGGCGGCAAGACACGCCGTCCGAAGAAGGCCAGCAACAAGCTGATCATCCGCCGCGCCAAAGGCAAGAAACTGTAAGGAGAGGGACTGAAACATGGCACGCAGCATTAAAAAAGGCCCGTTCGCCGATCACCACCTTCTCAAGAAGGTGGCCAAGGCAGCCGGTTCCGCCAAAAAGGAAATCATCAAGACATGGTCGCGCCGCAGCACCATTTTGCCGGAGTTTGTCGGCATCACCTTCGCGGTGCACGATGGCCGCAAACACATTCCGGTGCTGGTGACCGACGATATGGTCGGCCACAAGCTGGGCGAATTCGCCCCCACCCGCACCTTCACCGGTCACCCGGACAAGTCGGCCAAAGCGGCCGCCAAGAAATAAGGAGAGCTGAGGTATGAGCCAACAAGCCAATCCCCGCCGCATCGCCAGCAACGAGGCGATGTCGTCCGCCAAAGGCGTCAAGGGCAGCCCGCAAAAGGCCCAGCTGGTGCTGGAGCTAATCCGCGGCAAGCCCGTCGAGCAAGCGCTGGACACCCTCCAGTTCTGCCGCCGCCGCCTGGCCGAGCCCACCCGCAAGGTACTGCTCTCGGCCATCGCCAACGCCGCCAACAACCACCAGCTGAACGTGGACAAGCTGGTCGTGGCCCACGCCTATGCCGACAAGGGCATGGTGATGCGCCGCTTCCACGCCCGTGGCCGTGGCCGCAGCGCCCCCATCCTGAAGCCCCGATGCCACATCACCATCGTGGTGGCCGAGCGCGAAGCCAAGGAAGCCAAAAAGGCCGCCCCCAAAAAGGCTACCAAATCCGCGCCCAAAAAGGCTGAACCCAAAACCGAACAACAGGAGGCCTAACCATGGGTCAGAAGGTTAAACCAACCAGCTTCCGCCTTGGCATCAACCGCAACTGGACCAGCGTCTGGTTTGCCGGCAACGATTACGCCGACCAACTGAAGGAAGACGATGCCATCCGCAGCTTCCTCACCAAGAAGCTGGCCAAGTCCGGCATCGCCAAAATCGTGATTGAACGCCCCAGCAAGAAGTGCCGCGTGTTCATCCACACCAGCCGCCCGGGCGTGATCATCGGCAAAAAAGGCGCCGAAATCGAAACCCTGCGCAAACAGCTGCAACAAATGAGCAAATCGGAAGTGGTGCTCAACATCGTTGAAATCCGCAAGCCAGATGCCAACGCCCAGCTTATCGCCGAGAACATCGCCGACCAGCTGGAACGCCGCATCGCCTTCCGCCGTGCCATGAAGCGTGCCATGCAAAACGCCATGCAAAACGGTGTCGACGGCGTGCGTATCCGCGTGTCCGGCCGCCTCAACGGTGCGGAAATCGCCCGGACCGAATGGGCGATCGACGGCCGTTTGCCGCTGCACACCCTGCGCGCCGACATCGACTTCGGTTTCGCCGAGGCCAAAACCACCTACGGCATCATCGGTGTCCAGGTGTGGGCCAACCACGGCGAGAAATATTCCATTGACTATAACGCCAATGTCCAGTAAAGCCGCCCAGTTAAGGAGATAAAGCTATGTTACAACCGGCACGTACCAAGTACCGCAAGCAGTTCAAGGGCCGCATCCATGGCAATGCCAAGGGCGGCAGCAATGTGAGCTTTGGCGAATTTGGTCTGAAGGCCATGGAGCCCGAGCGCGTCACCGCCCGCCAGATCGAATCGGCCCGCCGCGCCATGACCCGCTCGATCGCCCGTGGCGGCCGCGTGTGGGTGCTGGTGTTCCCCGATATTCCCGTCACCAAGAAGCCTGCCGAAGTCCGCATGGGTTCCGGTAAGGGCGGTATCGAATACTACGTGGCCCGCATCAAGCCCGGCCGCATCATGTTCGAGATGGCCGGCGTAACCGAAGAGCAGGCACGCGAAGCCTTCCGCTTGGCCGCGATGAAGCTGCCGGTGAAAACCAAAATGGTGGTTCGCCACCACGGCGCATAAGGAGAGAGATGATGAAATACAGTGACGTTTCCGCCAAAAGCGCCGAACAGCTGCAAGCCCAGCTGATTGAACTGCGCAAGGAACAAATGAACCTGCGCTTCGCCAAATCGGCGGGCCAGATGGAAAAACCCACCCGCTGGCGTGAAGTGCGCAAGGCCATCGCCCGCGTGCACACCGCCATCAAGGCCGCAACCGGTAAGAAGGAAGCCTAACCCATGCCACGTCGTATTCTGCAAGGCACCGTCGTCTCCACCAAGGCCGCCAAAACCATTGTGGTGCGTACCGATACCACCACCAAACACCCCGTGTATGGCAAAACCATGCGCGGCAGCAAAAAATTCCACGCCCACGATGAAGCCTCCACCGCCAAACTCGGCGACGTGGTGCAAATCGTGGAGTGCCCTCCCAAAAGCGCCCTGAAGCGGTTTGAACTGCTGAAGGTGGTGAAGGCCGCCGGTGAGCAAATCGCCGACAGCGCCTCCGATGTCGCTTTGGAAGAAACCCCCGCGCCGGCCAAGGCCGCCGCACAAGAGCAACCGTCAGCGTAAGTCTGAAAGGAAACTACGATGATCCAGCAGGAAACCCGCCTTCAGGTCGCCGATAACTCCGGCGCCAAAGAGGTGATGTGCATCAAGGTGGTGGGCGGCTCCAAGCGCCGTTACGCCAATGTGGGCGATATCATTGTCGTCAGCGTCAAATCCGCCCTGCCCAAGGGCAAGGCAAAGAAGGGCGAGGTGCACAAGGCCGTGGTCGTGCGCACCGCGAAGGAAATCAACCGCGCCGACGGTTCCTCGATCCGTTTCGATACCAACGCCGCCGTGATCATCGACACCAAGGGCGACCCCATCGGCACCCGTATCTTTGGCCCGGTTCCGCGTGAACTGCGCGCCAACTACATGAAAATCGTTTCGCTCGCTCCGGAGGTGATCTAATGGCTCAACTGCAATCCAAACTGAAGCGTGGCGACGAAGTCATCGTCATCACCGGCAAAAGCAAAGGCCAAAGCGGCAAGATTTCCCGCGTCATCACCGCCACCAACCGCGTCATCGTGGAAGGTGTCAATCTGGTGAAGAAGCATGTCGGCCAACGTGAAGCCCTGCGTATGGGACGCGAACCCGGCGTGATGCAGAAGGAAGCCAGCATTGCCGTTTCCAACGTGATGCTGAAAGACCCCAAAACCGGCGCCCCCACCCGTGTGGGCTACAAGGTGAAGGACGATGGCTCCAAAGTGCGTGTCGCCAAGAAGAGCGGCACCGAGCTGGACACCGTGAAAAAGGCCAAAGGCGCAGCCGGCAAAGGCGCCAAAACCACCAAAGCTAAGTCCAAATAAGGAGGATACTGGTTATGGTTGAAACCAAGCAAAAGTCTGCCAAGGCTCCCAAGGCGAAAGCCGAAGGCGCTGTGGCATTGCCTGCGGATTACACCCCCCGCATGGCCGAGCTTTACAAAGGCACCATCAAGCCCAAGCTGATGAAGAGCCTGAAGTGCAGCAACGAATTTCAGGTACCGCGCCTGACCAAGATCGTCATCAACATGGGCGTGGGCCGCGCTGTGGCCGACAAGAAGCTTCTGGAAGCCGCCATCGCCGACATGGAGCTGATCGCCGGTCAGAAGCCCGTCACCACCTATGCCCGCAAGTCCATCAGCACCTATAGCCTGCGTGAAGGCATGGCCATCGGCTGCAAGGTGACCCTGCGCGGCAAACGCATGTACGAATTCCTCGACCGCCTCATCACCATCGCGCTGCCCCGCGTGCGCGACTTCGACGGCGTGTCCAGCAAGTCGTTCGACGGCCGCGGCAACTACGCCATGGGTATCAAAGAGCAGATCATCTTCCAGGAAATCGACTTTGATAAAACCGACCGCGTGCGCGGGATGGATGTGATTATTTGCACCACCGCCAGCGATGACGACGGCGCCCGCGCGCTGCTCACCGAATTCGGCATGCCCTTCAAGCGCAGCCGCACCCAAGCCAAGAAGGAGGCTTAACCATGGCCAAAACCTGCACCGTCAACCGCAACGAAAAGCGCAAGCGCATGAGCGAACACCAGTTCGCCAAGCGTGAAGAGCTGAAGGCCATCATCAAGGACGAGTCCAAGAGCTTTGAAGAGCGCATGGCCGCCCGCGACAAACTGAACGCCATGCCCCGCGACGGCAGCTATGTGCGCGTGCGTCTGCGCTGCGCCATGACCGGCCGCCCCCGTGGCAACTACAAAAAATTCGGCCTGTGCCGTAACCAAATCCGCAAACTTGCCGCACAAGGGCTGCTGCCCGGCCTGCGCAAGGGCAGCTTGTAAGGGAAAGGAGAGAGCATCATGACCATGACCGATCCCATCGCCGATATGTTTGCCCGCCTGAAAAACGGCCTCAAACAACATCACACCCATGTTTCCATGCCCGCCAGCTCGCTGAAAAAAGCCGTGCTGGACGTGCTGGTGTCCGAAGGCTACCTCACCGGTTGGAGCGAGGAAGAAGCTGCCACCGGCCACAAGAGCATCAAGGTAGACCTCAAGTACTACCAAGGCAAACCGGTGATCACCAAGCTGAGCCGCGTGTCCAAACCGGGCCGCCGCGTGTACAGCGCCAGCACCGAACTGCCCAAGGTTGCCAACGGTCTGGGCGTCACCATCGTATCCACCAGCAAAGGCGTCATGACCGACACCAAAGCCCGCGAAATCAACGTGGGCGGTGAAATCATCGGCCAAGTGATGTAAGGAGAGATAGTCATGTCCCGCGTAGGAAAAAACCCCGTCGCCATCCCCAGCGGTGTCACCGTTGGCGTGGAAGGGCGCAACGTCAAGGTGGCCGGCCCCAAGGGCACGCTCACGCACACCATTCCCCATGACATCACCGCCAAGGTGGAAGGCAACGAAGTCACCTTCACCCCCAAAGGCGATGCCAAGCGCCTGAGCGCCGCGTGGGGCACCGCCCGCGCGCTGGTGCGCAACATGGTGGAAGGCGTCACCAACGGTTACAGCATCAAGATGAAACTGGTTGGGGTGGGTTACCGCGCCAGCATGCAGGGCAGCAAGCTGAACCTCGCGCTGGGCTACAGCCACCCGGTCAACATGGACATCCCGCAAGGCATTGCGGTGGAAGTGAGCAAGGACCAAACCGAACTGACCATCAGCGGCGCCGACAAGCACGCGGTGGGCATGTTCGCCGCCGAAGCCCGCGCCAAGCGCCCGCCGGAACCCTTCAAGGGCAAAGGCCTGCGCTACGCCGCCGAGTACATCAACATGAAGGAAGGGAAGAAGAAATAACGGCGACGTTGTTTCATTTCCCGAAGGCCCCGCTTTGCGGGGCTTCTTCATGCGCATTTGTGGGAGTGGCTTTACTCCCCCTCCCTCCGGGGACTTCGTGCCGGTGGGGGTAAACCCGGCCAACAAAAAGGCCCCGTTTGGAGCCTTTTTGGAAGTGGGACAGCCTTAGGCCAGTTCCACTTTCGCGCCGATGGCTTCGAGTTTCTTTTTGAACTCTTCGGCATCCTTGGCGGGCACGTCTTCCTTCAGCACGCCACCGGCCTCGGAGAGGTCTTTGGCTTCTTTCAGGCCCAGGCCGGTGATTTCACGCACCAGCTTGATGACGTCGATCTTCTTGTCGCCGGCGCTCACCAGTTTCAGGGTGAAGCTGTCCTTGGCTTCTTCAGCCGGACCGGCGGCAGCGGCGGCCACGGCCACCGGAGCGGCGGCGGAAACGCCCCATTTTTCTTCCAGCATTTTGCTGAGTTCGGCGGCTTCCATCACGGAGAGGGCCGACAGTTGGTCAACGATTTGTTGCAGATTGGCAGACATCGTTTTGTCCTTTCAGTTTGATTCGTTAGTTGGATTGTTGCTCGGTGGCAGGTGCCTCGGCAGCAGGAGCCGCTTCGGCTTGGGCTGCTTCGACAACAGGCGCTTCGGCAGGTGCAGCGGCTTCGGCGGCAGGCGCTTCGTCCTGCTTGGCCGGGGCTTCGGCACCGTTCTTGTCGGCATGGGCCTTGAGCACGCGGGCGATTTGCGCCGCAGGTGCCTGCAACAGGCCGACCAGTTTGCCGCGCAGTTCGTCCAGCGACGGCAGGGCTGCCAGCTGGAGTACGGCGGCTTTGTCCATCACCTTGCCTTCCATCACCCCGCCCAGAATCACGAGAGCCTCGTTCTCCTTGGCAAAGGTATGGGTCACCTTGGCAGCAGCCACCACATCTTCACTGAAGGTGAGGATGGTGGGGCCGGTCAGCAGGTCGCTGATGCCTTCAAACGGCGTGTCCTTCAGTGCCAGCTTGGCGAGGCGGTTTTTGGCCACCTGCGCTTCGCCACCCTGTTCGCGGAGTTTGCCGCGCAGGGTTTGCAGCTGTTTGACCGTCAGACCGCGGTAGTGGGACACCACCATCGTCTGGGCCTTGGCCACGCGCGTGTTGAGGTCGGCAACGAAGGACGCTTTTTGCGATTTGTCCATCGGTTGTTCCTTACACATTGGTACACATCACACATCCACCCCATGTGGGCGTGCGCACCGGCTAAAACGGAAAGCTTGGAGAGATGTCTCCACACATTCCACCTCGGTTGGCGGGGTGCTCCCCCTTAAGCGCCGCCCCATGGCGGGCACCAACTGTCTTCAGCAGGTTGATGGCTGTTTATGGGCAAAGGCCCCCTATGTCAAGGATATAATGCCGCTTTCCGTATTCTTGATGGGGGCGGTGGGGGCTGGGCTGGCGCTTTCCCCGTTGCCTAAAGCCCTACGGGCTCGGCAACTTGGCCCTGCGGGCCAACCTCACTCTTGATGGCAAGGGGGAGGAGGGAACCTCCTCCCCCTTGCATCCCCCTCCTCCGGGGGCTTCGGGCGGGTTTGGTATATAAATTCGACCAACAAAAAGACCCTTTTTGAGGGCCTTCTTGTTGGTCTTTCCGTGTTATGCACCGGCGGTTTTCAAGTCCACCTTGATGCCTTTGCCCATGGTGCTGCTGATGCTCATTTTCAGCATGTAAGCCACCTTAGCGCCGGAGGGCTTGGCGTCTTTCACCGCTTTCACCAGCGTGGCGATGTTTTCCACCAGCTGCTGTTCGGTAAAGCTCTTCTTGCCCACACCGGCATGGATGATCCCGGCTTTTTCCAGGCGGAACTCCACCTGACCTGCCTTCACGTCCTTCACCGCCTTGGCGGGGGTGGGGGTCACCGTGCCCAGCTTGGGGTTGGGCATCAGGCCTTTGGGGCCGAGGATTTTGGCCACCTTACCCAGCATCGCCATGCAGTCAGGCGTGGCGATCAGGCGGTCGAAATTGATGGTGCCGCCTTCGATTTGCTTAATGAGATCGTCGTCGCCCACAATGTCGGCGCCTGCCTTTTTGGCTTCGTCGGCCGCATTGCCCTTGGCCACCACCGCCACGCGGACGGTCTTGCCGGTACCATGGGGCAAGGCCACCACGCCACGAACGTTCTGGTCGTTATATTTCGGGTCGACGCCGAGGTTCAGCGCCACGTCCACCGTTTCGTCAAACTTGGCAGACGGCATGCTTTTCAGCAATTTCACCGCTTCGGCAAGGTCGTACGCCTTGTCGATATCGAACACGGGCCATTCCTTTTTGGGAGTGGCGGCTTTGTTGGCTTGTTTCGCTTTTGCCATGATCTGTCCCCTCCCCTTACTTCACAACCTTGATGCCCATGCTGCGTGCCGAGCCTTCAATCATCTTGACGGCTTCGTTCACGTCGCTGGCGTTCAGGTCGACCATCTTGGCCTGGGCGATTTCAAGCGCTTGGGCGTGGGTGATTTGCCCCACCACGTCTTGCGGCTTGCCGCTGCCCTTCTTCAGTTTGGCGGCCTTCAGGATGTACCAGGTGGCCGGCGGCGTCTTGGTGACGAAGGTGAAGGTACGGTCTTTGTACGCCGTAATCACCACCGGAACCGGGGTGCCGGGTTCGTAGTTCTTTTGCGTGGCCGCGTTGAAGGCCTTGCAGAATTCCATAATGTTGAGACCCTTCTGACCAAGCGCGGGGCCCACCGGCGGGGCGGGGTTGGCTTGGCCTGCGGGAACTTGCAGCTTGACGTAGCCGACGATTTCCTTTGCCATAACGGCATCCTTTCATTCGTTTCCAGTGTGGAAGGCCTTGTTGCGGGCCGTCCGGTGGTATAACTCCCACATGCCACAGGGTGGTTGACGTGGTAGCGGGCTTATAGCCGCTGGCCAAGGCGCGGTCAAGCCATTATAGTGGCGACAAAAGAAGGATTTGTTCCCATGTCGTCCGGCCTCATCGTACTCAGTGAAATCTGGCGTTACCGCAAGCAATGGTTGCTGCCGCTGGTGTTGGTGCCGTTGTTGTTGGTGGCCTTGGCGTTGGGCCAGCCGCCGCGCTTCACCGCGCATACGCTGTTGCAAATCGATACCGCCAAGGCCCGCAGCCCCTTGCTGGCCAATCTGGAGGACGACGGCCACGCCCAAGCCCTGCAAAGCATTTTACGCGGCACTGAACTGCTGGCCGACACCGCCCGCGACACCGGCATGGCGATTGGCCCCAAACAAATCGAGCTGCGGGTGGTCAACCCGCATTTGATGGAACTGCGCCTCGCCGCCGCCCAGCCGGAAGGGCTGGAAGTCACGCTGGACGCGCTGGCTACCAACTTCATTTACGAACTGCTGGCGCCGGAACGCCTGCGGCTGGAGCAGCGCCTGAGCGACACCGCCGCCCAATTGGCAAAAGTGCGCAGTGCTCTGGCCACTGCCGACACCGCCGCCCGTACCCGCCTGCGGCTGGAGGAAACCCGTCTTGCCGACGATTACGCCGCACTGGCCGATGACGCCGCCGCCGTCAACGCCGCGTTCGGCCACGGCAGCATGGGAGGGCTGATGTGGTTTGCCCAACCGGCCACATTGTTGCCAACCCCCTCCATGTTGGGGCAGGTCATGTTCGCCGTCGCCCTCGGTACGGTGGTAGGCTTGGGCCTTGGCTTGCTGTGGATCGGCCTCAAACGCCCGCGTGGCGTGGTGGATGAAACGGCACTGCGCCGTCTCACCCAGCTTCAAGTGGTGGGTAGCTTGCCGGATCTGGGCGATGTGGTCATCCACGATGGCAAGGCGGAGGTGGCCTTTGGGCACAACCTTCTGGATCCCACCGGTTTTACCGAGGTAAGCCGCCTGCACCGCGCCCTTACCCGCAATTTGCACGGGGCGTTGGTGGTGGTCAGCCCTCACGGCGCCGAGGGCACCACCCTGCTGGCCACCCTGCTGGCTTTGAAGAGTGCTGCCGCTGGCAAAAAGACCCTGCTTGTCGACCTGAACCTGAAAAACACCGGGCTGGCCCGCGCTTTCGGCCTTGTGCCGCGCCTGTGGGATTTGAAACCCTCTGTCGGACGCAACAAGGGCGGCTTCAACCGCGAAGCCATCGCCCAAGGTGCGGGCGTGGGCGGGTTGGACGTGCTGCCGCCGCCGATGGACAAACCGACGCTGGACTTCCTGAACCAGGGCGGCGGCGCGCAAGTGTTGTTCGATGTATTGTCGTCATCTTACGAACATATCATCGTGGATACCTCGCCCCTTGCCGCCCACAACCGCAACAACGCCGATCCGGTTCTGCTGGCCGCCGCCGGCGCACGGGCGGTGATGACCGTACTGATGCGCCGCACCCCGCCCGAGATGGTCAAGCAGGCCGCCGACGCCTTCAACGCCGCAGGTGCTCCGCTGGTGGGCGCGGTGGCCAACAACCAATACAACCCCAGCCCCCGCGTGCTGCTGATGCACATGGCCAAAACCCTCGGACGTCTCGCCCCCGGGCTGGCCAACTGGTTGCGGGCGAAGGTGGTGGCGGGCTAGTAGCCGGACTCACCTCAACACATTGCATTTATCGCCAAAATGCAAACAGTCTCCGTCATTACGAGGACGAGCGCCCCGGAGGCGCCATGGTTTCCTGTCGACCGACGAAGCAATCCATGACTATCTTACATAGGGATATCTAGTTTTTGGGAACACTTGCATGGATTGCCACGTCCGCGCGCGGAATATGGCGGGGGCTTCTGCATCTGCAGGGGCGCGTGCTCCTCGCAATGACGTGGGCAAAAGCTATCTTGCCTACTTCCCGTCACCCGGCTTCTCGCTGAACATCGGCTTTTTCTCTTCCGCGCCCATTTCAGCGTATTTCTCGGCCTCGGGCATCGGGCCACGGGTTTCCTTGATGTTCGGCCAGGTGGCGCTGTATTTGGCGTTCACATCGGCCCAGTGCAGTTCGTCGTTGGAAAGCTCGTCGTCGCTCTTGATGGCCTCAATGGGGCACTCCGGCTCGCACACGCCGCAGTCGATACATTCATCGGGGTTGATGACCAGCATGTTTTCGCCTTCGTAGAAGCAGTCCACCGGGCATACTTCCACACAGTCGGAATAGCGGCATTTGATGCATTTTCCGGTGACAACGAACGGCATGGCTTCTTCCTCCCTTGTGCCTCCGTTATACGGGCATCGTGGGCGGCAGGCAACAGGGTATGGGCCGCCTTTGCATTGTGCCATGGCTGTGCGCGGCAATTCCCGCTATTTTTTTGAAAAAACCATACCCATGCTGCACCGATTGACGCCGTTTCTGTTGTTGGCCCTGCTGGCGGCTCCTGCTGCGGTGTGGTGGCAAACCCATGATGCGGCCGCCATCGAGCCTGCTGCCGGGCCAGCCAAAGAAGCGAGCGGCCATGGCGGCGGCAAGGCTGAAAGCGGCGTGGTGCGCTCGCACACCGGCAAGATTCTCACCAGCACTCCCACCCTGCCCCACGTCAGTACCGGCGCCCAGCAGGTGATTACCAGCGACATGCTGTTCGAGCAGGAGCTGCTGGCCGCCACCCCCGAACAGTTGCAAACCGATGCCAGCAAGCACTTTTTGCAGACGCGCCTGCGCTTCAACCCGTTTTCCCACAACCCGGCCAAAGGGCCGGATGACGCCTTGGTGACCCTGATTGAAATGACAGACCTTTCCTGCGTGCAATGCATGGACACCCTGAAAAAAGTGGATGCCCTGCTGGCGGCGCATCCCAGCAAACTGAGGGTGGTGAACATCCATACGCCGGTCAAGCAATTCAACGACGTGAACATGGCAGCCTTTTACGGCAAGGTTGCGCAGCGCGGCGGCGTGTTCTGGGAATACCGCAACGCACTGGAGACGCTGGCAAACCCCACCCCGGAAAGCTATTTCGATACGCTTATCGCCATCGGTATGGACCGGCTGGAGGCCCGGCGGCTGATGCAAACCGAAGCCCGCCGCTTTTACCGCGAGCTGGATGCCGATGCGCGGCTGGCCGGACAGTTGAACGTGGGCAACCCGCCCCATGTTCTGGTCAACGGCATCCATGTGGGGATGAACGGCCTGCCGCTGGAAACGCTGGATGACGTGGTGACGTACGAGCTGAACCGCCCGCGCCAACGGGAGCTGATACCATGAGCCGTCGGCTGGTGCAGGGTATTCTGGAGTTGCGCGGAAAACTGGACGAGCAAGCCAAGCATGCACGTACGTCCAACATCCGGCGCAGGCGCGATGACGACGCCCCGCAGGGAACCCTGCGCAGCCTGCAACTGGCCGCCGATGTACAGGCGATCATGGTTTTGCTCAAGCAGGCTGCCGAGGCCGACCGTACCGCCTACCGCCGCATTGCCGAGTTCGGCCTGCCGGACGAGGCTGCAACCGTGGCACCTGCCGCCCCGCAAGTGGGCAACGGCTATGCCGCCGCGCTGGGACAAGCCATTGCCCGCGTTTTGATACAACCGGCCCCATCGGCCGAGGCCGCCGCGCTGGCACCTCCGAGCCAGCACTTTGCAGGGTTGGTCGAGCATGAAATCAGCCGTATCGGCGACGAGGCCGTGATGATGGCCGGCCCCGGAAAAACCACCCTGCTGAAACTGAAAAACGCCTACAAGGCCTTCTTGGAGCAGCGCTACACCGATGTTCATACCATTCTGAAAAACACCCTGCGCAACGAGCCCAACAACAATGCACTGCTGTTTTTATTGAGCCAGTTCCAATACTTCATGGTGAGTCTTGGCCACAACGAGGTGTTGCCCGACGCCCGTGATTATGCGCAAAAGGCGATGATCGCCAACGACAAGCACGATTTGGCGACCATGATTTACTTCCGCTACCATGGCGTGGCCACCGAGGCCCAGCATGACGGCGGTCGCGCCATGATGTGGATACGCGATGCAGGGTTGCTGCATGTCAACCTGCTGCAAAACGAAGAAGGACTGACCGCCTACCACGGCATGCCCCTGAAGGCCTGGGCCCAAATGGCGGCGATCGACCCCAAGCACTGGCAAGAAGACGACCTGTTGCAACTGAAAACCATGATGATGGACGTTGTGGGCGGTGCCGCGATTTATGCGGGATTGCTGCGGCCGCGCATTCTGGAAGACAGCCTGCACCGCAAGGAACCCCTGCCCCATGTCAGCGAGATGGAGAGCTTGCTGGCCGGGGCCTATGCCACATACGAAGAGATTTCGCCCAAGCTGGCGCAATTGCCGGTCAAAACCAGCCAGATGCCATGGCTGGTGCGCAGCCGCTATATGAACACATTGGCGGAAGGGGCACCAAAACCGTCATTCGACCAGATTTTGCTAAACATCTCGCTGAATGCCCAGTATTGGCGTGCCGGAAGTTACCCCGACCCGGAACTCAGCCACCTGTTCGGCAACAGCGGCATGAGTTATTGGCGGCTGTGGGCGGTGACGTTGACGCCGCTGCGCGAGCGGCGACAACCACAGGCATTCCCTGCCGACGAGGTGGTGGCCGATGCCCAGCTTTTGCCGCTGTGCGATAGTCTTCTGACCGTTTTACAAGAAGAAGAGCAGGCGCGCATCCGCCCCGACCTGTGGGACAAACTGCAACCGTGGTTTGTACGCTGGAGCCTTGAACACCTGTTGGCTGCGGGCACCGGCAGCAACCAGCCGCGCCTGAAGTTCATGCCGCGCAGCAACGTGTTGGGCAGCCTGTACCAGGCATGGGGGCGTGGCGGACAGACCAACGTTCTGTACAGCCCGCTGATTGCCCAGACCGCCAGCAACGGCGGCTTCAGCACCGTGCAGGAGATCTTGGCGGCCTTTGAGGGAAGCTACAGGCTGATGGACGACCCGGCCCACGGCATCGCCGCCATGCAAAAGCGCGCCCTGCAACAGGCCAAGAAGCAAGACCCTGCAAAGTTCGGCGGCTTGCAGATGCTTGATGAAGGCTTCGGCCTCCAACAGATCTTCGCCGTCTTGCTGCCGTTGGGGCTGATTGGCGGCATCGGGGCGATCATCACCATGAGCCAAAACATGGGGCAGGCCATCGGGCTTACGCTGGCACTGGCAGGGTTTGCCGGGGTGGCGATGATCGGCCTTGGCAAGAAGGAATAACACAACGGCCCCGCAGGGCCGTTGTGTCAGTAGGCATCACCCTTACTTGGCGTAGCAAGAAGAGTGGTAGACGATGCCGTTGTGGTGGTGCGGGTTGGTACCGCCGAACTTGCACTGGTAGTGCGCCTTGCGGTGGATGTAGGTCTTGCGGTTGTCGACCTTGTTCATGTCCACTTTCTGGCCGATGTCCGGGCTGATGTTGTGGATGCTGTCAATCGCCAAGCACTCGCGCTGGTCGATGATTTCCACACCGGCGAACGGACATGTCTTGTAGCGCACGTCAGGGTAAGGCTTGTGGGCGGTACAGGCGGCAGTGGCAACCACCACGCCGAGCAGCGCCAAGGTAATAACGGATTTCATGGGTTTTGCTCCTTATTTATATTCGCAGCATACAGGGTATCCTACATGCGTACATCCTTACTTAACACCCGAAGCATCAAGAAACAATAAGTAAACCGAACAAACAATAAAATAGCCCCTGCGGGGGGCTATTTGAGCAGCATGCATCTACTTGTAAAGCATGCTGTCTTCACCAATCCACGTTTTGGTGTCGGCAGTGTGCGGGCGGCCTTCCAGCTGGGCCAGCCAGCCCTTCATCCAGCTGATTTCCAGCTCTTGCGCGCGGATGATTTCACGGCTGAGCTTCTTCACCTGTGCGTTTTTGCCGTATTGCAGCTGTACCTTGGCCATGTCCACCGCACCTTGGTGGTGGGCGATCATGCCGCGCAGGAAGTCGATATCGGCATCACCGGTAAAGACGATGTCCATGCCCTGGTGCATCACCATGTTGGCATGGTCATACGCTTGGCTGGACGGGCCGTTGTCTCCCTTCAGCGCACCGGCTTTGGCATGGCCCGCGTGGGCACCATGGCCTTGCTGATGCAACATCATCGGGCAGGGTTTTCCTGCGTGCATTTTGTCGCAGGGTTTGTCGCCCATATGGTCGGCATGAGCCACGCCTGCCATCATCAAGGTGGCAATGGTCAAGGTTGCGAGTTTAGCAGTATTCATTTTGGTTATCCTTCATTGGTCATCATCATGACACCCGCACGGCCTATCCGTGCAGGCAAAAAACAGGGGCGGGGAAACTCTAAATCAGCCAGCGCTGCTGGTCGGCCAGCATGCGTCGCGGCGATACCAGCGGCGGCGGACGCAGTGGCTGGGCATGGGTTAGGCGATATGCAGCGCCGACAACGGGCGGCATGGGTATGGCCCCAACACCGTACGGTGCCGACACCGGCAATGCACGGGCCGGCGGCACGGTGGCCGGAGCCTTGAAGCACTCGGCCACGCTCATCGCCTGTTTGGCGACAGACGCGGCAGGCATGGCCATGGCGCAAGGTTTGGCCACGGAAACATGATAGGCGGCGGGTTGGGTCATCACGCACGGTACCGCCTGCGCCAACGGCGGCAACAGCAGTAATAGAACCAACAACAGCATACGCATGGGCAAGAAGGTGCGCCTACACGGCAGAGCTGTCAAGCAACGGAACCTGCCATGCAAATGGCGGCAATCCGGCTTGCAGGCGGGCACAGTCCACCACGTTGGTCAGCAAGCTGGCCACGGTCAGCGGCCCCACGCCGCCCGGCACCGGAGTCAGGTACGCGGCCACCCCCTCGACCTTCATGGCGTCCACATCGCCCAGCAGACGGGTCTGGCCATTGCCTTCCACGCGGGTGAGACCGATATCCACCACGAGGGCACCGGGTTTCAGCCAGTTCTCGTTCACCAGATGCGGCACTCCGGCAGCGGCGATGACCACATCGCACACCGATGTCAACGTGGCAGGTGTCGGCGTATCGCGGTCAATGGCAGTAACCGTGGCGCCTGCGGCCTCCAGCATCTCGCGCATGGGCTGGCCCGCGACGCGTCCCTTGCCAATAACCGCTACGTGCTTGCCACGTACATCGTAGGGGATGGACGCCAGCAAACGCATCACCCCCAATGGGGTGGCCGGAGCGATATGCGGGTGCCCCGCCTGCCGTGCGGCGATATTGGCGGCGGTAAGGCCATCGCAATCCTTGTGGGGCGGAATCAGGTTGAGCGCCGCGTCCACCTGCCATCCCGCCGGCAACGGCAACTGCAGGATAACGGCCTGCACCGCGTCATCATCGGCCAAGGCGCGCAGGGTGGCATGCAGGGTGGCTTCGGCCTCGTCGGCGCGCAGGTGAAGCTCTTCGGCGGGAAGCCCCACACCGGCACACAACTTCAGCTTATGTCCGACAAAGGCTTTGCTGGCGGGATCGTCGCCCACCCGCACCACCACCAGCTTGGGCGGCGCCGGAAGTGCCGCCACGGCGGCGGGCACCTGCGCAGCCAGTGCCGCCCGCAACGGCGCCCCCGGCAGGCGGCGGGTGGCAACGTGACAAGATGGCGCAGCTTGGTGCATTGTGCCGCACAGTCACCTTGATGGCGCGGCCGTGTCAAGCTATTCTGGCGGCAAAAGAAAGCAACCTGCCCCATGACTCAGGCCGATACCGTCGACGCGTTGGTGCTGGGTGGCGGCATCGTGGGCCTGCTGGCCGCCCGCGAGCTGGTGGAGGCCGGGCTGACCGTACGGCTGGTGGACAAGGATTTTTCGGGGCCCATCCGCACCCATGTGGGCGAGATGGCGCCAATCGGCGGCGACGCGCTGCTGGACAGCCTGTACGATTATTCCCTGCGCTGCTGGCAAGATGTCGGCAAACGCTACGGGGTGGATGTGGGGCTGGCCGAACGCGGTCTGCTTGATATCGCCAGCAGCGCCGGACGCGCCACCATGCTGGCCGCCGAAGTGCAGGGCGAGAGCCCCCGCAAGATCATCTCGCAATGGGTAGACGCTGCCGGAGCCGCCACCCATGCCGACACCCCGCTGGCCGAAAGCGTGCGCGGCGGCAAATGGTGGGCCGACGCACCGGTGCTTTCCACCCACACCGCACTGGAAACCCTGCGCCGCGAACTCACCACCAAGGGCGTGCGGATTTGGGGACAGGATTCCGTGGTGGAACTGTTGAGCGAAGGCGACACCTTCACCGGCGTACGGGTGGCCAGCGGCGAGACCTGCCTTGCCGCCCACACGCTGATTACGGTAGGCACCTTGGCAGGCAGCATGTTGAAAACGGTGGGGCCGCGCCTGCCCATCCGTCCGGCGCGCACCCACCTGGTTACCTTGGAAAGCGCCGAGGGCATCGGCTTCCCGATGCTGATGCACCGCCTGCGGCGCGGCCATTTGTGGCTGAAGCGCACCCGCGAAGGACCGGTGATGCTGGCGTATGATGGCATCATGGACCCCACGCAGGCCACTTTCAGCGGCCATGCCGACGAGCGGATCGTAAAGGCGTTGGCCCAACATGTGGGAGAGCTGCTGCCCCATCTGGCCAATGCCACGGTGCAGCAGGTCAGTGTCAGCACGGCGGCGGTAACACCGGATTTCCGCCCGGCACTGGGCACTTGGGAGGGGATGAAAGGTTTGTACATCGCCACCGGCTTTGGTGCCCGCAGCTACGCTTTTGCCGCCGGTGCGGCACGGGTACTGGCTGATTTGGTGCAAGGCAAGCAACCGGCGGTCAACATGCAGCCCTTCCGTCCCGACCGCTTTGCCACCGGTAACTGGCACAAGGTGGGCCACCCGCCAAGTTTGGCCTGGAAGGAGCCCCTGCTCTCCAGCGCCACCCAACTGGTGGAACAGCCCGAGGCCAGCTATGCCGACAACGTCAACCTGATTGAAAAGCCCGAGGCCAAATACGCCAGCAACGTGCAGCAAATCGAGAAAAAAATCATCCAGGCGGGCAGCTCCAAACCTGCCGCGCCGCCGGTGAACAACAACGTCTTCGGCAACAGCCGGGTGAAGGCGGCCAGCATAAAACAGGGGGATTGAAAAATTTTGTGCGGCGCACAATTTGATTTGACAACCTTTGCCCCCTGCGCAACGATGTGTTGCAACAGCCAATAACAGAAGGATGCCCGCCATGTTCCAAAACATGCAAGACATGTTCAACCCGCAAGCCACCATGCAGATGATGCAATCGTTCTGGAGCCAGCAGCAATGGAGCCAAAACGCCGAGGTGTACCAAAAGCTGGCAACCCTTTACACCCAAGCCTGCAGCGACTGCTACCAACAGCAAATGGACATGGCCAAGCAAATGATGGAAAGCAGCGCGGCCTGCATGCAAGACATGAGCAAGGCACAAGGTCTGGAAGAATTGATGAGCAAGCAGGCCAGCTGGAGCAAAAAGGCCAGCGAAAACGCCTCCAGCAACGCCCAGCAACTGGCCAAGACCTTGCAGCAATGCCAGGTGAAGGCTACCGAGATCATCGGCAAGGTCGTGGCCGAGAACCTCAAAACCTCCTCGACTTCAACCAAGTGATTTTCCTTTGGCAAAAACCGCCCCACCGGGGCGGTTTTTTGTTAGAGTGGCGCTCATGTTGAGTTTGACCGGCAAAAAATGGCGTATGGCAAACGGCCACCAGCGGGCGGGCGCGGCGCTGGCGCAGGTCAGCGGGCTGCACCCGGTGGTTGCCAACATTCTGGCCGGACGTGGGTATGACGCGATTGAACAGGCCGAGGCGTTTTTATCTCCCAACCTGGGTGCCCTGCCCGACCCCGCGACCCTGAAAGACATCGATGTTGCCGTGGCACGGGTGGCGGCGGCGCTGGAGAACAGCGAACGCATCGCGGTGTTCGGTGACTATGACGTGGACGGTACCGCCGCCACGGCGTTGATGACACGGTATTTCCGTGCGCTGGGGGTGGAGCCGCTGCGCTATGTGCCCGACAGGTTAACCGAAGGCTACGGCCCCTCGCCCGCCGCAATGCAAGTGTTGCACGGCAAAGGGGTGCAGCTGGTGATGACGGTGGATACCGGTATCGCCGCCCAAACCGCGCTGGAAGAAGCGCAACGGCTGGGCATGGACGTGGTGGTGACCGACCATCACCCGCCCCACGGGCCGTTGCCGCCTGCCGTGGCGTTGGTCGATCCCAACCGGGCAGATGACACTTCCGATCTGCAAGGTTTGTGCGGCACCGGTGTGGCGTTTTACCTGCTGATGGCGCTGAACAGGTACCTGCGGGAACGGGGGTTCTTCAGTGCCACACGGCCCGAGCCCAAGCTGGGCCAATGGCTGGATTTGGTGGCGCTGGCCACGGTGTGCGACGTGATGCCGCTGACCGCCGCCAACCGCATTCTGGTGGCCAAAGGCTTGCAACAGTTGGGCACATGGCGGCATCGGGGGTTGGCGACGTTGGCCGAGGTGGCCGGCGTGAAAGACAACCTTTCCGCCAGCACGTTTGGCTTTGCGCTTGGGCCACGACTGAACGCGGCAGGGCGGCTGGAAAGCGCGCTGGCGGCGGTGGAGCTGCTGCTGGCCGATGACGACAGCACGGCGTTGCCGCTGGCACGGCAGCTGGATGCGCTGAACCACGAGCGCCGTGAACTGGAGCAAGCCACGGTGGCGGAGGCGATGGCAATGGCGGAAGCAATGGTGGACGACACCACCGCGCTGCTGGTGCTGGCCAACCCAGCATGGCACCCGGGCGTGGTGGGGTTGGCGGCCAGCCGGGTGAAGGAACGCACGGGGCGGCCCACTTTCATTCTGGGCGGTGGCGAGGGCGGCACGCTGAAAGGCAGCGGGCGTAGCGTGGAGGGGATTGATTTGGGCGCGGCGGTGGGTGCGGCGCAAGCGCTGCTGGTCAGCGGCGGCGGCCACGCCATGGCAGCGGGGTTGACGCTGGACGCAGCCAAGCTGGATGCCCTGCGTGCGGCGCTGAACGCCCATGTGTTGGGGCAGGTCACGGCACGGCCCGATTATGATGCGGCAGTGCCGCTGGCCACCCATCTGGCCCCCACCTTGACGCTGGAATCCGAAGTGATTCCTGCCAGTTGCACGGTGGAGCTGGCACGGCTGTTCACCCGGCTGGAGCCGTTCGGCAATGGCAATCCGGAACCGTTGCTGGCGCTTTCCAAAGTGCAGGTGGCCTATGCCAAACCGGTGGGGAAGACACAAGAGCACCTGAAGCTGCGGCTGGCGGGCGCCGATGGCAGCCAGCTGGATGCCATCGCCTTTGGCGCGATGAACACGCCGCTGGGGCCGGCGTTAACTTCCAAACAGGCCAACGCCCTCACACTGGCCGGTCACTTGCGCATCAACACCTTCATGGGGAACGAGCGGGTAGACTTTCAGGTGGTGGATGGGAGAGTTGGGTAAACGTCACGCACCGCCACAAACACGGTTGCGCCCACCATTTTTTGCCTCATACAGCGCAGCGTCGGCGCGTTTGGTGAGGGTGGTGGCATCGTCGCCGGTTTGCGCCCCCGCCACGCCGAGGCTAAGGGTGGTTTTGTAGGGGGTATCGGCGAAGTGGCTTTCCACCGAGACGCGCACGCGCTCGGCAAAAATGCGGCCGGTTTCCGGCGTGGATTCCGGCAGCAACACGGCGAACTCCTCACCGCCGAAGCGGCCCGCCACATCGGTGCTGCGGCAATGTTTGCGGATGATGTCGGCCACCTGCGCCAGCACCACGTCGCCATCGGCATGGCCGTAAGTGTCGTTGAGGTGCTTGAAGTGGTCGATGTCGGCCATGATGAGCGTCAGCGGACGGCCATAACGCAGGGCGCGTTCCAGCTCGTCTTTCAACATTTGGGCGAAGGTGGTTTTATCGTACAGGCCGGTCAGGCCGTCGTGCACCGCCACGGTGGCCAGCAGGTTGAATTTGCCTTCCTCGATCATGCCGACGTTGCGCATCAGGCCCGACACATTGGTGAGGTAGTCGTGCGCCGCCAACGACAGGCCGGGGTCGCGGCCCAGCAGCTTTTTCAGGTTGACACGGTGGCCGGTGATATCCGCCCACAGGGTTTTGGCCTGACGGCTGGGGAAATTGCGGCGGGTCAGCGTGTAGAGCATGTCGGAGAACAGCCCTTCGCCGCGCTCGGACTTGAGTTTATCGACCATCTGCTGCTCGCGGGCGTTCATTTCGCGCTCCCCCGCCATGGCGTTGACCAAGCGCAAATCCACCGTGCTGCGCTGTGCCAGTTCTTGCATGTCGGGGGTTGTCTCGGCGGGCATGGCGCTACGGGTCATGGGCTTTAGGGTATACGTTTGCGGACCGAATGTCAGCAGGGTTTTGGCCCTTGTGCCATAAATCGGCGATGACGCCTGCATCAGTTACCGCCGTGGAATTGCCCAGCCGCGAGACGCTGCTGCATGGGCGCGTAAAGCCCGCGCAGGTGCCTGCTCCGCTGACGCTGGCGCTGACGGCGGGCCTGTGGGCGCTGACATTGTGGGCATGGCAACCGTTGTTGGCCAACGCTTCTTCCCCACCAGAGGCCGTGTCCCTGCCGCTTGAAGCCACCGCCCCTTCCCTGTTTGCCTCCCCGCCCCGGGTGGTGCTGGCACTGGCACAGCCGCCGCAAGCCAACACCTCGCCGGCCGGCCGCCAACGCAACCTGCGGGCGGTACAACGTGAATTTACCGCCCTTTTCGGCCATGTGGCCCGCGAGCTTTTAAAAGACGAATTCGACTCGGTTATTTTGAAGATGAGTCTGGGAGAGCAGGTGGCGGTGCATTTGTATCGCCAGCTTCAGTAGCGGCGTCGTCGGCCACCCCCTCCGGCGCGGCTTCCGGCTCTTGGGCAGCTTCATCTTCAGAAGACACCTGCTCTTTTTCCATGCGCGCCATTTCGCTCCAGCCGGGAAGCGTGGCCGAGACCAAATCCGGCTTGGGCTTGCCCAGCAGGTAGCCTTGCAGGAACTTCACCCCGGCGCGGCGGGCGAAGACCTCCATCTCCACCGTTTCCACTTTTTCCAGCACCAGTGCCACATCGGTGCGTTTGGCGGCTTGCGCCAACATCAGCACCTCGCGCTTGGCGGCGGTATCGCCGCCCATCCGGGCACAGTCCATTTTGAGCATGTCGAAGCCCATCTTCTGGCTGGCCTGCAACATGGTGGGGCCGCCGCCGAAATAATCCACGCTGAGTTTGGCACCGGCCTCGTGCACCTCGCGCAGGAAGTCGATGGCCGTGGGGTCTTTCAGCAATTCCTGCGAGCTGACTTCCAGCACCAGATGCTTGATGACCTCGGCATCATCCAGCGTCAGCAATTTTTGCAGGTAGTCGAGGCTGTCCATGCTGGCACCGGCCAGATTGAGGGTCAGCGGCGTGGCCGGATGCAAACCACCGGCAAAGTTTAGCTCCAGCACGCGGTCAAGCACATGGCTATCGAGCCTGTCGAGCCAGCCGTGCTGCTCGCATACCGGCAAAAACGCGCCGGGACTGACCGGATTACCGTCGCGGTCGATAAGACGCAGCAACACCTCATGGAACGCCGGTTTGCCGGTGCTGACCTGATAAATGGGTTGATACAGCAACTGCGAGCGCCCTTGGGTGAGACATTCATCCACCAAGCGGGCCATGGCATCGGTGAGCACCGGGGCTTTTTTGGGGCGACCGGCGGCGGATGACGATGCTGCGGCGGCCTCAGTGGGCATGTAGTTGCTGGGGGCGGTCATCACCTTGGCCGCCGGGCGAGGCGGATTGCTGCCGAACTGCATGGCCTTGCCGCGCCGTTGGGGCTGGCCGCCCGCCAGCTCTTCCTGCTTGAACTGGCCGGGTTGGATGATGGCTTGCGCCTGCGCGGGCGGCTGGCGCTCGCCCTTCATCACCGCCGCCACACTGCTGATGAGCGGGGTGGTCAGCGGGGTAATGACTCCCGCCAGCGGCGCCAGTTTGGCCGCCACCTTGCGGCGGGCGGGGCGGGTGGGTTTCCACAAGACGGCGATACTGGCCAACAACGCGGCAAGGATAACCCCCCATTGCGCCATGCGGCTGGCGCCCAAGGCGACCGAAGGCGGCAGCCGATAGGCCACCCCCCAGCCCGCCACGCCCGGCACCGGCGCGGCAACGATAATGTCGCCGTTTGGCGCCTTGGCAACCGTGGACGCGGCAACCGCATCCAACTCGGTCATCAGGCGCGGGCGCTCGCGACTAAGCCTCGGTGCCTGCCAGAGCCTGCCGTTTTGCGATACCAGCATGAAGGTTTCCGCCTTGCCAAAGCCACCAAGCACCGGCGCACGAGGCTGGCCCAGCAGCAAGCCCTGCCAACTGGCAGGCATCACCACATAGACATGCGTGGCAGAATCGGCGGCATGCATCGCCAAATACAGTTGGGGGCGGGTGGAAATATCAAAGACGGCAAGGGCCACCGGCTGCTCATCCAGTTTACCCAACCAAACCGCCACCTCGGACGGCAATTCACGGCTGCCGGCCAATTGGCCGACCGTGCCGCTTTGCTCCTCCCAGATATAAAGCTGGTTGAGGCGATTGAGATATCCGAACTCGTACATGGCCCGGCGTACTTCCAGCGAGGTGATGCCGTCATCGGAGGCCACGCCCTGTACCAAGCGCGGATCTTCGGCCAAAGGTTGCAGGGTGGCTGCCAACCCTTGCAAGTATGTGCCAACAGCCTCGGCATAGGATTGGGCGGCGGCATGCACCGGCGGCAAACGGCGGCGCAGGGCATCTTCGCCCAGGGTGCTCCAACCGAACAGCGCCAAACCCCAGATACCCAGCAAAATAAGCCCCCGCGCCACGGCAGCGCCGTACTGCGCCATGTTGCGCAACCACGCGGTGTAGGTTTGCATCAGCTTGGCAACGGGTTTTGCCACCAGGGTTTTCCTTGTTTTGCCGCACGTTAGCCGAAAGACGCCGCCACCGCCAGCCCATTGGCCAGCTGGCAGGCAGGCAGCGTGGCAAAAGCGCGGCGGTTGTCGTACATTGGTGCCATGAAGATTGCCAGCTGGAACGTCAACTCGTTGCGCACCCGCATGGGGCATGTGCTGGCGTGGTGGGATGCCCACCAGCCCGACGTGCTGCTGTTGCAGGAAACCAAGGTGGCCGACGAGATGTTCCCGCGCGCACCATTTGAGGAACGCGGGTTGCACGTGGCCATCCATGGCCAAAAGAGCTACAACGGCGTCGCCATTGTCAGCCGCCACCCGTTAGGCGATGTAGAGCAAGGCTTTCACGGCGACGTGTTTGCCGACCATGCGCGGCTGATCGCCGCCACTGTGGCACACCCCAAGGGCAACCTCCGCGTGGCCAGCGCCTATGTCCCCAACGGCGAGAGCACGCAAAGCCCCAAATTCGTGTTCAAAGAGGAATTCTACGCCCACCTCACCGCTTGGGCGGCACGGGAAGTGGCGGCGTTTCCGCAGCTGGTGGTCGGCGGTGATTTCAACATCTCGGCCGATGAACGCGATGTGGACAACCCCGCCAAGCGCAGCAAGGAGTGCATGTTCACCTCCGCCGAGCGCGGTTGGCTGCAAACCTTTGCGGGAGACCACTTGCATGATGCCCTGCGACTGACCACCGACGAAGCCGGGCTGTTCAGCTGGTGGGATTACCGCAGCTACGCCTTTGTGAACAATCGCGGCATGCGGATCGACTACCTCTTTGTGAGCGATGCGCTGAAAGCCAAGGTGGCAAACGTGACGCATTACCGTGACGAACGCGGCAAGGAGCAGCCGTCCGACCATATTCCGATTGAAGTGGAACTGGCACTTTGAAAAAAACGGCCCCGCAGGGCCGTTGAACCTGAAGAAACCCCAAGGTTACTTCATCTTCTCTTCCTTGAAGATGGCGTGTTGACGCACCACCGGGTCGTACTTGCGGAACTCGAATTTTTCCGTGCTGTTTTTGGGGTTCTTCTTGGTCACGTAGAAGTACCCGGTCTTGCGGCCGGTGGCAGGATTGATAGCCTGGCTGACCAGTTTGATGTAGATGTTGCCTTTGGCTTTGCTGGCCATGGTGGTTGCTTTCCTTTGGGTACGCGGTTGGCCGCACGGGGCGCACGGCACGGGTTTGTGCGGGTGGTACATGGCTTTGCGGGCGGTGTCAAGCGCTTGTTGGGGCATCGCGGCGGCATGTCAGCTTTCGCTGGCATGCAACCACATGAAATCAAGGTGTTGGAAACAGCATCAAGGAGATAAAGGTTGCCAAGCAATATATCATGGATGTAGCATTAAAGCGTGGGAGATAAACAAAACGTTGCAGCCAAACTGGTGGAGATGCGCCTGCATCTTCTGGCATTGGCGCCGTGGGTTTCGGGGGACGGTGCCCAACATCTGCAATGCCTGCACAGCTTGGTAGAGGAAACCTTGGCGGATGAACGCAAAGCCCGCGAGGCTTCTGCGCCCCCTCCAAAAAGCAAGCGTTAAAGTTCTATCACATAGCCCCGTTCATCACGCAGCAGCAAATGGAATTGCCATTGTTGCAGTTCGGGATTGAACCGGTCGTTAGTATCGTACGGCATGTTACAGGCCCACACCGACAGCGTCGCAGGGCAACGTGACGCCAAAGCGGTCATGGACCCAACACGGTCGGCAAGAGGGGCGCGGCATTCGGCCACGGCCATCAAACGTGACATGGTTTTCAACAACGGGACATTTCGCGCTTGCATGGCCATATGTATACATATTACAACGAGGCATGTCCACATGGCCCGACCCGCAATTGCATGATTTTGTCCGCACCATCAGCGCAGGCAAGGTGGCCATCGCTCCGGCCGAAGGCATGTACGGCTACTGCGCCGACCCGTTCAACCCGGCGGCACTGAAAGCAATAACCAGGCTGAAACGGCGCGACGAACGCAAAGGGCTTATCACGCTCATCGGTCACACCGACCAGCTGGCATATCTGTGCCCCCACCCGTTGCCCAAGGCATGCGTCGAGGCCATCCACACCCACTGGGGCCCGCAAACCCCGCCCGTCACCCTGATTTTGCCCGCCCTGCCCACCTTGCCTATCCTGCTGACCGGCGGGCGCGAGACGCTGGCCATCCGCTTGCCTGCATGCCCCTACATGCAAGAATACCTGCGCGCTGCCGGCGGGCCATTGGTTTCGACCAGCTGCAACCTTTCCGGCGAACCTCCCGCCACGCAAGCCTGCCAATTGCCTGCCGAGACTCCCGCATTGTCCCTGCCACAACCCCTGTCCGGAATGCCAAGCCGGATTTTCAACCCGCAAAACGGCCAATGGTTGCGTTGACACCCACCCTTTTTATGTATACATAACGACGTATGAGCAACGATATTCCAACCCTCAATATGAACATGGCCGTAGCGCAGATTTGCGGCGCCATGCAACGCAACAGCCGCACAGCGCTGGCCGGCAGCCCCCTTTACGCCCCCGCCATGGAGATGGTGGAACGCGCCGCACACGAGGGGTCGTTGGGCCACGCCCACCGCGCGCAGTTGGCGGAAGCGGGGTTTCTTTTCACCCATGTCGGGCAGGCAAAGCGAATTGACGTTTCCCGGCTTGACATCTCTTCCATTCCTTCAAACCCGCGCTAGCTTTTTCCAAGCGTTACCCTTGCGCGCTTTTTGAAACTATGGTGTATTCCGAGCCGTTGGGCGCAACCGTTGCGCTCCGCAAACCAACAGCACAGTGAATAGGATACCCCCATGAAACATCTCGTTCTTGCCGCTGCCGCCGCTGCCACCCTGGCCGCCTGCAGCACCACCCCGCAGTATGAAACCTGCCCCTACGCCGGCATCAACCTCGCCGATGGCGAATGCCGCGCGATTGAAAACATCCACAACATCAAGGCTGGCGCGCCTGCCGTGGCCGCCCCCACCATGCACATGATCCACGGCATGGTGCACTACGCCGGTTGCCCCAACGGTGGCACCAAGGCCCACACCCACAACGGTGTGACCTTCCACCGCGCCTGCTACTAAGCGGCACGCACAAGAAAGGCCCCTGCGGGGGCCTTTCTTGTTTTGACCACCGCCTCACACCGCAATCGGTTTGAACTCCACCTTTTCCACCTCATAGGTGCGTTTGCCGCCGGGGGCGGCCACCACGGCTTCGTCGCCCTCCTCCTTGCCCAACAGCGCGCGGCCGATGGGGCTGGTGGTGGAAATAAGCCCTTTTTCCAAATCCGCTTCATCGGGCCCCACCAGCGCGTACACCACCTGTTTGTCGGTGTCGCAATCCACCAGTGTCACCGTGGCACCCAGCGTGATGCGGCTGCCGGTGTTCTTGGTGGGGTCAATAATTTCAGCGCGGGAGAGCTTGCTTTCCAGCTCGGCAATCCGGCCCTCGATAAACCCCTGACGCTCTTTGGCGGCGTGGTATTCGGCATTCTCCTTCAGGTCGCCGTGGCCACGGGCTTCATCAATCTGCGCGATGATGTTCGGGCGCTCGACCTGTTGCAGGTGTTTCAGTTCGGCACTGAGTTTCTCATGGCCGTAAATGGTCATCGGGACGCGTTCCATGGCGTTTCCTTTCGTTTGCAATGTCTCCGGACGGGTTTGGTGCGGGCCAACAAAAAAGCCCCCACTCAGGCTTGGGCGCATTCTACACCAACTTGTCCTTTCCATGCAACTTTTCATTGTATGGGAAGCCGTTTTGCCGTATAAGGCTGTATAATTCCTTCATATGAAGTATCCCACCTCCCTCATCAGCCAGATCAAGACCCGCATCCCGCTGGTAGAGGAAGTACGCAAGACCGTGCCCTCGCTAAAGAAAAAGGGCAAATACTGGTGGGCCAACTGCCCGTTTCACAACGAAAAATCGGCCAGCTTCCATGTGCGCGAAGAAGGCAACTACTACTGCTTCGGCTGTGGTGCGGCGGGCGATGTGTTCACCTTCGTGCAGGAAACCCAAGGCGGAAGCTTCAACGAGGTGGTGGAAAAACTGGCCAAGCAGGCGGGCTTGCCGCTGCCCAAGCCGGAGTATAGCGACCCGCAGGCGGAAAAGAAGCGCGCCGACGGCATGGCGGCGCTGGAGCGCGCGGTGCTGTATTACCAGCGCAGCCTGCCCAACTCGGCCGCCGCCGATTACCTGCACAAGCGCGGGCTCACCCCCGCCACGGTGGTGGAGTTCCAGTTGGGCTATGCGCCGGAAGGCTGGACCAACCTGCACGACGCGCTGGTCAACGAGGGTTTTGCCCCCGCCACCCTGCGCGAGGCCGGCCTCACCCAAGAAGGCAAACAATCGCGCGGCGATTACGACCGTTTCCGCCACCGTGTGATGTTCCCCATCCACGACGGCCAAGGCCGTGCGGTGGGCTTTGGCGGAAGAGTTCTGGACGGCACCGAGCCGAAGTACCTCAACAGCCCTGAAAACCCCTACTTCAACAAAGGCTACCTGCTGTACAACCTGCACCGCGCCAAACCACACCTTAAGCAGGGCCAGCAACTGGTGGTGGTGGAGGGCTACATGGACGTGGTCAGCCTCTACCAATCGGGCTTTCCCACTGCCGTGGCACCGCTGGGCACCGCCATTACCGAAGACCAGATTGCACTGCTGTGGCGCTATCATCCATCGCCCGTTATCTGTCTGGACGGCGACAAGGCGGGGCAGGCCGCCGCCCTGCGCGCGGCGGAAAAAGTTCTGCCCATTCTGGAACCTGGAAAAACCCTGCAATTCGTAACCCTTCCGGAAGGCGAAGACCCCGACACGCTGGTGCAAAAAGATGGTATCGGCGGCTTCAAAAGCCTGTTGGCCGAGCCCAAGCCGCTGGAGCAGGTGCTGTGGGAGTTTTTGCTGGGCAAGGGAGATATCTCCACCGCCGACGGCCGCGCACAGGTGGAGGGCGAAATGGGCGGGCTGCTGGCACGCATCCGCAATGCGGTGGTGCGCAAAAGCTACCAGCAGGCACTGAAAGACAAACTGTTCAAAGCCACCCGGGCCAACAAACAGCATGGCGGACAGGCCGCCCCGCAGCAGCGCCTGCGGCCGTCTGACAAAAAGGCCCCCGCCGACTACCGCCCCGCCGTGCAAGGCCATGCCAGCGCCGCCCGCCTGCTCGCGATTGTGTGCCGCTGGCCGGAGCTATTGCCGCAGATTGACGAAAATCTGGCCCGCCTGACCTTCCCCCCCGGCCCTGCCAACGAATTGGCGCAACATGTATTCCGCGCCTATACGGTGCAACGGCTTTCTGCCGAAGAACTGCGCGAAGACCTGAAAAGCGGGCCCCACGCCACCACCGTGGCGGCGCTGCTGCGCAGCACCGGCGTGGCCACGCTGGATGAAAGCCTGACCAGCCCGCAAGCCGAGTTCGACAAAACCTATGCCGAATGGTTCCATGCCAGCCAACAACGCCAGCATTTGCGCGAAACCTTGCGCGAAGGTGACTGGACGGCGGAAAAGTGGGAACAGCTGAAAGCCATGCCTACTTGGAAAAAATACGGTCACGATGACAATTCGGGTGCCGAGCCCGACTTGACATCGGGCCGCGACCAGCCCATGTAGGGCCTGTGGATAACGTGGGGGAGGTGTGCCGCAAGGCCCGCATCTTGCACAACATTAAGGAATTACGAGGGAGAAAAACGTCATGGTGCAGCCCAAACAGCAAGCCGGCAAAGACATCCGCGAGGAGAACCTTGAAGAAGACGGCATGTTGGCCAACCAGCTGCAAGACGACGAGCCGGCGGATAACGAGCCGGTTGCCCGCGACGACGACGAGGACGGCGACGACGACATGACCGCCGTGGTGGGAAGCAGCAAGCCCAGCGGTTTAGCCGAAGAAGGTGAAACCGGCACCATGGCAAGCCACCCCAGCTTTTTTGGCAACGTCAGCCGCCGCGAGACGGCGCCTGTCGGCCCACAGCCTGCCAATGCCGTAGCCGATGAATACGGCCGCACCGATGACCCCGTGCGCATGTACCTGCGGGAAATGGGCAGCGTGGAACTGCTGACCCGCGAGGGCGAAGTGGAATTGGCCAAGCGCATCGAGGCTGGCAAGCTGAAACTCTCGGACGGGTTGTTTTCCACCGGCTGGAGCTACGGGCTGGTGCTGGGCTGGTTTACCCAAGTGGAGGCCAAGGAACGCTTCTTGCGGGATGTGGTGGATCTGGCCGCCGCGCTGGGGCCCACGCCGGATGAACTGGCCGAACAGGAAGCCGCGCTGAACGCCAAGGAAGAGGATGAAACCGACGACAAGCCCTCGGCCATCGCCACCGCCGACGAACCCGCCGAAAAGACCGACGCCAAGGACGAAAACGAAGACGAAAACGAAGAAAGCGGAGACAGTGAGGAGGAGGCGGAGGTAATTTCGCTGGCCGCCATGGAAGCCGAACTGATGCCGCGCCTGACCGACACCTTCGGCCAGCTTGCCAAGCACTACAAGGAGCTGCAAAAGGTCGACGCGCAGCGTCTGGACAAGGCCGATGCCAAACTGGACAAGAAGCACGCCACGCTTATTGAAAAGATGAAGCCGCTGATGCGCGAGATTCCGCTGACGCCTGCCCGCGTGGAAGAGCTGATGCACGGCCTGTACGACGTGTCCAAGCAGCTCACCCGCGACGAAGGCGAGCTGTTGCGCATGGCGGTAGCCGAAGGCGCCAACCGCATGACCTTCCTGGAAATGTATCTGGGCCATGAGAACGATGCCGACCTGCTGGGCAAGATTGCCAAGAAGGACAAGGGCTTCAAGGCCGCCAACGTGAAGAAAATCACCAAGGAGTTCGAGGCCAAGCGCGCCAGCCTGCTGGCGTTGACCGCGCCCTTCGGCCTCAGTGTGGAAGAGTTCAAGAAAGTAAACGGACAGGTGCGCAAGGGCGAGCGTGAAGCCGCCATCGCCAAGAAGGAAATGGTGGAAGCCAACCTGCGCTTGGTGATCTCCATCGCCAAGAAGTACGTCAACCGTGGCCTGCAGTTCCTCGACCTGATTCAGGAAGGCAACATCGGGTTGATGAAGGCGGTGGACAAGTTCGAGTACCGCCGTGGTTACAAGTTCTCTACCTACGCCACGTGGTGGATCCGTCAGGCCATCACCCGCAGCATCGCCGACCAGGCCCGTACCATCCGTATTCCGGTGCACATGATCGAGACCATCAACAAGATGAACCGCACCCAGCGCCAGATGATGAACGAACTGGGCCGCGAACCCACGCCGGAAGAGTTGGCCAAAAAGCTCAACATGCCGGTCGATAAGGTGCGCAAGGTGCAGAAAATCGCCAAAGAGCCGATTTCGCTGGAAACCCCGGTGGGTGACGAGGAAGATTCCAACCTCGGCGATTTCATCGAGGACACCAACGCGGTGATGCCGCTGGATGCGGCGGTCAACAGCAACTTGCGCGACAGCGTCACGCAAGTGCTGGCCAGCCTGACCCCCCGTGAAGAACGCGTGCTGCGGATGCGCTTCGGCATCGGCATGAGCACCGACCACACGCTGGAGGAAGTGGGCCAACAATTTAACGTGACCCGTGAGCGTATCCGGCAAATCGAGGCCAAGGCACTGAAGAAGCTGCGCCACCCGTCCCGTGCACGCGGCATCAAGAGCTATTCGGAGAACTAGCAGCCATGTTGCAGACGCATGTCCGTGACCTGAAACGGCATGTGTCGGCCACGGCTTTGGAGCTGGTGCGTCTTTCGCACCAGCTTTCCATGCGTCATCTCCCCCCACTGCTGGAAAGCATGGCTTCCGCCCATTTGGGGGAGACGCTCAATTTCAACGGTACGCTGGAAAGTTTATTGGCCCGCTATGGCCGCCGTCCGGTTATCGCCAACGTAGATGGCGTGCGGCACTGGGTGCATGAAGTGAACGGACTGGTAATGGCGGGGCCGCTGACCGACATGCCAGCCGGCATCCCCTTCTACCTTGCTGCAACGGTGCCACCTGCGCGGATATTTTCCCTCCCCCCGCTGGACAGACCCCATGGCCACGGGTAAACAGCAGGCATGACACGCCTGTGGTTTGCCCTTATTGCTTGTGTGCTGGCCGGTTGCGCGAGTGGTCCGCAGTTGGAGCGTTTGCCGCCGATTGAAACGCCGGACATCAAGGCTTGGTAAGCGAGTATCAGCGCCGCTTGGCGAAGAAGTCTTTCATCAATTCCGCGCATTCTACTTCGCACAGGCCGCCGATAACCTCGGGCTTGTGGTGGGCGTGTTTCAGCACCTGTGCGCCGTTTTCCACCCCGCCGGATTTGACGTCATACGCCCCGAAATAAATCGCTTTCACCCGCAACCAGCTGAGGGCTTGGGCGCACATCGCACAAGGCTCCAACGTCACGGCAATATAGCAATCATCGAGGTACGGCGTGGCGGGCATACGCATCGCCAACGCCCCACGGGCGGCCAACAGCTCGGCATGGGCGGTGGCATCGGCCATGGCTTGCGGTTGATTGTGGGCTTTGGCCAACACCGTGCCGTCGGCGGTATAAACCACTGCGCCGATGGGTACTTCGCCCACCGTCGCCGCATTGCGCGCTTCGGACAGCGCCAGCTGCATCATGCGGGTATGGAGATCACTCATTGCCCAAGGCATTAGCACGGCCTTGCGCCAACGCCAAGGTTGGCGTAGCCATAAGGTATGCGCCCCGTCATCGGCATTACCTTGGATTGGCAAGAACATGGAAGTTTTTCCAAGCGTCCGCATTATGCGCTGCGCGACAGTTATTTCCACGCGGTATATGCGGCGGGCGGTCTGCCCATCGCCATCCCCTACCAGTTGGAAAGCCAGGATGCCTACCTTGATATGGTCGGCGGCATGATTGTCCCCGGCGGCGATTACCCCACGCCTGCGGCATGGTACGTCAAGCCCAACGAGCATCCGCACCACCCGCGGCCGGATGTCGACATTGCGTTCATTGGCAAGATGATGGCGCGCAAAACCCCGCTGTTGGGTATTTGCGCGGGCATGCAAACGCTGGGCGTGGCCAGCGGCGGCAAGCTGTATTTGCGGGTGAAAGACGAACACCCCGGTTGCACCGAGCATCGCGGCACCGAGCCCACAAACTACGCCCACAGCGTGACGGTGACGGAAGGCAGCCTGTTACACAAACTGACCGGCCAGCGCGAGATGCAGGTAAACAGCCACCATAACGAAGCGGTGGCGCACGTGGGCCCCGCCGCCCGCGTGGTGGCCACCGCGCCGGACGGGGTGATTGAAGCGATTGAACTGGTTAACCACCCCTTTGCCTTGGGCGTACAATGGCACCCGGAGTTCTTCATGCACGAAGGCAGCCCTGACCGCGCGTTGTTTGAGGGGTTAATTGCCGCCGCAAAGAGCGCGTGACTTTTGCCGCGTATATGCCTATATAAGCGGCATGCAAGAACGTATTGCCAAATATCTCTCCGCCTGTGGTGTCGCCAGCCGCCGCGAGGCCGAACGCATGATCGAAGAAGGCCGCGTGGCGGTCAACAACGAGGTGCTCACCACCCCCGCGCATCTGGTAGGTGACAACGATCTGGTGACGGTGGACGGCATGTTGGCAGAAAAGCCCAAGCGCACGCGGGTGTTCGTGTACTATAAGCCTACCGGGGTGATTGTTTCCAGCAAGGATGAAAAGGGCCGCAAAACCCTCAACAAGGCGCTGCCCGACGGCATGCCCCGCGTGGTGCCGGTAGGGCGGCTGGACATCAACAGCGAAGGGCTGCTGCTACTGACCACCAACGGCGACCTCGCCCAATGGCTGATGCGCCCCAGCGGCGCGGGCTACGAGCGTCACTACAAGGTGCGGGTGTACGGCGCGCTGGAAGAGTGGCAACTGGCCAAAATCCGGCGCGGCATGACGGTGGATGGTGTCAAATACGCTGGCGCCAAGATAACCCACACCGGCGGCAAAGGCCGCAATGTCTGGTACAACGTGACTCTCTCCGAAGGCAAAAACCGTGAAATCCGTAAGCTGTTCGGGGCATTTGGCATCATGGTCAGCCGTTTGCTGCGCACCGATTACGGCCCGTTCAGCCTCGGCAACCTGCAACCGGGCATGGTGAGTGAACTCAAGCCGTTTGAGGTGAAGCAATTGATGGGGTTGTTTGAGGCAGCCACTGTGCAGACCAAAGACGTTTGAGGCATTTCATGACGATATGGCTGATTTTATAACTTCTTACCCACCCGCGTCATTCCCGCGAAAGCGGGAATCCAGCTTGACACCGCAATGGATCCCCGCTGTCCGTCTTTGGGTGGTGTGGCATAAACACGGGGCGGGGATGACGCCTGCGGCGGCAGGGGTCTTCCGCTCCCTGCACCCCCGTTTCCACTTATGCAGGCAGGGGCATCATGCACAAGCCTGAAACCCGCGTCATCACCGGCAGCCTGAAAGGCAAGAAGCTGCTGCTGCCCGATGACGCGGCGGTGCGCCCTACGCGGGAGCGGGTGCGCCAGGCGGTGTTCAATACATTGGGCAGCCGCTTGGATTGGCACGGGTTGGCGGTGGCCGACATTTGCTGCGGCAGCGGAGCTTGGGGCCTGGAGGCGCTGTCTCGCGGGGCCGCACAGGTGTGGTTGGTTGACAAGGATGTGAGGGCGGTGCGCCGCAACGTAACGGCACTGGGGCTGGACGGTGATGCACGGGTACAGGTGATAGCGACCGATGCCGTCACGTGGCGGCCCCCTGCCCCGCTGGACGTGGTGCTGGCCGACCCGCCCTATGGCAGCGGCCTTGTGCAAGGGTTGCTGGCGCGGGCGGGCACGCTGGCCGCCAAGGGCGCGTGGTGGGCGCTGGAAGTCGGCACCGCCGAAGAACTGGATGTAACCCTGCTGCACAACGTGGCCGAGAAGCGTTACGGCGTCAGCAAAATCGTCATCGGGCAGACTTTTTGACCCCGCCGGGGTTGATGGCGCGGCCAAGGGGGCCTATATGAGGTAGCAGAGGCGGGGATGTTCCCTGTGTCGTTCCACCATCACCAAGTTTGAGGAGGGCCTTGCCATGAATATCCATGCACGTGTGAAGAGTGATACTGCAATGACAAGTACGCCCTCGCCCCGTGAGGTGATGCCACGCCTCACCGAAGTGGCCAACGCACTGGGGCAGCCCCTCACCGCCACCATCAACGGTACGCGCTTTACTGCCCGCCCAACCATGCAAACGGATAGCAGCGACGGTCATGTGCTGAAGGCGCGGGTGGAAGAAGAGTTTCCCGGCATGACAATTGCGGTGGAAAACGGTGGTACGCCGTCTGCCGACAGGGTTTTAGCAGCCCTGGCGCGCTAGGCTACTTTCAACAAAGGAAACTCTTTCCCCTTCCGCAAGGCGGCAAAGGTTTCGCGCAGCGAGTCGTGCAAGTCGTAAAAATCCGGCGGGATGCGCCCATCGGCAATCATCGCCATGCATTCCGCTTCGTCAAACCAGCGAAAGCCCCCCGTCTCCTCTTGCGGGGCCAAGGTCTCGGCAAAGTCTTCCCCAACCTGCACCACGTAGTGCGCTACAATCACCGCACAGTCGGCTTCTTCCAGTTTTTCTTGCCCGTACTTGAGGTATACTCGCGTCGGGTGGGGCGGGAAGGCTTCTGGCGGAATTTCGCGTCCGGTTTCCTCGTGCAGTTCGCGGCATAACCCATCGGAAAAGCCCTCCCGTTGGGCCAGTTCGACAAAACCCCCTAACCCGCTCCAACACCCGGTGAACTCTATGTTGCCCTTCCGTTGCCCTAAAAGCACCTTTCCGCGATGTAGCGCCAACAGAATGGATGCCGCACCCGCCTTTTTCCATGGGGAAATGTAATGCCATGTGCGACCGAACATGAGACGCAAGACCAGTTGCGCCACCGTCATCCGCCAGCCGGGCTCAATCCGTTTACGCACCGTGCATCTCCGGTACCATGCCGTACACCAGCGTATCGACTGGGGTGCGGTTGTCGACCGCCAAGGCATCGTTGCGCAGGTGGGCTTCTTTGGTAAAGCCACAGGCTTCGGCCACTTTTTGGCTGCCGATGTTGTCGGCCTCGCAACGCAAAAACACCCGCTTGGCCTTCAGTTTGTCAAACGCATAGTCGGTGACGGCGGCCACCGCCTCGCGGGCATAGCCTTTGCCGGTCACATCGCTGCGCACCCAAAACCCGACTTCGTAACTGGGAATTTTTGGAATCCGCACGCCCAGCTCCACACTGCCCAAAAAGGCCCCGCTTTCCTTGCCGAACATGCCGAAGAGGTAATTCTCATCCTGCACGAACAACGCCATTTGCGTGTAGATGTAATCCCGTGTTTGCTTCTGGGTTTGGCCTTTCAGCGCGCGGGGCATCCAGCGCGCCAGTTCCGGCAGGCTCATGGAAATCGCTAGTTGCATCGCCCGAATATCCTCCGGATGCGGCAACCGCAAGGTAAAATGCTCGGTTTCAAGGTAGATGCGGGGGTTCATGAGGCAACCGTAAGTTCTTTCCGCAATTTCATCCACAAATCGCCCATTTTGTTCAGCCCTTTGCCGTCTGCGCCGGTGCCCCAATACGGGTCGGTGGAAATTTCTTTCAGCAATACGCGCTCGCCCGTCAATTTGAGAACGTCGGCAATGTGGGGGTGCTGGTCCAACTTGGCGCGAAACAGCTCCTCCATCACGGCGTCTTTGTCAAAAGCAGGGTCAAGCAAGGCCGGGTCTTTTTTCAGCTGATGCGAAACGTGCAAGCATTCAAGCGGGCTTTTGGTTTGCATGATCTTGGTGCGTGCCTGACCAGGAAGATAACGCTTCCAGTGATAGGCATGCTCGACCGTGGGAAAAGACTCGCCCCAGATATCAATCTGGTGGGCCGAAAACGGCGACAGGTAACACCAGATATGCTCAATGAAGTTGATGGGGCGGTCATCCACAACCTGCATCAATGCACATCCCTCCAAATCGCCTTCTTGGTCAGGTAAGCCAGCAAGGTGAAGATGGCAAGGAACAGCAGCACATACACGCCCAAATGCTTGCGCTCAATCAGCTCCGGCTCGGCGGCCCATTGCAGGAAGACGGTGACGTCATGGGCCATTTGCGGCACGGTGGCAGGGGTTCCGTCGGTGTAGGTGACCATGTCGGCGTTGGGCAGCGGATTGGGCATGGCGATGGCGTACCCTGCAAAGGCGGTGTTGAAGTAGGCACCGGCAGGCACCTCGCTGTTGGGGAAGGCGTGGGCGAGGGCTTCCACATCGTCGCTGTAACCGGTCAGCACGGCGTAGGTGTAGTCGGCCAAACCGGCGCGGGCCTTGGTGATGACCGAGAGGTCGGGCGGCACTTTGCCGTACACCTCTTGCGCATCGGCGGGGGCGAGGCCGCTTACCAGCTTGTCGGTGGTGGTAAGGTTCATGCTTTTGGCCAAGGCGGCGATTTCTTCCGGCGTAAAGCCTGCGCGGTCGAGGTCGGCATGGCTGACATACTTGGCGCTGTGGCAAGCCATGCACACCTGCGTAAATACCTGATAGCCGCGATAAACGGTGGCTTTGTCATATTGCCCGTGCAGGCCGTCAAAGCCCCAGTCCTGTTTGGCGATGGCGGGGCCTTCACCGGCCGCCACGGCCAGCGGGAACAACAGGCCAAGGAGGAGAACAAACATGCGCATGGGGTTAAGCCTCATCAATGGTTTTGGGAAGTTTTCTGGTCTTTTCCACCCGTGCGACCACCGGCAGCAGGGCGAAGAACAGGAAGTAGTACGCGGTGGCAAAGCGGGCGATGAGCACGTAAATGCCTTCCGGCGGTTTGCTGCCCACCCAGCCGAGAACAAGAAAGTTCAGCAAAAACACCCAGTACAAGGAACGGTATAGCGGGCGGTAACGGGCGCTGCGCACGCGGCTACTATCCAGCCATGGCAGCACGAACAGGATGAGGATGCTGCCGAACATCGCCACCACGCCAAGCTCCTTGATGGGGATGGCGCGCAAAATGGCGTAGAACGGCAAGAAATACCATTCCGGCACGATGTGCGCAGGCGTCACCAGCGGATTGGCGGGGATATAGTTGTCGGTGTGGCCCAGATAATCCGGCGCGTAAAACACCATGAGGGCAAAGGCGATGAGGTACACGCCGAGGCCGAAGATGTCCTTGACCGTGTAATACGGATGGAAGGGGATGAAGTCTTTTTCATCTTGCAAATCCAGCCCCGTGGGGTTGTTGCTCTTGTGCTCGTGCAGCGCCCAGATGTGCAGAATGACAATGCCGACAATCACGAACGGCAGCAAAAAGTGTAGCGCGTAAAAGCGGGTCAGGGTTGGGTCGCCCACGCTGTAACCGCCCCATATCCACACCACCACCTCGTCGCCCACAAACGGGATGACCGACAGCAGGTTGGTGATGACGGTGGCGCCCCAATAGCTCATTTGCCCCCACGGCAGCACGTAGCCCATGAAGGCGGTGGCCATCATGATGAGGAAGATGATGACACCGATACCCCAAAGCACTTCACGCGGGCTTTTGTAGCTGCCGTAATACAGCCCCCGCGCCATATGCACGTACACCACGATGAAGAAGAAACTGGCCCCCACCATGTGCAGGTTGCGGATCAGCCAACCCCACTGCACGTTGCGCATGATGTGCTGGACACTATCAAACGCCAGCGCCACGTCGGCCTTGTAATGCATGGCCAGAAACAGGCCGGTGAGGATTTGGATAACCAGCGCGATGCCCGCCAGACTGCCGAAATTCCACATGTAGTTGAGATTCTTCGGCGCGGGGAAGTTGCGGCCCACCGAGTTGTTGATGAGCGAAACCAGCGGCAGGCGGTCATCAAACCATTTCAGCGGGTTGCGGGTGATGTTCTGCTCGACGGCCTTGGGTTTGAGGGATGCCATGGGGGTTGCTTTCCTTAGCCGATACGGAGGGTGTTATCGTCAACAAACGTGTAGGGCGGAATGTGCAGGTTGGTGCCTGCAGGCCCATGAATGACGCGGCCGCTGACATCGAACTGGCTGCCGTGGCAGGGGCAACGCCAGCCGCCCACTTCGTCATTGCGGATAGGCACGCAGCCCAAGTGGGTGCAAATGCCCAGAACCACAAGCCATTCCGGCTTTTGCACACGCTTGGCGTCGGGCTCGGGGTCCATGGTGCTGGTGGTGTCGCCCGCCTTTGCGGCGGCAATCTGTGCGGCATTGCGGTGCCAGACGAACACCGGCTTGCCCTGCCACAAATAGGTTTTGGCTTCGCCTTCGGGGATCTCACTTAGATTGATGTCTACCGTGGCCTGCGCCGCGACATCGCGGCTGGGCGCCATGCTGCCGACAAACGGCACCGCGCAACAGGCGGCACCTACCGCGCCTACCGCAGCCGTGGTACCCACCAGAAACTTGCGGCGGTCGGCGTCCACGTCGGAGGCACTGGCGGTTGGCTTGGAAGACGGTTTGGCCATGGCATTGTTCTTTCTTGGCAAGGTGCTATGGCCGCAACCTAGCAAAACAAACAAGGGCCAACAAGGCCCTTGGTAGCGGATTGGGCGATTTATGCGTTGCCTGACGTTAACCGCGCGTTCCCCATAACTGCTGGGCTAATGCATCGTTCTTGTTAAGCACGCCACGGTTCGGCTCCATGCGCCGTTTGATATCTTGAACAAGCAATGCTGTCAAAGCACTATAACTTTCAGTCCTGTTAACAAAGCGTTCCCGAATGCCTGCGATACGGTCGGCCAAGCGGGTGTCGAGTTCGTCCCCCGGATATTGTTTGAAATGACTTACCGCCATGAGGCTATCTTCAACCAGCCTCACCATTTCGTGTGCGTCTCTCACACGATTTAAGTTCAAGTTACTCTGGCCAGACGCCAGTTTGGTGACAAGCTGGTCATCATGGTATGACAAAATCCCTGTCAATGAACCGCTAATTTCTGAGTATTCCCGTACAAGGTACATCGCCCATCTCTTGTTGAGAGCTATATGTCTCCGCCCCTGCGCCTGCACCCAATCGACAAACGGCTGAACTTGGGGGTATTGCGTGTCGGCTATAGCCGTAGCCACGTCCACCGGCCGGCGGTTGCCACCAGCAACAACGGCAAGTCGGGCAGCAGCTTCGCAGCCAAGACGACGACGGACAGCATCACCTTCAGTGTTGTCAACACGGGCGGCCATTTGGCGGAGGGTTTCGTGGGGCATGGCAGGGGACTCCTTGGTTGAATGCAAGGCGCAAAGTATACAGTTTAGCGCCTTTTGTCAAAGGGGTCGGTTGGTTGGGTGCCTCTTGAGGCAGGCGGTGGGGGTTGGGCAGGCGCTTTCCCCGTTGCCTAAAGCCCTACGGGCTCGGCAACTTGGCCCTGCGGGCCAACCTCACTCTTGATGGCAAGGGGGAGGAGGAAACCTCCTCCCCCTTGCACCCCCCTCCTCAGGGGGCTTCGGGCGGGTTTGGGTGGAAGGGGCTAACAGACTCTCCCGCCTTACTTGGCACGTCTTATGCATACCACCGGCCATGAGCACGCTTTCCAACGCCCTTCGCATTGCCACCGGCGGGTTGCAGAACAGTCAGGTCGGCATCGGCACCATCAGCCACAACATCGTAAACGCCAACACGCAGGGCTTTACGCGCCAAGTGGCGCAAAACAGTGCGGTGGCCTACAACGGCTTCGGCGCGGGGGTACAGTTGGGCACCATCCAGCGCATTACCGACAATTTCATCACCGCGCGCGGGCTTACCTCGGCCTCCGACCTCGATTACGCCACCACCACCCGCAGCTTCCTTGATAACATCGAGGGGAGTTTCAGCAACGCCAGCGCCGACGGCAACCTTGAAGACCTGGTCAACGGCTTTTTCGCCGCCACCAGCCAGCTGGCCAACAGCCCCGCCGACGGCGCCCTGCGCCGCAACGCGGTGCAAAGCGCGGTGCTGCTGAGCGACACCATCCGCGGCATCAGCCAAGACATGGATGACGTGCAGCAGCGCATCGACGACCAAATTACCGCCGAGCTGACCAGCATCAATACCATCCTGAAGCGGGTTTACGACCTGAACGTGGAGATTGCCACGCAAGACGCCAATACCGCCAACGGTGCCAATACCAACGATTTGAAGGACGCCCGCGCCATCCAGGTGGACGAGCTGGCCAAGCGTTTCGGCTTGCAGGTCTCCACCTCGCAGAACGGCAGCCTGCGCATCCTCACCGAAAACGGCCGCAAGCTGGTGGACGAAGGCACCTACGTGCAGCTGAAGCGGGTGGGCGGCAGCGGGCCTTTTGGCGACATTGTCGTGCAAAACGTGAAGGTAGACGGCAGTCTCGACCCCAACACCACGCCGCTTTACACCAACAGCATGAGCACCGGCCGCATCAAGGCCCTGATCGACGTGCGCGACACGACCATCCCCAACCTGTTGGCCGAGCTGAACGAGTTTACCTCCACCTTCATGACCGCCTTCAACAGCCTGCACAGCCAAGGCAGCGCCATCCCGCCAGTGGCCACGCTGCAAAGCGGCAGCACCAGCGGCGTCACCACCACCGCCACCGACCTGTTCACCGAGCTTTCCGCCAGCCTTGCGGGCGCCACCTTCCATGCCAGCGTGGTCAACAGCCAGGGTGATGTCATCGCCACCACGCTGGGCAACGGCGGCGCCATTGCCATCCCCGGCGTGGGGCCGTTCTCGCTGGACGATTTGGCCACCCTCATCAACGGCAACGCCGACGTGGGCAACACCACGCTGGGCGGCACGCTGGGTATTACCGCCACCGCCACCACCGACAGCAACGGCGACCCGATCATACGCCTGCAAACCCAAACGGCCGGACAGTACGTGGTGCTGTCCAACGTCAGCGGCAACGCACTGGGGCTGTTGGGGATGAACAACTTCTTCACCGGCGCCGACAGCAACGACATCGCCGTGCGCAGCGACATCGCCACCAACCCCGATTTGGTGGCCGTGGGTCGGATGCGCGCCGAAGACGGCGGACTTTCCTCGCGCAGCAACGCCAACATGCTGGCGCTCAGCCAGTTGGCCGATACGGTTCTCAGCTTCGGTGCCGCCGGTGATTTGAGCGCGCAGAACGTCAACAGCGCGGGCTATGTGGGGCGCATCGTCTCCACACTGGCGGTGACCATCAAAGACGCCAACAGCCGCGAAGCCTTCGCCGAAACCATCGATACCCAGATTGCCGAGCTGCAAAGCAGCCTGTCCGGCGTCAACGTGAATGAAGAACTGGCCACCATGCTAGTGTACCAAAACAGCTTTCAGGCCAGCGCACGCATCGTCACCGTCGTCAACGACCTGTTCGACACCCTGTTAGGCATTGTGAGGTAAGCACCATGGTTACACGTATCGCCACCTATTTCCAAAACCAAACCAACCTGCGGAACCTGCAAACCGCCAACGAGGGCTTGGCCCTGACCAGCTATCAGGTCACCTCCGGCAACACCGGCCGCCGCTTGGCCGATACCGCAGAGAGCAGCAACCAGATTGTGTCGTTGCGCGACGTGCTGGCCCGCACCGACGTGTACCAAAGCAACATCACCACCGCCACCAACCGCCTCAACTCGGCCGAGAACGCCTTGGCGGGCATGGTCGACCTGCTTTCGGAAGCCGCCAGCGTGGCCACCTTGGGCCGCAACGAAAACAGCGCCAGCACCCGCCAAAGCCTCGCCCCCAAGGTGCAGGCCATTGCCGATACCTTTTACAACCTGTTCAAGACCAAGTTTGAAGGCAGTTACATCTTCTCCGGCCAAGATGGCGATGACGAGCCGGTGAGCGGCGCGCCCACCGCCACCGCCTTCCCCGGCCTGCCGCTGGCCAGCACGTGGTACAACGGTGATGCGACGCCCCCCACCGTCTCTACCGGCCCGGGCAGCAGCCTGCAGTACGGGGTGGCGGGCAACGAGCAAGCCTTCATGGAGCTGAAAGCCGGATTGGAAGCCTTGTGGTACGGCATGCAGAACAACTCGCTGTCCGATATCGACAGCGCGGTGGCGGCGCTCGACAGCGCCCGCCAGAACCTTGCGGTGGTGCAAGGACGCATCGGCGGGCAGATCAACACGCTGGAGCAGATCAACACCCGCCACGATGCGCAAAAGCAATTTCTGGGCGAACAGCTTGACGGACTGGAAAAGGTCGACGTGGCCGAAGCGTTGACCCGCTTCAGCCAGCAACAGGCCACCATGGAGGCAAGCATGTTGATTATCACCCGCGTCAACCAACTCAGCCTGCTTGATTATTTGAGGTAAGCGTATAACATGAGCCAGACCCTTATCATCAACCCTACCGAAGCCAAGAGACCCGTTTATGCTGCTGATAACCCGACGCCCCGGCGAAGCCATTGTCATCAATGGCGATATCACCGTGAAGGTGGTGGATATCCGTGGCGGACGGGTGAAGCTGGGCTTCGAGTTTCCGCAAGGAAACACCGTCTACCGCGAAGAGCTGTTTACCAAAATCCAGGCCGAGAACAAAGCCGCCGCCCTTGGCAGCGGCGCCCCCTTGGGCGATGTTTTGCGGCGTTTGCCAACCTCTTCCACCTTAACAACAACCAACGGAGACGGGCGCGATGAGCACAACAACCACCATAACCACGGGAGCGACGACGATGAATAACCCCCAAGTGATGACCAGCGATGCGGGCGAAGAGCTGACCTTCCAAACCCGCTTCGGCGAGGTTTCGTTGCGCAAGGATCGCCTGATCGACTTCCCGCAAGGGCTGTTCGGCTTCCGTGAGTGCACGCAGTTTGGCCTGACCCGCCTGCCCAACGTGGATGAAAGCCCGATTTTGCTGATGCAATGCGTCAATGCGCCGGAAGTGGCCTTTTTGGTGGCCGACCCGAACATTCTGGGCCTGAAGATTGCCGAAGCCGACAGCAGCGAGGCGATGATCGAAACCAACTTCCCCAAGGATGACACCCAGCTGTTGAGCATCCTCACCCTGTACGACAACGGCGACAGCTACTACCTGACCGCCAACCTGAAGGCGCCGATCCTCATCGACAGCTCCAAGCGCACCGGCGTACAGTATATTCTCTCCAACAAGGATTATACGACCCAGCATAAGATTTGATGGCGGTATGGTTGTGCGCAAAGGGGGCTTGACTCCCTTTGTTTTTGTCTTTGTGGGAAAGCACGAAGAAAGGGGGCAGTGCCCCCTTCTTCATGCCAAGAGTTTCCTTTCACACCGTTGTCGCCACCACCGTGGTGCCGGCGGTTCCCACCGTGCTGGCGCCGTGGGCGTTGTAGGTTTGCACGCGGGGTTGGCTGGCCTCGATGGTATCGCGGATCACCGCCACCACGTCGGCACGCAAACGGTGGGCGGCGCGCAGCATCAGCTCGTTTTTGGCGGCGATATCCTGAAACACCGCAATCTCTTCAGCCAGCCGCACGGCAAGGTTTTCCACCTCCCGGTTGCCACGGAAGTCGGCCCGTTGGCTCTTGATATCGGCCAGCAGTTTTTCCAACCGCAGGGCCAGGCGCTTTTTCAGTTGCAGGCGGGTTTCCACCTCGTGGGTGCTGTTGCGGGTAAGGCCGTTGTTTTCTTCGACCATCAGGCCCATCAAGTCGCGGCAGGCTTGGCGCGCTTCCATCATTTGGATAATGATGCCGGGTTGGGGGGTATGGCTCATGGGCGGGCTCCTTGTTGGGGTTGCGGGGTATAATTTTGTGCCACGGCGGCAGCAGGAGGCAGCGTGGCCGCCTGCGCCTGCAGCATCTCGGCATAGACGCGGTTGGCGATGCCAAAGCCGCCACGGTTGGCGATGCCGGTGGCCATCTGCTCGTCCATCATGGTGCCGTACACCTGCTCGGAAAAACCGCCGCCGAACACCTCGTTATCCGACATATCGGGACGGGTGAGGCTGATGAACTGCTGAATGAAATACGCCTCGAACTCGCGGGCCTTGCCTTGCAGCTTGTCCTTGGTGGCCTGCGGCACGGCGGCGGCCAGCGCGGGGTTGATGACGGGGGCGGATATGGCGGCCATTACAGCACCACCAGCTCGGCATTCAACGCGCCGGCCGCCTTGATGTTCTGCAAGATGGAGATGACGTCGCGCGGTTTCACTCCCAGTGCATTCAGGCCGCTGACCAGATCGGCCAGGCTGGCCGAGCCCTTCAGCATCTTGAACTTGCCGTGGTCGGGATCGTCATCCACGCTGATTTCGGTGGTGCGGTCGATTTTCACCGTCTCACCCGCCACGTTGAAGCTGAACGGTTGGCTGACCAACTGCTCTTCCACCACCTTGATGGTGAGGTTGGCGTGCGAGATGGCCACCGGCGCCAGTGTCACGTTTTCGCCCATCACGATGGTGCCGGTCTTTTCATCGATCACCACGCGGGCGTCGGTGGTTGGCTCCACCCGCAGGTTTTCAATCTTGTCGATAATCGCCGCCAGCTGTTGCTGATAGCGGGTCGGCACGGTTACGTCCACGGTGCTGTTGTCGCGGGCGATGGCAAGTTTTTCCTTGAAGGCGGCATTGATGGCATCGCGCATGCGCACGGCGGTGGTGAAATCGGGCTCACGCAGCATGAACTTCAGGCTATCCCCCAGACTGGCAAGCTCGAAGCCGGTTTCACGCTCCACCGTAGCCCCCTTGGCGATGCGCGCCACAGTGGTATGGTTTTTGGAAATACTGGTTCCATCCTTGCCGGTGGCCTGATAACCGCCGATGACCATCGCACCCTGTGCCACCGCGTAGGTTTGGCCGTCGGCGCCGGTCAGCGGCGTGGCCAGCAACAGGCCGCCTTCCAAGCTTTTGGCGTCACCAAGGCTGCTGACCGTCACGTCCACGCTACTGCCTTGCCGCGCCAGACTGGGTAGTTTGGCGGTGACCATCACCGCCGCGACGTTTTTGGTCTTGATGTTGGACAGTACGTCTTTGGCATTGACCCCTAACCGTTGCAGCATGTTGGCGAGGCTTTGGCGGGTGAACGGGATGCCGTTGGGGCTATCGCCGGTGCCGGCCAAGCCGACCACCAGCCCGTAGCCGACCAGCACGTTGTCGCGCACGCCTTCCACCTCGGCGAGGTCTTTGATCTTTACCGTCGGGGCGGCCAAAACCGGCAGCGCCAGCAGGCAGGCAAGCAGGGTGGTAAGCAGTTTGTTCATACGCGTCTTCCTTGTTCGGGTAAGCAAATGCAGGGAGCGTGCCAAGATGCCCAACCTCTCAAAGTTGGCACGCTGCCTGCATATGGGAACACGGAGAGAACAAGAAAGAGGAACCGCCATGCCGACCACGGCCCAGCCTTCCATCCACGCGGCGCTGAGCGCCCGCATGAACTACCTGACCGACCGGCAGGGGGTGATTGCCGGCAACATCGCCAACGCCGACACGCCGGAATACAAGCCCCGCGAGCTGGCTTTTGCTCCCTACTTGGAACGCGCCCAAAGCGACATGGGCGTGCGTCTGACCAACCCCAAGCACATGGCGGGTGGCGCCAGTGGCGCAAGCAACCGTTTGATGGAAAGTGCCAGCTACATCCAGCACAACGGCAATGCCGTGCGGCTGGACAACGAACTGGTGAAAATGAACCAGACCCAAATTGACTACCGCTACATGACCCAGCTTTACGCCAAACAGGCTTCCATGCAGCGCCTGGCCATCGGACGGCAACAATAAACATAGCGTCAGGGAGAAAGTACCATGGATTTGCTCACCAACATGAACATCTCGGCAGGCGGTATGGCGGCGCAAAGCATGCGCATGCGCGTGGCCAGCGAAAACATCGCCAACGCCGACAGCGTGGAAAGCGCCGAGGATGCGGGCGGGCCCTACCGCGCCAAGCAGATATTCTTCCAAAGCGTGCTCAACCGTGCCACCGGCGCCACCGAGGTGCAGGTGAGCGGCGTTAGCAAAGACATGACATCGCCCTTGAAGCCCGTTTACCAACCCGGCAACAAGCTGGCCAACGCGCAAGGTTACGTGATGTATCCCAACGTGGACAGCACGGCCGAGAACATCAACATGCGCGAAGCCCAGCGCAGCTACGAAGCCAACATGACCGCGCTGGTGACCGCACGGGAGATGGCGACACGGACGCTGGACATGTTGCGCTAACATCTTCAAGAAGAAATGGATTTAGGGCTTTATATGGCACCAGAAATGGGCTCCGGATTGCGCGTGGCGTAAGGGGGTCATACCCCCTTACGCCACGCCCATCACTTATGTAAAAAGACTTACCCCAGCAACTGCTTCATCGCGGCGCCGAGATCGGAGGGGCTGGCCACCACGGTGGCGCCCGCCTTTTTCAGCGCATCGATTTTGGCGGCGGCGGTGTCGTCGCCTCCGGAAATAATGGCGCCCGCGTGTCCCATGCGTTTGCCCTTGGGTGCGCTGGCTCCGGCGATAAAGGCCACTACCGGCTTGGTAACGGCGTTTTTGATATACTCGGCTGCTTCGATTTCCGCCATGCCGCCGATTTCGCCGATGAGCACGATGCCTTCGGTTTGCGGGTCGGCCTCGAACGCCGCCAGCACCTGAATGAAGTTGGTGCCGGGGACAGGATCGCCACCGATACCCACGCAGGTGGATTGGCCAAGGCCGACATCGGTGGTTTGCTTGACCGCCTCATAGGTAAGCGTGCCGGACTTGGAGACCACACCCACCTTGCCCTTTTTGTGGATGTAAGCGGGCATGATGCCGATTTTGCAGCCTTTGCCCTCGCCGGGGGTAATGATGCCGGGGCAGTTGGGGCCGATCAGCCGCATGGTGCATTTGGGGTCCATCAGCTTGCGCTTCACCTTCACCATATCCAGCACGGGGATGCCCTCGGTGATGCACACGCAGATTTTGATGCCGGCGGCTTCGGCCTCCAAAATGGCGTCGGCGGCAAACGGCGGCGGCACGTAAATGACGCTGGCTTCGGCACCGGTGGCAGCCACCGCTTCAGCCACGGTATCGAACACCGGCAAGCCGAGGTGCTCGGTTCCGCCCTTGCCAGGGGTGACGCCGCCCACGTAACGGCTGCCGTATTTCAGTGCCTGTTCGCTATGGAACGTCCCGTGCTTGCCGGTAAAGCCCTGGGTGATGACTTTGGTGTCTTCGGTGATGAAAATGGACATGGGTTTTCTTTCTTTCAGGTTAAGCGTTGAGGGTTAGATAGAGGTCGTTCCATCTCGGGTTGACGGATTCTATCAGTGCAATTTTGTCTTTGCGAGAGCCCGCTTTGATTTGTTTTTCCTGCCGGATGGCATCTGTTACCAACTCAAACAATTCATACCAAACCAGTTTGCCCAAGCCGTAGCGTTTGCAAAAGGCGCTCCCGGAACCCTCACGGTGTTGTTGGATGCGGGCGGGAAAGTGCCCGGTCATGCCGACGTAAAGCGTGCCTTTGGGTTTGTTGGTCATGATGTATGTCGCAGCCTGTTTCATTAGCCCTTGCCTCCGCAATTTGCAAATACCCCCGTCATTGCGAGGAGGGCGCAACGCGACCGACGCGGCAATCCACCTCTGCACCCGCGCATGGATTGCCGCGTCCGCGCGCGACAACCGGCAGAGCCTTCTGCGGCAGCGGAGGCGCGTGCTCCTCGCAATGACGGGGGTGGGGTGGGGATCGGGTTCATGGCGGGCTTTCTTAGTAGGACTAACTACTTACATTTCCCCATTACCAAAACGTAACTTTTGCTCATTGTTCTATCGATTTTACTAATCAAAAAGCCTTTTTTACAGTAGTCGTTTTTACCCAACCAATTCCCAACTGAGACGTTGATGTTTTTCTCATCACTCATATATTCTGCAGGCGCATAAAAACTAAATGCATCTTTGCCGTCAGCCCCTCTCGTGATACTCCCGTCTCCTTCCATCACGCGAACAGCCTCATTCGGCCCCATCGTAAAAAGAGTGGTTTCCGTAGTCGTACACCCAATAATTACAAGTGAGCTAATTACCAATATCAATGCTTTCATTGCCACATCCCTTCTCACTTCGTCGCTTCCACAATCTTCTCCGCCGCGTCCGAGAGGCTGTCGGCGGGGGTGATGGCGAGGCCAGAGTCGGCGAGGATTTTCTTGCCCAGCTCCACGTTGGTGCCTTCCAGACGCACCACCAGCGGAATCTGGATGTTGGTGGCCTTGGCCGCCGCGACAATACCGTTGGCGATGGTGTCGCACTTCATGATGCCGCCGAAAATGTTGATGAGGATGCCCTTCACCTGCGTGTCGGCGAGGATGATTTTGAGCGCCGCCGTCACCTTCTCTTCATCGGCACCGCCGCCGACATCAAGGAAGTTGGCGGGCGCTGCGCCCTTCAGTTTGATGATGTCCATGGTGGCCATAGCCAGCCCTGCACCGTTCACCATGCAGCCGATGGTGCCTTCCAGCCCCACGTAGTTGAGGTCGTACTTGCGGGCTTCGGTTTCGCGGGGGTCGTGCTGGGTGGTATCATCCAGCGCTTCCACGTCCTTGTGGCGATACAGCGCGTTGTCGTCAAACGCCACCTTGCCGTCCAGCGCCAAAACATCCCCCTGCTTGGTGACCACCAGCGGGTTGATTTCCACCATGGCGCAGTCTTTCTCGTGGTACATGCGGGCCAGGCCGGTAATGAAGGCCACGGCGTTTTTGACTTCGGCGTCTTTCAGCTTCAGCGCAAAGGCCAGATTGCGCGCCTGATAGGCTTGCAGGCCCACGGCGGGGTCGATGGTTTCGCGGAAGATGCGCTCGGGGTGGGTTTTGGCCACCTCCTCAATTTCCATGCCGCCCTCGGTGCTGGCCATGATGGTGACGCGGCCGGAGCTACGGTCGAGCATCATCGCAAGGTACAGTTCGCGGGCGATATCAATGCCGCCTTCCACATACACGGCATGCACCGGCTGGCCTTTGGCATCGGTTTGGTAGGTAACAAGATTGGTGCCGAGCAGTGCCTTGGCAGCGTCGGCGGCGGCCTCGGGGCCCTTGCACACTTTCACCCCCCCCGCCTTGCCGCGCCCGCCTGCGTGCACCTGTGCCTTGACCACCACCACAGGGGTGGCCAACTCTTTGGCGGCGGCAGCGGCCTCTTCGGCGCTTTTGGCCAGCAGGCCGGGTGGTACGGCGACGCCGTAGGTGCGGAAAATCTCTTTGGCTTGGTATTCGTGGATGTTCATGGCGGGCGCTCCTTGTTATGGCCGCACTGTAAGCCCGTAGCCTCTTGTTGCAAAGGTAATGTGATGATGAGGGTTGCATTTTGTTGGGGATGCCCCATAACACTCTGGTAACCGAATGAAGGAGTCTCCCCATGGATTTGCGTCTCAGTCTTTTGAAAGCTACCGCCAACGTTTCTCCGGAAGCTGCTTTGTACTTGGGGCGTATGGTGTCTGACAAAGCCGTTGACTTAGGCGGTCGACGCACAAACCTGAAATGTGGGGGCTATACGATTGGTTTCAGCCGGGATGATGCTGGCCATTACCAGATGCAGGTTGTTCATGCCCCGGAAGGTCGCTAGGGCTTAATTTCCCAAGAATACTAAGCCTTCAAATCCAACGGCGTAATCCGTTTGGACAGGTACATGAAGGGGGTATCGAACAGCGCGACGCCAAGTTTCATCAGCAGCCCGACCATCAATACTTGCCAGAAAACCTCGTTCGGCATGGTGTTGATTTAGGGGGTATTCACCAAAACAGGCAAGCCTACATGCCGAACGGAAAGGCATCATCGTGCAGCTTGCCGTCCTTAGCACGCATGGCGGTCAAGGCCTCGGCGTACTGATAGAAAACCCCTAACGCGAAGGTAAGGCGGCTGCGGAGGTACGCATCCGACTTGGCGTGTTCGGCGGGCGGGTTATCGGTGAACATGTGGTCGGCGCTGCGCACAATCAGATGCTCGGGCGTCCACACCAGCTTGTTGTTCTTGACGGCATGCGCCTTCAGTTCGGCCACAGGGTAAGCCCCTCCCACGCCGGAACTGACGGTGACCAAAAAGCCCGCCTTGTGGCCAAGCTCTTGCGCACTGCACAGCAGCAAAACGTTCTTCAGCTTGCTGGAGGCCATGCCCGCGTACTCGGGGCAGACCACCACGACACCGTCGGACTTCTGCAACACTTCGGCGTGGGGTTGCCACACCTCGGCCCATTTGTCTTTCAGGCCGTCGGCACCCCACATCCCTTCGTCCCAAAACGGCAGGTCGGTGGTGGCAAGGTCAATCAGATTGGTGGTGTGGCCATCGGCCTGAATCTGCTGCTCGATAAAACGCCCGATACGGCCGCTGTTGCCGGTGGGGCGGTGGGAGCCGGTGATGAGGGTGATGTGCATGTCATCTCTCCTGATTTGGTGCTTTTCCGTTTTTTCCGATAGACGTCCACTTGCGGTTGGCCACAATGTCAGCCGCACATTCTGCCGATGAAACCGCCGCCAAAAGGCCCGTTGCGGCCATCCCGAAGATACCGATAGCCGATGTCATATCATTCCCCAAACTCTGCGAGACGCCATTTTCGACAGATATCAGCGAGGTGGATACTGCAAATCCATACAATGAAAGCGCAAGCTTTTGCGTAGGCGAAAACCCACTCCACCGCCGCGCTCCGTCAAAGGGCGGGTCATCACGACGCGGCGGCCAGTCGGGCGGCACGCGCGGCGGGGCGTTGCCGCCGCCGTCTTGCTTCAACAGGGCAGGATTGACTTTGAAGGCACGTTCTCCTGTTTCTGGATTACGCAAGCGTTGTTCCAGGCAAGCTGGATCCCCACGTTACACTTTAACCCCCTTGCAAAGCCCTTTCACACTCGCCACCGATTTGTCGAACATCTTTTGTTCGGCGGCGGAGAGTTTGACTTCCACGACCTTCTCGACACCGTTCGCCCCGATGATGGTCGGCACGCCGACGTAGAGGTTTTTCACGCCGTATTGGCCGGTCAGGTAGGCGGCGCAGGGCAACACGCGTTTTTTGTCGAGCAGGTAGCTTTCCGCCATGGCAATGGCGGAGCTTGCAGGGGCGTAGTAGGCGCTGCCGGTTTTCAGCAGGCCGACGATTTCACCACCGCCCTTGCGGGTGCGCTCGACAATTTCATCGACTTTCTTTTGGCTAATCCAGCCCATTTTCACCACGTCCGGCAGCGGGATGCCGGCGACGCTGGCGTAACGGGTGAGCGGCACCATGTCATCGCCATGGCCGCCCAGCACGAAGGTGGTGACGTCTTCCACCGCCACGCCAAGGGCTTCGGCCAAAAAGAAGCTGAAACGCGCGCTATCCAGCACGCCCGCCATACCCACCACCTTGTTGGGCTTGAAGCCGGTGGCCTGCTGCATCACATACACCATCACGTCCAGCGGGTTGGTGACGACAATCACAAAAGCCTTGGGCGCGTATTTTTTGATGCCTGCGCCAACCTTCTTGATGATGGCGGCGTTGGTGGCCACCAAATCATCGCGGCTCATGCCGGGTTTGCGGGCCAAGCCTGCGGTGACGATGCAGACATCGGCATCTTTCAGCGCCTTGTAATCGTTGCTGCCGGAAATGGTGTTGGAGAAGCGCTCCACACTGCCGCTTTGGCCCATGTCCAAGGCTTTGCCTTGCGGCACGCCTTCCGCCACATCCACCAGCACCACATCGCCAAGGTTTTTGAGACTGGCCAGATGGGCAAGGGTTCCGCCGATGTTTCCGGCTCCGATAAGGGCGATTTTGGCGCGAGGCATGGTGGGGGCTTTCTGTTGTTGGTTGCTGGCCGCGATGGTAGGCGTGGAAAGGTACGGTGGCAAGGGGGTTGGTATGTATACATACAGGCCCTATAATGACGCCAAGTAACACTCAAACCTATGGAGGACTCACCCTATGCGCCCGAACATTCGTGCTGAACGCATCCAATTGAAAGGCGACATGAAAGTGCTGCCTGCCACGCCCGCCAATGACCCGCGCGTGGTCGCGTTTTCTGCCAACATGAAGCGTTTTGGTGTGGCGTTTGACAATCCGGCCAAGCCTTATGGCGACTTCTGTGGATTCTTTGAAAAAATCAAGCCTTATATGCCCGAAGAGCTACGCGGCTTTGCCAATCCTGCCAGCATGTTTGAGCAACGCGGGCGTTTTCCTGAAGGCTCACTGCCGCAAGCTTACGAGCAACGTGGCAAAGTAGTGGATGCCGTGCTGAAAGTTTGGCTTGGGTTGGATTTCCGCAGCACCTTCAAAGGTGGCATGGACGGCTGGGGCCAAACCGCCGGCGGCCTGATTGTGTTAAACGCCGACAACGACTACGCCCACCTGCTGGCCGTAAAAGGTGACCCTTACAACAAAGGGAAAATAGGTGTTCTGGGTGGCCAAGGCACCGATGCCGACAAGGGAGACACCCGCCGCATGGCCTTGCGTGAAAGCGGGGAAGAAATTGGGACTTTTTCCTTTGATGAAACGCGTCTGTTCAAGCTGGTGAGCGTGCGCGAATGGCGTGAGAGTGATTCGCGCGGGCGTTATCTGGTTACGTCCGACTTTGAGGTTTATGTTGCAAACCAGGCCGAGATTGATGCGATGAAAACCTCGTTTGACGGGCATTTTGAGGCCAAACGCCAAGACCCAGATGAAGAAGTTGTCGGACTGAAAGAAACACCGCGTCGTGAAGTGTTAGAACTGATCCGTGATGGCCAGATGGGATATTATGACCAGACACAAGCCTTTGTCATGACAGCTTTGGCGTTCAAGAACCTTGATGTTGCACGTCGGCAATTGTTGGCGCTGGGTGAAACCAGCCCCACTGACGAGACGCTGTGGCGCACCGCCGTGACACATTCGGAGAAGGAGTTTGCACGCGTAACCGACAATGCACAAGGAGACTGGCGCAAGCGGCTGGATGTGGACGCCTGCATGGCGCCGGACGCCGCGCTACGCGCACGGTTGGCGCGTGCCGATGAGATTGCCCGCGAAGCTATCGACTTCTACCGCCAGTGGGCCCAAAACCCGGCGCCGAAGTTGGCTGGCCGTTAACGGTTCGGATCGATCACCGTTTTATACAGCTGCCCCTTGGCCAGCGTTTCGGTGCCGGTGAGGCCGTTGAGGGCGCGGAACCACTCTTGCCGCAACACGCCGGAGGGGAGGGCTTCGGCCAAGCTGGCGAGGCTTTCGCCACGGTAGGTTTTCACGTCGATTTCCAGCGGACGCACGGCGTTGGCTTGGGCGGCGGTCAGCACGCGGGTTTGGGTGAGGGTTTGCATCAGCGCCGGTTCCAAGCGGACTTGGGCGGCTTTGTCGGGGAAGCCGAAGCCCACCACCACCAAGCGCTTGGCCTCGGGAACGCCGATGGCCAGCCAACGACCCACCACGGGCGAGGTAAAGACCGTGGCGGTGCCGGTGTAGGCTTCTCCCCCGCTGGCAAGCTGCACGCGTTGCACGGTGGCGGCGTTGGCGCCTTCAATCAGCTGGGTGGCAAGGTTGGCGACGTTTTGGCCGGGGGTGTAAGCGGTGCTGCGCACTTCCATTTTCATCCCGGTCGACGGGTTGCGGCCCAGCCATGCGCCGTCTTGCGGTTTCTCCTCACCTTCCTGGTACATCAGCGCAAAACCATCGGGGATGGCCACCCTCACCCGCGCCTTGGGCAAGGTGAGGTGGTTGCGTCCGGCCACGCCCCATGCGGCTTTGGGACCGTAGGCCAGTCCATCGATGGCGGTAAGATAGCGTACACGGCCCTGCGGATCGGAGGCCGTGGTGGCGGGCTGCACGCCCTGTGGCAAGGTGACGCTGCCGTTGGGCGCGCCGTAGCTGCCCACCGCCTGCTGGTAGCGCTCGGGGCTTGGCGGGTGGCTGGAGAACAAGCGCGCCAAGCCACCGCCGGACGACGGCTTGCCGGTCACGGCGGTTTGGTAGGCACGGGCGTAGGTTTCGTGCGCCAGCATGGCGTCGATCATGTTGGCCGACTCACGCGGGTCATACCCCGCGCGCTGCATGTAGCGTTGGCCGAGTTTGTCGGCCTCCAGTTCGTCGCCACGGGAAAAGCTGGCCAATGTGGCCCCTGCGGCCAACCCGCCCAATTGGGTGACGGCGGCGGCGGTGCCGTCGTTCATGCGCGAGCCCGCGTACACACCCGCCAATCCGACAATCAGGCCCGCGATGGTTTGGTTGCTGACGCCTTGATGGATATGGCGAGCCGCAATATGGCCCGCCTCATGCCCCAGCACGGCGGCCAGTTCGGCCTCGGATGAGACGTAGGGCAGGAAGCCGCGGTACACGTTGATGTATCCGGGTGTCGCCCACGCGTTGTAAACATCGCTGTCCAACAAGATGCAGCTCACCGGCTCGCTGGCCACCTCGGTGCTGGCATACAGCTTGTTGCACAGGCTTGTGACATATTTGGTCGCCCCGCTTGCGGGGTTGTAAAGGCCGTAGCGTTTCAATTCGCTGTTGGCGCTGGCTTCGCCCAGCGCGCGGGCTTGAGAATCGCTGATCAGGTTGAAATTGCTGCCGCCGGTAGCGGGGTTTTGCGCGCAGGCGGCCAAAGCCAGAGTACACGCCAAAGCCAGATGCGTTGTGGGTTTGAACATATTGGAAGCCTCCCGTTGATAATGGCAGCATGGTAATGGCGGCAGCGCGGCGCTTCAAGTTAAACGCGGGTAAATATTCCGGCGGTTCAGATGAATGTAAGGATAACCTTAGCGGATATCCACACCATGCTGTTTCAACACCGGCGTCGGGTCTTGGTGCAGGCGGTACAGGCCGAGGGTTTTGACATCCAGCCCGAATGCCGCACCCACCAGTTGCGCCACGTTCATTTCCGGCAGGTTGATGGGCGTGCCCATGGCCTTTTCGCTGCGGGACTGGTAGGCGCCCAACGCCAAATCGCATAGCGTGCAGGGGCTCACCATCACGTCGGCACCTTTTTGCTTGGCCTCCAAACTGTGGCCGCCAGACATGTGGAGGAATTCCTTCTCGTTCACCAGCATGGTGTGGAAGCCGCAGCATTTGTCTTTGCCGTAATAGTCCACGCTCTCGCCGCCCAGCGTGGCGATGATGGTTTCCAGATATTTGGGGCCGTTCACCGTGCCGCCGCGCCCCTGGAAGACCTCATTCGGGCGCAGCGCGTGGCAACCGTAAAACGGTGCCACTTTCAGGCCGTTCAGCGGGTTTTTGATGTGCTGTTTCAGTTTGGTTTCGCCCACTTCATCCACCAGCACCCACGTGAGGTGTTTCACATCAATGGTGCCGTTGTAGGGGCGCACGCCCGCCTTCCTGAGCACGTGGTTGATTTGGTCGCGCAGCTCGGGGTCGGATGTCAAACGGTGGTTGGCAAAGCTGAAGGTTTGCAGGCAGGTGTTACAGATGGTGACGATGTCCATGCCCATCTCCTCGGCCTCCGAGAAAATGCGGGCATTGAGCGCCAGCGCGGCGGCGGGGTCGTGCTCTTGCAGGTTGCCGGCGCCGCAGCAGGTGGCTTTGGGCATATCATGCAGGCCGATGCCAAGCTGCTTGGCAATGGCGCGGGCCGACCAGTCGGCCTCTTTCTGAATCTGCTTGGCGGCGCAGCCGGGGTAGTAGGCGAAGTTCAGATCTTTGGAGAGGCCCATGGGGGGTGCTTTCTTTTGACGGCAGTGTAGGGGATGGGATGGGTGGGGGCAAGGTACTTGCAACCGACACACGCACATCCCATGTTGAGACCGTGGCATTTCAATTCCTTCCCCTGCAAACGTCTGATTACCCCCTCGCGCTGGAAATGAAGCGACAGACTTATCAAGACAATGGCGGAGCAACTCCTCCTGACATAATCGTCCGAAACGGAATCCGTTACAGCTTTGATGACTATTTCAGTTCCCTGTTTCATTTCTATCAATGCCGTGATGCCGCCAGCGTCGCCTTGTTATGGCAGAGCCCTGATCATGCCCGACAAGCCATCGGCATGGTCGCCATCAATGTCGAGACCGGCCATATCAACAACCTTTACCTGCGCGACAATAATCGTGGCCTAGGTTTAGGGCGGATGATGGAAGCTTATGCCTGCACCCTGCTGCGCAGGCATGGGCACACCGTGGCCACGTTGGGCACGGCAATCGGCAGCAGCGCCATCGGCTTTTATGAGCATTTGGGCTGGCGGATTGTCGGGCCACACCCGCACAAGCCAGACGAATTGTGGGCATTGGAGAAAGACCTCTAAAACCGTTTATAAAAACATCTGCATGGGATTTATGTGAAGAAAGCTGGATTACGCAAGCGTTGTTCCAGACAAGCTGGATTCCCGCTTTCGCGGGAATGACGCCTCTATGCAAACAATTATTTAAATAGCTTTAGCCCTGCTTCGCTGCCGCCTGCTTAAGGTCATCAATCGTCCGTTTGATTTCCTTAACCACAAACACTTCCACCTCATCACCCTCGTTGAAGTCGGTGTAGTTCACAAAGGTCATACCGCATTCAAAGCCGTGTTTGACTTCCTTGGCGTCGTCCTTGCCACGGCGCAGGGTGGCCACCTCGCCGGTGTGCACCACGGTGCCGTCGCGGATGAGGCGGATTTTGCTGCCGCGCTTCACTTCGCCCTCGGTGACCATACAGCCCGCAATCTTCAGCTTGTCGAACTTGAACACTTGGCGGATTTGCACGCGGCCCGTCACTTCTTCCACGGTGCTGGGGGCCAACAGCCCGCTCATCGCCGCCTTGATGTCGTCAATCAGGTTATAGATGATGCTGTAATAGCGCAGTTCGGTGCCGGCCTGTTCGGCTTTTTCGCGCGCGGTGGCATCGGCGCGCACATTAAAGCCCACCACCAGCGCGCCACTGGCGCTGGCCAGATTGACGTCGGTTTCGGTAATCACCCCGACCCCGCCGGAAATGACCTTGACGCGCACCTGTTGCTGGTCGGCATTCAGTTGGCCCAGCGCGTGAGAAATGGCTTCCACGCTACCCTGCACGTCGGCTTTCACAATCACGTTGAGGTCTTGGGCGTCGCCGCTGCCCATGCGTTCCATCAGGTTTTCCAGCGTCATCTTGCGGGCAGCCTGGGCGCGCTCGCGGTCTTGCTGCTCGCGCTGGGCGGCCACCTCTTTGGCAATCTTTTCATCGGCAGCCACCACAAAGTGGTCGCCCGCCTGCGGCACGCTTTGCAGGCCCAAAATGGCCACCGGCATGGAGGGGCCAGCCTCTTGTACGTTTTCACCCTTGTCGTTCAGCAGGGCGCGCACGCGGCCCCACACCGAACCACAAACGATGATATCGCCCACGCGTAACGTCCCGCGCTGCACGATGACCGTAGCGACCGGCCCGCGGCCCTTGTCGAGCTTGGCTTCCACCACGCTGCCGTCGGCGCGGCGGGCGGGGTTGGCTTTTAAGTCCAGCACGTCGGTTTGCAGCAGCACCATTTCTTCCAGTTCGCCAAGGCCGTCGCCCTTCAGGGCCGACACCGGCACGGCAGGCACGGTGCCGCCGAATTCTTCCAAAATCAGGTCGTGGCTAAGCAGTTCGTTCTTCACCCGTTGCGGATTGGCGGCCGGCTTGTCCATTTTGTTGATGGCCACCACCACCGGCACTTCGGCGGCCTTGGCATGCTGGATGGCCTCGATGGTTTGCGGCATCACGCCGTCATCGGCGGCCACCACCAGAATCACCACGTCGGTGACCTGCGCGCCACGGGCGCGCATGGCGGTAAAGGCCGCGTGGCCCGGGGTATCGAGGAAGGTGATGGGGCGGCCCGACGGCGCGGTGACCTGATAGGCGCCGATGTGCTGGGTGATGCCGCCGGCCTCGCCCGCCACGACATTGGCTTTGCGGATGCTGTCCAACAAGGTGGTTTTCCCATGGTCGACGTGGCCCATGATGGTGACGATGGGGGCGCGCGGTTGCAGCTGCCCGGCAGCATCTTCGCCTTCCAGCAACTGGTCTTCCAGATTGACCGTTTGCGCCAGTTTGGGGGTGTGGCCCATTTCGCCGACAATCACTTCGGCGGTGGCTTGGTCGATAGTCTGGTTGACCGTGACCATTTCGCCCATCATCATCAATTGCTTCACCACATCGGCGGCTTTTTCACCCATGCGGGTGGCCAGTTCACCCACGGTGATGAACTCGGGGATGGAAACCTCGCGGTAAAGTTTTTCGGCGGGCGCAGCGGGTGTGCCGTCGCTATCGCCACGGCGGCCACGGCGTTTGCCGCCGCCGCTGCGGAAACGGTCTTCCAGCTCGCTCATGTAGGCGTTGCGGCCGCGCTTTTTGCCGTCGCCCTTGGCACCGGGCTTGCCGCTGCCGGGTTTGGCGCCACGGCGGTCATCGGCGGCAGGCGCCTTGGCGGTGCGGGTAAAGTCACGGCTATCCACCGCGCGGGTATTGGCGGCGCTGGCCAGCGTGCCGGACTGCACGCCGCCCGCCCCGCTGCCGGCACGGGTGGTGGCGCGCTCTTGGGCACGGGCCTCTTCGGCGCGGGCGCGTTCTTCGGCGGCGACACGGGCTTTCTCGGCAACTTCGCGGGCGCGCTCCTCTTGCAGTTGGGCGGCCTTGCGCAGGGCCTCCTCGCGGGCCGAAAGCGGCGCGGCGGGCTGGCTTTGGGCTTGTTCCAGCGCTTCGCTGCGGCGGGACATTTCTTCGCTGCTGGCAGGGGTGGGCTTGGCCATCGGGCTGGGCGCATCGAAGCGGCGCTTGCGCACTTCCACCGCCACACCGCCCCCGGCACGCCCCGCACCCGCGCCACCGCCCACACTGAGGGTGCCGCCGAGGGTCAGGGTTTTCTTGGGGGTGTCGGTCATGCGCGCATCCTTGTCTTTGCCTATTCAAGCGGCGTTGTGCCTGTTTGGGGGCATAATGTCAAGGGAGGGCAAGACAAAAGCCCCACACGGGGGCTTTCTGTCGCAGGCGGTGCACACCTAGGCTTGCGCAGGCTCGGCCGGTTTGGCTTCGGCAGGCGCGGCGGCTTCGGCGGCTTCATCCTCCTCGTCTTCCTCTTCTTCGGCAAACCAGTGGGCCCGGGCGGCCATGATCAGCTTGTTGGCCTGCTTTTCGTTCAGCAAGCCGGGAGGCAGCATTTCCAGCAGTTCGTCACCGGCCAAGTCGCCAAGGTCGTCCTTGGTCTTGATGCCTTTTTCACCCAGCGCCAGCACCAGGTCGGCGGTCATGCCGGGCATGGCTTTCAGCTCTTCGGTGACGCCCAGCTTGGCAAGGTGGGCGGCGGCGGCCTCCAGCGCGGCCTTGGCACGGGTTTGCAGCTCGGTGGCCACGTCCATGTTCAGGCCTTCGATGGCACCGATTTCTTCCGGTGTCACTTTGAGGATATCGTCCATGCTGCGGAAGCCTTCGGCGATGAGCAGGCGGGCCAGCACATCGTCCACGTCGAGGTTTTGCATCAGGTTTTGGCTGAGCACGTTGTATTCCTTGGTGCGGCGGTCGGCCTCTTCGGCTTCGGTCATCACGTCGATGTCCCAACCGGTGAGGATGCTGGCCAGACGCACGTTTTGTCCGCGACGGCCGATGGCGAGGCTCAGGTTGTCTTCCGGCACCACTACTTCAATACGGTTGTCGTCTTCATCCAGCACCACCTTGGAGACCACGGCGGGCTTCATGGCTTTCACCAAGAACTCGGCAGCGTTGGGGCTCCACTCGATGATATCGACGCGCTCGCCTTGCAGCTCTTGGGTCACGGCTTGCACGCGCACGCCACGGATACCCACGCAGGCGCCCACCGGGTCGAGGTTGGAGTCGTAGCTCTTCACCGCAATTTTGGCGCGGAAGCCCGGGTCGCGGGCGGCGCCCATCACTTCAATGGTGCCGTTGGCGATTTCGGGCACGGCCTCGCGGAACAGCTCCACCAAGAACTGCGGGTGGGTGCGGGAAAGAAAGATTTGCGGGCCACGGAACTGCGGCGCCACCTTGTAGATGTAGGCACGCACGCGGTCATTCGCCTTGAACATCTCGCGCATGATGGTTTCATCCTTGGGCAGCCACGCTTCGGCACCGCCCAAATCCACCAGCGCGCCGTTGTGGTCGGCACGCTTGACGATGCCTTGCACAATGGTGCCGACCTGGTCTTTGTAGCGTTCCATTTCGCGCTCGCGGTCCACATCCTTCAGCTTCTGGAAAATAACCTGTTTGGCGGCCTGCGCGGCCACGCGGCCATCGAAGTACTTGCTGGCGAGGTCTTCGGCGATCACGTCGCCGATTTGCGCTTTCGGGTTGGTTTTTTGCGCTTCCTTCAGCAAAATCTGGTTGGCGTTGTGGGTCAGCGGGTAGCCGCGCTTGTCGCAGCTGGGGCGCATTTCCGGCTCGCGGCCTTCGCGACGGGCGGCGCGGGCCTCTTCAATGCTGAGGGGTTCCATCACCATTTGCACCACCTTGGTGAGACGCTTCAGGGTCACATCGCCGGTAATGGGGTCGATGCTGGCCTGCACGCTCAGTTCATACGGTTGCAGATGCAGCTCGTTGGCCAGCTTTTTGGCGGCGGCGGTCTGGATGGCCTGTTCCATCGCGTCGATGATGACGGATTTATCGATATCCTTCTCTTTCGAGACGGCTTCGGCCATTTGGATGTAGTTGAGGCTCATGGCGGTTCTCCTTGGGGTTACTCGGTTGGTTGATCTTCGGTTGAACGGGGTTTTTGCTTCATGAAAGCGGCGTAGTCGGCCTCGCTGGGGCTTAGCTGCGCCGCGTGCACGTCGGCAAAGGAGAAGCTGGTTTGCGGCGTGCCATCGGCGGGGGTGAGGGTGATGGTCTCGCCCTCCACCGCATCGATGGTGCCGGTGACGGCACCGACAGTTTGCGTGCCGTGCTTGAACTTGAATTTGGCCTGTTTGCCGATAAAACGGGTGCAGTCGGCCACCGACATCAGCGGGCGCTCCATGCCGGGGCTGCCAACTTCCAGCGTGTAGCGGGTGGCAATCAGGTCGGCGACATCCAGCTGCGCGGCCAAGGTGCGGCTGGCGGCGGTGCATTCGTCCAGCGTGGGACTGGCAAAACCACCCTTGCCGTCGGGCTTCTCGACCAGAACCTGGACCGTCATGTACTTGCCGCCGCCGGTGGTGCGGGCGCACACCAGCGCAAGGCCATGGGCGGCCATGGCTTGGGTGGCCATCTGCGTCAGTTTGGTATCCAGCGTGGTCATGTCGGTTCTCTCTCCATTACCCACTTTCGGCTAACAAAAAAGTGGCCCGCGGCCACCTCTGAGGCTTCAGTGGTGAGGTTGATTGAACAACCTCCAACCAACCATGTGGGCCAAGTTATGGCGAGGTTGGAGCCACCTGTCAAGCAGGTTTGAACACCAAGGCCACGCCGTTCATGCAGTAGCGTTTGCCGGTGGGCGGCGGGCCGTCGTCAAACACATGCCCCAAATGGCCCTTGCAGCGGGCGCAATGCACTTCGGTACGGGGGTAAATGAGTTTCCAATCGCGGCTGGTGCCGATATGGGTAGGGTCTATCGGTTGGTAAAAGCTGGGCCAGCCGGTGCCGCTGTCGAACTTGGCGTCGCTGCCGTACACCGAGAGGCCGCAGCCTGCGCAGTGGTAGGTGCCTTGGCCGTACTGTTTGTCTAACGGGCTGCTGCGGGCGGGCTCGGTGCCATGGCCGCGCAGCACGTTGTAGGCTTGGGGGCTGAGACGTTGTTTCCACTCGGCATCGGTCAATGTGACGGGCGGGGTGGGGTTGTCATCGGTGCGGAGCGGCTTCATGGCAGGTACTTTCAAGTGTGGGTCAAGCGGACGAACGGGCGAGGCAGCCTCGGCCAGCAGCGGGCGAAGGACTGAGAGGCTGGAGAGGGCAACCACGCCCACGGCGGCCGAGGCAAGGAATTGGCGGCGGTTCATGGAGAGAGGCTAACGCGCGTGGTATCAAGATGCCATCGGAAACGACAAGGTGTTCAGGCCGAGGTAAGATTATCGGCTTGCAGTTGGTACAGCATCAGCGCGGTGGCGGTGGCGAGGTTGAGGCTTTCGGTATGGCCGCGCATGGGGATTTTGGCCAAGCAGGTGCAAATGTTGGTAAGGGCGTCGGTAAGGCCCTCGCTTTCGTTGCCCATGAGGAGAATGGTGGCATCTTCGGCCCTGAAGGTGCGGAAGTCTTTCGTGGCGTTGAGGTGGGTGCCGATGACCCGTTTGCCCTTGGCCCAGCCGATGAAATCAGCCTCGCTGCACGCGGCCAATGGCACATGAAGGAGACTGCCCACGGTGGCGCGGACGCATTCCGGCGCGTAGGGGTCGGTGGCCTCGCCGATGAGGATGACACCCGCCGCGCCCACCGCATCCGCCGTGCGGATGATGGTGCCGAGGTTGCCGGGGTCGCGGGGTCTATCGAGCGCCAGCCACAGGCCTTGGGGCGTGGTCGGCAAGGGGTTCCAACGTTGTTTCAGCACGCCGAGGACGGCTTGGGGGTTGGGTTTGCCGGTGATTTTGGAAAGGACGCTCGTCGATGTCCGAATGGTCGATGTTCGAATGTTCGAGGGGGGTTCCTCCCCCGTGTGCCAGACTTCCTCCACCTGCCAACCTGTTTGCAGGGCGGTACGTACGTACTCCTCGCCTTCCAACAGAAACAGGCCGCTTTCGGCGCGGTGTTTTTTCTCGGCCAGTTTGGCCAGAGACTTTACGCGGGGGTTGGTTGGGGAGGTGATGTCGGTCATCAAAGGAACTTACACATTAAACCGGAAATGCAGCACATCGCCATCTTGCACGATGTAGTCCTTGCCTTCCATGCGCAGTTTGCCGGCGGCTTTGGCGCCGTCTTCGCCATTGTGGGCGATGAAATCGGTGTAGGCGATAGTTTCCGCCTTGATGAACCCCTTGGTGAAGTCGGTGTGGATGGCGCCTGCGGCGATGGGGGCGGTGCTGTTTTGGCGTACCGTCCAGGCCCGCACCTCTTGTACGCCTGCAGTGAAGTAGGTAATGAGGCCCAGCAAGCCGTAGCCTGCGCGGATGAGTTTGTTCAGCGCGGGTTCGGCGAGGCCGAGGGTCTCTAAAAATTCGGCGCGGTCGGCATCGGGCAGTTGGGCGATTTCGCTTTCAATTTCGGCGGAGATGACCACGCAACTGGCGTTGTTGGCCTTCGCGTAGTCCTCTACTTTGGCGGACAAGGCGTTGCCGGTGGCGGCGTCCCCTTCCCCCACGTTGGCCACATAAAGCACCGGCTTGGCAGTGATGAGGCCTTGGATTTTGGCGGCAGCCTCGGGCGCCAGACGGGCGGGCTTGCCTGCGGCCAACAGGGTTTCCACCTCTTTCAGCGCAGCCAGTTCTTCCTGCGCGGATTTATCACCGCCCTTGGCTTTTTTCTCGATATTGGGGATACGTTTTTCAACACTGGCAAGGTCGGCGAGCATCAGTTCGGTTTCAATCACTTCGATGTCGCGCAGCGGGTCGACATTGCCTGCCACGTGGGTGACTTCGCCTTCAAAACACCGGACAACGTGGGCAATGGCGTCGGTCTCGCGGATGTTGGCCAAAAACTGGTTGCCCAGCCCTTCACCCTTGCTGGCGCCCGCCACCAGCCCCGCAATGTCCACGAATTCCAAGCTGGTGGGCACCACGCGGTTGGGCTTGACGATGGCGGCCAGCTTGTCCATACGGTCGTCCGGCACCGCCACGCGGCCCACGTTGGGCTCGATGGTGCAAAACGGAAAGTTGGCCGCCTGCGCGCTGGCGGTTTGGGTCAGCGCATTGAACAGGGTGGATTTGCCGACGTTGGGAAGGCCGACGATGCCGCAAGAAAAGCCCATGGAGTGTCTTTCGTTTACTGGAGGCGGTTTACTGGTTTGCAGCCAATTTGTCCAGCAATGCCTTGGGGTCATCCAGCAATAGCGGTAAATGTTCGGCAATGCGGGTGGTGGCTTGGCTGACCTCCAGCGCCTCGGCGGCGGTGAAGGGGTGGAGGACATAGTTGGAGACATCGGATTTATGCACGGGGCGGCCGATGCCGATACGCAGGCGGTGGTAATTGGGCCCCAGCGCCGCAGTGATGGACTTGAGGCCGTTGTGACCGGCATCGCCGCCGCCGGTTTTGTGGCGCAGGGCAAGGAACGGCAGGTCGAGTTCATCGTGGATGGCGGTGATGTGGTCGGGGGCAATCTTGAAGAAGGTAGCCGCTGGCTGCACGCTTTGGCCGGAGAGGTTCATGTAGGTATGGGGTTTTAAAAGCACCACGCCGTGGCCCTCCACGGTGTGCTTGCTGTACTGCCCCTTGAACTTGGCCTGCCATGGTGGGAAACCATGGGCATCGTGGATGGCATCCAGCACCATCCAGCCAATGTTGTGGCGGGTGTTTTGGTACTCTTTACCCGGGTTACCGAGGCCGACGAGGAGGTGCATGGCCGCCAATCTACAAGTTTAACGGGATGACATCAAGCAACGGCCGGAACAACACAACCGCCAGCCGGCGGTTGTGTCGGGCAAGCCTACCTCATCAGGTCACCTGCGTGAGCGTGCGCAGCATTTCATCGGCCGTGGTGATGATCTTGCTGTTCAGCTCATACGCGCGCTGGGCGGTGATCAGGCGGGTGATGCTTTCAATCGGGTCGACGTTGCTTTGCTCCAAAAACCCCTGGCGGATGCTGCCGGAGCCCTGCTCGGTGGGGTTGGTGTCGGTGGGGGTGCCGCTGGCTTCGGTTTCCACATAGAAGTTATCACCGACGTTGCGGAGCCCGGCCTCGTTGGTGAACATCGCCAGCGTGATGGTGCCCAGTTCGGTCACCGTGCCATCGATGTTGGCCGAGGCCACGCCGGTTTCGGTGACGGTGAAGTCGACCGCATTGGCGGGCACGTTGATGGCGGGGTCCACCAGATAGCCTTCCTTGGTGACCAGATCGCCGTCCTGGTTGATCTGGAACGAGCCGTCGCGGGTGTAGGCGGTGGTGCCGTCGGGCATGGTCACCTTCATGAAGCCACGGCCGGAGACGGCGATATCGAAGTTGTTGCCGGTGTTCAGCAGGGTGCCTTGTTGCATCACCTTGTACACGCTGCCGGTATTCACCCCCAAGCCGATTTGCAAACCGGTGGGCGACACCGTGCCTGCGCTGCTGGTAATGGCACCCACCCCCACCTTGTTGAGATATATGAGGTCTTCAAACGCGGTCATCTGCTGTTTGAAGCCGGTGGTGTTCAGGTTGGCGATGTTGTTGGAAAGCACGTCCACGTTCAGCTGCTGGGCGTGCATCCCGGTGGCGGCGATTCGCAGGGCTTGCATCATGGGGTTGGGTCTCCTTCGCTCAATGCTTCATGGTTGTTATTGGGGTGCCAAGGTACGGATGGCGCGTTGTTCGGTGTCTTCCAGCCCGCGCAAGGCACGCACCGCGCTTTGGTAAGAACGGGCGACGTCTTGCATGGTCACCATTTCCATGACGGGGCTCACGTTGCTGGCCTCGATTTTGCCTTGGTAGACCACCGGGTTTTCCAACGGCTGGGCACTGGCACCCTGGGTGGGAATGAACCCTGTATTTCCGGCCCGTTGCAGCAAGCCCTTGTCCTCATCGCTGAAGCCAAACACGCCGAGACGGCCGATTTGCCCCTGTTCGGTGGCAATGCTGCCGTCGCGGCCGATAATCACCTGCGTGGTGTCGGGCGGCAGCTGGATCTGCCCGCCGGAGTTATCCAGCACGGGGTGGCCCTCCGGCGTCACCAGCGTGCCGTCGGTGGCCATCAGGAAATGTCCGCGGCGGGTGTATTGGGTGGTGCCGTTGACGTCCACCGCAAAGAAGCCCTCGCCGCCAATGGCGGCATTGAACGGGTTGCCGGTTTCGGTGAGCACGCCGTCGCTGTAATCGATAATCACGGCGCGGTCGCCCACGTAGCTGGCGGTGGGGTTGATGCCGTCGGGGCGGCTGACCAGCTCCTTGAACTCGTAATCCTTGCGGCGGTAGCCGTCGGTGTTGATGTTGGCAATGTTGTCGCTCACCGCGTTGAACTTGCGCATCGTGGTCATCGCACGGGACGCGAGGATGGCGAGCTCTTGCACGGGGTGTCTCCTTAGTTGTTGCCGTAGGCGCCTGTGCCCACGGCACCGCCCTTGTGGCACAGGCAATGCACGCTCTGTGCCAAGTTGCGAAACAATGAAAAGATTGTGAAAAATCGCAAAGGGGGCTTGCCACCCCGCGTGCACGGTAGCACAATGCGGCCAATTTGCGTGGCCATACTGACAAAAAAGCCCCGCGCAACAACAAAACCGCACCAAAAAGGCCCGCCCGCTGCCATGAAAGACGCCCCCGGCATTTTGCACGACATCCGCACCATCCGCGACATCGAAGCCTCGCTGGAGGAAGCGGAAACCTTTATCAACCGGGTGAAAACCAACAAGGTACGACTCACGCTTTCCAACGGCAACATCTCCATCAGCCGCGAGGAGATGGCCAAGATCACCGACCTGGTCATCACGCTGGAGCGCAGCGGCAAGGCGCTGGAAAGTGCCGTAAAATACCTGCGCGACATGATGGCGTACGACGAGGTGAGCCAGCTGTTCAGCCGCCGTTACCTGTTCCACCTGCTGGAGAAAGAGCTGCAACGCGCCGGACGCTACGATAACCCGTTTACCGTGCTGGCCATCGAGCTTGACCCCTTTACCAGCAACCCGGACATCAAACATTTCGCGCAGGAAGACATGGACCTGCTGGTGGCCGAAGCCGCCCGCGTGGTGAAGCGCGCCATCCGTGATTCCGACAGCGCGGGCCGCACCGGCGAGCGCACCATCATGGCAGTGCTGCCCGAAACCGACATCAAGGGCGCGCTGGTACTGGGCGAGCGTATCCGCAAGGGCATTGATAAAAGCTACAAGCTCAGCTTCGGCGAGGTGAAGATGACCATGCTGGGCGCGCTGGTGCAAAGCGGCGACCCCGCCGCCGCCGACATGGCCGGCATGTTGTACCAGATTGACCAAAAGCTGGCGGACGCGCGCGCCAAGGGGCCGAACGTGGTGGTGAAGTGAGCACGGCTCCAAAACAAAGCCCTCGGAATGAGGGCTTTGTTTTGGCCAGCGGCGCTCATCCCTCCATTCCAAACAGGAAAGTTTGTCACAGGGGATAGGATGTGCTGGCCCGTGTAGCTTGCGTTTGCAGGGCATTGCTTCCACACTGGCGGCATTATGACGCCCAAAAACAACAACACCGCGTCAGGAAGCGACAGTACGCCCCCCCATAAGCAAGGGATGGGTGGGGACGGCTCCTCTTGCGTGCTTTTTTCTCCTTCCGACGAGGGGGCGGCGCGGTTGCACCAACTTCTCAAGGTGGGCGGCGGGGCGTATTCCACCTGCCAGCCGCAACTGTTTACCAACCCACAGCCCGGTTTGGCGGCAGAACTGGTGCTGGCCCACCTGCCCTACATGAACGATGACGTTGAGATCTGGCTGGGCAGTTTGCAAGCCCACGCCAGCGCGGTGGTGGTGCTTTCCGACAATCGCGAGGTGCGCGAGGCGGCGCGCAACGCAGGACTGCTGGCCATCGGGCCCGATACGGACTTGACCCCTGCCCTGCTGGACGATCTGATCCATGCCGCGCAAGCCGCGCAAACCCTGCGCCACGGCATGATGCGCCTGCAAGGCATGTACGACATGGCGCAGCAGCGCTTTACCGACATGGCCAACCAATTTGCCGACTGGCTGTGGGAGGTGGACAGCAGCCTGACCCTCACCTTCTCCAGCAGCCGCAAGCGCCCCTTGGCGGGCGCAGGCAAAGGCAGCCGTTTTGTGGACTGCTTCATGCCGGAGGAAAAGCTGCGGATCGAGGATGATTTCGCCGCGCTGGTGGCCCAGCCCAGCCCCTTTCATGACCGCGACTACTGGAGCAGCGACAGCCACGGCACCCGCTATTGCTGGAGCGTCTCGGGCGTACCGGTGGTCGACGGCGCCGGGCGACTGGTGGGTTTCAGGGGCATTGCACGGGATATCTCGGCACAAAAAGCCAGCACCGACCAGCTGTATTATTTGGCCAACAACGACCCATTGACCGGCATTACCAACCGCGCGCGCTTCATGGACGAATTGGCGCGCACGCTGCGCAGTGCCAAGCGCGAGAAACGCGGCGGCGCGCTGGTAGTGCTTGACCTCGACCACTTCGCCTACACCAACCAGACCCACGGCCACGGGGTGGGCGACAAGCTGCTGGCCCATGTGGCGCAGGTATTGAAAGACAGCATCCGCACCGGCGATGCGGTGGCGCGGCTGGACGGCGACCAGTTCGCCCTGCTGCTGCGCGACCTGCGCGCCGACGATTTGGCGGCGCGGCTGGAGCGCATTCAGGGCACGCTGGCGGCGCGGCCGTTCCAGCACAGCAACGGGCCGTTGATGGTCACCGTTTCCGGCGGCGCGGCGATGTACCCCACCGATGCCGACGACGCCGACGAACTTCTGGCCCGCGCCAGCGATGCACTGATGCTGGCCAAGGAGCGCGGCCCCAACCGCATGGAGCGCTACAATCCGGAAGCCCGCCCAAGCGGCGCCGTGAGCGGCCAGCTGGAATGGGCGGCGCTGGTGGGCAAGGCGCTGGACGACCCCGAGCACTACCTGCAACTGCATTATCAGCCCATCGTGCCGATTTCCGGCCGTCTGCAAGGCGAGTACTACGAGGCGCTGGTGCGCATGGTGGATGAGTCCGGCGCGTTGATTCCGGCGATCCGCTTCATCAGCGTGGCCGAGGAATTCGGCCTCATCACCAAGCTGGACCGTGCGGTGGTGACGCGGGCAGTCAAGGCCTTGCAGCACTATCATGCTGTCGGACGGCCCATCAAACTGAGCGTCAACCTTTCGGCCAAGAGCTTCGAGGACGAAAGCCTGTTCGAAGAGATTGCCTACCTGCTGGAAGGCGCCAAGCTGCCACGCGGCACGCTGGTGCTGGAACTCACCGAAACCGCCCTGCTGCGCGACCTGCAACTGGTGAAGCAGGTGATGGGCAAGCTGAAGCAGGTTGGCGCCGGTTTCGCGCTGGACGACTGCGGGGTGGGCTATTCCAGCCTGACCTACATCCGCCAGCTGGAGGTGGATTACATCAAGATTGACGGAAGTTTTGTGCGCAACCTGCACAACAGCGAAGAAGACCAAGGATTCGTGAAGGCGATGGCCGATTTGGCCAAACAGAAAAACATCGCCACGGTGGCCGAAATGGTCGAGCACGAAGCGGCGGTGGCGGTGCTGCAAAAGCTGGGCATCGATTTCGGGCAGGGCTTCCACTTTGCCGCCCCAGCGGCCGAGTTACCGGAGAAGAAAGCGGGGTAGGCGTTTCCCTTCCTCCCCTTGCGGGCTTGTGTTACATAGCCCCATGGCCATTCGTCTGCTGCCCGATACCCTTGCCAACCAAATTGCCGCCGGTGAGGTGATCGAACGCCCCGCCAGCGTGGTGAAGGAACTGGTGGAGAACAGTCTGGACGCAGGCGCCCGCAGCATCCGTGTCGAGACGGCGGATGCGGGGCTTTCCAAGCTGGTGGTGCAGGACGACGGCTGCGGCATCCCGCAAGACGAGCTGGCACTGGCCCTCACCCGCCACGCCACCAGCAAGATTGTGACCACGACGGATTTGTTCCATATCCACACCTTCGGTTTTCGGGGCGAAGCCTTGCCCAGCATGGCGGCGGTGAGCAGGCTGACCCTCACCAGCCGCGCCGACGGGGCGGCGGAAGCTTGGCAAATAACCCCAGACGGCGAGTTGCAACCGGCCGCGCTAGGCCAAGGCACGCGGGTGGAGGTGGCCGACCTGTTTTATGCCACGCCGGCGCGGCGCAAGTTCCTCAAAAGCGTGCGGGCCGAGCGCATGGCCATCCACGACGTATTGCACAAGTTTGCGCTGGCCAATCCGCATATCAACCTGACGCTTTTTGAGGACGGGGCGGAAACATGGCATGTGCCCGCCGCACAGGGCGAGCTGCTGCAAGCGGTGCATCCGCGTTTGCGTGAATTGATGAACGATGACTTCGCCCGCCAAGCCCTGCCACTGACCGCTACACGCGGCGACGAGCACGGAGCACGGCTGGAAGGATACATTTCCCCCGCCACGTTGCACACCGGCACCAGCCGCCAGCAATTCATTTTCGTGAACGGGCGGGCGGTGAAAGACCGCAGTTTGCAGGCAGCCTTGAAAAACGCCTATGGCGACCGCATCCCCGGCGGGCGGCACCCGTTGGCGGTGCTGTTCATTTCCCTGCCGCCGGAAGAGGTGGACGTCAACGTGCATCCCGCCAAGTCGGAGGTGCGTTTCCGCGATGCGAACAGTCTGTTCGGACTGGTATTCGGCGCGGTACGCGAGGCCTTGCACGGCAGCGTGCCAACCTCTGCGGCGATGCCGTTGGCCGATGCGTTCCGTCCGGCGGCGATGCCGGCAACGCCTTCATGGCAGGCCCCCGCGCCTGTTACCATGGACTTGCAGGCCCCTCCGGACAAGCTGTGGAAAGGCGAAGCTCCTGTTGGAGCCCCCCAAGCTCCTGCCGCACTGCCTGCCGAACACCACCCGCTGGGCGCAGCGTTGGGACAGATTGATGCCACCTATATCGTGGCGGAGAATGCCGACGGTGCGCTGGTGGTTGTCGACCAGCACGCCGCCCATGAACGCTTGGTGTACGAAGCACTAAAGGCCCAGTTCGTGGCCGGGCGCATCGCCGCGCAACCATTGTTGCTGCCGGTGACCGTGCCGCTGAAAGCCCCGGAGGTGGATGCGTTGTTGGCCCACGCCGAAGATTTGGCGCGCTTCGGGCTGGAGGTGGAACAGCGTGGACCGACTGCCGTGGTGGTAACGGCGGTTCCACAGTTGTTGGCCGACGTGAACCCCGCCACGCTGCTGCACGACGTGGTGGGCGACCTGTTGGAACTGACCCCGCGCACCACGCTGAATGCCAAGTTGGAACATGTGTTGGCGACGCTGGCCTGCCACCATAGCATCCGCGCCGGACGGAGGTTGAGCTTGGCCGAGATGAACAGCCTGCTTCGCCAAATGGAGCAAACCCCCGATAGCCTAACCTGCAACCACGGGCGCCCCACGGTGGTCAGTTTGGACAAGGTGGCGTTGGAAAAGCTGTTTGCGCGGCGATAGCCTACCCTCTTGCTGTTTATTATCTCTTGAAAAGTCTTACCCACCACCACTTGGCACGGCCCATGCATAACCCTTGGCGGGAGATGCTGGCGGACAGGCCGCCGGCCGAGGGGGATGGCACCGGGAACGTGCCGCCAACCTTGGGAGAACAACAATGGACACGATTATTCAACTGATGAACGGCGAGATGGACAGCCAACCCACCATGCAACGCGACGACCGCTTCGTACTGCTAAGCTGGCGCAACATCCGCAACAACGAAGACGTGATGCTGGACGGCCGCACCATGACACTGATGGCGATCTTGGCCATCGGCATCCCGCTGCTGGCCATCGTGTAAGGAAAGAAGACCAAACCATGCTGCGCACTGCCATCGTTTTTGCCCTGCTGTTGACCACCGCAGCCCACGCCGCCGATGTGCCGGAGACCGTGCGCGTGCCGGTGCCGGTGGCAGCCCTTCAGCCCGGCGACAAGATCGACTCCCGCGACCTGGTGATGAAAGAGGTGCCCGCCGGCAGCGTGTTTGCCAGCACCATCCAAGACCCCTCCGTGCTGGCGGCCATGCAGGCCAAGCGCCCGCTGCCCGCCGGCAAGCCGGTCAACCGTTTGCATGTGAAGCCGCAAAGCGATGTCAGCCGCAACGGCGCCGTGACCTTGGTATTCAAGCGTCCGGGGCTGGAGCTGGTGGGCAGCGGCCAAGCGCTGGAAGATGCCCGCGTAGGCGACAGCGTGCGCGTATTAAACCCCAACAGCCGCGCCACCTTGGTGGGCGTGGTGGTGGCCGCCAATACGGTCGAAGTTCAATAGGAGGAAACCCCATGCGCCATACCCTCACCCTGTCTGTTCTGGCCACCGCGCTGGCCACCGGCGCCTGCCAAGAGATGGCCCGCCCGCAGTTCAGCCCCGTGGCAGGAGAACTGAACAAGGGGCAGGAGCCCACCATCGCCATGCCGATGGTGATACCCACCCCGCCGACCCCCTCGCCCGGCAGCTTGTGGGTGCCCGGCAACAAACAATTCTTCAAGGACAGCCGCGCCCATGCGGTAGGAGATATCGTCACCGTTCTGGTGGAGGAAAACGCCGAAGCCAAGGGTGAGGCCAAAAGCGAAGGCAGCCGCAGCCATGCCGACAGCGCGGGGGTTTCGGTGTTGCCGTTCGTTTCCGGCCAGCTGGCCACGCGGGGCATCGACCTTGCCACCAACGGTCTGCTGGACACCGACAGCGACCGCAACTTCAAGGGCAAGGGTAAAAACGAGCGCAAAGACAAGCTCTCGGCCAGCATCGCCGCCGTGGTGACGCAGGTGCTGCCCAACGACCTGCTGGTCATCCAAGGCCAGCGCGAGGTGATGGTGAACTACGAGAAACAGGTGATGCAGCTCTCCGGCATTGTGCGGGCGGAAGACATTACCAGCGCCAACACCGTGCCCAGCAGCAAGATCGCCGAGGCACGCATCGCCTATGTAGGCGACGGTGTGATGGACAGCGCCCAAACCCCCCAATGGGGCGTGAAGGTGTTGGATAAGGTGATGCCGTTTTAAAGTATATAGATGTTAGTATGTTCGAGTATACGAAAGGCCTTCGGCCTGATTTGTAGGGTACGGCGAAACAATGCCAGCCTTAATCCCACCCGCTCACGATTCAGGAAAGTGACAGCCTTCGCGGGGATGACAAAGGCTGGCTTAGGTGGTGTCGGAAGGTTGGTGGTTAGGCTGGCTTGCGGTCTTCGTCGCTCTGGACTCCCGCTTTACGCGTTGCGTTGGTCTCCGCCGCTACGCTTCGGCTCGCGGGAATGACGCAGAGGGGGGCTGAGACATCCCCAACGGGTGCCCTGCCCCCAAAGGGGGATGGCATAACGGCTCTGTAGGTCATGGACGCGGCATGACCCCGCTTCACCAAGGCTCCGCCGGGTAAACGGTTTCACCGTATCAAGCCGCGCGGCGCTTCACGTCCATCACAAAGGCGATGACTTTGGCCACCACCTCATACAGCTGCAGGGGGATTTCCTGATCGACCTCCACCTGCGCATACAACATGCGCGCCAGTGGCGGGTCTTCGTACAGCGGCACGTTGTGGTCACGGGCCACCTCGCGGATACGCATGGCCATGTGGTCGACCCCCTTGGCCACCACGGTGGGGGCGGCATCACCGTCGTCGGGCTTGTAGCGCAGTGCCACGCTGTAGTGAGTGGGGTTGGTGATGACCACGTCGGACTTCGGCACGTTGCTCATCATGCGCTTGCGGGCGCGCTCCATGCGGATTTGCCGCTGGCGCTGCTTCACATGCGGATCACCCTCGCTCTCCTTGAATTCGTCCTTCAATTCTTTCAGGCTCATCTTGTTCTTCTGGATATACTGGAAGCGCTGGAACAGGAAATCGGCAGCGGCCAGAAACATCATGATGAACAGCGCCACGGCGGTCAGCCATACCATCAGCCAATAGGTGGTGGTGAGGGTGTCTTCCATGCCGGTGGCCGAAAGTTGCAAAATGTGCGGCATCGCCCACGCCACCACGGCGGCCATGGCCGCGCCGATGACCACGAATTTGAGCAGGGCTTTCAGCAATTCGGCCACGCTTTTGAGGGAAAACATGCGTTTAAGGCCCGCAAGGGGCGAGATTTTCTCGAGATTCGGCGAAATCGGCTTGGCCGAGTAGATGACGCCGTTCTGGATAATTCCACCAAACCACGCCAGCACCAGCAATACCAGCAAAATGGGCAGCAGCAGCATCAGGCCGGTATAAATGGCATGGCTGAAAGCGGCGCCGACGGCAGGCAGGCTGTCCAGCCGCACCTGTCCGGCGTTTTGCAGAATGGCGCCGGTCAGGTCGGCCAAACTGCCCATGCTGACAGGCCCCACCAAGCCAATCACCACCAACATGCCCAACAGGGCGAACAGGTGGTTGACCTCCTTGCTGGTGGGCACGTTGCCTTCATCGCGCAGCTTTTGCAGCTTGCGCTCGGTGGGCTCTTCGGTTTTCGAGGACTGGTCTTCGCTTTCAGCCATACGTCAGCCTTACGGTTTCGCCTTGGCCACCGCCACCGCCACGCGGGTGGAGAGCTCGTCCAGCGCGGCCTGCGCTTCGGAACTGAGGGTGGCACGGTCGGTCACCTCGGCCTGCAAGTAGGCTTCCAGCTTGCGGGCGGCATCGGTGGGCTGGCCCGCCAGAACGTCTTCGGCAAGTTGTTGCAGGTTGTCGAGCAGGTCGGCGGCTTGCCGCTTGCCGGTACGCGGAGAGGGTATTTCCTGCTCGTCCAGCGACACAAACGGGTTGGCCAACGGAGCAATACCCGTTGCAGGCGCAGCCGCCTCGGCGGCGTCGGTTTGCAGCAGGCTGGCAAAACTGGGCGCGCCGTCGGGGCGTTTGGCGGCCTTTTTCTTGTCGGCTTCGCGCAGGGCGGCGGGGCCGCCAACCTTGATGTCTACCATCCCGCGTCCTCCATGTTGAACAGCCACAGGTTATCCTGCATGACGCCCGCAAACAAGCCCAATATCAGGCTAAGGCTACCCGCCAACACCAGCAACGACAGCCCGATGCTGAGCGGCATGGCGACAAAAAACACCTGCAACTGCGGAATCAGCCGGTTGAAAATGCCGAACATCAGGTAGGCCAAAAAGCCGGTCAGCAGCACCGGAGCCGACAACTGCACCCCCACCTTGAAGGCCATCGCCACCAGCTGTGTCACCGCCTCGGCCATGCCGGAAGTGGGCAGGGTGGTGCCAGGCGGCAGGGAGGTGTAGCTTTCCATTACTCCCATAATCAGTTGGTGGTGCAAATTGAGCGCCAACACCACCAACCCCGCCGCCAGCGTCAGCAACACCGAGGGCGCCGCCGTGCTGGCACCCAGCGCGGGGTTGAACAAGGTGGCGGTTTGCAAGCCCGACATGAAGGCGATAATTTCACCCGCCACGCTCATCATCGAGATAAGAATGCGGGCGCCCAGCCCCATCAACAGGCCAATCAGCATCTCTTGCCCCAGCAGGGTGAGCATGTCGCCGGTCTGGGTGGGCAACAGCGGCAGCTTGGGGGCCAGCATCGGGTACATCACCAAACTGGCACCCAAGGCCACCAACAGGCGCGCGCGCAACATGATGCTGGGGTCGGACAACGCGGGGAACACGAACACTGCCGTGCCCAACCGCGCAAACACCAGCATGAACTGGAAGGTAAACAGGGGGAGCAGATCGGCTGGCGTCATGGGTGCAGCCCTTATGGCGCGGTCTGTTCAACACCCGCCGCCGCCTCGGGGGTGGGGTTGACGGTCATGCGGGCGAACAGGTCTTGGGTAAAACTGCCGATGCGGCTGGCCATGAACGGCATCACCACGATCATCACCAGAAACACCGCCAAAATCTTCGGCACGAAGGTCAGCGTCACTTCCTGAATGGACGTAAGCGCCTGAAACAGCGCCACCAGAATGCCCACCACCAGCGCCACCATCATTAACGGACCACCGACAATCAGCAGCGTCATTACGGCCTCGCGGGAAACGTCGGAAATTTGGTCGGGTGTCATGGCCGCCAGCATAGCTGCGGGCCGCGCTTTTGGCTAGGCCCCGCGCAAGCTGTCCAACATCGCCATGCGTGCTTCGCGTTCGGCAATGTCGTCGGAATCCAACAGCAACAGGGCCGGGTTTTTGGCCGCCTGCGCGTTCAGCACGTAACTTTGCACGCCATGTACGCCCAGTTTGGCCATGTCCTTGTACACGCGCACCGTTTCCGTCCACTCGGCCACAATGTGGGTACGCGGGCACGTCCGTGCGATGGTCTCGACCATGCCCGCAAGGCGCTTGAGGTTTTCGGCATAGGCAATCGGGTTGCCTTCCAGCTCCACCAGTTCGGTTTTGATGATATGGCCGTCGATTTTCACGCTGGTGGGTTGGAGGATTTTAAGCTGTTCATCCTCCCACGTGTGGCCCATGTAGTCATCGTAGGCGATGGAAATGCCCAGCACGTCGCGCATGCGGGACAGGTGTTGCAATTTGTCGGCCACCAGCCGGGCGCGCCCGCGCTCGGTGATTTCCAGACACACCCGCGCCAGATGGGTTTTGGGCAGGCGGCGCAGTTGCTCTTCCATCCGGCCGTAAAAATGCGCGTCGATCAGCGAGGCGGGCTCGATGTTGATGTGCTGGGTCAGCGCAGGCGGGGCGGGATTGGCCAGCAACTCGTCCACCAACGCCATCAGGGTGTAAAGGTCGGCGCGGACGGAAAACCCTCGCTCGCCCAACTGCTCGAACAAATGCCCGCGCAAGAACGGCACCACATGGGCGCCGGTCAGCCGCTCCTCGGCCACCGCTTGCGGCGCCGCACCGGTAGCCGAAGGCACCGCCAGCAATGCCTCGGCCCGGTTACGCGGCAAGGCATGCTGTTGCACAAACCCCTGGAAATAAACGTACATCAACGCACCGTCCATCAACTCATCGGCAATCACCGCGCCAATGCTGTCGCGCATGGCCTCCAGATATTGACGATGCAACAGGTCTTGCTGGTATTCGGACAGGCGGCCCGTACCGGCCTGCTTTTGCGCCCGTTGCCACTGTTGCAGCATGGTTTCGTTGAGGGTGGTGAGCATGAAGCCCGGGCCGTGGCGCTCGCGGGCCTGCGCCAGTTGCGGCGCCAACAGCATGCGGATTTCATCCATGCACTGCTTGGCAAAATGCTGGGTTTGCGCCGACATTGTTGTTGTTCCTTATCCGGTTGCGTAGGTTTGTATGGTTGGTTACGCAACCCAACCTGACAGGGTATAACGGGCTGTTTCTTAGATCGGCATCCGCAGGATTTCCTGATATGCCTCAATCGCCTTGTCGCGCACGGTCACCAGCGTTTGCAGGGTCAGTTCCGCCTTGCCGATGGCCTGCACCACGTCTTGCAGCGGCACGTTGGGGTCACCCTGCGCGGCGGCAAGGGTGAGGCTTTGGGCTTGGTGCTGGGCATCCACCGCTTGGGTGGCAAAGGTTTTCAGCACATTGGCGAAGCCGGTTCCGGCAGTGGCGGCGGCGTCTTCACTGCCTGCCGTGCCGGCAACCGGCTTGATGGGCGCGAAACTGGCAGCAATTTTTCCGGTATCCATGGCTTTTTGTCCTTGTTCTGCAACGGCGGGGAGACTAGGCCGTTTCAGCCTTCTTGGCAAGGGCCCGACACGTCAACATCCCCCCCCTCGCCGGCGATCGCCAGCTCGGTATGCGGCGGATAATCCACACCCAAAAAGTACAGCCCCTCGGCGGCAAATGTGATACCCGCCCGCGTGCGGTCGCGGGTGGCCAGCACGCGGGCCATGTCGTCCACCGGGCGCGGTACGCGGCCGCGTTCTTCGCGCAGACCGCATTCCACCAACGTGCCCACCATGTTGCGCACCATGTGCTGCAAGAAGCGGTTGGCGGAAATATGGATATGTACGAACCCTTCACCCATATCGTCCACACGGCGGTGCAGAAGATGACACACGGGGTCGTGGCTTTGGCATTCGGCATCGCGAAAGGCCGAGAAATCATGCGGGCCCAACGGCAGGTATTCCAACGCCTCCGCCATGCGCGCCACATCCAACGCGCGGCGTTCGTGCCCGGCGCGGCCCACCCAGTCGGGGCGCATCACGCGGCGGGTGTACAGCACATAGCGGTAGTGCCGCGCCACGCCACTGAAGCGCGCATGGAAGTTCTCATCCACCACCGCCGCCCGCACCGCACGGATGCTGTCGGGCAGATAATGGTTGAGGCCGTCCATCACCTTGATGGGCGTGGCGGCATGGGGCCACCCGGTTTCCACATGTACCACCATTCCGAGTGCGTGCACGCCCGCATCGGTGCGTCCGGCGGCCTGAAAGGCGTCGTTGCCCAGTGCCTCACCGGTCAATTTTTTCCAGGCGTCCAACAACAAGCCCTCCACGGTGGGCAAGTCGTGCCCCGTATGGTTGCCCTTGGCCTGTTGCCGCTGCCAACCGTACAGGCCGTGGCCGTTGTAGGCGAGGGTGAGTTTAAGGCGGGTCATGGCCTATGCTGTACAGCGGCGGCGTCTTGCACGTCAAACCAGTATTCGAAGAAACACGGCTGGCCATAGGCGCTTCCCAATACGGCGCTGGTCGGAGCCATGTAGGATGACTTCCCTCTGTCACGCATGTAAATGCCGATGAGTTTGGCACGGCGGTCACTGTCGGACATCCCTGCAAGGATTGTCTCGGAATTCTGGTGCGCAAACATGTACCCGACAATGGATGTCCCGTCCTGAATACCAATGTGGTAGGCGTAAATGGTCACAGGCTTTACTCCTCCCGCCCGAAGGCCGCGCCTTGCGAGACAAAGTTGTCGGGCAACCCCATGCGTTGGCGTTGGAGGCGGGCCAGCTTCTCGTGGTGGCTGTCGGTGCACGGCTCGAACCACAACGTTGCCCCCAGTTCTTCGGAGCCATCTACACCCGTCATGAAAATCTGCGCCGGCGCCTCGCGGTCCCAGTTGTTGCAGTACATATCCAGATGCGCCGCAAACCGCTCGTGGGCCAGCGTTATCAAAGCAGAATCAGTATATGCGTGCAGCAACAGCGTTTGCTCTGGCGGAACAGTAAACACTGCGAATTGTTCCTTATAACCTTCGGGGCGAAAACGGATGACGCGGCTGGCCATGTTAATTTGCCAACGATGTGAGCCAGAATCTCAGGTCAATCTCACCGTGCTCTCCGTTACTGACTGTTGCAAACAACGGTGAGTCCTTTGTGGGACATTGGTCTTGTTGTAATGCCTTCCGGGCAAGAGATTCCACCAGTTGTTCGAGGTACGGTTTGTTCCCACCGAGCATATAAAGCGATGTCGCCGACTCTGCCGTCATCGGCTTTGCCTCAAATTGCCAAAGTTGGCCGTCGCCAATTTGAAACTGGGAACGTAGCCCAATATCACCATCGTAAGCGCCTTCAAGACAACTCATTGTTCCGTCTACTCCACGTTCCAACCTCGCAGGGCCACCTCGGCTTCCATCGGTGTTTTTCCTGCGCGTTGGAGTGTTTGTATACCAATTACACCCTCCCCGCAAGCAATATGCAGTTGGTCATCGGCCCGCACCACCGTGCCCGCAGGTGCGGTTTGGCCGGTTTCGGCCACCACCTGCGTGCGCAGCACTTTGATGGTCTCGCCCGCCACCAGCGCCGTGGCCCCCGGCGTTGGCGCCAGCGCCCGCACCTTGTTGTGCACCTCGCGGGCCGACAGACTGAAATCCAATGCCCGTATATCCGGTGTAATCTTGGTGCCATAGGTGGCCTCACCCTGCTGTTCTACTGGCTGGATGTTCGGCAATGCCGCCAGCACCTCCACCAGTTTGGAAGCCCCCAGCGGCCAGACAAGGCCGTTCAGCTCACCCGCCGTCATGTCGGGAGGAACAGGCACTGTCGTGCGGCTGTACACCGGGCCGGTGTCCATGCCTGCTTCCAGCCGCATGACACAGACGTCGGTGGTGGGTTCGCCCGCCATCAGCACGCTTTGCACCGGCGTTGGCCCGCGCCAGCGCGGCAGGGCGCTGGGGTGCACATTGAGGCACAGGCGTTCGTCCACCACGCGCTTGGGCAAAATCAGGCCGTAACCCACCACCACGATGGCGTCACACGGCGTGGCCATCAGGTCATCCAAGGCTTCGTCCTTCAAGCGTTCGGGGTGGCGCACCTTTAGCCCCATGGCCTCGGCAGCTTGATGCACCGGCGTGGGGGTCAAAACCCCCTTGCGCCCCGCCGGACGGGGCGGCTGGGTGTAAACGGCAACGATGTGATGCCCCGCCGCCTGCACCGCCTGAAGCGCAGGCACGGCAAAGACGGGGCTGCCCATGAAGATGAGGTTCATCGGCTTAACTTTCCTGCGTAAACGGATACGGTGTGTCTTCCACAAAATCGGGGAGGATTTTGTTGTAGCGCTTTGCCAGCAAATCGCGCTTCAGGCGGCTCAAATGGTCGATGAACAGCACGCCGTTCAGGTGGTCAATCTCATGCTGCAAACAACGCCCCAGCAGCTCTTCGCCTTCCACCTCGCGCGGGTTGCCGTGCTCATCCACGTACGCCACCTTCACCCATGCGTGGCGCGGGATGACATCGAACACGCGGGGAATGCTCAAACACCCCTCCTCGCTGTCAATCATCTCGTCGCTTTTGGCGACGATTTCAGGGTTGGCCATCAACAGCGGCGGCGTGGCGGATTTCGCCTTGCGATTGCCCGGTTCACCTTCCACCTCCGGCTGGATGACCACCAACCGCTTGTTGATATCCACCTGCGGCGCGGCCAAGCCGATGCCGTTGGCCTGCGCCATGGTCTCCAGCATGGTGTGCAAGGTGGAAGCCACGGCGGCGTCTACATCGGTGACCGTTTCGGCCACTTGACGCAGCGCGCGGTGCGGATGCAACACAATCGGTAAAATATCGCTCATGCAAGGGGTTTACCCCAGCCGTGCGGGGCTGACAAGCCCGCCGTTCTCGCCCATACTGCACTGCAACAAAAACAACAAAAGGGCCTTTTTCATGGTTCAGGCAATCGGCATTATCGGCGCAGGGCAGATGGGCAACGGCATTGCCCATGTGGCGGCGCAAAGCGGTTACAACGTGGTGATGGTGGACATGAACCCCGCCAGCCTTGAGAAAGCGCTCAAGACCATCGACAAAAACATGGCCCGCCAAGTGGAAAAGGGCAAGCTGAGCGAAGACGACAAAGCCACCGCACTGGCGCGCATAACCACCACCACGGCGATGAAAGACGTGGCCAGCTGTGACTTGGTGATTGAAGCCGCCACCGAAAACGAAGAGGTGAAGAAAAAAATCTTCCGCGAATTGGACGAAACGTTGCCCGCCAATGCCATGTTGGCCAGCAACACCAGCAGCATCAGCATTACGCGGCTGGCGGCGGTGACCACGCGGCCCGAGCAGTTCATCGGCATGCACTTCATGAACCCGGTGCCGATGATGAAGCTGGTGGAAATCATCCGTGGCCTTGCCACCAGCGAAGAAACCTACCAACGCGTGGTGGAAGTGGCCGAGCGCATGGGCAAAACCGTGGCGACAAGTGAAGACGTGCCGGGCTTCATCGTCAATCGCCTGCTGCTGCCGATGCTGAACGAGGCTGCCTACGCTTTGCAAGACGGCGTGGCCGACGTGAAAAGCCTCGATACCGCGATGATGCTGGGTGCTGGCCACCCGATGGGCCCGCTGACGCTGGCCGACTTTATCGGGCTGGATACCTGTGTTGCCATCATGCGGGTGCTGCACAGCGAGCTGGGCGACAGCAAATACCGCCCTTGCCCCCTGCTGGTGAAGTTCGTGGATGCAGGCTGGCTGGGCAAAAAGACCGGCAAGGGCTTTTACGATTACAGCGACCCGGCCAACCCGCAGCCGTACCGCTAACCTTTTTTGGAATCCTCGGGCCCGTTCAGCGCCCATGGCAAGGTAAGGAAACCGATAAGCACCGGAATCCAGATCAGCGCGGTACGCACCAGCAGCGTAAGAATCAGCGCGGTCTCCCACGGCACCTGGCTAGCCTTGACGATGATGGCGGCAAGGCTGGCCTCGGCGCCGCCCACGCCTGCCGGCGCCATGCTGACCACCCCCAGCACGGTGCTGAGACTGACCGCGAAGCCCCCCAACAACCAGTGGGCGTCATAACCCATCAAGAGCAGCGAGCCGCTAAGCGCAAGGCCAAAGCCTGCCCATGCAACAAAGCTTAAAAGGGTACACAGCAGCAGCACGCGCCAGCCCATCATGACATGCAGGAAATGAATGAGGGCGTTGATGCCCGCAAACAAACGCGGCCAACGCTTTCCCGTAAGGCGATATAACAGCTTGACGCCGCTGCGGGCCAATTTTGGCAGGGTGAGAATGACAAACACGGCCGCCAGTAATCCGCTCATCGCCACCAGCCCCAGCATGGTACCATTGGCATGGCCCATGGCAGCGATGCCGAGGCCGATGAGCAGCATCATGGCGATGGTGTCGGTGACCACGTCCATCACCAGCAGCGGCGCGCTGTGGCGGTAGGGAATGTGATGGTGGTAGTTGAGCAGCCACAGGCGCAGCGTCACCCCCACCTTGCCGGGGGTTGGCAGCAGCGCCATGCCTGCCACATAGTAAACTATCATCCAGCGCCACGGCACCGGCAGCTCCAGCTCTTCGGCAAAGATTTTATAGCGGTAAATGCGCAAGGTGTTTTCCACCAAACTGGCCGTCAACATCAGCCCCAGCACGGCAGGCGGGACTTTCAGGATATGGTGCCAGATATCGCCACCGTTCCAGGCGAACAGGATAATCACCACCGCCAGCATGAACACCATGGTCTTCACCGCGATACGCTTGTAGCGGTGGATGTGGTCGATGTTGAAGTTTTTGCGCTTGGCCATGGCGGCACATTACGCGCTATCGGGGCAGAACGTAACCCACCTTGGTCATCACCCTGCCGAGGGTTTGGGCGGCTTTCTCCCGTGCTTTTTTGGCTCCTTTGGCCAGGATGTTCTGCAATTCGGCCTTATCGGCCATCAGCTTGGCGTATTCGGCCTGCACCGGTTCCAGCGTTTGCACCACGGCTTCGGCCACCGCGCCCTTCAGCGGGCCGTATTGGCTGCCCTTGAACTCCTTCACCACCTCTTTGGGCGTGCGATGACTGCAAGCCGCCAGAATCTCGATCAGGTTGGCAAGGCCGGGCTGGTTTGCGGGGTCGTACGCCACTTCAGCCAGCGTGTCGGTGACGGCACGCTTGATCTTCTTGGTGATGGCGGAAGTTTCATCCTCCAACATGATGCAACCACCTTCGCCGGCCTCGCTCTTGCTCATTTTCTTCAGGGGGTTTTGCAGGTCACGCACCCGCTGGGCGGCCACCGGCTTCACCGCCTTGGGCAACACGAAGGTGTCGGGGCCGTAAAGGTTGTTCATGCGGGTGGCGATGTCGCGGCACAACTCCACATGCTGCGTCTGGTCATCGCCCACCGGAACCTCGGTGGTATCATACAGAAGAATGTCGGCGGCCATCAAGCTGGGGTACATGAACAACCCCGCCCCAACGGCCTCGTTCTCGCCCTTGGACTTGTCCTTGTACTGGGTCATGCGCGCAAGCTCACCCATCTGGGTGAAGGTGGTCAGAATCCAGCCCAGCTGGGCGTGTTCCGGCACGTGGCTTTGCACGAACAGCGTGCAGTCATCGGGGTTCAGCCCGCTGGCGATGTACCATGCGGCAATGGCATAGGTGTTCTCGGTAAGTTCCTTCGGGTCTTGCCGCACGGTGATGGCATGGTGGTCGGCCACCATCATGAACACATTGTGGGTACGTTTCGCCAAAAAGCGTGAAAACGGCAGGTACGCGCCCAAATAATTGCCCAAGGTGGGCTGGCCGGAGGGCTTGATGCCAGAGAGGATCGTGGGGGTTGGAGTGCTCATGGCCCCGTTTATAGACTATTTGGGTTGGGTTGGGGAAGGGGAAACAACCGCTTCGTTCCCCACACAGCTGAATTCGTTCATAAATTGGGTGCACTTCGTCACACTTGGAGGAACCTGGATTTTAACAACCTCGGTTTCAGACGTCAGGCTGAAGCAATGGACTGTAATATCCAGTCCGTGGATGGTTTTCCATTCCGCATAAAAGTCTTTTCCTTTTCTGGCATTGTCCCAATCCGGCGGCAGAAGCATCGGGTAAGGTGTATAATGACCATTTTCAACCCAGACATGACGCACCTGAATCGGACATTTGGCAACCGCCTGCTCTCCCGCAACCGCTACGGGGTCAGCGTGTAGCGCCCACGCTATAAACACTGCCAAAGCGCCTACAAAAACCATCTCGCTTATCCTCACTTGCATGCCCCTACGCCTTTTTGTTGATAACATAGTACGAACCAGCGTTGGTTGGAACCCTGCTGATAATCGGCGACTGCCCATTCCATTGGTGGAGCATCAACCCGTTCCCCATATAAATGCCCGTATGAGATGACCCCGATTTATTACAGTACACACTACCGCCCCCACAGTTAAAGGTTGCAATCGGCGTACCAACCGGAATATCGTTACCAGCCAGTGGCATCCCCGGAGTCCACTGGCTGGTATGCCCAACGTCCGTCAATGCTTTCGTAAGCGCGACACACTCCGTGCTTTCACCAATGGGCCGACCACGGTCGACAATCGCCTGGGCATCTGCCTGTGATGTCACTTTAAAGGCGCTGCCATCAGGCCCTGTCACTGTATAAGTCCCATCAGGGTTCTGGGTAATCACAGGGTTCCCGGCCGCAGATGGTGTCAAATCCTGCGCGTACGAAGACATATCAACGGAAATTCCGGCATCGCACCCCCCCGCATACGCCCCCATCGACATCATGATGGTGTATGCGTCTCGTGCATTGGATGTGTCGGATATCTGGGTGTTGTTAAGTATGGATTGAACACCGGACAAACTTGACGCCACCAAAGGCGGCGCCATCGTAACCAGCGCCCCCCCACCGATTAAAGCCAAACCCCACCCAAACTTGCCCTGAATCATCGTCCACAAGCCATAAAGCGCCGCACCGAAACCGATGAGCAGCCCTACATATCCACCGAGAACTGAGAAGGAGTAGCATATCAATCGGCGAGAAAGGCCGATACCGGCGCTGTCGGCGGCCAAAGCCAGTTCGGGCACGGCCAGCAGCAACACACACACCAACAAAGCCACAAAAGGTTTCATGCAATATATATGGGGTGAATGGGGCGGTTTCTCAAGATGCACCAGCATTTTTGGGGGTTGCGGGTTGCGGCAAAAAGGCATCTTGCGGGGCGCGCGGGGTTGGGCTATAAGCCCTCTTGCAAGTACAACAGCAACCAAGCAGGCAGTGCGGAACACAAGCGGAACAGCGGTTTGAAGAGCGGTAAGCCCATGTACGGGCAGCGGTTTGAAAAAGCGGATTCTCCTTGGCCTTACCTCCCACAGCCGACCAAAAGGAGAGACCGACATGTTCACAGTCTACAAAAAAAGCATCGAGTGGGGCGGCAAGCAGCTGACCCTCGAAACCGGCCGCATGGCCCGCCAAGCCGACGGCGCGGTGCTGGCCACCTACGGCAACACCATGGTGCTGGCCACCGCCACTTTTGCCAAAGAGCCGAAGGCGGGCATCGACTTCTTCCCCCTTACCGTCAACTACCAAGAAAAATTCTATGCCGGTGGCCGCATCCCCGGCGGTTTCCGCAAGCGTGAAGGCCAACCCGGCGAGCGCGAAGTGCTGACCAGCCGCCTGATCGACCGCCCCATCCGTCCGCTGTTTGCGAAAGGCTTCAAGAACGAAACCCAAGTGGTGACCACGGTGCTGCAATTCGACAACGAAAACGATGCCGACGTGGTGGCCATGGTCGCCGCCAGTGCCGCGCTGACCATTTCCGGCGCACCGTTCTTGGGCCCCATCGGTGCCGCCCGCGTGGGTTACATCGATGGCACCTTGGTGCTCAACCCCAGCGTTTCCGAGCGCGCAACCAGCCAACTTGACCTGATGGTGGCCGGTACCACCGAAGGCGTGCTGATGGTGGAATCCGAAGCCCACGAGCTGCCGGAAGACGTGATGCTGGAAGCGGTGATGTTCGGTCACGAGCGCTTCCAGAAGGTCATCAAGGCCATCAACGAACTGGCCGAGGCCGCCGCCAAGAAACCCTTTGCGATGCCCGAAGCCAAAGACACCGCCAAGCTTGAAAAGGCGTTGGAAAAAGACTTCGGCAAGGCGATTGTGGAAGCCTACAAACTGCAAGGCAAGCAAGACCGCGTGGCGGCATTGAACGCCATCCGCGCCGACGCCATCACCGCCCATGCCGGGCCGGAAGGCGACAGCCGCGACCAAGAGATGGCCACCCTTGTCGGCAAACTCATCAAGGGCATGGAAGCCGACGTGCTGCGCAAGGACGTTCTGGCCAAGAGCGTGCGTATCGACGGCCGCAAACCGACCGACATCCGCCCCATCGTGTGCGAGGTGGACGTACTTCCTCGCACCCACGGCAGCGCGCTGTTCACCCGTGGCGAAACGCAGGTGCTGGGTGTTCTCACCCTCGGCACCGGCAGCGACGAACAGCTGGTCGACGTGATGGAAGGCGAAAGCAAGCAACAATTCCTGCTGCACTACAACTTCCCGCCGTTCAGCGTGGGCGAAACCGGCCGCATGGGCGCGCCGGGCCGCCGCGAAATCGGCCACGGCAAACTGGCATGGCGTGCGCTCAACCCCGTGCTGCCCAGCCATGAAGAGTTCCCCTACACCATCCGTCTGGTGAGTGAAGTGCTGGAATCCAACGGTTCGTCCAGCATGGGCACGGTGTGCAGTTGCAGTATGGCCATGATGGCCGCTGGCGTGCCGCTGCCGCGCCCCGTGGCGGGTATCGCCATGGGCTTGGTGAAGGAAGGCAAAGACTACGTCGTGCTCTCCGACATCATGGGCGACGAAGACCACCTCGGCGACATGGACTTCAAGGTGGCCGGTACCGCCGAAGGCATCACCGCGCTGCAAATGGACATCAAAATCACCAGCATCACCCGCGACATCATGGCGCAGGCACTGGAACAGGCTTACGAAGGCCGTTTGCATATCCTCGGCAAAATGGCCAAGGCCATCACCGAAGCGCGCACCGAGATCTCGGACTACGCGCCCGCGATGGAATCCCTGCAAATCCACAAGGACGACATCCGCGTGCTGATCGGGAAAGGTGGCGAAACCATCCGTGGTTTGTGCGACCGCTTCCAGTGCACCATCGATGTGGACGACACCGGTAAAGTCACCGTGGCCGCCGTCTCCCGCAGCAACATGCGCGACTGCATGGAGCACATCCACAACATGTTCGCCAAGCCCGACCTCGGCGCGATGTACGAAGGCGAAGTGCTCAACACCACCGACTTCGGCGCATTCGTCAGCTTCATGGGCGGCAAGGAAGGCTTGCTTCACATCAGCGAAGTGGTGCCGGTACGCCTGCGCCACATCACCGATGCGGTGGAACCCGGCGACAAGCTGTTCGTGAAAGTGGTCGATCTTGACGACCGCGGCAAAATCCGCCTGAGCGTGAAGAACATCCCGCAAGAAGGCACGGTGGCCGAACGCATCGCCAAGATCATGGAAAGCGGTGGCGACGGCCCGGTGAAGCGCCGTGACGACGCCGACAGCGAAGACGACAACCGTGGCAACCGCGAAGGCGATGACCGCCCCCGTCGCGAAAGCCGCGACCGTGGCGGCCGCGATGGTGGCCGGGGTAACCGGGGTGGCGACCGTGGCCGTGGCCCGCGCCGCGACCGCGATGGCGGTGGCGAACGCCGCCCCCGCCGGTTCGAGGACTAACCTCACCGGTTGATGAAAGGCCCCTGCGGGGGCTTTTCTTCATTGGTGTGCCCACCCCTCCGCCAGATAACTCGGTTTCCATGGTGACATTCTTCTTGGTTGGCGTTAACGTACCGCCAGCAACAAGAAGTAGAATCCATGATTCATCACGACATTCTGATTATCGGGGCCGGTTTGGCGGGTATGCGCGCGGCGTTTGAGGGTATTACCGCCGGGCTGGATACCGCTGTCATCTCCAAAATCCACCCGCTGCGCAGCCACAGTTGCGCCGCGCAGGGCGGAGTGAATGCCGCCATCAACCCCAAGGATGACTGGCACGACCACGCCTACGACACGGTAAAAGGCGCCGACTATGTGGGCGACCAGGACAGCATCGATTTGATGTGCTCTGAGGCGCCGCAAGCGGTGCTGGATATGGATGCCATGGGCTGCCCGTTCTCCCGCGAGGAAGACGGTACCATCGCCCAGCGGCCCTTTGGCGGGCAGAACTTCCCGCGCACCGCCTACGCTGCCGACCGCACCGGCCACGCCATGCTGCACACGCTGTGGGAACAGGCCATCAAGTACGGCACCAAGGTGTACGATGAATATTATCTGCTGAAGATCACCACCGACAACGGACGCGCCAGCGGCGCCATCGTGATGGACATCAAGACCGGCCAGCTGCACCAAATCAATGCGCGGGCTGTCTGCCTTGCCACCGGCGGCTTTGGCCGCGTGTTTGCCAGCAACACCAACGCCATGACCAACACCGGCGACGGCATCGCCCACGCCATGCGGGCGGGCGCTCCGGCAGCCGACTTGGAATTCGTGCAGTTTCACCCCACCGGCCTCAAGAACAGCGGGATTTTGATTTCCGAAGGTGTGCGCGGCGAAGGCGCTTACCTCATCGGCAAGGACGGCAAACGCTTCATGCAAAAATACGCGCCCAACAAGCTGGAACTGGCCAGCCGCGACGTGGTGAGCCGCAGCATGGTGACGGAAATCATGAACGGCAACGGCGACGACGGCGCGGTGTTTCTGGACGTGCGGCACCTGGGCCGCGAGCTGATTTTGGAACGCCTGCCGCAAATCCGCCAATTGAGCATCGACTTTGAAGGGGTCGACCCGATTGATGCGCCGATTCCCGTGCGCCCCACCTGCCACTACACCATGGGCGGCATCCGTACCGACAAACTGGGCCACAGCATCGGCGTGAAAGGCCTGTTTGCGGCGGGCGAAGCCGCATGTGTTTCCGTACACGGCGCCAACCGCTTGGGGGCCAACAGCTTGCTGGAGACCATCGTGTTTGGCAAAATCACCGGCAAAGACATGGTCGACTTCGTGAAAAACCGTGAAGGGCGCGAACGCGCCGCCAGCAACGGCACCGACCTTGCCATGGTGCAAACTCAAATTGACGAGCTGAAACGCCGCCCGACCAAGGGGGCCATCAAGCAGGCCGCCATCCGCAAGGAACTCACCGATGCCATGCAGGTGGATTGCAGCGTGTTCCGCGATGAGAAACGTTTGAAGCGTGCGCTGAAAGCGGTGGAAAAAGCCAAGGCCGACTACACCAAACTGGCGATTGACGACAAGGACGAAGCCTTCAACACCGACCTGATTACCGCGCTGGAACTGGGCAACCTGATTCTGCTGGCCGAAGGGGTGGTGCGGGCCGCCATCGAGCGCACCGAGAGCCGTGGCGCCCACGCCCGCGACGATTACCCCGAGCGCGACGACAAAAACTGGATGGTGCACATCACCAGCGTTTACAACCCCAAAACCGGCGACGTCGAGCTTGGCCGCGACGCCGTCCGCACGGTGGACAACCCCAACTATGCGCCGAAGGCGCGGGTGTATTGATGGAAATATTTTTTCTCTATGTGCTGGTTCTTTCCCTTTTGGGGTTAGTCTTTTATTTGATTAGGAATCCTCAGGTAGTCTATAAGGAAATAGAAATTTCAAATAATCTTTCTCGTACACCTGAAGAAAGAATGTCAAAGCTTGCGCTTGGTAAATTGAAACAAAAAAACTCATTTATGTCGTCATCCGAGCAAAAATTTTTTAATAGGTTTAAGCGTATGCTGATGAAAGAAGAAATCAAAGGTGTTTATATTTTCCCAGAAATTTGTTTTTTAGCCCTTTTGGGGAAAACGACATTCGAGAATAAAGAAACAAAGTTTGCAATTGCAGACCTCCGCCCCGATTTTGCTATGTGGTCAGAGGAAGCTAATAGGATTGTTCTGTTGATTGAAGTTGATGGAAATGGGCATTCAGCCAAGAATGATCTTATCAAAGAAGAAGCCTGCAAAATGCTGGGAATTGAATTAGTCAGGCTTACAGATGCAGATATAAAACAAGGCTATGAAGATAGCGAGTCTTTCAGGAACATCTACCTATCGGCCAAAACGTGGCAAAAGAAACCATCGAAGAGACTCTTATTGGCTCCTGCGTCTGCATGAAAAAGAAACTCACCATCATTGAAGGCGACCTTCCCCAGCCCCCAATCCTGGAACAGGTGCGGGCAGATATTGAACGTGCCAAGATTGACCCTGAATTTGCAACAAAACTGTCACTGCGCGGGCATACTTTTGAGGAAGCTGATGCGCTGATGGAAAGACATGCTAGACTGAACGGGATGAAGGGATAAGAACATGGCACCCAAAAAGAAACCCGCCGCCAAAGCGGCAAAGGCTCCCGTCAAAACGGTGAACAAGGCTGCGCCGAAACCAACCAAATCCAAGCAACAAACCGCCGTCTTTCGCATTTTGCGGGGCAGCGTGGTGGGTGGCAAACTGGTGCAGAAGGAGCAGGAATTCGAGGTGCCGTATGACGCCTCGACCACCGTGCTGCTGGCACTGGAATGGATCAAAGGCGAGCTGGACGGCACGCTGACCTTCCGCCGCAGTTGCCGCGCCAGCATTTGCGGCAGTTGCGGCATGGTCATTAACGGCAAGGGCCGCTTGGCCTGCAAAACCAAGGTGGCCGATGCGCTTTACGGCAACGCAGGCAAAAACATCGCCCCGGCCAAGGACGGCGTCATCACCGTCGGCCCGCAGCGCAACCAGCCGGTGTTGAAGGATTTGGTGGTGGACATCACCCCCTTCTACAACAAGGTAAAAGCCATCGTGCCGTGGGTGCAAAGCGGGGCCGAAGCAGCCAAGCACGTCGACAAAGACAGTTTCAGCCAAGTCAACATGGTGAGCAACTGCATCATGTGCGGCAGTTGCCTCAGCGACTGCACGGCGATGGTGGAAAACCCCGACTTTTTGGGCCCCGCCGCGCTGGCCAAGGCCTACCGTTTTGTCGCCGACCCACGCGAGGGCAGCAAAACAGAGCGGTTGCGCGAGCTTTCGGAAAAGAACGGCATCTGGGACTGCACGCGGTGCAGCATGTGCATTGATGCCTGCCCCAAGGGTGTGGCACCGATGGAAGCCATTCTGAAACTGCGCAGCGGCGCCATTGCGGCGGGCGTCACCGACAATGCCGGTGCACGGCACGCCATGGTGTTCAAGGGCGACATGGCGCGCTGGGGCATCCTCAACGAGCCGTTCATGCTGCTGAAAACCCTGCGCACGGGCGTGCTGGGCCAAATCGGCAATGCGCTGAACCTGCTGCGGGTGGGCAAGGTGCCCAACCCCCTGCCCTTCCATGAGCGGCCCCAAGGGCTGGACGAGGTGAAGGCCATTTATGCCGAGCTGGAACGCAACCCGATTGACGTGCAAACCAAGGCGGCGGATAGCGGGCCGGGAGCGGGGTAACTCTTCTCTGACTGCCGCCCCCCGCGCCATCTAACCGCACAGGGCAGGCGCTTTTGCCGGCCATGTTTGGTATTATCCTTGCATGAGCAAAGTGGGTCTTCACCTCCAGCAGAAACAGGATTTGGCGATGACCGCCGAGCTGCGCGAGGCGATTGCGCTGCTGCAAATGAGCGCGCTGGATATCCAGCAGATAGTGTCGCAAGAGTTGTCGGACAATCCATGCTTGGAGCAGGAAGGCAGCGAGCTTCCCGATGGTGACTGGATGGACGTGGCCGCCGACGGCGCGCAAGAAGGCGATTGGGACACCAGCCTTGATAGCGTCAGCGATGCGGGGTTGGACGGGCCGGTGGGTTTGGGCGGCGGCGGAAGTTTCGACGATGACGGGCAAGCAGGCTGGGAAGCCACCGCGCACAAGGCGGCGACGCTGCAAGACCACTTGACCGCGCAGTTCGACCAGATTGTGGAAAGCCCGAAGCTGCGGCTGGTGGGCCATTACCTGATTGATGCATTGGACGAAGCAGGTTACTTGCGGGTGGATTTGGCCGAGGCGGCTGCCAAGCTAGGGGTGAAGGCCGAGGCGGTGGACGATGCCCGCGCCATTCTGCAAAGCCTGGAACCGTTGGGCGTGGGTGCGCGGGATTTGGCGGAGTGTTTGCGCCTGCAACTGCACGCCGCCGATAACCTGACCACGGCGGCGGAAATATGCCTGAACCATCTGGACAAGGTGGCGGGGGCGCAGTTTGAAGCGTTGGCCAAGCTGGCGCGCTGCGGGGTGGAGGACATCCGCGATGCGTTGCTGGACATCCGCTCCTGCAACCCCAAGCCGGGTCTCAGCTACGGCTGGGCACAGGTGGATACCGTGGTGCCCGACGTGATTGTCGAACCCGACGGTGCGGGCGGCTGGACGGTGGAGCTGAACGGGCTGGCCTTCCCCAAGGTGCTGGCCAACGCACCACAGCGGGTGCCCGCCGGCGGCGGCAAGGCGGGCGAGCAGGCCCGCAGCTACATGCAAGAGCGTTTTGGTCGCGCCAAATGGCTGGTGATGGCACTGGAGCAGCGCGCCCGCACCATCGTGAAGGTGGCCCGCGCGATTGTGGCGGCGCAAGGCGGCTTTTTTGAAGCGGGGGCCGAGTTCATGGTGCCGCTGACGTTGCGGCAGATTGCCGAGCAGGTAGGGGTACATGAAAGCACGGTGAGCCGCGTCACCACCGGCAAATACATGCAAACGCCACGCGGGGTGTTCGAGTTCAAAAGCTTCTTCGCCAGCGGGGTGGCCAGCACCGGTGGCAGCGTGGCGGTGGCCAGCAGTAGCGTGCAGGCGATGATTCAGCGGTTTGTGAAGGAAGAAGACCCGAAAAAACCCCTCTCGGATGAAAAACTGGTGACACTGCTGAAAGGCGAAGGCGTCGACGTAGCCCGCCGCACCGTCGCCAAATACCGCGGGATTCTCAATATCCCGGGAACGGCCGAGCGGAAGGTGCGGTAGCAGCCGCTAAATCTTCGTGGCAGGGGCGCAAGGCCAGCCTCCCGAAGTGCCACAATGTAGGTATCGCCGTGCCGATGACATCGATATAGAGGTGTTTCAGCATGGCCCACGGGCCTGCATAGGGGTGCGAGCCATCAAGGTGGACATTGATGACATCGCCTTCATCCACCGCGTGGATATGCACGCCGCCTGCCCTGCTGCGCCAATGGCCGTGGCGCAGCGGCTCGGCGTCAAAGGCTTTACGGACAGATGCAAACTGTTCCGGGGTGACAAACAGAAAGGTTTGCTTGCCGATGACCAATTGGGTTTGGGCCGCTGCCAGACAGGCATGCCAGATGCGCATGTCGGACGGCGTGAGTTGATAGGTTTGCGGGTATGGAATCATGGGGGTTTATGAATAGTCCCTGAAGCCGCTCTGACACGCCCACCCAAATATAAACACCCCCCGTCATTGCGAGGACGGGCGGCCCACGGCCCGTGCGAATGACGCCGTGGTTTCTTGCCGCCCAACGAAGCAATCCATGCGGGCCTTACAAACGGCGCGAGTCTTCTTGCCGCATGTGCAACGGATTGCCGCGTCCGCGCGCGGGAAACGATGGAGACCCCTGCTGCTGAGGGGGCGCGTGCTCCTCGCAATGACGGTGGGTGGTTTGGCCTCCGCTTTCATTGCCCCTTCCGAGGGGGGCCTGCCCTGTCCTTTTGTAAAACCGCCTAATACGCCCGCGTATCCACCACATGATCTGCCGGAGGTTTGGGGGCCACGCGCTGGCCGCAGGCGGTAAGGATAAGGGCGGCAAACAGGCCAAGGGCCAAGGGGAGCAAGAAGGTCTTCATGGGCGGCATGTTAGCGGGTTTCCCCCCCGTGCGCCAGCCCCACCGGCAGCGGGAACACCGCGCGGATAAGCAAGGCGTCATCTTGCCGTTCCACCAGTACGGTGGCGTCCAGCGGCGGTGGCAGGGCAAACACCTTGAGCGCGATGCCCGGGCCGAGCAGCGCCCAGTTGTGGTTGGTGTGGGTGAGAAGCGCCATCAAGCTGGCCGCATCGGGAGGCTCTTCGCTCAGCGGAATTACGGCGGGGGCGTCATTCAGGTGATAGCCCAGCGCCTGCGACAGCGCGATGGGCACACCGATGGTGGCCAGTGCGCGCATCTGTGGTGCCAGCGCCTTGTACCGGATATCGGCCGACACCATGGCGGCGTGGGTGGCCATCAGGTTGGGCGGCGGCGCAAGCTGCGGGGCGGTGGCAATGATGACGGCAACCAACGGCACCGCCACCAACGCCCCCATGCGCCACGGGTAACGGAATGCCATGTTTTTGAGCCTACCGCGCTGGTACCGGTGCATCAACCAAACAATGCAGGGCACCATCAGCACCCCGCTGCCAAGGTGCAAAAGGGCCATGGCACTGTCGGCTGTTGGGGAGACGACAAGAATACCCGCCGCCACCCCCAGCCACGGCGCCACTACCACCAAGGCACCGGCCTTGCCGAAGCGCAGGCAGCCAAGGCCCAGCGCGGTGCTCCACACCGCCAGACAGACCAGCGCCAGTTGTTGCCATTGCAGCAGGTTTGACACCACGCCGTCCCACAGCGCTGACAGACAAAACGGCATGGCAACCAACGGCGCAAGGCACACCGGCACAGGAAGGGTGATTTGCCATAGGGCCGTCGCCAACAATGGCACGCAGGCCAGCAGGCTGGCGCCGCCGATAACCCTTGCAGGTTGGCCGAACAGTGCCATGCCCCGCAACACATAGGTGGCGGCCACGGCCAACGCCAGCCACAGGCCGAACGGGTGCAACAACGTCAGCACCGACAGCATCAATGCCTGCGGCAACAGTGCGATGGCGGGGGGTGGCGCCTCGTGGCGCAACAATGGCAGACTGGCCGCCAACAGCAGCACGGGAGCCAGCAGGACGGGGGCGGAGGCCAGCGGCAGCGCCCCCAGCGCCATCGCCAAAACCAGCGCCGCCAACAGGCTTGGCGCGGCAACCCACAGGATATTGCTGTAACGGATGCGCACCCCCGCCGCCTGCACCAACAACGCCGCCAGCAGCGGAATCATCAATGCATAAAGCCCCCACGCCGCCAGTGGCGGCAACGGACTGAACGGCACGCCCGCCGGCAGCAGCAACACCTGCCAAGCGGGTGGCAACGACGAGGGGGCTTGGACGGCATGGTGAAGGACCTCCAACAAGGCGGGCTCGACGGCCGGAGAGATGGCCACATGCCAGGCCCACGGCAACAACAACAACCCTTGCATCGCCAATAAGGTAAAGGCGTGATGTTCGGGTGATTTGTCGCGGGCCCAATCGCGCAGCGACTGCGCGGCAACGGCCATGGCCAGCAGGAAGAACAGCGCCAATGCCACGATGGTATCGCCACCGCCCAGCGGCACCACCAGCAGCCACACCAGCAACCACATGCCGAAGCCGGAAAGCAAGCTGGCGGGCAAGGTGATGAGCGTGCCTGCCGGCTGGGTCAACTGGGTGAGGTATTTGCCCGCCGTATGCCACAACAGCACCATGCCCAGCAGGTAGGCCAGCACGGCAAAGGGTAGCGCGGTGATATCCATGTTTTTTGGCTATGCTAGCGGGTGCGCCGGGCAAGGGCCAGTTCCGCTTACGTAAATAAGGTTGAATTGTGGCGCCCAAGTCATTAGGGTGCGCCCATGGATTACACGACGGATGTCGCCATTATCGGCGCCGGGCCCAGCGGCCTGTTCATGGTCTTTGAATGCGGGTTTTTGGGCTACAAGGCGGCGGTGCTGGACGCCCTGCCCCACCTTGGCGGCCAGCTGGCGGCGCTGTATCCGGAAAAGCCGATTTACGATATTCCCGGCCACCCCAAGGTATTGGCGGGCGACCTGGTGAAAAACCTGGAGCAGCAGGCCGCACCGTTTGCGCCCACCTACCTGCTGGGTGAGCCGGTGGACGGTCTGGAAGGCACACCCGGCGCCTTTACATTGAAAACCGCCAGCCACAGCATCCATGCCAAGGTGGTGGTTATCGCGGGCGGCGGCGGTATGTTCGTGCCGCGCAAGCCGGTGGGGGTGGAGAATTTGGAACGTTTTGAACAAAACAAAAACGTGGTCTACGCTATCCGCAACAAGGCGGCATTGGAAGGAAAAACCGTGGTGATTGCCGGTGGCGGCGACAGCGCGGTGGATTGGGCGGTGGAACTGGCCGAGACTTGCGCCCACGTGCATGTGGTGCACCGGCGGCCCGACTTCCGCGCAGCGGAAGAAACCGTGCGGCAGATGATGGAGCTGGCCGAGAGTGGCAAGATTACCATCCACACACCCTACCAACTGAAGGCCCTGCACGGCGACGACGCCCTGCGCGAGGTGGTGGTTGCCGACATGGACGGCACGGAAAAGGTGCTTTCCGCCAGCCATGTGGTGTGTTGCTTCGGGCTGGCGCCCAACCCGGGGCCGTTTGCCAAATGGGGGCTTTCCAGCGAGGGCGACGGCGTGGAGCGCGGCCAACTGGCGGTTCACCGCCCCACCATGCAGACCAGCCAACAAGGCATTCTGGCCATCGGCGACATTGCAGGCTATGCGGGCAAGGTGAGCCTTATCCTCACCGGCTTTGCCGAGGCAGCGGTGGCGGCCAAGCAGGTACAAGCACTCATCAACCCTGAAAAGAAATTCAAGGTGCAGTATTCTACCAGCAAGGGCGTGCCCGCGTAACGCTTTACCCACAGGGGGACCTTCCGAATACCCTGAAGGGCTGGCGCTGAGGCAAGATGGTGCCCATATTGTCGGTATGCGATATCTTTTGACCGCGGCGGTTTTGGCCTTGCTAGCATTGCCCGCACTGGCGGCCGATGCGGCGACGGGGGTGGACGGGCTGAATTTGACGCGGCAGATCTATTGTGACGTCAAGCTTCTGGTGGGTGGAAATATCGGCTTGCTGGTGGGTTTTGCTGCTGCCTTGTTTGGGCTTTTACAAATGATCCAAGGAAACACGGGTTCCGGTATCCTGATCATCGCGGCAGGAGCGTTGGTAACACAACTTCCCGCGTTGATTGAAGGCAGTCTGGATGGTGTGGCGGGAGTTCTGAAAGGAGCGGGAATTACCGGCACTGACAACCGGGGCTTTTACGGGCCGGGCTGTGACGGGGCCGGCGGGTCGCCGCAAGGCAAAAATAACTTCGATATCAACAATCAAGGAAGTTTTTAAACCTATTCCAGAGGCTGGACCCCGCCTGCGTGGGGATGAACGCGGCCAATCAAAAAACCAGCCCTACGGGCTGGTTTTTTGGGGCCACCGTTTATTTACGCAGGCCGAGGCTTTCAATCAGCCCCTTGTAACGCTCTTCGCTACCGGCACGCAGGTAGTCCAACAGGCCGCGACGGGTGCGCACCAAGCGCATCAGGCCGCGTTTGCCGTGTTTGTCTTGTTTGTGCACCTTGAAGTGCTCGGTGAGGTTTTTGATGCGCTCGGAAAGGATGGCCACCTGTACTTCGGGGCTGCCGGTATCGCCTTCCTTGGTGGCGTACTGCTTCACAAGTTCCGCCTTGCGCTTGTCGGTAATGGTCATGGGTTTGGCTTTCGTTCGGGTCTTTTCATCGGTTTACACGGGGTTGAACCCGCGACGGACGGTGGCGGCGCCGGTGGCATCCACGTCCACCACGGCCAGCAACTGCCCGCTCCCTGCGGCATAAAGCCGCGCAAGTCCTGCCTCCCAGCCGGTGGCAAGCAACGGCTTGCCGTGGCGGAGCGCCAGTTCCTGCTCCGCTGTCACATGGTGAGCCACAAGACCGTGCAGCGCCACATCCAACGGAAGGATGGGCGGCTTTTCGCCCGATTGGAGCGATTTGTCAAGCATTTCCGGCGTGACGGCCTGCGCCAGCGTAAACGGCCCGTGGCGGGTGCGGTGCAACGTGCCCACGTGACCCAGCGTGCCGAGGGCGGCGGCGATATCCCGCGCCAAGCTGCGGATGTAAGTACCCTTGCTGACATGGGCGGACAAGCGGGCAGTCGCGCCCTCCAGCCCATGGCATTCCAGCCGATGTACGGTCACCGGACGGGGCTTGAGGTCGGGAATCTCGCCGGCCCGGGCCAGTTTGTAAGCGCGCTCACCGTTCACCTTGAGGGCGCTGACGGCGGGCGGAAGCTGGCTGATGAGGCCACGGAATTGCGGTAAAACCGCCTCGATGTCTTCCCGCGTGGGGCGGTGGGCGTGCGTGGCCATCACCTCGCCCGCCGCATCGTCGGTGGCGGTTTGGGTGCCGAACACCAGCGTAAAATCATATTCCTTGTCGCTGTCCAGAATGAACGGCATGGTTTTGGTGGCCTCGCCCAGCGCCAGCGGCAGCACGCCGGTGGCCATGGGGTCCAGCGTACCACCGTGGCCGATTTTTTGCGGTTTCAGCAGGTATTTCACCCGCCCCACCACCTGTGCGCTGGAGGGGCCTGCGGGTTTGTTGACAATCAACCAGCCGTGGAGGGGGCATTTTATGATCATGCGATGTTCTTATCAAAACCAATTTGCGCCAACATACGATATTGCGGGCCTTGGGCAGCCGGACGCTTTTCACAGAATGCAATTGATTCCGCAGTAAATTGTCGCAAAAGCGGCGGAATTGATCTGGCAATACCACAAGCTTCATCCACCCTATTACGTGGCAAACGCAGCAGGGTAACATGAGGTGTAAACACAGGGAATCGACTTCGGGGCAAACCTGCGGCAACAAGAGCCGTCTGGCACGTCTGCCAAATTCTGATCAGGGTTTGGTCGTGCTGAATGCCCGCATGAACGACACACTCTGTGTCTGTCTTCAGCACGCCGGCACCTACTATGGTCAACTCGGGCGGAGGTAAGCGGCAACTGCACAATTCCTTAAGAAACAAAGATTGTTGCGCAGGTATCGCGTGGCCAAGGTATGCCAACGTGATGTGATAGTCATCAGGGTGCTGCCAATCCGGGGTACGAAGGGTGGCCAGCGTGGATGTCAGCGCGTTCTTTTCCAAACCTTCCAGTTTTATGGCTGCAAAGGTAGCGGGATTGTCCATCAGCTCTCGTTCTCGGTGGCGAAAAAGCTGACAGCAGGGATGTATTTGGTAGCCAGCTGTTTGGCCAGAACCTTGCGCAGCGGGCCGGCCACCTGGGCGTTCAGCGCTTGCAGCGTGGCATCCATGTCCATGTCGGCGGGGATATCGATGTACAGGCGGGCCAAGCGCAAATCGGCGCTGGCCCACACGTCGGTGACGGTCAGCCGCGACAGCGGCACGGTGGTGGGCACATCGCCGCGCAGCAAGGCAAGGCCGACAATGTGACGGACTTCTTCCGCCACCTTCATCTGCCGTTGGTTCATTTGTTTCATGGGCGCATTTACCGCGTCTTGTTGACAATGGTCAAGTTGCAGGGCGGCAATTTGCGGCGTAATGTATAAAGTGAAGAGTCAACAAGGGAGGAACAACACATGCCCAACACCCGCATCACCATTACCGGCCAACACATGGACACCGGCGAGGCCCTGCAAGAGCACACCCGCGAAAAGCTGGAGGGTGTGAAAAAATACTTTGAACAGATCCATGACGTGAACGTCACCTTCGTGCATGACCAACACCACGCCCACCACTTTTTGGCCGAGCTGACCGTGCACGCCAGCGGCGTGATGCTGCGCGCCGAGGGCGGCGGCGACACCGCCTACGTGGCGCTGGACGAAGCCTACAAAAAGCTGCAACGCCAACTGGACAAGTACAAGGGCCGCCTGCAAAAGCACCGCGAGCGCCGCCGCAAGTTCGGCGAGCAGCTGAAGGCGATGACGCCCATCTCCTTTGAAGACGCGGCGGTGGAAGAAAGCCAGCTGGACGGCGTGGATACCGACGCCTTTGCCGACTTCGCCCCCACCATCATCCGCAAGGATGTGGGCCAAATTGAGCCGATGAGCGTGGACGAAGCGGTGATGCAGATGGATTTGCTGCACAAACCCGCCTTCCTGTTTCTCAACGCCAAAAGCGGCAAGCTGAACATGGTGTACCGCGATGGCGGCGAGACCGTGCGGTGGGTGGCACCGAAATAGCGAATGTTCGATGTTGGTATGTTCGAAACCCCGCCAGTGGCGGGGTTTTTCATTGTATGGTCAGTTTCACAATTTCTTATACAGGTATTGATAAACAAAGCTGGATTCCCGCTTTCGCGGGAATGACGCGTGTGTATAAGAAATTGTGAAACTGACTATCGTTTTGATATTCAGTCAATATCGCGGTGGACTTCGTGCTTGAAAGCCAGCCCCGATGCCTCACGGGCGCGGGCTTCGCGCTGGGCGCGCCAGTCGGCCATTTCGGCAAGCTCTTGGGCACCAAGGCCGTCCAAGCGGCTATCGCGGGATTGCCCCAAGTTCAGTGCAAGTTCCGACAAATCAACCGTCATGGGCCATACCCTTCTCTTCTGCCTGTTTATGGAGGTAGGGGTTAGCGGCGGGCTGACATCAAGCCGCGCTGCGGCGGAACAGGTGGCCCGCATTGACCACGTTGGCCCCGCCTGCGCTGGCGGCGGGAGCGGTTTCCGGCAGGGGGTCGAAGACCAGTGCGGCGCCGCGTTCCCACCCGCTGGTGTAGCCGGCGTGGATTTCTATCGCGTAATTGACCGGCCCCAAGCGTTTGAGGGCCATATCGGATATCTGGTGAATCAGCACCTCCTCCATGCGGCCGTCGGCGTCGGCTTCGCGCTTGAGGCTCCAGCCGATGCTGATCACCGCCTTGGGGCAATATTGCTGGCACAGGCGGACAAACTGTTCCGGCTCCAGTCCTTCGCTGTCGTCGCTGGGCAGCAGGGTAAAAATGTCGGCGTGGAGCATCACGGGCGTATCCGGCTTCAGCCGTTGCAAGACGGACAGCGTGGGCTCGACGGCGGCGGCATCGGCAAAATGGATTTTCAGCCCCTTGCCCGCCGCGATGATGGCAGCGGCCCATGTGGCCACATCCATGTCGGCGATGTCTTGCCACGCGTGGGCCACGCAGGGCAGCGCGTCCTCGGCGGCGAAGTGTACCTCGCCCTGAAGCATGTGCAGGGTGGCGTCGTTGCATGATTCTTCAAGGTACGTGCGGCTGTGCACGCTGTGCGCCCAAGCAAGGTCGGCGGTATCGGCGAGGCCGAAGTAATGGGCGATGGACTGCATGGGAGCAAGTCTAGGCAAGGTGGCAGCGCCTTGCGAGGGGCAGATGGGGAGTTGCCGCCACGGGGTGTGGCTTTTTGACGATAACGGTGCCTACATCAGCCCCAATTCCAACCGCGCCGCCTCGGAAAGGCGGGACTTGTCCCACGGCGGCTCGAACACCAGCTTCACCGTGCAGGAAGCCACTCCGTCCACCGCCAGAACCGCCGTTTGCACCATGCGCGGCATTTCTTCCGCCACCGGGCAGTTGGGGGCGGTGAGCGTCATCACAATCGCGACCGTACCGCTTTCCATCACATCCAACTCATAAATCAGGCCCAAATCATACAAGTTCACCGGAAGTTCCGGGTCCATCACCCCACGCAAGGCGTGGATAACCTTCTCACGCAAGCCCGCATCCGCCGCCATGCGGCCGTCATCGCGGGCGATAGCGTCGGGGGTTTCGATGGTGATTTTCACAAGATGGAGTATGGCGGCGGCAAGCGCAGGGGTAAAGGTGTCGGGCATGCAAAGTTTGAAAAGAGGCTTGCCGCAGGCAATCCGGCTGGATATGTTGCTGTGTACAAAAAGGGGTTCGGGGGATGGGCGTCAAGGTCATCAAGGTCGGCACAGGGTCTATCACCCGTGACAAACGCTATTTCAATCTCGGCGTGATGGACGACATTGCCCACCAGACGGCGGCTTTGAAGGCCGAGGGCCACGAGGTGATGGTTGTCACCTCCGGTGCCATGGGCGCCGGACGGATGGCTTTGGGCCTGACCGGCAACGGTGAACCACTGGCCGTCAAACAGGCGTTGGCGATGGCGGGCCAGCCCGGCTTGATTGCCGCATGGGTGCAGGTATTTGCCCAACACGGGCTGGTGGTCGGGCAAGGTTTGCTGGAGGGGCGGCACTTCTCGCTGGACGAGGCCATGACCAACCTGAAAAACGTGTTGGGCGTGTTGCGGCACGAACCGGCGTTTCGGCCGGTGGTGCCGGTGTTCAACGAGAATGATGTGGTGGCCACCAAAGAACTTAAATTCGGCGACAACGACGAACTGGCGGCACGGCTGGCGATGTTTCTGGAGGCGGAAGAGCTGTTTTTGCTGACCGGGGCCAAGGGCTTGTTCACCAACTACGGCACCGCCGATGCCCGCCTGATCGGTTGCGTGGATGTTGCCCGTGAGCCGGTTCCGGATGTGGGCGGCGCCAAGTCCGACGTCGGCAGCGGCGGCCCCGCCAGCAAGGCCAAATGGGCCCATGAGACCGCCCTGAGCGGTGTGCGGGTGCACGTGATTGACGCTGAGCGGCGCGGTGGGGTGTTGGAAATATTGCGTGGGCAACGACACGGCACCCTGTTTGCCAAATGGCCGCAAAGCGGGCGTTAACGCCGCAGCAACTTCGCCGCCTTGTGCAACCCTTCCACCAACTGGTCGATGTCTTCCTTCACCGTATAAAGGCCGATGCTGGCACGCAGGCAACCGTCAATCCCCAGTTTGGCCATCAGCGGCATGGCGCAGTGGTGGCCGCTGCGCACCGCCACGTTATGCTGGTCGAGCACCGTGGCCACATCATGCGGGTGGCATTTGGGCACGTTGAAGGCGGCGATGCCATGCCCGCGCCCCGCCATACCGTAACGCAGCACCATGGCGGCATCCAGCGCGTTGTCCAGGTAGGTCGCCATCTCGCTCTCGTGCTTTTGGATATCCTTCCAGCCCAAACCCTGCACGTACTGGATGGCTGCCGCCAGCCCCATGGCCTCGACAAAGGCGGGGGTTCCGGCTTCAAAACGCGCGGGGGCAGGAGCATAGGTGGTTTTGTCCCACGTCACGCTTTCAATCATGTCGCCGCCACCTTGGTAAGGCGGCATGGCATTCAGCAATTCCGGCGTGCTGGCCAGCACGCCGATGCCGGTGGGGCCATACAGTTTGTGGCCGGTGCAGACGTAGAAGTCGGCGCCAAGCTGCTTCATGTTTTGCGGGCCGTGCACCGCGCCTTGGCTACCATCCACCAGCACCTTGGCGCCTGCCAGATGGGCCAGCTTCACCACCTTCGCCACATCGGGCTGCACACCCAGCACGTTGCTCATTTGAGTGAGGGCCACCAGTCCCACGTTGCCGTCGGCCAAGTGGGCTTCCACGTCGGCCATGTCCAGCGCGCCATGTTCGTCGATGCCCGCCACCCGAATCTCGATGCCCACCGCATCGCGCAGCAGTTGCCACGGCACGATGTTGGCGTGGTGCTCCAGTTCGCTCAGCAGCACCGCATCGCCCGCCTTCAGATTGGCGCGGCCCCAGCTGGCGGCCACCAGATTGACCGCCTCGGTGGCGTTGCGGGTAAACACGATGCCGCCCACCGGCGCGCCCAGAAACTCGGCCACTACCTGCCGCGCTTCTTCGTAGCGGCGGGTCATCTCGGCGCTGTTGCGGTACAGGCCCCGGTGGATGTTGGCATAGGGCCCTTCCAGCGCGTTGGCGATGGCTTCCAGTACCGCTTCGGGCTTGTGGGCGCTGGCGGCGTTGTCGAGAAACGCCAGCCGCGCGGCGCCGCCGTCGGCGCGCATGAGGGATTGAAAATCCTGCCGCCACACGTCTCCCATGCGGGAAACCAGTCTGCCACCTTGCTTTTTCACACCTGCTTGCGGCGTCATCGTTGTCTCAGTCTTCCAACCAGTCGGTGTTCATCTCCACCGTGTCGTCGGCAGGTGCTACGGTGGGCGTGCCGTCCAGCCAGCGGCTCACCCGTGCCGAAAGCAGCGCGTGGGCGGCGGCGGGGGCCTCGTCCAGCAACGCATCGGCAAAGGCAGCCACCAACAGGCGCTGCGCCACTGCTTGCGGCACCCCGCGCGCGGCCAGATAAAACAGCTGTTCGGGCTGTAACCGGCCGGTGCTGGCACCGTGCGAGCATTTCACGTCGTCAGCATAAATCTCCAATTCGGGCTTGGCACTTACCCGTGCCCCTTCGGCCAGCAGCAAACTCTCGCACAGCATGTAGGCGTCGGTTTTCTGGGCCTTTTGCGCCACGTAAAACTTGCCTTGAAAGACGGCATGCGCGCCCTTGCCACCGGGTTTGCCGCGCAAGATATTGCGTTGGCGGATATGGCTGGCCGTGCCCGCATCTTCATGCCGCAGCAGCAAGGTGGTGTCGTGGGTTTGGCCGTCATCGGCCAGTGCCAAGCCGCTGTGATGGATATCGGCTTCTTCCGCGCAGGCAAATTGGCTAGCCACCCGCGCCAGCCTGCCCCCCACTTGCAGGGTAAACGCGCGGTAGGCAGCGCCGCTGCCAAACGTGCCGCCCTGCCGCCGGGTCAGTACCGCATCAAGGGGAAGGTCTTGCACCAGAACCTGCTCCAACACACCGCCTGCAGCCACCTCCAACGCCACATGGTCGTTCCACCAGCCTGCCGCGTCGGCGGTGCCGACCAGATGCTCCACCAGCGTCAGTTTGGCGCGCGCTGCTACCCGCACCTTCAGCGTGCCGCCGCTGGGCACCTGTGCCCCCGCCAATACCTGAATGACATGCAGCACCACCTCCCCCTCGTCGGCGGTTATCTCCACCACCTGGCCGCCTTGGTGGGCGTGGTAGGCTGCCAGCGCTTCAGCCACTTCCGGCACAGGATACACGCCATCCCAACGCACCGAGGCGCCTTTCAAGCCATCCAGCACCGTCAGCTGCGGCACCACCCGCCCGTTCACCACCACCACCTGCGGACCATCCACCACCGGCAGCACGGCGGCCACGTCGGCCAACTCCCAGTCGCTGTCGCGGTGAGGCTTCAGAGCAGAAATCGGGCGCAGGTTGGTAAAGTGGAACGCCTCATCAGCAGGAGTCGGCAAAGGCGGCAGGCTGGCGGCGCCCAGCACCCGCGCCGCCCGCTCGGGCCACGGCACGGCATCGGCTTTCACCACGGTCAGCGCTTTGGCGGCCATCAGGCGGCGACTCCTTCATACCCTTTGGCTTCCAGCTCCAGCGCCAGTTCGGGCCCGCCGCTTTTCACCACCCTGCCCGCTGCCAGCACGTGTACGTGGTCGGGTTTGATGTACTCCAACAACCGCTGATAATGGGTAATCACCACAAAGCTGCGGCCCGCGTCGCGCAGACGGTTGACGCCCTCGGCGACAATGCGCAACGCATCAATGTCCAGCCCGCTGTCGGTTTCATCCAGAATGCACAGCTTCGGCTCCAGCAAGGCCATTTGCAGCACTTCAAAGCGCTTCTTCTCGCCACCGGAAAACCCCGTATTCACACTGCGTTGCAAAAAATCTTCCGGCATCGAGAGCGCCTGCATCTCGCGGCGGCACAGCTTCAAAAACTCCACCGCGTTCAGCTCTTTCTCGCCACGCGCGGCGCGGTGGGCATTCAGCGCCGTGCGCAAAAAGGTCGCCACGTTCACCCCCGGCAACTCTACCGGATACTGGAACGCCAAAAACACCCCCGCCCGCGCCCGTTCGTCGGCCTCCATCTCCAGCAGGTCTTGCCCGTCAAAGTCGACGCTGCCGCCGGTCACCTCATACCCTTCGCGGCCCGCCAACACATAGCCCAGCGTGCTTTTGCCGGCCCCGTTGGGGCCCATGATGGCGTGCACCTCGCCAGCGCCAACACTCAAACTAACACCTTGTAAAATTTTCTTTCTGTCGCCTTCCAATTGAATTTTTAGGTCATTGACTGTCAGCATCATTTCAGGTTACCTCCATAGAAATGTTGTTAGGAAAGGAAATATCATGTCTACCGACTTGGCGCCTGATGCAGGGATGACTCAAGAGCAGCTGAACGAGTTGCGCGACCGTCAACGTCACATGCGTATGCTGAAGATGGGCGACACCCCCCAGCACAAGGCACCGGCGGATGCACCCGAAACCCGCGACTACATCGCTGCCCGGCAGCCGCGCGAGGATGATTTTGCCCTTTAGATTCATCCCACGCTCCCCTCAAGGCTAATCCCCAACAGCTTCTGCGCTTCTACCGCAAACTCCATTGGCAACTGCTGCAACACTTCTTTGGCGAAGCCGTTCACGATCATCGCCACACTGTCTTCTTCACTTAAACCCCGCTGGGCGCAGTAGAACAACTGGTCATCACTAATCTTGCTGGTGGTGGCCTCGTGCTCCACCACGGCGTGGGGGTGCTTTATATCGATATACGGCACGGTGTGGGCGCCGCATTGGTCGCCAATCAGCAGGCTGTCGCACTGGGTGTAGTTGCGGGCGCCATCGGCGGCGGCCCCCACGCTGACCAACCCGCGATACGTATTGTCGCCTTCATCGGCGGAGATGCCTTTGGAAATAATCACGCTCTTGGTGTTTTTGCCAAGGTGCACCATCTTGGTGCCGGTGTCGGCCTGCTGCTTCATGCGTGTCAGTGCCACGCTGTAAAACTCGCCGACGCTGCTGTCTCCCTCCAAAATGCAGCTTGGGTACTTCCATGTCACCGCGCTGCCGGTTTCCACCTGCGTCCAGCTGATTTTGCTTTTGTAACCCCTGCACGCCCCGCGCTTGGTGACAAAGTTGTAAATGCCGCCTTTGCCGTCCTTATCACCCGGATACCAGTTCTGTACGGTGGAATACTTGATTTCGGCATTGTCGAACGCCACCAGCTCCACCACCGCCGCGTGTAACTGGTTTTCATCGCGCTGGGGCGCGGTGCAGCCTTCCAGATAGCTGACATAAGCCCCCTCGTCGGCGATAATCAGCGTGCGCTCAAACTGGCCGGTGTTGCGCTCGTTGATGCGGAAATAGGTACTGAGTTCCATCGGGCAGCGCACGCCCTTGGGCACATACACAAAACTGCCGTCGGAAAACACCGCACTGTTGAGCGCCGCAAAGTAGTTGTCGCCGGCGGGCACCACACTGCCCAAGTATTGCTGCACCAGCTCGGGGTGCTTCTGCACGGCCTCGCTGATGGGACAGAAAATCACCCCCGCCTTGGCCAATTCTTCCTTGAAGGTCGTCGCCACACTGACGCTGTCAAACACCGCATCCACCGCCACCTTGCGGCGCTCGGCGGCGCCTTCCACACCGGCCAGAATCTCACGCTCGTGCAGCGGAATCCCCAGCTTTTCGTAAGTCGCCAGAATCTCGGGGTCGACGTCATCGAGGCTTTTCGGCCCCGCCTTCTTCTTGGGCGCGGCGTAGTAGGAAATGGCTTGGTAATCAATCGGCGGATACCCCACCTTCTGCCAGCTTGGCTCGCGCATGGTTTGCCAACGCTTGAAGGCCTTCAGCCGCCACGCCAACAACCACTCTGGCTCGTTCTTTTTGGCCGAGATAAAACGGATGGTATCCTCGTTCAACCCCTCCGGCGCACGCTCGCTCTCCACATCGGTGGAAAAACCGTACTTGTAGCCGGAGCCATACTCTTCCAGCGTCTGCAGTGTCGCGTCTTCAGCGGGCATAGGGGGCTTGTACCATAAGTGGCAGGCAAATTAATCCCATTCGTTGTGGGGGAATAGGAAATACCTCTTTACGAAAAGCCGGTATCTTGCATACTGGGGATATGTTTACCCTCCACCCCCAACTGGCTGCCGATACCATCGAGGTTGGCGATTTGCCCATCTGCAAGGTACTGCTCAACAAGCAATACAGCCAATTCCCGTGGCTGATTTTGGTGCCCAAACGCACCGGCTGCCGCGACCTCACCGACGTGCCGCCCGCCGACTACCTGCCAATGATGGACGAGGTGCGCGAGGTGCATGATAGGCTAAAAGCCTTTTGTTCTGCCGACAAAATGAACCTCGGCGCATTGGGCAATATGGTGCCGCAACTGCACATCCATATCATCGCCCGCTTCAAGACCGACCCCGCGTGGCCCGCCCCCGTATGGGGCACACCTGCCCAGCCTTATGCCGACGGCGGGGCGGATATGGCCACCCGCCTGCGGGATGTGCTTGACATTATGCCCGGCTCCGCCTAAAAGGCGCCATCCTCTCAGGGAAACGGGTGGCCGCACACAGGGTGCGGTTGGCCGGAAATGACAAGGAAAGCATGTATCATGGCACAAGCCACCCATCCGATTACCGCCGTCGCCAAAGCCAAACAGGGCAAGGGCTCCTCGCGCGAACTGCGCCGCAACGGGTTCATTCCCGCCGTAATTTACGCCAAGGACGGCGCCAACACCACGCTGGGCATCAAGCTGCACGACCTGGAAAAAGCCCTGCGCATGGGCCACTTCTTCACCACCAAGCAAGAGCTGGTGGTCGACGGCAAAAAACTCAACGTGCTGGCCCGCGACATCCAGCGCCACCCCGTGACCGACGTGCCGGTGCACATCGACTTCATGGCCTACAACGCCTCGCAAATGGTCCACGCCAACGTGGCCGTGGAAATCAAGGGCCAGGAAACCAGCCCGGGCATCAAGCAAGGCGGTGTGTTGCAACTTATCGAAGCCAGCATTGAAGTGGTGTGCCGCGCCGACAGCATCCCCGGTGAAATCGTTTTGGATATCAGCGCGCTGGACATCGGCGAAAGCGTCCACCTCTCCAGCATCCAGCTGCCGGAAGGCGTGAAGCCCGCCGTCACCGACCGCGACCTGACCATCCTCTCCATCGTCAGCACCCGTACCTCCAACACGGCAGATGATGAGGCCACCGATGCCGCCGCCGCCGCTGCCGCCGAAGGCGCCGAGGGTGAAAAGAAAGACGCCGCTCCCGCCAAGGAAGGCGAGAAGAAGGAGTAAAACCTTTACCGACAAAAAAACCGCCTGATGGGCGGTTTTTTTGCGGCTTTATCACACGAACTTTCCCGCCGTTCAGGTATTGACGGCAAGGGCCTGTGCGCCAAGCTCGGTGAGGACAAGCGGGGTGGCGGCGAGGTTTTCAACAAACGCCTCGTGTAACGGAACAAGTTGGCCGCCGTCCAGTTCCAGCAGCGGATGGGCGGGGTTTTCGACAATCGCCGCAATGGTACCCGCCACCGTGCCGTCGGCATGGGTGACAGCTCGGCCAATCAGGTCGGCAAAGTAGACGTCCCCTTCTGCCAACTGCGGCAACATCTCGCGGGAGATGTAGAGGGTAACGCCGGCCAGACCTTCCGCCTGTTCGCGGGAGGTTACCTCCTTGATGTGCAGGATATGCTTGTTCTGCGCGGCGGTTTGCACGCGGGAAACGGTGAGGGTAAGGCCATCCACGCCGGTGGGCAACGGCTGGCCGACAAGGTGGTCGGCATGTTCCAGCATCAGCTTGGCCTTGATGGCGCCCTTCAGGCCATGGGGCAGCAGCAGTTTGGCGGCGGGGATGAGGTTGGGCATGGGAAGCATATAAACCAAGTGGCCCCGTAGGGCCACTGGTTTTGTACCGTTACGCTTAGGCAGCCGGTTGTTCGGCCGGGGCTTCGGCGGCCGGAGCGGCTTCCGCAGGAGCCTCGGCGGGGGCAGCCGGCGCGGCCTCTTCAGCCGGTGCATTGGCGGCAGCTTCCTTGGCGGCCAGCTTGGCTTCCTTGGCAGCCTTGGCCTTGGCGATAACATCCTGCGCCTTGATGCGACGTTGCTTTTTGGCTTCGTAAGCGGCTTTCACCTTCTCGGGAGCCACACCTTGTTTCACCAGCAGGCGGGCGACCACGTCGGTCACCTGCGCACCCTTGGCGATCCAGGTGTTGAGGGCTTCGGCATCCAGCACGAACGGCGTTTCGGCGCCACGGGCCAGCGGATGGTGGTAGCCGATTTTCTGGATAAACTTCTTGTCGCGGGCACTGCGGCTATCGGCCACCACGATGTCGTACTGGGGCAAATGCACGCGTCCACGGCGTTGCAGGCGGATTTTAACGGCCATATCTCAATGTCTTTCATCTGTTTCACTCAGCCGGAAATCCGGCGGTTTCCCTTGCGGGCCATGGTTTTCCATGGTGGCCACGGAGATGCGGGGCATCTGCATGACAGGGGGCTTATGGCATAAGGTTGTTGCGTTGACAAGTGTTTCATTGCATACACCAACATGGATTTTGAACAAACCATTCTAGACTCGCACAGCTGGACAAAGGCCTGCTGGGAACAGGATGGCTGGGCATCGTCTTTGTGGACGGCAGGCGTCTCCGACCATACCAAGGTAACCGTTGGCAGCGCATTCCAACGTCAGGGGGATTACTGGCTGCACCTTGAGCTTGGCTGCAAACACCATAATGCCTTGTTCTCCCTTGAGACATCCCCCCGTTTCCGCTGCCCCGGTGCGGGCGGTGGCAGCACGCATGCCATGTTTGCCGCCGTGGCCAATTTGGGTACGGCCATCAGCCGTTGCGATACGCACCAACTTTGTTTCCCATTCATGATTAAACCCATGCGCCGTAGCCCTTGGGTTTCGCGTCCGATGGATGGAAGCTGGGGCGATGTCGCCATGTCGGTGGAACGTGGGGGCGCCATCTTGCTGGCGGCAATCCCCGCCCCCTATAAACCGGAAAACCCCGGCGGCCGCGACCAAGGGCTGGCAGTATGGTTTAAACCCAAAACCACTCCGCCGCCCGTGTATGATGCGCTGCGAGAGTTGTACAAGGCCATCAAAACGGACAACAAGAAGTTGGGGGGTTATGGCGGTGCCCATGCCTGAGCTCTTTTGCGCCTAACGCGCCGACACAAGGCACAAAACTCTATGTTTTCGGCAAGATTCCAACTTTCGTTGGAATGACAAGAAGCTGGCAGACCACATTTTCTACCGCTGCCCCAGCATGCCCATCAGGCCTTTGATGCCGCCTTTTTTGAGGAGTTTGGTGACCTGATTCAACTGCTCGTGCATTTTGACGATTTTGTTGACGTCGGAGACCTGCACCCCCGCGCCCAGCGCGATGCGTTGGCGGCGTTTGGCGTTGAGGATGGTGGGGTTTTTGCGCTCGGCGGCGGTCATGCTGTCGATGACGGCGACCTGACGGGCCAGCACTTTGGGGTCGAGCTTGGATTGATCCACCTGCTTTTTGAGGGCGCCCATGCCGGGCATCAGGTCCATCAACATGCCCATGCCGCCCATTTTGCGCATCATGCCGATTTGCTTCTTGATGTCGTTCATGTCGAAGCCCTGCCCGCTCATCAGTTTGGCTTGCAAGCTGGCGGCTTCGTCCTCGCTGACGGCGCTTTGCACCTTTTCCACGAGGCTGACCACATCGCCCTGCCCCAAAATGCGGCCTGCAATGCCGTCGGCACGGAAGGGTTCCAGCTTGTCCAGCCCCTCGCCCAAGCCAACAAAAGCCACCGGCACGCCGGTTTCATGGCGCATGGAAAGCACCGCGCCGCCGCGTGCATCGCCGTCCAAGCGGGTGAGAATCAAGCCGGTCAGCGGCACGGTCTGCTTGAAGGCGTTGGCCACGGTGGTGGCGGCTTGTCCCATCTGGGCATCGGCCACCAACAAGGTGTTGGCGGGTTTGGAGAGTTTGTGGATGGCGGCAAGCTCGGCCAACAACGTTTCATCCACATCGCCGCGTCCGGCGGTGTCGAGAATGAGAATGTCGGAGAGGGCTTTCTCGGCCGCCTTGAGGGCCTGTTTGGTGCGGGCGATGGGGTCGGTGCTGTCGCTTTCCAACACGGGTACGCCCACTTGCCCGGCCACGGTGGCCAACTGCTCGATGGCGGCGGGGCGATACACGTCCAGACTGGCGAGAAAGACCTTTTTACGCTGTTTTTCAGCCAGCCATTTGGCCAACTTGCCCGCCGTGGTGGTTTTGCCGGAACCTTGCAGGCCACACAACAATATCACCACCGGCGGCGCGGCGTTGAGGGTAAGTTCGCCGGTGTCGCCCAGCAAGGCAGCCAGTTCATCGTAAACAATCTTCACCACCTGCTGGCCGGGGTTGACGCCCTTCAGCACGTTTTGCCCCACCGCCTTGGCACGCACGCCTGCCAGCAGGTGTTTGATGGCGGGCAGCGCCACATCGGCCTCCAGCAACGAAAGGCGCAACTCGCGGAGCGCGGCGTCGACATCGGCCTCGGTGAGCAAGCCTTTGCCGGTGAGGCTTTGGAAGGCGGTTTGCAGTTTGTCGGCAAGGAAATCGAACATGGTGTTTTCTCTAGCAGAACGTGCGGCTTTTGGCTATACAAGGCGTATGAGTTTATGGTCCCGCGTCAAATCCACCGTCTCCGAAACCTTTTCCGGCAAGGTCGCCAAAAGCCTTGGCAAGACCGCGGGCAAGGTGAGCGAAGGCATCAAGGCGGCGGTAGGCATCAAGGCCAAACTGGATGCCGAAACCCGCGAGGCATTGGAAGAGGTGTTGTTGCAGGCGGATGTGGGGATTACGGCAGCCAGCAAGCTGTTGGACAATTTGCAAGCGGCAGGGCTGCCCGAACCGTTGACGGCAGACCGCTTGAAAGCCGCGCTGGCAGGATTGATTGAAGCCCGCCTGACGCCGATTGCCCAACCGCTGGAGGTGGGCAAAGCCAAACCCTTCGTGGTGCTGATGGCAGGGGTGAACGGCAGCGGCAAGACCACCACCATCGGCAAGCTGGCCGCCATGTGGGCCGCCGAGGGCAAGCGGGTGATTGTGGCAGCAGCGGATACCTTTCGCGCCGGAGCCGTCGCCCAGTTGCAGGTATGGGCCGAGCGGGCGAAAGTGGAGATTGTGCAACCCGCCCAAGAAGGCTCCGACCCCGCAGGCGTGGCGTTTCAGGCCGTGGAGAAGGCTGTGGCCGACGAGGCCGACATCGTGCTGATTGACACCGCCGGACGGCTGGCCAGCCGCAAGGATTTGATGGACGAACTGGCGAAAATCCGGCGGGTGGTGCAAAAGCTGATACCCGACGCTCCCCACGCAGGGCTTCTGGTTTTGGACGGCACGCAAGGACAGGCCACGTTGGCGCAGGTGCGCGAGTTTGCACCCGTGGCGGGGATTACCGGACTGGTGGTCACCAAGTTGGACAGCAGCGCCAAAGCAGGCTTCTTGTTGGCGTTGGCCGTGCAGGAGGACGGCAAGCCCGTGCACTACGTGGGCGTGGGCGAAGCTGCCGACGACCTGGGCGCGTTTGACCCTGCCGCGTTTGCGCGGGGGGTGGTTGGTCTGGAGGGCTAGGCGGTGTATTTGCTGAAGGGGCCGGCATAGCCAAGGAAGCAGGAGCCAGGCTGAACCAAACTGTTACCTGTTTTTGAAAAAAAATGTGAGTGGCGCTCAACGGAGGCAGTCATCAAACCCGGTTAAAGCAGCTCAAATAACAACATCTAGCGCTTGTAAGGGGGGCGCTTTCTGCTAAACTTCCCCCGTGCCCGACCAGAAGCCCCTCACCCTTTCCTTCCCCAGCAACGCCCTTGTGATGGAGCTGTGCGGGCGGCACGACAGCCATTTGCAGATATTGGAAGACAACCTGGGCGTGCAGCTGGTGGCCAAGGGCAACCAGCTGGCGGTGTTCGGCCCGCCCGAGCAGGCCGAACAAGCCAAGGCGGTGCTGGAAGACCTGTACGAACTTCTCAAACAGGGCATGGCGGTGAGCCCTGCACAGGTGGAGGCCAGCCTGCGCCTCGCCGACGGGCTGATTGATACGCGCCTGAAACCGTCGGAACTGTTGGGTGGCAGCACGGTCATCCACACCCCGCTGACCAAGATTGTGCCGCGCAGCCGCACCCAGCACGCCTATGTATCGGCCCTGCAAAGCAACACGCTGGTGTTCGGCGTGGGGCCTGCCGGTACCGGGAAAACCTATCTGGCCTGCGCCTACGCCGCCAGTTTGTTGGTGAAGCAGAAGGTGTCCAAACTCATTCTCACCCGTCCGGTGGTAGAGGCTGGCGAGCGGCTGGGGTTTCTGCCCGGCACGTTCGAGGAAAAAATCGACCCGTATTTGCGCCCGTTGTTTGATGCACTGGACGATACGCTGGGGCGCGAGCGCTGGCAAAAACTGCGTGAGACGGGCCAGATTGAAATCGCCCCCTTGGCCTACATGCGTGGCCGTACACTGGAAGACTGCGTGATGCTGCTGGACGAAGCGCAAAACACCACCACCACCCAGATGAAGATGTTCCTCACCCGCCTGGGCGAAGGCAGCAAGTGCTTCGTCACCGGCGATATCAGCCAGTGCGACCTGCCGCGCGGGCAGAAAAACGGCCTGAAAGAGGCGGTGGAAGTGCTGGAAGGCCTGCGCGACATTGCCGTGGCCCACTTCCGCGAAAGCGACGTGGTGCGCCACCCGCTGGTTTCCACCATCGTCAGTGCCTACGGCGAGCGCGAGCGCCAGCTGAACCTCAAGCTGGACGACTAGCCCCATGACCTTCGACACGTTCCTGCCGGTGATGTTCACGCCCAACCTGTTCGTGCTGTTCGGCCTGCTGTTGCTGCTGGGCTTGGTGGCTGGCGAATTGACCCACCGCACCAGCTACATTCCGCGTATTACCGGCTTCATGTTGGTGGGGCTTTTTATCGGCCCCAGCGGGCTGAACGTGCTGACGCCGGAACTTCTGGCCCGCACACGCATCTTCCTTGATATGTCGCTGGCGCTGATTTTGTTCGATCTTGGCCGCAACTTCCACTTGCGCGAGCTCAAACCCCCGTCGCGGCTGGCCTACACCGCCATCTTTGAAGCGCTGCTGAGCTTCGGCCTGATTACCGGCGGCCTCACCCTGTTGGGTTTCCCGCTGTTGCCCGCCGCGCTGGCGGGGGCCATCGGCGTCTCCAGCAGCCCCGCCATCGTGCTGATGGTGATGCGCGAGTTCGGCGCCAAAGGGCCGGTTACCGCCAAGGCGCTGAACCTGCTGGCGGCCAACAACATTTTCTCGTTCGTGCTTTATACCCTGCTGCTCATCGGCCTGCACCTCGATGGCAGCAACGGCTGGCTGCCCGCCGCCCTGCAACCGCTTTACCAGCTGGTGGGCAGCGTGGCGGTGGCGGCGGTGCTGACCATGCTGGCAGGCCTCATCATGCGACTGGGGCTGTCCCACACCACCGGACAATTCGCCCTCATCATCGCCCTGTTGATGCTGGGGCTGGGCATGGCCGACATTCTGCGTGTCTCGCCGCTGCTTACCGGCTTGGTGTTCGGCGTGATGGTTGCCAATTTCTCGCATACCCGGGCCCTGCGTGACGAAACCCTTGGCGGTGGTGCGGAAATGTTCTTCATCATCCTGTTTGTCATCGCGGGCGCCAAGCTGAAACTCTTGTCGCTGGCCGCCGTCTGGCCCTTCGCGCTGGCCTTTGTGGTGTTGCGCGGCATGGGCAAACTGGCGGGAGTGTATCTGGCCAACTGGCATAATCCGGCTTTGAACCTGCGCCAGCAAACCGCGCTGGCCGCCACCTTGCAACCCATGGCAGGCATGGCCATCGGTCTGATTACCAGCATTGGCGTGCTGTACCCTGAATTGGGGATTGATTTGGTGGTGGTGGTGCTGGCGGCGGTGGCCATGCTGGAGACCATCGGCCCGTTGGTCACCGAGTGGGCGCTCAAACATGCCCGCGAGATCGATCCCGAGCAATCCCTCAAACACTAGGCACGATAAACTTACGTCCCCCTTACGTCATTGCAGGTAAGGGAGGGCGTGGCCTTGTCTCATCTGTCCAACGGCCCATACCTCCCCCAGCCGGACAACCAAGAGGGGGGACACACACATGCGCACATACCGTATTGCACAGACCGCCACCGCCCTTGCCGCCATAATGACCGTCGCCCCCGCGCAGGCCCAGCAGGGGCCTGCCCAAAGCATGGTGGTGCCCAGCCTGCCGCAACTCACCACGCCAGAGCTTCCGGTCAAGGTCGAGGGCAACCGCATCAGCCTGACCCTCGCCCAAGCCCGCACCCCACTTGGATGGGCGCTCAACAAGGCGATGTTCGGCAAGTTCAGCGTCAGCAGCGAGCAGTTCGGCGTGGCGCTGGAAGACGACGAGCTGCAAACCCCTACCCGCATGTGGCTACAAACCGATATCAGCGGCAACATCCACAACGTGGCGGCCAAACTTTCCTTGCTGGGTGATTGCGATCTCTCCGGCAACTGCTGGGCCACCACCACGCTGGCGGCCACGTTGCCGCAAGGCCCGTTGGCTGAAGGCGTGGCCCGCGCCAGCAACGATATCCTCAAATTGCAAAAGGAAGAGCTGACCTTGTCGCTCTCGACGTGGGACGTGCAAGCCACCGATCTTGCCGACCTGAAAAGCCTGCGTTTGGGTTGGCAAACCACCTTTGCGGGCGAGGCCCGCCACGGCAGCCCGCAACTGGGTCTTTCCGCCAGTTGCGGCTGGAGGGATTGCCATGCGGGCTTTAACCTCCGCCTATCCCTTTCGCCCGACCGCTGACAAGGTGCCCCGGTCACCTCCTCTTGCGCCTTCCTCTATAAGCCCCCAGACCACAAACAGACGGCAAGCCGCCCGAACCCAACACCAGGCACGATGAAAAAAAAGTTTCATCGCCCCCTTGCATTCTGTTTGTATACAACCTATGTCATCCGCAACCACAAATTAAAGGAGATGGGGTTATGACCAAGAAAGTGAACAAAACCGCAGCCGCCGGTATGATGGCGCTGGCTGGTTTGGGTATCGCTGTGACCACCGATACTGCTAAGTCTGCCAACCTGAATGGTAGCTTGAAAGATTTGAAAGTCTGTGAAGACGGTTTAGAACAGGAAGTTAAATTCAATAAAAAAACCAATAAGCTTGAAGCACTTCCCTGTGAAGATATGACGGAAGAAGTGCGTCGTGAGCGGACGAAGAATATCCGTCTTGGTTTTGGTCAGGCCAATATGGGTGACCACAACATTGCGATCATCCGTGCTGGTGCAGAACGTCACTTGAACATGGGGCGTGGATTTAAGGCTTTTGCCGGTGTTGAGACGAGTGTTGGTCTGACGGGTGATAAAACCACCAGCCTGACCCCTAGTGGTGTGCAAGGTTATGATTATCGTTTCCAGAACGAACAACGTGGCTATGTAAACGCCCGTGGTCGCATTGGGGTTGAAAAAGAATTTGGTCGTCTGAGTGCCCGTGCGTTTGTTGGTCTTGGTTACATGAACAGCACGGAAATTGGTCATTCGGCCACGGTAGACTCTGAAACCGGTCAAGTGGTTGTAGATGGCTCCAGTACCAAGTACAAACGCGACGGGGTGGCCGGTGAAATTGGTGCCGGTATTGGTTACAAAGTTGATGAACGTATCAGCCTGAGTGCCGAAGCTTCTGCTAGCAAGATTCTTGCCGGTCGTGATGACTACGATGGTAAGCCGGTTGTTGAAGTGACTGGTCATGCGAACTTTTCGTTCGACTGCATCTTCTGTGGTACAGGTGGTCGCGGCGAATAACCGCACCTTACCCCCACAAAACGCCCCTTGGGGCGTTTTGTGTTGGTGGCTTAGAGAATCTCCCGTACCAAGGCCTCCAACATTTCCATGCCGCCGTCGCTGTCATTTAGGCAGGGAGTTACTCCGTACCCCTTGCCGCCTGCGCCGACAAAGCTTTCCTTGCCGCCGATGGCCAGTTCTTCCAGCGTCTCCACACAATCGGCGGCAAAGGCCGGAGAAATCACCGCCGCCTGCGTGATGCCCGCCGCAGGCAACGCCTCAATCACCTCCGAGAAATACGGCTGCAACCATTCATCCCGCCCGAAACGGCTCTGGAACGCCAGCAACACCGGCGGCAAACCACACGCCCGCAGGGCGTCATGCCCGCGCAGGCGGGTATCCACGTTGGGGGCTGGCCGCAAAGCGGCTTCCTTAACCTCTTCCACACTTTTACAAAACGGTACACCCAACTCCTCGGCCAACAACCGCGCGGTCTTGTGGCAATGGCAGTAGTACACGTCACCCGCCTGGCAGGCTTTCAGCGGCATGCCATGGAAACTCGCCACCAGCACCTGCGGCTTGGCTTTGGCCTTTTTGAAGTCGGCCCGCACGCTCTCGGCCAACGCCTTGATATACGCCGGATGGTCGTAATACGGCGCCAAGGTGCGGATGGCAGGCTGCCAACGCCGGGCCTTCAGCCAGTCGGCCACCACATCCACCACCGTGCCCACCGTGGGGCCCGCATATTGCGGATACAACGGCGCCAGCACGATCTCGTCACAGCCCGCCGCCATCAACGCATCCAACTGGCTGGGAATGCTCGGCTGGCCGTAGCGCATCGCATAGCGCACCACCACGTTTTTGCCCAACCGCTTCTGCAGCTTGGCGGTTTGCGCTTCGGTGATGACCTTCAGCGGGCTGGCGTTGTGGGTTTTGTCCCAAATCTGCGCATAGGCGTGGGCGCTTTTGGGGGCGCGCAAGGGTACAATCACACCGTACAGCAGCGGCAGCCACAACCAGCGCGGCAACTCCACCACGCGCTTGTCACCCAGAAACTCGCGCAAATACGGCCGCAACGCCGCCGCCGTCGGTGCCTCCGGCGTGCCGAGATTGACCAGCAAGACGCCGGTTTTTGCCGTTTTGGGCTGTTTGGGGTGGTTGGCGGGTAGGGCGGGAGACTTCATGGTACCCAAGCTAGCCTATCTCATCTTGACACCGCAACCACCCCATGCAACAAAACGCGCGCATGAAGAACGTCTCCGCCGCCGCCCGTTACGCCCGCGCCCTGTACCAGTTGGCCACTGAGGGCAAACAGGCCCCCGCCGTGGTGCAAGCCGCTGCCGGCTTGCAAACCGTTTTGGCCGATGCCGAGTTGCAAACCCTGCTGTCCCAGCCGCTGGCCGCGCCGCTGCGCGCCAAGCTGGCCGCAAGCCTTTCCAGAGAGGCCAAACTTCCGGCCCTGTTGGCCGATACCGTGGCACTGATGGCCCGCAACAACCGCCTTTCCTTGCTGTCTGCCATGCTGGAACAACTGCAGGCCATGGCCGACGCCGATGCCGGTCAAGTGCGGGTGAAGGTGCAAGCCGCCGCCCCGCTGACACAGGCCCAAAAAGATACCCTTGCCGCCCACGTCAAGCAGGCCCTCAAGGCCAAGGCCGTGGTGGTGGAAGAATCCGTGCAACCGTCGCTGTTGGGAGGCTTCCGCGCCTTCTTCGGCGGCATGGTGTGGGATGCCACGGTCAGCGGCAACCTTGCCCGCCTCAAACACCGCCTGCGTCAAACCGTTTCACAAACCAACATTTAACCACGTAAACAGGAGACCCCTCCCATGGCCACCCAACTCAAGGCGTCCGAAATCACCAAGGTGCTGAAAGACCAGATTGCCGCGTTCAACGCCGCGCCCAAGGCGGAAGAGGCAGGCCAGGTGCTGGCGGTGGGTGACGGCGTGGCCCGTGTGCATGGCCTTGCCGGTGTGCAGGCGGGCGAGATGGTGGCATTCCCCGGCGGTTTGCCCGGCATGGCCTTGAACCTCGATGACGACAGCGTCGGCTGCGTGATTTTCGGTGACGACCGTGGTGTGAAAGAGGGCGACGTGGTCAAGCGCACCAAAGAGATTGTGTCCGTGCCCGTCGGCAAAGAGCTGCTGGGCCGCGTGGTGGACGGTCTGGGCAACCCGATTGACGGCTTGGGCCCCATCAAGGCCAAGAACAGCAGCCGTGTGGAAGTGATCGCCCCCGGCATCATCGCCCGTAAAAGCGTACATGAACCCATGCAAACCGGCCTGAAAGCGATTGACGCATTGGTGCCCATCGGCCGTGGCCAACGTGAGCTGATCATCGGCGACCGCCAAACGGGTAAAACCGCCGTGGCGATTGACGCCATCATCAACCAAGCCGGCACCCACCAGCCCGGCGGCAGCCCGATGTTCTGCGTGTACGTGGCTGTCGGCCAAAAGCGCTCCACCGTGGCCCAAGTGGTGGAACGCCTGAAACAAACCGGCGCGATGAAGTACACCATCGTGGTGGCTGCCACGGCCTCCGACCCCGCACCGATGCAGTTTTTGGCCCCTTACGCGGGTTGCGCCATGGCCGAATACTTCCGCGACAACGGCATGCACGCGCTGATTGTCTATGACGACCTTTCCAAACAGGCCGTGGCCTACCGCCAGATGAGCCTGCTGCTGCGCCGTCCGCCGGGCCGCGAAGCCTACCCCGGTGACGTATTCTACCTGCACAGCCGCTTGCTGGAGCGCGCCGCCAAACTGTCCGACGACCTCGGCGGTGGCAGCCTCACCGCGCTGCCGATTATCGAAACGCAGGCGGGCGACGTGAGCGCGTACATCCCCACCAACGTCATTTCCATCACCGACGGTCAAATCTTCCTTGAAAGCGACCTGTTCTACGCCGGTGTGCGCCCGGCCATCAACGTCGGTCTGTCGGTCTCCCGCGTGGGTGGTTCGGCGCAAATCAAGGCGATGAAAAAACTTGCCGGGACCATGCGCCTCGACCTCGCCCAATACCGCGAAATGGCCGCTTTCAGCCAGTTTGCTTCCGATTTGGACGCCTCCACCCGCAAACTGCTCAGCCGCGGTGAACGCCTCACCGAGCTGCTGAAGCAGAAGCAATACCAACCGCTGCGCGTATCCGAGCAGGTGGTCGGCATTTATGCGGGGACCAAAGGCTATCTGGATGACATCGAGCCCAAGCACGTGCAGCTGTTTGAAGCCCACCTGCTGGAAATCGTCCGCAGCAGCTACGGCAAACTGCTGGACGGCATCGAGGCCAAGCGCGAACTGACTGATGAACTGGAAGCCGATCTCAAAAAGGCGTTGGATTCCGCGAAAGCCAGCTTCGACCCATCCGATGCCGTGCTGGTGAAGAAAAGCAAAGACACCGGCAAAAAGGCCGCTGCCAAACCCACCGCCAAAGGTAAAGCCAAGGCGAAGAAGTAAGGCCGGCATATTCTCCTGAAATCCCCGCTGTGGCGGGGATTTTCATATCCTTTCACAAAGCCCCCATTCGGGGGCTTTGTGTTAACGGTGTCCGCGTCGGTCATCCCGTCGTCCATGGTTGTCATGGCCGCGTTCATGTTTATCCCACCCACGGTGGTATCCACGGTCATGGTGCCAGTGGCGGGGCACATAGGCCACCCGCTGCACCACCATCGGGCGATGATACACCACCGGATGATACGCCACACTGCGGTACGTCATCGGCGTGCCGGTGCTATACACCACGGTCAGACCGTCGGCCTTGGCGGTGCCGGGCACGACCAGCGCCAGCAGGCCCAGCGCGCCGATGCCCAAGGCTTTCACATAAGGTTTCATGATGGTTCTCCTTATTGTTGGCCCACACACCCCATGTGCGCGGGCCTTTGTTGTTGCCCCCGAGGCCTTGCGGGGGTGTTTCCATGCTCCCGCCATCTTTTCCACGCCACAACCCCAAGCCTTGCACTGCGCTTACGGCAAGGCTGTCTGCGCTGCGGCCACAGGGCACCCTGTAAGTTTGGTCAAAGTCGCGCGCGCTTGCGGCGTGTTGTGCTAGTTTGAAGCATGACCGCCCTGATGGAGTCCCTGACACTGCTGCACACCACTCTCACGGGCTGGGGGTTTTCACCCCTCAACGCTTCCACCGTCATGGAGCTGCTGGCGTTGGCCGCCATCATGGTTGCCGCCCGTACACTGGTCTGGCTGGTCAACACTTACGCCCAACCGGCATCACCCACCTGGTTGTCGAAACGCCTGGCCAACCTGGTGTTTCCCATAACCGCAGGTCTGGCGTGCTGGGCGGCGGCCCGTTGGGCGCCCCATCCGCTGATGGGCGGGCATATCCTCAACGGCATCGCCATCATCATGACGGTGTGGCTGGTATTGCGGCTGGCACGGATGCTGCCCGGCCCGCGCCTGCTCAAATTCTCGTTGGTCTCCGTGGTTGCGCTGGGCATCCTGCTGGGCAGCCTGCACAGCCTCACACCGCTGGTCGACCTGCTCAACCAGATGAACTTTACCCTCGGCGGTCTCACCATCAGCTTGCGCACCACGCTGGAGGCGCTGTTCTTCCTCGGCATGTTCGGCTGGCTCTCGTTTGCCAGTGCCGAAGGACTGGAGCACGCGCTGGAGCGGCAAGAGCATATCTCACCGGCATTGCAAACCCTCATGGTCAAATTGTTCAAGCTGTCGGCTTTGGCACTGGGCCTTTTGCTGGCGCTCACCGTGGCAGGGGTCAACATCACCCATTTGGCGGTATTCAGCGGGGCCTTGGGTGTGGGGATCGGCCTCAGCCTCAAATCCATTGCCAGCAACTACCTCAGCGGCATTTTGTTGCTGTTGGACAAATCCATCAAACCCGGCGATGTCATCTCGGTGGACGATACCAGCTTCGGGCAGGTCAAGGCCCTGCATGGCCGCTATATCGTGCTGCGCCGCCGCGACGGCAAAGAGGTGCTGATTCCCAACGAAATGCTGATGAACCAGTCGGTCATCAACTGGAGCTACTCCAACAAGGCGGTACGCAGCGATACCCTGATCGGCGTGGCCTATGAAAGCGATATGGAGCAGGTGCAGGGCATTTTGCGCGAGGCGGTGAAGGCGATTCCCCGCGTGCTCAGCGTGCCCGCGCCGGTGGTGTTCATCAAGGAGTTCGGCGACAGTTCCGTGGTCTTCCAGGTGCGCTACTGGAGCAACGATCCCGAGCTGGGGGTCGGCAACCTGCGTGGTGAAGTGAACATGGCGCTGTGGAAGGCCCTGAAAGACAACGACATCCACATTCCTTTCCCGCAACGGGTGGTGCATATGGCCCCCGCACCGGCCGCCGCCAAACCCGTGCGCAAACCCCGCAAACGTCTTGCCTAAGCGGGCGGGCGTTGCTATAACCACGCCATGTCCGGCCTCAAGACCCTTCGCACCCGTATCAAGAGCGTGAAAAACACGCGCCAAATCACCAAAACCATGAAGATGGTGGCCGCCGCCAAGGTGCGACGCGCCCGCACGGCGGTGGAAGCCGCGCGCCCCTACGCGCAAAAGCTCTCCGAGGTGCTGGCCAACCTTTCCGGCGGTAGCGCAGGTGGCCCGCTGCTGATGACCGGCCGCAAACAGGTCAAGGCGGTGCGCCTGATTGTCATCGGCACCGACCGTGGCTTGTGCGGTGGGCTGAACTCCAACTTGCTGAAGGCCGCCTACGTGGCCATCAACCAACAGCAAAGCGCGGGCCGCACCGTGCAACTGGTGGCGGTGGGCCGCAAAATCCGCGATGCCTTCAAATCCACCCACAAAAACCTGCTGGTTGCCAGCCACACCGACATGGGCCGCATGGTGGAAGTGGAGCACGCGCAAACCATTGCGGCCGAGGCTTTGGCCGCGTTCGAGGCGGGTGAAGTCGACGAGGTGCATGTGCTTTATAGCGCCATGCAGTCGATGCTGACACAAACCCCGACCCAGCAACAAATCATTCCGTTCTCCAGCGAGGCAGAGCAGGATTCCGAACCGTTGCTGCGCGCCACGCCGGAGTACGAGCCCGGCGAAGAAGAGGTGCTGGCCAAGCTGCTGCCGCTCAATCTCAACATGCAAGTCTTCTCGGCCATGCTGGACACCCAGGCCAGCGAGCACGCCGCCCGCATGAGCGCCATGGACAGCGCCACCCGCAACGCCGGCGAGATGATCAAGCGCCTCAGCCTACAATACAACCGCAGCCGTCAGGCCGCCATCACCAAAGAGTTGATTGAAATCATCTCCGGCGCCGAAGCGTTGTAAATGACTGAACCCCGCCCCCATCTCCAACCCGGGCGACGCAGCAAACAGCTTGAGGCATTTTATGAAACGGTCAGCACCTTGAAAGGGGAAGATACCCCCTACGTCGTTTTGCGTGGGATGAAGAAAGACTTTACCGATGAGATGTTCGAAAAAGCCAGCGAATACGACTTGGAGTTGGTGGAATTCAGTCTGATGGCCCGCGGCCAGTTACTCTTGGTTGCCAGCCCCCTGTGCGAAGATATGGATGAGGACGAGTTCCACTGTGCGGTATTGACGTATTTGCAAGAGCAGGAAGTTCCGTTCGAGGCCGATTTGCCCTCGCCGTACCGGCATTAACCAAGCGTCACATCCAGCTCCAGCCATGTGCGGTCATCCAGTGCCACCGCACCGTCCTGTTTGCGCCGCCAGTAGGGGAAGGCACGCACACATTCCGGGTCTTCAGCCAGTGCGGCGTAATGGTTCTTCAGCATCTCCTCAATGCTGAACGGCATTTGTTGTCCACGTGGGCTCACCAAGGCGCCATCGCTGGCCAGAATCAGTCGTTTGGCAGTATCTGCGACCGGATAACACTCCCCAAATTCCTCCGGCACCGGACTGCCGTTCAACATGCCGTGATTGTAAGGGTGGCCGGGATTGTTCACCCACTTTGCCACATGGGGCACAAATTTGTCGGTGATGTTCTTCGAGACAATGTCGCGGGCCTGTTGCGTGAGCATGCTGGCAGCGTCCAATGCTGCAATACGTTCCGCGTACATGGCAATTTCGTGGGGGAACAACGGCAAAATATTCACCTTGCCATCAATCGCCAAGGCAATGTCTCCCACCCGCCAAATCTGGCGCCGGTGGCGGCTGTACACGGCAGCAGCCGTAAAAGGCAGGGGCGTCAAGGCACTGGCGCCGCCGGCATCTTCCAAAATACAGCGGTTGGCAGCCGCCACAAAATCAGCCATGCGCGCATCATCCGCCAGGCCCTGTACGGCCCGCACCACTGCACGGCTGGCCACGATACCGCCCGCCACGCCGTTGACCGGCCCGGCGGCGGTGCTGCCATCGCAGACCACCGCAAAGTGTTTGCCCACCCACACCGCATCCTCGTTGCGGTCATCCTGAAACTTGCCTTCGCAAAAGCACCGTAATTCTTTCATACCTCATAAGTATACACTTTGTGGGCGATGTCAACCCTTGCCAAACCCGCCATAACCTTATACCACCAATGCCATGTCCCACACCCACTTCATCGGCATCGCCGGAATTGCCATGAGCGCGGTGGCGCTGCTGCTGCGGCAAAAGGGTGAAAGTGTCTCCGGCAGCGATGAAGGCATGTACCCGCCCGCGTCCGAGATTTTGCCCGCCGCCGGCATCACCATTTCTAGCCCTTACGCCGCCGCCAACATTCCGCCCGAAACCACCCGTATCGTCATCGGCAAAACCGCCAAGGTGAATGCCGACAACCCCGAATTCCAAGAGGCCCTGCGCCGCCAGCAAGAGGGCAGCGTGGTCATCCAGTCGTACCCCGAAGTGCTGGCCGACGCGACCGCAGGCCGCCACAACATCGTGGTGTGCGGCAGCTACGGCAAATCCACCACCGCCAGCCTTGCCGCGTGGATGCTGACCCATGCGGGGATTGATGCAGGCTACATGCTGGGCGCCCGCGCGCTGAACTTTGCGGGCAACAGCCATGTCGGAACTGCGGCACCGTTTGTCATGGAAGGCGACGAATACCCCAGCAGCAACATGGATGACCGCGCCAAGTTCCTCCACTATGCACCGTCCACCGTCATCCTCACCAGCGCGCAGCATGATCATCCCAACGTCTTTCCCACCCATGCCGATTACCTCAAACCCTTCCAACAGCTCTTGGCGAAATTGACCCCCGACCAGCTGCTGGTGGCCTGCGCCGATGACGCGCACGCCATGGCGCTGCTGCCCCAAACCAAAGCCCGTGTTGTCACCTATGGCACCACGGCGGGCGATTACCGCGTGGAAAACCCCACCTTCGGCGCCACCAGCACGTTTATGCTGAGCAAAAACGGTACGCCGCTGTGCGAAATCTCCACCCACGAACTCGGCCTCCACAACATGCAGAACATGGCGGGCGCGGGCGCCGCGTTGCTGGAAGACAAGCTGTTGACCCCCGCCCAAGTGGTCGCCGCGCTGGCCGCTTTCAAGGGCGTCAAGCGCCGCATGGAACGCCTCAACCCCACCGGCAGCATCCCGCTGTATGAAGGCTTCGGCTCCTCCGCCGACAAGGCCCGCTCCGCCATTGCCGCCATGCGCCTGCACTTCCCCGACAACCGTTTGGTGGTGGTGTTCGAGCCCCATACTTTCGGCTGGCGCAACCCCGTCAACCTGCCGGACTACGACACCGCCTTTACCGGCGCCGACGAGCTGTTCGTCTATCCGCCCCACGCAGGCGCGGGTTTGCTCTCCCATCAGGAGATCCTCGCCCGCCTGCAAACATCCTTCTCCGGCAACCTGCACCCGCTGGGCGAAAACCTGCCTGCCAACCTCGCCACCCTGCAAGAACACCTTGAACCCAAGGATGTGGTGCTGCTGCTCACCAGCGGCGATTTGGGCGGGCTTATCCCCCCGCTGGCCGAGCTCCTGACGCGTTAACCCCTTAATCCGTCAATCCGCCAAACCCCTCAGCCTTCTTTTGCCAGCGGCTGGCGTGGCCCACGCTTTTGTCGGCGTCATGCTTCATCAGGTCTTTCACCGCGCGGTTTTTGGCATCGTGGCGCCAGCTGTTACCCGCCCACCATTCCAGTTGGTTGAAGTCGACCTTGTACTTGGCTTTTTCGCCATAAGCTGTACCCAGGTAGATGAACTCCCTCCCCGCCGCTTGCGCCCGCACCACGCCATCAATCATCAGCCACATGCCGAGGCTTTTCTTGTAGTATTCCGGCACGTAAGCGGCAAACCAGTAGCCGTCAATTGTCTCATCGCCCGCATTCAGCACACACGCCACCAGCTGCCCGTTTGCGTTCCGGTACAGCGTCACGTCTCGCGCCGCACCGTGCTTCAGCACATGCAACAGTCGCGCCCTGGGCATCACCTCCGGCCCGTGCACTTCGGCGAAATAACGCAAGAACATCGCCTGCAACGCGGTGTTGTCGGCCAAAACCGTTACCGGTTGTGTTTCAGTTGTAAATGTTCCGTCGTACAGACGGTACACCCGGCGGTTTTCGCTGTTCATCTGCCAGCCGGCCAGCCGCACCCGCAGGCTGCGGCACATGTAAAACACGTCTTGCACGTTGGCGGCGTTGGAGTACGGGCAGTACCCCTGCGCATAAACATCGGCCAATGCATCTCGCGTCTCAGCCTGCGCGTACAGGCAATACCCGAAGGAATACGCATCCTTGTAATTATGCACGAATTCGCTGCGCCAGGTTTTCATGGTACTAGCGTTCCAGCCGTTCTTTTTCCCAGTTCCATGTACCCAAAAGCCTTTTCTCCTTGGCTTCTTCCGGCGTGATACGGAAAGGGACAAACGGGCAGCGCGGCAAGGCAACGCCTTCTTCCACCAAACGGGCCCACAAGGCGGCAACGCCGCGGCCCGGGTCTTGCTTGCGCCCCGGCGGGATGGCCGCGGCATCATGGGGGATGACATTCTCAGGGGGTATGTGGTGGCGATGGCAGATGTCTTTGACCAAGGCAACAACGCGTTCCAGCGTATGCCCGGTAAGGGGTTCAAGGTTGGCAAGGGGCTGGAACGCGCCGTCCTTCATACGGTCACCCCGGTTCTCAACTTCAATCCCCATGCAGTCCACATTCAAACGGTTGATACCGTCTTCAGGATCGCTTTCTCCATACGTGCCCCAAGCGCTTTTACCAGTATGCCACGCCCGCCGGTTTTCCGGCACAAGGATACGGATACGACCGTCACGGTGAACCAGATAATGACACGAAACCGATGCCTTGGGGTTGTCGGGGCGCGGGTTTTTCAGGACTTGAAGGGCATGGGTGTCATCCCAGCTTTCCGTAAAGTGAATCATCAGCAAAAGCGGACGAAACGATTCGGAGTCCCTGACGTTGGGGCTCAGGTCAACAACATCCACAAGGGGCGACCAATTGAACGTACCGTGCATCCATCGTTTATGCCATAATTCACAAAGATTGAATACCCCCGCCGCAACGCGCGGAAATCCCTTGACCATTGGGGGATTTCTTGGCACATTCCGCCCGTTCAAAAGGAGACGTCCCCATGGCCAAAGCCACCGCAGCCAAAGCATCCAATGGAGAAATCGTCCGCGTGATCGGCCCGGTGGTCGACGTGGCGTTCGAGGGCGACCTGCCCGCCATTCTCAATGCCCTGCACATCGAGCGCAAGGGCGAAGCCCCGCTGGTGCTGGAAGTGGCCCAACACATGGGTGAAAACACCGTGCGCACCATCGCCATGGACAGCACCGACGGCCTGACCCGTGGCCAGAAGGTTGCCGACATGGGCGCGCCCATCTCGGTGCCGGTGGGCCCCAAAAACCTCGGCCGCATCATCAACGTGGTGGGCCAGCCGGTGGATGAAGACGGCCCGCTGGACACCACCCACGTGTGGCCCATCCACCGTGCCGCGCCCAAGTTTGAAGACCAGTCCACCGAGGCCGCCATTCTGGAAACCGGCATTAAAGTCATCGACTTGCTGGAACCTTATGCCAAAGGCGGTAAAATCGGCCTGTTCGGCGGTGCCGGTGTGGGCAAAACCGTGTTGATCATGGAGCTCATCAACAACATCGCCAAAGGCCACGGTGGCTACTCGGTGTTTGCCGGTGTGGGCGAGCGCACCCGCGAGGGGAACGACCTGTACCACGAGATGATTGAATCCGGTGTGATTGTGCCCGGCGACGCCAAAAAATCCAAAGCCATCCTCTTTTACGGCCAAATGAACGAACCGCCGGGCGCCCGTGCCCGCGTGGCGCTTTCGGGCCTCACCGCCGCCGAGTACTTCCGCGATGAAGAAGGCCAAGACGTGCTGTTCTTCGTGGACAACATCTTCCGCTTCACGCAGGCGGGTTCGGAAGTGTCCGCGTTGCTGGGCCGTATTCCCTCTGCCGTGGGCTACCAGCCCACGCTGGCCACCGACATGGGCGCCATGCAAGAGCGTATTACCTCCACCAAGAAGGGCTCCATCACCAGCGTGCAGGCCGTGTACGTGCCCGCCGACGACCTGACCGACCCGGCGCCCGCCACCACCTTTGCCCACTTGGATGCCACCACCGTGCTCTCCCGTTCCATCGCCGAAAAAGGCATTTACCCCGCCGTCGACCCGCTGGACAGCACCAGCCGCATGCTCGACCCGCAAATCGTGGGCGAAGAGCACTACGCGGTGGCCACCGGCGTGCAAACCACGCTGGCCCGCTACAAGGCGTTACAAGACATCATTGCCATTCTGGGGATGGACGAGCTCTCGGAAGAAGACAAAATGGTGGTGCACCGCGCCCGCCGTCTGGAACGCTTCCTGTCCCAGCCTTTCCACGTGGCCGAGCAGTTCACCGGCATGCAGGGCAAATACGTCAAGCTGGCCGACACCATCCGCTCCTTCAAGGAAATCCTCGACGGCAAGCACGACAACCTGCCGGAAGCCGCCTTCTACCTTGTGGGCAGCATCGAAGAGGCGGTGGAAAAAGCCAAATCGCTGGCGGCTTAACCACTGGCCAATGCGTGCGAAGCGGCCTATGATACCTCCGCATGTACCTGCTGCTTGCCCTATTGCTGCCGTTTGCCGCTTATGCGGAAGGACCGTTGTTGAACACCTACCGTCTGGAGCAAATTGGCAAGGTACAAACCGAGCGTCGCCAGCAACTGCAGGAAGATTACGCCCATGACCTTGAGGCGGCCGCCACACCCGAGGCGCGCAATGCCATCCAGCAACGCTACCAAACACAATTGAACCCCAACACCTCTTTGGGTAACGCCTCGCAACCTCTGGAACAGCGCATGAAGCTGTACCGCAAGGAACTTGAAACAACCGACAACAAATTGGATTACTGGCGCGAGGGCGATATCTCCACCACGGTGGATACACTTAATAGCGAAGCCGCTTACAGCAAGGGCATAGAAAGTTTCCGTACCGACCAAAGCGACAACGTGCTGGATGCCGTGTTCGATGCCCGCACCGAGCAGTTGAAAACCCGCGGCGAAAGCTTGCGGTAACAAATCCTCTTGCCGCGTTTTCAGAAAGCGCCTAGCCTTCTCTTTGGTGAAAAACCAGTATAAGAGAAAGAACCTGTCATGATCCGTAACCTGATGCTTGCCACCGTGTTTGCCGCTGCCGCGCTGGCGCCGCTGGCCCATGCCGAGCCCGCCGCCGTGCGCGCCGAAGCCGCCAAAAACCGCCCCGCGCTGGAGTGGAAACAGGAACGTGCCGAACACCGCGAACAACGCAAGGAATGGCGCAAGGAGCACCACGCCCGCATGGAAGCCAAGTGCGACGCCAACCCTGAAAAATGCGCAGAAATGAAGGAAAAATGGCAATCCAAACGTGAAGAACACCGCGAAATGCGCGAAGAGCGTCGTGAAGACCGTAAGGAAAAATGGGCCAACATGAGCGACGAGCAAAAGGCCCAGGCCAAGGAAAAGATGAAAACCCGCTGGGAACATCGCAAAGATATGCGTGGCAAGCGCATGGAAGGCAAGGCTGAATAATCCGGCCTGCCGCGCGAAGGCCGCCCTACGGGGCGGTTTTTGCTTGCGCGGGTGCGGACCTCTCGCTATGGTGCCGCCATGAAATTCACGTTGCTGACCCCCGCCCAACAGGTTGCCGATATGGAGGTAACCTACGTGCATGTCCCCGGCGACGCCGGTGATTTCGGCGTGCTGCCCGGCCACATGCCGTTGGTTTCCACCCTGCGCAGCGGCGGCACGGTAGAGGCCACCGATACCACCGGCAAAACACACACTTACACCGTGAGTGGCGGCTTTGCCGAGGTGAGCGCTTCCGGCGTCAACGTTCTGGCCGAGGCGATTGGCTGAGTTCCAGCAGATTGGTTCTTAGGTTTGCGGCATCTTTGTTTTTAAGGTCCAAGCGTTTTCGGTTGCCCTCCACCATGGCGCCCTGCCAATTGTCGGGAAACGCGGTTCCCTGTCTACGCAGGGCTTCCACCACGGCAATGATGTCTTTGGCAATCTCGGGCCTTAAAACCTCGTTCTTGTAGCGACCGCTGGCCCGCAACAACATCTCGCGGGCGTGGTAAACCATGCCCTGCTGGCTACGGATTGAAAAATAACTTTGTATCTCCCGCAACGGTTTGTCCGGCTGGGTTAACAGGCTCATGGCGACGCAGAAATACAGGTCAAAAACATATTCTTTCGGGAAATCAAGAATATTCTCTAGGTTGCGTTGGCGGACAGCGGCGCTGGTACGGGCGATTCTATCCATCTCGATGGCCGGAATCTTGGGAAGGTCGAGCGTCTCCTTGGCAGACGCTTGGGGCACTTGCGCAGAGCCGGGGCGTTTGAGTGCCGTACCGACATGGGCGGGCAGCAACGGTTCTTTCTTCATCAAATGGGCCGGCGTTGCCGCCACAATGGCCTTACGGGGCCGCACGGCTTCCTCCAGCCATTTGGCCAAGCCGTTGCGCTTGGCAGGAAGAGACTCCAATCGCTCAATTGTCGACGGCAAGAGCGGACTTATCCGTGCCTCGGCCACAAGCTTTTCAAGAGTGTCGATGGATGCGCCGCCGACGTGCCGATGAATCTCCATTTTCGCATGGTTGGCCTCGTTTTCATCGTGGGAGTTTCGCGCAAACAAGAGTTCTTGGGGAATATCTTTCAGCAGTTTTTCGCGCTGTTCGGGTGTCGCATTTTGCAACAACGCCGCACCAACCTCAGCGACCAGCTCATCGGCCAATTCGTCATCGTTTTCGGCCCATGTCAACAAAACCTTCAGCCGGGCCGCAGGAAACTCGTCCTCGAAATACCGTTCCAATTTCCCGTTGGCTTCGATGAACTTCACGGCACATAACCTCCCTTGAACAAGACGGGTGTATACCACAAAAGCCTAGCGCAGGGAAGCCACAAACTCGCCCATGCGTGCCAGCCCTTTGGCCAGTTCATCGGCCTTGCCCGCGTAAGAGATACGGATGGCGCCGTCATCGCCGAACGCGCCGCCGGGCACCACCGCCACGCGGGCTTCGGCCAACAAGGCTTCGCAAAAGGCCACATCGCTGTCAATCAGCCTGCCGCCCGCACTGGTTTTGCCGAACAACGCCCGCACCTGCGGGAACACGTAAAATGCCCCCTGCGGCACCGGGCAGGTGACGCCGTCCATGTTGGCCAGGGCCGCCAGCGCAGTGTCGCGTTGCGCCATCAGGCGCGCTTTTTGCTCGGCCAGAAAGTTTTGGTCGCCGCCAAACGCCGCCGCCGCCGCCGCCATGGTGACGGCGGGCAGGTTGGTGTGGCTTTGGCTGGTCAGCTTCAGCAGGGCATCCACCACCTGTTTGGGCGCCGCCACCATGCCCACGCGCCAGCCGGGCATGCCGTAGGTTTTGGAAACGCTCTGGATGATGATGGTGCGGCTCTTCAACTCCGGCGCAAAGTCCAGCAGGTGGGCGGCCCGTTTGCTGCCGTCAAACACCAGCATGTCGTAAATGTCGTCGCTGATAACCCACACGTCCGGATGCTTCACCAACACCCCGGCCAACGCCTTCACTTCGTCGGCACTGTACAGCATGCCGGTAGGGTTGCTGGGGTTGTTGAACAGAATTGCCTTCGTATTTGGGCCAAGAGCCGCCTCCAGTTGCGCGGGCGTCATCTTGTAGTCTTGCTCTGCCGTGGCCTGCACGATGGCGGGCGTGCCCCCCACAATCTTCACCATTTCGGGGTAACTGGCCCAGTAAGGGGCGGGAATCACCACCTCGTCACCTGCATCCAGCAAGGCCAAAAACAGGTTGAACAGCAAACCTTTGCCGCCGTTTTGCGCGGTGACTTCACCCGCCGTATAATCAAACCCGCGCGCCTTCATGCTGGCGATAAACGCCTGCACCAACGCGTCGCTGCCACGGCCGGCCAGGTAATCGCCGGTGTCTTTGTCCACCGCCGCGTGGGCGGCCTCATACACGTGGGCGGGGGGCAGAAACCCGGGGACGCCGATGCTCAGGCTCACCACGTCTTCGCCCTTGGCCTTCATCTCGCGGGCCATGCCCGCCACCACGATGATGGGGCTGGGCTGCACGGCGTCCAAACGGCTGGCCAAACGGGGGGCAGTGGCGGTCATGGAACGGTTCCTTTCTTGTTGCCCGTCCCTCATACTCCCCCTTGCCAACACTGCCAAGATGCTCTAGGAAGTGTATACATGGAAAACGCTACAAACTCTTACACTCCACCTGTAAATCCATTTTTGGAAGCCATAGCTTCTCGCGGTACGGATGATTTTCCTTCCGCTTTGCGCGCGGGGGTTATCTTTTCCATGCGGCGTAGCCATGAGAAAGGCAAAATGTGGAGCACGTCAAACCGCGCTTGGCAGGCATCGGTCAAGGATGTTCTGAGGCCATTCAATGGTGCGCTGGTGCGAGAGGGGATGCGCCTCCAATCTGGGGCAGCATTCGACAATCGACACAGTGTACGCCAAGTCAGGGGAGCGATTATCCACGAAACCAATATGGTCAGAATGTTCCTCAATCAAAAATTCTCTGCCGAGACCGCGAAGGAGCAGCAATTGCTGCGTGGCGTCAGTTGGTTGCGTGGACTTTACAAAACGGCAAGGTCTGCGCCGGTCACCGTGCGCCAGCGCGAACTTCATGTGTTTGCGCAGCTTGTCAAGTTGGTGCGAGATGAAACCCTCTTAGGGCTTGGTCGTCTTGATATGTCCAATGTATCGGCTCCGCGTCGCGAGGCGCTTCAGCGCCAACAAAACGGAATTACACTCTTGTTGCAACACTGTCGGGAAACATTACAATCCGACATTGAAAATATCCAGCCGGCGGTTGATTGGGCTGCTTATGCCCGCAATATCCAGAATTGCGTCGCGCAACGTCCCGCCGTACATAATTGTGGAAGCGGTCACGTTGAAGTCGGAGCGCTGTCTCCTTACGCTGCCACCGCTTTGGCCGAGCCGGGGAGGTTGGTAACAGACGGTGAAACGGTTGCCGTAAACGGTGACTATCAGCCAGATTATGTCGGCCAAGACTTTCGTCGGACACATGTTTCGGTCACGTCTCCCCATGCTTTGCCTTTGTCGGAGTCTTCCAAGAGGTTGAGGCAAGCGGTCGTGGACAGGGAGAATGATCAGACATGTGATGATCGCCAGGTCTTTCGTGAATCCAGAGCAATATGCACGAAAAAAGAAAAAAACGGGCGATTTGGCAATTCGCTTTGGAGTGCGCGGTGTAGTGTGCGGGTATAAGCTGGCGGGCCCGTGTTTACAGCAACACCCCCGCCACCAAACCAAGCAGGGATGAGGGGCAGACCCTCGCCGACCGCGACAGATAGCGCTATACTGCGGCCCGACAACAAGAAAGTTTGGCCATGCACATCGCATCCACCCCCGCCTTTGTGGAGAAAGTTTACGCCACCACTGCCCGTAACCTGGAGATTGTGCGCAAGCGCCTGAACCGTCCGCTGACATTGGCCGAAAAGGTGCTGTACGGCCACCTGCATGATGCACAAAACGCCGAGCTGGAACGCGGGATTTCCTACACCGAGTTCAGGCCCGACCGCGTCATTCTGCAGGATGCCACCGCGCAAATGGCCATCCTCCAGTTCATGCAGGCGCAAAAGGATGAAGCTGCCGTGCCGGTGACCGTGCACTGCGACCACCTGATTCGTGCTTACGAGGGCGCCCGTGCCGACCTCAAGGTCGCCAACAGTGAAAACGAAGAAGTCTACCAATTTCTCGCCGATGCCAGCCAGCGTTACGGCTTCGGTTTCTGGAAAGCCGGCGCCGGTATCATCCACCAAGTGGCGCTGGAACAGTATGCTTTCCCCGGTGAAATGATGCTCGGTACCGACAGCCACACCCCCAACGCAGGCGGCTTGGGTGCCTTTGCCTGCGGTGTCGGCGGCGCCGATGCGGTGGACGTGATGGTCGGCCTGCCGTGGGAAGTTTTGCACCCCTACATCGTCGGCGTGCGCCTTACCGGCGAACTGAAAGGCTGGGCCGCGCCGAAAGATGTGATTCAAAAACTGCTGCACATCCTCACCTGCGAAGGCGGCACCAACCGCGTCATCGAGTACTTTGGCGAAGGCTGTGCCTCCATCTCGGCCACCGGCAAAGCCACCATCTGCAACATGGGCGCCGAGTTGGGCGCCACCACCAGCATCTTCCCGTATGACGCCCGCATGGACAGCTACCTCAAGGTGACGGGGCGTGCCGACCTGCTGCCGGTCATCCATGCCAACACACACAACCTTGTGGCCGATGCCGAAACCGCCGCCGACCCTGCCAAGTATTACGACCTCGTCATCGACATCAACCTCTCCGATTTGGCGCCCAGCTTGGTAGGCCCCCACAGCCCCGACGCCTTCGCCAAGGCGGCCGACATGAAGGAGCACCTTGCCAGCCCCCGCGTGAAGGAGCTCAACAAGGGCCAACCCGCCCCTGCCAACCTTACCTATGCGCTCATCGGCAGTTGCACCAACTCATCTTATGAGGATATGGGCCGCATCAGCCTCATCGCCGACCAGCTTATTGCCAAAGGTGTCAAGTTGAAATGCCCGCTGATGGTCACCCCCGGCAGCGAGCAGGTGCACGCCACCATCAAACGCGATGGCCAACTGGCCAAGCTGGAACAACTGGGCGCCACCGTGCTGGCCAATGCCTGTGGCCCGTGCATCGGCCAATGGAAGCGCGACGACGTGGCCGAGGGCACGGTGAACAGCATCATTTCCAGCTACAACCGCAACTTCCCCAAACGGAACGATGGCTTTGCCAGCACCTGCAGCTTCATCGCCAGCCCTGAAACGGTGTTGGCCTACGCGGTGTTCGGGCGGCTGGATGTCGACCCCTTCACCACGCCGATTGAAGCCGCCGACGGCACCACCTTCACCTTGGCTGCCCCCACCGAAGTGGACGAAGTTCCCACCGGCGGCTTTGTGCCGGATGAGGAAGGCTACATGGGGCCAGACGGTCAGCCCCACGGTGACGTGAAGGTCAATCCCGCCTCCGACCGTTTGCAAATCCTCGCCCCGTTCGATGCGTGGAGCGGCAAGGATTATGAAGCCCTACCGGTGCTGCTCAAGGCCAAGGGCAAATGCACCACCGACCACATCAGCCCGGCGGGCCCGTGGCTGAAGTACCGTGGGCACTTGGACAACATCTCCGACAACATGTATCTGGGCGTGGTGAACGCATGGACGGGCGAAACCGCCAAGGCCACCAGCCAGCTGGACGGCGCGACCGATACCCCCGCCGCCATCGCCCGCCAATACAAGGCCAAGGGCATGGGATGGGTGTTTGTGGGCGACCAGAACGTCGGCGAAGGCTCTTCCCGCGAGCACGCGGCGATGAGCCCGCGCTGGCTGGGATGCCGCGTGGTCATCACCCGCAGCTTTGCGCGCATCCACCAGTCCAACCTGAAGAAACAGGGTATTTTGCCTCTCACTTTCGCCAATCCGGCGGATTATGACTTGGTGGAAGCCACCGACAAAGTCAGCGTCCACGGCCTCGCCGACTTGGCCCCCGGCAAACCCGTGCAGGTAACGCTGCACCACGCCGACGGCAGCACGGCCGGTGTCACCTGCAACCACACGTTGAATGACGAGCAAATCGGCTGGTTCAAGGCCGGTTCCGCCCTCAACGCGTTGAAGAGGAAGGCCTCCTAGCCCCTCATGTCCGGCCAAATCACCCTTCCCGACCTGCGCGAAGCCCTGATGGAACGTCAAGGCATGGTGCAGGTACAGCCCATCTTCGATGTGGAAACCGGAAAGGTCGTGTTCCATGAAGTTTTGCTGCGCCTGATGGATATCCGTGGCGAAGAGATGTTTCCCAAGGATTTCTTGCCTACGGCGGTGAGCGCCAATTTGCTTCCTGAAATTGATCTTCTCACCCTGCATCTGTTGGAAGAGCAAATGCAGGTTCTCAAAAAGCCGCCGCCCACCAAACTTTCCATTAACGTGTCGCGCCGCACGTTGGCTTATAAGCCCTACCTTGACAAACTCAAGCAGGCCTCATGGGAGCCTCTGTTACCCAGCCTGATGTTCGAGGTCAAAACCAATGACATTGGCCAGGATATCGAGGCATTGCGCGCGCTGAAAGGCTTGAAAGGTGCGGGTATTTGCCTGTGTGTCGACTACCAAAAGGGCGGTGCCGCCGTGGTCAAACTGGCCAAACAGTTGGGCTTCGATTATATCAAGATCGACGCTGTCTCGGTCTCGTTGAAATATACCGAAACCGAACTCAAACAGGTGCAGGCGGCCTGCGACGAGGCCCGCCGCGACGGTCTCAAGATCATCTTCGAGCGGGTGGAAGCCCTGCGCGATTTGCGCACCGCCCGCAAATACAACCCGCATAAGATGCAGGGCTATTTCTTTGCCCATCCCAGCCTTCTCTTTAGCCGGCTGGAGGTGGATTTCAAGAAATACGCCTAGCCATCCACCGCCCCCCGCGCAAACGCGGTTGCGCCCTTACATCGGCATCATTCAAGTTCATGTTCGCCGATAACGGTGCCTAACCGCTAAAGCCCCTGAATCAACACCCCATTCAAAGCCTTCGCGGTCGTATGGGTCACGCGTACGTTCACCAACTGCCCCATCAGGCTTAACGGGTCGGCATCACCAAAGGTGAAGTTGACTGGCAAATTATGCAAACTGCGCCCGCGTAACTGCGGCTGGCCGAATTTTTCAGCGCGGCCGCCGTGGCCTTCCACCAGCACCTCCACCGTGTGGCCGTCAAACTTCTTGCAAAAGGCGGCAAGGCTGTCATCCAGCACCACGTTCAGCGCGGCGAGGCGCTCTTTTTTGGTGATTTCGTCAATCTGGCCGGGCAGCTCGGCGGCGGGGGTGCCGGGGCGCGGGGAATAGGCAAAACTGAACGCGCCGACGTATTGCACTTGGTGGGCCACCGCCAGCGTGGCGGCAAAATCCTCTTCCGTCTCGCCGGGGAAGCCGACGATGAAGTCGCCGGAAATGGCGATATCCGGCCGTGCGGCGCGCACTTTCTCCAACGTGGCAAGGTAGCTTTCCACCGTGTGGTTGCGGTTCATCGCCTGCAAAATACGGTTGCTGCCCGCCTGCACCGGCAGGTGGAAGTAGGGCATCAGTTTGGGATTGGTGGCGAAGGCCTCAATCAGGTCGTCACCGGTGTTGTTGGGGTGGCTGGTGGTGAAGCGGATACGGGCGATGCCGTCAATTTCGCCCACTTTTTCACACAAACCCGCCAGCGTGATGCCGTCGTTTTCATACGCATTGACGTTTTGCCCCAGCAGCGTCACTTCACGCACGCCTTGCGCCGCCAGTTGTTCGCACTCGGCCACAACATGCTGCCATGGGCGACTGATTTCCGCGCCCCGCGTGTACGGCACCACGCAATAGGTGCAGAACTTGTCGCAGCCTTCCTGAATGGTCACGAAGGCAGTTGGCCCGTAGGCGCCGGGGGTGGGCAGGCGGTCGAACTTTTCCAACTCGGGAAAGTCCACATCCACCGCGCGGATCGGGGCATTCTTGTGGCCCTGCGCGCGGGCGATGCGGCCTTGTTGTACCTTTTCAATCAACGCAGGCAGGCGGTGGTAGGTTTGCGGGCCAAACACCACGCTGACCGATGGCGCCGCCTCCATCACCTTGGCGCCCAGCGCCTGCCCCGTGCAACCACCCACGGCCAAAATGGCGTCCTCTTTCGCGGCGCGGCGGAAACGCCCCAAGTCGGAAAACAGTTTGTCGTCGGCCTTCTCGCGGATATGGCAAGTGTTCAGCAACACCACATCGGCGCCGTCGGCGCTGTCGGCCAGCGTATAGCCCAAAGGCGCCAGCAGCTCGGCCATGCGGAAACCATCGTACACGTTCATCTGGCAGCCGTAGGATTTGACGAACAGCTTTTTGGCCCCTGCGGGCGCTTGCTCGTTCACGGCGTCGATGATGCGGATAACCATGGGTGGGGGTGTAGGCGAAGGCAAGCAGCGGGTCAAGGCACAATCTTGCAAGACGTTGCTGTATAGTATACATAAAAAGCATGAAAGCCCCCCAACAAACCGCCCTCATCCGCTGCCGCGATTCGGAAGGCGCGGTTCCGTTGATCATGTCATTTCGCGGTGATTACCGTTTCTTGTCGAACTTTTACCGTGCACATGTGTTTTTGCCCGCCGAGTCCGTTCTGTTGCAAGGCCGTAAAAAGCATTTGAATCTGCCACACATGACCTTCAACTCGGTGGAGAACGCCTACATGGCGTGGAAGTCGCCAGATGTTGCGGTGCGGCAGCAAATAAAAGATATGAGCCCACATGCCGCCAAGGAATTAAGCCAAACTGAAGAGTTTGTTGCCGCACACCGCGCCGATTACTCGGATGAAGCCCGTATTACGACCATGCTGATGCTGGTACGACAAAAATTCCTTTCACCTGAGAATGCAGCTTTGGCCGATATGTTCTTGCAACGGGCGGCATCGGCAACCCTGATTGAGGGAACGACTTGGAACGAAAGGTTCTTCGGTTTTTGTATCAAAACAGGTGTCGGGCAAAACTATCTGGGGCGCATCTTGATGACCGTGCGTGATGAGTTACGGGTACGCGAGGGAATGTGTCCGCTTTTAGAGAAGCCTGTTCTACCAAAGGCGGTTTTAGAGAGGTAGTGAATAAACAACCGCATCCTCTACCGGTGAAGTGTAGTAGGCGGGGCGGGTGGCAATTTCGGTAAACCCCAGCTTGTGGTACAGAGCGCGGGCGGCGGTGTTGCCCCGACGGACTTCCAACGTGATGGCCGGGCATCCGGCCTCACGGGCGCGGACGATGACATCTTCCAGCAAGCGTTTGGCCAACCCGCAGCGGCGGACGGCAGCGGGGGTGTAGAGGGTGAGGATGTCAGCCGCCTCGCCCGCAATCACCTTCACCAAGGCATGGGTGGCAGGCGGGTGGAAGCGGTCGGGATGTTTGACTGTCAGTAACACATGGCCCGGCTGCATCAGCAACGCCTGTGCGGTAGCGGCGGGGAGGATGGGGTCTTCCCAGTTGTCGGGTAACGTGCCGAGGCTGTGAACGGGAATCATGAGAGTGCCTTTTTGTAGGCCAGCGGCTTCACATACAGCGGTGTGAAGGGCTGATGACGGGCGGCATTGTCGGCCAGTACCAGCAGGCTGGCGGGGTTGAAAGGGGGCAACGGTCGGGCATGGGGCAGTAAGGTCAGGTCGGTGCAAAACAGCGGGGTATCGGTGGATGCCTCGGCGGCGGTGAGGCAGATAGGCGCGGTTTGCGGGGCGCCATCGGCGGCAAAGGTTTGCAGGTACACGCTGCCCCCGGCGGCATCTGTTGCGATGGTAAAGCCGGTTGTTGATGGTTGATGGGTGTTAAGGCCGGTGGCAAGGGCTTCCAGCGTGCCCACACCCACCAGTTGCAGGGATGGATTCACCACCTTAAGGGCCTGCCCCACCGCCAACCCCATACGGATGCCGGTAAAGCTTCCCGGCCCCACCGTGGCGACAAAGCGGGAGACATCGGCCAGCGACATGCCGGCGGTCGCCAGCTTCTCTTGCAACACAATGTGTAAGGCGTCGGCGGCGCGGGGGGCACTATCGCTGTGGGCAAATAGCAGGTTGCCTTCCGCATCGGCCAGCGCCATGTGCAGGCCGCCGAGGGAGCAATCGAGGACGAGGGTGCAAGCCATAGAAGCCCTTCTAGCAGCTTTGCAAGAGGCTGTCAGGAATATTCTCAAGACACGTCATAAACTTACGGAGAGAAACATGGTCAACGCAATCTCAGGCGGGCCGGCCCCTGTTGGGCTTGAAGCCACGCCACGACCCCACGACCTGCCGGATGGCGGGCATGTGGCGCGTCAGGCTGCGGTGGCTGCGGCGGCGGGTGCCGCCGCGCTGGCCGACCCCAAGCTGGCCCAGCAATCTCCGGCTTACGGCGTGGCCACCAACGCCCAAACCCATGAAAGCAACACCCGGCACGATGCCAAAAAGAAACTGGCCGACCACGAGCGTGGCGCCGCCCCCAAACACGAGGGACGCGGCGACCATGTGGACGTGGAGGCCTGAACAACAACGTCTTAGGTAGGAGAGAGAACCCATGGACATCAAACTGAGCCCGCTGCCCGCTGCGGTGGAAGGACTGAAGCGCAACGAGGCCAAAGTGGCCGACGCTGCCAATGAAATTGTCAAAGCAACCGTGGAGACCGCCCCCGCCCCCCGCGATGGCGGCGACAGCGTGGCGGTATCGGACGAAGCCTTGGTGACCGATGCGGTGCAGGGCGCGGCGATCCCTGCCGATGGCGGCGCCGACCTGACACGCCCGTTGGTCGACCTTTTGCAAGCCAGCACCGCCTACAAGGCCAACCTGTTTGCGGTGAAAGTGACCGCCGACGTAGAGGCCGCCAGCGCCGACCTGTTGAAGAACCGGGCGGTCGAGGCGTAGGTTCTGCGGGCGTTCATAGAATGATGTAAGCGGCTCTCCAAAAGAAGGAGAACAAGATGCTGCGGACCGCACGGCAGCAGGCAGACAATGTTGGCAAGCGGGGTTCTGGTTGTTTGTCGACGCCATGATGACCCGCTACGATAAACCTGCCTGCTCGTTTTTCCCTTTCATCCTTGCCGTTGTATATTCACCTTTGGCTAAAGTGAACATCCACAGAACCTAGGTCTCTGATGGTTATGCTGGGCACAACCCCTAGCGCTCGCGTATAAAAAGGCTCAACATAACAACATAGGATTGTATTCATCCGACTTTTGCCCTATAATGTCTCCCACAATGATCCAGACCCGTACCGCCAATCCCGTCGACCGCCACGTTGGCCAGCGTCTGCGCCAGCGTCGCCTGCTGTTGGGGATGACCCAGGAGCAACTGGCCGACAAGGTCGGCGTCAGCTTCCAGATGATCCAAAAGTATGAGAAGGGAAGCTGCCGTGTGGGCGCCAGCCGCCTGATGCAGATTGCCGGTGCGCTAAAGGTTACGCCGTCGTTCTTTTTCGATGAAGCCCCCGCCGCCGAGGTGCGCAAGGTGGCCGAAGACCATGTCACCATGGATGCCGACGTGATGAACAAGAAAGAAACCATCGACCTGCTGAAAGCCTATTACAGTCTCAGCGACGACGTGCGCAGGCACGTGCTGGCCATGGTCAAAAGCCTGCACGAGAAAGACGCCGCCTAAAGCCGTTCAGGGCCGCTTCCGTCTACTCTTCCAGTTCCCGCAACCGCCCCAACAGCACGGTCAGCATACCGATGGTCGGCTCGCGCGCACGCACCAATTCACGCGCCAGCATGTTGTAGCGCTGGCATTTTCCGCCGCACACCCTTAGCCAGCTGTCGGTGGTGGTCTTGCGTTTCAGCAGCAACGCGGTCAGGCGGGTCTGACGTGCCATCACCTCGCGTACCATCGCCTGCAGGGCGGGGCGGGTCCAGCGGTCGGCCACCTGCATGGTACGGATACGCGCGGTAACTGCGGGCAACATCAGGCTTTCACCGACGGCAAGGTAGAGCTTCATCACCTCGGCGGGTTTGCGCTTGGTCTCTTCGGCCAGCAACAGCACATGGGGCACCATGCTGGCAGCCGAGAGCAGGGCCATCTGCTTGGCCAAGGTCGCCGGAACACCCTGGTTGCGCCAGTCGTCCTGCCATGCGGACACGTCTTTCCTGGCTTGGGCGGGCAACAGCTGGTCCAACCGCTCCATCAGACCGAGGCTGGTACCTTGCAGCCGCTCCAGCCAAAGCTTGTGGTCGATCGGCTGGCCGTGGCTCAGCACCCAGCCCGCCTGTGTGGCAATAACGGTGCGCAAGCGCTGATAAATCGCCAGTTGGGTGTGCAACGAGAGCTTGGGCATGGCGGCGTCGAACCTGTGCCAAAGTTCCGGCGCGCCCACCAGCCCGATCGCCACCAAAATGGCCTTCACCGCGTCTTCCGGCGTGCAGGCGAAGTCGGTTTGCAAGTGCTGCCCCATCAACAGCCCGCAGCGGTTGACCACCATGTTGGTCACCATGGTGTCAGTAATCTCGTGGGCCAAAGGATGGTAATCGATCAGCTGGGAAAACGTTCTTTCAACCTCAGCGGGAAAGTAAGCGTGCAGCAGTTGGCGCATCAGCGGGCCGTCATAATCCAGCTTGCCGGCAATCTGGGCGCGCAAGGCCGCCTTAGTGCCGGCCAACATGCTGGCCAGCTCGGGGCGGACATAAGCATGGCGGTGGCGCTGCCTCAGTGCTTCGGCGGTGGGCAGGGTGTCTACGTCCGGGTGCAAATGCCCGCGCTTCAGCATTTCCTGTTGCCATCCCAACAGTTCCTTGTGGTAGGTGGCATCGCCGGCCTCTTCGGCCGAGAGCGCAAGGTTTTGCAGACCGTTGTCGTCCAGCACCAACGCGGCCACCGCATCGGTCAGCGCGGGCAATAGTTTCAGCCGTTGGGGTTCGCTGAGTTTGCCGGCGCGCTTGGCCTCGCTGAACAGAATCTTCAGGTTCACCTCGTGGTCGCTGGCCGAAACCCCGGCCGAGTTGTCCACCGCGTCGCTGTTCAGCCGCACCCCGCGCAGGGCCAGCTCCACACGGCCGTCGGGGGTAATACCCAGGTTGCCGCCCTCGCCGATCACCTTGGCGCGCACCTCGGCGGCGTTCACCCGCACCTCGTCGTTGGCGCGGTCGGCAGCATCGGCATGACTTTCATGTCCGGCCTTGATGTAGGTGCCAATGCCGCCGTTCCACAGCACATCCACCTCGGCACGCAAAATGGCCTGAACGACCTCGGCAGGCGTGGCCTCGGCTTTTTTCAAGCCCAGCAGGGCCTGCACCTGCTTGGAAAGGGTGATGCTTTTGGCGCTACGCAGGAAAACCCCGCCGCCCTTGGAAATCTTGGTGGCATCATACGCCTCCCATCCGGCCACCTGCTTGAACAGCCGCTTGCGCTCCGCATAAGCGGCCTTCGGGTCGGGAGTCGGATCGAGGAAGATATGCTTGTGGTTGAACGCCGCCACCAACGCCGCATGCTCGCACAGCAGCAAGCCGTTGCCGAACACATCGCCCCCCATATCGCCGATACCCGCCATGGTCAGCGGACGTCTGGCCGAAGGGGCGATATCAAGCGCCTTCAAGTGATGCTCCACGCTTACCCATGCACCACGGGCGGTAATGCCCATCGCCTTGTGGTCGTAGCCGTGTTTGCCGCCGCTGGCAAAGGCATCACCCAGCCAAAAACCCTGCGGCTGATGGCCTTTGGGCAGCGGCCAAAAACGGGCCTCCTCCGCCGTTTGGTTGGCAAGGTCGCTGAAGGTGGCCGTGCCCTTGTCGGCGGCCACCACCAAATACGGGTCGTCGCCGTCATGACGCACCACTTTGCGTGGCGGCACCACCTTGGCGCCGGCGCGGGTGTCGGTCACGCTCAGCAGCGCGTTGATGTAGCGGCGGTAGCAGCCGCGCACCAGTTCCTGGGCGGCACCACGATCATCGGGCAGCGCCGCTTTCACCACGAACCCACCCTTGGCGCCTTCCGGCACGATAATGGTGTTTTTCCGCATTTGTGCGGTTTGCAGGGCCAGCACCTCGGTGCGATAATCGCTCATGCGGTCGCTGTGGCGGATACCCCCGCGCGCCACCGGCCCGCCGCGCAGGTGAATGCCTTCCACTTCCATGGCGAAGACGAAGATCTCGCGCCACGGGCGCGGTTGCGGCAGCGCGGCAATGCGCGAAGAGTCGAACTTGAACGCCAATGCCGCACCCTCGCCTTGCCAGAAATTGGTGCGCAAACACGCCGCCAACACGTCCACCAGCGCGCGGCCGATGCGATCGCTGTCGGCATCCGGCAGAGCGGCCAGCAATGGCGGCAACCGTCGCTGCAACGCGGTCATTTTGGCCGAACGGGTTTTCAGGTCGTTGTCGGGATGATGGGCGGCGCAAAACATCTCCCACAGGTGGCTGGCCAACGCCGGATAGCTGCGCAACACCTTGCGGACGGCTCCCGGGCTAAAGCGCTGGTTGACCTGCTGCATATAGGCGGTCAGCGCCCGCAACACGCAGGTGGCGTCCAGCGGCAGGCCGTGCTGGGTCAGGGTGTTCAGACTGTCCACCACGCGGATGCCGGCCAACGCTTCGCGGATGCCGCGTCCCAGCACCTCGGCATGGGCCAGCGCGGCGGCATGTTCGTCGGGATTGAAGGCAAACACATGCAGGCAATACGCCTCGCCGTTGGAGCTGAGGGAAAAGGTCTGCTCGCTCAACACATTGAGGCCGAACGACCGCAACACCGGCATCATGTCGCCCAAGGTCAGCATGCGGCCCCGCGTCACCACGCGCACAGCCGTCCCGCACAGGCGCACATGGCTGTCGCCGTCTTCTCCGGCAGCCAGATGGTGTACGGCCATCAGGTCGCCCACCGCGTCGTCCTCGCCAGTGCGTTCTTGGTAGGCTGCGCTGGCGATGGCTTCACGCACCATGTGCCATACTTTCTGGCCCTGTGCGGCCCCCAGTTGCTCAAACAGGGCCAGCTTCACGCGGTCACTCCAGCCGCGTACCAGCCGGCGCACGTCGTCCATCAGGCGTTGTTCGGTGGCGGCATCCGGCATGGTGGCGGTACGGATCTTGAACAGCATGCGTGCCAGCACGCCATCGGCCATTTCCACCTTGTACTCGCTGTTCAGGCCGTCCAGACGCTCCATCAACAAGGCGCGCACGCGGTCACGCACAAAACTGTTGTAACGGGCCATCGGCGCCAGCATGTACACGCTGACCGCCTGTTCGCGGGGCGAGGCCCGCATCATCACCGTGGTGTCGTCTGCCTGTTTGCGCGCATGCACGGTGGCCACCGCCAACTGCAACAGTTCGGCGGTGCTGACCATAAACAGCTCGTCACGAGGGAATGTCTCCAGCACGTTCACCAGCGTGCGGTGGTTGTCACCGCCGGCAGGCCATGGCGCACGGGCGATAACCTCGGCGATCCGCGCCCGCACCAGCGGAATGTCGCGCACGTTGCTGGTATAAGCCTGCGAGGTATAAAGGCCCAAAAAACGGTGTTCCCGCAGCAAATTGCCTTTGCTATCACGCTCCAGCAGGCCCACGTAATCCATTGCCACCGGGCGGTGTACCTGCGAGGTGTCGGGCGATTTGGAAAGCTGCAACCACCCGCCGTCATCAATGTAGCGCACCAGACTGCCGCCCAATTTGTCCACTTCGGTGGCGGCGTCGACCGCGCTGGGGGCCAGCTTTTCGCGCAAAATGCCCAAGCCGCTGCCCTTGTGGGCCTTGACCGACAACGCCTTGCCCTTGGCGGAGAAATCATAACAACGGTAGCCGAGGAAAATGAAATTGCCTGCCAGCAGCCAATTCAAAAACGCGGTTTCCTCCTCACTGGCGAGGGGGTGGGCGGCCATCCTCTCCTGCAATTTGGCCACCGTGGCAGGGAAGTCGTCCACCGCCGCCTGTGCCAGTACCACGCCGCTGCGCACGGCCTGCTTCAAGGCGGCAAGGTCGGTGGTAGGGGGCATGTCCAGCGCCACGTACACCAGCGTGTCGCTGCGCCCGGCGTTGGCGGTGTGGGGCGGTTGGGCAATGCCCATCACGGTGCCGAAACGCCGTGCCGCCAGTGCCACCGTGTCACTCAAGAACGGTTGGCTTTTCGCCTGCACCAACATGTGCAGCGAGCCGGTGGCCGGCTCCTTGTAATGCCAGAACCAAAAACCACCTTTGGGAGCTTTCGCCAGTGCATCTGCCATGCGTTCCAGCAGGGCGGCCAACGCCGCATCGTCCAAAAACGACCACATGTGGCTGGGCAAATCGTCGCCGAATACCTGCGCCATGCGGCGGGCCTTGGTGGAAAGTTTGGCGGGCAGTTTGCGCACGTCCGGCACTTGGACGGCAATATCGCGGGTCGGTGTCATGACGTTCAGGCTGGGCGCACCGGCGGGCGGCGTCAAGCGGCGGGCCTATCTTGGCATCAGGCAGCATAACCCCCTGCCGCAGTTATGACGCACAAGGCCCCGCAACACCCTGTTCCCCTTCTTTTTGGGGGCCGCTTACATCATTCCGTATGAATGTCCACAGAACCTAGATAATCTGGAGCGGGTAACGGGAATCGAACCCGTCTCTCAAGCTTGGGAAGCTTGCATACTACCGATGTACTATACCCGCCCGTGCCGCCATGTGTAAGCAAAAGCACAGGCATTGGCAAGCCCAAAGCGCGCATGGTTTGACCCCCACCGCCCAACCGCCTATAACAGGCTATGCCTGCTTTTAGCCTTCTCGCCTTCGATATGGACGACACATTGGTCGATACCTTCTCCACCTCGGTGCCCAACTGTGTGGAGATGGTGCAAGCCGAGTACGGCGTGCCCATTCAAGTAGACGACTGGACGAAGGAAAACGGCTACCGCGGCAAGGCGGGCCAAGGCCTGCTCGATGCCATCGAAGCCGACTACGGCGCCAAACTCGACCTCACCGACTTCCTCGCCCGCCGCAAACAGTGGCTGCACAAGCAACTCATCCAGGGCATGCCCGCGGCGCCCGGCGCACCGCAGGCGCTGGCCACCCTGCATGCCCAAGGCCGCAACCTGTGCGTGTGCACCAACAGCGTGCCGGAACGGGCCGCCCTCACCCTCTCCAACGTCGTCACGGAAACCTCCGTCCACCTGCCAAGCATCTTCCGCCAACATGTCTACTCGGCCATCCCCACCATGCGCGGCAAACCGGCGCCGGATGTCTACCTCCACGCCGCCCAGCAGTTCGGCGTCAACCCCGCCACCTGTTTGGCAGTGGAAGACACTCCCAGCGGCGTGCAGGCAGGGCTGGCCGCAGGCTTCACCGTAGTGGGCTACGTGGGCCTGCACACCCACCCCGAAGACGCCGCCAGCCATCTCAAGGCCGCCGGCGCCCACCATGTCATCCCCCACTGGGACGCCTTCCTCCCCCTCCTCACCACCTTGGAAGCCTAACCCCGCCTTTCCCCTCAGAGGCTCGCACCAGGCCGGTATCCACGAACAGCCTACAAGCCCACGGCCAAAGGCCGTTCCATTTTGCCGCTTTCCGCAACAAGCGCAGCGCGTCAGGATGACAAAAGCGGCAAACCATCGAACATGCCAACATCGAACATTCGAACATCTGTTTACTATCACCCCCACCCCCGCTACACTCCGCCAACAACAGAAAGAGCAACCCATGCGCCTTCTTACCCTACTCACCATCATCGGAGCTTTCCTCATGAACACCGCCGCCGCCCTGCCCGCCAACCTTGATCCCGAAAACACCCTCTACCTCGACCTCAAAGATGGCCGTGTGACCATCCAGATGTTCCCCGATGTCGCCCCCAACCACGTGGCCCGCATCAAGGAGCTCACCCGCGAAGGCTACTACAACGGCAAACTCTGGCACCGCGTGATTGACGGCTTCATGGCGCAAACCGGCAGCCCCAATGGCGATGGCATCGGCGGCAGCAGCAAACCCGATCTCAAGGCCGAATTCAACAACAAGATGCACGCACGCGGCATCGTCTCCATGGCCCGCACCATGGCGCCCGACAGCGCCAACGCGCAGTTCTTCATCATGCTGGCCTCCAACCCGGGGCTCGACGGCCAGTACACCGTCTGGGGCCAGGTGGTGGAAGGCATGGAGCACGTCGATGCCATCAAGAAAGGCGACCGCTTCGACAACGGCACCGTCACCGACCCCGACACCATTGTCAAAATGCAAGTCGCCGCCGACGTGACGGAGTAGCTTCCTATCTCCCCCCGTCATTGCGAGGAGCACGCGCCCCTTCAACTACAGAGAGACTCATCGTAGCGATGATCCAGTCCGCGACACTTACATCTGAGAAGAAACGATGGATAGCCAATTTATTTGAGGAATTCAACGAATCTAGAGGTTATAAACAGAAACACGAAGATTTTTGTTTTGAGTGGGTTGAGAAGGGTGAACTTGCAGGAATAGTTCACGGCAAGTTCTTCGGAGGTTGGTGTGCAATCACGGATTTAGCTGTAGCGGATAAGTTTAGAGGTCAAAATATTGGAAAAAGACTCATTCAACACGTTGAGAAAATTGCGAAAACCAAACTCTGTGAAGGCATCCATTTAACCACCATCAGTTTTCAGGCACCTGAATTTTATGCGAAGCTCGGCTACGAGTGCTACGCAACATTGGACAATTATGCAGGGAAAGGCAATCAGCGACTGTTGTATAAAAAGGTTTTGGAATAAAAACTCGATTTTATAACAAATGGTTAAATCGTTTCTGGTTTTTGTACATTTTGAACATAAACATGGTGGAGAATACTGGGATCGAACCAGTGACCCCCACAATGTCAATGTGGTGCTCTACCGCTGAGCTAATTCTCCATGCGCGGGGGCAAGGCCCCATCCGCAACGCCGCAAGTTATGGCCGAGGCTGCCCGCGCCGTCAACCGATTTTACCGCTTCCTTACATGTCGCACAAAGCTGTTTGCCCCTCCGCCCGCATCGGGTAGACTCGGGCCAGCAACAACGGGAGACGCCCCCATGGCCGACCACTGCACCGTGCCTTACAAAACCGCCGCCACCTTGGCGCTGGCCGCCGGCTTGTCTGTTTCAGCCAATGCCGCCACCCTCAAGGTCGGAGACATTCTGCCCGCCGACACCCGCTTTACCGACAGCGCCGGCGCCGCCCACACCTTCGCCGACTACCGTGGCAAACCGCTGGTGCTGGAGTGGACCAACCCCGGCTGCCCCTTTGTGCGCAAGTTCTACGATGCCAAAGCCATGCAGCAATTGCAGGCCGAGACCACCGCCAAAGGGGTAAGCTGGCTCACCGTCAACAGCTCGGCCCCGGGCAAAGAGGGTCACCTCTCTGCCGACTCCGCCCCCGCCGCCGTGGCCAAGGAAGGCTGGAACGGCACCGCCTACGTGCTCGACGGCGCCCACGGCAGCACGCTCGGCAAACTGCTCGGCGCACAAACAACCCCTCACATGTTCGTGGCCGATGCCCAAGGCAAACTGGTCTACGCGGGCGCCATCGACAGCATCCCCAGCTTCAACGCCGCCGACATTTCCAAGGCCGACAACTACGTGCGTCTGGCGGCGGATGCCGTGCTGGCGGGCAAAACCCCCGCCACTTCCTCCACCCGCCCCTACGGCTGCTCGGTGAAATATTGACGCCCTGCACAACAAACCCCGCATCAGCGGGGTTTGCTAACATCTAACATACTATTTACTAACATCTTCCCCACCCATCATGTCATCACCTTCCGGCGCGGCCATGTCCATCTCGGGCGGCAACGGCGTCTTGGTGGCGGCGGCATCGGCGGCAATCTCGCCCGCAGCCTTACCGTCGCCCGCCACATCGGCCGGCGCTTTCATCATGTAGTCTTCCAGCTTTTCACCTTCACCGTCGGGCATCGCCACACCGGCATCGGCCTGCACCGAGGCCTCGCTGTCCATCATCACGGCCTCTTCAGCCCCGTATTGTGCCTCCTCGGCAAAGGCCGCCAGCGGCGAAGCCACCAGCACCGCCAACGCCAAAACTCTCGCGAATGTCATCAGGTTGTCCTTTCTTGTTGGGCTGCCGCATCATACGGCGGCCTTTTCCCCTTCCACAAGAGGGCAAACCTGCTACACTGCCACAATGGATATCATCCTCCCCCTCGCCATGTTGCTGCTGGGCCTTGCTCTGGGCTTCGGCGCCGCATGGTGGCTGGCCGAGCAACGCCGCCGCAGCGAGGCCGTCCACACCACCCAATTGAAGGAAACCTTCCAGGCCCTCTCCGGCGAAGTGTTGGCCAACGTCAGCGAGCAAGCCACCAAACAGCTGCTCCAGCTGGCCGAACAAAAGCTCGATAAACAAACCGAACTCTCCGACCAACAACTCACCGCCAAAAAACAACTGATCGACCAAAACCTCGCCCTCATGCAGGCTGAACTGAAACGGGTGAACGACATGGTCACCACGTTAGAGAAAGACCGTGCCGCCAAATTCTCCACTCTCTCCGATCAGCTCGCCAAGTCCTCCCAGCAGATGGAGCAACTGCGCACCACCACGCACGACCTCAAATCCGCACTTTCCAACGCCCGCATCCGCGGCCAATGGGGCGATAGAATGGCCGACGACGTGCTGCGGCTGGCAGGATTCGTCGAAGGCATCAATTACCTCCGCCAAGGCAGCCTTACCGATGCTGAAGGCCAAAAACGCCAGCCTGACTACACTTTTTTCCTGCCCAACCAGCGCGTGGTGCACATGGATGTGAAGTTTCCGCTCGACCAATACCTCCGCTATCTGGAAGCGCCGGATGATACCGCCCGCGCCACCGCCCGCAAACAATTTATCAAAGAGGCCCGCGCCCGCGTCGCCGAGGCCGCCAAACGTGACTACGCCACCCTTGCAAGCGGCGAGGAAAGCACGCTCGACTACACACTGGTGTTCATTCCCAACGAGCAGGTCTACGCCTTTTTGCTGGAACACGACCGTGACATCCTCGACACCGCTCTCCAAAGCAAGGTCATCCTCTGCTCGCCCACCACCCTGTTCGCCATTCTGGCAGTCATCCGGCAAGCGGTGGAAAACTTCCAGTTGGAAAAAACCACCGGCAGCATCCTGCGCATTCTGGCCGATTTCCAAGACCAGTGGCACCGCTACAGCGAAGCCTTCACCAAATTCGGCGAACGCCTCGCCGCCGTCGGCCGCGATTACGACACCCTCGCCACCACCCGCAAAAACCAGCTGGAACGCCAACTTTCCAAACTTGAAAGCCTCAAGGGCCTGCCCGCCCCCACCGCCGACGTCATCGAAATCACCGACACCCGCAAAGCGGGCTAAAGCCGTTCCATCATCCCCACACCCACCGGCACCGCCTTCACCTTGCCGTTGGCGGCGGGCCGCATCAGGGCCTTCATCCCCGCCACTTGCTTGCACGCCGCCATCACCAGCAACCCACCGAAATGCGGACACATACGGTGGCCGGTGGCACCGCCCCACGGACACGCCACCGCAAACCTGCGTGAAAGCGGCGTAAAATACGCCTCGCGCAACAACCGTTGCAACTGCCGCTTGCCATACCCCTTGCCGTCCGCCACCGGTGTGTTTGTGTACCATCGCCACAAACTCAAGCGGTTGGGAACCACCACCACCAGCACCCCGTCCGGCCGCAACGCCTGCCAACACTTCGCCAGCAACGCATGGGGGTCGTCCGCCCCTTCCAGTGCATGACCCACCACAATACGATCATACCGGCATTCCAACCGCGCATCGCTCCAATCGTCTACCTCTTCCACCAACGCGTTGGGCCACACCTCCACAAACGGCGCGGCATACCCCACCGCCAGCACCAGCGGCTTGATGCTCCCCACCCATGCCAATTCATCCAGCCCGGCCAATGCCGCCCGCACTTGCGCCGCCGCCAGTGCTCCCGGCTCACTCTCATACCAGTGCTGCAAATTTTCCCGTGACCACACCATGCCCCGCAGCATAAGCCACCTCCCCCTCACAGGTCAAAACACATCAGGAAAATAAGAGACTGGTTGCGGGGGCCAGATTTTATAAATTCTTATTATATAGAGAATATGGAAGACCTATTCCATCGGAACTATTAGGATCTTTCGTTAGAAAAATCTCATGTTGGTCCGAATAAAGAATGGAGATAGCCACGCTGGACAAGACTCTCCCTGGAAGCTCTCTGCGTACCTTTTCCGCCACATCCGACAAGGTATACTGCCTTGACACAGGTAAGCGGAGAATAAGCTCCTTATGCGACTTAAAATCCTCCGCGCGCTCCAGGCTAATAACCTTCACACAATCCGTCAAAGACATCCCAGGGGGGACGTCAACAACCAAGACCTTAGATGACACGTCAGCAAGATTTGCCTGAAACGAGAAAGAATACAACGTTCACTAACCCCTAGAAGCAACCCGCTTATACGGAAGATAGTCAACAAACCATAATGGATCATGTGAATAACTAGATTTTTCGGCAGGATCCCATTCCATTATCCACCTGTTTCCATGCTTCTTGGGCAATCCTTCTTCAATGCTCCCAAACCACCAAGGTTCGGCTGTCGTGGCGCGCAAAACATTTCCCCACTCGCCTGAATAGCTTGTTTATCCTTCATGGCTACCTTGTGGTAAAAGGGAATAGCTGCTTTTCCGTAAGCCCCAAACACCCACATGACCCCCTTTTCCAACGGGAGGTTGGTGGGTTGGATATTATAAAGGAGGTCGGCCACAATCAGGGTTTTAGATGGTTTATGAAAGAAAGCTGTTTCCCCCAACGTATGGCCTTGGAATTCGGTCTGTTGGATTTCGCGTCCAACAACATGTTTCAGTTCGCTGAGGGGCTGGTATTGGCCAAAGGCAGGCTTCTTTTCCACAAGAGACGGGGCAACATACCCTTCTGCCTGCGGAAACACCTCTAAAAACCTTTGGAAATACATGTAGTGCATGTTGTTGGGGGCAACTACATAAGCAACATCCCCAAGGTGTTGGAGTTCTTCTTTAACACCTTCGGTTATTTCAAGCGGTGAATGGACCCACAGTTTGCCATCTTTCAGGCGTACCACAGTCATGCGGGTTGAACCCTTAAAACACGCGGTACAAAAGGTTGAATTATAAACCCACAGGTTGCTGGAAACTTTTGTTAGCATTATTATCGCCCTTCGTCGGAATCCCGTTTTTGTTCGTTTTGGTCAATTTTATCCAATAAATGTTCAACCAAATACGGGTTGGGCTTGCTACGACCCAGGCTTCGGGCAAGGGCACTCAGTATCGTACCAACCGCAAACGGTGTTTCAAATTCTGATAGCAGATTAGATGCCCCGATAAGATTACGAACAACATGAGGGTCTTGCGTAATCCGCCAACGCCAGCGGCTTGTGAGGAGATTTGCAAGTTTGGCGTAGTTCGTCCCTTCACCATCCGCGTAGTACATGGAATCCGTTGTCTTGCCGATTTCCCAGCCCATCCGCACCTGTTCCCAGGTGGAAGAATAATATTCCCCGCTGAATTCGGGAGTCACCTCACCATGGATTTCCAAACAGCGTTTGAGGTTGGCCGCCGCAATGGCTGAATTGGAAACGCCCATACCATACACGGGGCTGGTACTCATGTAAGCATCACCTAATACAACAATGTTGGGGGGCATTCTCGGCACTAAATCAAAACGCCGGACATACCCCTCCCGAAAGCGATACGATGTCGGTTGGTAAAGGGCGTCGTAATTCTCCAGGGCATCTTTAAAAATGCCGTTTTTGAGTTGGGCAATCCCATCAACAAATGAAACAGGTGGCTTCTTATCCAACACCCTTTCAGCAATACCAATCTGCATCAGGTTTTCTTCAAGCCGCATAAGTTGGCCTCCAACACGTTCGTGTGGCGGGCGGATATTCTCCAAAAACATATTCCACGGGGGTATGGCCTCGGGAGGCAAACGAAGCACGGTGCTTTGGATGTGCATATGGGGTTCGTATGTTTCGGCAGGGATTGTAAGCCCCATGCGTTGCAAGGCGGTGGTTGTCGGACCTTTCGCCCCTTGTGCACGGGCACGGCCAGTCGCATCAATCACAAGGTCAAAGGGGCCAGACGTGTGATTGGTTTGGTCAATCAATTCGGCCTGTCCTTCATCATCCAACAAAAGGATATCCCGTATGGTCGTCTGAACATGTTTGATATTTGGGTCACGGCGAACAATCGATGCCAAACTGATGTCGAATAACCTGCGGGATAATGTCAACATCGTTTCAGATGACCTTACCGACGGAGTGAAAATGCCATCTTCAACAAAGCGAATGTCATAGAAAGGGTCTGAAACTACAGCACCGAAATCACGTAGGGTTGTTTCAATACGTGGGTCTATGCGGTTGGGCGCAATACTGGACGAGTTAAAGCAATACCCCGATCAAAACCTGGCAGCGGTGTATTGCATCCAGCTGCTGTTGCTCACGGGGTGCCGGTTAAGTGAAATCCAAACCCTCAAATGGGACTACTACGACCGCGATTCTAAAACCTTACGGCTTCCAGATTCCAAAACCGGCGCCAAAACCGTTTACATTGGCGCTGCGGTCATTAACCTTTTGGCAGAAATTGAGCATCACCCTGCACGGCCTAAGGAAAATCCCTATGTAATTTGGGGCAAGAAGCCGGGCATGCATATCAAAGACATTCAAAACGCCTGGCAGCGGTTTCGTAAACAGGCAGAGATTGAGGACGTGCGTATCCATGACCTGCGTCACAGCTTTGCTTCCTTTGCGGTCAGCCAAGGGATGAGTATCGCCATGATCGGGCGCCTGTTGGGGCACTCCCAGGTCCAGACGACCGCCCGCTATGCACACCTGATGGCTGAGCCTATGAAGCAGGCCGCAACCGAAGTCACCGGTGCGCTCGGCAGCCTCATCAACGTGGATACCCAAAGCCAATCAAGATATCGACCGGCATTACGGTATGGCGGAATGTTGATGTTTTAGAACTGATTCGGAAATTTGCTAAGCAAGAATCGACCATAGATAAGTAAAACTTAGATATTTTAGTTGTCGTTTCCTTATATTTCCTTTATTTTCTCTTAAAGGAATATGGGGGATCCCATGGATAACGAGATACTGACCATCCGCGAGGTGGCGGAATACCTTAAGCTGGCGGAGAAAACCGTCTATCGCCTCGTGGCAGAAGGCAAAATCCCGGGGTTTAAAGTGGGTGGGGCTTGGCGGTTTAGGAAAGCTGAGATTGACCGTTGGATTGCTAAGCAGGAGAGCCAAAACTATGCAGATAATTGATAATATCAATCACCTGCTTGGTGATGATCTTAAGGCATCTCTAAATAAAAATACCAAGCTGAAAATCGCCGCTTCTTGTTTTTCAATATACGCCTATGAATCTTTAAAGAAGGAACTCGAGCGAATAGAATCCCTAGAGTTTATCTTCACTTCCCCAACATTTGTACCAAATGAAGTAACAGATAAATTCAAAAAAGAGCATCGAGAGTTTTATATCCCTAAATCTCAGCGGGAAAGCGTTCTTTATGGGTCAGAGTTTGAGATTCATTTAAGAAATAAACTCACTCAACGGGCAATTGCCAGGGAATGTGCTGCTTGGGTGCGTAGCAAGGCCACCTTTAAATCAAACAAACTCAAAGCTCAAATGCAGCAATTTATCTGTATGGATGGTAAAGATCCCGCGGTTTATGCACCTGTACACGGGTTCACTGCTGTTGATCTGGGGTATCAACAAGGGGATGCTATATCAAACTTTGTAAATCGCTTGGACGATGGATCTCATACTGATCAATATCTAAAGCTCTTTGATCAAATTTGGAATGATCCTCAAAAACTTGAAAATGTTACTGAGGTTATTTGTGATCACATTGAATCAGTTTATCAAGAGAACTCTCCAGAAACAGTTTATTTTCAGGTTCTTTATAATATTTTTAACGAGTTTTTACAGGAAGTTGATGAGGATGTTTTACCTAATGACCGGACCGGATATCAAAATAGTTTAGTTTGGCAGAAACTTTTTAACTATCAAAGAGACGCTGCGGTCGGAATTATTAACAAACTTGAAACCTTTAATGGTTGTATTTTGGCAGACAGCGTTGGTTTAGGTAAAACTTTTACAGCCCTTGCTGTTATTAAATATTACGAGCTTCGGAATAAATCAGTACTCGTATTGTGCCCCAAAAAGTTAGCCGATAACTGGCTAAACTATAATAAGAATCTAAAAACTAATATCTTTGCTAAAGATCGCTTTGGCTACGATGTTTTATGCCATACAGATTTATCTAGAAATTCAGGAGAATCCTATGGGATTGCTCTTAATCGTATCAATTGGGGCAATTATGATCTCGTCGTTATCGATGAGTCTCACAACTTTAGAAATAATGAAGCTTATAAAGAGAAGGAAACTCGTTACCAGAAGCTAATGAATAAGGTTATCCGAGAGGGTGTGAAGACAAAGGTCTTAATGCTCTCCGCTACCCCTGTGAATAACCGCTTTAGTGACCTTAGAAACCAACTCGCCCTTGCTTATGAAGGCGATTCGGAAAGCCTCAATAGCAAACTTAAAACGAAGCGTAGTGTTGAAGAGATCTTCCGTCGCGCCCAAGCTGCATTCAATGAATGGTCTAAGCTCCCCCCTGAAGAACGCTCGGCCCGTGCCATTCTTGATAAATTGGATTTTGACTTCTTTGAACTCTTGGACAGCGTGACCATTGCTCGTTCCAGAAAGCACATAGAAACGTTCTATGACACGAAGGATATCGGTAAGTTCCCTGAGCGCCGCAAACCCCTCTCGTTCCATTGCCCTTTGACACACCGTAGTGACGTTATGGGCTTCAACGATATCTTCGCCCAGCTCTCACTCCTAAAACTCGCTGTGTATGCTCCAGTAAGCTACATCTTGCCTAGCCGGATGGCCAAATATGAGAAGCTTTACGATACCGAAATTGAAGGTGGGCGTAGCTACTTTAAGCAAGCAGATCGTGAGCGTAGCCTGCAAGCCCTCATGACAACCAATCTTCTCAAGCGTCTGGAAAGCTCGGTAGAAGCTTTCAGACTCACTCTGACGCTCTTGAAAAACAATATGGCAAATACACTGGAAAGTATTGAGCGCTTCCAGGCAGGTGAACAAAGCACTCTTCAGGTCAAAGATTACACCGCAGGTCTCGAGGATTTAGAAGCTGAAGACGACGATTTGGGCGAAATCGACAATGCTGTGGGTGGTAAGGTGCAAATCAGCCTATCTGACATGGACGTGGAGTCTTGGCAGCATGACTTGTCTGCCGATCTTCAGCTAATTGATACCCTTCTGAGCTCTATGAATAAAATTACACCCGAAGACGACGCCAAGCTACAGCACTTACGTGGTCAGGTCTTTGGCAAGATTGATAATCCGATTAACCCAAAAAATAAGAAGATTCTTATCTTTACGGCCTATGCAGATACAGCCAACTACCTCTACGAGAATCTCTCTAAAACCGTACTAGAAAACCGCCACTTGCATACGGCTAAAGTGACAGGTCAGGGCTCTCCAAAATCAACCTTGGGCACAGGCTATGACTTCCAAACTATCCTGACCCTGTTCTCTCCACGCTCCAAGGAAAAGTCCCTTGTTATGCCTGAAGAAAAGGGGGAGATTGATATTCTGATCGGCACCGATTGTATCTCTGAAGGCCAAAACCTCCAGGATTGCGACTACCTGATCAACTACGATATTCACTGGAACCCCGTGCGCATCATCCAGCGCTTTGGACGTATTGACCGTATTGGATCCCCCAACAGCACCATCCAGCTAGTGAATTACTGGCCAGATATCACCCTAGACGAATACATTAACCTCAAAGAACGCGTTGAAAACCGCATGATGATTGCGGACGTAACCGCCACGGGCGATGACAACGTGCTGACCGCCAAGAGCAGTGATACCAGCTACCGCAAAGAGCAGCTTCGCAAACTGCAAGATGAAGTCATTGAGCTGGAGGATGTCAAAACGGGAGTCTCCATCACCGATCTCGGTCTCAACGATTTCCGCATGGATTTACTGAATTACATGAAGGAACATGGTGATATCAGCAAAGCCCCAAAAGGGATGCATGCTGTGGTGCCTGCCCAACCGGAGGTTGGCCTAAAGCCTGGCGCAATCTTTGTGCTGCGTAATCGCAATGATGGCGTTAACATCAACCAGCAAAATCGCCTGCATCCGTATTACCTGATTTATATTGCCAAAGATGGTGCAGTTGTGGCCAACCATACCGAAGCCAAGCGTCTTTTGGACCTTATCCGCACCAGTTGCCGTGGCCACGATAAACCCTTTAGTGCCTTGTGCCGTGCCTTTAATGCCGAAACAGATGATGGCCGCAACATGGCCCTGCATTCCAACCTGCTTAGCAGCGCTATCCGCTCGATGATTGATGTGAAGGAAGAGAAAGACCTGGATAGCCTCTTCTCAGGAGGCAAAACAACAGCTCTCACCAACACAATATCAGGGCTGGATGACTTTGAGCTCATCGCCTTCTTTGTCGTGCAGGAGGTTACCGCGTGACGATGCTTTTTGATTATCCCATCAAGGCGGCTTTTGGGCGTGTTTTACCCAAAAGCAAGATCTACGAGCATGCTGGGCCTTCAAAAGGCCTAAAAGAGCTGTTTGTGCGCCAGGTGGACCAAATTGTCTGGAAGTACAAGCTCGCCCCCGAGACCATTAACCTACCAAGCACTAAGGCCGTCGGGGAAATCCAGATCTTCCACCTCTCTCTTAAAACAGGTGAGCTGAAGGACGACGTGCTGCGCTGCATCGATAAAGCCGTACCGTTCCCGATTATTTTTGAGCTAAACTACGAAGATAAATGCAAGGTCATGGCCTGCTACAAACGCTCAAATGAGGCCGACAGCACCAAGTGGGTCACCAGCGATTACTTTGGCACCCAATGGCTACCGCAGAACACTCCCCGCAGCGCGCTGCCAGTTGTTTTGAACCTTACCAGCCTGTACGAGAGCCTTTTGGACCCCTTGTTACCTCACAAATCTCTCCCTCAGGAGCCTTTGGCCGCACGAATTGCCCGCATGGAATCCATCCGTTGGAAAGAGCATGAAATAAGACAGTTAGAGCTGCGCTTGCAACGCGAGAAACAATTTAACCGCAAAGTGGAAATAAATGCCGAAATCCGTGCTATAAAGCTTGAGATTGAAGGCCTTATTGAGCCAAGCAGAGTAAGAAATTGAAGGAGGCCCTCATGGATAAACTTAAAATGCACACCCCCGACCTGACCCAGGCGCACATAGCCCGCATCCGTGAGGTGTTCCCAGGCTGCGTGACGGAAACCCGCGATGAACAGGGTAAATTAAAGCTGGCGATTGATTTTGACCAGCTGAAGCAAGAGCTGAGCGACAGCATTGTGGAAGGCCCGCAAGAGCGCTACCACCTCAACTGGCCGGGCAAGCGGGAAGCCCTGCTCACCGCCAACGCCCCTATCGCTAAAACCCTGCGCCCGGCACGCGCAGAAAGCGTGAACTTTGACACCACCCAAAACCTCTTCATTGAAGGCGACAACCTGGAAGCTCTCAAGCTGCTGCAAGAGACGTATCTGGGCAAAGTGAAGATGATTTATATCGACCCGCCGTATAATACGGGGGGAGATTTCTTATATGATGACGATTATTCTCAAAATACAAAAGAATTTCTTATCAAATCTAACCAACAAGATCAAAACAGTAATCGTTTGGTGGCAAATCAGGAAGCAAATGGAAGATTCCATTCTGATTGGCTATCCATGATCTATCCTCGATTAAAGTTATCTAAAAATTTATTATCAGAGAATGGGATTATCTTTGTTTCTATTGATGATAGTGAGATATCAAATCTTATTCAGCTTATGAGAGAAATTTTTGGAGAAGATAATCAATGCGCTATTATTCACAGAAGAAAAAACAGAAAACCTCATAACGCAGGACACACTATGTCTCTTTCTTATGAGTTTATAGTAGCCTTCTATAAGGATCATAAATTTAAATTATCTCAAGAGTTTTCTGAAATGTCTTCTGATGAGAAGGGCAACTTTGCAATTTATCCTGTAGTCAAAGCTGATAAAAAAGAAAGAATTTACACTTTCCCAAAAGGGATAAAATGCTTTTGTGTGAATTTACAAAAAGGAATTGTTGAAGCTGGCAGAAATAGTAATTTAAATTTAGAAATTCTTGATGTGCCAATAGTTGCTAACTGTATATTGCAAAATGATATTCGTATCAAAGGTAGATTTTGCCTGACTGATGAAAATGGGATGCTTTCTCAAGCCATTAAGAATGAAAATATTTTTATAAATGAAAATGGTTTTCCAAAAGAAAAGCGTTATAGAACAGAAGAAGATAGCAAGATTGATAATCATCACTGGGATATTGATAAGGGTAAGAATGAAGATGGTGATGAGGAAATTAAAGAACTATTTGACTTAAAAGGTGAAAATAACTTATTTAAATACCCAAAACCAATCGCTCTAATAACTAAAATTTTAGAAAGTATAAATGATAAAGAGGCTTTAGTTTTGGATTTTTTCGGAGGCTCTGGAACCACCGCCGATGCTTTAATACGGCAAAATAATCGAGATGGGGGTTCAAGAAAGTTTGTTTTAATTCAAATTGCAGAACCATTGATTCGTGACAAGAAAGAGCAAAAAGATGCTTATGACTTTTGTACCGAAAATAACCTAAGGCATTCTATTGCCGAGATTAGCAAAGAACGCATACGCCGTGCGGGTAAAAAGATTATTGAGGGCCAGTGCCATGAGGGGTGGAACAAGGATATCGGCTTCCGTGTGCTAAAAATTGATACCTCCAACATGGCTGATGTGTATTACACGCCCGATGGCGTAACGCAGCAAAACCTGCTGGCTGCCGTGGATAACATTAAACCCGACCGCACGCATGAAGACCTACTCTTCCAGGTGCTGCTGGATTGGGGGGTCGATTTAACCCTGCCGATACAGCGCACTACCGTGCAAGGCAAAACGGTTTATACCGTGGATGGCAACGCCCTGGTAGCCTGCTTTGAAACGGGAATTACAGAAGACTTGGTGAAGGAGCTGGCTGCCCTAAAACCCCTCCGCGTTGTCTTCCGTGATACAGGCTTTACCAGCGATGCCGTAAAGATCAACGCCGAGCAGATCTTCAAACAGCTCTCACCCAGCACCGACATGAAGGCGATTTAAGGGGTAGGTTATGAAACTCAAATTCAAAGTCCAGCCTTACCAAACAAATGCCGTAGAATCGGTGGTGGATTGCTTTGCCGGGCAGCTCTATAGCTCTGGTACTACGTACCGTATGGATCCAGGCAAACAGAAGGCTCAATTATCAGCCCCTCTTGATGAATCGGGTTTCAAAAATGCCGACCTTATGCTTACGGATGGGCAACTCTTGAATAACATCCATACCGTGCAACGTCGCCAGAATCTAGCTCTCTCTGACAAGCTCATCACGAGCTCTGGCGCACGAGTTAACCTGGATATAGAGATGGAGACGGGTACAGGTAAAACCTATTGCTACATCAAAACCATCTTTGAGCTAAATAAGCGCTACGGCTGGAATAAGTTCATCATCATGGTGCCCAGCATTGCGATCCGTGAGGGTGTTTATAAGTCGCTGGAGATAACTGCTGACCACTTTACCGAAACCTATGGCAAGAAAGCCCGCTTCTTTATTTATAACTCCAAGCAGCTTCACCATCTGGAAAGTTTTTCCTCCGACGCTGGCATCAATGTTATGGTTATCAATATTCAGGCATTTGCTGCCAAAGGCGCTGATAACCGGCGTATTTACGATGAGCTGGATGACTTCCAATCTCGTCGCCCCATTGATGTAATCAGCAGCAACCGCCCGATACTTATCCTCGACGAACCCCAGAAAATGGAAGGGAAAGCCACGCTGGAGGCGCTTCCTAAGTTTAAGCCATTGGCTATATTTCGCTATTCAGCTACGCATAAAACCCAACATAACAAAATCCACCGCCTTGATGCCCTGGATGCCTATAACCAGAAACTGGTAAAGAAGATTGCTGTACGTGGGATATCGATGAAGGGCTTGGCTGGAACCAGCGCCTATCTCTACCTTGAGTCCATTGAAATATCGAAACAAGCTCCTGTTGCCCGCATTGAAATGGAAATCAAGCAGGCTGATGGACAAATTAAGCGCAAAGTCATTTCTCTTGGAAAGGGCAAAAATCTTAAGGACGAGTCGAACGGTTTGGATCAATACGATGGTTTTGTCATTTCCCAGATTGATGCCAATCAGGACACTGTTGAGTTTACCAACGGCCATGTTCTAACCGCTGGTGAAGCGACAGGAGATCTTACAGAAGCAACAATTCGCCGTATTCAAATTCGAGAAACGATCAAAGCCCACCTAGAAAAGGAGCAGAAGCTATTTTCTCAAGGTATTAAAGTCCTTTCCCTTTTCTTTATTGATGAGGTGGTAAAGTACCGAGACTACAGCCAGCCTGACGAGCAAGGAGACTACGCTCGCATTTTTGAAGAAGAGTACGAAACCTTGAAAGCTGAGTACTTGGGTGAGCTAGCCCTCGATAATGAAGCCTATCGCCAACATCTCAATGGCATAGATACCAAGCGCACCCATGAGGGGTATTTCTCAATAGATAAGAAAACCAAACGCCTGAAAGACCCGGAACTTGGCGCGAGAGCTGTGGATTCAGATGATGTGGATGCTTATGATCTCATTCTGAAGAATAAAGAGCGTTTATTATCCTTTCAGGAGCCCGTGCGCTTCATCTTCTCGCATTCGGCATTACGTGAGGGTTGGGATAACCCCAACGTCTTTGTAATGTGTATGCTCAAGCACAGCGACAATACCATCTCCCGTCGCCAAGAAGTGGGCCGTGGTTTACGTCTATCGGTAAACCAAAATGGGGACCGGATGGACCACCCTTCCACAGTGCATGAAATTAACATCCTTACAGTTGTTGCTAGCGAAAGTTATAAGGATTTTGTCGGCAATCTCCAAAAAGAAATAGGAGATGCCTTATCTGCTCGACCTAGGAAAGCTGATGAATCTTACTTTACTGGCAAGACTATCAAAACCGAATCTGGAACACTACAAGTTACTCCAGCAATGGCCAAACAAATACACCGGTATTTGATAAAAAATGACTATACGGATAATGCTGACCAAATTGTAGATACTTACCACTCAGCCAAAGCTGATGGAACATTAGCTGCTTTGCCAGAAGAACTTTTACCGCATGCAGATCAGATTTTTATGCTTATTGATAGCGTATTTAGCGCGAATCAGTTGCCACAAATTGGCGATGATCGTAAGCCAAAAACTAACCCATTAAATACAAACTTTGATAAAAAAGAGTTCCAAGATCTTTGGCGTAGAATAAATCATAAAGCGGTTTATCGCGTTGAATTTAATTCCAATGAGCTGATTGAAAATTGTGTTCATGCCCTTAATAAGGAATTAAGAGTCTCGCCTCTACAGTACACCATTCAAACTGGTATCCAGGAAGACCAAATCACAGATGGAAAACTAAAATCTGGAGAAAGTTTTCAACTTCAAACCACAATTACAGAGGCTCATAAAGCTTCAATTCACTCATTTGTTAAATACGATCTACTTGGTAAAGTTTCTGAAAATGTTCAATTAACCCGCAAAACTGTTGCAGCAATTTTCCAGGGTATTGAATTGGCTGTATTTCAACAATTCAAACAAAACCCTGAGCATTTTATTGCTGAGGCTTCACGCCTTATCAAAGAACAGAAGGCTACCATAATCATTGAGCGCCTTAGCTACGATGAGGTGACGGGTAGCCACGACTTAAGTATCTTTACAGCCAATCAAAGCAAGCAAGACTTTACAAAAGCTACCGAAAAATTAAAAAACCACATTTATGACTATGTAATTACAGATTCAAAGATTGAGCGTGAATTTGTGAAAGAGTTAGATACGAGCGCTGAAGTAATAGTCTATGCCAAGCTTCCCAGAGGATTCTTAATACCAACCCCAGTTGGTGATTACAACCCTGATTGGGCAATTTCGTTCAAGGAAGGTACCGTGAAGTACATTTACTTTGTCGCAGAAACAAAGGGAAGTATGTCATCTATGGAGCTTAGAGAAGTGGAAAAAACTAAGATTGCATGCGCACAAAAGTTCTTCGATCAGATTAATCAGACGTTTGATAAACAGGATCTGAAGTACAGTGTAATTACAAACTACTCTCAGCTCATGGATGTTGTAGGTATGAAAGTTAAAGGGACTGCCTCTTCTCAAACGGCCTGAACCCGAACCAGAACATCATCACCCCGCCGATGATGGCGTAGTCCTCCCCGGCAAGGGGGATGCCAGTTAGGCGAGCGTAGATGTACCAAGCCATGGCCGCGAAGGTGATGAGCGGACGCACGCTACTCCGCAGGCGATTGCTGAACAGGTCGTTCTTGTCGAAGGTGGTGATATCGTGCTGGCGGGCTTTATCAATCTCCGCCGCGAGCATGGCCTGTAGGCGCTCGTCGCGGGTGGCATACGGTTATAAGCGGGGGTGCGGTAGCCACTGGTGACTATGAGCGATTGGCCCATCAGTTGCCGCACCAGATCCAAATCACTCACGAACGCACGGTTCATCATACGTTCGCCGCTTCCTGGGATTCGTTTGCGTTGGGCATCTTTGGAGTCGAACTCCGACCAGTTAAAATGACGTGGGGTCATGGGATATATCCTTATTTTGTTGTGAAGTAGTAGCCAGATTTGGCCGCAATCCCGGCCATAATGAGGAGCAGCACACCAACCGTGAACCAGCGTACGATGGCTCGTAAGGCTTCAGTTTTCGCCGTACGGACTGCCGAAAGCAGGTCGCGCAAATCTCGCACATCGGTAGCAGCGCCTTCGTCGTTAAGCCCTACCTCATGTAGCGCTTTGCGGGCACCACGGCAGGCGGCTTGCTCCAACAGGTCTTCAAACTCTGGGCGCGGCAATACGACCAGATCTGGCTGGGGGTCTTTCTTCATGAAGGTCTCCTTGGGTTAGATTTGATCGGCGGTATGTACGAGTGGGTTTTCAGCGACGCAGGACACCTCCACGAGGTTGCCCCGCGGCTTGACAGCCACCAGCTTCTCAAAAATCATGGGACAAACAGTGTCTATTGCCTTTTCTTCATTGCAGGCAATGTTCTTGGAGCGGAGAAGTTTCTGGAAGCGCAAGATAAGTTGAGGAAATTTATTGAAGATCAGAAAGAGCGATCTTGTGACCAGCTTTCGTTCCAATTTGAACCTCCTCCAATTCGCTACGATAAGCTCGTAGAAAAAATTCTATCACAGGGACCTTTTGATAATATCCAGCTTTACGAACTAGGCATTCAGCACGGTTTGCTTCCATCACAAATAAGGCAGGAATTAAACCAAATGGAAAAGCAAGGTACGATTGAAGTATCCGAGGTAAATGGGACAAAACGAGAACAAAAGGGCTTTTATATCCATTATAAGTATTACAAGCCAAGAGAACGACGAATTTCAGTAAAGCTACTTCAGCAGAATCTATTGTAAACACACGCAGTTTCTTATACTTTAGATCATCAGAAGGAGATTCCTCATGTCACTTTGGCTTGCTCGCAGCGGTAAATATGGTCAGTTGGAAGAGCGTTTTTTGTCTGATGATTCCATTTACTTAGGCTGGGATGATCTGTTTGAGACTGACCTTACTAACTCCAAGACCAGCGAAGATATTCGCAAAGTGTTGCAGGCTGTCTACCCACAAGAACCTCGCGGGCGGATTTCTAACTGGACCGGGCAAATCAGCGTTTTCACTCTGTACATGAAGCCGGGCGATCTGGTGGTGATGCCCCTTAAGAAAAAGCCTGCCGTGGCTATCGGAGAGGTACAAGGGGGTTATCAGTTTGACCGTAAGGCTGAAGGTCCTTTCCGCCATTCTCGCAAGGTAAAATGGATTAAAACTATTCTGCGTACCAACATTGATAGGGATTTGCTTTATTCCTTCGGGGCTTTTATGACGTTTTGCCAGATTGAACGTAACAATGCCGAGGAGCGTGTAAAAAAACTACTTAAAGGTGATTACAAGCCAGCCGTGACTCAACACGCAACCGATGACTCAACACCACCTGTGCCTGATGAAACTTCTGCCCCCACCAACTTTGAAGAACTCGCCCGTGATCAACTGGCGACTTCCATTATCCGTAAATTTAAGGGCGAGAAACTAGAGATGCTGGTTGAGGCAATCTTAAAGGCTCAGGGATTCACGACTTACCGCAGCCCCACTGGTACCGATAAAGGTGTGGACCTGTTAGCTGCCCCTGGCACACTTGGGTTCGGGACCCCACGCATCTGCGTCCAGGTTAAATCCAGCGATTCACCAGTGGACCGCCCAATCCTTGACCAACTGGTAGGGACTATGAAGCGTGTGAATGCCGATCAGGGGCTGCTTGTGGCCTGGGGTGGTTTCAAGGACACTGTTGAAAAAGAGCGGCCTAACCAGTTCTTTGCGGTACGCTTCTGGAACCAGAATGACTTGATCCACGAGTTGACTCAGGTCTACGACCGGATCGACGACACCATCAAGGCCGAGCTACCATTGAAGCGACTCTGGGTAGTGGCGGATTCCGAAACCGATGATTAGCAAGAGTTCACCCTCCGCAGCCATGCGCGCACAACCCCGCTCAGCCTCAAATTGGGGTTAGTCTCCAACCTACGCACTTATGCGCATGATTTATAATAACTATTTTCTAGCTTTAGTAGCCAGATAGTCTCCAACATCAAAAAACCGCCCTTTCGGGGCGGTCTTTTAATCTCAAAATGTCTTGCAATTTCAAAGAGTAAACTGGTTGCGGGGAGAGGATTTGAACCTCTGACCTTCAGGTTATGAGCCTGACGAGCTACCGGGCTGCTCCACCCCGCGACAGATTGGCTGGCGCGCAAGGCCGTAAGACTACGGCTGCGGCGTGTTGGTACGCCGCTTCCGCCCCCCTGTCAACCCCTGCCCTTGCGGGAAAGCGCAAGTTTTGCTTTACTGGGCACACCACTGCAAGCAACAAGAAAGGCTGTCCGCATGGCCACGCGCAAACCCCCTACCAAAACCAAACCCACTCCCCGCGAGACTAAGGCCAAAAAGTCTTCGGTTACCATCAAAAAACCGCAGCCGCTGAAGGCAAAACCCGCCACGCCGGCCAACCAACCCGCGCCGGAACGCCTCAATATCGATGTAGACATGCCGGATTTCAACACCTGGGGCCGCAACGCATTGGGCTTTGCCAAGGCCAATCCGGCAGCACTGGTGGCGGGCGCTTTGGCCGTGCTGCTGGCACTGATGCTGATGTTCCCCTGAGCCCCCTTCAAAAGAGACTGGCCAGCCGAACAGGTTTCAGCTACAACGCTTCCCGATGCGGGTATAGCATAGTGGTAATGCGTCAGCCTTCCAAGCTGATGAGAGGGGTTCGATTCCCCTTACCCGCTCCACATTCACCTCCGGTGAACCCCTGATGGAAGGGGGTTTCTCGCGTTGCTCGGTTTCCCCTTACCCGCTCCACATTCCCTACAGGGCTTCAGGCCCTCAACCAGATTACCGCTCCACACACATCGCAATACCCATGCCGCCGCCGATGCACAGCGTGGCCAAGCCTTTTTTTACATCCCGACGCTTCATCTCGTGCAACAACGTCACCAACACGCGGCAACCGCTGGCACCAATCGGGTGACCCAATGCAATCGCCCCGCCGTTGACGTTCACAATCTCCATGTTCAACCCCAGCCCCTTGGCCACCGCCAACGCCTGCGCGGCAAAGGCTTCATTGGCTTCCACCAGCTCCACCTCCGCCAACTGCCAACCGGCTTTGGCGAGGGCTTTCTGACTGGCAGGTACCGGCCCATACCCCATCGTTGCAGGGTTTACCCCCGCCACGGCCGAGCTCCTCACCGTCGCCAACACTTCCAACCCCCGCGCTTCGGCTTCATCGCGCCGCATCACCAGCACACAGGCCGCTCCGTCGTTGATACCGCTGGCATTCCCCGCCGTCACCGTACCGTCGGGCTTGAAGGCGGGCCGTAATTTGCCCAACTGCTCGGCGGTGGAAAGCCGTGGAAACTCGTCCACCGCGAACACCACCGGGTCACCTTTGCGCTGGGGAATCTCCACCGGCACAATCTCGTCGGCAAACACACCGGCCTCAATCGCCTCAGCGGCGCGGGCCTGGCTTTCCGCTGCCAGCGCGTCCTGCGCCTCGCGGCCCAACCCATGCTCGGCAGCCAGGTTCTCCGCCGTGATTCCCATATGGTAATCGTTGAAACAGTCCCACAAACCGTCATGCACCATGGTGTCGGTCAACTTGGCCTCCCCCATTTTGGTGCCGTCACGCATGCGCATCGCGTGGGGAGAAAGGCTCATATTCTCCTGCCCACCCGCCAACACGATCTTGGCATCTCCCGCCGCAATGGCCCGCGCCGCCAACGCCACCGCTTCCAACCCGCTGCCACACACGCGGTTGATGGTCATCGCCGGCACCGTCTCCGGCAGCCCCGCCGCCATCCCGGCCTGACGCGCCGGGTTCTGCCCACACGCCGCCGTCAACACCTGCCCCATCAGCACCTCGTCCACGTCCTTGCCGTCCACACCGCCGCGTTTCAACGCTTCGGCCAGCACCACCGCCCCCAGCTTGTGCGCGGGCACATCTTTTAGCGTCCCCATAAAACTTCCGATGGCGGTCCGTACCGCCGCCACAATCACCGCATCATTGGGCTGTCCCATCTTCATGTCTCCTGTTGATGCCGCACCCTACCACACCGCCATCCACCGCCCAGCCCCCTGCCGCCAAAACGGGCCCCTATCAAGGGCCCTTCATCCGACAAAACATCTTTACGCCGCCACCCGACCACCCTTCGCAGGCCTCGGACGCGGCGGCGTCGGAAATGCCACCACCACCCCACCGCTTTTACCATCCTTGCCCCTGCGCGCCCGTCCCCACACAATCAGCAGCAACCCAAGGGTGTTGGCGGCGCCACCCAAACAGCCGCTCAAAATGAACATCGCATCCCCGTTCAACACCCCTGCATAAGTCACCACGATCATGCTCTGGAAACTCCACAGCGCCCACGTCGCTACCGGCGCGTCCTCGCAGGCCCTGCGGTTGGTGATATAAGCCCTGAACTGGGGAATATAGCCGGCCAATGAAATAAACCCGGTCGCGCCATACGCCCAGGCCAGAACTTCCAGCAACCCCATGCTCTCTTCAACCCCGCCCACACCATGGGGCGACATCCTTCATCTTCTTATGCCACCCCCGCACCACCCGTCAGGAATTGCCCCCTGACGGGGGCGTATCCTTGCGCAGATACACCGGCAACCTCCCATTCCTGCCATACGGCAGCACGGCATCCAAACGGTAGGCCGAGGCCTCGCCCTCCACACAGGCCAACCCGGCTTCCGCAATCGGGCCCACATACAGCGGCGGCCCTTGTTCCGCCAACAGATGGCAATAAGCCGTACCATCCGTAGGCGTCGCAAAGGATGGATAGCTTCCCACATTTTTCCACCACCCCAAGAAGATATGCCCCGTATGCGAACCATGCGGAAACCCATGCCGTGGTTGATGCAGCCGCCAATGTAAATCCATATCCGCCGGAGCCAAAAACGCCATGTCGCGGCGTTCAGTTTCATCCAGATACGCACGGAAAGCTTCCAGCCGCAGCCGCGCTTCCGGTTCCGGCCATCCATGGGCAACCACCCGTCCCGCCAGCAACGCGGCGTAAGCTACAAAAGCCAGGGCCAACACCACCGGCACCGCCAATGTCACACCCCGCACCCACGGCGCCAATGTTGGGCACACACCTCCCTCCAACACCCGTTCAAACAACCCAACCACCAGCAAGCACAACAACCCTGCAAACAACTGCGAATACGTCGGTCACGAATGCACCTGCAAAATCACCGTCGCTAGCGCCACACTGCATAGCAGATATAGTACCACCCATCGCCCCACCTGTCCCACCCGGCAAAACGGCACCGTCACCAGCGCTGCCACGCCCACAAATACCAGCCAGAAAGCGGCAATCTTCACGTCCACCATCGCCGCCACAAACCCCCGCAAACCATTATTGGGGATATTTCCTCCCGCCAACATCGCCAAACCGTCAACAAAGGCTGGCATCTGCTGCGTCAGCACATACGGCACCACGTTGAACAACGCTCCCCATAAACCAATCATCCCGCCCCACAAAACGTACACCGCCATAGCGCGGGCAGTCCGCACCCGCCATGCCGCACCCGCCGATGAGGCAAATCCAAAACACGCGCCCGCCCACAGCACGCCCACCGCCAACGGCGCCACATGGTAAGGCCGCATGGAAATCGCCAGCGCTGCACACACACTGCCAACCAACACATATCGCAGGGCCGGTATCCCCGGCTGCATAACCACCAGCAACGCTACCAGCGCCAACGCGGTGGCAGGCACATTGATATTGAACATCCCGCCCTGCAACGTCACCCAAACGGTCGGCAACAACACCGCCGCAAACCCTCGCACAGCATACTGCAACTTAGCCGGATATCTGGCTGAAATCCCCAGCCCCGGCGCCAACCGCACCACCGCCATCATCGCCGCCAACACCGCCAGCAAGGTCATCACCTGCACCCATACAAACTGTTGCGTGGCACCCGCCAACCCGTAAAACATGCTCACAAACGGCGGCTTGTCATGGAATTCGCGGGTCCACACCAACTCATGGTCTACTACCAACCGCTGGCCGAAATACAGCTCATGGGTGGTGTCCCAATCCGGCGGCTGCAACACATTCAGCGTCAACATCACCAGCATGGCCAGCGCCATTACCGCTGTCGACCTGCGCAACACGCTATGCAAACGCAAAGCAAAAACAGCTTCTGCATCCTTTTTCAAGACACGTCTCCGGCCAATCCATCCATCAACCGGCGCGCCAACTTGCGCCCTTCGCGGATGGCATAATTGGTGCCCCGGTCTTCCGGATAAATCTGCGCCATCGAGCACACATGGAATCCCAGCAACGGCCCGTCCTCGGCCGGAATCAAACCAGAATACTGCTTCTGCACCACTGGCTGCGCCCAACGGGCTTTCCATACATGAAAGCCCTTCACCCATGCCACATCAAACGCAGGAAACATCCGCCGCACATGCGGCACGGAAAAATCGAACACTTCTTGGTCGCTCATACCGTACAAGGCGTCGGTATGGGGCAGGTATTTGGAAAGATACACCACATGTTCACCACCATAACTTTCGGCCGATTCAAAGTTGGTATGCTCGATCACCCCCACGTACGGGAAATCCGGGTCATTGACATTCAACCAATAGGTCTTTGAAAGCGGACGATCCAACCGCAACGTCAGACATACATTTGCCAAATACGGAATTCGCCGCAACTTTGCCAGATACGCCGCATCGGCCCAGCCCGCCACCATCTCGGCCACCAGCGGCAACGCCGTGGTGACAATCACATGGCTGCTTTCCACGTTGCCCCATGGTCCGCGCACTTGCCAACCACCCGCAGGCAGGGGCTCAACCGCATCCACCGGCGCCCCACACCGCACCTCACCGCCTTGCGCCCGTATCCGCGCCGCCAAGGTCTCGGCCAAGTGCGAAAACGACCCCTTCAAGTACGCCAGCCGCTCGGCCCCGTCCTTGCCACGGCTGCTGCCGCGCAACTTCAGTTTGTTCCAAAACCACACCGCCGAAACTTCCTCGGCATACGGGCCGAATTTGCCTGCCAGCAACGGCTCCCACACCACCTTGTACACCCGCTCGCCCCCCAGCCGCCGCAACCAGCTGGCTGCCGTTTCATCCTCCAACGCCCGCCAGTCACGCACCCGCCGCACCCGTAATGCCAACAACCCCAAACGGATGCGGTCCCAAAACGGCAACGGACTGAACCGCAGCAAATCCAACGGTGACGACAATCTGTAAATGGTGTTGGCATAATACACCCCGGTGTTGGTCGGGTTAGTCACCACATCTCCGCTCAATCCCACCTCGTCAATCAACCGCATCACCTCTTCATCGTTGGTGAACCAGTGGTGGTAAAAGCGGTCTAACCGCTCTCCTTTGGTGGAAAATGATGCCGCCAGTCCCCCCACCGTCTCATCAGCCTCCAACACCGTCACCGCATACCCTGCCTTACTCAACTCATACGCAGCGGAAAGACCTGAAAACCCACCTCCAACGATGGTAAAACGGGTTTCCAAAACACGGGCGGCTGATGATGTCACGCGGCAGAATCCTTTTTGCTGAATGGGGGCTGGCGCACCCACACCCAATACATGAAACACATACCGCCCCACAGCGTGGCGCACAACCACAAAACCAGGTGTACCACCACCGCAAACGCCGCCGAAGCCGCCAGCGGATTCCCCACCAACTGGCTGCTTTGCGCCACAAAGTAGTGGAAGGTGCCCACATACCCCGGTGTTGATGGCAGCAAGGTCGAAAGCGTCCCCACCGGCATTGCCAACCATGCCGCCATCGGGTTGGCAATCGCAGGAATCCCACGCGCCACCGCATAAAACACACTGGCCTCCAGCGCCCACACCGCCACCGACCACCCCAACAACGGTACCAGCACATGCCGCTTGGCAAGCGCCCCCAAAATGCCAAACACCCGCGCCACTGCAACGTCAAGCCGCGCTGCCACTCCCGGCGCTACGCGACCGACAACCGCCACGCACCCCCGCGCCAACAGAGCAAACACGGCAGGGAATACCAGCACCGCCAAGACCACACCTGCCATGGTCACCAACACACTGCCCCCCCAATTGGCCAGCAAAGCGACTCCCGAGGTTTCAACCTGCAACAACCCCAGCGCCAGACCCAATGCCGCCAACAATACCAACACATCCAACAACCGCTCCACCAACAGAGTCGCTAACAAAGAGACCGTCGGTACCCCCAACCAGCCGGAAAACCCTACAACCCGCAACACATCTCCGGTCCGCAACGGCAGTACGTTATTGGCCGCAATGGAAACCATGAACGGCACCATGCACCGCCCCCATCCAAGCCTACGGTTTTCGGTCAACAACATGCGCCGCCAACGCGCAATCCGGCAGGCATAATCCAGCCCGAACAACCCCACCGCAACCAACAACCACTCTGGCTGCACGGTGGCCATCGCGTCACCAATTTCCACCAGCGGCGCCAACCGCAATACCATCACCACAAAAAAGCCCGAGACCAACAGGCTTCCCCCTACCCGTAGCGCCTGTCTCCAACTCATGTCTTGCGTACTTTGCGCCGGGGTTTTTCCTTGCCCGCATCAAACCCGATACGTTCGCGCACCACATACAACGGCCGCCCCTTGCCCTGCTCGTAAATGCGGCCGATGTACTCGCCGATAATCCCCAAACACAACAGCTGCACCCCACCCATAAACAACACCGCAATCATCAGCGCCGTCCAACCCTCCACCCAAGTGGATGTAAAAATCCGCAACACCAAGGCATAAACAATTCCCAGCAAGGCCACAAACGAAGCCATGCTCCCCAAACTGGTCGCCACCTGCAACGGCCGCGACGAGAAGGACAGAATGCCATCCTTGGCAAAGCGTATCATTTTCAACAACGGATACTTCGATACCCCCGCCACACGCCGCTTGCGGTCATACGGCAGGGCGTATTGACGGAACCCCGCCCATGCCACCATCCCCCGGATGAAACGGTGCCGCTCCGGCATGGCTGCCAACACCTCCACCACCGGACGGGCCATCAAGCGGAAGTCCCCTACGTCCAGCGGAATCGGTACCTCCGAAAGTCCATTCAACACCCGGTAAAACGCCCGCGCCGTTGCCAACTTGAAGGCGCTTTCCCCCTCGCGGCTGCGGCGCACACCGTACACTACATCATACCCTTCTTCCCACTTGGCCAGCATCTCGGCCACCACCTCCGGCGGGTCTTGCAAATCGGCGTCAATCAACACCACCGCATCACCTGCGGCAGCATCAATTCCCGCTGTCACCGCAAATTGGTGGCCAAAATTCCGCGCAAACGAGACCACCTTCAACCGCGCATCCTTCCGCGCCGCCGCCCGCAACATTTCAAGGGTGCGGTCTTTGCTGCCGTCATCCACCAAAACCACTTCAAAGTCATAACGTGGATTTTGTTTCATGAAGCCGGCCAACTCTTTCAGCGTCGCCGCAATCACCTCTTCTTCGTTATAACAAGGCACCACAACAGACACGAGCTTGGCCGACATATCTTTCCTCCCGCAACCTACGGTTTTGTTTAACGGAATCTATGCTCCAGCCAGTCCTCCAAGTCAATTTTTCCAACACTGTCCTGCCACTTTGGCTGGCAGGCATTCTCGTCACCACAAGAAAGCTATTGGGGCTATCATAGACGTTATCTAGGACAGCCCCAAGCTGTTATATCGGATTATAGCGACATGAAGGGTGCTAAGGGAACTCGCTCCCTTATACCGAAGGCGTCATTCCATCACCGCCAAGCCGAAGCAACGGCAACTGACAGACAGCTGGAGCCGGCACGAAGTGGAAACCAATGCCGATGGCACATGTTCCCGCTCTCGTGAATGATCGCAAAACGCAGGCAAAACAATCCCTCCAACACCCGGGCATTCAAGTTCTTGGCGAACCCCCCAACCTCGCCTATACTCTCCCCCATTATGAGCGAATTTCCTCCGCGCAAACCGGCGCGGCGACGTGACCACTCCACGGGCGAAGCCACCCCGCGCGGGCGTTTGCGACGCAATGTCGGCATTGTTGTCACCGACGGCCACGGCCACGTGCTGGCGGGCCTGCGTTACCATCACCTCAACCACGAGAAAGCGTGGCAACTCCCCCAAGGCGGCATCGACGGCCGCGAACGCCCCCTTTCCGCCGCCTACCGCGAGCTCAAGGAAGAAACCGGCCTCCGCCCCCAACAGGTGGACTTTGTCGCCGAAATGAAGGATTGGACCACCTACTACCTGCCGGAAGAATGGAGCAAGGGCCGCCATTTCGTCGGCCAAAAGCAAAAATGGTTCCTGTTCCGCTATCTGGGCGAGGGTCTTCCGGACATCAAAACCGCCAAACACCACGAGTTCAGCGAGCTCGACTGGGTCGACCCCGCCTGGCTCACAACCCACGTCATTGCCTTCCGCCAACCGGTCTATCAAGCGGTCTTCAACGAATTCGCCCCCCTCCTTGGCTCTTAGCAAACACTTGTCATTCCTGCGAGCCAAAGCAGCGTAACGTAGAGAACAACGCCAACCCGACCGTCCTACGCCACCCGCTTCCGCCCCGCCAACGCCAAGCTCAACGTCCCCTCGTCCAGATAATCCACTTCCGCCCCCACCGGCATCCCCTTGGCCAAGGTACTCACCACCACACCGTAGGGCTTCAGCCGCTCGGCCAACAGGTGACCGGTGGTTTGGCCGTCTACGCTGGCGCCAAGGGCCAAAATCACCTCATTCACCCCGCCCGCTTCAACCCGCGCCACAAGTTCCTTCATCCGCAGCTGGTCGGGGCCCACCCCTTCCAATGCATTCACCACACCGCCCAACACATGATACACGCCCGCGTACCCCCCGCTGCGCTCCAGCGCCCACAAATCATCCACCCCCTCAACAACACAGATAATCCCCCCATCCCGCACACCATCTGCGCAAATATGGCATCTTTCAGCCATGCCAAGGTTGCCACATATTCCACATACGCAAATCTGTTCGCCGACTTCGCTGAGAATATGCAATATATCCGCAAGTTCCTGTGGCCGCGTCAGCAAATGCAATGCCGCCCGCTGGGCACTGCGCGGCCCCAGCCCCGGCAACCGCGCCAGCCGCTTGATAAGGCGCTCGAAAGGCAATGGCACCAATGCCATGCTACATCCCCGGTAGCTTCAATCCGCCGGTGGCGGCGCTCATGGTGGTTTCGGTCAGGTCGCGCACCTTGTTCACCGCATCGTTGACCGCCACCGTCAGCACGTCCTGCAACGTCTCCACGTCGTCGGCATCCACCAGCGCGGGGTCGATTTTCACCGATTTCACACTGAAGTTACCACCCATAACCACCGTAACCTTGCCGCCGGCAGCGCGGCCTTCCAGCTCACTGGCGTTCAGTTTTTCCTGCGCAAGTTTCAGGTTTTTCTGAACCTCCTGCGCCTTCTTCATCATGTCGAACATGCCTTTCATGGCCACGTACTCCCTTGGTTAATGGACGGTTTGAACCGACTCGATCTCGGCCCCCGGAAACATCTCAAGCGCCGCCTTGACGATGGGGTCGGCGGCCACCTCCTCCTTCTCACGGGCCACTTCGGCCACCTGCACCTCGTGCAGCGTTGCAGGCGCCGCACCCACCGCGTCATTCTCCACCAACTCCACCGTGTAGCGGGTTCCGGTAGCGGCCAGCAACACGTTACGCAAGTCGCGCATCAAGTCTTGCGCCAAATACATCCCTTTTTCCACTACAATGCGCACGGTGGTGTCTTCCAATCCCACACAGCGCACCTGCTGGGACAAGCCTGCCGCCAACCCGGGCTTGTGCTCGCGCACAATCGCCACCACATCCTGCCAGCTTTGCGGTGCCGCCGGTTTGACAGCGGAAGACGCCGATGCTTGCGGAACCGTATCTTCCCATGGCGCCGGGGTTGTCGTCACCGGAGGCGGCAAAGCGGTTTCCGCCCGCACTTCACGCACCGCCGCCGCCCCCACACTGGCCGCCACCGGAAGCGTTGGCGCAGGCGCCGCCTGTTCCTGCTGCTTCAACAACATATCCAACGGCGGCAACGGCGCCAAATACGCCATACGTACCAACGCCATGCCCAAGGCCTCATACGGACGCGCCGCCTCCTTCACATCCCCGGCCACCTGCGCCAGCATCTGGTATAAGCGGCTCAAATTGGCCTTGCCCACCTTGCCCGCCAGCGGCACCGCACGGGTGCGCTCCAACTCACTCAAGGTCGCTTGCTCCGCCAACCCGGGAACAATCTTCAACCGCGTCAGCAAATGCACCATCTCCAACAAACCCTGCACCACCCCGTTGGCATCCTGCCCCCGCGCATACAGCTCATCCACTTGCGCCAACGCGGCCTCGGTTCTGCCACCCAGCACATGCTCCAACACATCATACAGCTGGGCACGGTCGGCCAGCCCCAGCATCGCCTGCACCACAGCCGCCTTCACCTCCAGCGTCTCGCCCTGGCTCAGCGCAATCGCCTGGTCCAAAAGGCTCAATCCGTCCCGTGCACTGCCATCGGCCGCCCGCGCCACCATCGCCACCGCCTCCGACTCGGCGACAATGCCCTCCTTCTCCAAAATACGGTTGAACAACTCAATCAGCGTCTCGCTCGGTATCCGTTTCAAATCAAATCGCTGACAACGGGAAAGCACCGTCACCGGAATCTTGTTGACCTCGGTGGTGGCGAAAATGAACTTCACATTGGGCGGCGGCTCTTCCAACGTCTTCAACAGCGAGTTGAAGGCGGTGTTGGAGAGCATGTGCACCTCGTCGATGATGTATACCTTGTAACGCCCACTCACCGGCGCGTAAGAAATCCCTTCAAACAGCTGCGCCACTTCTTCCGCCTTGCGGTTGCTGGCGGCATCGTACTCGAATACGTCCATGTGGGTGCCGCCGGCAATGGCCTGCACCTGCGGGTCGGCCTCGTCCCACTCCACCGCAGGGCCGTTCGCGCAGTTCAGCGCCTTGGCGATAATCCGCGCGGTGGTGGTCTTCCCCACCCCCCGGATGCCCGTCAGCACATACGCATGGTGCACCTTTCCGGCCTTGATGGCGTTGGTCAGCGTGCGCACCAGCGCATCCTGCCCCATCAGCTCGGCAAAATTGCGCGGGCGATACTTCCGCGCCAAAACCACATAATCGTGCTGCATGCCCTCACCCATGGGCTAGCTATAACGTATTGCCAAACCTCCTACTACCCCTAACGCCCAAATCCTCTCCACTTGCCTTGACAAAACCTTCTTTTATTGCCAAAAACGTATACATGAGACTACCTCCGGACATTCAAGACTACATCTGCAAGTTCGTACAAAAAAATCCGGATACGACTCCTGCCGCCCTTGCCGACCATCTGGCCGAACAGCCGAAAATGCAAGTGTTCCTCTGCAATAAGGAGGCCGCCTATTTTCTAAGGAAAGCCCGCACGGCAACGGGCTTGGCGGCACCTGCCATCTCATCCGCGGGCCACAGACGCCTGCTCCCGGAACAACAGGCTCGCCTTGCTGGTCTCCTGTCACAAAGACCCTTGCGCCGCTGGAGAGACATACAAGATGACTTTGCCAGTGAGTTCGGTTTTTCTCCTTCAGAACACCATACCAAGAAACACGACGCTTTTTATCAAGAACGCCAAAACCTGTTTGCTAGAAACCACCCTTGGCCAGAAGAAATCACGGCCGAAGCCATACGCCTCAAGTCGCTAGGCCTTTCTGCCCCTAAAATTACGAAGCAACTCAGCAAAACCTTTGCAAACCACCCTCAAAAACCCAAGTTCACGCGCAGTTCAGTCACCGGGAAACTCGACCGCCTCGGCCTCATCGGTAATGGCAAGCGCGCCACTTCCTCCGCAACCCGCTAATCTCCCTCTTTTTTCATATCTCACGTGAAGATACGAAAAAAGCCACCCTCACCCGCCGTAACGCTTATGGCTGCTGCCTCTCGGCCCTGACCAGATTCACATCCGCCACGCCGAGGGTGGTGCCCCACCTCTAGCGCAAAACGCCGCTCACGCCAAGTCCTGCGGCGGTGGCGTGTAAGGCGGCGGAAGGTCATAGGGCAGCGCCCACCCTTCCGGCCACCAGCCTTGCGCCACCAACGCCGCCACATCGCTGCGCAGGGCGTTCACCGCCACCCAACTCATGTGGCCGTCCACCTCGGTGCGCACCGCCAACACCCGCTTGCCGCTGCCTTCCAACTTGCCGGCCCGCACACCTTGAACCGCCGCCAGCGGCAAGGGGCTAAAGCCCAAACCATACCCCTGCGCCCACCAGTGCCGCCCATGGGGGGTACGCAGCTCAAGGCACAAAATCCCCTGATATATCTTGAATTGCGGCGCTTTTCCCATGGCACCACTGTAAACCGCTTGCCGCCGCAAGGCCAAGGGGGTAGGCTTGCGCCAATGCACATATGCAACGAAAGACCCTGTCATGCCACCCCGCAAGCCAAAGGGCCAGCGCCAGCGCTGGCTTTACGATGTTCGCCAATATGCCATCCTCACCGATGACGACGGCAAGTTCCTGATTCTGCAACTTCCCAAGGAATACGACGACTCCGCCGCCAACACATGGACACTCCCCGGCGGCAAGCTGGAACCCTCCGACAACCCGGCCGAGGGCGTGCTGCGCGAAATCCGTGAAGAAACCGGCCTTGCCGCCACCATGCGCGGCCCCTGCGGCATTGCCCGCTGGAGCACCCGCAACAGCAAGAAATTGGGCGTTTTCTACCGTGCCAGCGTGCAAGGGCAACAGCCGGAGCTCAAACTCTCCGGCGAACACCAACGTGCCTTCTGGATCGGCCTCGACGAACTGGCCGACTACCCCTTCCACCGCAAAGAGATGCTTGCCGTCATCCGCGATACGCTGGAGAAATCCCAAAAACTGTAGCCGTCGGCGAATATCCTATCAGGCAATCCGCTTGATAAACGCATCCACGTTTTCCCGCAACGTGCCCGAGGCCTCCGCCAGCGCTCCGCTGGATTCCTGCAAGCGCCCCGATTTTTTGCTGACCTCCTCGGCCACCCGGCTCAGCGATTCCACATCCTGTGCCACCTGCTGCATGCTGCCGGAAACCTCGTTCACACTGCGGGAAATGTCGCCGGTGGCGTGCTGTTGTTCCTGCACCGATTGGTTGACACTGTGGGTGATCTCGCCCATGCGCGCCACACTTTCGGTTGTTGCTTCAATCAGTTGGGCCACCGTTCCCGCCACTTGCTGAATTGAGGTGATCTGCGCCACGATATCTCCGGCGGCACTGTTGCTTTCATTGGCCAGCTTGCGCACTTCATCGGCCACCACCGCAAAACCGCGTCCGGCATCACCGGCACGCGCCGCTTCAATCGCCGCGTTCAGAGCCAACAGGTTGGTCTGCTCGGCAATCGCGGTGATGGTCTCCACAAAGCGTCCAATCTGTTCGACAGAAACATTCATTTCCGCCACGGCGTCACCCGCCTTGCGGATATCGCCCACTGCCTGTTCGGTAATACCTGCCGCATCGCGGGTCAGCCCGGCAATGCTCTCGGTGGTGCTGGCCAATTCTTCCACCGCTGCCGAAACCGAAGTCATATTGCCGGTGGTTTGCTCCACCGCCGCCGCCGTATCGGCAGTATTTTTTCCGGCAAGCACCGCCGCTTCGTTCATCTCCGAGGCATCACCCCTCATGCCTTGGGTGGTCTCGGTCACCTTGCCCAGCATATCGGTCACATTTCCGATCACCCGGTGCGTCTCACGGGTGGCCTGCTGCTGCATGTAACCCAAATAACCGCCCAAACCACCCACGACCACTACCAAGGCACCGGCAATGCCCAACAACATCCAGGTTCCCAGCAACGCCATCGCCGCCATTTCCTTGCGGCTGTCTTGCGCTGCCTGCACCGCCGCCCGCTTGATATCGGCAATCAACCCGTTCAGCAGTTCAAACCGCGGTCGCACCTCTTTGGCCAGCTGGTTGTTGGCTTGGTCTTGGGCAAAGGATTGCGCAAACCCGAACACCTTGTCACCTTCCTGCCCATAGGCGGCCAGAACATCATCGGCCGGCGTACCGTCCGCAAGATTCCTCTGCTCAAACCCGCCAAGTTTTTCGCGCAACGCCGACACCCGCTCGGCAAACGCCTGCTTGCCGGCGGCAACCTTGCCCAAATCCATCTCGGCAGGAACGCCACGCACCAACGAATGCACCTCCTGCAACTCCACTTCCACCGCCGCAACCTGCTCAATCGCCACAAAGCCCTTGTTGTACAAAACCTCGGCCTGCTCTTTCAGCGTGTACAGCCCCCATGTTCCCAAACCGCTCACCACCAGCAGGGCCACCAACGCCAGCACCAACAGGCCAAATTCGCGCACCAGTTTCATGATATTGTTCATGGTCTTCTTCTTTTTTGGTGATTGTAACCGCTACCAACCGTGACGCAACAAAAAGGGTGGCAACGCCACCCCCTTTGTTGCACAAACGGCGCGCGCTACTTGCGGCTGGCCAGCAGCTTCTCAACGGCCTCCACCAAGCGGGTGTACGCGGGCGTGGCCGGGCTTTTCACCACCAGACCTTGCGGCATGGGAGAGTCGGCATCCGGCGCCACATGCACCAGCTTGCTGCCTTCCAGCAGCGATTTCGGCGTCATCGTCAGCACGTTGGGCAGCTGTTCGCCGGCCGGCACCACCTGGGCCACTACCGGCAGGTTGCGCATGTTGGCCGGGGTCGGCTCCTTGCCGTCCAGCAGGTGCTGCACCGCCGCGCGGAACGGCCCGCCGTTGGGGGTCATGGTGATGAAGATGATCTCGGCATCATCACCGCCCACCTCTTTCCAGTTGGCAATCTTGCCGGTCAAAATACCCACGATCTGCTCGCGGCTCAGCTCTTTCACCTTGTTGTCGGGGTGCACGGCAAAGGCCGAGGCATCGTCGTCAATTTTGGTGTAGGTGTAGTCGGCCATTTTGCCTTCAGCACCCACTTTTTTCATCAGCTTGGCAAAGTCGCTGGTCACCATGGCGATATCCACGCCCGTGCCGTTCACCAGCGTATCCAGCCCCTTGCCAGCGCTGTTGTACACTACATTATAGGTGTCGCCGGTCATTTCTTCCAGCTTGGCCTTGTCGGCGGGGTTCTTGAAGATATTGTCATAAACGGCCACGGCCCCCATCACGCTGACATTTTCAGCATGGGCAGCCAGCACGGTACCGGCCAGCAGCACGGTCATCAAAGCAGTACGGAACATCGGTTTTTCTTTCTTGTTACCTAGTCGGCAGCCATACCCTCATGGCTGCCTGCGCAAAACTTAGGCACATCTTCCGCGATCCGCAAGCAATAGCAAGGGGGGCACCGCCCCCCTGCGTGACACAACCATCACAACAAGCGCCTTACGCCGCCTTCTTGGCCAAATACGCCGCGGTCGATTCACGGTCGGCACCCATCCCGGCCTCACCTTTCTGCCAGTTGGCGGGGCACACTTCGCCGTTTTCCTCATAAAACGCCAGCGCATCCACCATGCGCAGCATTTCCTGCACACTGCGGCCCAGCGGCAGGTCGTTAATCACCATGTGGCGGATGGTTCCGCTCTTGTCCAACAGGTAGCTGGCACGGTAGGTCACGCCATCACCGTTCAAAATGCCCAATTCGGTGGAAAGCTGCTTTTGCATGTCGCTCATCAAGGGGTAGGCCAGTGCGCCCACACCGCCCTCGTTCAACGGCGTCCGACGCCATGCGGCATGGCTGTGCACGCTGTCGATGCTGCATCCCAACACGCGGCAGCCACGGCTTTCAAACTCACCCATCGCCTGATGGAACGCCACCAGCTCGGTCGGGCACACAAAGGTAAAGTCCAACGGGTAGAAGAACACCACCGTATAACCATCGCTTGCCGCCCCGGGGTTTACCTTGCCAAAACTACCATCCGCCATCACGGCTTGCATCTCAATACTGGGGAACTGCTGCCCGATCATCTTCATCTCACTTCCTCCCTTGGTTGATGGCCGCACCCTAACCGCACTTTGCATGTTTGACCACCCCTTTCTTGTGGGCTACAAACCATAGTCATCTTTTAAAAGGGGGAAAACACCATGTCCAAAAACCTTATCATCCTCGGCTCCGGCGCAGCAGGCTGCACGGCAGCCATTTACGCGGCGCGTGCGGGCATTGCCACCACCATCATCCGTGGCAACCAGCCGGGCGGACAACTCACCATCACCACCGAGGTGGAAAACTACCCCGGCTTTGCCGAAGCCATCCAAGGCCCGTGGCTGATGGAACAAATGGAGGCCCAAGCCAAACACTGCGGCGCCGCCATCGTGTCCGACCACATCACCGAAGCCAACCTCACCGCCCGCACCCTCACCGGCCAAAGCGGAGAAACCTACACGTTCGATGCCCTCATCATCGCCACCGGCGCCTCGGCCAAATGGCTGGGCATCCCGTCCGAGCAAACCTTCAACGGCAAGGGCGTCTCGGCTTGCGCCACCTGCGATGGCGCCTTTTACCGCAACCAGCATGTCGCGGTGGTCGGCGGCGGCAACTCGGCGATGGAAGAAGCCCTCTACCTCGCCAACATCTGCGAAACCGTCACCATCATCCACCGTCGCGATGACTTCCGGGGCGAGATGGTGCTGCGCGACAAAGTCAAAAACCACCCGAAAATCACCATCATCTGGAACAGCACGGTCGATGAAATCCTCGGCGATACCGAATCCTTCATGGGCGGCGTCACCGGCCTCCGCCTCAAATCCACCACCGATGGCTCCACGCAGGAAATCCCCGTCACCGGCGTCTTCATCGCCATTGGCCACAAACCGAACACCGACATTTTCACCGGCCAACTCGACATGGACGAGACCGGCTACCTTACCCTCATCAAAGGCACCGTCACCCCCACCCATCACGCCCAGCCCCTCCCCGGCATCTTCGCGGCGGGCGATGTCGCCGATTCCGTCTACCGCCAAGCCGTCACCGCCGCCGGCATGGGCTGCATGGCGGCACTGGACTGCAACCGGTATTTGGAGAGTATTTAGGTACTGTTAGCAAAGGTTTCATACATTTTGTTCTCCTTCTTTTGGAGAGCCGCCTACATCATTCTATGAATGCCCACAGAACCTACGTCTTGTGCAAAAACCCATACAACCGGGATACGGCCTGCCGCCACGGGGTGCTTTCCAGTTTGGGCGGCAACGGAACATCGGCCAAGGTGGCGGTGTTGATAGGCAGGCTGGCGGTGATACGGCCATAACCGTCGACCACCATGGTGATGCCGGTGTTCGCCACCCGTACCAGCGGCAGGCCAGTTTCCACCGCGCGCAGGCGCTCCAGCGTGGCATGCTGGGCCAAGGCGGTGGTGCCGGTAAACCAGTTGTCGTTGGTGACGTTGATGAGATAGTCGGCCCCTGCCGCGTGTTTGGCGACATGATAGGGGAAAATGCCCTCATAGCAAATCAACGCCAGTCCGGTGCCCACGGCGGTGGGCAAGTGGGGGTCATACGTGCCAAAGGCATAGTCCAGCCGGCTTTGCGACATCACCCGCACCGGTGCAGGCAGCGGCAGGGCGTCTATCAGCTTGCGGAAAGGGATATATTCACCGAACGGCACCAGCAGTTTTTTATCGTACCAGCCGTCGAAGTGCCCGGCGGCATTCATGCTGACCATGCTGTTGTAGTAGCGCGGCGGAATCGTGTCCGTCTGACGCCGCACCGTACCCGTCACAAGACTTTGCCCGGGCACAAGCCCGCTGGCGACCATGCCGCGCACCGCATCTTCCTCTTGCAGGTAAAAGGCCACGGCGGTTTCCGGCATGAAGATGGCCTGCACGTCTTGCCGCCCGGGCGCGTAGGCGACATCCAAGGTTTGGCGCAGATACTCCAGCCGCAGGCGGGCATCCCACTTGTGGGCGCTTTGAATGTTGGGCTGCACCAAGCGGATGGTCGAGCCGTCTGCGGTTGCAGGGGCAACGGCCAACCGCGCAAGCCCGCCCGTGTAGAGCACCAAAAGCACGGCTGCTGCCGTGCGCCAACGCCACGGCTGAAGACGGCTGAGAAGCAGCGCCACCGCCAGAACCAACAGGCTCAGGCCATGCACCCCCCAAATGGACGCGCTTTGCATGAGGGGCAAACTGCCACCCCACACCGCCCCCAGCGGCAGCCACGGAAAGCCCATGGGATGCAGGCTTTTCAGCACCTCCACGGCCACCCAAAGACCGACGAAGGCGGCAGCCCGCCACCGCATGGGCGCGGCCCGTGCGCCTGCCGCCACCAAGGCGTAAGCCACGGCGCCGTACAAACCAAGGCCCAGCAGCGCGGGGACTCCGCCTGCAACGGCCGCCTCCACGCTGCGGTCGGCATCCAGATAAAAGGCACGGGGTAGCCAATACAAGGCTGTCAGTTGATGCCCAATACCCCACACCAGCGCCGCCACAAACGCTTGCCGCGGGCCGCGGGCCGCCAACACCGCGCGGTACAGCACCGCCACGCCCAGCAATGCCAAGGGCCACAGGAAGAACGGGGCAAAACCCAAGGTTGTCAGCATGCCCGCCAGCAACAGAGGCAAGCCGAGCGGGCGGGAGGATGGCCATACGAACCGCACGCGATCAGGCCGCCTTTTTGCTTTTATCGGCACCCAGACGGTCGGGCAGGCGCAGTTCCAGCAATTGGATGCGGCGGGCATCGCCCTTCACCACCTTGGCGGTGATGTACCCCGGCAGGGCCACCATCTCGCCCACGGCGGGCACACGGCGGGCCTCGTGCATTACCAAGCCCCCCAGCGTCTCGATATCGCTGGCGGGCGGTGGCGGCAGCGATATGCCCAACTCCAGCTCCAAGTCCTCCAGCGGCATGGTGGCGGGCACATGGTAAGCGCCACTGGCCAGCTTGGCGATTTCCTCGTCGGTGTCGCTGGTGTGTTCGTCTTCAATATCGCCCACCAGTTCGCCCAGCAGGTCTTTAAGGGTCAACAGACCGCCGGTGCCGCCGTATTCGTCGGTCACCAGCAAAATGCCCACACGGTGTTTCTTCATGGTTTGCAGCACGCGGGTGGCGGGCATGGTCTCCGGTACAAAAATGGCCGGACGTAAGCAATCGGCCAATTTGAACCCGCGTTCTTTGCCAACCACCTCTACCATGTCTTTCAGCGTAATCACCCCGGCAATGTCATCAAGGCTTTTGCCGTACACCGGCAGGCGGGAAAAATGCGATTCGGCAAAGGCCTTCATCACCTCAGTGTATGTTGCCGTTATCGGAATCGCCACGATATCGGCGCGGGGCACGCAGAGTTCATCGGCAGTGGCGGTGGAAAAAGTCAGTGCGTTTTGCAGCAGCTCGCGTTCGGTCTTGGTGAGCGGCCGGGCCTCACGCTCCTGCCATGCGCCGTGCAGGTCGTCGGTGAGCGATTCCATTGCCCGCGCGCGGTTCCAGCGTTGCCACAATTTGCTGAACGGCCGTGTCACCACGTCTATCATGTCTTGTCTCCTGCATAAGGGTTGGGAATGCCCAATGTTGCCAGCAAGCGCGCCTCAAGGACTTCCATGGTGCGGGCATCATCGTCAGTCATGTGGTCGTAGCCTACCAAATGCAGCAGGCCGTGCAACAGCAAATGACGTGCATGGTTTGCCAACGGCTTGTGCTGGTCGGCGGCTTCGGCTTCCACTACGCTTTGCGCCAGCACGATATCGCCCACCGTCCAGCGGGCTTCCAGCCCGTCATCCTCGTTGGGAAACGACAGCACGTTGGTGGGTTTGTCCTTGTGACGGAAGGTGGCGTTGAGGCCGCGCACCGTGTCATCCGACGCCAAACGCACCACCACCTCCCACGGGCGGGCATCACGGTAAGCCTCCACTTGGACAGCTACCATCTCGCCCACGGTGCGTACCCAGTCTTCCAGATATGTCCAAGGCTGCACGTCGTCATCCGTCAACAGCACCGCCTCGCCGTGGCCGCCTGCAAGCTGAATGGTCACACCCTCGTCATCCATTGCCGCACCGTAGCATGCTTCGCGCTTGCCGTCAGCGGGCAATCTGCCGTACCTTGCTGCCCCAGAACGTAAGGGAAAATCCGATGACGACCAAGCTGTTTACCTCCGAAGCCGTTTCCTGCGGCCATCCCGACAAGGTCTGCGACCAGATTTCCGACGCGGTGCTGGACGCCCACTTGGCGCAAGACCCACAAGCCCGCGTAGCCTGCGAGGTGCTGGTGACCACCGATTTTGTTTGCGTGGCAGGCGAATACCGCAGCGCGGCGCAGGTGGATGTAGAGGCGGTGGTGCGCAAGGCGGTGGCGGATATCGGTTATGTCGGCGGGTTTAACGAAGGCTTTGATGCCGCAACGTTGAAAGTGCAAAACCACATGCACGGCCAAAGTGCCGAAATCGCCCAAGGGGTGGATAGCGGCGACCGCGACAGCGAAGGTGCCGGCGACCAAGGGCTGATGTTCGGCTACGCCTGCACCGACACGCCGGAGCTTATGCCTGCGCCCATCCATTACAGCCATGCCGTGCTGCGTGAGCTGGAAGCCCTGCGGCGCGGCGGCGAAACCCGCCTGCGCCCCGATGCCAAAAGCCAGATGACCGTGGAATATGAACGCGGCAAACCGGTACGCGCCCATACCCTGCTTATCTCGCACCAGCACGGACCCGAGCTTTCCCACGACGAACTGACCGCCATCACCACCACCGCATGGCAGAAAGTTCTGCCGGAGGGCTGGATGGACGAAAACACCCGTATTTTGGTCAACCCTACCGGCAGCTTTGTGCTGGGCGGCCCGGCGGGCGATACCGGCCTGACCGGCCGCAAAATCATCGTGGACACCTACGGCGGCTACGCCCGCCACGGCGGCGGGGCCTTTAGCGGCAAAGACCCGACCAAGGTCGACCGCAGCGCCGCCTATGCCGCGCGCTATCTGGCCAAGAACGTGGTGGCGGCAGGGTTGGCCACACAGTGCGAAATCCAGCTGGCCTACGCCATCGGCATCGCCGAGCCGCTGGCGTTGTACGTGGATACCTTCGGCACCGCCCAAGGCACCACCGATGACGCCATTGCGAGTGCGTTGCCCAAAGCGCTTTCCCTCACGCCACGGGGGTTGGCCCGCCACCTCGGACTCGCCGCCCCCATCTACCGCGCCACCGCCAGCGGCGGCCACTTCGGCCGCGCAGCAAACAGTGCGGGAGACGGCACGTTTCCGTGGGAACGGGTTGACCTTGCGGCAAAGCTGAAAGACCTTGTATAAGGTCGGCATGAAGCCGCTTATCACCACCGGTCGTCTTTCCACCCGCATGGATGCGGCGGAGGTGGAACAGTTGTTGGCCCGCGTGGCGCCGTATGTGCCCACGGCGGCGGATTGGCGGCACCCCGACATTGAACTGGAAATCGGCATGGGCAACGGCCTGGCGATGCTGGAGCGCGCCAAGGCGGCGCCGGAGCGGTTGTTTGTGGGCAGCGAGATGTATCTGAACGGGTTGCAAAGCTGTCTGGCGGCCATGGCCGAACAGCAGGATGCCCCGACCAACCTGCGCCTGACCGCCGAGGATGCCCGCGAACTGATGGAGGCGATTCCCGACGGGTGCCTGTCGCGGATACTTGTCCCCTTCCCCGACCCGTGGCCCAAGGCCAAGCACCACAAGCGGCGCATCGTGCAGTCTGCGCTTTTGGATGCCGCCGCCCGCACGTTGAAAGACGGCGGCGAGTTGTGGGTTGTCACCGACTGGCCCAGTTATGCCTACCACAGCTTGGCGGTCATCTTTGGCCACCCCGCCTTCGTGCTGGAGGGCACCGGTCATGCCGCCGCCGATTGCAAACCTTCGGCACGGCTGGAGGAGCAGCTTGGCCCGCATCACTTGGCCACTGCACCCGCATGGTGGGTTGAAACCAAATACCAAGACAAAGCCAAGGTGGCGGGACGGCGGCCCTGGTTTATCCGGGCAGTGAAGCGCGCCTTGGCTTGATGATGGAATGTTCCGCTACTGCCCCAACACGCGGGGGCGTTTGGCGCCGTGAGCCAGCAGCAGGTTGGCCAAGCTCATGTCGTGGGCTTCCAACGCAATGTCCATGGGGGTAAGCCCCGCACGGGTGGCAAGGCTATGGTTGGCACCGTTTTCCAGCAGGGTTTTGGCCATCTGGTAATTGCCTTCATGGACGGCAAGATGCAGGGCGGTTTGGCCCAACAGATCAGCGGCATTAACATCGGCACCACGGGACGCCAGCAGCTTGACCATATTCAGCAGGTTTTTCTTGGCGGCGAACATCAGGGGCGTGGCACCATAGCGGTCGGGGGCATTTGGGTTGATGCCGCCGCTGATGAGGCGCTCGGTCAGTTGGGCGTTGTTGCTTTGCACGGCGTAGAACAGCGGCGTCCAGCCGTCGCGGTTGGTGGTTTGGGGGTTGGCGCCCACCGCCAACAGCAGCTCCGCCATGCCGGGAAGATTCAACTCCACCACACGCATCAGCGGCGTGATGTTTTGCAAGTTGGGCTGGTTGGGGTCGGCGCCGCCCGCCACCAGAAGTTTGACGATTTTGGGCTGATTGGCCTCGGCGGCAGCAAACAACGCCGAGCTGCCGAACGCGTTTTGGCTGTTGGGCTCCATACCAAGCGAGAGGTAACTGAACACCGCCTTGGCGTCGCCCTTGCGGGCGGCATTGACAAAGCCCTCCACCCCCCACACGTAGCCCATACGCTTCAGATCTTCCTGCAGGCCTTGCTGGGTTTGCACCTTGGTTTGCTCTTCGCCGACGATGGTGCGTGAGGTGATGTCCACCATACTGAAAACCTTGCCCAGCCCCGCATCGGTGCTGAATTTGACAAAGCGGTCGGGCTGGCCGGTGGTAAACGGCTGGCTAGGATACAGCGGCGCGGTTTTGGGCGGTATCACCACCGGAATGGCGGGCGGGGCGGGCGTGTTGCGGCTGACCATCAGCCCCACCACCACCACGCCCAGCATCAACACGGCCGCGGCGGCCACGAGGATGGCTTTTTTGGGTAGCGGCGGCAAGGCGGACGGCGGCATCGGCTTGAAGCGGGATACTTTATGTTATTGTTTGGCCTTGATTAGAGCGTACTTTCGCCATTTGTAAAGGGCCGACGCGGTTTTGGCGGGGTGCGGTGTGATTCTTGACAAACAGCGGCAAACCCGCCAAAGCTGCTCCGATTTTTAAGGAGATACACCGATGACCACCGCCAACCCCTACCGCAGCCACGTATGTGGCGAGATGCGCCCCGCGCACATCGGGCAAACGGTGAAGCTGGCTGGGTGGGTTTTCCGCCGCCGCGACCACGGCGGGGTGGTGTTTATCGACTTACGCGACAACAGCGGCATCGTACAGGTGGTGTTCAAGCCGGAAACGGTGGGCGCCGACGTGATTGAAGCGATTACCCACACCGGGCTGGAAAGCGTGATCGGCGTGGAGGGCCGCGTGATTGCCCGTGGCGAAGGGCTTGAAAACCCCAACATGGCCACCGGCCAGATCGAGATTGAGGTGACCAACCATACCGTACTGGGCCGTGCCGACCCCCTGCCCTACGCGCTGACCGATGACAGTGTGCCAGAAGAGCTGCGGCTAACCTACCGCTTTTTGGATTTGCGGCGCGATGACGTGCACAACACCATTCATCTCCGCAGTGCGGTTATCCAAAGCATCCGCAAGCGGATGTGGGATTTGGGCTTCAAGGAATTCCAGACGCCGATTCTGACCGCCTCCAGCCCCGAAGGCGCGCGAGACTTTTTGGTGCCCAGCCGTTTGCATCCGGGCAAGTTTTACGCACTGCCGCAGGCACCGCAACAATTCAAGCAGTTACTGATGGTGGGCGGATTCGACCGTTATTTCCAGATTGCCCCCTGTTTCCGCGACGAAGACGCCCGCGCCGACCGGTGCCCGACCGATTTTTACCAGCTGGATTTGGAAATGAGTTTCCCCACGCAAGACGAGATTTTCGCGGTGGCGGAGAATGTGATTGGAGGCGTATTTGAGGAGTTCAAGGACTGGAACGGCAATGCCCGCAAGGAGGGCTCCTTTGCGGTGACACCCGCGCCGTGGGTGCGTATCCCCTACGATGAGGCGATGGCCAAGTACAGCAGTGACAAGCCCGACCTGCGCAACCCGCTGGTCATTCAGGATTGCAGCGATGTGTGGGCCGCCAGCGAGTTCAAGGTGTTCAAAGGCATCGTGGAAAGCGGCGGCGTGGTGCGGATGATTGGCGTGCCGAACGCCGCTGAACAGCCGCGCAGCTGGTTCGACCAAGTGGGTAAATGGGCGCAGGATGAGCTGGGCGCGCCTGCCGCACCGGGTTATATCAGCTTGAAGGACGGCGAATTCAAGGGGCCGCTGACCAAGTTCCTTGCGCCGGAGCAGGTGAAGGCTATTTTTGAGAAAGCCAGACAAAGTGAAGGGGGCGTGGTGTTCTTTGTGGCGGGCAAATTTGAGGCCACCCACAAGATTTTGAACCCGTTACGCCTGCGTCTGGGTCGCGATTGCGGACTGACCGAACAGAACGTTTACAAATTCTGCTGGATTGTCGACTTCCCGATGTTCGAGAAGGACGAGGCCACCGGCAAGATTGATTTCTCGCACAACCCGTTCTCGATGCCGCAGGGTGGGTTGGAGGCGCTGAAAACCCAAGACCCGCTGGACATCAAGGCATGGCAGTACGACTTAGTGTGCAACGGCTATGAGCTGATTTCAGGCGGTATCCGCAACCATATTCCCGAGGCGATGATTGAGGCCTTCCGCATTGCGGGCCTGCCTGCCGAGGTGGTGAAAAACAAATTCACCGGCCTGTGGAAAGCCTTCCACTACGGCACCCCGCCCCACGGCGGTTGTGCCGCCGGGCTGGAACGCGTGGTGATGCTGCTGGCCGAAAGCACCATGGTGCGTGAGGTGGTGGCCTTCCCGATGACCCAGAAAGGCGAGGACTTGTTGATGGATGCGCCCTCTGCCGTGGATGAACGGCAGTTGAAGGAGTTGCATATTCAACTGCGCAAAAGCGCAAACTAAACACGCATCTGCATACAAAACACTCTTGGGTTGGGAAGGGCTTTGGCGTAGAGTAGCGCCCATGACCCATACTCCCAGCCCGTGGATGCACCCCACACTGACCTTTGCTCTCCCCGACCAGACCGCCACCGAGGCGTTGGCGAAACTGGTGGCGCGGTTTTGCGTGACGGGGGATTTGATACGGCTGGAAGGCGATTTGGGCGCGGGGAAAAGTACCTTTGCGGCGGCGTTGATGCAAACGCTGGGGCACACGGGTGACGTACCCAGCCCCACCTACACGCTGGTGCAAACCTATGATGACACACGGCTGCCGGTGGCCCATGTGGATTGCTACCGGCTGAACACGCCGGAAGAACTGGACGGGCTGGGGCTGGAAGCTTACCGCAGCCACGGGCTGATTGTCGCCGAGTGGCCCGAAAAGGGCGGGCACCTGCTGCGCGCCGACCAGCCGGACATGCTGACCTACCACATGGGGGAAATGAACAACTGCGGCGTATTGACGTTGGCGTTTGCCGCCGGAGACACTCCCACGGCGCGGACGGTGACGCTAACCTCCAGCCGGAGCTGGCAGCGGCGTATCGGTTTTTGGCAGGGCATCAACCCCGCTCTGTGCCGCATGGCCTCGGCGCCCTTGTGCCGTGACAGCACCGAGGAGGGGCGCAAGGCGTTTTTGGACGGCTGCGACCTTGGGGACTATACAATTGAGTCGCTGGGCGGGGATTGGAGTTTCCGCAGTTATTGGCGCATCCGCCTGCCCGACGGCAGCACCCGCATGCTGATGGACAGTCCGCCGCCGGTGGAAGGGACGGAGGAGTTTTTGGCCGCCGCAAAAAACTATCAAGCCATGGGGTTGCGGGCGCCGCGCATTGATGCGGCGGATACGGTGAACGGGTATATCCTGAGCGAGGATTTTGGCGACCGCTCGTTGGCCAAGCTGGTGCAATCCAGCGCCGATGCCACGGCATGGTACAAGGTGGCGGCCGATGTGTTGGTGACATCGTGCAGGCACACGCCGCAACAAGGCCGCCTGTACAACGCCACCGACTGGTGGATTGAGGCCGCCCGCTTTACCGACTGGTACCTGCCGCTGGCCCGTGGTCATGCCACCCCGCCGGAGGAACGTGCACACTTCCAAAAGCTGTGGGCCGAAGTAATGCCGCTGGTGATGGCGCTACCCAAGGGACTGATGATGTTTGATTACCAAGCCACCAACATGCTGCTGCTGGGGGATGAACCCAAGCTGGAGAACTTCGGCCTGATTGATATTCAGGACGCGCGGGTGGCGCCGCTGGTGCAGGATATGGCGATATTGCTGCGGGATATCCGTCGTCCCGACAATGATGCCTTGGAGGCGGAGATTGTGACTTACGTGGCCGAGAGGCTTGAGCTTGACCGTTCCCAACTGCAACTGGGGCTGGAGGTGGCCAACCTACACCATTGCAGCCGGATTTTGGGTGGTCTCTCACGCTTGGCGATGCGTGATGGGCGGACGGCGGGCGCGGCCAAGTTTATCCCGATTACATGGCACATGGCCCATAAAAGCTATGGTTGTCCGGAACTGAAGGCTTTGGTGGATTTCATGGCACCATGGGAAGACCAAGGCAACCAAGCCCTGCAACAGTTGGCCAAGGCCGCATGAGTGCCCCCATCACCAGCGCGATGATTTTGGCGGCAGGCATGGGTAGCCGCTTGCGGCCGCTGACCGACATGGCCCCCAAGCCGCTCATCAACGTGGGTGGGCAGCCGGTGATTTTGCGCGCGTTGGCGGCGTGCAAAGCGGCGGGAATCGAGCGGGTGGTCATCAACACCCATTACCTCGGCCGCATGGTGGAAGCCACGGTGAACGCCAACCGCATGGGACTGAAGGTGATGTTCTCGCATGAAGAGACGCTGCTGGAGACCGGCGGCGGCATCAAGAAAGCCTTGCCATTGTTGGGCGATGCGCCGTTTCTGGTGGTCAACAGCGATGCGGTGTGGCGCGAGGATATGGCGCCGTTGCTGCGGCCGTTGATGACCGCCTTCAACCCGAAAAAACACGACGCCTTGATGGCGGTGGTGCCATTGAAGACGGTGGCGCCATTCCGTACGGATGGCGGGGATTTCATCTTCGACAAACGCAGCAAGAAGCTGACGCGCCCCCCGGCCCGCCAACGCGACAAGGCCAACGTGGTGTTTGCCGGGGTGCATGTGACGCATCCGGCGTTTGTGGCGGCGGAAGAAGACGAACGGTTTTCGCTAGTGAAGCCGTGGGACATGGCGGCGAGTGTTGGTCGGTTGCATGGTTTCTGGTACGATGGCCCGTGGGCCGACATGGGCACCCACAGCGGGTTGGAATACGCCCGCAGGCTGGCCCACCAAGACATCGATTAACGGCAACGGGAGAGGCGCGCATGGCGGTAGTGATGGTGCCCGCACAGGCGTCTTTTCCCCATGTGGTTGCAGACCGGCTGGCGGCGCGGTTTGACGGCCAAACGCTGGCCGGCTCCACGGTATGGCTGCCCACCGCACGGGCGGGGCATGCGCTGGCCAAGCTTCTGGCGGCGCGTGGGTGTGCGGTGCTGCCAAGCTTCCGTACGCTGGGGCTGGATGAAGATGCGGCGCGGCAGTTGGGTGTTTTTGATGACGGGGCGCCGGTTGTCCATGAGGCCGCCGCGCTGGCCAAGCTGGCGGGCATGTGGCAGGCGCGGCGCGACGGTTTGGATGCGGTGGCGGCGGTACGGTTGGCGGGGGAGTTTTTGCAGCTTCAGGCACGGTTGGTACGCTATGGCGTAAGTTGGGACGCGGTGGCGGCGGCAGTTCCGGAGCATCTGGCCGCGCATTGGAAGGATTATGCCGATGACCTGCAAGCGGTGGGCGTGGCCTTCGATGATTGGCTGGCACGGTGCGGTGCACGCACGCCGGCTACGGCCAGTGTGGCGTGGCTACGGCGGCTAGCGGCACGGTACGAGGCCGGACTTGAGAGGCCGGCGGTGATAGCTGGAATCACCGATGCAACCCCCGCCGCACTGGCCGTGATGCAGGCGGTGGCGGCGGCAGATGGCGGCACGGTGATGCTGCCTGCCACACCATTGGGCGAGGCAATGGCCGCACGGCTGGGTGGCGCGATGGAGCGGATGGAGGCTGAAGCGGCAGCGGTGCCGACAGCATCTTATGTGGAAGCGGAAACACCGTGGCAAGAAGCCTTGGCGGTAGCGGCCGCCGCGCGGCTGGCCTTGGCGGAAACCAACGGGCCGGTGGCGGTGGTAACGGTGGACCGCGATGTGGCGCGGCACGTGCAGGCGGCGTTGGGGGCACAAGGTTTGTACGCGAAAGACTCGGCGCAGCAGCCCTTGGCCGAACGCATGGCGGGCGGGTTGCTCGCCGCAATGGCAACTGCCATTGCACAACCTTCCGCTACGGCGATGGCGGCGGTGTGCGGCCATCCGTTGGTGTCTCCGCTGGACAGCTGGCCCGCGTTGGCGGCGGCATTGGAGCAGGCCCTGTGGCGGGGATCTGCGGTACGTGAAGGATGGTACGGCTGGCAGCGGCGATGGAAAGGCCTGCGCTGGCATGACGACAAGGCGGTGCGGACGGCGGCAGAAGTGGCGGCCCCCGCATGGGCGGTGGTGGATGGCATCTGGAGCGGGCTGGATGGCCGTGCCAAGCCCTTGGCGGCATGGTTGGAAGACGTGCAGGCGGCAATGGACAAACTGGCGCCCGCATGGCGCGAGGCCGACGGCGGGCGGACGGTGGCCGACTGGCTGGCAAAAACCGCCCGAAGCGACACATTGCCACTGACGGCGGAAACGGCCGCAGCGGTGGTATCGCAACTTTTGGCCTCTGTGAAAGTGCCGCAGGCGGCGGTGACGCCAAGGCTATATTTATGGGGCCCGCAAGAGTTGCGGATGCAGCCGGTGGAGACGTTGATTCTGGGCGGATGCAACACCGGAAGCTGGCCCCCTGCGGTGTTCGACCCGTGGTTGAGCGAAGGCCAATTGGAGATGCTGGGCGTCCCCAACAACCGTCATCGCGCGACGGTGGCGGCAGAAAACTGGCAGCAGGCCCACACGCTGGCGGCCAAGGTGGTGTACACGCGGAGTCTTCAGCAAGGCGGCGAGCCCACGGTAATGGCGCCGCTGTTGCGGCAGGCATTGGCGGCGGCGGACATCAAGGCAATGCGTGCAGAAGGCGCGATGTTTCTGGCCCATGCGCAGCCAGTGCTGACGCCGCGCATGGTGGCCCCTGCGGCCTTTGTGCCGGATACGGCATGGCCGGCAGCGTGGTCGGCCAGCATGGTGGAAGGCCTGCGGACATGCCCGTACCGTGCGTTGGGCGAGCGGGTGTTGGGGCTGGCGCCGTTGCCGCCGTTTAACCCCCTGCCCGACCGTCGCACCCTGGGGCTGCTGATGCACCGCTGGCTGGAAAGTTTGTTTGCGTCGGTGCATGGGTTGCCCGCACCGCTGGAACCGCATCGGCAAGGCGATGCGGCGGCGGTGGAGGCGCACCTGTTGGAAGGTGGCGCGGTACTGCTGGCCGATGAGCCGGAGGCCTTGCAGCGTTTGTGGCAAAGCCGGTATCCGGTGTTGGCACAAGATGTTGCGGTACGGTTGGCCACCTTGGTGCAACAGGGCGGGCGGGTTGACGCAGTGGAAACACCATTGCCTGCGCGGACGTTGGGGGATGTGACCTTCCGCGCCAAAGCCGACCGCGTGGATACCACGGTGGCGGGTGCGGTGGTGGTAGATTACAAGACCGGCGGCGTGCCCAAGCCTGCCGAGATGGCCGACGGGCGCAAACCGCAATTGCCGATGGAAGGGTGGCTGTTGCAAAGCGACAGGACAAAAGTGGTTGCTGCCGAAGTGTGGAAGTTGCGCGGGTATGGGCCGCGTCCGCTGGAGGTGGCACGGGTGGACGGCGATACATGGCAGGAGATTATCAGTGCGGTGGAAGACGGCTTGATGGCAATGGTGACGCGCTTCGGCAAAAGTTCCGACTGGCCCGCATGGCCCGATATGAAATCCGGTGGGCTGGCGGCCAGCGGGCATTGCGAACATTGCGGTTTGGCGGGGGTGTGCCGCTTCAGGGAGTGGGCGGCATGATGCGGCACACCAACCCCGAACGCTTGCAACAGGCCAACGCCATGCAGCAGGTAGCGGCGCACCCGCGCAGGCATGTGTGGGTCTCGGCCAACGCGGGCACCGGCAAAACCGAGGTGCTGACGCGGCGAATGCTGGCCTTGCTGCTGACCGACCCGGACTTGCAGCCTGCGCAGATTGTGGCGTTGACCTTCACCAAGGAAGTGGCCCGCGAAATGGCGGCGCGCCTGCCGGCACGAATTATGGCTTGGGCCACGCTGCCGGAGGAGGATTTGCGGGCGGCAATCCGAGAGATTATTGGCCGCGTTCCGAACGATGACATGCTGATACGGGCACGGGCATTGCCGCAGCTGGTGCTGGAGCAGCCGCCGGTGATTACCACCCACCACGGCTACGGGCAGATGGTGCTGGCGCGGTTTCCGCGTGAGGCCGGGTTGGCCGACGGGGCGATAGTGGCCGATGAGGTACGGCAAGCGGCGCTGTTGCGGGAGGCGTTCCATCGCACTCTTCTGGATGGCGATGATGCAGTGCAGAACGCGCTGGACACGTTGCTGGCGACGATGGCCGACAGTTCGCTGGAAGAGTTGACCGCCACCTTGGTGGGGAGTTGGGGACGGCTGTTGGCGGTGTTGCGGCGTCATGGCGGGGTGGAAGCCACGTTGGCCGATTTGTACGGAACGTTGGAGTTGGACTCTCCCGCGCCATGGCCGCAAGTAACTGCCGAGAGAGGCTTGCTGGAGGCGTGGATTTCGGCCTTGCAGGCCAGCGGTGGCGCCAATGATGCCAAGCGGGCAGCCAAAGTGGATACCCTGCTTGCGGAAGATACGGACGAGGCATGGCGGGCAGCGTTTTTGGGCAGCACCTACAAGGCTGTCAAGCTGGCAGATGCCAAGGCGGCGGCGCTGCTGGGTGTGCGGATGGAGGATATGCAGCGCTTGCAGGAGCGGGTGTTGGCGGCGCACTTGGCCGACTGTGCGGCGGAGACGTATCGCCTGACCGAAGCCTTGCTGGTATCGAGCGTAGCAATGCAGGCGGCTTATATGGCCAGCAAGCAGGAAGCCCGGGCGCTGGACTTTGACGACATGGTGACGGGGCTGGAGCGGGTTCTCTCCGGTGCCGACAGTGCATGGGTGCATTACCGGCTGGACCGGCGCATCCGCCACCTGTTGCTGGATGAAGGGCAAGACAACAGCGGCGTGCAGCACCGCATTTTCAACCTGCTGGCGGCGGAGCTGCTGGCCGAGCCGGAGGCGGTGCGCACGGTGTTTGCGGTGGGCGATTTGAAGCAGAGCATTTACCGCTTTCAGGGCGCGGCGCCGACGTTGTTTCGCCTGCTGGCGGAACGGATGGAACAAGGCAATACCGAGCATTTTGCGGTGGTGCCGATGACGGTGAGTTTCCGCACCAACCAGACGGTGTTGGATGTGGTGGACGCGGTGTTTGCAGGCGGCGATGCCGCGGCGGCGGTATTGGGAGAAACGGACGGGTGGCAGGTGCATGAATCTGTTTGGGACAATGGCGGCGGGCGGGTAGAGTTGTGGCCCTTGGTGGAGATTGCCAAATCCGACAAAGTAAACCATGACGGCTGGGCACCGCCTGCGCCTCCGGAGAACGAGGCACGCGGGGCGCAACAGGTGGCGATGCGGATTATGGCGGACATTCAAGCCAAGCTTGTATCGGGCATGGTGATGCCAAGCACCGGCAAGCCGCTATCTTACGGTGATGTTCTGGTGTTGGTAGATGACAACACCACGGCGGCACAGGTTGGGGCGGCCTTGGCCCATGGCGGGGTGCCGGTGCAGACGGTTTCCACCAAGTTGGGCGCGGCGGCGCTTACCGAAGATGCAGTGGCATGGCTGCGGGTGTTGGCCAACGGACGCGACAACGCCGCGTTGGCACAGGTGTTGAAAAGCCCGCTGGTCGGGTGGGATGATGAGCGGTTGTTGGCGCTTTTCAGGCTGGCGGGCGATGGGCCGTGGCTGGGGCATTTGGCCACGGTGGATAGTGCCACGGCGGATTGGTTGCAACATGGTGCGGCGGTGCTGGCGGCGCAGGGGCCTCACGGCGCGTTGGCGTGGTTGCTGGCGGGGCCGCGTGTGGCGGGCTATGGCGGCGATGCAGCGGATGTGCAGGCAGCGGCGAATGTATTGTTGGAGGCGGCATTGGGGGTTCCGCATGTGACGGATTTGTTGGCGAAGTTGCAGGACAATCTGCCCGTGGCAATGGCGGCAGGCGGCAACCGGGTGCGGGTGATGACGGTGTTCAAGGCCAAGGGATTGCAGGCACCGCTGGTGTATTTGGCCGATGCGGCGGAAAAGCCCAAGAACGGCGCTAGAGACAAACTGTTGTGGGATGAAGATGCGGCGGGCAACCCGCTGGCGGTGGTGTGGAAACCTGCCGAGGGCAAGACCACGCCTGCGTTGCAGGGCTGGAAAGAGGCCGAGCGGCAGCGTTTGCAGGCCGACCATTTGCGGGCACTGTATGTGGCGCTGACCCGTCCGGCCGACATGCTGGTGGTGGCCGGGTGGGGCACGCCGGACAAAACGGGTAACGTGGCTGCGCCGGAGGGCAGTTGGTATGCCCATGTGGCGGCGGCGGACATTGACTGGACGGAGGAAAACGGCGTCAAGGTTTGGCAACGGGAGGCGCCTGCCTATGCCGCACCGCAACCTGTGCCAGAGACGGCCCTCCCCACACCGTTGCCGCCCGTACCGCAGCTGGTGGCAAGGTTGGACAGTGACGAACTGGCGCGGGGCGAGGTGATGCACCGCCTGCTGGAAGTCTTGCCGGACGTGGCGGCCGAGATGAGGGAAACAGTGGCAGACGCGATGGCGGCACGGTTGGCACCGGCGATGGCGGCTTCGGCGCGGGCCGCGATGGTGGCCGAAGTGATGGGAGTGATGGCAGCATTGCCGCAGTTCCTTACAAGCGGGCAGGCCGAGGTGGCGGTGGCCACGGCGAGGGGTATTGGCCGGATTGACCGTTTGGTACAGGTGGACGGCGTGTGGTGGGTGCTGGACTTCAAGACCGAGCCCGTGCCGCCCGCCACGGTGCCCGCCGATTATGTGCGGCAATTGCAAGGTTATGCGGCAGCGTTGCGGCTGGGGGGTTATGCGCCGTTGCAGGCGGCGGTGGTATGGACGGCAACCGCCACGCTGGCGGAGGTTGACGTTGGGGCCGTTGCGCCGTAGCCTGTGACGGCAAACAACAAGGGGAGCCTTCCAATGAGCAACGTGACCAGCGTAACCGACGCCGACTTCAACGATTCCGTACTGAGCAGCGGCGAGACCGTGGTGGTGGACTTTTGGGCCAGCTGGTGCGGCCCGTGCAAGGCACTGGCGCCGGTGCTTGATGAGGCCGCCGCTGCCGTCAGCAACGTGAAGGTGGTGAAAATGAACATCGAAGAAAACCTGCAAACGCCCAGCAGTTACGGCGTGCGCAGTATCCCCACGCTGGTGGCGTTCAAGGGCGGTAAGCCCATCTCCAGCCTGGTCGGCCTGCGCAGCAAGGACGAGTTGGTGAAGTGGATGGAGAGCCAGGCGTAAGTACGGCGCTGGAACCCGCCATGGCCGACGGTCTTCTGGATGTTGTGGATGAGAATGATGTCATTGTCGGCCAGCGGCTGCGTTCGGACATTCACCGGGAAGGTCTGAGGCACCGCGAGGTGCATGTGTGGTTTGTGACGCCGGAGCGGGAGGTTGTGTTCCAGCGGCGGTCTCCGACCAAGGATACTTTCCCGAACTTGTTGACCTCAACGGCGGGAGGCCATGTGGAGCTTGGCCAGACATATCTTGAGGCGGCCATACGAGAAGTTGAAGAAGAAACAGGCATCCACATCCGCCCTGAAGACCTTACTGAACTCGTTAAAGTAGCTATCACCACCCATGATGATGTCAACGGCTTGTACAACAAACCTTTTCGGGTCAGCTACCTATATCTTTTCAGAGGCAATCCAAACAATTTAAGGGCTGAGAAAGGTGACGGTGCGGGCTTCGCCCTTATTCCACTGGCTGCTATCCATCCAGGTTTTCGACCCGATATCGTCCCCCCTCTCCTCGAACCTCTTTATCAACCCATGTGGCAACGCATCAGGGAGCTTGTGTGATGGACTTTTTGCATTTGGTGGTGTTGGCGGTGGTGCAGGGTATTACCGAGTTTTTACCGATTTCCAGCAGTGGGCATTTGGTGCTGGTGCCTCACTTGCTGGGGTGGGAAGACCAAGGGCTGATTTTTGATATTTCCCTGCATTTCGGCACGTTGGGGGCGGTGCTGGTGTACTTCCGGCGCGATGTGGCGGCGATGTTTGGCGGGTTGGTGAGCTTGCTGACCGGACGGTATCGCGACAGCGGGGCGCGGCTGGTGGTGAATTTGGTGACGGCGACCATTCCGGTGGGCTTGGCGGGCTTGGCGGTGAAGGACGTGATTGAAAGCTATGGGCGTGACGTGCTGTTGCTGGCGTTTACCAGCATCGTGTTCGGCCTGTTGCTGTGGTACGCCGACGTGCTGGCGCGGCGGCGGCCCGCCGATGTATTGCGCACGGTGGATGATATTTCCCTGCCCACGGCGCTGATGTGGGGGGTGTATCAGGCCATGGCGCTGGTGCCGGGGGTGTCGCGCAGCGGCATCTGTGTGACCGGCGGGCGGGCGATGGGGGCCACCCGCGAGTTGGCCGGGCACTTTGGCAGCCTGATGGCGATACCCACCATTACGCTGGCCATGCTGCTGAGCCTCGGCGATATTTCCAGCGAGTTGAATTGGCACAATGCGGGCAGCACGTTGTTGACGGGGGCGGCAGTATCGTTCGTGTGCGGGCTGATTGGCATCAAGCTGCTGGTGGAGTGGTGCGCGCGGGTGGGCTATGTGCCGTTTGTGGTTTACCGGATTGTGTTGGGGTTGGTTTTGGTGGGACTTTTCGCACTTTAAAATAGGACAACATCCCAACCAGCCGCATAGTGATTTGTTATAAATACAAAAATAACGGTATGAATAATCAGGATGCCCCCAAAAATGCCCCCACAAGCATTCTCTACCCTCCACAGCAGGGGTTATTCATCCACCCGCGGCCAGTATCGTCCAACGCCGCTTGACGTACAAGCCAAATCCGCCCATCGTACAGGCGGAGTTTGAGATTGTTCTCATCTCTGGGGATTGATAGCCCCGAATATAGGATGGCAGGGCACCGCCAGAAGGTGCTGTTCGCGTATTATGACGCGTTCACGACAGCTACATTGTGGCTGGGTGGCGGTGTCATGTCCAAGGCGTAAGCTGAAAAGCCCCGCGCCGTCCTAAAGCGGTTCTTAACACCCAGCCACTCTTTTATCGGGTGGCTTTTGTTTGAACCGACAAAGGACACAACCATGCCCGACAATCTCCCCCCTCCCCATGTTGAACCCGCGGGCCGCCCCGAAATGGTTATCGTCTTCACCGCCTTCACCCTTTGGGGCTTTATGCTTGGTCTGGGGGTGGAGTGGTGGGTTTGGGGGTGATTACCGTTCCAACCCCGAATCTTCCCGCTGTTTTCCCAGAAATTGACCCAACACTTCATCCAACCGACGATTTCTGGCCCATGTCAGGGGGTTACTAGCGTTTCTGTCAGCATCCGAGGCCAAGAGGGAACGGGCAGCTTGGAATATATGGTTGCGTTGGTTGGCGTCTCGCCAATCAAAAGCAACAAGTGGTGTTTGTTGTTGACCATACGGACGGTATCGGTCAGGGAAAGCCTGTATCATGGCCATACGCCCAGCTTGAATTGCGTTCAGGTCAATATTCTCCATAGCTTCGGCTCTGTACGCTCCTATAGCCGCCGCTTCCGCAGGGGTGGCTCCCCGCCTGTTGGGGTAGCCTTGGTGTTGGCGTTGGGTCACGTTCCCCGCATTGTCATCTGCCAACTCCACGGTGGAGATGCCTTTCCAGAGGTCGGGGATGTTGTGATACTTCGCCGCATCCAATGCCAACCGCAGCAGGTCAGGGGTTACGTCTGGCAAGCCCTCATCCTTGCGTTTACCACGGGCTTTGACCTCGGTCACATATTGCTCCCAAAGTTCAGGGAAGGTCTTGACGCGGTCATGGTTGGCGGCTTGCCATTTCATGAGGGCCAGTTTTTGGTTTTCGGCATGATGCTTGTACGACCCTTGGGGGATGGATTGCGCCAAGGCATCAATCTCGGTTTGGCTCGGTGGTGGGGCTACGGGAAGCTCTGCAAGCCTCTTCACCACATCATGATTCATCAACGCCACAATGTGGGAACGTCCTGTAATGCACGATGTATCATAGCCGCACACGCAATGGCCTTGCACATCGGCCAATGTCACCAAACCTTCCTTGTCGGTCACACAGAAAGCAAAAGTTTGTTCATCGGCGGAATGACGGTGCAGCATCGGTGCGGCCAACGGATGCCATGTGGGCTGACTCACGTCCACGGGTTTCTTCAATTCAATGCCCGCCAACCGCAATCTGTAAGCGGCCAACCGCTCGGCCTCGTGATAAAGGTTCGAGGCTGTCAGTTGGGCTTGCATCGTCATACCCGCAATGGCTTTGAATTTCGCGTAGGTCAAAAGGTCTTGACGTGTAATATCGTCAAACGCTCCCCCTTGTTCTTCAACTAAAGCACCAAGTCCAGCCTCAAGACAAGGAAGTAATACTTGCTGATGCCAGTCGCCCACATCCCGCACACGCTCGCTTCCTCCCAAGGCGTACAGCCCTGCCTTGATGGAACCCCAACGCGGCTGCCCCTTCACCGCCATCAAGCGGATATCGTCCATGCACGCTTTGTAATCCTTGCCGTGGGTTTGACTGAACACCTTGGCAATGTTGGAGGCGAAGTTGAAATCTTCCCATTCCTTGGGCGTGTTCGGATACCAGCTTGGGTCAATGCACTCTAACGCACCCACGGCGTGTGCCAAGTCTGCATCCGAAAGCAACGAGGGCACATTCGGGTTACGGCCAAGGTATTTGATAATGCTGGGAGGGATGTCTTTTCGGCGCTCCACCATGCTCTCACGCAGAACAGGAATAAGGGGCGGCGGATGTTCCAAGCCTTCGCCGTCAATGGTTGCCGTAATATCCTTGCGCATCAGGGCGGTTAAAAGCCCTGGCAATGCCGTGGCTGCCTGAAAACGACGATGTCTATATGCAAGCCAACCATAAATGTTGTTATAATCCAAGCCTCTTTCTCTCAAAAACTGAGCGGCATTGGGGTCAAGACACTCCACAAAAGCCTTGAACAAGTGGCACCTGCGGGCCATTTCTACATCTTTGAAAATCGAAACTAACTCTTGTTTTCCAGAGGCGAACAATCGTCTATCTCCACGGATACTCCGCGATGCCGCATGGTGAGCAAGCATGTGTTCTTTCAACCATGTGACGCCATACTCTACCAAGCGTCCAACATGATTGTGCGGAGGACTGTAATGGGCGGTTGAAGACCATTCTTGTGAAAACAACCCTATCGTTTGACGGATTGGCCCTGTTGAGAACGCTCTCCCCATAACATCAAACCGCCCTTCGGCAATTTCTTCGGATAGTCCTTGCAATTCGGCTCTGTTGACTTTCACCCGTCCAGCGTGGAGTTTTCCGTCACGCCCCTCAATCAAAACCTCCAAACGGTTAGGCCGCTTGCCTTGGGCATAAGTAAGGCTCTGAGCCAACACTGTCCGGTGGGGTGTATGGTCTTCGTAAGCTACAAGAATATGGGGAGCTTTTTTATTCCACGACTCGTCAAGTTTCAGGGAGCGCATCTTGTCCTCGGAAAGATAAATGCCGCGAGATACCAGCCACGCATGAACCCCTTTTTCCAAAATATCGGACACAGGCGGACGAACAACCTTATTTGGCATTGGATTCTCCTACGCTATGATTTCCTTGTTGCCTAATTCTATCTAAAATGCCTGCTCCAATAGCCAACGGCGCAAAACGGGCCAGCACAAACCTGTGCGACATCCCTTGAAGCTCTATCAGGCGAATGGGCAGCATGGCATCTTCCCCTTGTAAAAATTGCATACAGTATAATTTTTTATGTTGCAATCCTAAATAGCCCTAATCTTCTCTTATTAACGCTCTCCACGTCCTCCAGAACTCCACATTCGCAGCAGAATACCGCCCATGTCGATAGTGGGCCTTGCCGACAGCCTCTCGACCTGCCTGTGTCCGTGGCCCTGTGGATTTCCCCCCATGCAGGCGGCAACACCCATTCCGCATGGCAGGTTGCTGGCATGGCTGGCCCGTGCGTTTGCAGCGGCACTTACACTTGGGAAGGGCGGAAATATCAACGGGCATGGGGTTATCCCTCGGTTTTCGATTTTGATGCCCCACCCCCTGCCACCGCCCCCACGATAGCCTGCCCACCGTCTTTCACCTCCACACGTTCTACAACCACCTTCTGTGTCGATTGCCCGCCGTTTTTCATGCGGTCAAAAGCCTCCAACTGCCGCAGCAGAAGGTTCTGGGCCTTGTGGGCACGGTTGGTGTAATGGTTGGCACTTTCGAGGTCTTGCCCTTCCATCGAACGCGCCAGCATCCGCATCGCCACATGGTTGGTTGCTACAATCTGGGCTGCCAACAGCGATTGAACCTCGTTTTGCGGGTTCAAGGCATACATGAAGGCATGGATGGTCGTGCTGGTTTCCGCAGGGTCTTGGTGCGGCAAAATGTTGAAAAGATAGCAACATCGGCTTGGTTATTGAGGCGAGAAATAATCCTATCCCTAAGCCTCTCAAGAAGTGCGGAAGCCATGATTGGACTGGTTGTGCTTATGTGCTGGTTAAGTCTGTAAACATCAAACTCAAAAGAACTATCATTACTGTATTTGTAGTAAGCAATATCCATATCCAAATCTTTTTGCTTAAGTGTACGTATAATTTTTCCAAATTGTTTCCGAAGGTCTTTTGATAAGTCTTTCTTCTCGCTCTGTCTAAGATTGCGATACTTTGAATCGTCAAGGGCTTGCGCCATGTATTCCACAAGATTGGCGATGTTGTAGGGAGGTGGAGGCGTATGCGGGTCTTGCAACTGCAAACCAAGTGCCCAGAGGTTTTCGATGTTTCTAGCATCTGCATCGTCAACAGGGTTTGTTAGTCTGTTTATAACTCTAAGATGTTGAGGTGTTGAGTGGGCGGGTCTCTTTCTTAGGATGTCTAGAGACGGCTGCACACATTCAAGGGTGGGTCTATTATACATGGCGCCGCAGTTCCATATTCACCACCACCCCACCCGCAGCCTTATCCAAATAATCACCCCAATCCGCCATCATGCGGCGCCGCTCGGCGATAAACTGCGTGCGGTCATAGGCAGCGTTGGTGGCGCTGCGGTGGGCGTGGGCCAACTGCCTGTCCACCACGTTGTGCGGGTATGCCCCCAGAAATACCCCCAGCGAGGGTGGATGGCATAAAAACATGGTGGATGACGCTGGACATAAAAGCATAGTAATACCAACGTGTTTGGCGTGTAAGGTGGATTGTGCTGGACGGTGAAAGATAAAGAAGTGGCGGTGTATTAACCCCCTTTGGGTTCGAATCCTCTACACCTACCATTGAGTTGCAACAATAATCGTCCTGAAAGATAACAAAATCAAGGTTTTTGTTGCTACGGTACTGAGAGTTCGCATTTCCGATAGTGGGTAGTATTTACCTCTTAACGCAAACTGATACGGTACGATACCGAGGGTTTGAATCCCGCTTGCCTTCATTGGAAACGCATCATTCTTCACGATCCGGCAGCCTATAACTGGTGCTCCGTCCAGCACCGGGATTCTGAATAAAGATACCACGTTCCTTGAGCTCTTGAATATCACGCAAGGCAGTATCATTCGAACATTTAGCTAGCTTGGCGTATTTAGAGGTATTCATAAAGCCCTCAAAATCATCCTCAAGCATACGGTTGATGATCAAGCGCTGACGGTCATTCACAGGCTTTTGGTTGATCATATCCCAGAGCTGCGCCTTGAATAGCACATTACCAAGCGTGGTTTCCGCATTGCTGATGGCGCGGCCAAGGCAATCCAAGAACCATGACAGCCAATCTGTAATATCAGGTGTTGCACGTTGTTGCGCCTCAAGCTGATCGTAATATTGCTTGCGCTCTGCCTCAATTTGGGATGACAGACTGTAAAAACGGTCTGGTGTGCCATCGGCACGAGCGAGTGCCATATCTCCAATAGCTCTGGCAATACGTCCGTTGCCATCTTCGAACGGGTGGATCGTTACAAACCACAAATGCGCGATGCCTGCTCTGATAACAGGGTCGGTATCATCCTCCCCTGCCAGCCACGCCAGAAACGCTTCCATTTCCTTTTCTAGGCGCTCAGCAGTAGGAGCCTCAAAATGCACTTTCTCTCTACCGATAGGACCGGAGACAACCTGCATGGGGCCAGCCTCAACAGTCCGCCATCCTCCAACGGTGATTTTGTGCATCCCGCTGCGCCCTGTTGGAAACAAAGCGGCATGCCAATCAAACAGCCGATCTTTAGTTAATGGCTTGGCAAATTGTTGCGTGGCATCCAGCATCATCTCAACGATACCCTCAACATCACGGCTTGCAGGGATAAGCCCTGCAATATCAATCCCAAGCCTACGGGCAATGGATGAACGTACTTCTTCCGGGTTGAGGTTCTCACCTTCAATGGCAGATGATTTAACGACATCATTGGTAAGCGTACTCAAAGACGCTTCACGTTTCAGCTTAAAGCCAAGCCCCTCCATGCGCCCCAGCAAACGGCCTTGGCGATGGCGTATATCAGCCAACTTGGATGCAAGGGTTTCTGCATCCCATATAAAATTTGGCCAGTCTTGATGTTCATGAATCCACATATTAATCACCGCATTATTTAAGGTGATTATAGGCGATATTCACCGCAAGGTCAAGATAAATCACCGCATAAAGTGCGGTGATTAGAATGGCTATTCACCGCAGGCATGACGTTACAGTGTCGTGTAATACTCAGACTTCCCCTGACTAACGCGGCATAACAAACTCATTTTGACCAATTCATTAATGTCTCTATAAGCTGTTGCCCGGCTAATATCAAAAACGAGGATTAAATCCTTCGCACATAATTTGCGACCATTTTTGATCTGGGTACAAAACCAGAGTTGGCGAAGCGTCAGTTTCTGCAATTTTACCAACAAATCGCACGAGCCCTCCGTCTCAAAAATGAGATTGGCTATATCCAAATCTCGGCGCATTGGATGTGAACCTGCGGCCTGATTTTGTTTTTGTATCAACTGTGTAAGATCTTCTCTCCCCACCTCATTAAGAAACCATTCGACAAGCCTTGGTGATGCTTTGGTAAGAGAAATAAAGTTCTCTATACTTGGCTCTCTTGCGGCGTCGTACCAGTTCCGAACAGCGTGTTCTGATGCGCCTGTATGACGAGCAATCCATTTTATCGCTGACCCAGAATCTTTGTAATCCTCCCTGAGTATTTTGGCAATCTGCGTGACCGCGTATTTCTTGTTTTTAAATGAGTCATTTGACTCGTTTTCCAATAATGACATTTAACTGCTCCTTTCTTTAAAATGTGAAAAGAACAATTTTCAGCTCCCGGCCAGAAAAGACCGAGGGGGGAGAGTAATGATTTATTTAAGGGCGGTAAGAATAAGGTGCAAAACGACAGTAGAAAAAACTGGAATCTCAATATGGCCGGGCGAAAAGCGGCCATGTATTTGCGGATGTCAGATCCAAGGCAGGAATGCTCAACGGAAATTCAAGAAAAACTCATACGCAATTATGCCGATAACAATGGCATTGAGATTGTTCGCGCCTATGCTGATGAAGGCAAAAGCGGTGTTGTAGCCACGGGACGGAATTCTTTTCAGAAACTGATTTCTGACGTTAAAAACAGAGAAGCCGAACTCGATTTTTCATTGCTACTTGTTTATGATGTTTCCCGATGGGGGCGTTTCCAACGCACCGACGAAAGCGCTCATTACGAGCATATCTGCCGTCTTGCTGGATTAGAAGTTCACTATGTTGCTGAGCAATTCATCAATGATGGCTCACCCATTTCGGAGCTGGTGAAGACTGTTAAGCGCACCATGGCGGCAGAATATAGCCGCGAACTATCAACGAAAGTTTTCAATGGCCAATGCCATCACGTTGAACGGGGTTTTCGTCAGGGTGGACCTGCCGGATTTGGTTTGCGGCGGATGTTAATTGATGAAAAAGGCAAGCATAAAGGTCAGCTTGAGATTGGTGAGCAAAAAAGCATCACCACTGACCGCATTATTTTGGTGCCGGGGCCAGATGAAGAAATTCAGATCGTCAACTGGATTTATACAATGTTTGTCGATGAAGGCTGGAATGAGACTCAGATCGCAGGTGAGTTAAACCGAAGGGACATTCTTACAGATTTTGAGCGACCGTGGACGCGTGCCAGCGTTCATCAAATACTGACCAATGAAAAATATATTGGCACGAATGTTTTTAATCGCCGTTCATTCAAGCTGAAAGAGCAGCGCGTCAATAATCCCGAGGAAGAATGGGTCAAAAAAGAAAAGGCCTTCGAAGCCATTATTAGCACCAACTATTTTTATAATGCTCAGGGCATTATTCGAGAGCGCAACCGCAAATACTCTAACGAAGAGATGCTGGATCGCCTACGCCACCTGCATGAGAAGCAAGGTTGGCTTTCAGGCATCATGATTGACGAAGCTGATGACATGCCATCTAGCAGTGCCTACGCCCATCGCTTTGGCAGTCTTGTTGAAGCGTATAAGATGATTGGTTACACGCCCAGCCGGGATATGCGCTATATCGAGATCAATCGCCATATCCGTAGGCTGCATCCGGATATTGCTGAAGGCGTTATCCATCGTATACAAGAAATCGGTGGATATGTTCACCGCGAGGTCACATCAGATCTCATCGTGGTAAATGAGGAAGTAACTGTTTCTATTGTTATCTCGCGCTGCCATCAGACCAAAGCGGGACGAAACCGCTGGAAGGTGCGTTTGGATTCTGGTTTGGAGCCAGACATCACAATCATTGTCCGCATGGACCCTGAGAATGAACATCCGCTGGATTATTACGTTATTCCTGCCCTCGATATTGAAAACCCGGAGCTTCGTTTAGCTGACAATAACGGCTTCGCACTGGATTGTTACCGTTTTGACGATTTGGAGGATTTCTTCTCCCTCACTCGCCGCATTAACATACAGGAGGTCGCGTAATGAGCAAAAAATACGATATTCAAACCATTGCGATAGATAAAATCACCGTAATCAATTCCCGTGAACGCAGCGAAAAGAGCTTCCAAGCGGTCAAAGGGAATATTGAAAATGTTGGCCTTAAAAAGCCTGTAACGGTGCGCCCGTCGGATGATGGAGATGGCTATGATCTGGTATGCGGTGAAGGTCGTCTAAAATCGTTTATTGCGCTTGGGCAGGAAACGATCCCAGCGATAGTGCGTCATGATCTCTCCAAAGAGGATGCGTTTGTCATGAGCTTGGTTGAAAATATGGCACGCAGGCAGCATAGCGCCATGGACTTGCTCAAAGGCATTGAGCTGCTGAAAAGTCAGGGCTACGGCATGGCAGATATATCGCGCAAAACCGGGCTGGCAGATTCTTACGTTTCTGGAATTATGACGCTTTTAAGCAAAGGTGAAGAGCGACTATTAACGGCTATTGAGAAAAACCAGATTCCTATCACCATCGCTATCAAAATTGCCTCCTCGCCGGGAGATGAACAGAAAGCCTTGCAGGATGCTTATGAGAAAGAAGGTTTGCGTGGCAATCGCTTCGTGACGGCTCAGCGCCTTGTTGAGAAGCGCAGAACGCTTGGCAAAGGCATACGGAATAGCGGAACACGCAAAAAAGACGGCCAGACCTTGTCTGCGCGTGAAATGGTGCGGAAATTCAAAACAGAAATGGACCGTATGCGCTCTCTCGTTGAAAAGGCCAACCGCACTGAGGCCACACTCCTGATCGTGGTCGAGTCTTTTTATAATCTGATGCAGGACGACAATTTCAAAACTCTCCTACGAGCAGAAAACCTGAACACCATGCCTGAAAGTTTGTCAGACATGATTGAGCAACGTGAGGAGAGCCATGTCTAAAAATATTACACACGGGTTTGAAGGCGAAACAGTGGAGCTCAATCTGGATCAGATCGTTCCGCTCAAAATGCTGAGTAAATCCAATCTTGAAAGCCGGAAGTTTAAGCAAATCATATCGTCTATCAAAGAGATTGGAATTATCGAGCCACTGGTTGTCAGCAGGCAATCTGCCAAATCAGACCGCTATGTTTTGCTGGACGGCCATATGCGCTTGGAAGCCTTAAAGCAAATAAATGAAACCAAAACGGTCTGTTTGATCTCAACGGATGATGAAGCCTTTACCTACAACAAATACATCAGCCGCAAAGCGCCGATCCAAGAGCACAAGATGATCCAGACAATGGTCAAAAATGGTGTGTCTGAGGAGAAAATTGCCAGAACCCTGAATATCAATGTCAAAAGTATCATCCAAAAGCGCAGCATGCTGGATGGCATTTGCCCGGAAGTTGTTGATCTACTCAAAGACAAGATGGTGGCAACCACTGCGTTTCGTTATTTGAAGAAAATGAAGCCAGCCCGCCAAATTGAATGCGCCATGCTGATGATTGATATGAACGATTTTACAGTGCGTTATGCTCAAGCCCTGTTGGAAAGCTCCAAGAGTCATGAGCTGGAAGAGCCCATCAAGCCAAAAGTGACGCGCACATTAACAGCCGAGAAGCGTGCTCGAATGCAGGAAGAGCTTGATAAGCTGGAGCGCGAGTACAAGCTGATCAAAGATGATCGCGGCCAGAAAAATCTCGTGCTGCAATTTACCAAGAACTATCTGGGGAAGCTGCTGGATAATAAGCATGTTGAGCGCTTCTTGCGCCAGAACCACCCGGATATTTTGGAAGAGTTTCAAAAAATAACGGACATGGCTTCTTTGAGAGCCAGTGATCCAAAGTCAAGCTGAAGCAGGTGCCGAAATCTTAAAATGAGCTGGGTTTGATTTCGCGTACCATTCAAGAGGCAATGAGGAGACCGAGATCCTCTTACGTGCGAGCCGTAACAAGCGTCGGGACCGTGGGAGAAGCCGTCTGATCAAACGTCAGACATGGAGCGAGCGCGGTGGTGGGGACGACAGCGAACCTGTCTGAGCCCACTAGGCTGGATTGAGATTTCTCCAGCTGCTTGATTGGTCAATAGGGATTAATCAGGTTACGTTATAAGCGCACTGGCAGTTTGATAGCTTCAGGTCACCTGTTCAGTGCGCCTTTATGGTATTAATCGTTCGCTTTTGTGCTGTGAGGATTAAACTACTTGAAAACTACTCAT
>JACKLD010000012.1 GCA_024236095.1 Pseudomonadaceae bacterium | reverse complement strand
GGCATGGGTGGGGGCTGGGCGGGTAGAGCAGACTGGCACGGGGTTTGCATTGGGTTTGGGCAAACAGGAGTCATGCGTCATGCCGGTCAGTATCGTTTCCAACCTTAGCAGCCAATTTGCGCAGAGTGCCATCCAGCTGCGCAGCCAGAACGTGATTGACGGCACCCAGCGGCTGGCCTCGGGCAAGCGGGTGTTCACCGCCAGTGAAGATGCGGCCTCGACCGCCGTGGCCAGCGGCTTGCGCATTGAGAATGCGGCGCTCTCGAAGGCGCAGATCAACGCCGCGGGAGCGGTCTCGATGTTGCAGATTGCCGATGGCTCGTTGGCACAGGTGGGGGACATTGCCATCCGTATGAAGGCGTTGGCGATTCAGGCCAGTACCGGCAACTACGGGCCGGACGAACGGGCGGCGCTGGACTTGGAATTTCAGGCGCTGAAGAGCGAAATCGGCCGGATTGCGGCGGATACGGAGTTTAACGGAGTGAAGATGTTGGCGGGCAAGCCGGCCTTTGATCTGCAAGGTGCCCACGACTATACCGCCGACGGCGTGGTGGGGCTAAGTTTTGAGCAAAACGTGCTGAGCAGTGATGCGGTGTTCAGGTACAGTTATGATTCCACCACCGAGCAGATGACCCTGAGCCGTGTGGACGGTGGCGTGGCCAGCAGCCAAACCATCGACCTGACCGGGCTGTTGGACAATGTGGCGGGAACGGCGCAAAACCTTGCCAGCGGTGAAACCTTGCCGCTGTACTTTACCGCGCTGGGGGTGACCTTGACGCTGGGGACCGCGTTTGACCGCACGGCGGACATTTTGCCCACGGTGACCGATACCAGCGGGGCCGACATCAGTTTGACCACGCCAACCTTTGCCCCTGCCGCCACCAGCCTGAGCTTGGAGGGGGTGGCAGCCTTGCAGGCGCTGGGGGCGCCGTATGTGGCGACCAGCGGGGATATCGTGTTTGACACGTTGACCGACGGGGCGGCGGTGACCCTGGGCGGGGTGGCCGGTTTGCGCTATGCGGTGAACGGTGGCGCGGTGGGAGCCGACGGCGCCGACAGTGCCGATTTGGTGGGCGGTGCCAGTTATGTGGACGTGTATATCACCACTGCCAGCGGCACCGAATTGCTGGGGCGCTTGGATGTGGGGGCGGTGGCCACCACCGGCCCGACCGACGGCACGGTGACGGTGCCGCTGGGGCAGGGGATTATCGGTGCCGACTATACCGGTCTGACCGGCGACACCTTGCTGACCTACAAGGTGGGCAGTGGCATCGTGGCCGGGCAAGACCTGATTACGGTGAACGTGGCGGCGGTGACAGTGGCCGCGCTGGGGCTGGACACCACGGTGATTACCGACCAGTTTTCAGCCGACGGGGCGATTACGCAGATGACCTCGGTGCTGACGCAGATCAACCAGGTGCGCGCGCAGTTGGGGGCCCAGCAGGCGCGGCTGGAATATGTGGGCCGCAACATTGCCACGGTGAACGAAAACAACGAGGGCGCACGCTCGGCCTTGATTGACGTGGACGTGCCCGCCGCCATTACCGAACTGACCAACGATCAGGCCATGATGGAAGTGGGTGTGAGCATGTTGGGGCAGGCCAACCGTTTGCCGCAGATTCTGCTGGATTTGCTGCGGCAGGGCTGAGACTCGGGTTGACGGGTTATGGGATTAACGGGTTAAGGGATTGGTAGGTTATGGCGAAACTTGGCGGACTTCCGGATGGGCTGGCCAACCAGCTGGCGGGGGCGGCAGCCAAAGGCGCGGCGCCTGCCGGCGGCGACAAGGCTTCTGCCAAGGAGGGCAAGGGCTGGGTGGTGCCGACTTTGGGCAAGTTTGAATTGGATGCGGCGCTGGACAAGGCCTATGGTCGGGCTGCCGGATATTTGAACTTCATGCTTTCTCCTGAAGGATTGGTGATTGAGTTGCAACAGGGGGACGCCCAAACCACCGCCGAAGTGCGCGAGGTGCGCGGCGACCGGCTTTACCGCAGCTACACTGGGCAAGATATGCTGAAACTTTATGCAAGCCAGCACGGTGGCAAGGGGGTTGTGGCCGATGGTCAGGTTTAAAGCCTTATTTCTTGTGGTAGTCTCCATAAGACAAACAGGCGCAGGATGCGCCGGAACGTTAACAGGGCAGGAGCGCCATGGTCAGTAGCATCAACACCTCGGGCATCAGCGTCGGCAGCGACGGCAAGGTGAAGATTTCCGGGCTTTCCAGCAGCATTGATTCGCAGGCGATCATTGACGCGGCAGTGACCGCGCGGCGCATTCCGGCCGTGAAGTTGGAAAGCAAGATTACCGCCAACCAGGACTTGATCTCTGCCTACGGGGAGCTGAAAACGCTGGCCTCCAGCGTAACCACCGCGCTGGACCAGCTGCGCGGCAGCAACAGCTTTTTGAGCGACAACGTGTTCCGCAAGAAGTCGGTGAGCGGCAGCACGCTGGCCACCGATACCGCGCCCGCCACGCATGTGCCCTCGGATATTTCCAGCCTGATCAACGTGACGGTGCAGAACAGTGCGCAGAACGCCAGCCACACCATCACCATCCAGCAATTGGCCAAGGCGCACCAGTTGCGCAGCGACAGTTTTTCATCCACCGGCACGGCGCTGGCGACGTTGGGCGCGACCACGGGTGATTTTGACATCAACGGAGTGACGATCAACCTGGATGGCGACGATACGCTGGTGGACCTGCGCGGGAAGATCAATGCCGCCAACGCCGGTGTGACCGCCACCATCGTGAGCGCCGATGCCTCGACGCATTATCTGGTGATTACCTCGGATGACACGGGGCTTGCCAATACGGTGGATTTTGCCGGTGGCAACGCCATCAGCGACAGTTTGGGGCTGACCAACTTGGGAGCGGTGAAAAACGAGCTGGTGGCAGCCAAGGACGCAATTGTCGATGTGGACGGGATTACCGGCATCACCCGCAGCAGCAACGACATTGACGACGTGATTGAAGGCGTGACGCTGAGTTTGCTGAAGGCCGAGGTGGATACGGAAATCAACCTGAAGGTGGAGCCGGATCTGGTGAGCATCAAAGGGGCGGTGGTGGATTTGGTGACCGCTTACAACGATGTGCGCACCTTTTATGACGACCAGCGCACCACCGCCGACCGCAACGGCGACGGCGCGGTGGGTGACAGCGAATTCGGCCCGCTTGCCCGCGACAACGTGCTGCGCCAGATGGTGGACAAGCTGGGCCAGTTTGCCGCCGGCGAAGTGAGTGGCAATACCGACGGGTATCGCAGTCTGAGCCAGCTGGGCATTACCGTGACCAGCGACTACAAGCTGCAACTGGACGATGCGGTGTTTGACGCCAAGTTGATCGGGGACGTGGACAGCGTACGCGCGTTGTTCGGGTTTGAGTTTACCAGCAGTGATGCGCGGCTGAACTATCTGGGCCGTACCGACGCGACGCAAAGCGGCACGTATTACGTGAACATCGGCGGGACGGATGTGGACGGCAACATCACCAGCGCCAATATCCAGACCGCGGCGGTGGTGGGCAACGGCGGCGCCGACGACGGCAGTCTGACCGTGAGCGCCAAGCAGGCCTATGCCACCAACGGCACGGCGGCGGAGGGGTTGAACCTGTTCTTCAACGGAACGGGAAGCCTTGGCGCAGTGGACGACATTGCGATTACCATCAGTCGCGGGTTGGCCGACAGCTTCTACGATTATTTCAACGACATTACCAAGCTCTCTGGTACGGTGGACACCCGGGTGCAGGAGCTGGGCGATACCAACGCCAAGTATCAGGAAGACATCGACAAGATTGACGTGCGGATTGAAACCTACCGTCAGACCATGGAGCTGAAGTTCGTACGGATGGAAACGGCGCTGGCACAGCTGGAATCTCTCAAGCAGAGTCTGAGCAGCTATTTTGACGCCAGCAACAGCAGCAACAACTAGGATATGACCCGATGACCTATGCCCCCAACCTTGCCAAGCAGTATCAGCAGCAGCAGATTGTGAACGCCAGCGCCGCCGAACAGGTGGTGATGCTGTATGACGGGGCGATCCGTTTTTGCAACATGGCCAAGGAGGCGATTGCGGCCGGTGACATTCAGGCCCGCCACAATAGCAACAAGCGCGCGATGGAAGTGGTGAGCTATTTGCTGGACATTCTGGACCATGAAAAAGGCGGCGACGTGGCCAAACGCCTGCAGATGATTTACGCCTTTTTGCTGCGGCGGATGCTGGAGGTGGACTTCCGCAACGACCCGCGTATTTGTGACGAGGTGGTGCAGCACCTGCAAACCTTGCGCGCCAGCTGGCACAAGATTGTGCAGAACGAACGGGCCAAGAAGGCGGGGAGTGCCCCGGCGGGGGAGTCTGATACGGTGGCGGTGCGCAGCGCGATTGCCTAGGCCCTGTTCGCAAGTACTTTGTACATTTTGTGGCGGCTTTCAAACGGGTTTCGTCCTCGGTCATGGTGGTCCGACCACGCTCTCGGCCAAAACCTGTCATCCCATCCCGCTCAACCTCCTGCAAAATATGCAAAGTACTTGCGAACAGGGCATGGTTGTTTGGGGATGGTTGCAAAAAAGATGGTCAGTGGGTGGCCAGTTGCTTGGGCGGAGCGCCGCTTTGATGTATAACGGTCGGGAAACCCCACCGGGGGCCTTGTGTGTATGGTGTTCGGGCCTTGGTTGGGGGGTGGAAAAAACAACAAAGTGCGACCATGGCCGACGAAGAGACCAAGCAAGTTGCCGAAGCGGCTGAGACTCCTGCCGAAGCAGAAGGTGGCGAGGATGTCGTCGAGGGAGAGGCACCCGCAGGCAACAGCAAAACCAAGCTGATGATGCTGGTGGGCGGTGTTGTGGTGCTGCTGGTGGTGGGTGGTGCGGCGGCGTATCTGTTGTTGAGCGGCGGGGAAAGCCATAAGGAAGAGGCCATGCCGGTGGCCAGTAGCGGGGTGGTGATGTTTGATGTGCCGCCGATCACCGTGAACATGCTGGATACGGCCGGTGGCGGGGCGCACTTTTTGAAAGCCAAGGCGGCGCTGGAGCTGGGCAGTGAGCAGGAAAAAATGGAAGTGGAGAAACTGTTGCCACGCTTGCAGGACGACTGGCAGAACTTCTTGCGGCAGCTGCGTCCCGAAGACGTGGAGGGCAGCGGCGCGATGCAGCGGTTGAAAGAAGCCTTGTTGTTGCGTGCCAACCAAGTGCTGTCTCCCATTGTGGTGCACAATGTGCTGTTCAGAGAACTCTTGGTGCAATAGGAGGTAACCATGGCCGACGCCCCCGCCAAAACCGAAGAAGAATTACTGGCCGAGTGGCAGAACATGGCCTCGGGCGAGGGTGACTCGGGCGAGGTGGACAACGGGGTTGGCCAGAAGATTCTCGGTCAGGACGAGATTGACAGCCTGCTGGGTGTCAACAAGGACAGCGGCCCCAGCAACCGCGGGGTGAAGGCGCTGCTCGACCAGAGCGTGGTCAACTACGAAAAGCTGCCGATGCTGGAGCGGGTGTTCGACCAGTTCGAGCGGATTCTCTCGACCAGCCTGCGTCACTTTACCGCCGACAACGTGGATGTGACGATTGTCTCCATATCCAGCGCCCGTTTTGGCGACTACCTGAACCAGATTCCGTTGCCGGCCGGGTTGGTGGTGGTGAACGCCATCGGTTTGGACGACTACATTATGCTGGTATATGAAAGCCAGCTGATTTACAGCGTGGTGGACGTATTGCTGGGCGGGCGCAAGGCGCGGCCCGTGCCGATTGTCGGGCGGCAGTTCACCCCGATTGAACACCGCATCGTGGATAACCTGACCGAAATTGTGTTGCGCGACCTGACCAACTGTTTTGCGCCGGTGAGCCCCGTACAGTTCAAGAAGGAACGGATGGAGGTGAACCCCCGCTTTGCCTTGATTTCCCAAGAGACCAACGTGGTGATCGTGGTGACGGTGCGGGTGAACCTTGAGGGGCGTGAAGGACAGATGCAGTTCTGTTTGCCGTATGCGACCTTGGAGCCTATCCGCGAGCAGTTGTTGCAGCAGTTCATGGGTGAGAAATTCGGACAGGACAACATTTGGGAAAACCACCTGAGCCAAGAACTTTACCATACATCTTTGCCGCTGATGGCGGTGCTGGACGAAATGACCATGAGCCTGAGCCAAGCGCTGAAATGGAAGGTGGGCGATACCATCATGCTGGATGCGCGGCCGCACTCGCCGATTCAGGTGGACTGTGGCGGCGTTACCAAGCTTATCGGCACAATGGGCCGGGCGCTGGATTACAAAGCGGTGAAAGTAAGCCATAATGTGACCGACCTGAACAACATGAAAAACCAATAACCCAACAAAAAGAACCGAAAAACGGCGCAAGGAACGAAAGGAATGGAACAATGACGCTGTATGTCGGGATTGTAAGTGTGGTGCTGCTGGCCCTGGTGGCCGGCTTGCTGTTGACGGTGGGATGGTGGCTGTATGAATTCCGTCAGAGTTACAAGAAGATTCCACTGCTGGGGGAAGAATTGACCCGTCAGTTGATGCAGGCACGGGAAGCCCTGCAGCAATTACAGCGTAGTGCCCGCGAGCACGGGCCGGAGTTGGCCAAAAACGTGGATGCGGCGCAAAAGATGATGCAAGACCTACAGTTTTTGACCCAACGGGCCGATGAAGCCGCCAGCCAGCTTGAACGGGTGGGGGCGGTGGCCAAGCAGGTGGCTTACCGTGCCGACAGCGGGCGGGTGGTGGTGACCGAAAACGTGGTGGCGGCGGCCAGTGTGGGCCGCGACCCGCTGGAAGAGCTGTTGGACGGTCTGGGCGGGGAAAAGGCGCACAGGGTGGCGGGAGGAGGTCAGGCGGCGCTTGCGTTGATTGGGGCGCCCCGTGACGAGGTTGAGGCGGAAGAGGCGGTGCCGATGGGGGCGTCTCGCGCCGAAGAGGATTTGCGGCGGAAGTTGGCGCAGGGATGATGATGCGGGGGGCCTTGCTGGCGATGCTGCTGCTACCCGCGCTGGGGCTGGCGGAGAGTGCCGCCCACGGGGGTGGGGAAAGTGCTGCGGCGCCTGCTGCCCCGGCGGCGGTGGCGGAGCCCGATGTGCGGGTGTTCAGTGAGGCGGAACTGGCGGTGTTGGAAGACCTTGAAGCGCGCAAGGTGGAACTTGACCGCAGGGAACAGGCGTTGGAACTGCGCGAAAAGCTGGTGGACTTGATGGAAAAGCGCATGGCCGAGCAAGTGGCCGACCTGAACAAGCTGAAAGTGCAGTTGGAGAACCTGAGCCGGGGGCTCTCCGGCAAGGATGAGGAAGAGTTGAAGCTGCTGGCGCAGATTTACGGCAACATGAAGCCCGCCGCCGCCGCGCAGGTGATGAACCGGCTTGATAATACCATCGTGTTTGACGTGGTGAAGCGGATGCCGACCAAGAAATCCGGCAAGCTGATGGAGGCGATGGACCCGGCCAAGGCACGGGTTATCAGCGAAATGATGGCGGAAAAGACGCTGGTGTTGCCGGTGAGCGGCACCGATGTGCCGCTGTAGGCAGAAAGGGGTTGCCGTATCATCACGGGGGGCTGGGGCAAGTTGGACGCCGGGGGGTGTGCCCCTTTGCCAAGTTGCCGGTAGCGCGATAGAGTGCCGGGTGTCAGGAGACGTTTGCGGGCGTGCCCACAAGCTCTGTGAAGCAATAACAACAAGGGTACCACCACCATGTCTGTCGATAGAAACATGCGCATTATGGTGATTGATGACTTCCAGACCATGCGCCGTATCATCATCAACCTGCTGCGCCAGCTGGGATTTACCAACATGATTGAAGCCGACGACGGCAGCACGGCATGGGACCGGTTGCAGACCGAAAAGGTGGATTTGATCATTTCCGACTGGAACATGCCCAAGATGACCGGCATGGACCTGCTGCGCCGCGTGCGCGCCGACGAGCAGATGCGCGCCACGCCGTTTATCATGGTGACCGCCGAAGGCAAGCGCGAAAACGTGATTGCCGCCGTGCAGGCCGGGGTTTCCAACTATATCGTCAAGCCCTTCAACGCCGCGACGCTGAAGGAAAAGCTGGTGAAAGTGATTGGCGATTTTTAACCGTTTGTGCCGCAACCCATAAATTGGCACGTTTTGAAGGAGAGCAAACTTATGACCATGAACATCGAAGAACGTCTGGCAGCCCTTGAAGCCAAGTTGAAGGCCGGTGAGGCCAGTGGCGACGACACCGTGCCGGCCTCGACCGTATGGGAGCTGATTGACGCGGTGAAGCAGATGTTCGGGCAGAATACCGCGACGCGGGCCGAGATTTTCCATGAAGTGGGTGAGCTTGCGAAGTTCATCAACGACGCGCGCAAGCAGCTGGCTGCCGTGCGCGACGACCACATTACCGACAAGGAGCTTCCGGACGCCGAAAGCCAGCTGGATGCCATTGTGCGCATGACCGAAGAAGCCACCGGGAAAATCATGGACTCGTGCGACCAGATCACGATGTTCCATAACGATTTGAAAGACCGCCTCATTAATATGGACCCGCCGCTGGACCCCGATGCCCTTGCCGGCATGGAGGACACCATGACGCAGGCCGCTACCAGCGTCACGCAGGTGTATGAGGCCTGTAACTTCCAGGACATTACCGGCCAGCGTATCCAGAAAGTGGTGAAGCTGTTGCAGGAGATTGAGCGCAAGGTGTTACGCATGGTGCTGGTGTTCGGCATGGTGGAAAAAGAAGACAAGCTGGACGATACGACGCGTGCCGAGTTCAACGAGGATGCGGCGCTGCTGAACGGGCCTTCGATGCCCGGGCAAGGGTTGGAGCAGGATGACATTGATGCCATTTTGGCCAAGTTGCTCTAGCGGCGAACCATCATACAACGCGGGGGAAGCATGACGAAGCGCATACGGGTTTTGGTGGTGGATGACTCCTCCTTCATGCGCAGTGCGTTGGTGCGGATGATTGAGACCAACCCGCGTTTTGAAGTGGTGGGTACGGCGGAAAACGGTCAAAAAGGCGTGGAGATGGCCAAACAGCTGCGGCCGGACGCCATGACCATGGACATTGAAATGCCGGTGATGAACGGCATTGAGGCGCTGCGCGAGATTATGGCCAGCGTGAAGACGCCGGTGATCATGATTTCCACCCTTTCGGAGGCCGGCGCCAAGATTACGTTGGAGGCCTTGAGTATCGGTGCGGTGGATTTTATCCCCAAAGCGTTGCATGACAAGGGCGGCAATATCTTCCGTGAGGCGGAGACCTTGCAGGCCAAGTTGATGGCGGCGGCGGGCGTTGCGGATGCTTCGCCCGTGGCGCCGAAGGTGCCGGGGACCCCTGCGCCTGCCGCTGTTGTGGCGGGGCCGGTGAAGTTGGCGGCGGCGCCGGTGGGGCGGATTGCCCCGCAGATGGTGGTGATCGGCAGCAGTACCGGCGGGCCGCGTGCGTTGCAGAGTGTGGTGGCGGCGTTGCCGGAGAACATCAAAGTTCCGGTGGTGGTGGCGCAGCACATGCCTGCCGAATTCACCAAAGCCTTGGCCAACCGTTTGGATGAAACCTGCAAGGTTCGGGTGGTGGAGGCCGCCGACGGCATGGCGGTGCAGGCCGGGCAGGTTTATATTGCCCCCGGCGGCAAGCATTTGCGCGTGGAGGGCGGGGTGTTCAAGACCGCCGATGATGCGGGGGAATCGCTGTACAAGCCCAGCGTGGACGTGTTGGCGGACAGTGCCCGCAAGGCCTATGGCCGCAACGTGTTGGCGGTGATGTTGACCGGCATGGGTAATGACGGCACCCGGGCGTTTTGTGCCCTGAAAGGTGACGGCGCGTATGTGTTGGCGCAGGATCAGGCGACTTCGGTGGTGTATGGCATGCCCAAGGCGGTGGCCGACGCCGGTGCGGTGCATGAGGTGTTGCCGCTGGAGGCGATTGGTGGGCGGATTGGCGAGTTGGTGCGGTAAAGGAACCCCAGCCCAAGTAGTTTGAGGGAATTATTTTACGGGAACATGCACGATGGGCGTTGGGTTACGCTTCGCCTTGCTTGCGGCTGGAAGGGCGTTTTGGTGTGATGTTTGTGGCGGGGAGCCCACGCGGGTGGGCAAGCTTTGGGCGCGGGCGTTTGATTGGGGGGCGGGGTGGGGTAGACTGGCGGCAATAACAACCGCGCAGGCTCTCGCTTGCGTCATAACAAGGTACGCGTCTCATGAGCATGGGCATTGAACAGGATGAAATGCGGGAAATCCTCGAGGAGTTTTTTACCGAGGCCGATGAAAACCTGGATGCTTTCGAGCAGGATTTGATTCAACTGGAAGCGCTGGCCGAAGACGGCGACAGTGTTGACAAAGAGACGGTGGACAGGCTGTTTAGGGGCCTGCACACGCTGAAAGGCGGGGCAGGCTTTTTGGGGTTGGCCAAAATGGCCAGTTTGGCCCACGCCGGTGAAAACCTGCTGGACGAAGTGCGCAACGGCGTGGTGCCGGCCACCAAGCCGGTGATGGATGCGTTGTTGCAATCCAGCGACGCGTTGAAGGAATTGCTGGCCACCTACAAGGCCGGTGAGAGTGACGAAGACGCCGACCACGAGGTGTTGGTGGCCGAGTTGAACCGGTTGATTGAAACCAAAGGGGCGGCGGGGGACGGTGTTGCCGAAGCTGCGGCGCCTGCGGCGGATGATATGGTAAACAAGGAACTGTTGGCCGAGGTGATTGGCGATGACGTGCTGGACCCCAGTCGCGACAAGGGGGAAGACGATGCGCCTGCCGCCAAGCCGGTAGCGGCGCCTGCGGCGGATGACATGGTGAACAAGGAACTGTTGGCCGAGGTGATTGATGATGACGTGCTGGACCCCAGCCGCGACAAGGGGGAAGATGACGCGCCTGCGGCCAAGCCCGCAGTCGCCCCTGCCGCCGCTGATATGGTGAACAAGGAGTTGCTGGCGGAAGTGATGGGGGATGACGTGTTGGACCCCAGTCGCGACAGCGGGGATGACGATGCGCCTGCCGCCAAGGCGGCGCCTGCGCCTGAACCCGTGGCAGCACCGAAGGTTGCGGCCACTCCGGTTGAAGAATCGAAGGCCAAGGCGCCGGCACCCAAACGGGGTGACGAAGGTTCCAATGAAACCATCAGGGTTGAGACCTCGCGGCTGGACAAGGTGATGAATCTGGTGGGCGAGCTGGTGTTGGCACGGAACAGCCTGTTGCGTCAGTTGCATGACCGCGAGGTGATGACGGCATTGGAGGCGATGCCCAACCATGCGTTGATTTACGGAAATCTGGAGCAGCTTTCCCGCGTGACGCAGGATTTGCAGATGAGCGTGCTTTCCACCCGCATGCAGCCGATCAAGAAGGTGTTTGACAAGATTCCGCGTCAGGTGCGTGAGTTGAAGACCAAGCTGCGCAAGGAAGTGAACTTGATCATCGAAGGGGAAGGTACCGAAGTCGACAAGAGTTTGGTGGAGGAACTGGCCGACCCGATGGTGCACATGGTGCGCAATGCTTTGGACCACGGCATCGAGACCCCGGACGAGCGTGAAATGAGCGGAAAATCCCGTGAGGGGACGCTGGTGGTGCGGGCCTTCTATGAGGGCAACAACGTGGTGATCCAGGTGCAGGAAGACGGCAAGGGGATTGATCCCGCCAAAATCCGCAAGGTGGCGGTGAAGAAGGGGATCATCACCGAAAGTGCGGCGGCGGCATTGAGCGATGCCGAGGCGGTGCGGTTGATCATGGCGCCCGGATTCTCTACCGCCGAGGCGATTACCGACGTGAGCGGGCGTGGCGTGGGCATGGACGTGGTGAACAACAAGATTGCCAATTTGCAAGGGTCGCTGGATATCTCCAGCGAGTTCGGCAAGGGCACCTGCTTCAGCATTTACCTGCCGCTGACCCTGGCGATCGTGAACGCCTTGATTGTGGGTGCCAACCGCGAAGGGTTTGCCATCCCGATTGGCGACATTTCCGAAGTCATTCGCTTCCAGCCCGAGCATATCCACCGCGTAAGCAACAGCGAGGTGATTGAGTTGCGCGGGGAATCGCTGCCGTTGTTCTATTTGAGCAAGTTGACCAAACCCAAAGGGTTGTTGAATGCGGACGGTGGCGTGGTGCAGGCGAAAGAGCTGACGCTGGACGATTTGGAGATGGCCGTGCCGGTGCCGCAGGAACCTGCCAAGGAAGTCAAGGGAAGCCATGGTTTTGTGGTGGTGGTCCGCGACGGCAGCCAGGCCATGGGGTTGGTGGTGCAAGAGTTGTTGGGACAGGAAGAGGTGGTGGTAAAACCGGTGACCGACGTGTTTGCGTATAACAGTGCGATTTCGGGCGCGACCATTACCGGTGACGGCAAGGTGCATATGATTTTGGATGTGCCGTATCTGTTGAAGGACATGTCTAAGTAGGCACTGTTGGCAGGTCATGTCTGTGGCGTGCCGTGCCGGGGCTGTGTTTGATGCCAACAGGGGTGGCGGTGTGCTGGCGTGGGCGGCGGGTTTGCGCTATGGTGCGGGGTAACAAGAAGGAAACCGCCCGCCATGGATGATTTGGTGTTGCCGCCGAAGGCTGCCGCGCCCGCCGGATCGGTGGTGGTGATGTTGGCGTTGAACTTGATTTTACTGGCGTTGTTCATTTTGCTGAACGCCTTTGCCAAGCCCTCGCAGCACAAGCAGCTTGAAGCCATTGACGGTGTGAACGAGGGCTTTGATTACCGCGAAAGCGGCCTTGGCACCGGCAGTGACGATACGGCCAGCTTGGGGATTCCGTGGTCGATGGCGTTGCAGGAAGGTTTGCGCGGGCTGGTCCACAACCAGTTGCTGCTGGATGCTGACGATGCCATGGAGGTTGATGCCAGCGGGGTACGGGTGGTGGTGCCGTTGAGCGCCTTGTTTGCGGAAGGCAAGACCGAGTTGATGGCCGACAAGGTGGGCTTTTTGGAAAATGCCCTGGCGTTGATGGTGCCTGAAAAGGGGGCTCCGGAAGGGACGCTGGAGTTGGCGGTGGGAGATGCGTCTGACCAAATGATGGTGGCGGCGGCGCGGGCGCAAAGCATGGCAACCCTGCTGGCGCCGCGCGGGGCCGGTGTGGTGCGGGTGGCGGTGCGCATCGGCGAGCCGGTGTTGACCATGAACTTTCACTACACCGGTGTCAGTGCGGCGGCGGCGCGGGCGGTGGAGGGCCTGAAGCCGCTGGGCGCCGCCGTGCAAGGGGTGGAGGCGCCATGAGTACGGTGTTTGAGCCGCGCGTGTCGGGTGAGGCGGCCAACAGTTCGCGCTGGCTGATTACCTTTGCCGATTTGGTGGCGTTGTTGCTGGTGTTTTTTGTGTTGTTGTTCTCCATGAAAGAGATTGACCGCGACCGGTGGGAGGAGTTGACGGGGTCGTTTCAGGGAGTGTTTTCGCCGCGTGATGCGGTGGTGTGGCAGCGTCCGGACAATTTCTTCAATGCCGAAAAGCGCAATACCTATGTGGCCAACGATGCGTTGATGTATCTGAACAAACTGTTTGTGCAGCGGATGAAGGACGATGCCGTGTGGAGCACGGTGGAAGGTGTATTGGCTGAGGATGGTGGCGAGTTGTATCTGCCGATGCCGCGTGCTTTGGCGGCTGCGGGGGTGGAGGCCGATGACGAAACCAAAGATGCGTTGGCGCGGTTGGCGGGGCTTGTCCGCAACTGGGACAACCGCTTGAGCTTGCGGGTGGTGCAGCCGCTGGACGGCATGACCGCGCCGTTTGCCGCCGCCGTGATGATGCAAGGCGAGCTGGTGAGGCAGGGCGTGGCCCTGAAACAGGCCGCATGGTGGCCGCCGGAAGCCGGTATGCCCGCCGGCACCTGGCTGGTGGTGGGAGGGCCTGAATGATGCGGCGTTTCTGGCTGGCTTTTGCAATGGTGCCGTTGGCGGTGTGGGCGGCGCCTTCACGCAAGGTGGCGTTGGAACCGGGGCCGAGTCTGAGGGGCGTGGCCACGCCGGTGGGCGAAGCGGCGGCGGAAGTGGAGGCCTTGGCGCCGCTGGTTTCGGCCAGTGTGGCGGAAGGGCCTGACGGCAAGGATGCCTTGGCAGTGGTGTTGGAGAATATTTATCAGCCCGGGCAGGTGATGGCGTTTACCCTGCCGGAAGGATACTACATTCAGGATGGCCGTTTGCGGCGGGTGCGGGCGGCGGATGAGACCGCACACCGGTTGGACTTCGCCCGTGCCTACGGCGCGGTGCAGGACGCGGAAATGCGTGCGCAGGCCTTGCGTGAGAAGATTGCAGCGTGGGCCGAGCGGGAGGTGGTGGTGCCTGCGGTGCAAGTGGCGCCCGAGCCTGTGGCCGAGACGGTTGGCGGGCATGGGGAAGTGTCTTCCGTAGACGTGGCCGTGTCACCGCTTGACGTGGCGGTGCCGGTGAGCATGGAGAAACCTCTGTTGCCGGAGGCCGGATATGCCAAAGGCTATTGGACGGGGCTGAAGATGCAGCTGGCGGCGCTGAGCCGTGCCCAGCGCGCTGCCGGGGCCGGGTTGCCGCAGGATGAAGCGGTGGTCTCTGCCGAGGTGGAGCCGCAAGCCGGGCCCGAGGCGCCGCTGACCCATGTGGAATCGGCCGGGGCGTTGCGTGCGGTGTGGGGCGTTGCTCCCGAGGCGGTGGCGGCCGACCCGGCGGTGGTGGATGCGCGGCGGGAATTGGCGGCTTACTACTTGGCTTGGAACCGTGCCCATGAGGCGGCGGCAGAGATATCGCTGATGCCCAAGCGCGAGGACGGTATGCCCGACAACAAGGATGCGCGGCTACTGTTGGCAATGGCCGAGGTGATGCGCGGCAATGGTGCGCAGGCGTTGCCGTTGCTGTCGGCGGATGAGAGTTATCTGCCCCAGCAGCGGGCCTTGTGGCATGCGGCGGCGTTGCAGCAAGTGGGGCGTGATGCCGAAGCCTTGCGGACATGGCCTGCCGATGCGGCGGTGGTGGCGGGGTATCCGCTGGCATTGCGCACGCTGCTGACCCTGAGCCACGGGGAGGCGTTGGTGGCGGTGGGCGACAGGGAACAGGCACGACGGTATCTGGACGGATTGGCCGACGGCTATGTGGACAAGGTGCCCGCCAAGCTGACCTATTTGCGCGGGATTGTGCGCATGGGTACGCGCAGAGAACAGGAAGGCTTGGAGTTGCTGGCGCTGGCGGCGGACGACAAGCAGGACGTGACCACGGCGTATCGGGCCAAATATGACTTTGTGCAGGCCTTGCAGCGGCGCGGCGAGTTGGAGACGCGGCAGCTGGTGGCGTATCTGGAGGATTTGCGCTTGTTTTGGCGCGGTGACCGGTTGGAGCAGGATGTGTTGATGGCGTTGGGCGATGCCTACCTGACCCAACACAATTACCGTGGGGCGCTGGCCCGTTGGAAGACGCTGGCGCGGGTGTACCCCGACATGCCGGGGATGGCGGCACTGACCGACAAGATGACCGAAGCGGTGTTGGGGGCGTTTGACCCCGAAAACCCCGAGCAGTACAGCCCGCTGACTTATCTGGGGTTGTATTTTGACTTCAAGGAATTGTTGCCCAACGATGACCGTGGCGACCGGGTGATGGAGTTGGCGGGCAAATTGCTGAACGGGCAGGGGTTGCAGGCGCGGGCGATTCCGATTTTGGAGAAGGTGCTGGCGTTCCATGCGCGGGAGCCCATCGACAAGGCGCGGGTGGCGTTGGTGTTGGCCGATGCCTATACAAGCTTTGGCAAGGCGGGCGAGGCGGTGAAGTTGCTTGACCAGTACAAAAACGATGCGGTGAACACCGTGCAAAAAGAAGCATGGCCGCTGGCGGAAGCGCGGGCCTTGCTGGCGCTTGGCAAAAATGACGACGCGGTTGCGGCGTTGCGCAACAGTTTGGGGGCAGACGCCACATGGTTGCGTGCCGAAGCGGGCTGGCAAAAAGGTAGCTGGGGCTATCTGGCCGATGTGTTGGCGCCGGTGGTGGCGCGCATCAAGCCGGAGAGTTTGCGCGAAAGCCGCCAGAACCAAGTGGCGGTGTTGCGGTTGGCCTACGCCTACGCCCAGCAGGGCGAGCGGGAGCGGCTGGAGGCCCTGTTGAACACGTTTGGGCCGGTGGGCGAAACCATGCCGCAGATGGCTGATACGCTGGCGGCGATCGGGGCGCACGGCGGGGTGGCGGAAGGCACGCGGGCGGTGCGTCCGCTGGCGTTGGTGGCCGACAGTTTGGCGGGGCTGAACAATTTTACCGACGGATTTAAAGCCGCGCAGCGGCAAGAGCGTGAGCGTCGGGACGAGTTGAACGATTATAATGGGAAGATGCGGTATATGGAGTTGTTACCGCCGCCTGCGTTGTGACGTTGCTTCACTGAGGTTGAGAAACCTTCGCTGGAATGACGCCTTCTGCGGCGTAAGGGGGCTTTACTCCCCCCTTTTTGGTCTATGAAATCCGGCAGGCAAGGTGAGCCCTACAGGGGCTGTTGGAAACTTTGGATGAGGCTGCCGGCGAGGAGGTGCCAGCCGTCGACCAGCACGAAGAAGATGATTTTGAAGGGCAGCGAAATGGTGACGGGGGGGAGCATCATCATCCCCATGCTCATGAGGATGCTGGCCACGGTGAGGTCGATGACAAGGAATGGCAGGAAAATGAGGAAGCCGATTTCGAACGCGCGTTTGAGTTCCGATATCATGAAGGCGGGAATGAGGGCTTGGAACGGAACGTTGACGGCGGAAGGGGCGACGCCCGGTGCGGGCAGCACCACTTCGCGTTGCTGGGCCTCGGGTAGCAGGTTGAGGAAGAGGTCGAGGTCGGCCTCGCCGACGTTGGCCAGCATGAAGCGGGAGAACGGTTGGGTGGCGCGGGTAAAGGCGGTTTGCTCGTTGATTTGGCCGTTCAGGTACGGTTGCACGCCCTGCTGGTAGCTGGTGGTGAGCACCGGCGCCATGATGAAGCTGGTGAGAAAGAGGGCGAGGGCGACCATCACCGCGTTGGGCGGGCTGGTTTGCAGGCCCAAGGCGCTGCGCAGGAAACTGAGTACCACCACAATGCGGGTGAAGCTGGTGACCATCAGCAGCAGGCTGGGCGCCAGCGACAGCACGGTGATGAGCACCAGCAGTTGGAAGATGCGTTGGCTGGAGAACAGGTCGTCACCGAAGTTGAGGGTGAGGGGGCCGACTTGTTGGGCAAAGGTGATGGCGGGGAAGAGCAGGAGGACGGCCAAACAGGATAGGAAGGTGTGTATGGCAAGGCTGTTCAAGGTGCGTCTTTGACAGGAACATACACCGTAGGTGTTGGATTCCAGCTGTTCGTCAACTGCCGTTGCTTTGACTTGGCGGGGCTGGAATGACGCCTTCGGCGCAAGCGGGCTTTGCCCTCTTGACCCACGAATGTTTTGGAAATGTTGCTTCATCGGTTGGCTTCCGGCAGGGTGACGGTGTGGCTGGGGCCGGTAATGACGGTGTGGCGGGTGCCGTCGACCTCGAGCAAGTGCAGGGTGTGGTGCGGGGTGAGTTGGAGGCTTTCCAGTTTTTTCAGGCGTTCGGTGCGGTTGTGGTTGCGCATGCCGGGGCTGAAGCTGCGCAGCAGCAGGGCCAGCCCCAACAGCAAGGTAAGGGTGATGGCCAGCGCCAGCAGCATGTTGAGGAAAGGCATGGAGGTGAGCATCATTTGGGCGTGCTTGCATAGCTTTTGAAGGCGGCGGCACGGGCGCGGCCGGTATTGAGGTCGGCGGCGATGCCGTCGCGCGTTTGGGAAAGACCTGCGGTGACCGTGGCGATGCGTTCCAGCGCGGTGGCAAGGCGCGGCGTGAGCAAGGTGCGTTGGTCGGCGGAGAAGGTGGCGAGGTCGTTCTCAAGCTGGGCCAGTGTGGTGGTGGCGCTTTGAAGGGTATCGGCGGCTGAGGGATGTTTGCTGCGGGCGGCATGCTCCAGCGCATCCAGTGCGGTGGTGAGGGTTGCCATCCAATCGGCGGGGGTTGTCATTGCTGGGCCTTCCGTTGATTCACTTTATACAAGTAACTGAAGATTTCCGCCACCACAGTGTAGACCTCCAGCGGGATTTCTTGGTCGATTTCCACTTTTTCAAGGATTTCAACAAGGTCGGCATCGCTGCGGATGGGGATATTGTGTTCGCGGGCGACTTCGAGGATGCGTTCGGCCACTTGGCCGCGCCCTTTGGCGGTGAGGATAGGGGCGGCGTCGCTCTCTTGATTGTACCGCAGGGCGGCGGCTTTGGTTTGTGGCGGTTTGGGCGCGTTTGGCATGGTCTGTGCATTCCCTGTTGCGTGGCGTGTCAGGTAGGCAGGCCACGAGATTTGGCCAAGTGTAGCAAAGGAAGGAGTGTCCGTCATGCCGATGATGATGCCGATGGCAAACGGAATAGGCGCCCTGTTGGCAGGGATGATGGGGGGCGGCAATGCAACGGGTGCGCAAGGGGCCGGTTTGTTGCAGGCGGGGGGCGAAGGATTGCCTGGGATGTTTGGGGCGCTGCTGGGGCAGCTTGGTTTGGGGGGCGGTGTGGCTGCCGATGGTGAAGCCCTGCCCGGCGAGGCCGATTTGGTGGCGTTGCTGGCAGGTTTGAAGGACTGCGCAGGTTGCGAATTGCCCGATGCGATGTTCGTGCAGGATGCCGAGGGTGGCGTGGCGGTGGATTTGCAGGCGGTGATGGTGGAATTGCGGCAAACCGTGGTGCAATTGAAACAAATGAAGATTGAGGTGCAGGGGCTTGGCAATGCCGGAGATTTGGCTGCGGCGTTCCAGAAAATGGGGATGAGTGCCGAGCAGGCCGCCACCAAGGCCACCCAGATTGAAACCATGTTGCAACTGGTGCGCAAGATGCTGGGCGTGGAGCAGGGGGACGACATGACCACCGGCAACCTGTTGGCGATGGTGATGGCCCATGCCAGTGCCAGTACCTCGCTGACGCCGATGGTGCGCGAGCAAACCCTGACGGTGAGTGTGACCACCGTGGAGGCCAGTGCGGTGACGGTTTCTACCCGCGCCAACGTGAAGGCCTTCCAGGCTTTGGCGGGCAAGGAAGGGCAGGCCTTGGCGCGGGCGGTTGCGGGAATTGCCTTGCCGGATGAATCGGCAGAGGTTGCCAAGGAAGTCTTGCCCGTGCCCCTGCCAGAAGGTGGGGTGGAAGACGGTGAAGGGGTGACTGTTTTGCCGGTGGCGGCCAAGCCGCAAGAGGCCGCCGCGAAAGTGTTGGCCGACGGGATGGCGCCGCTGCCGTTGGCGCCGGTAGACGATGGCACGGATGCTGGCGATGAGCAGGGCGTGGACGTTCAGGTGATGCCGGTGGCGCGGGACAGCGCTGCGGTTGATGGCGCTGCGGATGATGTGCTGCAGGTGGCGGCGCGGGTGAAGCCGGTGTTGCCGGAGGTGGCCAAGGCCGAGTTGTTGGATGCGCCCAGCGGCTTGGAAGTGGCGCGCCTGAAAGTGAAGGACGGTGGCAAGGCCGAGGCGGTGTTGGAGCGGGTGTTGACCACCGCGCAGGTACGTGAGGCGGCCGCCCAGCAGGCACCGGCGGTGCAGCCGACGGTGTTGCCCGGTGAGGTGCTGCGCGCGCCGGCGGGGTCGAACCTGCATGCCACGAGCTTTGGCGAGCGGCTGGCGGAAGCCACCCGTGCCGACGTAGGCAAGCAGGCGGTGGTGCAGGTGCGTGCCTTGGCCGACAATGGCGGCGGCACGGTGCGGATGATGCTGAACCCGCCGGAGCTTGGGGAAATCAAAATTGAAATCACCGTGAGCCACAGCAAGGTGGAAGGGAAAATCTCTGCCAGCGATGGCGCCGTGGTGGAGCTTTTGGCACGCGACGTGCATATGTTCCGGCAAGGGCTGGCGGATGCTGGTTTGAAACTGGGAGACCAAGGTCTTTCACTGATGTTGAGCAATCAGGGTCAGGGACAGGCGGGCGGTGGCAACCAGGGCGGGCATGGGCAACAGCATCATGCCAGCCAGTGGGCCGCCGAAAGTGAAACGGATACCGATGCCGTGGCAGATGCCGCAGGCTGGGTGGACGTGGACAAGCTGGTTGACGTAAGAATTTAAGGAGCGAGTCATGGTCGGTGCAGTGAACGGGATTTCAGGGGCGATCAGCGGCCTTGCCACCGGGGGCGATACCTCGGGCGTGGGCTTTGACACCTTCTTGAAGCTGCTGGTAACGCAGTTGCAAAACCAAGACCCGTTGAACCCGATGGAAGGCACCGAGTTTACAAGCCAGATCGCGCAGTTCAGCCAGTTGGAACAGACCATTCAAGGAAACAGCTATCTTGAGAAACTGACGCAGAGCCGTGACTATGGCTTGCAGGCGCTGGCGGTGGGAACCATCGGCCGCGACGTGCTGTTGCCGGGCAGTGGCGGGTTGATGGTGAACGGCGAAATGGAGTTCGGCTACAAGCTGGCCGACCGTGCCGCGCGGGTGAACATCGAAATTGTGAACAGCGGCGGCCAGACCGTGCGCACCCTGAACGGTGACGTGGGTGCCGGTGCCCACACGCTGACTTGGGACGGTACCGACGAGGACGGCAACCTGCTGCCGGACGGTGCCTACAACCTGCGGATTTCGGCCAGCGACATTGAAGGTGCGAAGCTGCCGGTGGATATCTTCACCTACGGCGTGGTGACGGAAGTGACCAACGACGGCGAGGGCAATGTTTCGGTGGGGACGGCAGACGGCCGCACCGCGAAGTTTGAAGACGTGCTGAGTATCAGGGCGTTTCAAGGGTAACAGGGACGGTAACGAAAAAGGAGTGTGAACAATGGGTTTGTTTGGAGCGATGACCGCCAGTGTGAGTGGCTTGGCCTCTCAGGGGGAAGCCATCTCGGTGATTTCCGACAACTTGGCCAACACCAACACGGTGGGCTACAAGAGCAGCCGCGCGTTGTTCAGCCAATTGGTAACCAGCAGCGGGGTTTCCGGTACCGAGTATAACGCCGGTGGTATCAACACCGCCGTGCGCCGCGACCAAGCGACGCAGGGTTCGCTCAATTCGAGTAACAGCGTGACCGACCTGGCCATTTCCGGCAACGGCTTCTTCCGCGTGGCCAGCACCGAGGAAATCGGTACCAGCACTGAGTATTTTTACACCCGTGCGGGCGCTTTCAGCGAAGACAAGAAGGGTTTTTTGGTGACGCCGACCGGGTATTACCTGCAAGGGTGGCGCACCGACTCGGCGGGGAACATTGCCAACCTGCAAAACCTGGTGAACGTGGAGCTGCAAAGTGTGGGTGTTTCGGCCCAGGCCACCAACGAATTGGAGTTGGGTGTCAACCTGAACAGCACGCAGGCGACCCTTTCCGCCCTTTATGATACCACCGGCACGTTGGCCTCCAGCCTGAACGGCATTCTGGCCAGCAGCAACGAAGGGATTTACCTGACCGATGCGCGGATCTTCGACAGCCAAGGGACCGCGCGTGACGTGACCTTTGCCTTCAGCAAGCGCGCGGCCAACCTGTGGGATTGGCAGCTTTATACCGACGGCTCGAACATCCAAAGCGGCACCTCCGGCACGGAAACACTGATCAGCAACGGGACGCTGGAATTCAACCCCAACGGGACCTTGAAGAACGCCACCAATACCACGGCCAGCGTGGTGTGGTCGGGCGGTGTGGATGTCAGCACGCTGACCCTGAACTTTGGCGACTACAGCGGCGGCAAGGTGGTAAGTGCCACCAGCGGCGGGCTGGGCTTTCAAGGCACCACGGTGGCGGCGGTGACGGCCAACACCGTGCCGGCAACCACCGACGTGAACGCCTTTGGCACCAGTTTGGCGGCGGGCACTTATACCTTGCGCCGCGACAACGCCACCAGTGTCTCGTTGTATGACGCCACCAACACCGTGCTGGTGGAAGGCCCGGTGGCGGTGACCACCACCGGTGCGCAGACCATCGCCTTTGCCACCAGTGGTGTGACCTACACGGTGGACGGCACATGGGATATTTCCGGTGTGTTGGACGGTGCGGCGATCGGCACCACCACCATCGGCACCACCGACGCCGGCGACGTGATGGGCATTTCGGTGGAAGACAACAGTTTTGCCGCCGGAACCTATACCGTGCGCAAGACCAGCGCCACCACCATGGGGCTTTATACCGCCGGCGGCACGCTGATTGAAAGCGCGGCGATTGGGGCGGCAGGTTTGCGGGAAGTGTTTTTCTCGACCAGCAAGGTGCGTCTGACCTACAGCGACAACTTCGACGAAACCAATGGCGTGTACCCCGCGACCGTGGGCACCTTTACGGTGGCCGACCAAGCGGCATTGAGCCAAGGGTTGGCCAATGACGGGGTGATCCAGTTTGCGTCCGACTTCAACACCAGTTTTGTCAACCAGGACGGTTTCGGTTCGGGCAACCTTTCCGCCATCCAGATTGATGAAGACGGCTATGTGGCCGGAACCTTCACCAACGGCGAAACCAAGCGGTTGTACAAGTTGGCGCTGGCGGTGTTCCAGAACCCGCGCGGGTTGGAAGCCATCTCCGGCAGTTTGCTGCGGGTGACCGACGTGTCGGGTCAGGCGCTGATTAAAGAGCCGGGCGTGAGCGGTACGGGCCGTATCGTCTCCGGTGCGCTTGAAGGCAGTACCACCGACATCGCCAGCGAGTTCAGCCAAATGATTGTTGCGCAACGGGCCTTCCAGGCCAACAGCACAGTGATTACCACGGTCGACCAAATGCTCAACGAGTTGTTGCAGCTGCGGTAAGCCGGTTAACTAACGAAAGGTAAATGAGCTAACGAGGCTGGTTGAGCTGGGCCCCAAATCAAGTTTGGGGTCGTACTCGGCCAACGGCATCCAAAGGGATGCCGGGCCTCCTAACGAGTACGGTTCGGGCCACTCTCTCCCCTTGTTCCATCCTGGCCCCCCGTATGGAAAGCCCCCGTTTTGGGGGCTTTTGCTTTTTGGGAATGTGTTTGGTCGACGGATTTGACGACAGTCTGATTTCGCATGGAGTGGCGCTTGCACGCGTTGTACGTCCTTTATCGGGAAGATGTACATTGGACATTGGGTTCCAGCTGTCCGTCAGCCGCCGTTGCTTCGGCTTGGCGGGGCTGGAATGACGCCTTCGGCGCAAGGGGGCTTTGCCCCCTTGACCTTCCCTATGCTCTCTTTGTAACCACCGCACTCCGTCGTATGGGGTGGCTTTGTGTGGGGTTGGTGTGATGCTTTGCTTGCCAAGCAGGAGGATGGCGCTTATAAGGCGGCAGGCGCCAGACAACGGCGGGTGGGGCAACCCATCCGAGGAAAGTCCGGGCACCGCCGGAACACCTGCCGGTTAATTGCCGGGACGACGGGGCAAACCCAGTCGGACATCAGGCCCACAGAGAGATACCGCCTTGCCGGCCTTGGCCGGTGGGGTAAGGGTGAAAAGGTGGGGTAAAAGCCCACCGGCCGCGTGGTAACACGCGGGGCAAGGGAACCATCGGGTGGTGCAATTGCGAATAGGCCCCGACCGTGCAGCGTTCCGGCTGCCTTGTTTCGGGGCGGGTTGCAAGCTGGAGGCGTATGGCAACATGCGTCCGAGAGGAATCGTTGTCCACGACAGAACCCGGCTTATCGGCGCCTTACTTTATCTCTTCTTGAAAGTGTGGAAGATTGTCTCCCATGAAAACAGCGACGGATGCAAAGTTGCGGGCGCGGGTGGTAAGCCGGTTGAAAGCCCGGTGGGAGTGGGTACTGTGTTTTACCGTGTTGCTGGTGTTGAACCTGTTTTTGGCAGGGGAAGACTTGTTTGGCCTGCGTGATGGGGTGGCGGCGGGGTTGGCATTGCTGGGCGGGTTGGTGTTGCCGTTGGTGACGTTTGTGTTTGCCAGTTTGCTGGCGCCATTGCTGGGGGTTGTGGCGGCGGTGGCAAGTTGGGTGACGGCAGTGGTGTTGCTGCCTGTTTTGGGGTTTGTGATGGGGAGCATTGTGGTGCCTGTTTTGGCATTGGTGACGGGGGTGTTCTCCAGTGTGCTGGCATGGGTGGCGGGGACGTGGTTGGGGACGTTGTTGATGCCTGCGATTAACCTATTAAGTCCGTTGGTGTTGAAGTTTGGGCCGTGGTTGGCGTTTGCCAAGAACAGCGAATGGGCGTGGCGCAAGGTGAACCAGTTACGGACGGCATTGGGGTACGGCAAGCTGACCAAGGCGGGGAAACTTAAGAGGACGCCGAAGGTGGGGCGGGAGCGGTAGGAGGGAAGCTGACTGCGTCATTTTTTTGCACGGGAAAATGCCCTTGGGCATTGGATTCCAGCTGTCTGGCAACCGCCGTTGCTTTGGCTTTTATGGGCTGGAATGACGCCTTCGGCGCAAGGGGGCTTTGCCCCCTTAACCCCCGTATTTGTGCAAACAGTTATTCAGTTGGTTTTAGCGCTTGAGCGGGCGGGGGAGGGCAAGGCCTGCGGCGGCGAGGCGTGACCAGTTGAAGTGGGGGCCGGGGTCGGATTTGCGGCCGGGAGAGACTTCGTTATGGCCGAGAACGTGGTGCGGTTGGATGTGGGGGTGGCGGGTCATGATATCTTTTAACAGGGCGATGAGGGTGGTGTATTGGGCTTCGGTGTAGGGGGGCGCGTGGGTGAAATCGGGGTTGGCTTCTTGCTGGGGTGTTGGGGGTGAGGTGAAGGGGCCGGCGTTGCCGAGTTCGATGCCGAGAGAGTAACCGTTGAGGCCGCTTATGCCATCCCACGTGCTTTGGCCCGCGTGGAAGGCGACAAGGGATTCATCCACCAGTTGGAACAGCTCTCCGGTATGGGTGATGAGGTAATGGCAGGAGACTTCGGTGGCGGGGTCGGAGAGGCGGGCGAGGGCGGCGGCGTCATCGGCCATATAGGTGCCGTGGAGGATGATGTAGCGGAGATGTTCGCCTTCCCTTCGCGGGCGGTGGTTGGGCGAGGGGTGGGGGTGGATGTGCATGGGGGAAGTGTAAGCGTTTGCCGGAGAGGTTCAATCCCTTTTCATGGGGCTTTGTGAAAAGTATGAACGCTGCGCTGCCTTGTAATGTGGGTCCCCGCCTGCGCGGGGATGACGGCCCTTGCGGGCCGTATGTGGGTGTGTGAAGGGTTTATTCCTTATCTCCAAACGGGCCGAGCATGTCGGCGGGGCGGACGGCTTTGTCGAAGGTTTTGGCGTCGACGAGGCCCAAGTCCATGGCGGCTTGCTTGAGGGTCATGTTTTCGGCAAAGGCGTGTTTGGCCACCTTGGCGGCGTTGTCGTAGCCGATGATGGGGTTGAGCGCGGTGACCAACATCAGGCTGTTGGCGAGGTGTTCGTCGATTTTGTCGAGGTTGGGTTCCAGTCCGTCGAGGCAGTTATCGACAAAGCTTACAGAGGCTTCGGCCAGCAATTTGATGCTTTGCAAAAGATTGTAAATGATGAGCGGGTTGAAGACGTTGAGCTGCATGTGGCCCTGCATGCCGCCCACCGTGATGGCGGTATCATTCCCGATGACCTGTGCGCAGACCATGGTGTAGGCCTCGCACTGGGTGGGGTTGACCTTGCCGGGCATGATGGAGCTGCCGGGCTCGTTGGCAGGGAGATTGAGTTCGCCGAGGCCGCAGCGTGGGCCACTGCCGAGCAGGCGGATGTCATTCGCAATTTTGGTGCCCGCCACCGCCATGGTTTTTAGGGAGGCGGAGAGTTGCACCAGGGGATCGTGCGCGGCGAGGCCGAAGAACTTGTTGGCAAGCGGTTTGAATTTGAGTTTGGTGAGGCGGGAAAGCTCTTTGCTGACGCGTTCGCCGAATTCCACATGGGTGTTGAGGCCGGTACCGACGGCGGTGCCGCCCACCGGGAGTTCCAGCACGAAGGACACGGCTTCCTCGATGCGGTGCTTGGCGAAAGCCACTTGGGTGGCGAAGGCGCTGAACTCTTGCCCCAGTGTGAGCGGGGTGGCGTCTTGCAGGTGGGTGCGGCCGATTTTGACGATATGGCGCCAGGCCTCCGATTTCTCGGTGAGGCTGCGGTAGAGTTTGTCGAGCGCGGGGAGGAGTTGGCCATACACCGCCTCGGCCGCCGCCACGTGCATGGCGGTGGGGAAGATATCGTTGCTGCTTTGCCCCTTGTTGACATGGTCGTTCGGGTGGACGGGGTTTTTGCTGCCGACGGTGCCGCCGAGCATCTCGATGGCACGGTTGGCGATGACTTCGTTGAGGTTCATGTTGGTTTGCGTGCCGCTGCCGGTTTGCCAGACCACCAGCGGGAAGTTGCCGTCGAGCTTGCCTTCGGCCACTTCATCGGCAGCGTGGCAGATAGCGTCGGTGAGGGCGCGATCCATGAGGCCCAGATCGGCATTGGCGGTGGCGGCAGCGCGCTTGACGCGGGCAAAGGCGGCGATGAAGGCGGGCGGGAAGGTTTCGCCGCCGATCTTGAAGTTCTCGAAGCTGCGTTGGGTTTGCGCGCCCCAGTATTTGTTGGCGGGGACGGCAACCTCGCCCATGGTGTCGCGCTCGAGGCGGGTGCCGGTGGCCTGGGCAACGGGTACGGCGGGTTGGGGAGCGGCTTTGGAGGCGGTGGCCATGGGAGTGTGTTCCTTATGTTCTTGACGGGCTGACGTTAGCACGGCGGGACCGCTTGGGTAAGAGTGGTCGGTCGGGACGGTGGCGGGTGGATTGTCCCCTGAGTTATCCACAGGGAGATGTCAACAATTGTGCGGAATATGGAAAAAATGTGTTGCGTTATCCCATGGCATCCCATATATTCCCATTGTTGCCCACATACAACCATGGGTGATCCGAAAGGACAGCGGAAAGACTGGTGAAAGCCAAGCTGGACGCACAACGCAGCGACTGGGCAACACGCTGCACGGAAGGGGGAGGTGCAGGGAAAGATGACGGTGTTTCTGTCTTCTTACCTTAACGGGGTGGACAAGAAGGGCCGTGTGTCGGTTCCTGCGCCCTTCCGCAATGAAATGGCCGCCCACCCGCGGCAAATGGTGGTTGTTTATACCGCCCCCGAAGGAGGATACTTGTATGGCTGGGCTTATGAAGACTTTGTGCAACTTGCCGCAAACATTCAACGCATGCCGCCGCTCTCTCCGGTTCGACAACGCCTTGCGCGGGCGATTCTTGCTGCTGCTCGGCCACTAGGGTTTGACGGCGAAGGGCGCATCATGCTGCCCGACGATTTGATGGCCAAGGCCGGTATTGACGGCAAGGTGCTGTTTGCCGGACAAGGCGAATACTTCACGATTTGGAATCCGGAACGGTATGATGGTCAGGTGGCCGATGATGCGGCGTTTACCAATGATGATTTGACCGCGCTTTCGGATGCTTGGGAAAAGATGGTTGCCGAACAAAAAGGACAATAGGCTGGTCGGGGCCAGCATCGGTGAACACGAGGGGAGCCCTGTGGGGGGACCATGGGGTGGTTTGTCGGTGCTGACCTGGGTTGGTGCTTTGTTTGATTTCGTGTAGAGATGGGGGATGAGCACCCGCCATATTCCCGTACTGTTGCATGAGGTTGTGGCGGCCTTTGGGCCGCTTGCGGGCAAGCTGTTGGTGGATGGCACCTTGGGCGGTGGCGGGCATACGCGGGCGTTGCTGGATGCAGGTGCGGCGCGGGTGGTGGGGTTTGACCGTGATGCGGGGGCGTTGGAACGGGTGGGTGAGATTGCCGGATTGACCAAGGTGCAGGGCAATTTTGTCGAAATGGGGGCGGTGCTGGATGGGTTGGGTGTGGCGGTTGTGGACGGGGTGTTGCTGGATTTGGGGTATTCCAGTGACCAGATGGATGATGCGGCGCGGGGGATGAGTTACAGCCATGACGGGCCGTTGGACATGCGGATGGATGTGGGTGAACGCCTGACGGCGGCGGAGATTGTGAACGGTTGGCGCGAGGAAGAGATTGCCGACGTATTGTGGCGCTACGGGGAAGAGCCGAAAAGCCGCGCGATTGCCCGCAAGCTGGTGGCGGCGCGCAAGGCGAGACCATTGGAAACCACGGGAGAATTGTTGGCGGTGCTGGATGAGGTGTATCCGCCGCGCGGGCAGGCGCGGAGTCATCCCGCCGCGCGGACCTTTCAGGCGCTGCGGGTGGCGGTGAACCATGAGTTGGCGGACATTGAAGCGGCCGTTCCGCAGGCGGCGCAACGGCTGGCGGTGGGCGGGCGGTTGGTGGTGATCACCTTCAACAGTTTGGAGGACAAATTGGTGAAGCGCCTGATGCAGGGATTGGCGCGGGACGAGTTGGACAATGTCGGGCGGGTGGTGAAGCCTGCGGTGTTCAAGATGTTGAAGAAAGTGATGCCCAGTGCGGAAGAGGTGGCGGGGAACCGGCGGGCGCGGAGTTGCAAGTTAAGGGTGTTGGAGCGGGTGCGCTGAATAGGGCGTGGGCGGGGGGACACAGTACCCTGCGATTTTGTCGGAAAGGGCCTTGGATGGCTGGGGTTTTTAGGGTTTGGCGTGTAGGATGAAAAGAGAGGGCTGTTCTGGCCCGCTGGAGAGCAACAAAACCGGAGGTTGGGCCCCGTGAAAAGCACGCTGACGGTTTTGGCTGTGGTGCTGAGTATCGCCAGCTTTGCGGGGATGTTGCGGCTGAAAACCGATGTGGAAAGTCTGGCTGGCAAGCGTGCCAGGCTGGTGGCCGAGCACAGCAGGTTGCGGGAAGAAAAACAGGTTTTGGAAGCCGAGTTGGCGCACCTGGCGCAGCCTGCCACGTTGCACAGGTTTGCCGCCAAGCGCGGGTACGTGCCGCTTGCCACCACCATGCTGGTGCCGATGAACCCCGAGGCGGGAGGCGGCGATGGCATGGTGGAATAAGCCCAAGCGTGGCGCCGAGACGCCCAAGCCGTTCGCCTTCCAGCGCAAGGGGCAGCCGGTGCAACGGCATCGGGTGAAGGTGCGCCATCAGCAGGGTTACCGTGTGCCCGAACGCGCCGAGGTGTACGGTAAGGGCGTTCAATTGCGGGCGATGGTGGTGGTGTTTGCGCTGTGTCTGCTGATGGGCAGCATGGCGGTGCAGCTGGCCTATGTGGCGGTGATGCCGGCAACCGAGCCACGGGTGAGCATCCGCGAAATGCCCAAGGAAGCCTTGCGGCGCGGCGACATTTACGACCGCAACGGGGTGTTGCTGGCGACGACGCTGAAGACGTATTCGTTGTACGCCGACCCCAAGCGGGTGTTGGATGCAAACGAGATTGCGCGGGCGGTGCCCAAAGTGTTGCCGGATGTGAAGGCCCAGCGCATCCGCCGCCTGCTGGCCGACCCCAGCCGCCGGTTTGTATGGCTGAAGCGGCGTTTGACCCCTGCCGAAGCGCAGCAGGTGCATACCTTGGGGTTGCCGGGCTTGGGATTCCGTGAAGAATTTGTGCGGGTGTATCCGCAACAGAAAGTTGCCAGCCACGTACTTGGTGCGGTGGACGTGGACAGCAACGGGTTGGCCGGGGTGGAGCGCAAGTTTAACGACAGTTTGCGCAAGGGCGAAGACTTGCAGCTGGCGATTGACGTGCGGGCGCAGGATATTCTGGCGTCCAGCGTGAAAGAGGTGCTGGACAAGAGTGAGGCGAAATCGGGCTGGGGAGTGGTGATGGATGCCCGGACCGGTGAGATTGTGGCGATGGTAAGTCTGCCCGATTATGACCCCAACCACTTTGGAAACTACCCCGATGAGGCGCGCTTCAACCGGGCGGTGCTGGCCAGTTATGAGATGGGCAGCACGTTTAAAATCTTCACGTTGGCGCAAGGGTTGGCGGCGGGGCACATCACGCCGGCCACGCAGATTGACTGCCGCGAGCCGATCCATATCGGGCGCTATACCATCAAGGATTACCATGCCAAGGGCAAAGTGCTGACCGCCACCGAAATTATCCGTTACTCCAGCAATATCGGCGCCTCGAAGATTGCCGACATGGGCGGGCCGGAGGAGCAACAAGACTTCATGCGCAAGCTGGGCATGTTGCAGCCGCTGGACATTGGTGTGGCTGAGGTGGGGCCGGTGAGATACCCAGACAACTGGGGGCGTATCCAGACGTTTACCATTTCGTTCGGCCACGGGATGATGGTGACGCCGATGCATTTGGTGGCGGCTGTGGCAGCGTTGACCACCGACGGGTATTACCGCGTGCCGAGCGTGGTGAAGGGGGGGAGCGGGCAGCCCTCGCACAAGGTGGTGGACATGCGTACCGTGCGCGATGTGCGGGATTTGATGCGCGACGTGGTGACATCCGGCAGCGGGCGTAACGCACAGGTGGCCGGTTATGATGTTGGCGGCAAGACAGGTACGGCGGAAAAGGCAACCGCGCACGGGTATTCCGGCACCAAGAACGTGGTGAGTTTTGTGGCGGCGGTACCGATGGAGCAGCCCAAGTATGTGACGTTGGTGATGCTGGACGAACCAAAGCGCGGTTACCACACCGGCGGGTTGGCGGCCGCACCGGCGGTGGGGCAGTTCATTCAGCGCATGGGCATGTTGGCGGGCTTGCAGCCCGACATGGGCAAGGTGGCGGCCGAGCGGTTGGCCCTTGAACGCAAGGCGGGGGTGCGTCACACTACGGCGGCAAAGCCGCACGCGGTGGCCATGCAGGACCGCGCCCAACCACAACCGAGGGGAGAAGTGCATGAAGCTTTCCGCGCTGCCGGGATTGTCGATTGACAAGGATTTTGAGATTTCGCAACTGACCGACGACACGCGGCAATTGCAGGCCGGTGGCGTGATGGTGTGGGATAGCCGGATGGCGCCCAAAATGACCGCGAAGGTGTTGGCGGAAGCACGGGCGAAAGGGGCGGCAGCGGTGATTTCCGATGTGCGGGAAGACGGTGTGATTCATACGGGCAACCCCGGGGCGGTTCTGGCGGTGTATGCGGCGGCCATGTGGCCCAAGCAGCCGGAGGTGATGTTGGGGGTGACCGGCACCAGCGGCAAGACAAGTGTGGCGTGGTTTGGCCAGCAGATGCTGGCGGCAGCGGGGTACAAGGGGGCCAGTGTCGGCACCTTGGGGACGGTGCGGGAGAGCGAGATTGTGGGGTATTCCGGCTATACAAGCCCTGCCGCGTTGACGCTGCACCCGATGTTGCAAGAGCTTGCGGAGGATGGTGTGAGCCATCTGGTGGCCGAGGTGAGCAGTCATGCGCTGGCGCTTGGCCGAATGGACGGGGTGCGCTGGCGCGCGGCGGGTATTACCAACGTGACGCAAGACCATTTTGATTTCCATGGCAGCTTTGAAAACTACATGGCGGCCAAGGCGCGGTTGTTTACCGAACTTCTGCCGGAGGACGGCACGGCGGTGGTGAACATTGGCAGGCCCGAACTCTGGCCGCTGGCCAGCCTGTGCAAGCAGCGTGGTGTGCATGTGTTGAGTGTGGGCACTGCCAACGCCGAGTTGGTGGTGGAAGTGGTGGCAGCCACCGCGCAAGGCATTGAGGCCAAATTGAAGTTTGACGGCACGCCGGTGGATGTGCGGTTGCCGCTGGTGGGAGGTTTTCAGGCGGAGAATTTGGCGGTGAGTTTGGGGTTGCTGGTGGCGGGCGGGGTTCCGTGGGAAAAGGCGGCGCGGGCGGCAGTGGCGGTGAGCAGCGTGCCCGGGCGGATGGAGATGATTGTGAAAGAGGGCCGCCCCACCGTGCTGGTGGACTATGCCCACAAGCCCGATGCCTTGGCGCGGGCGTTGGCGGCGGCCAAGCCGTTGGCCGAGAAAGCCGGTGGCAAGCTGTGGGTGGTGGTGGGTTGTGGCGGTGACCGCGACGCCACCAAGCGGGCGCCGATGGGGAAAATTGCCGCCGAACTTGCCGACGTGGTGGTGATTACCGATGATAACCCTCGCACCGAAGACCCGGCGCCGATCCGGGCCGAGATGGTGCGGGGGGTAGAGAGTGTTGGTGGCACGGCGCGGAACATCGGTGACCGCCGCGAGGCGATTGCCGCCGCGATTGAAGGGGCGGCGCCCAACGACCTGATTGTGGTGGCGGGCAAGGGGCATGAGGACGGGCAGATTATCGGGCGTGAGGTTTTGCCGTTTGACGACCGGGTGGTGGTACGGGAGATTTTGGGATGAGTCAGCCGCTGTGGACATTGCACGAGATAGCCGAGGCGTTGGGGGTGGTGTGTGGCGCGGCGGATGTGGCGGTGCATCGGGTGGTGAGTGACAGCAGGCAGGTGCAAGCGGGGGATGTGTTCGTGGCGCTTTCCGGTACGCCGAGCGGGGGATTCAGAAGCAGTTTTGCCAGTGCGGCGGATGGTCATGATTATGTGGCGGATGCGGCGGCCAAGGGGGCGGTGGCGGTGATTGTGGGGCGGAGGATTGAGGGGGTGAGCATTCCGCAACTGGTGGTGGCGGATACCTTGATGGACGGTTTGTGGAAGCTGGCGGCGGCAGCGCGGGCGCGCTTTGGCGGGCAGGTGATCGGTCTGACCGGCAGTGCGGGCAAAACCACCACCAAAGACATGTTGCGGGTGATGCTGGCACGGGTGGGGGTGGTTCATGCGGCGCGGGCGAGTTTCAACAACTTTTGGGGGGTTCCGCTGACCCTGTGCAATATGCCGCGCGATGCCGATTTTGCGGTGGTGGAAATGGGGATGAACCAGGCCGGAGAAATTGCGCGCCTGAGCCAGTTGGCGAAGCCGGACGTGGCGTTGGTGGTGAACGTGATGCCGGTGCATGTGGAGCATCTGGGCAGTGTGGAGGCGATACGGCGCGAGAAAGTGAGCATCGCCGAAGGATTGGCGAAAGGCGGAATATTGGTGCTGCCGGATGAGGTAAGTGCCGAAGGTGTGCGGGCGGATGTGCGGGTGGTAAGGTTTGATGACAGGGCTGAAGTGACGGCGGATGGGACGGACTGGCGGGTGACGGCGGGTGATGTTGTCTTTATGTTGCGGGAAGGGGCGCCGCACCGCTTGTACAATGCCTTGGCGGCGCTGGCGGCGGTGCGGTGTTTGCAAGGTGTGGATGTTGCCAAGGCTGCCGCGGGTGTGGAGGACAATGGGCTGGATGTGGGCCGTGGGGCGGTGGAAGAGGTGGCGGGTGTGGTGGTGGTGGATGACAGTTTCAACGGTAACCCTGCCAGCATGGCGGCGGCGTTGGCGGCGTTGAAGGCGCGGCCGGTGCGCGGGCGGCGGGTTGCGGTATTGGGAGACATGCTGGAGCTGGGAGCCGAGGCGGTGGCGTATCATGAAGGGCTGGCGCCCAAGCTGGTGGGGATTGACGGCGTGGTGTGTGTGGGGCCGCTGATGGCGCACCTGTTTGAACTGTTGCCGGTGGAAAAACGTTGGCATTACGAGGCCGACCCCAAGGCGTTTGACCCCGCCGTGGTGGCAAAGCTGTTGCAGGCCGGTGATGCGGTGGTGGTGAAGGGCAGCAAGAAGATGCTGTATGTGCAGCAGGTGGTGCCGCGGTTGAAGGCGGCGTTGAACAGTAATTAAATGCCTCCTGCAAATGGCTTTAAATGTTGGAAAGTGGAACTTGAAAGCATCCCTACTGGATTCCCGCTGTCGGGCTTGGTGGCCTACTTTGACGGAGAGGGGCGGGAATGACGCTTTCCTGTGGGGTGAGTGGGGAAGTGTTGCCAGAAGGAGATGTGGGTTTGTGTGATGATGTGGCGGCGAGGTCGCGGGAGGATGGTGGTTTTGTGGGCGGCGGGATGTTTGGCGGTGGGGAAGATGTGCTAGGGTTTCGGCAATAACTCAACAACAAGAAGTTTTGCCGATGAGCTGGTTCAAGCGAGGTGGGTGTGCGGGCATGGATTTGACCGCGATGCTGAAGGGGATTGTGGAAATCTCGATGCAGGTGGTGGATGTGGCCAATCTGGTCAGCGGCATCCGCAGGGCTGCCGTGGAGATTAACGGACAGGTGCATGGGCTTGCCAGTGCCAGCGAGGAGATGAACTCCACCACCCGCAGCATTGCCGAAAACGCCACCCACGCCAGCCAGCGCGCCACGCAGGTGCAAGGCGAGGTGGATGAAGCGGTGATGATGATGGGCCGCTTGGAAAGCGAAATGGACAAGACCAACCACAGCATGGCCAGCTTGCGCACGGCGTCGGAGGAAATCAGCCAGATTGTGGAGACCATTGCCAGCATCGCCGCGCAGACCAACCTGTTGGCGCTGAATGCGGCGATTGAAGCGGCGCGGGCCGGTGATGCCGGACGCGGTTTTGCGGTGGTGGCCGACGAGGTGCGCAAGCTTTCGCAGCAGTCGCAGGCGGCATCACAGCAGATTGCCGAGACCATCCAGCGTATCAATGGCGACATTGAAAACGTGCTGAAGGGCGTGGAAGGTGCCCGGCAGGCGGTGGGGGATGGCACGCAGAAAGTGCGGCAGCTGACCACATCGGCGGGTGAGATTTTGGATCTGATGCACGGCATCGCCCATGCCACCAGCGAGCAGGCGATCGCTTCGCAGAGCGTGGCGGACGGCATCCGCGAGGTTTCAGCCCAAGCCACCCGCAACGAACAGCAGACCGGTACCATCATGGACGGGCTGGACACGCTGTGCAACGTGGTGGAGCACCAGCGCGGGCTGCTGGCAGAGGCCGACATTGCCGAGAAGGTGGTGTACTTGGCGCAGGCCGACCACGCGTTGTGGAAGAAAAAGATCGTCGACTTTTCCATGCAGCGCATCAAGCTGGACCCGGCGCAGGCGGGCGACCACAAGTTGTGTCGCTTGGGCAAATGGTACTACAGCACCGGCATGAACAAGTATGGCAGCGATGCCGACTTCAAGGCGATGGAAGCCAGTCACCGTGATGTGCATGCCTCGGCCAAGGAAGCCGCCGAGCGGCGCGCCCGCGACCCCAATGCCAACATCGACGATTTGGTGGCGCGGTTGGAGCATGCCTCGGTTGACGTGGTGGCGCGGTTGAAGAAGTTGGTGGCGTAATCGGCGCGGGCTAGAGTTCAGGAGAGGCGGGGTATTTGCCGTCTTGGAAGGATGAGACGTCGACAAGGTAAGTGGCTGTGCCGCTGGGTGGTTTGATTTTTCCGGTTTTTCTATTTTTGTGTGTGCGGGTGACGGTGATGGGCACTTCTTTGGCCATACGCAGCATGGTGTGGCGGGCGAGGTCGGTGGGGCGTTTGGGGGGAGGGTTGAGTGCCGTGGACTTCTTGAGTTCGCCAATATAGCTGACCAATGCCGTGATATTGAACGCGTGGATGTATTTGGTAGAGGCATGGCTTCGTTCCATGATGCCAATTAGATGTTGGCGGAAGGTGGCAATATGCTGCTCATCGGCGGGGTGGAGCGGAGGGATGTCGATTTCCAAAACATCGGGAGCGGCAAGATTCTGCTCCAGCAAGTTCGTTCTGGATGGTGGGGTTTGTATCTTTGTTCTGGACAGACATACAGAAAATATGGTGATGGCTGGGCGCGCTTTCAAGGGTGATTAGTCGATCATCCACTTGTTTTTGGGGTAGAGGGTGAGGTTGTGGTGGCCGGTGTCGGTGACGACCACAAGGTCTTCAATCCGGCAGCCGCCGGTGCCGCCCTTGTGGCTGCCGGGGGGATAGTAAAGGCCGGGTTCCACCGAGGTGACGTAGCCAGATTTGAGTTCGCAGTCGGCACGGGAAATCATGCGGGGGCCGGGCTCGTGAAGTTCCAGCCCGACGCCGTGGCCGGTGCCGTGGAAGAAGCCGTAAGGCGTGCCGTCGTCCATGCTGCCGGTAGGGAAGCCTGCGCGGTGGAGGGTGGTTTCTACCGCTTTGTGGATGTCGCGCCCGTTGGCGCCTTGGCGGATGAGGGCGAGGGCGGCTTCTTGGGCGGTGAGGACGGCGGCGTAGACGTCTTGCTGCCATTGGGTTGTTTTGCCCTTGACGAAGGTGCGGGTGCAGTCGGCCCAGTAGCCGTTTTTGTGGCGGGGGAAGTTATCAATCACAATCAACTCATGCGCTTTGAGGATGCCGTGGCCGCGCTCGTGCGGCATGGCGCCTTGGGCGCCGCAGGCGACGATGGGGCCGCCGTGGAACTCCTCGCAGCCTTGCTCGATGGCAATTTTACGCATCTCCATCTGCACGGTTTCGGCGGTGAGGGGTTTGCCTTTCCACACAAGGGATGCATCGCGGGCGATGTCGGCCTCGCGCAGGATGTGGGCGGCGCGGTGGAAGCATTGGGTGGCGGCGCGTTCGGCTTCGGCGAGTTTTTCGGTTTCGGCAAGGGTTTTGATGGCGCGTTCGGGGAAGAACAAATCATCGGTGCAGACCTCCAGCGGCAGGCCTTCTGCCGTAAGGCGTTGGAAGGTGGCGGCAGGGAAATCGGCGGGCACGAGGAGCGGGGCCTCGGGCGTTGCACGGTGCAGCCACGCCACCATGGCGGAGAGGGTAAGCGGTTTGGGGTGGAGGGAATCGCGGACTTCGGCAAAACCGTGGATGTGGGTGACGCCGGTGGCGGTGGTTTGCATGAGGGCGATTTCCAGCTCGGAGACCAGAATGTGGGTGGTGCCGTTTGGCTCCATGTACCAGAGGGCCGGGTCGGAGATGGGGGTGCCGGTGGCATAGCGCCAGTTGGCACCGTTTTCGAAGATGAGTTTGGCGGGGGTTTTCATGGCGGCGATGGTAGTTGAGCCGCCTGCACAATGCAAATAAAAGCGGGCGCCGTAAACACGACACCCACCGAGGTCTACAGTTTTGTCCGTAGACCGAAGAGTGTACTGACTGCCAAAGCGACTCCCAGCAGCGCCAATGCTGCTGAGATGAGGATCTGGCCGCTCATGCCATAGGTGATGGCATAAACGACACTTACCCCAGACGCAATGCCAAGGCCGCCTACCACCGCCAAGCGGGCGAGGCCGCTGGCGACCTCGTGGTGCGGCCGGCGCATACGCACTCTTACATTTTTTTCGTCCATACTCTCCTCCAAAACAGGGTGCCACGCACCCGAAGAGGTGCTGGAAAACGGTTAAGTGGCCCCTTTGGTATAGGTAGCGTGGCGTAGAATGGCGTTAAAATGCCATAGAGAGTTTGGTATTTTAGAGCCTTTGCAAGGCCAAGGTCAGCCAGCCGTCGGCCTCGTGGCGGTGGAGGAGGGTGAGGGAGGTGTAGGCGGTAAGAATATCGGCCTCTTGGTCTGTGCGGAAACCGGAGAGGATGAGAATACCGTTTGGGGCGAGGGTGTTGATGAGAGGTTTTGAGAGTGTCAGTAGCGGCGTGAGGAGGATGTTGGCAAAGACAAGAGGGTAGGGGGCGTTGGCCATGACAGCGGGGTGGGCGGGGGTATCGGCATGGTGGCTGGTGATGAGGTGGGAGACGCCGTTGGTTGCGGCGTTTTCCAGTGCGATGCGGACGGCGGGTTGTTCGTTGTCGGCGCAGGTGACGGGGATGCCAAGCCATGTGGCGGTGGCGAGGGCGAGGATGGCGGAGCCGGCGCCGAAATCGAGGGCGTGTGTGGGGAGGTATTGGATAGATGGTGCGCCTGCGGCGCGGGTTTGATGTTGTTCGTGGATCCCGACCTGCGTCGGGATGACGCTTTCCTGTGAGGCAGGCTTTGCGGATGTCGCGGGGATGGTGGCTTTATGCAGGAGGTGTTGGAAGACCGTGAGGCAGCCGGAGGTGGTGGCGTGTTCGCCGCTGCCGAAGGCCTGGTTGGGCGGGATTTGGATGGGGATGCAGCCGGTTGGCGGTGCCTCATGGTTGCGGGTGATGTAAAAGCGGCCGACTTGCAGCGGCGGGAACAGGTGGGCGGTTTGGGCGACGTAATCGGCGGTGGTGTCGACAGGTGTCCAGACCAGGTTGGTGTGGCCCATGGTGGCGAGGGCGTCGGTGAGGGCGGGGCGGGTGTCTTCGGCTGCGTACCATGTGGCGGTTTGCGGGGCGGTGGGGGCGGCGAACTCGGACGCGGTGGTGGTGTGGGCGGGGTTGTCTATCACCAGTGTGGCGGCGTGGAGTTCGGCCAAGGCTTCAGCTTGGGCGGTTTGGGAGGGGGGGAGAGGGTGGGTGGTGGTGTGCATGTTGGATTGACAGTTGTTAGTTGATAGTTGTTAGGCGTTAGTACATGAAATCGGCGATGAGGGCGAGGTGGTCGGTGCCTTGCACGCGGGTGCGGTGGAGTGTGGGGGCGGGGATGTTTGGTGTGGTGAGGAGGAGGTCTATCGGGGCCAAGGCCAGCGGGTTGGGGTGGGTTGGGAGCCAGCTTCCGGCAAGGTGGAGGTGTTGTTTGAGCGGGGCGAGGGACGGGTCCCACGGGACGGTGTTGAGGTCTCCCACCAGAATGAGCGGGGACGGGAGGTTGGCGGTGGCGAGGGTGGCAAGCTCGGCATTGCGTTGTTGCATGGCTTTGGGGGTGTAGGGGGATTGGGTGTGGGCCAGCAGCAGGTAAAACGGTTTGGACGGATGGGCGACATGGTAGAGGTTAAGGCGCGGGGCAAGGCTTCGGGTAAGGGTGATGGGCCAGCGGCTGTAGATGGCGGTGGGGAGATGGTAGCCGGAATGGATGTCTTTGCTGAGGGCGTGGTAGGGCAGGGGCGGGGCGGCGTTGAGGGCGGTTTGGAGTTCGTCGTTGACCTCCACCAGCGTGAGGATGTCGGCGTGGGTGTGTTGGGCGAAGGCGGCCCGTGCGGCGAGGTTTGCGTGGTTGTACCAAAAGGCGTTGAGGTGGGCGAGGCGCAGGGTGGCGGTGGCTGGGCGCGGTGGCGGTTGGGTGGGGAGGCTGAGGGTGGCGAGAGCCGCCAGCAGCAGGGTGAGGATGGGCGCGCACAGGGTGAAAATGAGGGCGGTGCGGGGGGTGACGGTGTGGGTGGCATAGGCGGCCAAGGTGGCCAGCCACAGCAGCAGCGTGAGGGTGATGGGGTAGGCCATGCTGAGGAGGATCATCCATAGCCACTGAATGAGGAGCATGGGGTTTGCGGTGAGTTCGGTGAGGTGGGGCATGGGGAGATGTGATGGCAGGAAAGTTGGGTGATGGCAAGTATGAGAGGGTTAGGCGAGAAAGAGGGTTTGGTGGGCTTGGGCGCTTTGTCGCACTGGGTTCCAGCCTGCGCTGGAATGACGGCCCTGTGGGCCGTGTGGGAGAATTGCCGCAAGAAATAGCTTTAGGCTGGTTGGAGTTTGGCGAGGGCGGTGAGGAGTTTTTTGGTGCCGGCGTGTTTGAAGGCGATGGTGAGGGTTTGGGCCTCGCCTTTGCCGTCGATGGATGTGATTTCTCCGGGGCCGAATTTGGCGTGGTGGACGCGGGTGCCGACGGTGTAGGTGTTGGGGGGTGTGTTTGAAGACGGAACGCTGCGCTGCTCTGTAACGTGGGTCCCCGCCTGCGCGGGGATGACGGCTTCGTGTGGGCGTTGGGAGGTGGTGCGGGCGGAGGGAGCTGGTTGTGGGCTACGGGCGATGAAGCCGTGGACGGGTTTGTAGGAAGATGGATGACGCACGCGTTGTTCCAGAGAAGCTGGATTCCCGCTTTCGCGGGAATGACGCATCGAGGGGGAGGTGCCGTAAGTGGTGGTGCCGTAGCTGGAGTAAGCGGCGGTGCTGCCGAAGCGTTGCAGGTGCTGCTCGGGGATTTCGGTGAGGAAGCGGGATGGGGCACCGGGCAGGTATTGCCCCCACATGCGGCGGGCATGGGCGTAGGAGATGACGCAGCGTTGTTTGGCGCGGGTGAGGGCGACGTAGGCGAGACGGCGTTCTTCTTCCAGCCCTTTTTGGCCTTCATCGTTGAGGCTGCGTTGGTGGGGGAAGAGGCCTTCCTCGAACCCCGGCAAAAACACCAGCGGATATTCCAGCCCCTTGGCGGCGTGGATGGTCATCAGTTTCACCGTATCGGCGTCGTCGATGTTGTCGGCATCGGCGACGAGGGCGACGTGGTCGAGGAAGCTTTGGATGTCGGCGTAATCGCCCAATGCGCGGATGAGTTCTTTCAGGTTGTCCAGCCGGGCTTTGGCGTCTTGGCCGTCGTCCTTGGATTTGTCTTGCCGCAGCATTTCGGCGTAGCCGGATTCTTCCAGAATGCGTTCCATCAGGTCATGGGGGGCGAGGGGGAGGGTGCGCCAGTTTTCCACCGCTTGCAAAAAGACGTTGAGCTGGGTGGCGATTTTGGGGCCGAGTTCCTGCTTTTCGATCAGGTCGGCGGCGGCGTGGGCCATGCCTGCGCCGGTGGTACGGGCGGCGGCGGCGATGGTGGCGAGGGTGGTATCGCCCACGCCGCGTTTGGGCACGTTGACGATGCGTTGGAAGGCCAAATCATCACGCGGGTTGGCCACCAGCCGCAGGTAGGCGATGGCGTCCTTGATTTCACGGCGTTCGTAAAAGCGCAGGCCGCCGACCATGGTGTAAGGCACGCCCGCACGCATGAACTGTTCTTCCAGCACGCGGGTTTGGCTGGCGGTGCGCACCAGCACGGCGATGTCATTGTAAAAGCCGCGCTCGCGCAGGTGGCGTTGGGATTGGTCGGCGACGAAGCGGGCTTCTTCGCGGTCATCCAGCAGGGGATGAAGTTCCAGCGGCGTGCCGTGGCCGGCGTCGGTCCAGAGGTTTTTGCCGTGGCGCTGGCGGTTGTTGGCAATGACCGCGTTGGCGGCGGCAAGAATGTGGCCGGTGGAGCGGTAGTTTTGTTCCAGCCGGATGGTGTGGGCGCCGGGAAAGTCGTGCTCGAAGTTGAGGATGTTGCCCACCTGCGCGCCGCGCCATGCGTAGATGGACTGGTCGTCATCGCCCACAACGCAGATGTTTTTGTGCTTTTCCGCCAGCAGTTTGAGCCACTGGTATTGGACGGTGTTGGTGTCCTGGTACTCATCCACCAGAATGTAGCGGAAGCGGGTTTGGTAGTTCTCGCGCAGGCCCGCGTTGCCTTGCAGGATGGTGAGGGGAAGGAGGAGAAGGTCGCCGAAATCCACCGCGTTCAGGTTTTGCAGGCGGTTTTGGTAGGCTTGGTAGACCTCTTTCGCGCGGCCGCCGAGGGCGCGGGCTTCGTCGTGCGGGAGGTCGGCGGGCATCCACGCGTTGTCTTTGTAGCGGGAGAGGATATTGGCGATAAGGCGGGCGGGGAATTGTTGGCTATCCAGATTGAGGTCTTTGATGAGTTCGGCGATGAGGCGTTGTTGGTCGTCGGTATCGAGGATGACAAAGTCGGTGCGGAGGCCTGCGGCCTCGGCATGTTGGCGGAGAAAGCGGTTGCCCAGCCGGTGGAAGGTGCCCAGCCACATGCCGGAGACGGGGCCGCCGACCAGTTTTTCGGTGCGTTCGGCCATCTCTTTGGCGGCCTTGTTGGTGAAGGTGACGGCGAGGATTTGGTGGGGCATCGCGCTGTGCGACAGCAGCAGGTAGGCAATGCGGCGGGTGAGCACGCTGGTTTTGCCGGTGCCCGCGCCTGCCAGCACCAGTAACGGGCCTTCGGTGGTTTGCACCGCTTCGGCTTGGGGTGGGTTGAGGCCGGCGAGGAGGGCATCCAGCGGGTGTGCGGCGGGTTGCGGAGCGGTTGCTGGGGCGTCTTCGGCGGCAAAGATATCGAACATGGGCCGCAGGGTAGGGCAAGCGGCGGGGAAAGGGAAGGTGCTTGGTGATGAAAAAGGCCCTTGTGAGGGCCTTAGGTTAGCGGGGTTGGTCGAGGTGTTGCTCTTCGTCGGGGTGGGGGCGTCATCCGGCTTGTAGGTGGTACGGGTGAGCATGGGAGGAACTCTTTTTCGTATACATTACATGATGGAAGGTAGGTGGGGTGTCAACAGTGTTGAAACGCTTGGCAGGCGGTTGCGGGATACAGTTTTGGGGCCTATATATGGAAGGGTAGTGACGTAAAAAGTCAAGGACATGCAAGACAAAAGAACCAGCGGTAACGGAGTTTTGGCACGGATGCAGGCCGGGTTTTACCGTGGGCGGCAGGCGTTGGTGAACGGGCTATTCAGTTTGTTATACGGCCAGCCGGTGCAGGTGGTGCCCAAGGGTTATGTGGGCCTTGCCGGGGCGGTAGTGGTGTGGTGCATGCACGAAGGCCAACGGGTGTTTGTGATGTTGCAGAACCATCGGGACGGTGACGGTAAGGCGCGCTTTGTGAGCTGCATGGGGCTGGGCCGCCATGCCGACATGAGTGCGGCGATGAAAGGGGTGGTGCGTGCCCAGTTGGGCGAGGTGTTTGCCCGCAGTGCGGCGGGTGGCCAGGTGTTGAACGTCGACCGTGTGGCGGCGGCGCCGTTGTTCAGCTACACCGAACCGCATTTGGGGGTGGCGTTGCCGGTGCAGAGTTTGGTGTGGGTGGTGCAAGTGAGTCATCAGGTGGTGGATTTGATTGCCACCCAGCCCGAAGTTCAGATGGTGCTGGTGCCGGAAGCGGCGATGGGCTCGGAGAAAGTGTCTTCCACCCACCGTGCATTGTGGCAGGCGGTGCAGCGTCAGTTGCCCCGTGTGAAAAAGCAGGATGTGATGAGCGCCGAAGCGATGGACGAGGCGATTAAAACGCTTTCAAGAGGGCCGCGGGTAGTGCATTAAAAAATATATAGATGTTAGTATGTTAGATGTTAGTAGGGCGGCCTTTGGCCGCCTTGTTTTTTGGTCTTTAAACAGCTTTAGTGTAAGATTTCTGCGGACTCTTCGGGATCCCAACGGTCGAAGCCGGGAGGCGCCGGAGGCCTTTGCCCATAACCGGGGGCCGGAGGGATATCTGTCGGGTTGGTTGGTGCATGGTATTCGATTACCGGTTGGAGATGGCGGCGGGAGGCGGGTTGCGGCGAGGTTTCCGTGTCGCGTTCGGATTGGAGGATGCCGAGGGTTTCGGTGAGGATGTTATTGAAGTTCTCGGGGTGATTGTGGGCATGGGCGGCGCCGATGGCGGCCATGGAGATGAGCTGCATGTGGTGCAGGGTGCGGACTTTGTTGGCCTCGCTTGCGTTGGTATCCAATGCTTCCATGGCATTGTTGAGGCGGCCGTTCAGTTCCTGCGCCGTTCGGGCGGCGCTTTTGTGAGGGCCGATGGCATTGATGCTTTGGGTGAGTGTGTCGAGGAGTTTTGCAGTTTCAGGGTGCTGGTAAGCGTCTTCAACGTACCTTTGATGTTGTGGCTGGTAGGCCGCTTGGATGGTTCTTACGTGAGTGAGGAGTTCCAGCGTGTTGGTTGCGGCCGTGTAATGTTGATGGATGGCCTTGATGGGGCCGGTGCCCTTGTTGATGAACGTATAAACCTTGCGGACTTGCGGCAGGTAGGACAGGCCCATGCGTAAGAGGGCGCCTTTGACGCCGGGGGCTTTGTCGCCGAATGTCTTGTAGGCGTCGCCAACGGTTTGCGGGGTGAGCTGTTGGCCGGTGCGGGCAACGTAAGTGTAAGCTTGGGACGTGAAGCGGTAGATAGGGTTGTTATAGACCATGCGGGCTTTGGCCTCGAGGGCGGTGGTGATATCGGCCTCGTAGCGAAGGGTGGAGCCCCGGCTACCGAGGTAATTGGGGTAGGGCGTCATGTCTTCGATGTCCGGCATGAGGGCATCGATGCTCTCACTGCGCCGGTTGGCCAGTGCGGCGGCCATGTCGCGCCATTGCTGATTGAAGAGGTCGAACAGGCGCATGGGCATGGATATGGCTTTCTTTACTGGATACTCAAAAGATATGGGATAGGGAGAGCCACTCTGCAAGGCCCGGGAGGGTGAGAAGGGCGCAGGCGGCGAGGCAGGCAAGGGCGAAGGCGAACCAGAGGAGAATCCAGACGCCTTCCGGCAGGATTTTGAAGATGTCGGCCAGCGCGGCGCCGTCGCCGACGTGTTGGCCGTCGATGAGATGGAGCGGGGCGCGGATGGCGTTCATCAGCACATACACGCCGGAAAACTGGAGGAGGTAGGGCAGGTAGCCGACGGGGCCGTAGTAGAGGGCCAGCCCGTACACGGCGGCGATGGTGGCGATGATGAGCAGGGTGGTGAGGTTGCGCACCCACAAGATGGTGGTGACGGCGAGGAGGGCGAGTTCGGCCTGCAGCCATGTGTGGCTGCCGCCTGCGCCGATGTGCCAGCCTGCGAGGTACAGGGCGCTGCCCCACAGGGCGGCGCCGGTGTAGCCCGCCAGCAGGATGAGGATGCGGCTGCCGCCACGGGTGGTGCAGACGCCGGAGCCATCGAGGTTGAGTTGGATGCGCACCACCTTGCCGCCGGTGAGCAGGCAGGCGAGGCCGTGGGAAAGCTCGTGGTAATAGGTTTCCATCCAGCGAAAGGGGCGCTTGAGCGGTGTTTCGCCAAGGACGAGGGCGGAGACGGTGAGGGTGAGGAACCACCACCATGAAGGGTCAGCGGCGGCGGCGAGCGTGGTTTCCATGACGTGGAGGCTTATGGGTGTTGGCGGGAGGTTTGGATGACGGGGTGGTGCCATCCTCGCGGGGCATGGTGAAGGTGAGGCGGCCGGAGATGCGGTCGGCATCCAGCAACGTGACGGTGAGGCGGCTGCCGGCGTGCAGGGTTTGCTTGGTTTTGCCGTGGTGCCAGCTGAGGGTACGGGCGGCATAGTGCCAGCTATAGCCCAACAGGCGGGCGGGGAGCAGGCCCTCTACGCCGTTGGGCAAGACCACGAACAGGCCGAAGGTTTGCGCGCTGGTGACGGTGGCAGGAAAGGTTTCGCCCACGAATTGTCCGAAGTATCGGGCGATCATGCGGTCGCGCGCTTCCCACTCGGCCTGTTGGCTGCGGCGCTCGGTGAGGTTGATGGTGGCGGCGACATGGGCGAGGGTGTGGGCCTCGGCCTTGAGGGCGCCATTGCCCGGCAGTTTGAGGGCGCGGATGAGGGCGCGGTGGACCACCAGATCGGCATAGCGGCGGATGGGGCTGGTGAAATGGCTGTAAAGGTTGAGGGCGAGGCCGTAGTGGCCGATGTTGGCGAGGTCGTATTTGGCCTGCATTTGGCTTTGCAGGATGAACTTGAGCAAGGTGGCGGCGGCGGGGTGGCGGTTGACTTCGCCCACCAGTTTGGCCCATGCCTTGTGGCCGCCGTCGTGCGGTGGCACGGTGAAGCCCATCGGTTTGAGGGTGGCGGCGAGGTTGCCGAGTTTCATTTTGTCGGGTTTGTCATGCACGCGGTAGAAGCCGGGGACCTTCTGTTTGGCCAGCGCGCTGGCGGCGGCGACGTTGGCGAGAATCATGAATTCCTCGATGAGTTTGTGGCTGGTGAGGCGTTCGCGGTTTCCCACCGCTGCGATGGTGCCGTCGTCGGCGAGGGTAAGGCCCATTTCGGGGATTTCGAGGTCGAGGGCGCCACGGGCGCGGCGGGCGGCTTCCAGCACTTTGTAGGCGGTGAGGAGATGTTCGAGTGTTTGGATGTTTGAATGTTTGAATGTTCGAGTATTCGAGTGTTCGATAGGTGGTGCGCCTTCGGCGCGGTTTGTAACGTGGATCCCCGCCTGCGCGGGGATGACGGCCTCGTGCGGGCTTGGCGCGCGCGCGGGCGTGGGCAGGGCGCCGGAGGCTTGGAGGGCGGATTCCACTTGGGTGTAGGTGAGGCGGGCATGTGAGTGGATGGTGGCGCGGTGGAAGCGGTAGGAGGTGAGTGCGCCCTGCGGATTGATGGTCATTTCCACGCCGAGGACGGGTCTGTCTACCTTGGGACGGAGGCTGCAGAGGTCGTTGCTGAGGCGTTCAGGCAGCATCGGCACCACGCGGTCGGGGAAGTAGGTGGAGTTGCCGCGTTCTTCGGCGTCTTGGTCCAGCGCCCCGCCTTCGGTGATGTAGTGGGCGACATCGGCGATGGCGACGATAAGGCGGTGGTGGCCGTTGTCTAATGGTTCTGCAAATACTGCGTCATCGAAGTCGCGGGCGTCGGCGCCGTCGATGGTGACGAAGGGGAGCTTGCGCCAGTCGGTGCGGCGGTCGGTGTCGTTCCATGTATAGGCGGGGAGGGCGTCGGCTTCGGCGAGGGCGTCGTCGGAAAAGGCCACGGGCAGACCGGCGTTCTCGATGGCGACGAGGCTTTCCAGTCCACGGGGCTCGGGGCCGAGGTTCTCTAGCACCTGCACCGGCGTGGGGCCGTGGCGCGGGCGGGGAAAGGGTTGGATGCGGACGTAGTCGCCCTCGGCGGCGGCCTTGGGGACGGCGAGGGTGAAATCGACATTGGCGAGGTCGCGGTGCATCAGGCGCACGCGGCCTCCTTCAGCCACCAGACCAACGAAAGTTTTGTCTTCCTGTTTGGGGATGCGCTTGATGGCGGTGAGCAGGATGGTGTGTTTGTGGCGTTCGGCCACTTTGGCCAGCGCGCGTTCGCCTTTGGCGAGGGCGGGGCCTTCGGTGACAATCCAGCGGTCGGCGGCGCCCATGTAGCGGCGGTCGACGGGAGCGGCCAGCGGTTCGCCGTCGTCGGAGATGGCGATGATGTCGACCTCGAACGTGGGGGGCAGGTGCGTGGCACCGTGGCGGCGGCCGTGGGCGGGGGATTTGCCACGGCGGGGGTCGTGGCTGCGCGGGTGGCCTTTGCTGGCGGGGCGGGATTGGGCACGGCGGGACTTCATGCCCCGACCATAGCCTACCTTGCCGCTTGACGCCATGGTGGCGTTGGGCCATTTTCCTGCCCAATCAACAGAAAGGCATGGCCATGAGCGATTTGACACAACGGATGGACGGGGCGATTAACGCGCTGAAGCATGAATTCCAAGGGTTGCGCACCGGACGGCCCAGCCCCGCGTTGCTGGAAGGCATCCATGTGGATGCCTATGGCAGTCAGATGCCGATGGTGCAGGTGGGGAACATCAACGCCGCCGACCGCACGCTGACGGTGAACGTGTGGGACAAGGGGTTGGTGCAGGCGGTGGAGAAGGCCATCCGTGATTCCGGTTTGGGGTTGAACCCCAGCGTGGACGGCACCATGGTGCGGGTGAACATTCCGCCGCTGACCGAAGACCGTCGCAAGGAGTTGGTGAAGGTGGCCGGACGTGCGGCTGAAGAAGCGCGGGTGGCGATCCGGAATATCCGCCGCGACGGCATGGATGTGATTAAAAAAGACAAGGACGAGGGCCTTGGCGAAGACGATGCCAAACGCGAAATGGAGAAGCTGGAAGACGTAGTGAAGGGCTACGTGGAGAAGGTGGATGCGCTGCTGAAGGCGAAAGAAGCGGATATCATGACGGTGTGAGGCCGGGTTAACGGGTTAGCGCCGTTGGAGGCTGTCTTTAGGGGAACAGGTTCGTTGGGCATTGGGTTCCAGCTGTCCGTCAGTCGCCGTTGCTTTGGCTTGGCGGGGCTGGAATGACGCCTCCGGCGTAAGGGGGCTTTGCCCCCTTGACCCCCATTGTTTCCCCTTTTTCAGTGGACAATGCACCTCCGTTAGTCCCGTAATCCGTTAATCCTATAACCCGCTATGTCCCCGTGCTTGCCAAGGAAAGGGTTTTCCCGTAAAGCCGATAGCCATGACAGAGACCCGTCCGATGCCGCAGCATGTCGCGTTTATCATGGATGGTAATGGCCGCTGGGCCAAGGCGCGGGGGATGCCGCGGCTGGAAGGGCATCGGCAGGGCGTGGAGAGTGTCCGCAAGGTGTGCGAACAGTTGGTGCGGGAGGGGATTCCGTATGCCACGTTTTATGCGTTTTCCACCGAGAACTGGAAGCGTTCGCAGGAAGAGGTTGGCGGGTTGTTCAAGCTGTTCCGTTTGTACTTCGGCAAGGAGCTTGGCAAGTTGGGCGAGCAGGGGGTGCGGGTGCGGTTCATTGGGGCGCGGGACAAGGAAAGGCTTGGGGCCGACATTGTGGCGATGATGGAGGAAGCGGAAGCCAAGACGGCGGGGAATACCAAATTGACGGCGTTGTTTGCCATCAACTACGGCGGGCGGGACGAGATTGTGCGGGCGGCGCGCAAACTGGCAGCGGAAAGCGGTGAGATTGACGAAGCGCGGTTTGGAGATGCGCTGGATACGGCAGGGGTGCCGGATGTCGACCTGATGATTCGGACCAGTGGGGAGCAGCGGCTTTCGAACTTTCTTTTATGGCAACTGGCCTATGCGGAGTTGGTGTTTACCAAGGTGGCGTGGCCGGACTTCGGGGCGGAAGAATTGCAAAGCGCGCTCGACGATTTTATGGGACGGGAGCGGCGGTTTGGGGGTGTTGTTGAAAATATGGGTGGATAACCTATGGATGTTGTTCATGTTTTGGCCCAAGCAATTGGTGGTGTTGCGTTTGTCGTCAGTTTGATAGGGCCGTTATGCAAGGATGACAGACATTTAAAGATGTTTGGCGCGTTGAGCGGCGCAATATGGACGCTGCATTTCATGTTGCTTGGGGCGTGGGGCGGGGTGGCAGCCAGTGCTGTTCGAGGGAGTCGTTTTGCAGCTTCATTGTGGCCGCAGCCTGTGTGGGTGCGGTGGGGGTTCATTTTCTTGCCTGCTGTATTGGGTATCTGGATGGTGCGGCAGTGGGTTGACGCTTTGCCGGTTTTTGCAACAATGTTGGCGGGGTATGGTGTGTTTCACTGGCAAGGAGCGCGTTTGCGCGCCATGTTTGTAGGAACCAGTATTTTATGGTTGGTGCATAATGTCATTTACATGTCGTATGGTGGTATCGTTAACGACCTCATCAATATTGGATTGCATGCCAGTATGGTGTGGCGCTTATGGCGCCAGAAGACCTCGGTGTAGCCTTACAGGTAGAGTGTTTGTTGTTGCACCAAATCATGGAGAGGGTATGGTGGCGGGATGGAAAGCATGACCGCACACAGTGACTGGCTGACCCGTTTGGCCGAATTTGCCCAGCAATACCCTTATGGCGATACGGTGTTTACCGTGGCGTTGTTTTTGGTGGTGTTGAGCATTCTGGTGTTCTTCCACGAGCTTGGGCACTATGCGGCGGCGCGCAGTGTGGGGATTCGGGTGGAGGCGTTCAGCATTGGTTTCGGGCGCGAGATTTTCGGCTGGAACGACAAGCATGGCACGCGGTGGAAGTTCGGCTGGTTGCCGCTGGGTGGCTATGTGCAGATGCGCGGACAGGAAGATTTGAAGCCGATCGAGCAGAGTGTCGACCCGGTTTCGTTTGCCAGCAAGACGCTGTTGCAGCGGGCGTGGGTGATTGTGGCCGGGCCGTTGGCCAACCTTGTATTGGGCTTTGTGTTGCTGGTGGCGGTGATGTTGACCGGCGAGCACAAGTTGAAGGCGGAGATTGGCGAGATTCTGCCCGACATGCCTGCCGCCGCCGTGTTGCAGGCGGGCGATGTGGTGACGGCGGTGAACGGCGAGGCCGTGGCTGATTGGGATGCGTTGCAAACGTATGTTTCCGACCGTGCGGGGCAGGAATTGGTGATGACCGTGCAGCGTGGCGGGCAAGACATGGCGGCAACGCTGGTGCCGCAGACCACCACCTTTACCGACTTGCTGGGCGATACCCACACGGTGGGGCGGATTGGCGTGGCGCCCAGTTACAGCACGTTCGTGGTGCATCATGGGCTGGCGGACGGACTGTGGCGGGCGGCGGAGCGCACCTACGAGTTGACCGCCCTCACCGTGAAATCGCTGTACAAGCTGCTGATTGGGGCGATTGGCGCCGACAACCTGAGCGGGCCGCTGGGGATTGCCAACATGACCGGCCAAGCCGCCAGCAGCGGCACCTTTGCGCTGCTGATGTTCATGACGATGATTTCCATCAATTTGTGCATCGTGAACCTGTTCCCGTTGCCGATTCTGGATGGCGGGCATTTGGTGTTTCTGGCGTTGGAAGGCGTGCGCGGGCGGCCGCTGGGCGCCGTGGCGCAGGAGTGGATGATGCGCGTGGGATTGGCGTTGATTGTGATGCTGGCGTTGTTTTCCACCTTCAACGATACCAAGCGCATGGGCTGGTTTGGCGGCAGGGATGAGGCGGTTATCACCCGGCCTGCGGAATAATCGGGCTGCGCTGTGCGCGAAGGCGTTGCCGAGGCGTGTAAAAGCGGCTAGAGTGCGGCAAAAGAGAAGTGCCGTACAGATGACGACATCCCCCCGTGTTTTCAGCGCCCTGGCCATGGTGGTCGGGCTTTCAGCCATCAGCTTGTCGGCATGGGCCGAGGCCATCCGCCAGATTGCGGTGGAAGGCAACCAGCGCGTGGAAAGCGAGACCATCGGCAGCTATCTGCCCTTCAAGGTGGGAGACGATTACAGCCCCGCGGCGAGCAGCCGGATTATCAAGGGCCTGTATTCCACCGGGCTGTTCGCCAACGTGGCAGTTGGTTTTGACGAGGGGGTGGTGACGGTGAAGGTGGTGGAAAACCCCTTGGTGAACCGTGTGGCGTTTGAAGGCAATGACGCGATCGACACCATCCGGTTGGAGGAGATGACCCAGCTGAAAACCCGTGCGATTTACAGCCCCGCCAAGGTGCAGGCCGACGTGAAGGCGTTGCAGGCGGCGTATCGCAGCCGGGGGATGTTCACCACCACGGTGAATGCCCAGCTGATTGAGCGCGACCAGAACCGCGTGGACGTGGTGTATGTGGTGGACGAAGGCGACAAGACCAAGATTTCGCGGATCAACTTTGTGGGCAACCAACGCTTCAGCGACGGCGACCTGCAGGATGTGATTGCCACCAAGACCAGTGCGTGGTGGCGTTTCCTCAGTGGCGGCGATACGTATGATCCGGCGCGGCTGGAAGTGGACAAGGACCTTGTCCGTCGCCATTATCTGAGCCGTGGCTACGCTGATGTGCAAGTGACCAGTGCGGTGGCGGAGCTGAGCCGCGACAGCAAGGAATTCATCATCACCTACACGGTGTTTGAAGGGCCCAAGTACGATTTCGGCAACATCGATGTGGCGCTGAACGCCGAAGCCGAAGGCTTGCAGACCAGCGAATTGAAGCCGCTGGTGACCTTGCAGCCGGGCGAGTTGTTCAATGCCGGACGGGTGGACGACAATACCGACAAGCTGATTGATTATCTGGGTAAGAGCGGCTTCGCCTTTTTGGACGTGAAGCCCGACTACCGCAAAGACGAGGCAGCACGCACCGTGGATGTGGTGTTCAACGTGACGCCCGGCCCGCGCGTGTATGTGAACCGCATCAACATCGAGGGCAACACCCGCACGCGGGATTATGTGTTGCGTCGTGAAATGCGCTTGGCCGAGGGCGATGCGTTTTCTTCCGACAAAATCAAGCGTTCGAAAGACCGTTTGACGTATCTGGACTATTTCAAGAAAGTGGATGTGGAGCGCGCTGAAACCGACCAGCCCGACCGTGTTGACCTGAACGTGAAGGTGGAAGAACAGTCGACCGGCGAGTTCAACGTGGGGGCGGGGTACTCGACCTTTGACGGGCTGCTGGCCACCGCCGACGTGCGCGAGCGCAACTTTATGGGCAAAGGGCAGGAAGTTGCGGTGAAGTTTGCGGTGTCGCAACGCAAGCAGGATTATAACCTGTCGTTTACCGAGCCGTACTTCATGGGGCAGGAGTTGGCGGCCGGGGTTGATTTGTTCAACCAGCAGACCGACTACCAGAGTGAATCGAGTTATGACGTGGCGAGCACCGGCGGTGGGCTGCGGCTGGGCTTCCCGATGTCGGAGTTTACCAAGAATACCATCGGTTTGGGCTTCAAGGAGACCAAGATCGAGAACGTGGGCAGTGCGGCCAGCCAGTTTATCCGCCGTGAGCAGGGCAAGCGCAGCAGTGCGACCCTGAGCAATACGTGGGCGTTTGACAACCGTGACAGCTACCTGACCCCGACACGCGGCAGCCGCGTGGCGTTGACCGCCGATTACAGCGGGCTGGGCAGCGATGTGAATTACCTGAAAGGACTGGCCAATGTCTCGTGGCACCACGAGGTGTGGGACGACCTGGTGTTTAGTGCCGCCGGGCGTGCCGGGGCGATTTACGACTTCGGCCAGGATTTGCCGGTGTACGACCATTATGCCATCAGCAACCAAGCGTTGCGCGGGTTTGAGTATAACGGGATTGGCCCCCGCGACCGGGTGACCGGCGATGCGCTGGGCGGGAAATACATGGTCGGCCACAATCTGGAGCTGAGTTTTCCGCTGGGCAGTGCCATGGACGACTTGGGCGTGAAAGGTTTGGTGTTCAACGACGGCGGGATTGTGAAAAGCTTTGAGGGCGCCACATCCGGCGTGATTGATGCCGACCTTTACCGCATGAGCGTGGGGGCCGGGATTTTCTGGCGCAGCCCGATCGGGCCGCTGAAGCTCTCGCTGGCGATGCCGGTGGTGAAGGCCAGCGAAGACCGCACCCAGATGTTCAACTTCTCGGTGGGCAGTTCTTTCTAGGGGCTGATGGAAGCGTGCAAGGTTTTGGCATAATTTATGGCAGGGCCTAGCCAAATGCGTGGCGGCGGAGTAGGGTTGCGGGGTGTTTCCGTGAGGGGAAGAACAAAAGCAAGAGGGGGGAAGTCCTTATGAAAAAGACGGTGTTTCTGGCAGCCATGATGGCGTTTGCGGCATGGGCGGTGCAGCCTGCGTTTGCGGCGGATATGAAGGTGGCGGTGCTGGACAGCCAGCAGGCGGTGAACAGCACCAATGCGGCCAAGCGCGCGATGGACCGTATCAAGGCCAGCCGCGCCAAGGCGTTGACCGAAGTGGAAAAGCTGGAAGCGCCGCTGGTGGAAAAGAAAAAGAAGCTGATGGAACAGCAAAAGGTGATGGCCCCTGACAAATTCGCGGCGGAAGAACAGGCCTTCCAGAAAGATATTGCGGCATTGAACAGCAAGGTGGATGCCATCCGCGTCAATTTGGACAAGGAGCAGCTTGACCTGCGTCGCCAGATTGAGACGGCGGTGAAGGGTGTGGTAGAAAAAATCGCCAAAGAGCGCGGCTACGACATGGTATTGCCCAAGGCGCTGGTGATTTACAGCAATGACGGCGTGGCCGACATCACCAAGGAAGTGGTGGCGCAATCGAACGCGGTTTTGGACAAGTAATGCCACTGACGCTGGCCGACTTGTGTGGGAAGCTGGGGCTTGATGCCCCGGCTTTGCATGGTGGGCGGGTGATTTCGGCGGTGAAGCCGTTGGGCGAGGCGGGGGTGGATAGTCTGAGTTTTTTGGAAAATCCGGCGTATAAAAAGGCGTTGCAAGAGACCAAGGCCGGGGCGGTGTTGCTGCGGGAAGCTGAAGCCGCGTTGGTGCCGGAGGGCTCGGTGGCGCTGGTGTGTGCCAACCCTTATGTGATGATGGCGCGGGCGTTGGCGTTGTTGCATCCGGTGGCGCCGGTGGTGGCGGGGGTTTCGGCGCAGGCGGTGGTTTCGGACAAGGCGGAGGTTGACCCGACGGCGCGGATTGAGCCGGGGGCGGTGGTATATGCGGGGGCACAAGTGGGGGCGCGGGCGCACATTGGCGCGCACACGGTGGTGGGGGAAGGTGTTGTGGTGGGTGAGGATTGCCGTATCGGGCCGCACTGCAGTTTGCTGAAAACCCGCATGGGGGCGCGCTGCGTGGTGCATGGCGGGGTGCGGATGGGTCAGGATGGCTTCGGTTTTGCGGTGGACGGGCAGGCATTGGTGAAGGTGCCGCAAGTGGGCGGTGTTGTGGTGGGTGATGACGTGGAAATTGGCGCCAACAGCACGATTGATTGCGGGGCGCTGGGCGATACGGTGATTGGCGATATGGTGAAAATTGATAACCAAGTGCAGGTGGGCCACAACGTGCGGATTGGCCGTGGCAGCCGCATTGTGGCGCAAACCGGCTTGGCGGGCAGCAGCACGCTGGGGGAATTCACGCTGATTGGCGGGCAGGTGGGCGTGGCCGGGCATATTACGCTGGCCGACCGCGTGATGGTGGCGGCGCGCAGTGGTGTCACCAAGAGCATTGACGCGGTGGGGGCGGTGGTGGCGGGGCTTCCGGCCGAGCCGATTATGGAGTGGCGGCGCAAGGTGGCCTTGTTGGCGCGGATGGCGAAGAAGGGCAAAAAGGCGGCAAACGGCGGTGACAGCGGGGCAGGCGAGGCGTAGGCTTTTGCGTGATGTGAACCCATGAAAGGCAAAGATATGCGGACAATTCTTGTGGCGGCGTTGGTGGCAGCCGTGGTGGCGTTTGCCGTGGGCATGTGGACGGGGCAAGGGGCGCAGGGCGTTGCCGCCCCGCACAAGGAAACCGCCTATGAACGGGTGATGCGGACGGGGGTGTTGCGGTGCGGGTATTTGGCTTGGCCTCCTTCTGTTATTCAAGACCCCAAGACGGGGGAGCTTACGGGGATTGTTCCTGATTATTTTGAGGAAGTTGGAAAAGCTACGGGGTTGAAAATTGAGTGGTCGACAGAAATCAATTTGGCGACCTATTTGGAAGATATGAAAAATGGGCGTTATGATGCGGAGTGCAGTGGTGGCTGGTCAAATGCCTTGCGTGGAAAAATGGCTGAATATACTGACCCTATCGGGTTCTTTCCGGTGGTGGCTTGGGTGCGGGCTGATGATACGCGTTTTGATGCCGACATCTCTCGGATGAATTCTGAGGACGTCAGAATCGCCCTGATTGATGGGGAATCTGCAAACCTTATTAGGGAACGGAGGTTTCCGAAATCCCAACTTATCCCTCTTTCCCAGCAAATGCTTGATGTTTACTTTGAGCAGGTTGCCAGTGGCAAAGCAGATGTTGTTTTCAACGATATCGGTTCTGGTATGGCTTATATGAAGGCGAACCCAGGAAAAATTAAATATTTGAAGCAGCCCATGCGGGTTATTGAGATCAATGCCTCGGTAGCCAAGGGAGAACATGATCTTTTGGGGCTTCTTAATACGGCCACAAAGGAATTGATGTATGATGGCGTCGTGGATGCGATCATGGATAAGTACGACCCTGAAAGAGCCCAGTTTTACAGAGTTCGTAGCAACTATCGACTGCCGGAGTGATGATGAACGTCTTGAACCTTGCCGAGATTATGGAGCGGTTGCCGCATCGGGCGCCGATGTTGCTGGTGGACAGGGTTCTGGATTATGTGCCCGACGAAACGCTGGTGGCCGAGCGGCATTTTGCGGCGGAAGACCCGGTGTTTAGGGGGCATTTTGAGGGGTATCCGATTTTGCCGGGGATGTTGGCGGTGGAAAGTTTGGCGCAGGCGGCGGGGATATTGGTGAACGTCAGTTTGGACAAAAAGGCCGATGAAACGCTGTTTTACTTCATGGGCGTCGAGGATGCGCGGTTCAGGCTGCCGGTGTTGCCGGGAGCGACGTTGCGTCAGGAGGTGGAACAGGTAAACCGCAAGGGGACGATTTACAAGTTCAAGGGGGTTGGATACTTGGGCGATGATGTGGCGGTGGAAGCCACGTTTACCGCGAAATTGGTGTTGAAGGAGAATGCCGCATGAGTGCCAAGGTGCATGACACGGCGATTGTGGAAGATGGGGCACGGCTGGGTGAGGGCGTGGAGGTTGGTCCGTTTTGTACCGTCGGCAAGGATGTGGTGCTGGGAGACGGCACGCGGTTGGTGAGCCATGTGGTGGTGGCGGGCAAGACGACGCTGGGGGCGCGGAACGTGGTGTACCCCTTTGCCAGCCTCGGCCAACCCAGCCCCGACCGCAAATACAAGGGCGAAGAGGCGGCACTGGTGGTGGGCGATGACAATGATATCCGCGAATATGTGACGGTGCACATTGGTACGGCGGCGGACAAGGGGGAAACGCGCATCGGTAGCCGCAACCTGCTGATGGCGGGCAGCCACGTGGCCCATGACTGTGTGGTGGGTGATGACTGCATTTTCGCCAATTACGTACAGTTGGCCGGACATGTGGTGGTGGAAGACGGTGTGGTGATTGGCGGGCTTTCGGGGATTCATCAGCGCGTGCGGGTGGGCACCGGCGCGATTGTGGGCGGTGCCAGTGCGGTGGACCATGACGTGCCGCCCTACGCCAATGTGGCGGGCGAGCGCGCGGTGTTGCGCGGGCTCAACTTGGTGGGGTTGCGGCGCAAAGGGGCCGAGCGCAGCCTGATTGGGGCGTTGGACGAGGCGTTTGACTTTCTGTTTGCCGACAAGGGGGGGCCGCTGGTTGAGCGGGCCAAAAGCCTTGCCGACAATGACGTGCCCGAAGTGAAGCGGCTGGCTGACTTTGTGTTGGCGAGTACGCGGGGGGTGACGGGGTTTGAAGATGCCGACTAACGATACGCCGGTGCTGGCCATTCTGGCCGGAGGGGGGAGTTTGCCCGCGTTGGTGGCGGGGGCGGCGTTGGCCCAAGGGTTTGAGGTGCAGGTGGTGACGTTTGATGGGCAGGCGGCGCCGCGCGGGTTGCCGGAGGGGGTGGCGGGGCAAGCCAGTTTCAACATTGCGGCGGTGGGGAAGATTTTGGCGCACCTGAAGGCCCACAAGGTGAGCCATGTGGTGATGGCGGGGGCGTTGCATAAACCCAGTTTGTTCCGGCTGCGGCCCGATGTGAAAGGGGTGCAGTTGCTGGCACGGGTGAAGGGCTTTCATGATGATGCGTTGTTGCGCGGGGTGGCGGGGTTTCTGGCCGATGAAGGGTTTACGGTGTTGCCGGTGACAGACTTGCTACCCGCGTTGGCGGCCAAGGACGGCGTGTGGGGCAAGTATGCCCCCAGCGAGGCGGACAAGGCGGATATCGCGTTGGGCATGGAGGTGTTGCGAGCGATGGGCGGGCTGGATATCGGCCAGGCCGTGGTGGTGCACAGAGGCACGGTGCTGGGCGTGGAAGCGGTGGAAGGCACCGACGGGTTGATTGCGCGCTGTGCGGCGCTTCGGGGGCCGCTGGGCAAGCAGGAGCGGGCCGGATGGTTGATCAAGGCCGCCAAGCCGAGTCAGACCGACTTGGCCGATTTACCGACCATCGGCCCCGCCACGGTGGAGTTGCTGGCACTGCATGGCTACAAGGGTGTGGCGGTACAGGCGGGCAAGACACTGGTGGTGGATGGCGAGAAGGTGGTAGCGGTGGCGGATGGACATGGGGTTGTGGGGGTTGGGGTGTGAGATGTTGAACCGTGTAATTGTTGGTTTTGGCTCTGAACTTTATTCACAAATGCTGGAGAAGCGTTTCGACATTTTGAGAAAGCCGCTAGGCTTTGGCGACTTCTCTAAAGAGGACTTGGAGGGTGAGGACAAACAGGTTCATCTGGCTTTTGTTGAGAGTGAAAGTATTCTCGGGGGTTGCGTTTTGGTTAGGGGGGGGAGTTTCTTCAAATTAAGGCAAATGTTTGTATGTCCGAGCCAGCAAGGTAGAGGGATTGGACGGGATATTCTTGCGTTTGCAGAGGATTATGTCTTGGAGCAGGGGGGAGCAAAAATGGTGATGCACGCTCGCAAGGTCGCAGTGCCGTTTTACCTTAAATCTGGTTATTCTATACAGAGCGATGAGTTCACAGAAGTTGGGATCCCCCACGTGGTTATGGGAAAGACTTTGGTAGATGAAGGTAGGTAGTATTCTTCTTTGTGCCGGGGAAGTTTCCGGCGATATGCTGGGGGCGGAGTTGGTGGTGGCGTTGAAGAAAAAGCGCAAAGGGTTGCAGTTTGCAGGGATTGGCGGGCCGGCGATGGCCAAGGCGGGGGTGGCGTTGCTTGGCGGGATTGAGCAGTTTCCCGGCATGGGATTGGTGGAAGTGGTGGGGGCGATTCCACGGTTGAAGCGGTTGCTGGACAAGGTGGAAGCATGGGCCAAGGAGCACAAGCCTGCGGTATGTGTGACGATTGACAACCAAGAGTTCTCGGCGCGGTTGGCGGCGCGGCTGGCGCCGTTGGGCATCCCCGTGGTGCAGTACGCAGCGCCCAAGGTATGGGCGTGGCGGCAGGGGCGGGTGCACAAGCTCAAGAAGATATTGGCGCATGTGCTGTGTGTGTTTCCGTTTGAGGCGGACTTTTTTAACAGGCATGGGTTGGCGGCGACGTATATCGGGCACCCGGTGGTGAAGCGGATGGCGGGCGTGGCCAAGCCCAAGCACAAGGGGTTGACGTTGGCGTTGCTGCCGGGGAGTCGGCAGGCGGAGTTGGGGCACCATTGGCCGTTGTTTTTGGCGACGTTTGTGCGGTTGAAAAAATTGGTGCCGCAGTTGACGGGGCTGGTGGCGGTGGAAAGCGAAGAGACGTTGGCGCGGCTGAAGCCTTTGGGCTGGGATGATGGCTTGGAGGCGGTGGTGGGCGAGGGGCGTCATGGGGCGCTGGCGGGGTGTACGGCGGCGTTGACCAAGAGCGGGACAAACAATTTGGAGTTGGCATTGTTGGGGGTGCCCGCCGTGGTGGCCTACCGCATGCACTGGCTGACGGCGGCGGTTGTGCGGCGGTTGGTGAAGGTGAAGTTCATTTCTCCGCCCAATTTGGTGTTGGATGCGTGCGTGTACCCCGAATATGTGCAGGAAGGGGCCACCGAGGCCAATCTGGCGCGGGCGGTGTATCCGCTGTTGGTGGATGCGGGGTGCCGGCGGCATCAGTTGGATTTGTTGGAGAAGGTGGCGGGCAAGCTGGCAACCGATGCCGACCCGGTGGAAGCGGCGGCGGGGGTGGTTTTGCGCGTTGGGGGGTTGTAGGGATGTTCCGCGTCTGACGGCTTCGCCGTAATGGAAGGCCCTCGGCCTGATGTGCCGTCCCGACCGGAGCCGGCGCCCGACTCCGATTGGGAGTCGGGACGACAAGGGGGAGAAGAGGATTTCCTTCCCCTCGCTTCCCCTCCGGGGCGCTTTAGCGGCTACCCATGGCGTAGTCCTCGATGGTGCGGAGGGCGCGGGCGGCGCTGAGGCTACGCACCACCGGTTGCGGCGTGGGCGCCGTATGGTGCGGGCTGGTGCCGGTGGCGATCATGCGGCCGTCGCGCAGCGCCCACACCAGACCGTCTTTGATGATCCAGATCTCGCTCCATGGCAGCATGCCCATCAGGCGCGGCAGCGGCACGAACTCGTTGGGGTTGTAGAACAGCGTCTCCCAGCGTTGGCCGAAGCCCTTGACCACGCGGGCCCGGGTACCGGCAATGACGGTGAGCGGCGGGTTGGACGGCCAGCTGCGCGCCAGTTTGCCGAAGGCGGTGATGCTTTGGCTGTTCATGCTCTCGTCCAGTACGACGATGAGGCGGCCGATTCCGGGGTTGTGGGTCATGGTGTGTTCCCTCCTTTTGCTGTGGGTAAGCATGTTGTGAGGGTTTTGTATGATGTTTTCCAGTTTATTTTCAGTGTTTTGCGCGGATGATAGAAAAATGAAACTTTTTTGTGAATACCTATTGCATACAATTTAGACATGGGTTATACGACTCTCACATTGTTGAGAAACAACCAAAGGAGACTCTCAGATATGACATACGGCAGCGACATGAGCCTGGAACAACGGGTAGCCAAAATCGACCTCACCCGCGTGATGCAACACGTGCAGGAAGACACCGGCATGCCCGCCGAGATGCTGGTGCGTGCGGAAGACCTCTACCGCAAGTTCCTCGTGCTGGTGGGCAAGTACGGCAAGCCGATGGTACCGCCGGTGCTGGTGGATCATGTGTGGCATGCCCACATCACCTTTACCCGCCAGTACATGGCCGACTGCGAGTTCCTGTTCGGGGAGTATCTGCACCACGAACCCGCTGATGGCGAAGGTGAGTCGGAAGAATGCAGTAGTCTGTTTAATGTTGTCACTGTTGAAAAATACCAGAGCGAATTTGGTATGAACCTATATGCAGTTGATGTTCCTGCAGGGCTCATGGTTGCGGCAGATTGTGGTAAAGGTTAAGCCTTATCCTACATCTCATAAAAAGGCGCCATAAAGTGGCGCTTTTTCATGGGGTGTTTTCCACCTTCAGGGAAGCTTGCGCACGGTAATGCTGTGAACACTATCGCGCATGTTGGAAATGTAGTCCTTTTCGTCGAAATCACCCTTAACAACCCCAAATTTTGTCGTATAACGGTGAGAGATAATACCCAGCCCTTCTTTCTGGAGAAGCTCGCGAATTTGAATCTCATCAAGATATTGCCGAAACAGCAGCCAACTGCGCCCCTGACCATGGGACGTACGGATGTGGCAAATGCCATTGGTTTTAAGAACGCGGACAATCTCCTGTATAGCAAGCTTCATGCCGACGTTCGCACTCGGGATATATGGGACAAAATTCAGACTGTACGAGGCATACACCACGTCCATGCTACTGTCAGGGTAGGGCAGGCTTGTAAGGTTACCCAAGTCAAAACGTGCATTTTCCAGCCGGCTTCTGGCAATAAGCGGTTCAATTTCGGCCGCAGACAACGAAGAAGCATCAAGTCCGAACAGGTTTACATTCCTCGCATACTTGGCCAATGCAAGCATATGCAAACCTTTTCCACATCCTAGATCAAGCCAATGAATCGGTTTGTTGACGTCACCCTTGTTAACCAGTTGGAGAAGCCCGAGCATTTCCTGCAAACGTTCCGGAGGGATGGCGTGTCCCATACGCTCGAGGTACATTTTACCACTGATACCGTTATAGACCCCCTGATTTCCGGTATTGACCAAACGCTCAAAATTCAAGGCCTGTTCCGGCGAGAACGGGCGTTTCAAAACTTCAGCATGCTCAAATACTGCATGATAGTTTTCAATGTCGTTGTTGGCTTTAAGCGCTGCCATAAAATCCAGAAACTGGAAGGCCTTCTCACGGTTCCAACTGGGCGCAATATTGAAATGATGCTCATCATGCCGGATCGCATCGTACACCAGTGCGAACATCTGCCCCTTTTGTTTGGGGGTGAACTTGATGGGGTACTCCAGCAGGTACTCTTCCAGCGTTTGCACCACCTGGGCCATGGTGGCGGGGTGGAAATCAGGCCGTGGGGGTGGGGGAAGGACGTCTTCACCGGTCAGCAGCCAGCCGGGCGAGACCTTGGCGGCCTCGGCGATGGCGGTGAGCCGGCTGACCGCCATATCGGATGCTCCGTTGAGGTACCGGAACAGTTGGGCTTCAGAGAGCCCGGCAGCCTTGGCCAAGGCGCGCTTTCCGCCCATCACCTTGGCGCAATGGGCCAAGCGGCCGGTGATGGCGGTGGTATCTAACGCAGGCGGGTTGTAGGCGATTTCGCTCATATATGAGAGATGGGGCGGTGCGGGGTTTCGTCAAGTCCTTGTCCATCTACTTGATTTGAAATGATTTACGGGGTGCGGGAGAGGCGGGTGGCGGCGAGGATGCCGGCGGGGCCGGCCTCTTGCAGCAGGATGAGGGCATCGGTGCCGGCGGGGAGGCGGGCGCTATCGAGGCTGACGGTGGTGCCGGTGACGGGGAATTGCTTGACGCCTTTGGCGCGCCACAGTTTGGTGCCCTCGATGGGGGTAAGGCCGATGACGGTGAGTTCGGCATCCTTTGGTTTGGAAGCGAGGCTGACGATGAGCCCGCCCTTGGCGGTGGCGCTGGCCTGCAAAGTGGTGGGGATGGCAGGTGCTTTCTTCAGCGCGCCGCTCCAGCTGAGCCACAGCGGCGGGTCGGCCACCACGCGGCCGTTGAGGACGGGTTGCGGGGTGAAGACCTTGCCGGGCCGGTCGGCCAGCAGGTTGGAATAATCATACTGGCGTTGGGTGAAATCCGGGTTGGAATCGGGGTCGATGCGGCCGGGGCCGTTCCAGTAGTCGACGTTTTCCAGCACCACCAGAAGGTTTGGGTTTTCAAGCGCTTCCTTGCGCAGGTAGCTCTCGGCCGCCGGACAGCTTGGGCAGTATTTGCTGGTGAAGACCTCGACCACGGTGAAGGGCGCCTCGGCCCATGCGGAGAGGGTCGCCAAAGCCAAAGCAAAGGTAAGGAGGTGGCGGTGCATGGAGTTAGCCTTCTGTTTGCACGTTGCTGCGTTGGGTGGACGGTTTGGCCAAACGTTTGGCCTTGGCAGTGGTTTTGGCGGGCTTGCCTTTGGGAGCTGCCTTGTCGCTGCCACCTTCCTTGACCATGCGCACCACCCGTTGCGGGAAGGGGATGGAAAGGCCGCGGGCCTCGCATTCGTCCTTGATGTAATCCAACAGGCCGTAGCGTACCTGTGACCAGTCCGGTGTTTTCACCCACACGCGCACGGTGAAGTTGACCGCGCTGTCGGCAAGTTCGACAAGTCCGATGAAGGGGGCGGGATCGGCCAGCACCGCCGGGTGCTTGGTGATGGCGGCGGCGATGGCTTCGCGGCACACCGAGGGTTTGTGGCTGTAATCGAGACCTACGGTGACCTCGACCATGCGTTGGCGGTTGTGGCTGAAGTTTTGCACCGCGTTATCCCACACCTTTTGGTTGGGCATGAAGATGCGGATGTTCTTGTAGGTGTTGAGTTCTGTCTGAAACAGGTTGATGCGTTTGACGGTGCCGGCGAGGTTGTCGATTTCCACATAGTCACCCACATCGAACGGGCGGTTGACCAGCAGCATGATGCCGGCGGCGACGTTGGTGAGAGTGTCTTTGAGGCCCAGCCCCAGTGCCACCACCATGGCACCCATGATGGTGACCAGTGTTTGCGCGGGCACGCCCAGCTGGATGATGGCCACCACGAAGGCCACCGTGATGACCACGAAGCGCATGGTGCTGGCGATGAAGCTGGCGGCGGTCTCGCCGATGCGGCCAAGGCTGGAGACCGCGCGGTGGCTGAGCCACTGGGCGGCCAGCCAGCCCACCACCATGATGGTGAGGGCGATGGTGATGTTGACGCCGGTGGCCATGAGGTTGGCAAGGAAATCGTCGGGAAGGTATGACAGGGCAGGGACGGCGGCCTCGGCCTTTTGGGTGATGCTGGCAGCATCCGGCAGGGCGGGAATGGCGGGGATGAGACCTTGCAATCCGGGAATGAGGGTGGTGGGGGAAGGCATGGCGGGCTCCTTGGCTGGGTGGATTCTTCGCGGCGCGTTTGCCATAGGGTTACATAAATTGTTGCCCATGGCTATGGCCAGTCACCGTAGAATGCGGGATAACCGTGCAAGACGTAAGAAAGCCAAAAGGAACATGACTGCTTTGCCGCGCATGAAGCCAGCCCCCCTTCCTTCCCTGTTGAGCCTGTACCAACAGCAGTTGGCCGCGCACGGTTGGGTGGCCGATGCCGCCCAAGCGGCGGCGGTGGTGCGGCTGGGAAACCTTGCCCATGCGCTTGCGGCCAGCGACACTGCCACGCCACCCAAGGGGGTGTACTTTTACGGGCCGGTGGGGCGCGGCAAAAGCATGTTGATGGACCTGTTTTACGAGGCGGTAACGGTACCGAAGCGGCGGGTGCATTTCCATGCCTTCATGCAGGAGGTTCATGCCCGCATGCACGCCACCAAAGTGAAGCCCGGCCAAGACCTGATGCAACTGGTGGCGGCGCAGGTGGCGGAAGAAGCCATGCTGCTGTGCTTTGACGAATTCTACGTGACCAACATTGCCGATGCGATGCTGTTGGGCCGCTTGTTTGCGGCGATGTTCGCGCAGGGCATCGTGGTGGTGGCCACCAGCAACTGGCCGATGGAAGAATTGTTTCAGGGGGGCATCAACCGCGACCGGTTTGTGCCGTTTATCCGGTTGATGGAGAAGCATTTGGAGTCGCTGGCAATTGGCGAAGGGCGTGACTACCGTGTGCGTCCCAAGGGCTTGCCCGAGCTGTATGTGTTGGAAGACGTGGACTTGCCCGCCGCGCCGCAGTTGGAGGCGTTGTTTGCGCACTTCGGCAACGGCATGGCACCGGTGCTGCCGCCGCAGTTTCATGCCAAGCGACAGCAGGGGCGTGCGTGTTGGTTCAGTTTCGCCGGTTTGTGTGAACAGAACTACGATGCCGGTGACTACATGGCGTTGGTCAAAGTGTGCGATACGCTGGTGCTGGAGGGGGTTCCGGTGTTGGGCCCTGCCGATGCCAATGCGGCATTGCGGCTGGTAGCGCTGGTGGATATTTTGTACGAGCACAAGAAGCGTTTGGTGGTGGGTGCCGCTGCCGCACCGCAAGTGTTGTGTGTGGCAGGGGATGCGGCGGAAGCATTCCGGCGGACTGCCAGCCGCATGATGCAGTTGGCCGACCCTTCATGGACGGGCGGTGTGGTGAAGAAAGCCAAAGCCGTGCGCAAGGTTGCGCCGAAAACAGGTAAGCCCGCCAAGCCGCATACGCGCAAAAGCAAGCTGGCGCGCAGCCGGACAAAAAAAGGAGCCTGACGATGCGGTTTTGTTTGCTGACGCGGTTTCATTCGCAGCACGGGCAGAGCAACTTCGTGCGGCGGTTGGTGGAGGAAGCCAATGCGCGCGGGCATGCGTTTGATATTGTCAATCCGGAGGAGGTGACCTTGCAGTTCGGGCAGGGGGCGGCGCCGGTGATGTGGCGGGGGCAGGAATTCCCCCATTATGATTTGGTGCATTACGCGTTGCGGTGGGATGATGACCATACCTGGAATATCGTGGAAACCTTGCGGAGTCAGGGGATTCATGTGTTGCCGCCGCAGCGGGTGCCGATGGGCGACACCGTGACGATGACGCGGTTGTTTGCCCGCGCCGAGATTGCCACGCCGCGCACATGGGTGTTCAACAGTGCCAACCAGTTGGCGATTGTATTGGGCGAGTTGCCGTTTCCGTGTTTGTTCCGTGTGCGCAAGGGGGCGCAGGGGCGGCGGGTGTTTGTGGCCAACCACACCGGTGAAGCGATGCAGTTGGCCGAAGCCTTGGGGAACAGTGGGCATCCGTTTTTGGTGCAGGAGGTATTGGCGCCGACGGGGACGGACATCCGGGCCTATGTGGTGGGCGGCGAGGTGGTGGCGGCGATTGAACGGGTGGCGCCGCCAGGCTTCATGTGGCCCAAGGAAGACGGCAATGCGCGTGCGGTGCCGGTAACCTTGACGGATGAAGAGGCCAAGTTGGCGGTGGCGGCGGCGCGGGTGTACAGCGCGCCGTATGCGGCGGTGAGTTTGTTGCGGCGGCAGGGGTTTCCATCCCTGCTGCTGGAGTTGGCGCGGGCGCCGACGGTGGCGGAGGTGGAACGGGCCACTGGCGTGAATGTGGCGGGGAAGATTATCGAGTTTTGTGTGGAGAAAAGTAAGTAGAACGATTGCTCGAATGTTCGATGTTGGTATGTTCGAAAAATGGAAGGCCTGCGGCCTGATTTGTAACGTGGATACCCGCCTGCGCGGGCATGACGGCTTCGCCGTCGGGGCGCCTGCGGGGTGGGCAGGGGGAATGCGTGTGCGGCTTGCGTGGGGGCGTGGGTGAGGGTAGGGTGGACGGGACAAAAGAGATAACAACCGATGGTCTCGTATTTTCCGGTTTTGGTGTTTGCCGCGCTGGCGGTGGGCATTGCCGTGGCGATGTTGGTAGGGCCGTGGTTGCTGGCGACCTTCAAGCGCGACAAGGTGAAAACCAGTGCCTACGAGTGCGGGTTTGAAGCCTTCGACACCGCGCGGCGGACGTTTGACGTGCGGTTTTATCTGGTGGCGATTCTGTTCATCGTGTTCGATTTGGAGGTGGCGTTTTTGTTCCCGTGGGCGATGGCGTTGGAGCAGTTTGGGTGGGTGGGGTTTGTGAGTATGATGGTGTTTTTGGGGGTTTTGACCATCGGATTCGTTTATGAGTGGAAGAAGGGGGCTTTGGAATGGGAGTAGGCATTCGCCCTGCAACCCTTGAAGATATTCCTGCGTTGAGGGCGTTTTTGTATGCTTGGGATAATGGTGCTTATACCGCATTGGCAGATAAATACTTACGATTGTTTGAGGCTAGAGGGGATGTTCAGCCACAATTTCTTATAGCGGAAAAAGAAGGCATTTTGGTTGCTTCGGCTTGTGTTACAGAAGAATTGTTTCAACCCAATACTTGGGGGATTAGTTGGGTGCGTGTTGAGGATAGTCTTCAAGGAAATGGAATTGGTGCGGAGATGGTGGAAGCATCTTTGGACAAAATCCGTAAGAGTATGGATGGTGATAAAACGACTGTTTTGTTGGGAACGTTTCCTGGAAAAAGCCGGTTGTATGAGAAGTTTGGTTTTCAAAAAGCGGCGGAAGATCATATTGGTGGGACGATGATGTACTTGGTTCTTCCAAAGGAGAAAGTGGTAGAGCATGGTCGCTAGCTTTATGAATCAAGACCCCAAGGCGATTGTGCAGGAAGGTGAGGCGCATCTGCAGGAGCGGTTGCGGGAGGACGGGTTTTTGCTGACAAGTGTGGAGGCGTTGGTGAATTGGGGGCGGGCCGGGAGTTTGTGGCCGATGACCTTTGGCTTGGCCTGCTGTGCGGTGGAGATGATGCACAGTTACGCCAGCCGTTACGATTTGGACAGATTTGGCACCATGCCCCGGCCAAGCCCGAGGCAAAGCGATGTGATGATTGTGGCGGGGACGTTGACCAACAAGATGGCGCCTGCCTTGCGCAAGCTGTATGACCAGATGCCCGAGCCGCGGTATGTCATCAGCATGGGCAGTTGCGCCAACGGTGGCGGGTATTACCATTACAGTTACGCCGTGGTGCGTGGTTGCGACCGGATTGTGCCGGTGGATATTTATGTGCCGGGGTGCCCGCCGACCGCCGAGGCGTTGGTGTATGGCATTTTGCAATTGCAGAAGAAGATCAAGCGGCAAAAGCTGTTTGTGCGGCAAGACCAGACCGTGCCGTATGCTTACAAGGCGGGGGCGGCGCGTCCGTACAGTGCGGATGAGATGCATGTTGATGGGAACGGGGAGGTGGTATGAAAAAGTTTTTGTTGGCTTTTGTTTTGTTGCTGGCGACGGATGGCGCCTTGGCCCATGACGGCCATGACCACGGACCGTTTGACGAGATGAACGGGGAATGTCAGGTGTTGGCGAAATGCGGGGATTTCTCGCGTGTCTCGTGCGGGAAAGACCCGCTGTACAAGGGCCGCTGGTTGTATGTGGACAATGAAAGTGGCGACGTGAAGGCGGTGTGTCCGCGCGAGGGGTGTGTGAGCAATTTCAAGCGCGGCTACTGCAAGCGCGAATGTGAACCGCTGGCGGCGAAGTGTGACGCATCATGAGTACGGCCCCGCACATTGATACGCATTTGAACATGGCCGCATTGGAGGCGTTGCGGGCGCATGTGGATGCCAAGTTGGCCGACCAGATGGTGGAAAGCCGTTTGGTGGGGCGCGAGTTGACGCTGGTGGTGCACAAGGGCGACGTTCTGGCCGTGTTGAAGGCGTTGCGCGATGATGCGGTGTATCAATTTAAAATGCTGGTGGATTTGACCGCCGTGGACTGGCTGGGGCGGGTGGTGGATGGCGCGCCGCGTTTTGAGGTGGTGTATCACTTGCTCTCGACGCTGAAAAACCTGCGGGTGCGGGTGAAGGTGGCGGTGGCTGACGGGGATACGGTGCCCAGTGCGGTGGCGGTGTTCAGTGCCGCCAACTGGTATGAGCGCGAAGTGTGGGACATGTTTGGTATCCGTTTTGACGGTCACCCCGATTTGCGGCGGTTGTTGACCGATTATGGCTTTGAGGGGCATCCGCTGCGGAAGGATTTTCCGCTGAGTGGCCACGTGGAAGTGTACTACGATGCCGATGAAGCGCGGGTGGCCTACAAGCCGGTGGACTTGCCGCAGGAGTTGCGTAGGTTCGACAAGCAAAGCCCGTGGGAGGCGATGACGGGGAATGCCGGTTTGGCGGAAACCGACAATGTGTTTGATGGAGGGGAGTTTAAGTGATGACGACATTCATGACGCAGCAGTTGGTGCGCGACAAGCGGGTGGAGATGCTGGAGGCTGATGGCTGCACGGTGCAGCAGCGGCGGTTAAGCCCTGCCGAGTTGGTGCATCAGTTGCGGGGCAAGTTGATGGAAGAAGCCACCGAGGCAGCGTTGGCTGATGACAAGGATGAATTGGCCAAAGAGTTGGCCGATGTGCTGGAAGTGGTGGAAGCGCTGGCGCTGGCCGGTGAGATTGGCATGGATAAGGTGCAGGAGGTGAAGCAGGCGCGCTTCGACAAATTGGGGGGTTACGGGCTGGGGGTGTTCAGCGAAACGGTGACGGTGAAGGCAGGGAGCGAGAGCGAGGCGTATCATCGGCAGTTTCCGGATAAATATAAGGAGGTGGAGGAATGATGCAGACCACTGCCACGGTGATGCAGCCTGCGGCCGACCAGCCGTTTACGTTGAACTTTGGGCCGCAGCACCCCAGCGCCCACGGTGTGTTGCGGTTGGTGCTGGAGATGGATGGCGAGGTGGTGACCAAGGCTGATCCGCATATCGGGTTGTTGCATCGGGGGACGGAGAAGCTGATTGAGCACAAGACCTATGTGCAAGCGCTGCCGTACTTCGACCGTTTGGACTATGTAAGCATGATGTGCCAAGAGCATGTGTGGTGCTTGGCGGTGGAGAAGTTGCTGGAGATTGAGATACCCAAGCGGGCGCAGTATATCCGTGTGTTGTTCAGTGAAGTGACGCGGATTGCCAATCATTTGCTGTGGGTGGGGTGTCATGCGCTGGATGTGGGCGCGATGGCGGTGTTTTTGTACGCGTTTAAGGAGCGCGAGTTTACTTTTGATTTCTATGAGGAAGTGAGTGGCGCGCGGATGCATGCCAACTATTTCCGCCCGGGTGGGGTGAACCGTGATTTGCCGGAAGGGCTGACGGCCAAGATACGGGAGTGGAACCGCAACTTCCGCACCAGCGTTTTGCCGATGCTGGAAGGCTTGCTGGACGGCAACCGCATTTGGAAGCAGCGTACAGTGGGCATTGGTGTGGTGACGCCGGAACAGGCCCAAGACTGGGGCTTTACCGGCGCGATGCTGCGCGGCAGCGGTGTGCCGTGGGACTTGCGCAAAAGCCAGCCGTACGAGTGTTACGGCGAGCTTCAGTTTGATGTGCCGGTTGGCAAAAACGGCGACAGCTACGACCGTTACTTGTGCCGGATGGAGGAGATGCGTCAGAGCACGTTGCTGATTGAGCAGTGCTTGGACAAGTTGGAAGGCGAATTTGCAGGGCAGGCGTGCAAGATTCAGAACTTCAAGATTTCTCCGCCCAAACGCAATGAGATGAAGGCGGATATGGAGGCGTTGATTCATCACTTCAAGTACTTCACCGAGGGGTTCCATGTGCCGGAAGGGGAGTGCTATGCGGCGATTGAAGCGCCCAAGGGCGAGATGGGGGTTTACCTTGTGAGTGTGGGTGGCAACAAGCCGTGGCGGGTGAAGATTCGGGCGCCGGGGTATGCCCACCTGCAAGGGCTGGACTTTATGGCCAAGGGGCATTTGTTGGCGGATGTGACCACCATCATTGGCACGCAGGATGTGGTGTTTGGGGAGATTGACCGGTAGGGGGCCTGTTTGGTCACAGGGGGTGGGGTTTTGTGCGGTTTTGGCGGGAAGGCTCTCGCCAAGGCGGGAGAAATTGGCCATAGTGGGGCATGTTTTACCACCTGTTGTATCCGTTGCATGAGTACTGGAGTGCGCTGAACCTGTTCCAGTACATTACCGTGCGGGCCGGTGGGGCGATGCTGACGGCGTTTTTTATCTGGCTGGTGGCGGGGCCGTGGGTGATTGGACGGTTCAGGAATTGGCAGAAGGGTGGCGATACCATTAAAGACATTTTGCCGCACCTGGCCAAGGCGGGGACGCCGACCATGGGGGGCGTTTTGGTGGTGGCCAGTGTGGTGGTGAGCACGCTGTTGTGGTGCAACCTGCTGAACAGCTATGTGTGGCTGATGCTGTTTGTGTTTTTGGGGTTTTTCGGCATCGGGCTGGCGGATGACTGGTGCAAGATTACGCGGCGCTGGAAACGCGGGGTGCCCGGCCGGGTACGGCTGGGGTTGGGGGCGTTGGTGAGTGGTTTGTTTGTGCTGGCATACATCCGCGTGGCGCCGCCGGACGTGGGGACGCTGGTGGTGTTTCCGTTTTTGAAGAGTTGGATTGTGGCGGCGGGGATTGCGGGCATCGTGCTGTTCGGCGTGTTGGTGATTGTGGGCAGCGCCAACGCCGTCAACCTGACCGACGGGTTGGATGGGCTGGTGAGCATTCCGGCGGTGATTGTTTCCACCACCATGGCGATTTTGGCTTACGTTGTGGGGCGTGTGGATTTTACGGCGTATCTGGCGCTTCCGCATGTGCCGGGGGCGGGGGAGGTGGCGATTGTCTGCGCGGCGTTGAGTGGCGCGATGTTGGGGTTTTTGTGGTTCAATGCGCCGCCGGCGAAGATTTTCCTCGGCGACACGGGCAGTTTACCGGTGGGGGCGTTGCTGGGCGCGGTGGCGGTGATGATCAAGCAGGAGTTTGCGCTGGCGATTATCGGCGGCTTGTTTGTGCTGGAAACGGTGAGCGTGATGATGCAGGTGGCGAGCTTCAAATTGACGGGCAAGCGGATGTTCAAGATGGCGCCGCTGCACCACCACTTTGAGCAGAGTGGCTGGCCGGAAAGCACGATTGTGGTGCGGTTTTGGATCTTGAGCGTGATTTTGGCGCTGGTTGGGTTGGCGACGTTGAAGGTGAGGTAGGCCGAGTATGAGTTTGTTCAGGCAGAGTCGGCATCCGTTGGTGCGGTGGTGGTGGGAGATGGACCGCGTGGCGGTGTTGCTGATTGTGGTGATTTTGATTGCCGGGGCGGTGGCGGGCAGTACCGCCAGTGTGGCGGTGGCGAAGAAGTATGCGGTGGGGCCGTATTATTTTGCGCTGCGGCACTGGATCTTTTTGGGAATGGCGGCGGCGGTGATGGCAGCGATGACGGTGCTGAGGCCTACCGGTATCAAGCGGGTGGGGTTGCTGATTTTTGTGTTGGCGTATGTGGGGACGCTGCTGACCTTTGTGGTGGGGGTGGAAGTGAAAGGGGCACGGCGCTGGATTGAGATTGCCGGGCAGAGTGTGCAGCCCACCGAGTTCATGAAAAACGGGTTGATTATCGTGACCGCGTGGCTGCTTTCGGCCCATGACCGGATCGGGCGGTTCAGGGGCTATGTGGCGAGCATCGTGCTGATGGGGGCGGTGGCGTTGCCGGTGCTGTTGCAGCCCAATTTCGGCATGGTGCTGGCGATGGGGTGCGTGTGGTTTGCGCAGGTATTCATGGCGGGGTTGCCGTTGCTGTGGCTGGCGCCGCTGGTGGCGGCGGGAATGCTGGTGGTGGTGGGCGCCTACACCATGTTGCCCCACGTGCGCGACCGGCTGGAGCGGTTTGTAAACCCCGAGGGCAGTGACACGTATCAGGTGGACCAAGCCTATGAAGCGATTACCAGCGGGCATTTGTGGGGGCGGGGGGCCGGTGAGGGCGTGGTGAAGCATACTTTGCCGGATGCCCATACCGACTTTGTGTTTGCGGTGATTGTGGAGGAATTCGGCATTGTGGTGGGGATTCTGCTGATGCTGGTGTTCGCCACGCTGGTGGTGCGGGGATTCAGCCGCTTGCTGAAACAGGATGACGTCTTCAGCCTGTTGGCGGGCGGCGGCTTTTTGACCCTGATTTGCCTGCATGTGGTGGTGAACGTGGGGGTGGCGTTGCATGTGCTGCCGACGACGGGGATGACGTTGCCGTTCATGTCGTATGGTGGTTCATCCATCTTGGCGATGGCGATGACCATGGGGTTTGTGTTAGCCTTGCTGCGCAAACGGCGGAGCTTTTAATGGCGCGTAAGAAAACCATCTTTGTGGCGGCGGGAGCCAGCGGGGGGCATGTGTTCCCTGCCTTGGCGACGGCGGAGGAGTTGAAGAAAAAAGGCTACGCCTGCGTGTTCGTGATGGGTGGGGGGAAGTTCGGGCATGTGGTGGAGGCGGCGGGATTCAAGGTGGAGCGTTTGCCGGCGGCGGCGTTTGCCAACCGTGGGGTGGTGCGGCTGGCGGCGGCGGGGATCAAGTTGGCAGCAGGGCTGCTGAAGGCGTTGTGGCTGGTGGGCAAATATAAGCCGGTGGCGGCGTTCGGTACCGGCGGCTATGCCACGGTGGCCACCATGATGGCGTGCAAGATGCGCGGGGTGCCGACGGTCATTCATAATGCTGACGCGATTTTGGGGCGGGCCAACCGTCTGCTGGCGCGGTGGGTGAAGGTGGTGCTGTTGACCTTTGAGGGCACGCCGGTGCCGGAGACCAACGCCCGCGTGCGTGTGGTGGGGACACCGTTGCGCAAGGAGGTGTTGGCGGCGCGGAAAAGGAAGCGCGAGGAGGACGGGACGTTCAGGTTGCTGGTGCTTGGTGGCAGCCAAGGGGCGCGGATTATGAGTGACGTGGTGCCCGAAGCGGTGGCGATGTTGACCGCACGCCAACGTGCGCGGGTGGTGGTGGTGCAGCAGGCGCGGGCCGAAGATGTGGCGCGGGTACAGAACGCCTACGCGCAGCTTGGGTTGGCGGGGTATGAGGTGCGCGCCTTCTTTGAAGATTTGCCCCGCAAATACGTGGACGCCCATGTGGTGATCGGTCGCAGCGGGGTGGGCACGCTGTTGGAAGCGGCGACATTGGGGCGGGCGGCGATTTATTGTCCGCACCGGTTGGCCGACAACCATCAGCTGTTCAACGCGCAGGTGGCCGAGAGGGCCGGGGCGGCGGTGGTGATGGAGCAACCGTATTTCACCCCCGCCAACCTGCTGGTGCAGGTGAAGGCGTTGATGGCCGACCGCACGCGGGTGGAAGCGATGGAAGCGGCGGCGAAGAAACTGGCGCGGCCAAATGCCGCGCGGGATGCGGCGGATGTTGTGGTGGAGGTGGCGGGGTGAGTTGGGTGTGTCCGGACTGGTTGGAGGGCTTGCCGCCGTTGGCGGTGCCGTATGCGGTGGATGCACCGTTGGCAGGGTTTACGACCATCAAGGTGGGCGGGTGTGCCGAGGTGTTGGCCGAGGTTTCCGGTTGGGAGGAAATGACGGCGTTGATGGCGGCGAAGCCTGTGGGGGTTCCGCTAACGATTGTGGGGCGGGGTAGCAACATGGTGGTGGCTGATGGGGGCATTGGTGGGCTGGTGGTGCATGTGGGCAAGGGGTGTGATGTGGTGTTGACGGAGCAGGATGGTGCGGGTTTTAAGGAAAAGCTGGATTCCAGCTTTCGCTGGAATGACGCATCTTCTCTATCTTCGCTTGTTTATGCCGAAGCGGGGGCGGACAGCGGCAAGGCGGCGCGGGCGGCACGGGATGCGGGGTTGACGGGGCTGGAGTTTTTCGGGGGGATTCCGGGGAGTATCGGGGGTGTTTTACGGATGAACGCGGGGGCATACGGGCATGAGACGTTTGATGATTTGCAAAAGGTGTGGGTGTTGGATGCGCAAGGGGTGGAGCGCGAGATGGTGCCTGCGGAGCTGAAGCCGCGCTATCGGGGGACGGAGTTGCCGGCGGGCTGGGTGTACAAGGCGGGCTTGTGGAAGTTGCGGGAAGGCGACAAGGAGGCGATCCGGGAGCGGATGCGGGAGATCAACACCGCACGGCGGACCAGTCAGCCGTTGCATATGCCGAGTAGTGGAAGTTGGTTTAAGAACGTGGTGCTGGATGCTACTGCATGGCGTGATTTTTCCGTTTTGCTTGGCTTCCGCTCCGCATGTACTGACGTGTACACTTGCGGTGCTCAGCCTGCTCAAAACGAAAAAATCCCGGACCATGCAGCGCATCCCGGTATCCGTTTGCTGGATGATGGGGGCGCCGTGGTGAGTGCATGGCGGATGGTGGATGCGGCGGGGTGCAGGGGCTGGCGCGAAGGGGGGGCGCAGGTGAGTGAGCAGCATTGCAATTTCTTCGTGAATGCGGGGCTGGCCGAAGGGAAGAGTGCGACGGCGGCGGATTTGGATGGGCTCTCGAAGCGGGTGGAGGCGGAGATTAAGGCCAAGTTGGGGGTGGTGATGGAGCGGGAGGTAAGGTTTACGGGGGTTGATATTGTTGCTTGATGGCCTATATAGCGGGTATGAAACCACTGACGTTCTTGGGCGAAGACTTGGGGGATTTGCGTGAGGCCCCGTTGTTTTATTGGCATGGGGATATATTGTCCGATGGTTACAGGCGACTTCGGCGCTTTGTAGCGTCGAATCGTGATGAAATTTATCAGAAGAAACTTTTGGTTATGGGAGTTACTTCGGACGGTGGCAAGTCTTTGGTTATGGATAAGACTGTTTGTCTTGTGCGTGATTTGCAATCTAAAGGAATTGTTGTGGTTACGGTGGGCTTTTGTCGTGCCTACAGTGCGGCGAGCTGTCTGGTAAGCGCTGGTAGTTTGGCGCTTGTGCATCCGGAGTTGGAGTATGGTGTGCACTGCTCTTATGACCGGGAAGGGGAAGTTGTGAGCCCATCATGCAGAATAGCCACGAATGATTACTACCATGATTTGGCCGAGCATATGGGGTTGGGGATAGACTCTCCCTATGATGATGAGTTGATGGATATGCTGGCAAGCCATGACATAACGGTGATTGATGGGGTGGATGTTCCGCATTTTGGCTTGGCCCATGATGTTTTGGATGGAGATCATCCGGTGTTTGAGCGGCTGATTCAATGGAGACACACATCGACCCGATAAGGTGTACGGAGTGTCGACATCTTTGATGTTTGTGTGTTTGCATGAGGGATGGCGTTTGAAGACATCCAAAAAGTGATTGTGTTGGCTGGGGGGCGGAGTGCCGAGGCGGAGGTGAGCCGCAGCAGTGCCAAAGGTGTGGCGGGGGCATTGGCGCAGTTGGGGGTGGTCCATGAGGTATGGGAGTTGGAGGGCGATTGGGTGGTGCGGTTGGCGGCGGAGGTGAAGGAGGGCTTGTTTGTGTTTGTTGGTCTGCATGGGTGCCCCGGAGAGGATGGGGTGGTGCAGGGGGTATTGGATGTTTTGGGGATACCTTATCAAGGCAGTGGCTTGTTGGGGTGTGCGTTGGCGATGGATAAAGTACGGGCGCGGGTGGCGATGGCGGCGGCGGGGGTGGAGGTGGCTGAGGCTGTTTGGGGGGATGGGGCGACGGATGATGCGGTGGCGGCGTTGTTGGCCAAGCATGGCAAGGTGGTGGTGAAGCCCTCGACGGCGGGGAGCAGTGTGGGGATATCGGTTTTGGACGGGATGGCGGGGTGGCCGGTGGCGCGGGACGCTGCGGCGGCCCATGGTGACGTGTTGGTGGAAGCGTTTGTGGCGGGGAAAGAATTGACGGCGGGCGTGCTGGGAGATGAGGCTTTGGCGGTGGTGGAGATTATACCCCGTGGGGCGTTTTATGACATTGAGAGCAAATATGCGGTGGGGGGGAGTGTTCATGAATGCCCCGCAAAACTACCTGAGGTTGTAACGGCGCGGGTGCAACAGGGGGCGCTGAAAGCCGCGCGGGCGGTCGATGCAAGGGGTGCCTGTCGGGTGGATTTCAGGTACGATGGAACACAAGACCGTTTGGTGGCTTTGGAGGTGAACACCCTGCCCGGGATGACACCGACCAGCCTGCTGCCCGACGCGGCAAGGTATGCCGGCATGGATTACGCGGCGCTGGTGCGCTGGATGATAGACGATGGATTGACGAGGAAGGCCGGATGATTGCTCAGCCCCATTTGCCGACACCGTTGCCCCGCACGCGGGGTCGCTTTGCGTGGGTTGGCAAAAAGGTAGTGCCGGTGGTTGCCGGTATTGCGGTGCTGGCGGCGGCGGGGGTGTTTTGGGTTTACAGGGCGCCGGTGGTGGATGCGGTACAGGAGTTTGTTGCCAAGGCCACCGGTGCGGAGGTGACCCGCGTGGTGGTGGAAGGGGCGACCTATACGCCGCGTGACGAATTGCTGGCGGCGATCGGCGTGCAAAAGGGCGAGCCGTTGGTGGGCTTCAATACGCAGGCGGCGCGCGAGCGTTTGGAGGCCTTGCCGTGGGTACGCTTGGCGGCGGTGGAAAAGAAGCTTCCGGACGGTTTGCAGGTGATGGTGTATGAGCATGTGCCGTTGGCGCGGGTGCTGAATGACGAGGGTGAGGTTTGGGTGGTCAACAAGGACGGTATGCCGGTGGTGCAAGACACTGAAGAGCATTTTGGCGCGTTGCCCTTGCTGGACGGAGAAGGTGCGGCGGAGGCGGCGGCCAAGCTGTTTGGCGTGTTGGCGGAATGGCCGAACCTTGCAACCCAGCTGAAGGATGCCAGTCATGTGGGCAAGCGGCGTTGGGATTTGCGTTTTACCAGCGGCGTGACCGTGATGCTGCCGGAAGACAACGTGCGCGCGGCGTTGGTGACGCTGGCCGAGTTGGAGCGCGCCCGCCATGTGTTGACGCTGAACGGCGGCGAGGTGGATTTGCGCCTGCCCGACCGTGTGGTGTTGCGTCTGCCGCCTGAAGTGGAACAAACCCCCGTGACCAATCAACCCGAGAAACAAGGATAACCGCCATGGTGAACCGCAGCCGCAACCGCATCATCGCCGGGTTGGATATTGGCAGCAGCAAGGTGGCGTGTTTCATCGCCGAGCTCGATGAGTTTTACAACCCGCATGTGCTGGGCTACGGCCAGCACGTGAGTGCCGGGTTGAAGCGCGGGATGATTGTGGATATGGACCGCACCGAAAGTGCCATCCGCGAGGCGGTGCACGCGGCAGAAGATATGGCGGGCGTGGAACTGAGTGGTGTGATGGTGAGTTTGGGCGGGATTCACTTGCGGAGCCACATGACCGACGGCTTGGTGGTGCTGAACGCCAACCATGACATTACCGACGCGGACATCTTCAAGGTGATTGACGTGGCGCGGGCGCGGCAGATTGACGGTGACCGCCAGATTGTCCATGCGCAGGCCACCAAGTACGTGCTGGACAACCAGAGCGATATCCGTGACCCGCGCGGCATGACCGGCAGCCGCTTGGAGGCGGATGTGCATATCATTTCCGCCGCGACCAGCGCCATCAGGAACGTGGTGCGCTGTGTGGAGCGGGCCAATCTGGAAGTTCAGGACATTGTGGTGCAGCCCTATGCCAGCGCGTTGGCCTGCCTGGTGCCCGACGAGCGTGAGCTGGGCGTGGCGATGGTGGATATTGGTGGCGGCACCTGCGACATCGCGATTTACGCCGAAGGGGCGTTGGTGCACACCAGTGTGATCCCGGTGGGCGGGCAGCACATTACCGCCGACATTGCACGGGGGCTTTCCACTCCGTTGGCGGCGGCGGAGCGGATTAAAGTGTTACACGGCTGTGCGATGGCCAGCACGATTGTGAGTGACGATGACATTCAGGTGCCCAGCGTGGGCGAAGACAGTGCTAGCGAGGCGGTGCATATCACCAAAAGCGCACTGGCGGGCATTATCCAGCCCCGTTGCGAGGAAATGCTGGAATATGTGCGGGATGCGATTGAAAAGAGTGGTTTTGAAGGTGCCATCGGGCGGCGGGTGGTGTTGACCGGTGGGGGCAGCCAGTTGACCGGTATCCGCCAGCTTGCCGAAGTGGTGTTGGACAAGAGCGTGCGGGTGGCGCGGCCTGCGGGGGTGCAGGGGTTGACCGATCTTTCCGGTGCGCCACAGTTTGCCACCGCCGTGGGCCTGTTGATGTACGGTGCGCGTCAGGTGGCGCAGGCCGGCCGGGTGAAAGCACCGAGCAAAGTGGGCGCATGGGTGAGCGGGCTTGGGAAGATGTTGCGGTTTGGGGTGTAGGGAGGAGGTTTCGGGCGTTTACCGATAACGCATACCACTCTCTTTTCTTGGGCGGGGTTGCGCTTTCATTTGCTGAGTGAGGTCTCTTTGGGGTTGGAGGGAGAGGTCGGCGGGGTCTTTCAGGTACATTTTGAAGCTGGTGGGTAGTTTTCTGTCTGGTGTGGCGTCGATCTCCTTGCGGATGGCATCGGCGGCTTTGTGGAAAGCACGGGTTTGTGTGCGCAGTTTTGCGTTGAAGTTGTCATCACGGTGTTCGGAGGGAGCGGTGAGAGCTTGTTCGATAAGATGTTTCGGTGAAAGAACCAGAAATAAAGTTGGTGGCTTTTTTTTGTAAATGGGGGCTTTTTGAGCTTCCTCCACAAGGTTCTCGAACATTTGGATAGCCTCTTTCAGCTCTTTTGAGAGTTCGGGCTCGGTGTTGGTGGTGTGTTTTTGCCGTTGTTCCATTGTAGGAGCGTGGGAGGGTTGAGGTTCAATGGGGGGAGGTGTGTAATTCTTTCGGGGGCATGCGCCGTGCGGCGGTTGGGGTACGTTTTTGTGAGGTTTTGCGATGGTTTGGTCTCTATGGTTGCGTTGAAAGAGTTCTTCTTGTTGGGGCTCATCAGAAAAGCTAGGAAAGCCCATATTGAACTTGGCTTCAGAGGATCTTTTGGGTTTAAGGAGGGCGCGGAATTTGTCGGGGGTAAAAGGGAGGTCTCCGCCGAGTTGGCAATAGAGGGTGTAGACTTCTTCCGGCACATACACGGTGCCGGTTTGGGAGGTGAATTGGACGATGGTGGAGGAGACTTCGTCGGGGAGTTCGGTGATGGTGCTCTCAACAAGGGCTTTGCCTGTGATGCGGAGGAGCTGGGTGCGCTCTTCGCGGGTGATTCCCATGATGCGGAGTGGAGGAAAGGTGGTTTGCCCGCCCTTCCAGTTGGAGGTGACGGGCGTGTAAGTTCCGGCACCGAGGGTTTCCAGCGCAATGAGTGGGGTGGTGCGGACTTTCTTGTCGTCGGGAATGGTAGGGTGGTGTTTGACTATGCCGAGGGCGTGAAAATGGCTGCCTTCTTGCGGCAGATCGAGGAGGAGCAGGGTTGTGGGGGCAAGAAGCGTGGATGACATGGCAAGGATATGGGGAGGCGGGAGGTTGTTGTCAATGCTCTGGGCGGGGCGCTTGTGCCACACCCCTAGGCAGAATGGTGTGGTGAAGTGCGGGGAAAGCGGGCAGCAGGTGTTGGCGGGGGTGGTCGCGCGCGTGTACTGTTGGGGAAAGGCTCACCCAGCCAGACCAACCGCAACATGAAAAGGGGGACAGGATGTCACTCGCAATCCAAATGGCCAAGGAAACCGTTCATCAACCCCGTATCATGGTGATCGGCTGCGGCGGCGGCGGCGGCAACGCGGTGGAAAACATGATTTCGGGCAGCCTGCAAGGCGCGACCTTTGCGGTGGCCAACACAGATTTGCAGGTGTTGATGCAGCATCCGGCCGAGGTGAAGATTCAGCTTGGCAAGCAGTTGACCGAAGGTTTGGGCGCAGGCGCCAACCCCGATGTGGGCGCGGCGGCGGCGGAAGAAAGCTACGACGACATTTGCGAGGTTTTGCGCGGCAGCCACATGGTGTTTTTGACCTGCGGCATGGGTGGCGGCACCGGTACCGGCGCCACGCCGGTGATTGCGCGGGCGGCCCGCGAATTGGGCATTTTGACTGTGGCGGTGGTGACCAAGCCGTTCACCTTTGAAGGTGCGCGGCGGATGCGTCAGGCTGAAACCGGCATTGAAGAATTGAAAGCGGTGGCCGACACCGTGATTGTGATCCCGAACCAAAACCTGTTCCGCATCGCCACCGAGCGCACCACCTTGCAGGAAGCCTTCAAAATGGCCGATAACGTGCTGTACCAAGGTGTGCGTGGCGTGACCGATTTGATGTTGGACACCGGTTTGATCAACCTCGACTTCAACGACGTGAAAACCGTGATGAGCGAAATGGGCCAAGCGATGATGGGCACCGGTGAAGCCGAAGGCGAACAGCGTGCCATCATGGCCGCCGAAATGGCGATTTCCAGCCCGCTGCTGGACGGGATTTCCATGCAGGGCGCCCGTGGGGTCCTCATCAATGTGACCGGCGGCGAAGACCTGACGTTGTATGAAGTGGACGAGGCCGCCAACCGTATCCGTGAAGAGGTTGACCCGGATGCCAACATCATCTTCGGGACCGCGTATGAGAAGGAAATGACCGGCAAAATCCGTGTAAGCGTGGTGGCAACCGGTTTGGGTGCCCCGGTGGCCAAGAAGGCGGCCGCGCAAGTGAGCCTTGCCAACGTGAAAGCCAAAGTGGAAGCTCCGCCGATGATGGAAGAGCCCAAGGCGGAAGTACGCGACTTTGCCACTGCCGCCAAAGCCAAGGCCGAGCGCGAGGAAGAAACCCGCAAGGAATCCTCGATGTGGGATGACTTGGAGATTCCTGCGTTCTTGCGGCGTCAGGCGAATTGAACGATGGCCCCAAAAAAGAGCGCCCGGAGGGCGCTCTTTTTTGGTTGGCAGAGGTTATCCCCGCGAAGGTGGGGATTCGGATATTCAGAACTGGATTCCCGCTTTACGCGTTGTATTGGTCTCCGCTACGCTTCGGCTCGCGGGAATGACGCTTTTGGCTTAGCGGGCTGCCGGTGTATCGGTGAAGACAAGGTGATGGGCGAGCCATGCATCGGGCGTGCGGACGAGGTGAAGTTTACCGGTTTTGGCAGGAAGGCTCTTGTCGTTGCGTTCGCGCCAGTGGAGCGGGAGAGTGCTGCGGGTTTGTTGTTGGCGGGGGCCTCGGAGGATGTATTTGCTGATGCCATCGGTTGTCGGAACATTTACGATTTCGACGCCTTCGGGATAGCCTTGGGGGTCGATCTCTACGCCGGTGCTTTTGATGCCGGCAAGCCAGAGGCGGTATTCGCGCATGGCGATGTGAGAAGTATAGACCGGCATGGGCCAGATGCTTTTATCGGGGAGGGAAAGTTTGAAGTGGGGGGCGAAGGCCCAGAGATAGCGGAGGTAGCGGTCGGGCTCGGGCAAGGTGGTGGCCAGAGGTGGTGCGAAAGCTTGCAAAGTGGCGTTGACTGTTCCCATCAAAGCTGTGGTATTCTGCGACATCGGGGTTATCTTTCCTAAGGATTAAGGATTTAACATGAATACAGTTTTTAAACAACAGACATTGGCCGGCAAGGTCGAGGTGGCCGGGGTTGGCCTGCACAGTGGCATGGAGGCGCGGGTGGTGCTGAAGCCCGCGATGGCCGATGAAGGCATCACGTTGGTGCGGACGGATGTAGCGGACGGGGTGTTTCATTTGCGTCCGGAGATGGTGAAGGCCAGCCCGTTATGCACGTTGTTGGAGAACGGGCACGGGGTGACGCTTTCTACCGTGGAGCACCTGTTGGCGGCGTTGCACGGGCTTGGGGTGGACAATGCGCTGGTGGAGATTGAAGGGCCGGAGGTGCCGATTGTGGATGGCAGTGCCTTGCCGTGGGTGGAGGCGATTGACCGGGCAGGTCGGGTGTCGTTGGCAGCCTCGAGGACATGGTTGAAGATGGGTGAAGAGGCCGCGCGCGTGGAAGACGGTGACAAGCAGTCGGTGGCCACCCATGCTGATGAAGCCGGGTTGACGGCAGATGTGACGATTGACTTTGCCCACGCCTTGGTGGGACGTCAGCGGTGGGCGGGGTTTGTGGATGAGGCGACCTTTCGGGCCGAGATTGCCCCTGCGCGGACGTTCGTGTTGGAAAGTCAGGTTGCGGCGGCGCGCAAGGCCGGGCTGATTAAAGGCGGAAGTTTGGATAACGCCGTTGTGTTTGGCGATGACGGCACGGTGCTGAACGCCGAAGGGTTGCGCTTTGAGGATGAGCCGGTGCGTCATAAGGTATTGGACTTGCTGGGCGACCTGTACATGGCGGGGTTGCCTGTGTGGGCGCGGGTGGATGCGGTGCAGCCGGGGCATACCGTGAACAATGTGTTGTTGCGGAAGATAGCGGAGTGACAAGGAAATAGATGTTCGAATGTTCGATGTTGGTATGTTCGAAAGATGATACGCCTGCGGCGTGGTTTGTAACGTGGATACCCGCCTGCGCGGGCATGACGCCTGCGGCGTAAGGGGGCTGCGCCCTCTTACCCCCCCCTCCATTTTGGGTGAGTTGATTTTTCAGGATGTCGTACCCATTTGAACGGGTATGAGCAAAATGGCTGCGCCACCGAGGATACGCTTGCCGGAGCCGCCCTTTTTGGGCATTGAGGAAGAAGTGCGGCTTACGTCGTCGCGGTTGGAGCCTTTTTTGGTTGAGCCTGAAACTTTTGCGGCGTTTTGCCACAAGCATGGGACGGCAGAGGGGCGCATCAGTGTCGAAGAACATGGGTTTGAGATGCAGACTGCCGGGCACCCCGATGCGGAGGGGGTTGTGCGTAACCTTTTGCAACTTAGGGGAAATATCCTTGATTTTGCCAACGAGCTTGACCCTACATGGGATAAGGTTCAGCCGTTTGTCTGGAGCTCGGTGCCGGAATTGGAAGACGGGGTTTATACGGGATTCCATGGGCACCATTACAATGCGGTGGATGCTGCCAGAAGCCCGGATATTGCCGAGCTTGGGGGGGTGTTGGCACGGCATGCGTTTTTGTGGATTCCGTTGAGTTTCAACTCGGCGTTTACCAGTCGGATGGAAGTATCTTCCGCGTTGGTCCAGCGGCATGTTGCGCCGTTGGCGCGGGTTCGTCCGTTGGAGGGGGAGCCCAAGCTTAGGTTGGAGTTGCGCAGCCCGGATGTTCAGGCCGATGTCGAACGAATCAAGGCAGGGATGGCATTGTTCCAGTGTTTGGTGTGGCGTTGGCGGAAGGAGCAGTCGGCCTATACCTTTGACTGGTTGGACAACGATGCCGAAGCAGAAGCCAACATGCTGGCCGTGCGGATGAGTGGCCGTGCCGCCCGTGTGCAGTACGGAGGAAAGAGAGGTGTTCCCTACGCTGAAGTTATGGCGCGGCTGGTTGATGATCTGTCTCATGAAGGCGCGCAGCTGGGGGTTCGGCAAGAGCTTGCGCAATGTGTCGAAATGGCACGGCATGGCGGCAGTGAGGGAGAGAAGGATATTGAAACGGCCATCTCCATGTTTGGGCACCGTGACAAAGAAATTCTGTATCGGTTGGCTGGCCGTGCCATGTGGCGTTACCGAAAAGCGACTGCAGAAGGGATGCGCGCGCGCGGTATGCCGTTGCCGAAGTCACTGGCGGATTTTGAACGCTGACGGCTACTGCTCCAGCACGTAGTTTCCGGGGGCGGGTTGCAGGTTTTGAACGCTGACGGCTACTGCTCCAGCACGTAGTTTCCGGGGGCGGGTTGCAGGGGTTTGTAGGTGGCATTGCCAAGTTTGACGGGGGCTTTGACGGGGTCGCCCGCGAGAGGTTTCAGCCATGCGGCGTAGTCGGGCCACCAGCTGTCGGGGACGGTTTGCGCGGTAGCTTGCCATGTTTTGCCGGTGGGGGCGGTGGCCTCGCCTGCGAGGAGTTGTTTTTTGACCGGTTTGCCTTCGGGCGTCGGCGGGTTGACCACCCCCGCCACATGGCCGGAAGTGCTGAGGATGAAGCGTTTGGACGGGCTCTTCATGCGGGCGAAGGGGGCATAGCAGCTTTCCCACGGGGTGATGTGGTCGGTGGCACCCGCCATCATGTAGAGGGGTTGGGTGAGGTTGGTGATATCCAGCGGCGTGCCGAGCAGGGTGAGTTTGCCGGGTTTGCCGATGTTGTTTTCCAGATAGAAGTTGCGCAGGTACCAGCTGTGCATGGCGGCGGGCAGGCGGGTGGAATCGTCGTTCCAGTAGAGGATGTCGAACGGGGCGGGTTGTTTGCCCAGCAGGTAGTTGTTGGTGACGTAGTTCCAAATAAGGTCGGTGCTGCGCAGGTGCGACCAGGTGGCGGCCATGTCGCGGCCGTCCATGGTGCCGTTTTGGGCCATTTTTTGTTCCAGCTTTTGGACTTGGGCTTCATCGATGAAGATGCCGACTTCGCCGGGGTTGGCGTAGTCGGTCAGTGTGGCGAGGAAGGTGGCGGAGTTGACGCGGGCATCGCCTTTGGCATTGAGAATGGCGGTGGCGCAGGCCAGCATGGCGCCGCCGATGCAGTAGCCCATGGCGTTGACCTTGCTTTGGCCGGTGATGCTCATGGCGGCGTCGCTGGCGGCGACGAAGCCTTCTTGCAAATAGTCTTCGAAGGTGACGTCGGCCTCGGCTTCGGTGGGGTTTTTCCATGAAATCATGAACACCTGGAAGCCCTGCTGCACCAGCCAACCCGCCAGTGAGTTGTGGGGCGAGAGTTCCAGAATGTAGAAGCGGTTGATCCATGGCGGGCAGATGATGAGGGGAATGGGGTGCACCTTCTCGGTTTGCGGAGCGTATTGGATGAGTTGGATGAGGCGGTTTTGGAACACCACGTTTCCGGGGGTGGTGGCGATGGTTTTGCCGACTTGGAACGCATCGTAATCGGTCATGCTGATGCGGCCGTTTTGCAGGTCGGTCAGCCAGTTTTGAAGGCCTTGGACGAGGCTTTGGCCGTTGGTTTCCAGCGCGGTGGCAAGGGCTTCGGGGTTGGTGGCCGGGTTGTTGGCGGGGCACAGGGCCTCGACCACCAAACGGGTGAAGAAGGTGGCTTGGGCGGCGGTATGTGGATCGAGTTTGGCGGCGGCGTCTTCCACCGTTTTGGTGAGCATATTGCTGGTGAGCAGGTAGCTTTGTTTCAGCGCGTTGTAGGGCGGTTGTTGCCACATCGGGTGGGAGAAGCGGCGGTCGCCTTTGGCTTCTTGGACAACGGGCTCGGACGGTTGGCCGAGCATATGACCCAGCATGCCCGCGCCGAGGGCAAGGTGTTGTTGGTAGAGGGTGAGGGCGTCTTGCATCGGTTGGTGGGGGTGGCGGGCCATGCCCTGCAAGGTGGCGGCCATGGCGGCAAGGAACGGTTGGGCTGCTTCGGCGCGGTCGGCCAGCTGTTGTGTGGCCTTTTGGGCAAGGGTGGCAAAGTCATTTTGCGGGGTTTGCATGGCGGCGCTTTTCTTTTGCGATTGTTGCGGGCAGGCTAGCAGGCAGCATGATACGTGACAAGGTGACCGCATTACAATTTATGAGCGCCAAGCCGGTGGTGGTGGTGGGCGGCATGCCTTTGGCCGCGCGGGTTTACGGGCTTCTTTCACAGGCTGGCGTGCGGGTGCTGGCGGCGAAAACATATGACGAACGGGTATCGGCCAGCGTGGTGGTGGAAGCCACCGGCGGGCTTGCGCCTGCCTTTGACACCGCGATGCGGGCGTTGGCGGCAGGGGTTCCATGTGTGAGCGCCAGTGAGCTGTTGGTGGGGGTTCATGGCGCGGCGTTGGCCAATGCGGCAGCGGGGCAAGGGACGGGGTTTTACTTTGGTGCGGCGCTGGGGCCGTTGCAGCCGCTGGCCGGATGGCTGGCGGAGGGGCAGGTGCGGCGGGTAGCGTTGGCGGTTCCGGATGCACCGAACATGGTGCTCTCCCGCATGTTGGCGCGGGGCGAAGATGCCGACACCGCGCGGGCGCGGCTGGAGGTGGAAGGCTTTGACATGGGGGATGCCGGTGGCAAGCAGGCGGTGTTGCGGGGGCTGGCGGTGCAGCATGCGATGGGTTGCCGGATGGTGCCCCGTGAGGCGGTGCGGCAGGGTGTGGAAATGGTGGATGCGGCGTTTCTGGCGGGATTGCGGCGGTTTGGCGCCAGCCCCGTGCATGGCGTGGTGTTGGCCGACGGCATGGTGCGGGCCGGGGTGATGGCGGTGCCGGCGGGGCATGTGTTGGAGCATGGGTTTATGCGACAGGTTGTTGAGATTGAGAGTGGGTTCGGCACGCAGACCTTGCAGGCCGAGGTGGTGGAGGAAGAGGCCACGGCGCAGGCGGTGGTGGCCGATGTGCGGCGGGCGTTGGCGGCGCGGCGGCATGGGGTGATGGGGGCTGCTTCGGCATGGGCGCAAGCGCGGCCCGTATTGTGGTGGGTTCAGGTGCCTTACGCCGAGCGCGGGGCGGTGCTGGAGCAGGCGACATTGTTGGAAGACAACATGCTGGGTGACGGCAGTTGGAGTGCGGTGGTGAAGGCCGAGCGGGCGCCGCAAGGCTGTGTGGCGGTGCCGTATATGGCGGAGGATGTTGCGGGGGTGACGTTGCGGTTGGTGGGGTGAGTAAATAGATGTTCGAGTGTTTGATGTTGGTATGGTCGAAGTTCGAAAGATGGAACGCCTGCGGCGTGGGTTTGTAGGTTGTTCGTGGATCCCGTTCTTCAACGGGATGACAAGGGAAGGCTTTCAGCCTGACGTATAACGTGGATACCCGCCTGCGCGGGCATGACGGCCCTGCGGGCCGTGTTTTAGGAGTTATTCGACGGTGACGGATTTGGCGAGGTTGCGGGGTTGGTCGACGTCGGTCCCCTTGGCGGTGGCGGTGAAGTAGGCCAGCAGTTGCAGCGGCAGTGTGAAGAGGATCGGGGTGAGCAGTTTGGGCGCATCCGGCACGGTGATGAGGGTGAGGCCGCGTTTGGTGGCGTCGTCCAGTTGGGCGGCGCCGGCGGTGTCGGTGATGAGGATGACGCGGCCGTGGCGGGCCTCGACCTCGCGGAGATTGGAGAGGGTTTTCTCGAACAGGCCGTCGGCGCCGGTGGCGAGGTTGACCACCGGCAGCGTGGCATCCACCAGCGCGATGGGGCCGTGCTTCATTTCGCCGCTGGCGTAGCCTTCGGCGTGGATGTAGCTGATTTCTTTCATTTTCAGCGCGCCTTCATACGCCAGCGGGGCGAGCACGCCGCGTCCGAGGAACAGCATGCTGTGGGCATCGGTGACGGTGTCGGCGAGGTTTTTTATCGGTTTGAGGGCGGCCAGCTGATTGTTGAGCAGTTGCGGGAGCTTGCGCAGTTCGGCGAGGTGGGGGGCGGGGGCATCTGTGCCGAGTTCCAATGCCAGTAAGGTGAACGCCAGCACCATGGCGGTGAAGGCTTTGGTGCTGGCCACGGCGATTTCGCGCCCCGCCAGCAGCGGCAGCACGTGGTGGGCGGCGCGGGCCATGCTGCTGTTGGGGGCGTTGGTAAGCACCAGGCAGGTTTGGCCATGGGCTTTGGCGTGTTCCAGTGCGGCAAGGGTGTCGGCGGTTTCTCCGCTTTGCGAGACGGCGATGAACAGGCCGCCCTCGGCCAGCGGCGGGTTGCGGTAGCGGAACTCGCTGGCGATATCCACATTGACGGGAACGCCCACATGCTCTTCCAGCAGGTATTTGCCGATGGCGCCCGCGTAGGAGGCGGTGCCGCAGGCGACGATGTTGATGCCGGTGACGTTGGAAAGGTTGAACGGCAGGGCAAGGGTTCCATCCGGTGTGGTGTAGGTTTCAATCAGTTTGGCGACGACGGCGGGCTGCTCGTGGATTTCCTTTAGCATGAAGTGGCGGAAGCCTTGTTTGCCGGAGAGGTCGTCGTCCAAGTCTAGCACCTGTACGGGGCGGGTGACGGGTTGGCCCTCGCCGTTGTGCAGGGTGAAGGCGGTGGGGGTGAGCAGCGCGCAGTCGCCGTCTTCCAGAAAGATGAAGCGGGTGGTGAGCCCTGCCAGCGCCAGAGGGTCGGAGGCCACCGCGTACCAGCCCTCGCCAAGTCCGAGGCACAAGGGGGCGCCTTTGCGGGTGGCGAGAACGGTGTCGGGCATGCCTTCAACCAAGGCGGCGATGGCGTAGTTGCCGTGGAAGGTGTGGGCGGCGTGGCGGATGGCCTCCAGCGGGGTGTGCGTGACCAGTTGTTGGCTGAGGATAAAGGGGATGACCTCGGTATCGGTGGCGCTGTGGAAGGTGGCGCCTTGTGCTTCAAGTTGTTCGCGCAGGTGTTTGTAATTCTCGATGATTCCGTTGTGCACCACGGTGACTTGCGGGCCGCCGAGGCGGCCTTGGTGCGGGTGGGCGTTGGCGGTGGTGGGGGTGCCGTGGGTGGCCCAACGGGTGTGGCCGATGGTGGTTCGAATGGTCGAGTGTTCGATGTTCGAATGGTCGAGGGGGGTATCCGCGAGGGTATCGCGGAGGGCTTGCAGTTTGCCCACTGCTTTGCGGACGGTGATGTGGCCCGCCGCATCTTGGGCGGCGATGCCGGCGCTGTCGTAGCCGCGATATTCCAGCCGGGAAAGGCCGGTGAGGACTTTCTCCACCGCATCCGGGTGGCCGGTGAGGGCGACGATGCCGCACATGGATACGCTCTCCCTTTAGTCGATGTCGTAGGTGATGGCTTGGCCGGCTTTCAGGTCGATGCGGTCTTTGGGCTTTGTTTCCAGCTCTTGTTTGACGGTGATGAGTTGGTCGGGGGGGAGGTAGCCCTTAATAACGGCGCCGCTGCCGACCCATGTGTGGGGGCCGACGACGGTGCCGGGGCTGGCAATGACGTTGGCGCCGAGGCGGGCTTGGTCGCCCAAAAAAGTGCCGAGGAAATCGCGGGCGCTGTCTTGGGGGCCTTCGCCCCAATCCACGCGGATGGCTGACTGGTTGAATTTGCGGTTGGCAAGGATAACGCCGCTGCCGACGCGGCCTTTGTGGCCGATGATGCTATCGCCCGCGTAGGTACCGTCTTGGATTTTGCTGCCGTTGAGGCAGAGGGCATTTTTGATGTCGGCGCTGTGGCCGACCACGCAGTTGTCGCACAGGTAGGTGCCGTGGCGGACATTCGCGTGGGGGCGGATGGTGACGTTGTTGCCGATGTAGACGGGGCCTTCCACGACCGCGCCGCTGTGGATGGTGCTGCCTTCGCCGAGGTGGATATCGCCGTGGAGGATGGCGCCTTTTTCCACCGTGCCTTTGATGGTTTGGCCTTTGCCTTCGACAAGGGACTTGACCAGCGCGGAGAGTGCGTTGAGGGCCTCGACCGGAGAGGTGGCGGTGGTGAGGAGTTGGCTGATGGCGGGAACCAAACCCTTGGTCTCGAACAGGCCGAAGGCGATGTTGGCGGGGCTTTTGGACGTATAGATTCTCTCGGCCTCGGCAAGTTGTTCAGGCGTATTCACCCCTGCCAGTTCTTCGGCCGGTTGGGGGATGGGCAGGGCGTCGACCTTGAGGCCTGCGGCGAGGCCGAGGGGGACGATATCGGTGAGGTAGTATTCGCCCTGGCTGTTGTTGGTGGTGACTTGCGCCAGCAGCGAGAAGAGGTGCTCGGCCTCCACCGCGTAGATGCCGGTGTTGACTTCGCTGACGTTGGCCTCGGTTTCGGAGCAGTCCTTCTGTTCGCGGATGGTGACGAGCTTGTAGCTGTCATCCCGCAGAATGCGGCCGAGGCCGAAGGGATCGGTGACGGTGGTGCTGGCCACGCTGACCTGGTTGCCCGCCTGCTGGTGGGCTTTGATGAAGGCTGCGAGGGCCTCGGTGCGCATCAGCGGGACATCGCCGCAGACGATGAGCACGGTGCCGCTGAAATTGGCCAGCGGTGCCTCGCCCTGTTGCACGGCGTGTCCGGTGCCGTTTTGCTGCTGTTGGCGGACGAAGGTGAGAGTGGGGAAATCCGGCGTGACGGCGGTCTCGACCTCCTCGGCATGGTGACCGGTGACCACCACGGTTTGTGCGGGCGAAAGGGCTTGCACGGCGGTAAGGACGTGCCAGAGCATCGGTTTGCCTGCCAGCGGGTGCAGCACTTTGGGAAGTTCGGACTTCATGCGGGTGCCTTTGCCGGCGGCGAGGATGACCACGGCCAGCGGCGTGGTGGGGGATGCGGGGGATTTGCTCATGGGGCGGATGGTAGCCGAGGCGGGGTTGTTGTTCAAGCCACAGGGGGTGGCTGGAAGTACCCGTGCAAGCTGCCGTATTGTCTCGGGATATGCGAAAGTGTGGCCATGATTTATGCACGTTTCAGCCCGTATGCCCTGCTGGTAGCGGCTTTGCTGTGTGCGCCCGCATGGGGGGAGGCGGTGGTGGCGCCCAGTGATGCCGAGGCGGAGGCGGCGTTCAAGCAGGCGCAGGAGCAGTTCAAGGCCATGGCGGCAGGCACTGGTGTGGAAGACGCGCCTGCGGCCGAGGCGTACGAGGTGGCGGTGTTCAGTGACCCGGACAAGCAATTCCACCCCGGTGGCAAGCCGGAAAACGTGGCGTTGGGCCATGTGAAGCTGGTGATTGACGTGGAAGATAGCAGTTTGCGCGAGGTGGTGAACGAGATTGTGGGGCAGGCGGCGGACTATACCGGCCCGTGGACGGTGAAATGGCGCCTGAAGCCCGAAAACATGGCGATTGCCGACGAGCGGGTGAACCTGACCGCCGAAGCCGGGTTTGAGCAGTTTGTGGCGCTGTTGACCGAAAAGGTGCGCAACATGACCGGTGTGCATCTGTTCATGACCGCCTATGAGCAGGCGCGGGTGATTTTGATTACGGACACGTATTGATGGGAATGACGCACATGACGACCACCTTCTTCCGCCGCAGCCTGTTGAACCTGAGCCTTGCCGCGCTGGTGGCGCTGGGCGGATGCAGCGAGTACTATCAAGACGAAGTGCGGGCGCCCACCGAGCAAGAGATTGAAGACGCGCGCAACACCATCAAGCCCGCCAGTGCGCTGCGGGAAGGGGTGTTCCATATGCAGCGTGTGCAGCAGGGCAGCAGCGTGCGGGTGAAGGATGATGTGAAACTGAAAAAGCCTGATTTGCCTCCGTTTGACGTGGCGTACATCGGTCGCGACTTGGAGGGGGTGGTGCTGGAATTGGCCAATGCGGCCGGTGAAAGCGTGGTGATCCCCACAGGGCTTCGCGGGCGCACGGTGACGCTGGTGCACAGTGGCGCCGATTTCCCCGAAATGCTCGGTTTGGTGCTGGCCAAGGCCGGATACAGCTACAATTACGTAAACGGGGTGTGGTACATCACCCGCTATCCGGTGCGGAATTACATCGTGGAAGTGGCGCAGGGCGGCCGCAAGGGGACGTTGAAGAGCAGTGCCGAGCTTTCGCCCGAGTTGGCGGCGGGCACCAGTTCCTCCGGCGGCGGTGAGCTGGATACCGATTATTCCGACCAGTTTTGGGGTGAAGTGAAGGAAACCCTCACCGAATTGGTGAAAATTGGCGATACCACCCCCGGCAACGTGGCGTTGAAAGCCACCGGCGTGACCACTACCGGTCAACTGGTGACCGGTGATGACAGTGCGGTGAGTGTGGCCGGTGGCCTGCTGCCGCCGCCCGAAAAGAGCGCCAAGACCCGTGACGACCAGCTGTTTGCCAGCGTCACCGGTGTGGAGACCAATACCCTGACGATTGAGACCCCGGCCAGCACCGACCACCAAGTTCCTGAAGAAAACGCCAAACCGTGGTACAAGATTACCGAAAGTGCCGGGCTGATTACCGTGCGTGGCAGCCCCGAAGCGCATCGTGCCATTGAAAACTACCTCGAGCAGGTGCAGGAAAGCGCCCAGCGGCAGGTGGTGGTTGAAGCGCGCATCGTGGCGCTTATCCGCGACAAGACCAGCGACCGTGGGGCGGACGTCTCGGCCAGCATTCGCGGGCTGACCAATACCTACCTCAACAAGGTGGGATTCTTTGCGCAAGACCGCATTACGGCGGGGGCGGTGACCGGTGGCTTCTTCACCCTTGGCAGCGCCAACAACGACATTTCGCTGGTGATGCAGTCGCTCTCTACCCTTGGTGACGTCTACACTATCTCCAGCCCCAGCCTTGTGGCGCGCAACAACCAGATGTCGCGGGTGAGTGTCACCCGTCAGCTTGGTTATGTGGAGACCGAGGTTGACCAAAACACCACCAGCACCGGCGATGTGGTGATTGCCAGCCGGCAGGACAAGGCCCGTTTCAAGAACAGTGGGACGGTGGTGAGCGTGCTGCCGTTTATCGGCAAGAGCAAGGTGCAGGTGCGCTTCCGTTTGAGCGTGGCCAGCAAGGCGGGTGATACCACCGTGCGCACCTCGGTGGGGAGCTCGGACGCGGTGACCAACTTGGTGCCAGAATTGGCCAACAACGTGATCGACCAAGACCTGATTCTGGAATTTGGCCGCGTGTACGCGATTGGCGGGCTGGTGGAAAACAACACCACGGTCAATGCCAGTTACGAGCCGATGCTGCGCGAGATTCCCGGTGTGGGCGAGGTGTTCCAGCGGGCCAAGAACCGTGGGCTGGATACCGAGTTTTTGGTGTTGCTGAAAGTGAGCCGTGCCTGATTTGCGTGTCCGTGTTGGGGAGGGTTCTTACGCCAAGGCCGTGTGGCAGGGGCGGGATGTGGATTGTCTGATTGGGCGCAGCGGGGCGTTGCCCGCTTCCGACAAGCGTGAGGGAGATGGGGCGACGCCGCTGGGGCGGTGGCAGGTGCTGTACGGGTTTTATCGGGCTGACCGGGTGGCCAAGCCCAAGGGCAAGCTGCTGTGGACGCCGCTGACCGAGCGTGACGGCTGGTGTGACGGGGCGGGCGATGCGCTTTATAACCAATGGGTGCCGGTGGGGTATGGGGCCAGTCATGAGGTGATGTGGCGCGAGGATGCCGCCTATGATTATGTGGTGGTGTTAAGCCACAACCAGCCGCCGGTGGATGGCATGGGCAGCGCGGTGTTTCTGCATGTCTGGCGTGAGGAGGCAACGCATACGGCGGGGTGTGTGGCGTTGAAGGCGGAAGATTTGGTGGGGGTGTTGGATGAGCTGGGGTTGGGGGATGCGGTGGAGGTTGTGGTTTGATGACCAAGGTGGTGCATGACGATCCTGCATTATGGGAGAAGGTGAAGGCCGAAATGAAAGCCGGAGACAAGGGGGGCAGGCCCGGCCAGTGGAGTGCGCGCAAGGCGCAGATGAGTGTGCAGGAGTACAAGCGGCGCGGTGGCGGATACCTGAGCGCCAAGCCGGCCAATTCGCCCTTGCAGAAGTGGCAGCGGCGGCAGGGGGGATGACAAAGGCTGGCATTGGTGTTTCTTGAGTTTGGGGGCTTCGGGAGGCTTGGGGGGAGACCCGGCCAATAAAAAAGGCCCCTTGGAAGGGGCCTTCTTCGTTTTTGTCGGTTAGCGGTTGTAGAATTCCACCACCAGGTTGGGGTTCATTTGCACGGCGTAGGGCACTTCTTCCAGCGTCGGCATGCGCACGAAGGTGCCTTTCAGGCCGGCGGGGTCGAAGGTGAGGTATTCCGGCACTTCGCGGGACATCTTTTGCACGGATTCGGCCACGGCGGTCATGGCCTTGGCCTTTTCACGCACTTCCACCACGTCGCCGGGTTTGCAGCGGTAGCTGGGGATGTTCACGCACTGGCCGTTGACCTGCACGTGCTTGTGGTTGACCAATTGACGGGCGGCAAACACGGTGGGAGCCAGGTTGAGGCGGAAGACGATGGCATCGAGGCGGCTTTCCAGCAAGCCCACCAGGTTTTCCGAGGTATCGCCCTTGCGGCGGCTGGCTTCGGCAAAGATGTTGCGGAACTGGCGCTCGCCGACGTTTCCGTAGTAGTTCTTCAGTTTTTGCTTTTCACGCAGCTGGATGCCGAAGTCGGTCATCTTCTTGCGGGCGCCGCCGTGCTGGCCGGGGCGGGTGCTGCGCTTGTTGACGGGGGCCTTGTCGGCGCCCCAGAGGTTTTCGCCGTACACGCGGGTGAGTTTGCCCTTGGGCTTGGTCCGGTTGGTATGGCTGGGTGTTAAAACGGTCTTGACCTTGGTCATGGTGGGTATCCCCTTTGGTTATGGCTTGCAGCATATGGCTGGGCCGCTGGCATCGGAACCGCTGAACCGTAAGGTTTGGCGGCCATGGGCGGGCTGCAAGGGGGCTTTTAGCGGGAGGACTTGTCGTTGTCAACCATTAGCGTGGGGGGCGGGGCGTTTTCGGCGTAGGTTTGGGCGCTGGGTAGCTCGGTATGGTTGGTTTTGAGGGCCTCGACAAACTCGTTCCAAAGCGAGACGGCAATTTCATCAGGAAATTTGAGAATTTGGTCAAAGTAAACAGGGGACTCTTCTTTGATACGTTGGAACATGTGGCGGGCACGGGTGACCTGTTCGCACGTTGAAGAGGGATCGCGTTCCATGTCCAGCAGGGCCGTGCGCTGGGCGGCGATTTCGGCGATTTCGGCTCGCAGGGTGGCGAGGTCTTTCATGGGAACAACTCCAATTGTGTTGTTGGTGTGGGGAAACCGGTCTCCTCTTTTTGGGGGTAGGCGAGAGGATTGCTGACAATCTCTTGCGCCAGCGCGGTGCTGATGCACGGGCGCAGGTTGGCGGGAAGGGCGGTGACTGTTTCCAGCAGTTGGCCTGCCTGTTGGTGGAGGCCGTGCAGCGGGCCTTGGTAGGTTCCGGCCAGAACGGCGGTGGTATGGGCGCGGGCATGGGCCAGAGAGGCCGGATAAGCGTGTTGCAGGTGTTTGCGGGATTGTTTCAACAGGTGGACGAACAAGTCGCCCTGGGCGGGGTTGGTGCGGGCGGCGCGGGTATCCCAGTAGCTGTGGGGGCGCATGATTGTCGTCCTTTCTGAGAAGGAGATGGGGTGTGTGGCGGAAAAAATCAACCCTAGCGGGGGATACCGCAGGCGGTTTGCAGGGTTTTCTCTCCCTGTTGGAAGGCGGTGAGGAGTTGTTGGCTGGTGCATTTGCCGCCGAGGCGCAGGTGTGGATAACGGTTGGCGATGAGGCTGACAAGGGCTGTGTCGCAGGCGGCGTCTTTGGCGGTGCCGGACATGGCATTGAGGCAAGCGGTATAAGAGCCGGTTTGCAGGGCCTTGCGGGCTTTGTAGTCGTTCCAAAGGGCTTCGCCGGTCAGTACCACGGTACCCGCAAAGAGGGTGAGGCTGCCAAAGGCCAGAAGGTCGGTGCGACGGGACATGTTTTTGTATACCTTGCGGCAAGGGGGGATGTCAAGAGACGCAACCATGGCGGGCAGCTTTAAAACGGCACTTCCTGATAGCTGTATTTCCCTGCTTCAAGGTCGCGCAGGGCCACGCTGTCCACCTCGCCCAGCCGCATCAGGCGCGGGCCGGTGGGGTCGGCCAGTACGAAGACGCCGTTGCCCAGTTTCAGCGCGTAATCGGCGGGCCCGCGCGGCAGGGCAACCCCCACAAAGGCATGGTTGGGCACATATACCATGGTGATACGCAACGTAGGGTACAGCCCGCGCAACAACGCCGCCAAGGCGACGCTTTTGGTGTCGCAATCTCCCTTGTTCTCCAGCAACAGGCCGTAGGGCGTCTGAAACCCCGCCCCATTGCTGGTGTAACGGTTTTGCAGTTGGTCGTAAGGGATGGTCTGCAAAAACCCCAACAGATAATCCACCACCGCCCGCGCGTCTTGGCCGCGCAGTTGCCGCGCCAGCACCGCCTGCACTGGCGCCAGTGCCGGAGCGTAGCGTTTGGCGATGCGCTTATGGTCGGGCATCACGCCGCGCGCATCCACCCGCGTGTAAAGGGTGTTGGCCATAAACTCCTCAACTGCCGCATCGCGCACCTTGGCCAGTTCCAGCATCTGCGCATCAATCTCGTCACTGCGCGCTCCCTTGGCCTGCACATCGTATCCTTCGGTTGTTCGCGCCACCTCCAGCTGCAACCCAGGGCCACTATGGGCTTCGGCATAGCCTTTCACCTTGGCGAAAACATAGTCGCGCATGGCCGCATTATCAAACGACCTGAACTCGCTGCGCCCGCGTTGCACGTCGTCGATCGGCAGGTTGAAGGCCAATGTCTGCTCTTGCCTGTCGACATCATGCCAGGCGTAGCTGAGACGGACGTCGCCGCCGACCAGCTTTGCGGAAAATTTTACCTGTTGCGCCCACAGCGGGAGACACACCGCCATCATCACCACAAAGGCCCAAAACACGCGCATGACGGAACCTTATCAGGCCGGACACAAGCCGCCTATCAGTACGCCGCCTGTTCGGCCATCAGCTTTTGCAAATAGAGCACTTGCTGGGCGGCGGGCAGACTGCCCATCTCACGCAGCATGTCGGCGCGGTCTTCCGGGCCGAACTGGTGCAGCAGCAGACGTACCCGCACGGCATCGTCGGCAGGCTCCGGCGTGGCGGGGAGGGGGATGTCGGCCACGGCGGTGCGCCCGAGCTCGGTCAGCTGCCAGCGCCCGCCGGGGCCGGTGAAGTACATGGGAAGCCCGACTTTCTTGCCGTCTTCGGCGCTGACCGCCATGCGCTCGCACACCGGCACCGCCGTGCCCGCGTGCAGCCATGCCAACGCATCGAACACTTGCCAGATGTCGCGGGCGGTCAGACCGGTGACAGCACCCGCCTTGGCGCTGGCAAACCAATTGTCGCAAGAAAGCTGGGCGGCTTTTACCTCCCAGCGGCGGGTCGGGGCATCCAGATACGGTTGCCATTTGCCGCCTTGCAGCAGGAGAGCAGGGTAGGCGTAGCCTTCCAGCATGGCGGGGGTGACGGAGACCCAGCCCACCTCATCAGGGTGCTGGTAATACACCGTGCCGGTTTGCGGCACGTACAGCACCAAGCCGGGGTAGGCCAGCCCGTCAATCTGCACCGCCCCTTTGGCGTCGCGTTGCCATACCACCGGCGCGCCGTCCACATCGTAGGTCATGCGCAGGCCGTCGGCGGGCGGCGGCATCGCCACGGTTTGCGCAGCACTGGCCGACACTTCTTCCGTTGCCACACCGGGAGACGTCTCCTGTGCAACAACACTTCCCGCCATAAAGGCCAGCGCCAAAACCGATAACACTTTGAAGTTCATGCGGGCTACTCTATCCCGTTGACTTTTCCCGCGCAATCGGCCACAACCCGCCCAAGGCAAATTTTTATGTTCTTGTAAGGGAGAAGCAAACCATGGCCAAAGTCGATTGTATCAGCGTCCGTGTGGGCAACATTCTGGATTACGACGGCAAGCTGTGCCGCGTCAGCAAGACCGACCACGTGACCCCGGGCCGCCGCATGGCGGTGGCGCACATCCAGATGAAGGACATCCGCACCGGCGTGAAGTATGAACAACGCTACAACAGCGGCATGGAAGTGGAGCGCGTCACGCTGGAAAGCCGCAAGATGCAGTACCTGTTCAGCAGCGGCGAGACCCACACCTTCATGGACACCACCAGCTACGAGCAGGTGGAAGTGCCCAATGAGCTGCTGGACGGCCAGGAGCAATGGTTGGCCGAAAACATGGAAGTGGACGTGGACTTTTATGAAGAGTCGCCGGTCTCTATCACCCTGCCGGCCAAGGTGGAAGGCGAAGTGGCCGAAACCGAGGCGGTGGTGAAAGGCCAGACCGCCAGCTCCAGCTTCAAGCCCGCCAAGCTGACCAACGGCGCCACCGTGATGGTGCCCCCTTATATCACCGAAGGGACCCGTATCATTGTGAGCACCGCAGACAGCAGCTTCGTCAGCCGTGCCTGACCGAACAACCCCGCCATGGCGGGGTTTTGTTTTCCCTGAATTTTCGGAGACACGATTCCATGCCCGCCCGTCTTCCCACCGATGCACAACTCCACAAACTGGCCGACAAGGTGCCTCCCGTCTTCGATGACGAACTGATGGCCCGCCTTGGCTCCTGTCAAGGCATCCCCTTGCAAAACCTCAATGGTCACCTGCACCGCCTGCGCGCCCGGAAAAACGCTGGTTTTTCCGATGGATCCCCTGCCATCACCACCGCACTCAACGGTCTGCGGACGTTTCTTGCCGAGACACCGGAACTTCAGCACCTGCTCGACAAAATCGCCCCGCCTCCACGGCCCAAACGTGTAAAAGCGGTTGCAGATACCCGCAAAGCCCGCTAAACAAACGGCATGAAAACCAACCCGAAAACCACCCTCATCCGCAACGCTTGCAAGGCGCTGTCGCCCACCTTCCGCCGCGCCTTTGGCGAAGTTGGCCGCACGGTGGGCAACCCTGCCAATGCCATCGCCTTGCGCGACGGCCTGGCCAACTCGGTGCTGCAACTGCTGAAAGCCGAGTTCGGCAAGACCGGCCTGCCGGTGGTGACCCCGCAGCAAGCCCAGCCTGACGGCGAGCATTGGCTGATCGAGTCCTTGGGCGGCAGCCGCAACTTCTTGCATGGCCGCCTGCCGGTCAGCGTGCACATGGCCTACGTGGACGAGACCGGCGCCTGCCCGCTGGGCGCGGTGTACTTTCCGGTGGAAGACGTGCTGGTGTTGGCAGAAAAAGGTAGCGGCACCATCGGGCCGGAGCGCCTGCGCACCGCCGCCCGCACCACGCTGGAACACAGCCTGTTTTTGCTGCCGCTGAAAACCGGCGACTTGCCCTTACTCTCCAAACTGCTCGAGCAGGCCGAAGACCTGCCGCTGCACACCCGCAAGACCGGCCATACGCTGTTTGACGCCATTGACGTGGCCGCCGGTCGTGCCGACGGCATGGCCGCCACCCGGCTTAACCGGCTGGAAGCGCTCTTGGCCGGCCTTATTCTCGCCGAATCCGGCGCGCAGCTGAGCCAGTTGGACGGGGCGCCGTTTGGCGCCGCCAGTGATACCCTGCTGGCCGCCAACCTGAAGCTGCATCCGCTGTTTTTGGCCGCCATCAACGGCTGAGCTTGCCCGGTCCCGCCATTTCCGCTACAACCCCAGCCGTGCCCATATAGTCCAACGGTAGAGACAGAGGACTTAAAATCCTTCCAGTGCTGGTTCGAATCCAGCTATGGGCACCAAATCCTTTCCAACGGTAGAGACAGAGGACGGGTTTGCAGGTTGTGCGCCACTGGCGCAACATCCTTCCAGTGCTGGTTCGAATCCGGCTATGGGCGCCATGGATGTAGTCACTCTATCTTGAGCAAGTAAACTCTCATTCGTTGAATTGCGATAAGGATACCAGTAAGCCAATTTTATAGCTAACGAGGACTTCCCAACCCTCGTCCTGAGAAATAAGCCCAACAAGCCGCTTTAAATCCTTTTTTCCTAATCATTCTCAAGTCCTCACAACCCAAAAATCCCGCCAAAGGCGGGCATTGTGAGGTGGATATGAAGTAAAATAATGACTTAAAACTGGTGGACTTGATTCAAAATAATTGGAACCCGTACATGCGCGACATCGTCAGCATGGCCCGCAGCCTTGAACGCTTGGCGGCTTAGGTTCAAATCCATTTTGGGGAACTATCCCACGTAAGCCACAAACACCCTCATATCCATCACACAAGCGGGTTGGAACCTCCACTCTCACCCTACGACGGGAAGGCGCGCTCAAGAGGCCCGCCGATTGAGCCAGCTTGAGCGCGCCATGTACCTTCCAGCTTATACCTCCCATGGTGAAGGTTGGCACAGGTGGTGCCGAAGCCCCTGTCGCCCGCGGGCGGGTGGTTCAGGCTTTTTTGCGATACGACAGGTTGTTGGTCGGGTCACCATCCCCTTTGGTGCGGGTGTGGGCCCGCACGTCCCCCGTCCGTCGCGCATAGGCCGAGACTTTCACCTCACCACCACCAGACCCGCCGTGAATGAATTTTTCCATCTCAGTGGGAGCCCGGTAGGTGTTCTTGGTCGGCAAACTCTCCCGACGTTTGAACAGCCGCACCAACCAGCTTTGTTTCTCCCGCCAGCGTTGGTCTTCTACGAGGGTTTGTTCCGGTTCTTCCGAAGGCGCATTCGTACCTGCCATGTCCTGTATGCGTCGTTGTTCGTCGTCTTTTTCGCGCTCTTGAATGTCACCTTCCAATTCACCGTAAGCTTCTTGCATCCATTGGACACGTTTCTCCTGCTCTTCAACCTCCTGTTGAAGTTTCTGGATGGCCTGATGTTCTTCGGGCGTCAAAGGTGCGCGACGTTCCAGCTCACGGGATGTCTCCAATGTTTGTTGCATTTTGTTTAGATTAGACCGAGCATCCTCCAAAGCTTGGTGAGAGATCGTTAAAGCCTGCCGCAAATGTTCACCATTGGTAAGTTGTCGTTTCAGTTCTTTCAAGGCACTCGCAAAAATATTCTTTTGTAAGGCGTTTACTGAAAACTCTTTAACGACATTATATAAAGTTTTCAGTCGTTTCAATGTTTCTACGTATTCATTCATGTCTGTTTCTCCATAGTTAAAAACCCCCGGAAGGGGGTTGGTTTAAGTCATTCACACGGGGTCAATTCTTCAACGTGGCGCGGTACCCAGCTTCATCCAAAGTAAACGGCAGGACGCCACTTTCAGAAAGCATGCGAACATAATCCAGTTCCTCCTCAACAGTCGCAGCAGGCATATCCCGGGCAAGGTCCAACATCATCCCCGGTTCAAACAATACGTGATGATACCCCAAAAGGGACACATCCACGGCCATTCCTTCGGCCATTACTCCCCCTTTGAAGAACCATTTCCACGCCTCAAAGTCATCCTGAGGGAAGTTCCAATATCCCGTCAGACTGTACCAAGCAAGTACATGCATGGCTCCAGGATGATTCTGCTTTGCAGCCTTTTCATACCAATAATGCGCCCAACGGCCCAATCCAAACGTATGAAGTTCAGCCCCAAAAACCAGCTGTGCCGGGGCCGCCCCCGTCAAAGCCGCCATACCGGGCAATGCCAACACCACAAGCAGCACAGCCACCCCGCGCAAGACATATTTTTTCATGGCGATATCATAACGTTCCTTCCATTACATGTGAATAAAAAAACCGCCCTGCGAGACGGCTCAAACATACACCTAAAAGCGTACTCACGTAATCAACCGGGAGGGGGCAACCGACCAACAATTATCTGTAACTTAGACCATAGCCAATCTGACAAAAACCTGGCAAAAACGGGGGCCTTTGTCAAGTAAAAACATCACTGTCAACGGCAGTGTGCGAGTAAATAAACTGGTGGACCTAAGCGGATTGCGTCTCTTGTTTGGAGTCGGCCTCACGGCCATGTTTGAAGCCGCGTTCCGTTAGGATTCAAATGAAACTCTCCTGCGGAGAGAGACTGGTGGGGTGCAAATTCTTACTTCCCATCAAACCTCTCTATAAGATTCGTTATTATAAGCAAGAGATTGTTCTATTTTTCTAGACAACTCTTTAGGCCAAGAACTTGTCCTAGATCATTTATATCGCTATGGTACTCACATGGCTACAAATTCGATTCTTCATAAACTTATCACGGACCCCAAGCTCTCTGCTTCCTTACTAAAGAGCCGCCTTTTTTATGATTTGAGCCCGGAGCAGGCTAGCCAGATTGCTGGAACTGGGATTCTCCGTAAGTTTGAGCGCGGGATGCGGATTATTAACCAGGGAGATCAACCGCCTGGAGTATTTATTATCCTTGATGGCCGGATTAAGGTATTTCGGTGTACTGAGGAAGGTGAGGAAATCATTACCCGTCTCTTAGGGCCAGGTGAAAGTATTCTAGAGAATGTTGTTTTTTATGGCAAACCATCGCCTGTCTCGGCACAAACTGAATCGGATGTCACGATGCTGGCACTCACATCCAGCCAGCTTAAAGACTGCATTGCTAAGATCCCTCAGTTTGCCATCAATATTATGGGTGTTTTGGCCGAGCGAACAAATGAGATGATGTACCAGCTGGAATTGGTCACCATCCACCCTGCTGTCGAGCGGGTGGCTCATTTTTTATTGAGGGTTATGCTCGAGAGCCATGCCCCGCGCCAAGAGTTTTCTCTCCCTTATGAAAAGGCTGAAATCGCCAACCATTTAGGACTGACGCCCGAAACATTCTCCCGTTGCCTCAAAGTTCTGGCTGAACGGGGTATTCATGTCAAAGGCAAACACGTGAAGCTGGATAACAAGGACGTACTATGTCCTAATTGCGACCCTGTACATGCGCATAAATGCAAAGATCGAGATAAGGTGCGTTGCCGGATGTTTGGCCTATAGCCGTGAATGACGCAGTTCGCTTTGGCGTAAATAGCCATCGAAACAGGAGGCAACAATGCGGGCAAACGGTTTGCCACGCTCGGTGATGATGATTTTATCCTCTGTATCCCCCACCACAAGGCCGTCCGACATCATTTGATGAAGATTAAGGGTATGAACTTTGATATGAGAGGGCTGTAGGCTGTGCATGCCTGCCACCTCGGCAATATCAACTTGAAATTGGCAAAGAAGTTTCTCAATGATTTCAGCGGAACATTTATCAAGTTCAGTTAGCTGTAAACCTTTCCATATGGGGAGAGCTTTTTGGCGTACCTGATGCAGATAATCTTTAATAGATGTCGTGTTTTGAACGTATCCCTGCGGGTATGAACTGATGGCAGATACGCCAAATCCCAGAAGCGTTTTGGCTGTATCTGTCGTGTAGCCCATAAAGTTGCGATGCAGTTCGCCTCTCGCGGCGGCCAAAACCAAAGGATCGTCTGGTAAGGCAAAATGGTCTATCCCCACCGGAATATAGCCATTTTGAATAAAGACTTCACGTGCCGCCATGAAAAGTGCCATACGCTCTGGGCCATCGGGCAAGCCATGCGGTTCGAGTAATCTTTGATGGCGCTTCATCCACGGCACATGGGCATAACCATACAACGCAAGGCGTGATGGGCGAAGATTGGCAACGTCGCAGGCTGTCTGAGCGATAGATTCTGGAGTTTGCAGGGGTAACCCATAAATGAGGTCAGTGTTGATGGCCTCAATGCCTTCGTCATGCAACATCTGAAAAGCTTGTACTGTTTGTTCCAGCGTCTGATTACGCCCAATCGCTTTTTGAACATGGGAGTTGGTATCCTGAACGCCTAGGCTGACCCGATTGACGCCGGCTTTTTTAAGGTGAGCGGCTTGCGTGCGCGTGAACCGACGTGGATCAACTTCCAACGAGATTTCTGCACCTGGGGTAAAAACGACGTATTGACCGATAAATTTAAAGAGAGATGACAAATCTTCAGCCGCATAATAGGTTGGCGTACCTCCACCCAAGTGTAAGGTTGAAACGGCCATGCGTGCTGGCAATTTGGCCATCACCATGGTGATTTCATCCCGCAAGGCAGCCAAATACCCTTGCATCAGGCTTTGGCTGTGGGTGACGCGCATATTGCAGCCACAGTAAGAACATAAAGACGGACAAAATGGCAAATGAACGTAGAGAGAGAGTGATTGTTCTGGATAAAGGCTTTTCAGCCATGAATCGACGATGTTAGGTGAGATGTTATCCTGAAACTGTGCCGCTGTTGGATAGCTCGTATAACGCGGCACGGGCCGATCATATTTTTCAACAAGGGTACTTTGGTGCTGGTCTTTGAATTCCATGCCGCAGCATGACCCAAGAAACATTCCATCGATTGATACAGATCAACTTGGTAAATCTAAACCATGCCAATCTACCCGTGGCTCTGAAGCCTGAGAAGCTAACGTGATATTCCTACTATGCTAATCAGGCCGTCGGTTGAAGCAATAACCGGCCAGGTTCATGGGGAAACCGATGGATCTCTCAACCCCTTAGAAAGGAGCAAAACGATGACGTTATCCCCTTTGGCCCGCCAGCAGGCCGAACGCTTGAAACATGGCGATACCACGTTGGCTGACTTTACCTGTGCGGGGATTATACTCTCCGACCGGGCCAGCCGCGGTGAATATCAAGATAAAGCGGGACCTGCGTTAGAGGAATCTCTCCGTAACTATGGTGCTATCCAGATTCTCACCACCCGTATTGTGCCGGATGAATCGGTGGCACTTGTGCAAGCGATTCATGATTTGCAAGCGGAAGGTTCGAATCTGATTATCACCAGCGGCGGTACTGGCCTTGGTCCACGGGATATTACGCCAGAAACCCTTTTGGGCTTGGGTGGCAAAGAAGTGCCCGGCTTGGCCGAGCTTATTCGGGCACATGGCGCCACCTATACTCCCACCAGTTTTCTAAGTCGCAGTGTGGCGCTAATTTACAGAGATACTCTGATTGTAGCCTTGCCGGGGAACCCCAAGGCGATTGGAGAAAGCTTTGAGGTATTGGGGCCGATTCTGCCCCATGCGCTGGCCACTATGCTGAAGGGGAGCTAGAACATGGCCTTATCAACCTGGGAACAAGCTGCTGAATCCTTGGCGCATCTGCACCTATCCCGCACGTCGCAATACTGCGATGTAGGTATGGGTCTGCTCGGCCAGGTGTTGGCTGAAGACGTGTTAGCCGAGTCATCCAATCCCCGCTTTGCCATGTCGGCCATGGATGGATGGGCGATTCACGCCAAAGATATAAATGCGGGTGTGGGCGGGTTGACTATTGCGGGCACGGTACTGGCAGGCATGGCCGCCCCTAACCTTAAGGCAGGCACAACCTGTGCCATCATGACGGGTGCTCCCGTACCTTCCCAAACAGCTGCTGTTATTCCGGTTGAAGATGTGCGCGAACAGGAAGGTAAACTGTTTTGGGATATACCTTTACGGGCTGGGCAGCATATCCGAGCTCAGGGGGAAGATTTTAAACACAACCAACCTATATTACCTCAAGGAACAAGGCTTCTGGCCCAGCATTTGGTGTTGCTCCGCACTGCTGGTGTGCGGCAAGTGAAGGTGTTGGCGCCGGTGGCCATTAACCTTATACAAACAGGTAACGAGCTGGTAGAGATTGACAAAAACTTAGCCGCCGGAAGCGTGTATGAAAGCACGCGAGACTGCATGGTAAGCGCATTACACCAACTTGATAAATGCCTGATAACATCACAGCAGGTCCAAGACACCAAGGAAGCATTGCAGGCAGCCATGCAGCAGGCCCTTGATGCAGGTGTGCAGCTTATCCTCACCACGGGCGGGGTTAGTAAAGGTGTGGCCGACCATGTGCCGGATGTGGCCAAAGCGCTAGGTGCTACAATTGTGCTGCATCGGCTGGCGATAAAGCCTGCCAAGCCGCTGCTCATAGCGAGGTTCCCCAACGGCGCTATTCTGGTTGGGTTGCCTGGTAACCCTATCTCCCAACTCGTGGCGCTGCAAGCGGTTGTGTTCCCTTTACTCATGGGCAAGCCGATGCTGCAGGGCATGAACACCATCAAAGCGACTCTGACTAACCCCTGTGCGGGTAAAATTGGCTTTCGGACATTCATCCGTGGGCGTACCAGTGTTGGTGAAGATGGTCGTCTTTTGGTTCAGCCGCTTACAGGGAACGAATCCCACCGCGTGGCTAACCTAGCCACCTGTAATGCGTGGCTGCATGTAGTGGGAGACCATGCGGCGGGGAGTCTCATTGAAGTTTCCCCCCTGCTCAGCACTGAATGGAGATTACCGCCATGCCAAGCTTAACCTTTACCCTGTATGGCATGACCCAAGCCACCTATGGCAGCCGTACGTTGATTCTTGAACTGCCTGAAAACACGACCGTGCGGGAAGCCCAAATACGTCTGTTAGAACTTATCCCGCTGGATGGACAAGCTATTGCCCTGGCCACACGCACGCAGGTTCTGAAGCCAGATGATGTACTGCCACTGCATGAAGATTTGGCGGTTTTACCGCCCGTGTGTGGGGGATAAACCATGCAACCTCTCATTCACTTGCAACACGGCCCGCTGAATCTCAATGCGTTGATAACAACACCGCAAGATGCTGAATCAGGCGCTTTACTGACGTTTGTAGGCGTAGTGCGTAACCAGAACCTTGGCAAACCTGTGGTGGCACTGGATTATGACTGTGCCCCCGAATTGGCCCGACAAGCCCTGAATTCTATTGCTGAAGATGCCCTGGTACAGTGGGAAATCAACACACTCATACTGGCCCATGCCTATGGGCGCATTGAAATCGGCCAACCTAGCGTATATATTGCCGTGGGAACCCCCAAACGCGCCGCAGCGTATGAAGCCAGCCGCTTTTTGATTGAGACCATCAAACAGCGCGTACCGATTTGGAAATGTGAGGTTTATGCCAATGGCCAAGAAGCATGGCTGGAGGGCACGCCCCTTCCTGAAGCGCTTGCCAAAACAATAGGAGAAACTGCATGAGCCTGTTGGGTGTGGTTCTCGCGGGTGGGCGTTCCAGCCGCATGGGCCGCGATAAAGCCGAACTGGTGTGGCATGGTCAATCCTTGTTGGAACGGCAAGCCCATCTGCTGAAACAAGCAGGATGTGATGCCGTGTTGATGGCAGGACGGCAGGTTACGGGTTGGCCAAGCCTACCCGATGCGCAACCCTTTCGGGGCCCTGTGGCTGCCATTGCCAACATGATGAACCAGATACACGCGATGTTTTCACTTATCCCCGGTAAAATCATCATAGCGCCGGTGGATATGCCACTGCTCACACCCGCGGCCTTGCAGTCTTTGTTGATCCATCCTTCTCCCTTGGTGGCCTATGCGGAGAACCCTTTACCCTGTGTGATGCGTATCACCCCAGACCTTCAGCAGAAGGTAACCACTTACGCCAAGCAGCCAGGAGCATCACTTAAAGGCTTATGGGACATAATACCAGAAGCTGTATGGTTGCCACGACCTAAACAAACTGGCTTTTTGACAAATATCAATACACCGGATGATTGGGCAGCCCTTCAAAATATGAAGGATGTATCAAACTCATGAAGCTGACCCTGACCTCGGAAGGTGTGCGTATCCGGTTAACCTATGCCGAACTTGAGGCGTTAACAGCGGAAGCTCTCCATATGACGTGCGCAGGATGGGAATGGACGGTTCAGTCTACGTCAGGACCAATCTCGGTACTGACAGGTTGGCCATCCTTCCCATTGTTGAAACTGGGAACAAGAGACTTTCATGACCTTCAGGCCGAGCCCGAAAACGGGATTATCCTGAACACCGTGACACCAAAAATTATAATGGAAGTAGATAAACGGGATAGGCTTAGCCGCATTTAGGCATTGCCAAGAGGTTGTATTCGAACATCGCTATAACGACCATCAATGTAAACAATTCGCCCCGTGAGCGTTTGCCACCGGGTTGGGTTGCTGCTCTGCCAGATGAGTTTCAGGGTCTCCATGGCCATCCAGTTACCCACAATCCCCACCAGTGGCCCCAACACGCCCACACTCTCGCAGGTATCGGCCAATTGCCCAGGCTGGCCTAGCCACGCTTCCAGCGGCGGGCCATCGGGCATGAACATCCCCACCCAGCCATCGGTGGCCAAAGCTCCACCACTGACAAGGGGTATCTTTTTCTCACGGCAATAGGTTGCAAGCAGTTTGCGGGTTGGCCAGTTATCGGTGGCATCAATCATAATATTGGTTTTACTGCACAATCCATCCAGCGTCCGCGAACTGATAATCTCCTGCAAACATATAACCCGCTGTTCGGGATGATTTCGCCGAATGGCATCGGCCAATGCTTCTACCTTAGGGCGTCCAACATCGCTGGCCTGCATTAGCGGTAGGCGGCTGATGTTGCTAAGGGTAATATGTTCGGGGTCAATCAGGGTTAGGCATCCATTCCCAGCGGCTCCCAACATCCCCGTCACGGCTTGTCCAACCCCTCCACAACCGATCAGTGTGATATGTGTTTGGTATTGACGTGCTAGTCCCTCAGTTTCCACCCCTGCAAGCAAGCCATACCGACTGTGTCGTAATTCACTCATGGGGGTTACTTTAGAGGTCACTTTCAGTTGCCGATTGATCTGCCTCAAGTGGGGTTGCAAAATAAGGTGCATTTTGACCCCATGAAAAATGAGAATATAGCGCCTTCAACGGGTGACCAAACAGCCGCACTTTCACTGAGTACTCTTGCCTTTACCGTCTGTTTTGCCGTGTGGACGATCTTTGCCATTATTGGGGTACAGATTCAGAAAGACCTCGGATTAAGTGACACCCAGTTGGGCATTTTGGTGGGTACCCCCATCCTGACCGGTTCGCTTATCCGTTTAATGCTGGGTATATGGACAGACCAGTTCGGTGGTCGTGTGATGTTTGCCTGGGTGATGTTGGCATCCTCGCTGGCTACATTTCTCCTGAGTGGGGCGCAAACCTATAGTCAAATCCTCCTGGCGGCCCTTGGGGTCGGCATTGCGGGAGGGTCGTTCGTAGTGGGAATTACTTACGTAGCTCACTGGTTCCCCCCCCACCGTAAAGGGATGGCCATGGGAGTATTGGGCATGGGCAATGCCGGGGCGGCTGTTACCAAGTTTGTGGCTCCATATGTGATGATTGCCTTTGGCTGGCCCATGGTGGCCCAAGTCTGGGCGGCGGCCTTGCTGCTGATGACAGCAGTATTTTGGTTTGGCACAAAAGATGAGCCTACTCTGGCTAAACGTGTGGCCGAAGGTCAGCCTCCTGAGAGTTTCTGGGACCAGTTAGAGCCGTTGAAGGACGCCCGTGTTTGGCGCTTCTCTCTCTATTACTTTTTTGTGTTTGGGGCCTTTGTGGCTTTGGCCTTATGGTTGCCGCGCTACCTAACGGGCGCTTACGGGGTGGATATCAAATTGGCCGGATTACTCGCTGCCAGCTATTCGCTCTCCGCCAGCGTTTTCCGTGCTTGGGGCGGCTGGCTCTCTGATCGCTATGGCGCCCGTACGGTTATGTACGCCACCTTCTGGGTGAGCATTATCTGCTGTTTTTTGTTGGCTTACCCGCATACCGACTATGTCATCCACGGCATTAAAGGCGATATAACCTTCAGTTTCGGTTGGAATGTATGGGCCTTTACCGGCATTCTCTTTGTGTTGGGGTTTTTCATGAGCTTTGGCAAAGCCGCCGTTTACAAGCATATCGTTTCTTATTACCCCAACCGCGTGGGCGCCGTGAGTGGCATGGTGGGGCTGGTAGGCGGTTTGGGTGGCTGGATTTTACCGATTCTGTTTGGCGTCATGAATGATCTGACGGGTATTTGGAGCAGCTGCTTCATGCTGCTTTATGGGTTGGTGATTATTTCCATGATTTGGATGCATTGGACGATTCGCCACATGGAAAAATCCGAGCATCCCACGTTGGCTATGCCCCAAGATTTAGGCTCACAAAAGAAATAAAGGAGAAACCCCCATGCGCCAATCCACCCTCACGACATGGGAACCTGATGATGCCAGATTCTGGGAACAAACAGGCAAGAAAGTCGCTTGGCGCAATTTATGGATCTCCATCCCTGCCTTGTTGTGTGGTTTTGCCGTATGGATGTTGTGGGGCATCATTACGGTGCAGATGTTGAATCTGGGCTTTCCATTTAGTCAGGCTGATTATTTTACTCTGACCGCCATTGCCGGGCTTTCGGGGGCTACTTTACGCATTCCCAGCACTTTCCTGATTCGCTTGTGCGGGGGGATGAATACCCTCTTGTTCACCACGGCATTACTTCTTTTACCTGCCATTGGCGCAGCCTTTGCCTTACTGGATACCAAGACGCCACTCTGGGTATTCCAGCTATTAGCTCTTCTTTCAGGGTTTGGCGGGGGTAACTTTGCGAGTAGCATGAGCAATATTAGTTTTTTCTTCCCCAAAAAAATGCAAGGTCTATCCTTAGGATTAAACGCAGGCTTGGGTAACTTTGGCGTTACCACCATGCAATTCATGGTGCCCCTTCTTATGACGGTTGGCGTGTTTGGTGGAAGCAGTATGCTTTTACAGAAAGCGAGCGGTAGCCCCATTGGCCAGATTGCAGCGGGCACCGCCACTTACCTGCATAATGCGGGGTGGATGTGGGTGGCGGTGCTTGTACCCTTGGTGTTTGCTATTCGCTGGGGTATGAACAACCTGGAAGCCGCCCACGTCACTCCTAGAGTCCCCTCATTATCAGAGGCTATGTTGACCATAAGTAAGCTGCTGGGAGTGGGCCTATTAACCAGTGCTACAGGCCTGTGGCTGATGTTACCTGCCGGTGGGGTTGAACTTTCCAAATGGCTTGTCCTCCCCGCCATGATTGCCGTCACCGTATTAGCCATGCGTTTTGTTTTGCCGCCCGAAGCGAAGGCTGGGCTTGAGCGCCAGTATGGGATTTTCAAAAACAACCACACATGGGTCATGACCATCATCTATACGATGACGTTCGGTAGCTTTATTGGTTTTTCTGCGGCCTTACCGCTCGCCATCACCGTGATTTTTGGGTTTAGTCACGCGCCAGATGCGGCTGGGACCATGACGCACACCCTCGCCAATCCCAATGCCCCCGCAGCTTTTATGTATGTCTGGATTGGGCCGTTTGTAGGGGCTCTCATCCGCCCCGTGGGTGGCTGGCTAGCTGATAAATGGGGTGGAGCGTTGGTCACACAAATATCCTCAGTACTGATGGTTGGTGGTGCTGTGGCAGCGGGATACTACCTTAGTCTGGCCTATGCATCTCCGACGCCAGAAGTTCACTTCCCGGTAACACTTGGGGTGTTTATCCTGCTATTCTTTGCTTCTGGTCTGGGGAATGGTTCCACCTTCCGCACGATTGGTGTGGTTTTTAGCCGTGAACAAGCGGGACCAGTGCTGGGTTGGACATCTGCTGTGGCTGCCTATGGATCATTTCTGATTCCACAAATCATTGGTGAGCAAATCAAGGGGGGTACGCCCGAATACGCCATGTACGGGTTTGCCGCCTTTTATCTGCTGTGCCTTTTCCTGAATGGGTGGGTTTACCTGCGCCCCAAAGCCGAACATTTCAACGCCTAGGAGAATATCATGAGCTATCTTTTCGAAAAACTAAGCCAATTCAGCAAAAAGCCAGAGCCTTATGCCGACGGGCACGGTCAACTCACCGACGAGAGCCGCTCGTGGGAACAGGCATACCGCCAGCGTTGGCAACACGATAAAATTGTCCGCAGCACCCATGGGGTGAACTGTACTGGCAGTTGCAGTTGGAAGATTTACGTCAAGAATGGTTTGGTCACCTGGGAAACCCAACAGACAGATTACCCACGCACTCGCCCCGATATGCCCAACCACGAACCCCGTGGCTGCGCGCGTGGTGCCAGTTACAGTTGGTATATTTACAGCGCCAACCGCCTGAAATACCCACTGGTGCGCCGTGCGTTGTGGGAGCGCTGGCAAGCCACCAAGGCCCTGCACACCGACCCTGTGGATGCATGGGCAACCCTCCAAGCCCAGCCAGCCGAACGTAAGGCCTACCAAAAAGCCCGCGGCCATGGTGGTTTTATTCGGGTAGGCTGGAATGAAATCAACGAACTTATAGCCTCGGCAAACATTTATACCGCCAAAAAATGGGGTCCTGACCGCGTGATCGGCTTCTCCCCCATTCCAGCCATGAGCATGGTCAGCTACGGGGCTGGCGCTCGTTATCTTTCGCTGTTGGGTGGAGTGTGTATGAGCTTTTACGATTGGTATTGCGATCTACCCCCCAGCAGTCCGCAAACATGGGGCGAGCAAACCGATGTGCCCGAAAGTGCCGATTGGTACAACGCGGGCCTGCTCATGATGTGGGGCAGCAACGTGCCACAAACTCGTACGCCGGATGCTCACTTCCTCACCGAAGCCCGCTACAAGGGCGCCACCACGATTGCGGTGTGCCCTGACTTCTCGGAAGCTAGCAAGTTGGCCGATGTATGGATGGCCCCTAAGCAAGGCACCGATGCCGCATTGGCCATGGCGATGGGACATGTGATTTTGAAAGAATATTACGTAGAAAACCCAAACCCCTATTTCCAAAGTTATGCCAAGGCTTATTCCGATATGCCCATGCTGGTGCAGCTGGATGAACAGAATGGCAAACTCGTGCCGGGACGCTTTTTACGGGCCGCCGATTTACCGTCCGATGCTGGTGAGACAAACAACCCAGATTGGAAGACGTTGGCCTTTACCGAAGGTAAAAAAAGTGAGTTGGTTGTGCCCAGTGGGAGTGTAGGCTTCCGTTGGGGTGAACAAGGCAAATGGCACCTTAAGCCACAAAAAGGGGAAACACCAGAGCTGCGTTTAAGCCTGCTGGGTGTTGAGGATGACGTGACGGATGTGGCCTTCCCTTATTTTGGCAACCAGCCTCACGACCATTTTACCCATACCGAACACTCGGATGTGTTGCTGCGCAAGGTTCCGGTGAAAAAGCTCAAAGCCAAAAAAGGTCACGTATTGGTGGCCACTGTGCACGATCTGATGCTGGCCCACTACGGCGTGGACCGTGGCCTGAAGGACAAAACCGTTGGTAAAACCTATACTGATAACCAGCCTTATACGCCCGGTTGGCAGCAAGCCATTACGGGTGTGAAGCCCGAACTCGTGCTGCAAGTGGCCCGCGCCTTTGCCGATAACGCCGCCAAAACCAAGGGCCGCAGTACCATCATCATCGGCGCGGCGATGAACCATTGGTATCACATGGATATGAACTACCGTGCCATCATCAACATGTTGGTATTTTGCGGATGCATTGGCCAACCTGGTGGCGGTTGGGCCCACTATGTGGGGCAGGAAAAACTCCGCCCCCAAAGTGGTTGGGCCCCGCTGGCCTTTGGCGGAGATTGGTACCGCCCCAGCCGCCAGATGAACAGCACCAGTTTCTGGTATGCCCATACCGACCAATGGCGTTACGAAAAACTGGACGTGAAAGACCTGCTCTCACCGCTGGCCAACACCAAAAACTGGCAAGGGAGTTTTATTGACTGCAACGCCCGTGCCGAAAGTATGGGCTGGCTACCTTCAGCCCCGCAACTGGCCACCAACCCACTGCAGCTGGGTAAGCTGCTTCCTCAAGGCAAAGAGGCACCTGCTTGGTTGGCTGAACAACTTGTGAAGGGTGATACCCAACTTTCCTGCCTGGACCCTGATGCCGAAGCCAACTGGCCACGCAACCTGTTTGTGTGGCGTTCCAATCTGCTCGGATCCAGCGGCAAAGGGCACGAGTATTTCCTCAAACACCTTCTCGGCACGCAACACGGCGTATTGGGTGAAGATATGGGCGTTGAAGGTAAACACCATAATAAAGTGGTCGAGTGGCACGACGAGGCACCGGAAGGGAAACTTGACTTGCTGGTCGCGCTGGACTTCCGGATGTCCACCACTTGCCTGTATGCCGATATCGTGCTGCCTACCGCCAGCTGGTATGAAAAACATGACCTCAACACCTCGGATATGCACCCGTTTATCCACCCACTGAGCGCGGCGGTAGACCCCGTGTGGGAAAGCCGAACGGATTACAACATCTTCAAGGGTTTTGCCGAAAATGTTTCCAAACTCTGCCCCGGGCATTTGGGGGAAGAAAAGGATATGGTTATCAGCCCCATTCTGCACGATACCCCTGGCGAGCTGGCTCAACCTTACGATGTGAAAGATTGGCTGACGGGTTCCGAAAAGCCTGTCCCCGGCAAAAATATGCCGAACGTGACAGTGGTAACGCGAGATTACACCAAGCTGTATGAACGCTTTACCAGCATTGGCCCTTTACTTGAAAAAGTCGGCAACGGCGGCAAAGGGATGAGCTGGAACACCGAGCTGGAAATGAACCAACTTCGGGCCTTGAACGGCACCGCAGCCAACGGTCAACCCAGCATGAAGACCGACATTGAGTTCTGCGAGGCCATTCTGCAGCTGGCGCCCGAAACCAATGGTGAAGTGGCCGTCAAATCATGGGCTTCGCTTGAAAAAGCCACGGGCCGCCACCACACCCACTTGGCCGAAGGTCGTCACCACGAGAAGCATCGCTTCCGCGATTTACAGGCCCAACCCCGAAAAATCATCTCGTCACCCATCTGGAGCGGGATTGAAGACGAAAACGTGACCTATAACGCAGGTTACACCAATGTACATGAGTTCATTCCGTGGCGCACACTCACAGGCCGTCAACAACTGTATCAAGACCACAGCTGGATGAGGGATTTTGGTGAAGGATTAGTATGCTACAAACCTCCCGTTGATCTACAAACCGTCCAGCCCTTGTTAGAGCGTTATAAAGACGAAAAAACGCTGGTTCTGAACTTCATCACGCCGCACCAGAAGTGGGGAATACACAGCACGTATTCCGACAACCTGCTGATGCTTACACTCTCACGCGGCGGGCCGATTGTCTGGCTTTCCGAGATTGATGCCGCCAAGGCCAATATCGCCGACAACGATTGGGTGGAGTTTGTGAACGTCAATGGTTCACTGGTTGCCCGCGCCATTGTTAGCCAGCGGGTGCCGGAAGGTATGACGATGATGTACCACGCGCAGGAGAAAATCATCAACACACCTGGCAGCCCAAGTACAGGGCAACGCGGTGGGATTCACAACTCCGTCACACGCACAGTGCTGAAACCGACGCACATGATTGGCGGCTATGCACAGCTTTCCTACGGATTCAACTATTACGGCACCGTAGGCTGTAACCGCGATGAGTTTGTCGTGGTGCGGCGCCTTGAACAGGTGGAATGGCTGGAAGGCCCTGCCTCCGAAACATCTCACTCCAGCAGTAAGAAAGTGGCCTAATATGAGCATATCTTCAACACCTCGTCGCCCGATTGGTAAGGTTCGCGCCCAGGTTTCCATGGTGCTGAACCTTGATAAATGCATCGGTTGCCATACGTGCTCTGTGACCTGCAAGAACACCTGGACCAGCCGTCCTGGTGTGGAATACGCGTGGTTCAACAATGTGGAAACCAAGCCGGGCTTAGGCTACCCCAATGACTGGGAAAATCAGGAGAAATGGCGCGGAGGGTGGGTGCGCACCAAAGAGGGTAAACTGGTGCCCAAACTAGGTGGCAAGTTGGGCGTGCTGGCCAAAATATTCGGTAATCCCCATTTGCCACAAGTAGCGGATTACTATGAGCCATTCACATTTGATTACAATCATCTGCAAAGTGCTGGGCCAAGTGAGGCTGCTCCTACGGCCCGCCCGCGTTCGCTGATCAGCGGCAAGCGGATGGAAAAAATCGAGCGCGGCCCGAACTGGGAGGAAATTCTGGCAACTCCGTATGAAAGCCGTAAAAACGATACCAACCTGCGCGATGTGGCGGAAAAGGAAATTCTCGGCCAGTTTGAGCAGACTTTCATGATGTACCTGCCCCGCCTGTGCGAACATTGCCTAAACCCCACCTGTGTCGCGGTTTGCCCCTCGGGGTCGGTATATAAGCGGGAAGAAGATGGTATTGTGCTGGTCGACCAAGACAAATGCCGAGGCTGGCGCATGTGCGTCTCGGGCTGCCCCTATAAAAAAATGTATTACAACTGGCACACCGGCAAAGCTGAGAAATGCACCCTATGCTATCCGCGGATTGAAGCAGGGCAACCCACCGTGTGTTCGGAAACCTGTGTAGGGCGCATCCGTTACTTGGGCGTGCTGCTGTACGATGCCGACCGCATTGCCGAAGCGGCGGCTACCGAAAACGAACAAGACCTTTACAAAGCCCAACTGGATGTCTTCCTTGACCCCAATGACCCGGAGGTGATTGCCGCCGCCAAGCGCGATGGCATCCCTGACAGCTGGGTGGAATCCGCCCAGCATTCGCCCATATATAAACTGGCGGTGGAATGGCAGTTGGCCCTGCCGTTGCACCCGGAATACCGCACCCTGCCGATGGTGTGGTATGTGCCGCCGCTCTCACCCATTCAGGCGGCGGCCACCAATGGGCTCATTCCTACCGACGGTTTGCTGCCCGATGTAAAAGCCTTGCGCATCCCCATGCGTTACTTGGCCAACTTACTGACGGCGGGCGATGAAGCACCTGTTGAGCTTGCTCTTAAGCGGATGCTGGCTATGCGGTTTTATAAGCGCAAGCAAACGGTGGATGGCGAAGATGCTGCTCATATTTTGGAAAGTGTTGGGCTTAGCCCCGCTCAGGTTGAGCAAATGTACCAGCTGCTGGCCATTGCTAATTACGAAGACCGTTTCGTCATCCCCACCAGCCACCGCGAGGAAGTGCTGGCGGCGTATGATGAGAAGGGCGCCTGTGGGTTTAGCTTTGGGAATGGGTGTGCGGTCGGAAGTGACTCCGCCAAGCCCGATGCCTACGAAGCACCGCGGCGCGACAAGGTATTAAGCGACCTGTTTGCTGGTCGGCGCACGCGGGTGGAAATCTTAGGAGATAAATCTTGATGCGTACTTTCCAAACCCTTGGGCTTTTGCTCACATATCCAACGGCTGATTTGCTTACAGCCTTGCCTGAATTACGCCAAGTGCTGCAGGCTGAGGAAGCTCTTTCCGCACCGCATCACCAGAGCCTTGAGCCTGTGTTCAAGCATTTAACCCATACCCCGCTGCTGGATGCGCAGGAAGGCTATGTCGCGCTATTTGATCGCCACCCAGGGCTATCGCTGCACTTATTTGAACATGTGTATGGCGAAAGTCGTGACCGCGGACAGGCTTTGGCCGAACTGGCTGATCTTTATGCTGCTAGCGACCTCTTTCTCACGAACGGCGAAACGCCGGACTACCTTCCGGCATTTCTGGAGTTTATGGCCGGTCAGCCGGAAAAAGAAGCCCGCCGCCTTCTGGGCGAAGTCGGGCATATCTTGCTGTTGTTGGCGGAACGTTTGGAACAACGCCAGAATGTTTATGCACCCGTATTGAAGGCACTCTGTAGCTTGTGCGAACCGCACCCTGAAGCTAACCGTGTGGCAGCCGCCGCAGCCATCAACCCCGATATTGAACCAGACCCCGAGGCAACCTGGGCCGAGCCAGAAGCTTTTCCCAACCCTGGCTGTGCCTCAAACTCCCTTAAACCGCTTCCTTCCAAACCAACCCATGTGACGATTGAGGAGCCACACCATGGTTGATCCCCACACCCTGACCACGTTACCCACCCCCGATGCCCTGCATTGGGTGCTGTTTCAGGTTTACCCCTACATTGCCGCCGTAGTGTGCGTGGTGGGTTGCCTGTTACGGCTCGACCGCGAACCCTTTACCGTGCGCAGTAAATCTAGCCAGTTTTTGGGATACGACCGAACGTTCCTTATCGGTATTAATCTCTTCCATATTGGTATTTTGGCCATTTTGGGCGGGCACTTTGTGGGCTTGCTTACCCCCCATTGGCTTTATACAGCGTTTGGTCTTTCGGCTCAGCTTAAACAACTGATTGCCATGGTTGTGGGTGGTTTTTTTGGGGCGCTATGCCTCATTGGTCTTATCATTCTGCTGACCCGCCGCACCAATCACCCTCATGTACGGCGTACCTCCAGCTTTGCCGATATAGCACTGTTGGTCATGCTGCTCGCACAGCTTCTGCTGGGGTTAGGAACCATTCCTGTGTCAGCTCAACACCCCGATGGCTCCAGCATGCTAGCTTTGGCCAACTGGGCACAAAGCATCGTATTCTTGCAACCCAATGCGGCTGCGTATGTTCAGCCTGAAGCTCTAATTTTCAAGGTTCATATTGTGCTAGGGCTCACCCTTATTCTCATCACTCCTTTCACACGGCTTATCCATGTGGTCGCATTGCCCTTAGGCTATGTGCTGCGTCGTTATCAATTGGTTCGTAAGAGAGGTTAAAATGGCTCGACGTACCCCCCGCCGCGACGAAAAACTAACCTTGACCGGTATTGCCCGTCCCTTTACTGCGGATGAAATTATCGTCACGAAAACCGATCTTAAAGGGCATATCACGTATGCAAACGATGTTTTCCTACGGTTAGCTGGATACTCGGAAGATCACTATATGAGACAAATTATTCATGAGTGTCGTCTGATCTCGCAGGGCGAATTTGAACAGCGTGTTACACGCAGACCCGAGCACCCTGAATTGTTTGCGCTAGTACAGGCCGTCAACAACCACACCGACCATATTGACGCGTTTGTCCGGGAAGCCTCGGCCAGCATGGCCTACATTAGCCAGAGCCGCTACTTCAGGCGCATTCTGCCCCACGGACTGCATGGCGATGTAGCTCGTAGCGCCCATATTATCAACAAAGCAACAGATGCTGTGGCCAATCGTATCAGTAGTTTTACCGCTGTGGCCATAACACTTGAAAACACTTTGCGTGACGTCAGTACTGAAATGGCAAGCGCTATCGATATGCTCCAAAAGACAGCCGTTGAAATGGTCAGTCACGCCAATGAAACCAAACGCGAAACCCAAGCTATTTCCGATAACGCCGAAGTGGCTCAAAAAAGCATCCAGGCTGCCGTCAGCGCTGGAAAAACCATTGGTGAGGTTGTTCAGCTTATCGGTTCGATTGCAAGCCAAACCAACCTGCTTGCCCTGAATGCGGCTATTGAGTCAGCCCGCGCAGGAGAAGCTGGACAAGGTTTTGCCGTTGTAACCGGCGAGGTCAAACAGCTTTCTAGCCGAACCGCACAGTCAACCATCACGATTCGGGAACAGGTTGCGGCCTTAAATGGGGCAACCAACGATATTTCAACCCTATTACTTTCTGACCCAGAACAGCATAAAGCTGGATTGACTGAACAGCTTGGTTCTATCAGCCAGCACATGGGGCACATTCATGATGCTTCTAATATGGCAACGTTTATGCGGGAGCTGAAAAACCTGCAGTAATTTAGGCCAGAGTGCTTGTTACTGGCAGGGCACAGTCCCTGCCTTTTTTATTCTCGCAAACAAACTATGGAATGGTCATACTTGAGATACATCAAACGCAGAAATAACTATATATGGTGTTATTAGGCATACCTAACAAACAACATATAGAAAAGGAGCCCTGGCCATGGCGAAGGTAATTGCGCTGTCTGATTTTCAACCTACCCCCTCTATCCCAGCAGAGAACAGACATGAAAAGACACCACGCCATGTGGTGTGCCAAAGCACGGTGGAGGAGTATCTGAGCCAAAGCGATTGGCGAGTCAAAGCCAATGCCAATGTAGGTTACAGCAATGCCGGGTTGGTGAGTAACCTGGCAGGGAAGGTGATTGCCAACTACTGGCTGGATGAAGTGTACAGCACCGAGGCTGGTGAAGCGCATCGCAACGCCGATATCCATATACACGACCTCGATTGCCTAACTGGTTACTGCGCAGGCTGGAGCCTCCGACAAGTGTTGAATGAAGGTTTCAACTGCGGCCATGGACGGGTTGGTAGCCGCCCACCTAAACATTTCCGTGAAGCATTGGGGCAAATGGCTAACTTTTTAGGTATTTTACAATCGGAATGGGCGGGAGCACAGGCGTTTAGCAGCTTTGATACCTACCTGGCACCTTATGTGTTTATTGATAACCTTGGTTTTGCCGAGGTCAAGAAAGCCGTCCGGCAGTTTGTGTATAACCTGAATGTGCCTTCCCGCTGGGGGCAAAGCCCGTTTACCAACATCACGTTGGATATTGTGGTGCCCGAAGATTTAGCCAGCCAATGGCCCACCTATCAAGACCGGCACTTGTTTGAAAAACTCTCTCATCGGGAAGATTTGCTGGAAAAAGCCAAGCAGCGCGACTTTACCATCAAAGCATTGACCGACCTTCGCTACAGCCATTTTACGCCAGAAATGGAATTGATTAACTTGGCTTATTACGAAGTGATGACGGAAGGCGATAGCCATGGGCAGCCGTTCACGTTCCCGATTCCTACTGTCAATATTACCGAGGATTTTGACTGGAATAGCAAGGTTGCCGGTGCCATTTTTGAAAATACCGCCAAAGTGGGCAGTAGCTACTTTCAAAACTTTGTGGGCAGCCAATATAAAACCGACGAGCACGGCAACCGTGTGGCCAACCCAGATGCCTACCAGCCCGGCGCCGTGCGCAGCATGTGCTGCCGCTTGCAGTTGGATTTGCGCGAGCTGCTCAAGCGTGGCAATGGCCTGTTTGGCAGCGCTGAAATGACTGGCAGTATTGGGGTAGTAACACTCAACATGGCGCGTTTGGGCCACCGTTTCACAGGCAATTGGCAGGGCTTGCTTACTGAAACTGAACGGCTGATGGATATTTCCCGCGACAGTTTGGAAGCCAAACGGCGCTTTATCCAGCAGCAGTATGACCGTGGCCTTTACCCCTATACCAAGCGGTATTTGCGGGGTTTTATGAACCACTTCTCAACCATCGGCGTGAACGGTATCAACGAAATGCTGCTGAACTTTACGAGAGGTGCCACCGACGTGACCAGCGAGCAGGGCCGTCGCATGGCCGCTGAAGTGTTGGAACATATCCGCACCCGCCTGAAAGCCTACCAGGAAGAAACTGGGCATCTGTATAATCTAGAAGCAACCCCGGCTGAAGGGACAACTTACCGCTTCGCCAAGGAGGATATCAAACGCTTTCCCGATATTTTGCAGGCAGGCACCGAAGCGAATATTTATTACACCAACTCCTCGCAAATCCCGGTCGGCCATACCGATGACCCCTTTGAGGCCCTGGATTTGCAAGACGATCTGCAAGGAAAATATACCGGCGGAACCGTATTGCATCTGTACATGAGCGAAAAGCTAACAGATGGGGAAACCTGCAAACAACTGGTCAAAACCGTGCTGCAAAACTATCGCTTGCCGTACATTACCATCACCCCCGTGTTTAGTGTGTGCCAAGAGCATGGATATTTATCAGGCGAGCATCATAGTTGCCCCCACTGCGGCCAAACCACCGAGGTGTGGACACGGGTGATGGGCTACTACCGGCCAGTCTCCAGCTTTAATCTGGGCAAAAAGGGCGAGCACCGTGGCCGCAAGCATTTTACGGAAGATAAAGCCACACAAACATCACTGAAGCTGAATGTCGCCTGACCTATGGCAACCTGCACAAAACCTGTGGGGGTGTATAGCCTCACCCCCTTTACGCAACTGGATTACCCCGGTGAATTGGCCTGTATTGTCTGGTTTGCAGGGTGCAACCTGCGCTGCGCTTACTGCCATAACCCCGAGATGGTGCGGAGTGTGGGTATAAAACCATGGGACGAAATCCTCGCTTTCCTGCAGCAACGGCAGGGAAGGCTGACGGGTGTGGTGTTTTCGGGCGGTGAGGCAACGCTGCACCCGCACCTGGTGTCATTTGCCAAAGATGTCAAAGCCCTTGGCTACAGATTGAAGCTGGACACCAACGGTACCCGCCCTGATGTGGTACAGGCTTTGGTTGCGGAAGGGCTTTTGGACATGGTGGCCATGGATTACAAAGCACCCCGGCCCAAATTTAAACAGGTGACGGGCCTGCGCGAAAGCCTGTGGGATGCGTTTGGCACAACGTTGGATTTGCTTATTCACCAATCTCAGATTGCGCTGGATATCCGGACCACGGTGCACACCGACCTCCTGAACGAGATAGATATTCTGGCCATCCAGGATGACCTGAAACAGCGCGGCTACACGGGCACCTATCACGTTCAAAATTACCGTCATGGTGAAACATTAGGAAATCTGGAACCCCAGAAAATAATTCTGAATCAAGCGTTTGTCGCTACTCCTCGCAAAGTCAGGGTCGCATTCCGTAACTTTTAATCTGCAGGCCCATCGGCCCGTGGCCGTAGCAGAATAGGTAAGTAAACAGCCGAAAACAAGGCAAAGGTTGTGCTCCATAACATGCCCGAAAGGGCAATCGCATGGGTATAATCCAACCACCCCAACCCACCTGCAATTCTCACGAGAACAGCCACTTGAAGAAGGGCATAGGCGGCAACCACGGCCTTGGCAGCCTGAAGTTTGTGCCCGGTATGGCCAAGGCTCACGCGGCTCATCATGGCCAATGTCATGGTGCCAATGCCGCCAATGGTTAAAATATGTAAAGCGACCAATATGAAGGAGGGCTCTACCAACAATGCCAATCCATAGGCTAAAAAACCAAAGGCAATCCAGCCATATCCTGCGTGCAGAACCCATACAATCGGCATGCGGAGGGTACGATGCCCGTGCCAGCCAAACAACCGGAACAGATGCAAAGCTCCTACCATTAAAGCCAGCCAACCCATCCATGCCGACTCAGCCTGTCCAATCAACGCAAAAACCACAAGAATAAACACGCTACCAAGTGAGGCTTTTTCCAAAAGTGGATGAACACGCATCACAACGTCAACCTCACTCACTTTCAAGGCATTGCGGGTAAACATCGGTACCACACGTCCGCCAAAAATGGTGATCATCAGGCAAATCAAAAATAGGGCAGCACGCAGGGCTTGATGAGCATCCAGCCACAACACATACCCTTGCATTCCCACATGAATGAAACCGTTGAGCAGCGTCATAAATGCCAGAATAACAAAGAAAACATAGTTCCTCACACTGCTTCCACGTATCACGGCGGGTAATAGGCTTAAACCCACCGCAGGCAAAAAGACCATATCTAACGCAGCCACAATCCCCCAGGGTAAAAGCGAACCGCAATGCATGACTAACCGCCCCACTAACCACAGGCTAAACAACACCATCAGTGGCCAGGCCCGTATAGGGCGGGCTTTGGTCCAATTCGGCACTGCCGTCAACAAAAAGCCCCCAATCACCGCTGCCGTAAAGCCATAAATCATCTCATGGGCATGCCACACCATGCCATCGTCCCATATATGAGGGATAGAAACGCCCCCTAAATAAACGGATAACCATGCAATAAGCGACCACGCAGCATAAACCCCTGCTCCTAAAAAAAAGGGCCTAAAACCAAGTGAGAAAAGATACCGCGAAACCGAATGAATATTTTTCATAAGACCGTTGTAGATAATTTGAGACATATCTTCTTGACCTACATCAAAGTCAAACCTGTCTTTTCTCAAACGGCCTGAACCCGAACCAGAACATCATTACCCCGCCGATGATGGCATAGTCCTCCCCGGCTAGGGGAATGCCGGTCAGGCGGGCGTAGATGTACCAAGCCATGGCCGCGAAGGTGATGAGCGGTCGCACACTGCTCCGCAGACGGTTACTGAACAGGTCGTTCTTGTCGAAGGTCGTCACATCGTGCTGGCGGGCTTTATCGATCTCCGCCGCTAGCATGGCCTGTAGGCGCTCGTCGCGGGTGGCATAGGCCTCCACCGCACCCAGCACCTTGCCCACCACACCCTCATCGAGGCTGTCCGTATCCGCGTGCGGAGCCAGCACCATGATCCGCCCGCCGGTGCGCTGGTATCGCATGGGCACGTGTATCACGGGGTTGGGCATTTCGTTTGTTGACTTCATCAGACATTTCCTCCTTGGGATTGTTCTCCACCATCAGTTCTCCAATCCGATCTATGTGCATGTGGATGTCCGCCCCCTGAGGAGACATCTCCACGCGACGGACCAACATTTGAATGAGATTGCGTTGCTCCAATGGAAATAGCTCGTCCCACACCGCTGCCATGTTGCCCAATTGGCGACGAACATCCTCTTCCGAGAACGCATGCCCTATACCCTGAAGGCTCTCCCAAACCTGCGTGATGACCCGCGGTTGACGGAGGAGATTTTGCAGTTGCGTCAAGACGGTCTTTTCCAGCTCGTCCGCTGAAACCGTAGGCATGGAGCAATGCCGATCGACACGTCGCCGCATTGTGCTGCAAGTGAAATAGCGGTACAAACGCCCATCCTTCTTGCGGGTGAACGTATGCGCCATCGACGATTTACAGCAGGCACAATGGACCATACCCCTTAAGATGCTGGAGGTTTTTCCAGGCGTCCGCCCTTTGAAACGCGATGCCTTGATGGATTTCTGGACCCGTTCCCACACATCGGTGGAGATGATGGCTTCGTGCAACCCATCATAGAGAGTGCCATGATCATTGATTTTGCCAATGTAAATGGGGTTGCGAAGGATGGCGTGGACCGCCATCGGGGTAAACGGATTTCCCCCGCGGCGTTTGCCCTGCTGGGTAACAAGTAGCTTGCTGAGATGGCCTGCAGCGTTTAATTCTCGGGCCAATTCACGGTATGAACGCAGTTCCAGAAACCGCTGGAAGATCCACCGCACCGTTTCAGCTTCAGGGGTGTTGACCAGCAGGTGGCGGTTGGCCACATCGTACCCCAGGGGAGGATAGCCCCCCATCCACATCCCCTTCTTTTTGGAGGCGGAAAACTTGTCGCGGATGCGTTCGCCTGCAAGTTCCCGCTCGAATTGGGCAAAACTCAGAATCATGTTGAGGTGCAGCCGACCAATGGCATTGGCGGTGCTGAACTGTTCGGTCACCGAGGCAAAGCTGGCCCCATGCTCCTCAAACATCCGTGCCAGGGTGGCAAAATCCATCAGCGAGCGCGACAGGCGGTCAATCTTGTAAACCACCACCATCTGCACCCGACCGGCTTTGATATCGGTCATCAGCCGCTGGAGGGCGGGACGATCCATGGTCCCACCGGAATAGGCAGGGTCGTCATAGCGCTCGGGCACCAAAACCCATCCTTCATGCAGCTGGGACCGGATGTACGCCTCCGCCGCATCCCGTTGGGCATCAAGTGAGTTGTACTCCATGGCCAACCCTTCGTCAGTGGATTTGCGGGTATAAACCGCACAGCGCACCTTGGGTTTGAGATAGGGAGAATTGGCCTGGGCTAGCTTCATGAGCGCCGCGCCTTGCTGGAACGGCTGAGGCCAAAGAACAGGGGGCCAGACTGGTGGGTGCCTGTAATCACGCGGGCAATCTCGGTGAGGCTGTTGTAGCGGACGTTCCGATACTCAAACCCGCTGCGCAACACCATCACCTGATGCTCCACCTCATGCCAGCGGCGTACAATTACTGTTCCCGGCAAGGGGCGTACCACTTTATGCTCACCTTTGGTCTTGCGGCTGGTTTCATCGACATACGCCGCCAGCCGCTTGAGGTCCAACTCGCTCAGGCCACCATACCGTTTCACCTGCCAGGCATGGGCAATCCGGCGCATCATGTACATCCGGTTGTTGCCATGGGGGCATGGAAAGCCAAACACCTCCTGCCATACCAAGCGCAGGTCAGACATGCTGTGGTCAGGCAATCGGGCAATCTGGAGAGCCAGACTAGCCATGGCATTTCTCCTTTCCTTTCAAGGGTTTTTCTGATGTGGAGGAACGCTTCAAAGCCCGCGGAAGTCCAGCTTTCTTTCTCTCTCGAGAGGCATCGTTTCGGGCAGCCAATCGCACGATTCCCAGGGCCAGCAACTCGGCCACGGCGGCCAGACGCTCGGCGGGAGATTGGAGGGGATTTACGGGTTTCTTCTTCGGCATGGGACCTCCTGTTTCAGGCGGTTTTCCGCCTTCATCCCCATAGCTTTGCGAAGCCGCCGCAAACCGACGAAACGGTTTGTACAAAAGTTTGGGTGGCGGTTTGAAAGACGAACTTGAACCGTACAACTCATTGAATATAAAAAGGCTGCCGATTTATCTTGTCCTCATCTCAGAGAGAAAAGACTTACTTGGAGAGGTTTGGGGCTTATATCAGCTCTCAGAAGGCACAAAAAATCCCGCATTTGCGGGGGCTTTCAGGCGGTATGCGATAGGTTCGAAAAATAAACTGGTGGACCTAAGCGGATTCGAACCGCTGACCTCGTCATTGCGAACGACGCGCTCTACCAACTGAGCTATAGGCCCAACGTAACAAGCCGCACCTGTCTTCACCAAAACGTAAGGAAAATGGTGGGCCCAGGTGGACTCGAACCACCGACCCCTGCGTTATCAACACAGTGCTCTAACCAACTGAGCTATAGGCCCCAAGTGCACCGCCGTGAATAAACGGGATGGCAAAGCCTGTCAAGCGCCTTGCGCACCGCTGCCGATAGCTTTAGCATCGCGGGCATGATTCCGTTCCCCGACATCTCCCCCATTGCCCTCCAACTCGGCCCGGTGGCGGTGCGCTGGTATGGTCTTGCCTATGTGGCGGGCATGCTGGGCGGCTTGTGGCTGGCCAAGCGCTTGGCCAGCCGGCACCCCGCCCGCAACCTTTCGCCGGACACCATGGAAAACGCCTTCCTCGCCATCATTCTCGGCGTGGTGCTGGGTGGCCGTCTCGGCTACGTGTTGTTTTACGCCCTGCCAACCTACGGCTTCGGCCTGCTGGCCGCCGACCCCACCTACCCCTTCCGCGTATGGGAAGGCGGCATGAGTTTCCACGGCGGCGTCATCGGCGTGGTGCTGGCGATGTTCTGGGTGGCGTGGAAACACCGCATCCATCCGCTCGACCTCGCCGACCGCATCACGCCGGTGCTGCCCATCGGCCTGTTTTTCGGGCGCATTGCCAACTTCATCAACGGCGAGCTGTGGGGGCGCGTGACCAGCCCCGAGTTGCCGTGGGCGATGGTCTTCCCCCACGCAGGCCCACAACCGCGCCACCCCAGCCAACTGTATGAGGCCGGGCTGGAAGGCCTCGTCCTCTTTGCCCTCCTTTGGCTGACCACCCGTAAGGGCATCACCCGCTACCAACCCAGCGGCGTGTTTCTGACAGGCTACGCCCTTGCCCGCATCTTCGTGGAAAACTTCCGCACGCCGGAAATCACCCACACCTACATGGGCCTGCAACTCACCCAAGGCCAATTGCTCAGTTTGCCGATGTTGGTGGTGGGGTTGGTGTTCCTTTATGTCGCATCCCGTGCCCGCTAGCCTCGTGCCGGGATGGCTTGCCTGCCAGCTTCCGCTAACGGTCGAAGCCTACGTGGCCGCTTGCCTGTACGATGCCACCCACGGCTACTACACCCGCGGCCTCAACTTTACTTCGCCAGAGCATCCCAAGGGGCTGGATTTCACCACCGCGCCGCTGCTCACCCCGCTGTTCGGCGCCACGCTGGGCAACTGGGTGGTGCGGCAATGGCAGCAGGCCGGCCAACCCGACGTCCTCCGGCTGATTGAAACGGGCCCCGGCAACGGCGCGTTGATGCACAGTTTGCTCTCCCACCTGCACACCGCCCACCCCGCCTGTTACGCCGTCTGCCAGCCATGGTTGGTGGAAACCTCCCCCACCCTCACAGCCCTCCAACAACAAACCCTCCAACCCTTTCCCCAATGCCACTGGAGCACCGACATTCGAACATCGAACATCGAACCTTCCAACATTCCAACATGCGTCATCGCCAACGAGCTCCTCGATGCCTTCCCCATCCGCCAGTTCTGCGGAGAGGAGGAACGCGGGGTGTTGCTGCGGGAAGGGCGTTTGGCTTTCTCTCATCCGGAAGACTCCGTGACTGCCGAGGACAGCCCCGCCCAGACCGCATGGCTGCAGGGGCTGAGGGCTTTGCCGGGCCTTCAGGCAGCGCTGTTGGTTGATTATGGCGCCGCCCAAGCGGCTGGTGGCAGCACGTTGCAGGCGGTTCACCGCCATACGCAGGTTTCTCCCCTGCACCTGCCGGGAGAAACCGACCTCACCGCCCACGTCAATTTTGACCATGTTGCGGCTATGCTTGGCACCAACCATTGTAGCCTCACCGATCTCACCCCCTTTCTGATGCAGCACGGGCTCTTGAACCTTGCCGAAGCAAGTATCACCTCTGCCGAAACACAGGGCAGTCTGCACCGCCTTTTGCACCCCAACGAGATGGGGAGTCTGTTCAAGGTATTGGAATACCTTCCTTAACATCCTGCCTTTTCGGCAGGCAGTTCCACGCCACACCCCCCTGTTTCAAATCCCGCAGCGCACTGGTCATGCGGGGGGGCGGCTTCATATCATGGCAACCATGGTACATATGGAACTGGCTCCGCTCCCCCCCAACGGTTTTTTGACCGTCAACAAACCGTTGCCCCACGCCCAACACATTTTCGGCACGCGGGACGATACCCCAACCGCCGATGCCGCCATCCGCCGCCATACTGAGCGCTTGGGCCCCATTGCCCATATGCGCCAAACCCACGGCCCCCGCATCGCCTATGCGGAAACCAGCGGCGTGTTGGAAGATTGCGACGCCCTGTTTACCGACCATTCCGAACTCTGGCTGGCGGTCAAGACCGCCGATTGCGCCCCCGTGCTTATCTCCAGCCCAAACGCGGTGGCGGCGGTGCATGCGGGCTGGCGCGGGTTGGAGAATGGCATTCTTCCCGCAACCATCGACACCCTTTGCACCGCCTTCGATCTCTTGCCGGAAGACTTGCATGTGGCGCTAGGGCCTTGTGTCCATGCCGCCAATTACGAGGTGGATGGCACCTTTGTCGCCCGTTTCGGCGAGCGGTTTGTGCGTCCTGCGGGCACGGGGTCTTGTACCTTGGATATCCCCGCGCTGGTGCGTCATCAGGCCATCTCCTCGGGCGTGTTGGATATCCACTTCCACGACATTGGCCGCTGTACCTACGCCAGCCCGGAGACCTTCCATTCGCATCGCCGCAACACCCATCAGGGGGTGCCGACGGCAGGGCGGCAGTTGTCGTTTATCCGGCGGTTGGTGGAGTAAGGTCTATTTGCAGTATGGCAGGTTGGTGGTGTCGAGGTTGACAGGCTTGCGTTTGGCTTTGATGCGGGGGGCAGGATTGCGTGTAGGGGGGGAGGTGTTTTCGGCGTAGTAATCGTTCCAGAAACGGGCGGTGTTCCAGCTGTCATCGTTGGTATAAACATGGCGGATGGTGCGGGTGTAGACGGTGACCGGGCCGCCCGTGTGGCTTTGGGTCGTGTTGCTGCGATAGAAGGGCGGGACGGTGTCGGGCATCCAGCCGTGGTGGCGGTCGGGTGTCCAGATGGAGGCGCTGCGCCAGCCGACGGGCGGGGCTTCGTAGCGGGTGAGGCGTTGCTCGTAGACCTCGACGGTACCGTGGGGGGCCTGATACCAATAGACATTGGCGGCATGGGCGGGCAGGGCTGCAAAGGAGGCGAGAAGGGCGAGGGCATGGCGCATGGCGGGGCTCCTTGATGTGTATGGCTATTGTATGCGGGGAGTGTAAGCCGGGGTGGGTTAAAAGTCTGTATGAATATGCAGGAGTGCTTGGAAAACGGGCATGTTCGGCAAAAAGTGAATAATTGTACAAAAATCTATATTGCGTTGGGGGCGGGGTTCGGCTAGGGTGTGTCCAAGACAACGAAGAGAAGGATGACGGATATGAGCGACGCCAAGAAAAAGGCTTTGGAAGCCGCGCTGAAGAACATTGAGCAGCAGTTCGGCAAGGGCAGTGTGCTGAACCTTTCCGGTGACGCGGTGGACAAGAGTGTGGAGGTGATTTCCACCGGCAGCCTGAGCCTTGACATGGCGCTGGGGGTGGGCGGTTTGCCGAAAGGACGGATTGTGGAGATTTACGGCCCGGAAAGCAGCGGGAAGACCACGCTGACCTTGCAGGTGATTGCCGAAGCGCAGAAGGCGGGTGGGACCTGTGCCTTCATTGACGCCGAGCATGCGCTGGATACCGACTATGCGCGCAAGCTGGGGGTTGATTTGGGAAGTTTGCTGGTGAGCCAGCCCGACAACGGCGAGCAGGCGCTGGAAATTACCGACCAACTGGTGCGCAGCGGTGCTGTGGATGTGGTGGTGGTGGACAGTGTGGCCGCGTTGACCCCCAAGGCCGAAATTGAAGGCGATATGGGCGACAGTCACGTGGGGCTGCATGCGCGTCTGATGAGCCAAGCGCTGCGCAAGCTGACCGGTACGGTGCACAAGAGCAAATGCATGGTGATTTTCATCAACCAGATCCGCATGAAGATCGGCGTGATGTTCGGCAACCCCGAAACCACCACCGGCGGGAACGCGTTGAAGTTTTATTCCAGTGTGCGGTTGGATATCCGCCGCACCGGGGCGATCAAGGACAAGGACGAGATTGTGGGCAACACCACGCGGGTGAAGGTAGTGAAGAACAAGGTGGCGCCGCCGTTCCGCGAAGCGATTTTCGACATCATGTACGGCGAGGGGATTTCCCGCACCGGGGAAGTGGTGGACATCGGTGTGGCGCGCGGGGTGATTGAAAAGGCCGGGGCGTGGTTCAGCTACAAGGGCGACCGCATCGGCCAAGGCCGCGAGAACGCCAAGACGTACTTACGCGAGCATCCCGAAGTGATGAAGGCGATTGAGGCGGATATCCGTGGCAAAGGCGGGCTGCCCGAAGTTGCCGGTGAACAGGACGAAGCGGCCTAAGGAGGCGGGGAGAAATGCCCCGCCAGCCCGCGACATGTAAGGAAACCGCGCTGGGAGCGCTGGCGCGGCGGGAGCATTCGGTTGGTGAACTGGGGCGCAAGCTGCGACAGAAAGGGTTTGGGCTGGCCGAGGTGCGGCAGGTGGTGGAGGCGTTGCAGGCGGATGGCTATGTAGACAATGCGCGCTATGCGGTGGCGCGGGTGCGGTATCGGGCCTTGCAAAGCAAGTGGGGGTGGGGGCGGATTGTGCAAGAGTTGAAAATGGCCGGTGTGGGGGAAGACGATATTGCGGCGGCGCGGGGGGCGTTGGCCGAGGAAGGGATTGATTTGCAGGACGGCGCGGTGGCATTGGCGCGGCGCAAGTTGGCGGGGAAGGTGGAGGATGCCGAAGCACGCTTCAAGCAACGGCAGAAAGCCTTGGCGGCGCTGGTGCGGAAGGGGTTCAGTCTGGATGAGGCCAAGCGCGCGCTGGACGAAGCGGCGGCGGAGGGGTAAAACGGCGGCATGAAACTTTCGGCGACGACCTCGTTTTTGTTGGAGTTGGTGCGGCCTTATTGGGGGCGTTTGGCCATCGGCGTGGCGGCGATGTTGGTGACGACGGCGTGTATGTTGGTGATTCCGCAGTATTTGAAGAAGGTGTTTGATGCGGCGATAGTGAATGGTGATTTGGTGGCGTTGAACTGGTTGATGGTGGAAGCGGGGGGGATGGTGCTGGTGTTGGTGGCGGGGGTGTTTGTGCGGTCATATGTCTTGAAGCAGGCGACTCATGGGATTTCATGGGGGCTGGTAGGGCGGATGTTTGGCAAGATTCTAGGCTTGGATATCGCGTTTTTCGAGCGTAAATCGGCTGGGGATATTATCGCGCGCTCATCGTCGGATGTGATTGTGGTGCGTGAGTTCATTGAAACCGGTTTGCCGATGATGGTGCGAGGGTTGCTTTTGGCAATTGGTGCCTATGCTGTTTTGGTGGTGACGGATGTCCAGCTGACGCTGCTGTTGAGCGTGGCGCTCCCTTTTCTGGTCGTGCTTTCCATGGTGCTCGGAAGGCGCTGGAAAAGGGAATCTCGATTTGTGCAGGATAAGGCGGGAGAGTCTTTTGGAAGAATTGAAGAGGCTGTTTACGGGATTCGGATCGTGCGTGCGTATGGCAATCATGCGCAGGAAATGTCAAAAATGCAGCGTGTTTTGCAGGAAGGATTGAGTATGGTGGTACAGATGGCGCTGTGGCGGGGGATGTTTTTCAGCACTGTTGTACTATTAGGATTCTTTGCCATCATGTCAGTGGTCTGGTTTGGTGGAATGCGGGTAATTGAGGGGCAGATGAGTATGGGGGAGATGATGGCATTTTTGCTCTATTTGGCCTTTTTGGGAGATGGGGTAAGTAATTTGGCGAATTTTTGGCCAGCCATGCAGACCGCCCAAGGAGCCATGTCGCGGATTATGGAAGTTTTGGGACAGCAGTCCGAGGTGTTGGAAGCCGAAAAGCCCAAGCATTTGCCCAAGCGGAAAGCACGGGGGGTGGTGTTTGAGGGGGTGGCGTTTGCCTATGCCAGCAGGCCAGAAGTGAAAGTGGCGGATGGGGTGGATTTTGCGGTGAAGGCGGGGGAAAAGGTGGCGGTGGTGGGGCCGAGTGGGGCGGGGAAGAGTACGTTGTTCAGTTTGCTGTTGCGGTTTTATGATGTTCAGGGTGGGCGGATTATGATTGATGGTGTGGATATACGCGAGCTGGCGTTTGCCGACCTGCGGCGCGCGATTGCGGTGGTGGCGCAGGAGGCCAGTGTGTTTTCCACCACGGTGCGGGCCAATGTGGCCTACGGGCGGCCCGATGCCAGTGACGAGGAGGTATGGAAGGCGTTGAAGGTGGCCCATGCGGATGGCTTTGTGCGGGCGCTTCCGCAAGGGCTGGAGACGCCGGTGGGCGAGAAGGGCGTGCAGCTGAGTGGCGGGCAGCGTCAGCGGTTGGCGATTGCGCGGGCGGTGTTGGTAGATGCGCCGATTTTGTTGCTGGACGAGGCGACCAGCCATTTGGATGCCGAAAGCGAGCGCGCGGTGCAAGAGGCGTTGGAGGCGGCGGGCAAGGGGCGCACGGTGATTACCATTGCCCACCGTTTGAGTACGGTGCGGGCTGCCGACAAGATTGTGGTGATGGACAAGGGGCGGGTGGTGGCCGAGGGGACGCATCGGCAATTGTTGGCGAAGAGCCCGCTTTATAAGGCGTTGGCGACGTTGCAGATGGTGGGGTGAGTGATAGTAATTAGATGTTAGTATGTTGAAGGCCTGTGGCCTGCTTGGATGTGTTCGTGGATACCGGCCTTCGCCGGCATGACGGGCTACGCCCGTACGTGATCGAAGGCCTACGGCCTGATTTGTAACGTGGGTCTCCGCCTTCGCGGAGATGACGGCCCTGTGGGCCGTGAATGACAAGGCCCGCTTGAGGGCGGGCCTTGTGTGTCGGTGTCTGTGCCTTTATCCTGCCAGAAGATCTTCCGTGGCGCCCTTGAGAAGTTGGGGACGCCACGGTTTGGCATCTGTGTGGGTGGCCAACTTGGTGAGGGCTTGACCCTCGGTTTTTCCCACCTCAACGAGGGGGAGATGTTTGCCGTCGCTTTTCTCGGTGAAGAGGTAGGCGCTGACAAGACCAAGTGCGGGGCGATGGTAAACCATCAACACCGCCTCTCCCGTTTTGCTTGGGAGAGTGGCCACCCGGTCGGCGGGAGGCATTTTGTGAATATGCATGGCGTCATCCTTTCAGTTTGTGTGAAATGAATGACGCCTCCCTGTTTGTTATGTTCCCCAGATGTAGGGCGAATGGGGATATTTTACAACCCCATCACAATATGTTGTGGCTTTGTGTGTTGAGGTCCACTAGTTTTACCTCTTGCGGGGTGGGGGGAGGCGCCCCATCTTTTAGAGCATGAAACAGATGTTCGGGATGAAGGTGTTGGCGGCGGGGTCGGCGCTGGCATTGTTGGGGGTACCGGTGCAGGCGGAAAAGGGCCTGTTGAAGGGCTGGAGCGGGTCGGTGGAACGGGCCATTGCGCAGCCGCAGCCTGTAACTGTTGAACGGCCTGATGTTTCACCGTTTATGCGGACATATGGAGAGGTGGTGACGGCGCCGTATGGGGCTGTAGAATTTTGCAAAACATCCGAAGGAGAAGAGGCTTGCAAGGCCTCGGCCATGCGGGAGCGTGTTGGGTTGGATGCCCATGACATGGGGGCCTTGGAGACCGTGAATGAGTTGGTCAACAAAGGTTTCAAGGGAATGAGCGACCTTGAGGCTCGTGGTGTGACGGAGGATTGGCGCATCCCTACCGATGTTGCCGACTGTGAAGATTATGCGTTGCTGAAACGCAAAATGCTGATGGAGCGTGGGTGGCCCGCCAGTGCGCTGTTGATGACGGTGGTGAGGGATGAGAAGGGCGAAGGTCACGCGGTGTTGACGGCGCGGACGGCGCAGGGCGACTTCGTGCTGGACAACAAGCATGAAGGGGTGAAGATTTGGCACAAGACGCCGTATCAGTTTGTGATGCGCCAGAGTTATTTGAACCCCAAGGTGTGGGTGGCGTTGGCGCCGGAGTATGCGAAAGACGGGCGGGTTGCGGGGCGGTAGGTTATCGAATGTTTGAATGTTCGATGTTGGTATGTTCGAAGGTATGGAAGGTAGGCGGCCTGCTTGGATATTTTCGTGGATACCGGCCTTCGCCGGCATGACGTTTTCCGGTTGGGTGGATGGTGGAGGTGTTGCTGGGAGATTGCTTCGCCTGCGGCTCGCAATGACGACAGGTGTGTTTGTATGAGAAGGGCTTTAGGGTATCAGCGTTCGGCAGTGAACGTGAAAGCCAGCACGGTGGTGACGATGGCGAGGCCGGGGAAGGTGATGAGCCACCATGCGGCTTCCATGACGCTTTTGCCCTCGGAGAGCATGGCGCCCCAACTGGCGGTGGGCGGTTGGACCCCGAGGCCGAGGTAGGAAAGCCCTGCTTCGGTAAGGATGGCGGCGGCGAGGCCGAGGCTGGCGCTGGTGAGAATGGGGGGCAGCGCGTTGGGTAGCAGGTGGCGGATAAGCAGGCCGCGTTTGGACACGCCCGCCATGGTGGCGGCGTGAATGAACGGCCGGCTGCGCAGCGAGAGGAGCTCGGCGCGGACAAGGCGGGCGGTGCCCATCCAGCCGGTGAGGCCGATGACGATCATCACGTTCATCAGTGAGGGTTGCAGGATGGCAATGACCGCAAGAATGAGGAAAATCGCCGGAAAGCACAGCATGATATCGGTGAAGCGCATGAGGGGGGCATCCAGCTTGGGCGACAGGGCCGCCAGTGCGCCGACCAGTGTGCCCAGCCCCACGGCGATGCTGACGGCAACCAGCCCGACCGCCAAACTGACGCGGGTGCCGTAGACCAGGCGGGAGAAGACATCGCGGCCCAAGGCATCGGTGCCCAGCCAGTAGGCGGAGGATGGGGCGGCGAGGACGTCGTTTAAGTGCAGGGCGTTGGGCGGGTATGGCGCCAGCCACGGTGCCAGCACGCCCACCGCCACGATGGCGATACAAAGGGTGAGGCCAAGGCGGTGCCAGTTCATGGCGGTGACTGTATCATGGGCAGGGCGCTTGCGGGAAGGGTTGGGGTTTGTATGATGGCTGCATGCAAAAGCAACGAAGCATTTGAGATGGTGGGCGTGGCGCAGAGTTCCACTGCCTTTACCACCCACCGTGCCTTGCTGTTGAATGCCGATTATCGCCCGATGGGTTCTCCGTTACTTACTTTGGATGGCGAAGAGTTGGTGCGGCGCCTTCTTGCGGAGACGGTTGTTCCGGTGAAATGGAGCGAGGTGTGGGCGCGCAGCCCCAGTTTTGAGATGCGCTTGCCGAGTGTTGTGGCGTTGACAAAGTATTCGCCTAACCAGACGCCGGAGGATGTGCCGCCGTGCAATTTGGCCAACCTGTATGAGCGGGAAAACGGTCGCGATGCTTACAAACGGCGGCGGAAGGTGAGCTTGAAGGGGCGGAGCCCGGCGCAACAGGCTTCGATTGACCATATTGTGCCGGCGTTTTATGGCGGTGAGATTAACTGGGACAATGTGGCGTTGGCCGCGCAGGACTGGAACAGCAAGCGGGGCCACGACCAGCGCAAGGGGAAGAAGGGGGAGGGTGACCGACGGTTGAACGTGCTGGTTTATACGCCAACGTATGGCAACCTGATGGCGTTCAAGAATGCGCGCTCGCCTGAGCCAGCCGAGTGGCAGGAGTTTTTGCAGCCGTTGACGCCCAAGCATGGGCCGGCAGCCGAAATGTGGCAGGAGCATCGAGCGATGGATGCGTATGTGGCGGGTTTGGAGCGCTAAAGCGTTTTTGTGGATAGTTTTTAGGGCTTTGTGAGGTATCTGAGCTGGGTTCCAGGTTGCGCGCGGCGTCAACGGCGAGAGATATCTGAGATATGTGGTGGGCCCCCCGCCTTCGCGAGGGCAGGCTCAAGCTCTTTGGAATGACGCCTTCGGCGCAAGGGGGCTGCGCCCCCTTGACCCCCGTTACCTGTGAAAATAACTTGGCAAACAGCTTTAATTGCGGATGCGGGGGTCGGCGAGGGCGTAGGCGAGGTCGGCGAGGAGGTTGCCCAAAAGTGTGAGTACCGCGCCGAAGGTCAGCAGGGCCATGATGGTGGGGTAGTCGCGCATCATGACAGAGGTGTAGAACAGTTGGCCGAGGCCGGGGAGGGCAAAGATGCTCTCGATGATGACGCTGCCGCCCAGAAGGCCTGGCAGGCTGAGGCCCAGAATGGTGATGACCGGCAAGAGGGCATTGCGCAGCGCATGGCGGGTAAGGGTACGGATGGGGCCGCAGCCTTTGGCGCGGGCGGCCAGCACGTAGTCGCTTTGCAGGGCTTGAACCATGCTGCCGCGCACGAAGCGGGTAAGGCCCGCCACGCTGCCTACCACGCCCACGGCAAGGGGGAGGGCGAGGTGGTGGAGGGTATCGGCCAGGCGGGCGGGGAGGGGCCAGTTTTCTGCCCCGAAGCTGTTAAGGCCGGAGAGGGGCACCCAGCCCAGTGTGAGGCCGAAATACTGCATGCCCAACAGTGCCAGCCAAAAGCCGGGGGCGGCAAGGCCAAGGTAGAGGACGAGGGTGAGGGTGGCATCGGACGTGCGGCCTGCACGGGTGGCGGCCCACACACCCACCGGAATGGCGATGAGCAGGGTGAAGAGCAAGCCGCCGATATTGAGATATAGGGTGGTGGGAAGGGCGGTGAGGATTTTCTCGGCTACGGCCTGATTGCCCGGTGCGAGGCTGGTACCGAGGTTGAAGGTGGCGAGGTTGCCGAGCCAGTGGAGGTATTGTTGCCAAAGAGGTTTATCGAGCCCGTAGCTTTGTTGCATGGCGGTGTTGGCTTGGGCTTTGGGGTCGAAATCGCCCATCAGCAGGGTGGGATCGCCGGGGGCCAGGTGGATGACGGCAAAGCAGACGAGGGTGATGCCCAGCAGCAGGGGGATGGTGGCAAGGAGGCGGCGGGCCAGATAGGGCATGGCCCATGGTAATGGTTAACGGGGGCCTGAGGCAACCAAAGGTTGGGCGAAATTGCTGTTAAGTTGGAGATTGGTAATGCCCATGTTCTGTTGGGCTTGTTGGGCTGCGGCTTCGAGCGCATCGGCTTGCTCTTGGGTGAGGCCTGCGCCCAAAACCTTGACTGTGCGGATTAAGGCTTCGACGTTTTGATGGCCGAAACCGTCGGGCCGCGTCAGCATTTGGGGAATAAGCTCGACGAGGTAGTCGAAGCGTGAAACTTCTTGTCCGCTGGTGGTTTTGAGCGGGGCAATGCTGTCGAGTTGCTCCATGATGGCGCAGGCGCCTTCAAATGCCTTGGTGCCATCGGAACCGTAGGCGATATGAATTGCCGGTTTGGCTACCAATGCGCCAAGTAAGCTGCATGCCCAGCGTGCTTTGGTCGGGGTGATGTCGGCCACGGCTTTGTCTGGAAGGCGGTAGCGGGATGCGGCTGGTGCAGCTTTGGCTTGTCCTGCCAGTCCGGGCGTGCTGGTGCAGGCGGTAAAGCCGGTTGCAGCGGTGGTCGCCACCATAAAGGAGGCGATGGCGGATTTGGCGGTGCTCATGGAATGTTATGGAATGTTGGGCAAGGAGGGCTGACAGGTTAGCGGGCGGGGCAATGGGTAACGGCGCGGGCAACTTTTTTGCCAAGGGCCACCGACGGTTTGTTGTCATCGAGCGGGGCCAAGGCGGTTTCCAGCGAGGGGCAGTGAACCTTGACATTGTTGGTGGCGAGGATGTTGCGGAGGCTGTCGATTTCATCGACGTCCAGCGTACCGTCGCGGCTCATGGTGTTGACGGCTTTGAGCAGCCGCTGGGACTCCAGGCGGGGCAGGTCGCGCAGGATATGGCAACCGACATCGATGGCAGGGTGGAATTTTGTATCAAGCATCGACTGGATGAGCTTCCGGCCATATTTGCACGCCCAGCGGGTGGTGCCGCGTTTGACATAGTTGGAGGTGAGGCTTTGGATCGCCTGCGAGGCTTCCGGCTTGACGGTGATGCGCATGTTGCGGCGTTGGTATTCGGCAAGGGGTACCGCCAGCAGGGCGGCAACGGTGGCGCCGGTGAGCAGGAACGAGCTTGCGCGGAGGGTGACACCGGTGAGCGGGCCCGTAAGATGGCGGCGTGTGAGAGATGGGGCGGCCCCGCGGGCTTGGCCCATGGGGACGGGGCGGGGGGTGGTGTCCATGGTGAATGGTATGGGGTTTGGGCGGGGGATATCAAGGGAGGGGAGTGGCTTTAAAGCATATTGGCTTTATTGGCAGGAACGAGCGCGAGCGGTGTTGGGTTCCAGCTGTCGGCCAGTGGCTGTTGCTTTGGCTTGGCGGGGCTGGAATGACGCCTTCGGCGCAAGGGGGCTTTGTCCCCGTGACCCCTCTTTGCCTGTAACGAATTTGGCAAACTGGGTTATTCGTCGGCAATTGTGTAGCGGGACACCGGCAGCAGGGGGTCGGCCTCGATGGCCACCAGCATGCCGAGGTGGGTGAGGCATGCTTCGCTGGTGAGGCGTTGCTTGAGCAGGCTGGCGACATCCGGGTGGCAGCGGATGCGGCGGCCTCGCACGCGGGGCAGGCTGCCGGCCGGCGTGCGCCACAATTCCAGCAGGATGCGCCCCGCCACCACGTAGGGGCGTTGCATCAACAGGGTAAGACTGGGGCCGCTGCGCTCGCGGGTGATTTCCACGATGCCGTGGCGGCTCATGGGCCTCAGGCTCACGAAGTTCTCGTCGGTGGTGGAGAGGGCGGCCTCCAGATGCTCGCTGATGATGTGGCGGTGGCCGCGTACCGGCGGAGTGATGAAATCCACGATGATGACGCCGCCCAAATCGAGCAGGCGGGCCAGACGGGCGACTTCGGTGGCGGCGGCAAGGTTGGCGGCCAGCACCGTCTCGCTGCGGGTAAGGGACACGCTTGGGCCCGCGTTGACATCGATGGTGGCGACGGCGGACGTCATTTCCACGATGAGGTTGCCGCCGGACATCGGCCAGCTGGGCTGCGGCGTCAGCATGGTATCAAGCTCGGTGTCCAGCCGTGTGTACCAGCTGTCGTCGCCGTCGGCATCCACTTGGCCGATGTTGGCCTCGGCCAGATGCTTGGCCATGGTGGGGCGCAAGGCGCCGTTGGGCACCCAGCCCTTGACCGGTTGCGAGCCGGCATCGTGGAAGGCGCGGGTGAGGGCGCTGGGAGCCGCTTGCACCAGCGCGGGCGGCGTGAGTTTGTTTGGCGGGTTTTTGAGCGAGACGCGGGCATCCAGCCGCGCGCCTTTATCGAGATATCCGGCGCGGGAGATGCGCACCAGCAAGGATTGCCCCTGGGTGAGTTTGCTGTCGCGTTGTTCGGGCATCAATGTGGTGAAGGGCAAAAAGCCGTCGGTACGGTCGCCGATATCGACAAAGGCGCCCCCCAGCGAGCCTTCCACCGCGCGGATGCGGCCCAGCACGATGGCGCCTTCGCGGAAGGGCCTGTCGACGTCGTCGATGCGCAGGGTGAGCAGGCGGCCGTGCTCGTCGAACAGCGCGGCGCGGGAATGCCACGGACAGGCTTCGTACAGCACGTGGTAGCTCATGGGCCGCCTTGTACAGGATATGGGCGGACATGGGAAGCATGCAGATGTGGCAGTTGCCCTTGCGCGGGGCATATGGCCCCGTTAGGTTGGTATCATGGATTTTGATGCTTGGTTGAAGACGCCGCCGTTGCACATTCGGGTGCTGCCCAACTACAAGGTGGATGCATACGGGCTGCCCGCCTATCAAACCGCAGATGGAGCGTGCTTTGACATGGTGGCGGCGTTGGATGTGCCCAGCATCACGCTGGCGGCGGGAGAGACACGGCCCATTCCGACCGGGTTGGGATTGAGGCCCGATATGGCGCACCCGGTTTTCCAACAGCGGCCGATGGTGTTGGTGCCGGAGTTGACCATCCGCTCGCGCAGCGGGCTGGCGGCCAAATTTGGCGTGCATGCGTTGGGCGGGGTGATTGATTATACCTACCCTGATGAGATGAAGGTGATTCTGCATAACGGCGGCAGTCAGCCGTTTGTGGTGGAGGACGGGATGCGGATTGCGCAGGCCTCGGTGCAGCTGGTGTGGCGCGTGGGTGGCGTGGCGGTAAAAGAGGCTGTGCGGCAGGGCGGGTTTGGCTCGACGGGTGGGTAGGCCCTGTTAGCAAAACGCACAAGGCCTTTGCTAACAGGGCCCTAGCTTTACTCTTCCGCAAAGGCTTCAGGCTTCACCCATGGTGCCAGTGCGGCGATGACGGCGGTGGTGAACGCGTCTTCCCGCAGGATGCGGCCATGGGTGAGAAACGGCATGGTGCCGATGGTTTTGTTGTAGTCGTTGAACTTTTTGACAATGAAAGGGCCGAGTTCTTCGCCCGCTTTCAGGGCGTTGCCCCAAGCGTCGGGCAGCGGCACGCCGACGGTGGGAGAAACGGAGACCTGTGTGCCATCGAACACCGCGACAATACCCAGAAGTACCGGACGTTCTGCCAGTTCCACCACGCCGCCTTCAAGCCCGATGCCGAGGTTTGCCCCCAATGCATGTGCCGCCTTGGCGCGGTTGACGGCGCCTTGCACGGTTTGCTCCATGCCCAGCGGTTGGTCGGGGACGCCGCTGGGGACGTTTTCGCCGCGTACTTTGGCCTGCGGCCAGTAGCCCTGCACGCCGGTAGTGACGGCGGCCAGTTTGGCGGCGTTTTTGCTGCCGACGATGACGGTTTGCATGGGAGGTTCCTTTCGTTCAGGGTTGGAGTTGCGGGCGGAGGTGCCATGGGGCCGGCACGTACCAGTCCGGTTGGTTGTAGCTGATGCCGGCGGCCTCGGTGGGAGAGATGCCAACAATGCGTTTATGGACGGCGAGCAGGCTGTAGGGGGCATAGAGCCAGAGATAGGGCTGCTCTTCATGCAGGATGGTTTGGAAGGCGTCGAGATATTCTTTCCGTTTGGCTTGGTTGAATTCGTGGCGGGCCTTGTCCATCAGCGTATCGGCCTGCGGGTTGGCGAAGCCTATGATGTTGAACTCTTCCGGCTTGGTTTTGCTGCTGTGCCAGATGTCATATGGGTCGGGCTCGGCGGAGAGGCTCCAGCCCAGCAGGATGGCGTCGAACGCGCGGTTGCGGATGGTATTGCTGACGAAGGTACTCCACTCTTGTACGCGGATGGACATCTCGATGCCGATATCGCGGAAGAAGGATTGCATGATTTGGGCGGTTTTGAGGCGGGCCTCGTTGCCTTGGTTGGTGACGACGGTGAAGCGGAAGGGAGTGCCGTTTTTATCCAGCAGGCCGTCGCCATCGGTATCGGCCCAGCCTGCTTCGGCCAGCAGTTGGCGGGCTTTTTGCGGGTTGTAGGGATAGGGTTGGAGGTTCTCGTTATAAGCCCATGTGCCCGGCTTGAAGACGCCCGCCATGGGCAGCCCTTGGCCGAACAGCACGGCGTTGATGATGCCTTGGCGGTCTATCGCGTAGGAGAGGGCTTGGCGAACGCGGGTATCGGCAAACAAGGGGTGGGTGAGGTTGAAGCCCATGTAGGTATAGCCGTTGGAGAGGTAACGCAGTTTGGTGTAGCTGCTGGTAAACCAAGGGGCGTCGGTTTGGCGGTTGTAGGCGAGGGGTTTGAGGCTGGCGATATCGACGTTGCCCGCTTTCAGTTCCATGAACTGGGTGTCTTCGTCCGGGATGATGCGGTAGTAGTATTGGCCGATTTTAGGATGTTGCCAGCTATGCGGGTTGGCTTGCAGCAGGACATCCTGCCCGCGGCGCCACCGCACCAGTTGGTAGGGACCGCTGCCCAGCGGCGCGGTTTTGAGGGAGGTGGCGTTGATGTCGTCGGGGGTTTCGTCCAAAACCTTTTTGGGCAGGATGGTGAGCCCCGCCCAGCTGGCCAGCGCGGGGACGAACGGTTCGGCATAGGTGACGCGGAAGGTGCGGGGGGTGGGGGCCTCGGCCTTTTGCACCAAGAGGTAGTCTCCGGCGTAGGGGGTGCGGGTGTTGGGGTGGGTGATGGCACGGTAGGTGGCGAGTACGTCGGCACTGGTGAGGGGGGTTCCGTCGCTGAAGGTGATATCGTCTTTCAGGGTGAAGGTGATGGTTTTTCCGTTGTTGGAAATATCATATTTTGCACATATTTCGCACACCAAATTTAAATCTTTATCGTAAGTAAGAAGGCTGTTGTAAATGTGGCCCGCAATCTCGCTGGCGGAGGCTTCTCCGGCAAGGAAGGGGAGCAGGCCGGTGGCGTCGCCCAACAGCGTAAGGTTGAGGCGGTCGCCGGTGTCGGTGGCGGAAGAAGCGGGGGGCGTGGTGTAGTCTTGCGGGGGCGTGGCGGGGGTATCGGGGGTGCAGGCGGACAGGGTGAGGAGGAGGAGGGAAAGGAAAAGAATGGAGAAAAAGGTTGCCGCGCTGCGTTTGCAGTGATGCTCTGTAGGGGGTGGAGGGCATGGAAGGCCTGCGGCCTGGCTTGTAACGTGGATCCCCGCCTGTGCGGGGATGACGTGCCTGTGGCGGGGGAGGGGGCTGACAAGACGGCGGAACATGCTTTGCAGACTAGACATTGTATGGTAGAGGGTCAAATGAAGAATGTGAATACAATTTGAGAAGAAAAGACATGAAGCGTTATTCTGATATGCATCCGGTCAACGTGATTGGAAGGCCCTTTTTGGCGGCATCTATTTTAATCCCGGTAATGTTTGTGGCGCAGTGCAACGGGCGGGCGGGCATGCTTGATGAGCTGGCAAAAGGGCATGTGCGCTGCAAAGACGGGTATTTGTCCGGGCCGATGATGGGGTTTCTGGAAGAGAAAAAGTTGCGTGTTGCGGTGCCTTTGTCCAAAGGGAAAGAGTGTCCGCTGGTGGGGCGCTAAAGCTGTTTACCCCGTATTTAAATGACGCCTTCGGCGCAAGGGGGCTGTGCCCGCTTACCCCCCTTTGTCTGGCAAGGTGGGGAGTGAGAGGTCATGCGTCCGGTGCCTTGGGGGGAATATCGTTTTTGACCGGGGCGAGGTGAACCTTCTCGATGCGGTGGCCGCGTTTGCTGGCCACGGTGAGGGTGAGGGTGCCCACCGTGAGGCTTTCACCCTGGCCGGGCAGGTGGTGCAGGCGGTCGACCATCAGCCCTGCCAGCGTGACGGCGCCGTCTTCCGGCAGGTTCCAGCCGTAGCGGCGGTTGGCATCGCGCACCGGCAGACGGCCCGCGAGGATGATGGAGCCGTCGGGGCCCAGTACGTTTTCCGCCGTGCCGTCTTTTTCATCGGCCATGTCGCCGACGATTTCTTCCAAAATATCTTCCAGCGAAATCATGCCCTGCACGTCGCCGTATTCGTCTACCACCATGGCGAGGTGGCGGCGGTGCTTGAGGAACTCCAGCAGTTGGTGGCCCACCGGCGTGGTTTCAGGCACGTAGTAGGGGGCGCGGAGCTGGTCTTTCAGTACCACTTGGGTGCGGTTGGAGACTTGGGCCAGTGCGGCCAGATAATCGCGCACATACAGCACGCCGACGATGTTGTCGGGTTGGCCGGAAAACACCGGCACGCGGCTGTGCTTGAGTTTGCCCAGTGCCTCGGGGATGGTGGACGGGTCGGTGGCGATATCCAGCGCGGCGATGGCGCTGCGGTGGATCATCACATCGGCCACCGTGAGGTCGTCCAAATCCAGCACCGCATCGAGCATGCGTTGCTCGGAATGTTTGATGGTGCCGTATTCCAGCCCCAGATTGATGGCGCCACGGATGTCGTTTTCGGTGAAGGCGGGGAGATTTTGGCGGTGCAGGCCCATCAGGCGCAAGATGCCCCGGTTGAGCGCCTTGACCACCCATACGAAGGGCGTACACAGCCAGATGAGTGCCAGAAAAATGGGGGCAAGCGCGAGGGTGATGGGTTCGGCGAAGCGGCTGCCGAGGGTTTTGGGCAGGGCCTCGGCAAAGATGAGGATGATGACGCTCATGGCGATGGTGGCGTAGGCCACGCCGACCTCGCCGAAGCGTTGCACCAAAAAGGCGGTAATGAGCGCCGAGCTGGCGATGTTGACCAGCGTGTTGATGAGCAGGATGGTGGTGAGCATCGGCTCGGGATGGGAAACCAGTTTGATGGCCTTGAGGGCGCGGGCTTGCCCCAGCCGTGCGCGTTGGTGCAAGCGGGCTTTGGAGACGCTGAGGAAGGCCGTCTCGCTGCCCGAGCTGATGGAGGAGATGACCAGCAAAACGGCGACGATGGCGAGGGAACTCATGCGATGGTGACTTTCTTGACGGGGGCATTGAGGGAACGGATATGGCGCGGCACGTGGCGCATGCTGGGCGGGATGAGGTTGTGGGAATCCAGCCATTCCAGTGCGGCGTCTTTGATGCGTTCGCGCAGCCAGTCGCCGTGCGGTGTGCCGAAATGGTTAGGGAGGTTGGCGAGGGGGCAGGTTTGTACCAGCGTTTGCACGGCCTGTTGGGTGGTGGCGGGCAGTTTGGTGAAAGAGGGATGCGAAAAACTCTCGGCAAGATAGGTTTGCGGAAGGGATTCCAGCGGGTAGGTGCCTGCGCCGGTGTTGAGCGTGCCGGGTTGGCCGGTACACAGGGCGGAAATGATGGTGTCGATATCGTACTTGTGGCGGAACAAATGTGGGGTGGCCATGAAGTCGGCGGGGTCGGGGGTATCGTCCATGATGGAGGGCAAGATAACAGCCCACAAACCATGCGGCAAGGGTTGCGGCAGGGGGAGTGGCAGGCGTACAATGCAGCCTCGAAAATAAGGAGAACAGGGATGATTCCGGCCAACATGCGTAGGGAAAAGACCAACGGGATTCCGATGGGGCTGCTTGTGGCGTTGGGCGCGGTTGCCCTGCTGGTGGTGGTATTTGCCGGTGTGGCCCTGACCATGGGGACGCCGCCCGCGCAAGAGGCTGTGACGGTTGAGATCCCGCTGGAGTAGATGATGCGTTGGGGGGCGATGCTGGCGTTGGTGCTGTGGTCGTATGTGGCTATGGCGGAAGCGTTGGGGCCGGACGGGTTTCCGCTGGATTGGACGGTGCGCGATTTTGACGTGTCGTCCGTCAGCGAAAGTACGGTGCCTGTGAAGGGGGGCGTGGTGAGCATGCCGGTTTCGGCTTTGCCGAGGGTCTCGGCCGACCCCAGCATGACGCCGGTGCTGGCCAGCACGACCGTGCAGGTGAGTCTGACCAAGCCGATGCCGCAATTGCCCACCGTGCAGGTGGAGGATGTGGGGAAAATCCCCGAAGAACTGGCCAAGCTGGATATGTGGGGGCCGTTGACCGAAATGAGCGGCGGCATCAGCGAAAAGGCATGGAGCGGGGTGAAGGCGGCAGAGGTGTTGGCCTTGGTGGATGGTTTGGCCCCCAAGCCTTTGGCCAGTGATGCCGTACGCGACCTGCTGGCACGGACGTTGTTGACGCGGGGCAGGATGGATGGCGAAGCTACGGTCGCGGGAGGTTTGTTGGCGGCGCGGGCCAAGGCGTTGCAGGGCATCGGGTTGGACGAGCAGGCTTATGCCCTGTGGCGGGTGGTTCCTGCCAGTGTGCGCGGCGAAGACGGGGTGTTGACCCGTGGTTGGGCGGCCAGCAGTTTGATGGCCGGGCAAGCGGTGGAGCCCTGTGCGGTGGCACGGAAGTTGGTGGTGGCGTCTCCCCAGGGCTTTTGGCGGGAAATGGCGGTGACCTGCACCGCGTTGGACAGGGTTTCCGGCGGGCTGGACTTGAGCCTTGCGGTGGCGGATGAGCAGGGGCTTGGCAATTTTGACCCCGTCTTGTGGAAACTGCTGGTGGCGTTGCGCGATGATGATGTGCCGGTGAAGCTGAAGGCGAAAGAGGCGGTTTCGCCGTTGAGTGCGGCGCTGGTGGCGGCGTATCCGTCGCTGTTGGAGATGAAGGAGTTGGGGCGTTTGCCCAACGTGGTGCTGCGGCGGTTGTTGCAGACCCCGGCGCTGCCGCTGGTGTTGCGGCTGGAGGCGGCGGAGTTGTTGCAGGTGCGCATGCCCAGCGCGGTGGGCGCCGAAGCGGTACGGGTGCTGTATGAGGCGTATCCGTTTCCGCCAGACCAAGTGCAGATGGCGCCCGCCTTGGCCAAGAGTCTGAAAGGCGGCGAAGCCCGCGCCCTGTTGTGGCAGGCGGCGCGGATGATGCCGCAGCTGGCCGACAAGGCCGTGGCATGGGGGCTGTTTGCCGCGCAGGCAGAGAAGGATGGTCGGGAAGCGTTGGCGGTGTGGTTGCCGGCGAGCCGGGCGGAGATTGCGGCCTCGCCGGAGACGTTTGCAGCGTTGGGAGAGGCGTGGCCGCAGGCGGTGCGAGGCGCATGGTTGCTGGGAGATGACAAGGCCGCGCTGGCATGGCGGGTGGCGGCGCAGGACGTGGTGAGTGCCACGGTGCCGCTTATCCGCACACGGGCGCAGTTGGGGGTGGAGGCGGCGGTGGCGGATGGCCGCTTGGCCGATACGGCGTTGGAGCAATGGTTGGTGACGCAAAGCATGGCCGATGCGGCGGGCAGAACCGCAGCGGTGCGTGGCTTGGCGGTGTTGGAAGGGTTGGGAATTGAGTTGCCAGATGACGCATGGACACGGCTGGAGGCGATGCTGGCGCTGCGGGATGACAGCTTTGGCGGCGACATGGTGCGGGTGCAGGCATTGAACGTCTTGGCGGAAGCCAAGCGCCCCGGGCCGGTGGTGTTGAAGGTGGCGCAGTGGGCGCAGGCGCGTCCGTTGCGTGCATGGGCACCGCTGGAGGCCAAAGCGGCGGTGGCGGCGCTGCAGGCGGTGGGCTTGACGCGGGAGGCCAAGTTGCTGGCGTGGGAGATTTTGGCGGCGCCTGCCGAGGGGGTGGTGATACGGGCGGAAGCCGAACGTAAGGAGGAAGGGGCGGTAGATGCCACGCCCGTCAAGGCGGGCGGGGTGCGCATGCAGAACATGCCGCGCAGCACGGCGCCTCAAGAGACACCGTTGTTGCCGCCGCCGGAGGGGATGTGATGGGCAAAGCCCTTCCGCCCGAAGTGACCGCCTTTGCCGAGCATCTGTTGGTGGCGCGCGGGATGAGCCCCAACACGCTGGCGGCGTACAAGCGCGATGTGGCGGCGTTTATGGCGTTCACGGAGAACAGGATTGCGGTGGACGGGAAGACGGTGGAGGGGTTTTTGGCGCACCTGACCAAACAGGGGCATGGGGCGCGGAGCAATGCGCGACGGTTGAGCGCCTTGCGGACATTTTACAGGTATCTGTTGGAGAGTGGCGTGGTGGTCGACGACCCGACGGCGGCGGTGGCCAGTCCGAAATTGCCGAAAAGTTTGCCGAAGGCGCTTTCCGGCGCCGAGATGAAGCGGTTGCTGGAGACGGCGGAAGGTGGGCGGCCCGAGCAAGTACGGTTGCGGGTGATATTCTATCTGCTGTATGCGGCGGGATTGCGGGTGAGCGAGTTGGTATCCCTTACCGTGGCGGATGTGGAGGATGCGGCGGCAGACGGGTTGTTGCGGGTGACCGGCAAGGGCGGCAAGACGCGGCTGGTGCCGTTGGGTGAGAAAGCATTGGCGGTGGTGGGGGATTACCTGCGGGGGGCACGGCCGGTGTTGGCGGGCGCGGCATCCAAATGGTTATTGCCAAGCCCGCAGAAGGGCAAGGCATTGACGCGGCAGCGGGTGTTCCAATTGATTCAGGCTGCCGGGCGGATGGTGGAGGTGAACGTGGCACCGCACCACCTGCGGCACACCTTCGCCACGCATCTGCTGGAACACGATGCCGATTTACGTGCGGTGCAGCTTATGTTAGGCCATGCCAGCCTGAACACCACGCAGATTTATACCAAAGTGGCGGGGACGACCTTGCGCGAGGCGCTGGAGACGTATCATCCGTTGAGTGGGGGCGGGCAAAGGACAAGATAGAGAGACATGGTGCAATTCCTCGACTTTGAAAAACCGCTTTTAGACCTTCAGGCCAAGGTGGAAGAATTGCGCGCGGCGGAGGCCAGCGGGGCGGACATTGCCGAAAAGGACATTGCGGGTGAAATTGACCGTTTGGAGATACGCATGGCGCGGGTGGCGCGGTTGTTGTACCGCGATCTTTCACCTGTGCAGATTATGCAGGTGGCGCGGCATCCGGAGCGTCCGCAAGGGGCGGATTATGTGAAGGCGTTGGTGGAAGGTTTTGTGCCGCTGGCGGGTGACCGGCGTTATGGGGATGACCAAGCGATGTTGGCCGGGGTCGGTAAATGGCTGGGACAAACGCCCTGCGTGGTGTGCGCGATTGACAAGGGCAAGACCACGGCGGAGCGGATTGCGCGGAACTTCGGGATGCCCAAGCCCGAGGGTTACCGCAAGGCGCAGCGGCTGATGCGGATGGCCGACCGGCTGGGGTTGCCGATTGTGACGCTGGTGGACACCCCGGGGGCGTACCCAGGGGTGGATGCCGAGGAACGCGGGCAGGGGCAGGCGATTGCCGAAAGTTTGGACGTGCTGATGCAGGTGAAGGTGCCGGTGGTGAGTGTGATTACCGGTGAAGGCGGCAGCGGGGGGGCGTTGGCGTTGGCGGCGGCGGACCGGGTGTTGATGTTGGAGCACGGGATTTACAGCGTGATTTCGCCGGAAGGTTGTGCGGCGATTTTGTGGAAGGAGGCCAACAAGGACACCATCCATGCGGCGGCCACGGCGTTGAAGCTGACCGCGAAAGATTTGTTGGAGCACAAGGTGATTGACGGCATTATCGACGAACCGGTGGGGGGCGCGCAGCGCGATGCGGCGTTGGCGATGAAACGCGTGGGCAAGGCGGTGGCGGCGCAGTTGGCCGAAGTGGCCAAAGCCAATGGTGGGGCGGAGGCACGGCGGGGACGGTTTTTGGGGATTTTGTGACGATAGGCTCTCTCTCCATTTTTGCGGAGATGCTGGAGGCTGTTATGGGAGGCGGTGGAACAAGCGGGTAGGGGGGAGTGGAAACCGCGCTTTGTTGCACTCGTATTTTATGTAGATAAAGCTGGATTCCCGCTTTCGCGGGAATGACGCCCCCATGCAAGTAATTGCTTAAGCAGCTTTAAGCCAGCAGCGGGGCAAGGGTGCCGTCGGCTTCCATTTTGTCTTTCACCTTTTGGGGAATGGGGTAGAGGGTGCCTTCGCCTTCCAGCATCACGGTGCCGTCGGTGGCTTCGACACGGCAGGTGAAGACAGCTTTCTTCTCGTCTTTTTCCTTCAGTGTGGCGATGGCAGTGTAGGGGGTGTCGAGCTGCACGGGGGCGAGGAACTTCACGCTTTGCGCGCCCCAGATGGCGCCGAGGCCGGGCAAATCCATCCCGAAGATGCCGGAGAACTTGGCGACCGAAATCATGCCGTGGGCGATGCGGGTTTTGAAGATGGTGCCTTGGGCATAGTCTTCGTTGAAGTGGGCGGGGTTGAAGTCGCCCGACAGCTCGGCGAATTTTTGCACGTCGGCGTGGGTGATGGTGTAGGGTTGGCGGAATTCATCGCCGATATTGAGTTCGTTGATGGTTTTGCAGGCGCGGGGTTTCGGGTTGGTCATGGAAGGGCTCCTTGGTTGATGGTGTGACTTTGGCGCTTGAAAACGGGGGCGGCAAGGCCCATCTGTCAGGAAAGGCCACGGGAGCGTGGCATAAGGGTTGGCAAGAGGAGATTGTCGGATGAAACAGCAGAAACCTTATCCGTCGAATAAAGCGGAGGCTATGGCCTTATTCAAACAGACGCTTCTGGTGGCGGCGGCATCTGTAACCGCACTTGTGGCCGCTCATTCCTGCAAGGTTCAGAGAGAGATGAAACAGATTGAGGGTATCATGTGCGAAGAGGCGGACCGGCAAGGTAAGATGTGTCCGTTCCGTAAGGAGTTAGAGAAAATACGCGAAGGGCAAGGTCTAGCCGAATAGCCAGGTCGCCCCCAGGAGAATCACGATAACGGCAACGATATAGGGGCTGATTTTCAGCCATGCGCCGATAAGGGCGGCGCCCATCATGAGGGGCAGGGTGACCAGAAAGAAGTAGGTCATGGCGTTGTTCCCCTTGGGTTGTTAGCGCGGTTTCAAGCGTAGCAAAGGTTGGGTGTGAATAAAAGGGGCACGCGGCCCCTTTCGTTCACATTTCCGCCGTATCTTAGTTGGCGGTGGCCCGGGATTGCTTGCCTTTTTGGCTGGTGAAGGCTTGGTTCATCTCGTCGGTGACGCTTTCAGCCTGCGTGCCGGTGGGGCGGCGGCTGGCGAGGTAGGCGTTGGCGATGAGTTGGGTGATTTGGCGCATGGTTTTTTCAGCGCTGTCGGCCTTTTTGCGCTTGAGGGCGCCCAGCAGCAGGCTCATCTGGGTGTTGAGCTCTTTCTGTTGGCTGGCGGCGTGGGCCATGAATTCCACCATGTTGGTGCGGCGCTTGACCATGCCGAGCGCTTCGCTCAGCGTGGGGCTTCCGGCGACTTTTTCCACCATGTCGAGCGCGGTTTCGAAGCTGGTGATGTAGTCTTCGGTCTTCATTTTGCTGTCGCCGGTGGTGAAGGAAAACGCGGTTTCCAAGTCCATCAGCATTTCAATGTTGGCCTTTTCGGCGGCGATTTTGGCGGCCAGACCCATGAACAGGCTGTAGGCCTGCACTTGGTCGGTCTTGGTTTGCGGGGCGCTGTGGGTGACGAAGGCACCGCGGTGGGGCACCATTTCCACCAGACCGTCGGCGGCGAGGGCGCACAAGGCTTCACGCACCGGAGTGCGGGAGACGTTGTACTCTTTGGAAATCTTCAGTTCACTAAGGTGAAAGCCGCCTTCCAGTTCGCCGGTAATGATTTTCTGGCGGAGGTTTTCCCGCACCATCGAATCCAAATTGCCCTGTTGTGTCATAAAATTGGCCATCCCTTTGTACTTTCCCTGTTTTTGTTATGTTGGGCGCACTTTAACCACAAGTTGTATGCGTATGCAAGGGGTGTGGGTATACATTGTGCAGGGAAGCTGCTAAAAGTTGCGGCGATTGGGAGAAGGGCATATGCGCCAGCATTACATCCATGTTGCAGGGAAAGCGTTTTTGGTTTCGCCCAGCTTTATCTTCCGGCGGGCGGTGCGGGTGATGCGGGATGTTGAAAAGGATGTGCTTTTGCGTCGGGCATTGGAAAACAGGGCCGTGCAAACACTGGACAGGTTGCAGCGGGTGCGTGCCAACAGCTGGCTGGCGGGCTTGTATTGGCGCGATATGGATGCGCGCATTCATGTGTTGGAGACGCGCGTTGTGCCGGTGTTGGGGGCGGCGCCCGATACATCGGTGGGCAGCTGGTACGGGCGGTTGATGCTGGGGCACAACCCTTTGCCAGACCCCCGTGACGGAGATTTGGACATGTTGGCATGTCAGGTGATGCGGGATATGTGGCTGGATACCAGCGAATGGCGGGCAAGGCGGATAGCGCCGGTGAGCATGGCGCGGGAGTGGGGGCGGGAGTAGCTTTTCAGGTGCCGAGCTTGTTGAGCAAGGCTTGCAGGCTGTTGCTGAAAGTCTGGCGCACGGGCGCGGCTTGTGGGTTGAAGGTGTGCAGGGCGGTGAAGAGTTCTTCGGTATCGTGTTCGATGAGATGGCAGAGGTTGAGGAGTTGCTGGTACGACTGGGTTGCCAGCGGTGTGGACGGCGGGGTGGTGCCTGCCAGTGCGCGGCCGATGAGGTGCGTGAGGGCCTGAACGTAAGCCATGTCGGCGTCGTGGGCTTCGGGTGTGGTGTCGATGACCAGCAGTTTGAGGGTGTCTTGCAAAAAGTGGGTGATGCGTTGGTAGCGCGCGGCTGGCAGGCGCAGCGGGCAGGTGACGACTTTGAGGTCGGTGATGCCCTCGGCGGCGCTTTGCGGGCCGAACAGCGGATGGGTAGCGATGATATCCACATGGGGCGGCAGCAGTTCCAGCATCCACTGTGCGGGGAGGGTTTTGACCGAGCAGGTGTCGGCCACCAGTGCGCCCTCCTTCAGGTGCGGGGCAAGGGCGGTGAGGGTGGCGCGCATGGCTTGGGTGGGCACGGCCAGTACCACGATGCTGGCGGCTGCGGCTTGTGGCAGCGGCACCAGCGGGATGTTCATGGCGTTGGCGGCGGCGCTGCGGTCGGCGGGGTCGTACGCGCAGACATCGGCATGGGGGGCCAGATGTTTGGCGGCCAACTGACCCAGTTGGCCGAAGCCGATGATGGCGAGGGTGGGATTGCTCACGCGTGCACCAACAGGGCGTAGTTCTTTTTGCCACGGCGGAGGAGGTGGTAGCGGCCAAAGGCCGCGTTGTTGGTTGAGAGTTGATGGTCGGTTGTTTGTACGGATTCACCATTGTGGGTCACGGCGCCGTTTTCCACAAACTCCCGCGCTTGGCGGTTGGATTGGGCCAACCCTGCTGATGTGAGAGCCTCGATGATGGACCCTTCGGTGAAGGAGGTTGTAGTAGGGAGGCCGTCTTGGGCGAGTTGGGCGTAATCTTCGGCGGAGAGGTCTTTTTTCTCTCCATCTGTCCAGTGAGAGCCGAAGAGATATTCGGAAATCCGCTCGGCGGTGGTGAAAGCATCTTCCCCGTGGACAAGACAGGTGACGTCGCTTGCAAGCATGCGTTGGGCTTTGCGCAGGCCGGGGTTTTCTTTGTGTTCTTCACAGATGGTTTTGATGGCTTCCACGCTGCGGAAGCTGAAGTAGAGCAGGAATTTTTCCACATCGGCATCGGCGGTGTTGAGCCAGAACTGGTAGAAGGCGTAAGGGCTGGTTTTGGTGGCGTCCAGCCAGATGGTGCCGGATTCGGTTTTGCCGAACTTGGTGCCGTCGGCCTTGGTGACCAGCGGGACGGTGATGACGTGGGCCTCTGCCCCCAGCGTTTTGCGGATGAGCTCGGTGCCTGCCGTCATGTTGCCCCATTGGTCGGAGCCGCCGAGTTGGATGGTGCAGGTGTGGTGTTCAATCAAGTGCTTGAAATCGAGCCCTTGCAACAGCGGGTAGGTGAACTCGGTGAAGGAAATGCCCGCGCCGTCGCGTTCCAACCGGCTTTTGATGGCCTCTTTGGCGATAAGGTTGTTGACGGTGAAGTGTTTGCCGACATCACGCAAAAAGGTGAGGACGTCCATGGTGTGCGTCCAGTCGTAGTTGTTGACCGCGCGGGCGGCGTTGGGCTGGGTATCGAAATCGACAAAACGGCTGGTCTGGGTTTGCAGTTTTTCCACCCAGCCGCGAATGGTGGCGGTGTCGTTGAGTTTGCGCTCTTGCGCCTTGAAGCTGGGGTCGCCGATCATCCCGGTGGCGCCGCCCACCAGAATGATGGGGGTATGCCCCGCCTGCTGGAAGCGGCGCAGGGTGAGCAGCGGAATCAGGCTGCCGATGTGCAGGGAGTCGGCGGTGGGGTCGAACCCGCAGTAGAGGGTGCGGGGGGCTTCATTGAGGTGGGCCTCGATACCGTTGGTGGTTTGGGCGATGAGGCCGCGGGCTTGGAGATCGGAGAAGATGGAGGCTGGTGTTGTCATGCGGGCCGTTATAAACTGCGCGCCATGAAACCACAAGAGTCGCAAAGGTTGTACAAGGCCATCGGGTTGATGAGCGGCACCAGCTTGGATGGCGTGGATGCGGCGTTGGTTGAAACCGATGGCGAGGCGGTGGTGAAGTTGCTGGCCCATGCGTATGTGCCGTATGGGGAAGATGTAAGGGCGCGGGTGCAGGTGGTGGCGCGGGGGGACCCCAGCTCGGGGGCTGGGGCAAGCGTTCCGCTGAATGAGGTGCTAAGGGTGGAGCGGCTGGTGAGCGAGTTGTATGTACGGGCGGTGTTTGAGATTGAAGCGTTGGGCTATGCGTTAAGCAAGGTGGATGTGATTGGCTGCCATGGCCAGACCATTCGGCATTTGCCGGATGAAGGGCTGACGTGGCAGTTGGGGGATGCGCATTTTCTGGCCGAAAAGACCGGGGTGGCTGTGGTGGGGGATTTCCGTCGCCGCGACATGGCGGCCGGCGGGCAGGGGGCGCCGTTGGTGCCGTTGTTCCATAAGGCGTTGCTGGGCAACCGTGAGCATGTGGGCGTGTTGAATATTGGTGGGGTGAGCAACATCAGTTGGTTTGGGGCAGATGGTGCCATGGCCGCCAGCGATTGCGGCCCCGGGGCGGGGTTGCTGGATGCGTGGGTGCAAGCCAAAACCGATGAGCCCTATGACAAGGATGGCAAGCTGGCGGCGGCGGGCAAGGTGGATGACGGGATTGTGGCGCGGGCCATGGGAGAAATTGCCTTTTGGCAGCGCCCCGTGCCGCGCAGTGCCGACCGGTATGACTTTGATGCGGTGCTGGGATGGTTGGACGGCTTGAGTGTGGAAGACGGGGCGGCTACTTTGTGTGCGCTGACGGCGGCGGGGGTGGCGCACACGTTGCAACAAATGGGGGCGCGCGGGCCGGTGTACGTGGTGGGTGGCGGGGCTCGGAACCCCGCCATGATGGCGGCGTTGCGGGCGGCGGGGGTGTTGGCCGAAGCAGGGGAAGCCGCAGGGTTACGCGGGGCGACCATGGAGGCCGAGTGCTTTGGGTGGCTGGCGGTGCGGCGTTTGCGCCACTTGCCGTTGAGTGTTCCGGCAACAACCGGCTGTACACACGGCACGGCGGGGGGTAGTTTGACCGCATGAAAACGCGGTTGTTGCGCGGGTATATGGCAGGATAGCCGATGTACAGCGTTGTCGCTTTGGCGGTGGGATTGGTGGCGGCGCTGGCCGCGATGGAGCGCGGGCGCGAAGATACCTTGGGTTGGTGGCGGGTGGCGGCAGGCGCTACCGGGGCATTGTACCCGTATGTGATGGATATGCTGTTGTGGCTGCTGGGCAGCGGTGCGTATTTGCAGATGCAGCACGGTTTCTTTTGGGCGCTGCCGTTGGCGCCGTTCCATGCCATTGCGGTGGCGGCGGGGTTGCGGGCCGCCAGCGGCAAGTTGTTCGGCGAGTTGTTTGTGCCGGTGGCGGCGGGCATGGCCTCTACCATTATGCTGGCATTGCTGACCAGTGACGGGATTGCGCCGTTGGCGCTGTTGTGGGATGGGCGGGTTGGGTTGAACGTGCTGTATGACTTCGATGCGCTGGTGTTCGGGTTGAGTGCGTTGACGCTGGTGCTGGCCGGGGTGTTTTACCCGTTGCGGATGTATGTGGCGCGGATGGGGTTGGTGTGTTTGGTGCTCTATGTGCTCTCGACAGCCGGATTTGCCTGGCAGGCGCGGGGTTTTGGCGGCGATTACGCGGAAGAACATGGCTTGGAAGATAGTGATGTGGTGGCGGTGCCGCAGGCGCTTTCGCCGATGAACTGGCGGGTGATGGTGACCGACAACCAAGGATTTGTGCATGATACGCTGATCAACCTGAAGCGCGACAAGGTGTTGACGGTGAAAGAGGGGGATACGCGGGCGGCGCGGATTGACGCGTTGTATCGGCCCAGACGGCTGGCAGTGTGGCGGGTGTATGACCGCTTTGGCCGCGCCGGGGAAGACACCGCCGAGGATCGCTTGCGGGTGGAGCGGGCATGGGACGCATGGCAAGATACGTCGTTTGCTTGGTATGGCCGTTATGCGGTGTTCGACGGATTGGTGCAGGAACCGTTGCGCGGGTTGAAGGCTACCTGCGTGCAGTTTGTCGACTTGCGTTATGAAGCGGCACGGGACGAGGAGCACGGCGTGTATGTGGTATGTCCCAAGGCCAAGGGGGGCGCGCGGGTGCTACGGCCGGACGATGGCGATTATGAGGAGTTGGTGGGGTTGGGGGTGATGTGATGCGGGGGAAAAACCTTACAATGAAGGATGTGGATCATGCATGGTGATATTCTGGTTGTGCTGGCTGCGTGGGCCGGAGTGGCGATATTTTGCGCGTTGACGGCGTTGGTGGTGACATTGTTCCGCTACCGTGCGCTGAATCCGCTTGCGTGGCAGGAAAAGCATGTGCAGCGTTATGCGCGGTGGGCGATTGGACGCCTGCCGATATCATTGACATTGTTTTACCCGTGGAGTGCCGTTTTTGTATGTGTGCTGCTGGTAGTTTTTGGGGGAATCGGCGGACGCTTGGTCATGGTGGGGGGCGGCGTGGTGGGGTTGGTGCTAACGTATTTGGGATGGCAATGGCTTGCCTTGGTCTACGCTAAAAACGCCAGAGTTCTGGGGCATCTTTTGGCGAATGACGCGCGTTAACGCTTGTTCTTGCCGTATTCCTGCTTGATGTAGGCGGTGAGGGTGGCGGTCAGCTCGTCCATGTGGTTGGTGAAGAAGTGGTCGGCGCCACGGATTTTGGCGGCGGAGAGGGTAATGCCCTTTTGGCGCACGGTGCGTTTGAGCAGGGCTTCGGTATCGTGCGGGGGGGTGATTTCATCCGCCGTGCCGTAGATGACCAGTCCGCTGGTGGGACAAGGCGAGAGAAAGCCGAAATCGTAAAGGCCCGCCGGCGGGGCGATGGAGACGAAGCGCTTGAGGTCGGGGCGGCGCATCAGCATCTGCATGGTGATCCAGCTGCCGAACGAGAAGCCTGCCAGCCAGATTTCCGGCGTGTGGGGGTGTTGGGCGTGGAGCCAGTCGAGCGCGGCGGCAGCGTCGGAGAGTTCGCCGATGCCGTTATCAAACGTGCCCTCGCTGTTGCCGACGCCCCGGAAGTTGAAGCGCAGCACGTTGAAACCCATGCGCACGAAGGTCTCGAACACGCGGTAGGTGAGTTTGTTGTTCATGGTGCCGCCGTGCAGTGGGTGCGGGTGCAGCACCACGGCGATGGGGCTGCCGGGTTTGTTCTGGTTGAAGTATTTGGCTTCGAGGCGGCCGGCCGGGCCTTGGAAGTTGACATCGGGCATGGGGGGCTCCTCTTGATTAAGCTGGATGACGCGTTGCGTTGGTTTTTGCTGCGCCCCGGCTCCCGCTTTCGCGGGAATGACGCCGGGGGATGATTCGTTGCGCGGGGTATGCCACAGATGGTTGGAAGATTGCAAGGAATATCGTATAACATGCTGATAAGTAACCATGTAACAGCCAGGTGCGGAAGGTTTGGGCAAAGGCTTGACGGCGGGGGGCGGGAGAGATAACCCTTGGGTGAGGTCAACAATTATGGAGTTTGTGCCGTGCAGTTTTCCACCCGTGGGCGTTACGCGATCATGGCGATGCTGGATTTGGCCGAGATGCGTGCGCATTCTGACAAGCCGGTGACGTTGGCCCAGATTGCCGAGCGGCAGCGCATCAGCCTGAGTTACCTGGAGCAGCTGTTCGCCAAGTTGCGCAAGCACGGCATCGTGGAAAGTCTGCGCGGGCCGGGCGGCGGGTACAATCTGGCACGGGATGCCGGGCACATCTGGTTGGCCGAGATTGTTGCAGCGATTGATGAGGATATCGATTTAACGCGCTGTAAGACTTTGTATAAGTTGGAAGGGATTCATCCGCAAACCGGGTGCGTGGTGGGGCGCCCCTGTAATGCCCACGGGTTGTGGATGGCGATGAGCCGCCATATGGAACGTTTCCTCCAACGGGTGAGTTTGCAGATGGTGCTGGATGGCGATGTGGGTGAGGATTTTAACATCGTGCCGGCAGGGAAGGCGGCACGGGTGGAAATCCATTAAAGCCCTTCCCATAAATATGTCCCCATTTGTGGCGCGACCAAACGGCGCAGTTTACGACCGCGTGGCGTTTTGGTGAGGGCGTGTAGCGGGCCTACACAACCGACACCGAAACCCGCGCGGGCGCCGTTTGGGCGGCCACCCTGCGGGCAGGGGGCCAAAACGCGAGACATGCATGTTGTCGTCAGTCTCGTAGTCCCGCTACGCTCCCTCCTCCAACATCCATCTCTCATCGTTTTGGCTCTCCTGCAAATGGGGACATATTTGTGGGAAGGGCTTTAGGCCATTGACCTTGGCCTCGTTTGACGGCATGGGTTGGGGATGACATCGCGGATTTACCTTGATAATGCGGCCAGTGCCCCGTTGCGGCCCGAAGCCCGTGCGGCGGTGCTGGACGTGTTGGAGATGGCGGGCAATGCCAGCAGCATCCATGCCGAAGGGCAGGCTCTGCGCTTTGTGTTGGACAAGGCGCGGCGGCAATTGGGGGATTGTTTGGGGGTGCGGGCCGAGCGGGTGGTGTTGACCAGTGGTGGCACCGAAGCCAACAATCTGGCGTTGCGGGGAGTCGGCCGTGAGGCCGGACGGTTGTTGGTGAGTGCGGTGGAGCACGATTGCGTGCTGAATACGGCCATGGTGTCGGGAGGCGAGGTGCTTCCGGTTGATGCCAGTGGCGTGGTGCGGTTGGAGGCGTTGGAAGCGGAGCTTAAGAAAGGTGGCGTAGCGCTGGTGAGCGTGATGCACGCCAACAACGAGAACGGGGTGGTGCAACCCGTGGCCGAGGTGGCGGCGCTGGCCCGTGCGTATGGTGCGCTGGTGCATTGTGACGCGGTGCAGACGGTAGGGCATGGGCCGGTAGGCATGGTGGCGTTGGGGGTGGATATGCTGAGCCTTTCTGCCCACAAATTTGGCGGCCCGCAGGGCGTGGGGGCATTGGTGGTGAGAAGTGAGATTCAGGACAGGCTGACCGCCCAGATGACCGGTGGCGGGCAAGAGCGTAACCGGCGGGCCGGAACCGAAAACGTGGCCGGGGCCGCAGGGATGGCGGCGGCGCTGGCGGTGGCGGGCGGCGGGGATGAACAGGCACGGTTGGCGGCGATGAACCGCGCGTTGGTGGCAGGGTTGGATGATTTGGGGGTGCCGGTGGTGGCACGGGGCGCCGCACGGGTTGACCATGTGGTGCAGGTGCATGTCTCCGGGCACAAGGGCGAAGACGTGGTGATTGCTCTGGACATGGCGGGCGTGGCGGTCAGCCAAGGCAGCGCCTGCGGCAGCGGGCGGGTGAAGGCCAGCCATGTGTTGCAAGCAATGGGTTGGGATGCGCAGGCGGCGGGTGACGTGGTGCGGGTGAGTTTGGGGTGGCAAAATACGCCAACCGAGATTGGCGACTTTTTGGCCCGGTTTGGGAATGTCCTTCAGCGGCGGTAGCGTTTGAGCAGGCTGGAGCCGTCCCAGCGTTTGCCTCCCATGGCTTCCACTTCGGCGAGGAATTGGTCGACCAGTGCGGTGGCGGGCAGGGCGGCGCCGACGCTTTTGGCTTGGGAAATGGCGATGCCGAGATCCTTGCGCAGCCATTCCACAGCAAAACCGAAGTCATATTTGTCATCCAGCATGGTGGGCACGCGGTTATCGAACTGCCAGCTTTGCGCGCTGCCGCCTTTGATGGCCTGATAGGCCTTTTGCATATCCAACCCCGACTTCTGGCCGAGATGCACGGCCTCGGCGACGCCGGCCAGCACGCCTGCGATGCAGATTTGGTTGAGCATCTTGCACAGTTGGCCGTGGCCTGCCGGGCCGACGTGGGTGATGGTTTTGGCGTAGGCCTGAAAGACAGGCTCGGCGCGGGCAAAGGCCTGTGGTGTACCGCCTGCCATGATGGTGAGGATGCCTTCCACCGCGCCTTTCTGGCCGCCGGAGACGGGGGCATCGACGAAGGCGTGGCCGTGTTGGTCGCACAGGGTGGCCAGCTGTTGTGCCAGTGTGGCGGAGGCGGTGGTGTGGTCGATGAGCAAGGCGCCTTCGGGCAGGGCGGCGAGGGCGCCGGATGCTATCAGCACTTGCCGCACGTCGTCATCGTTGCCGACCATGGAGATGAGCACGTCGGCATTTTGGGCGGCGGCGGCGGGAGTGGCGGCGGTGGCGCCGCCGTATTCGTTTGCCCATGCCTCGGCTTTGCCGGCGGTACGGTTATACACGGTGACATTGTGGCCTGCTTTGGCCAAATAGCCCGCCATGGGGTAACCCATCACGCCGAGGCCGAGAAAGCTGATGTTCATGGGATGGCTCCTCGTTGTATATGCGTCGCACTTGTGTGACGGCATGGTAGCGGGCATAATGGCGCATGGCAAATGCCCGATATTCCGCGACGGTTTTGGTTCATCCCACCAAGGTGGAAAAGGTGCTGCTGGATTGGCGGAGTGGTGGGGATTTTATGCTGGCATGCTTTGCGGTGGACGAGCTGGAAATTGTGCTTGCCGCGTTGAAAGAAGATATTGAGACGGCCCGTTGTACTGCCGACAAACGGGATGCGCAGGCCCGTTATGAGCGGGTGTTTGATTTGGTCGAGGTACGGAAGCTTGCGGAGCATGAGTTGTAGCTTGCTTGCGTTGACGCGTTAACCTGCCTATAACGCGGGCATGGAAAAGGGGCTTCCCGAGTGGGTGCAGGTACCGCCGCTGGTGGCGGGCAAGGCGCCGGAAGACACCACGGTGGTGGTGGCGATGAGTGGCGGGGTGGATTCTAGCTGTGTGGCGGCGCTGTGCCAGCGGCTGGGGTACAAGACCATCGGCATGACCTTGCAGTTGTGGGATTACACGCCTGCTAGCAATGCGGGTAAGACCAAGGCTTTTGGCACCTGCTGCGCGCTGGATGACGTGTATGACGCGCGGATGGTGTGCCAGACGATTGGCATTCCGCACTATGTGCTGAACATGGAAAGCGCCTTTAAAGAGGCGGTGATTGACGACTTTGTGGAGACGTACTTGGCCGGAGCAACGCCGATACCGTGTGTGCGCTGCAACCAGCGTATCAAGTTCAAGGAATTGTTGGACAAGGCCAAGACCTTGGGGGCCGATGTGTTGGTGACCGGGCATTACGTGCGCAGGGAGCAGGTTGACGGGTTAACGGATTACGGGGTTTCCGACGGCACGTGGATGCTGCGGAGAGGTGAGGACGTAACGAAAGACCAGAGCTATTACCTGTTTGCCACCACGCGGGAGCAGTTGGACTTTCTGGCGTTTCCGCTGGGGAATATGGAAAAGCCAAAGGTGCGTGAGCTGGCGAAGCTGTTGGGCATCCACAACCACGGCAAGAAGGACAGTTACGACATTTGTTTTGTGCCGGGGGGGGACTACCGCAAGGTGGTGCGCAAGTTTGCACCGGAGGCCGAGGCGCCGGGGAACATCGTGCTGGAAGACGGCACGGTGGCGGGACGGCATGACGGGATTGTCGGTTTTACCGTGGGGCAGCGGAAGGGGGTGCCGGGGGGCTTCAAGGAAGGGATGTATGTGGTGGAGATCCGTCCCGACACCCGCGAGGTGGTGATTGGCCCGCGTGCCAGTTTGGGGCGCAAGATGTTTACCGTGCGGGAGATGAATTGGCTGGGCGGTGATGTGGCCGAGTTGCCGGTGGTGGTGAAGGTGCGGGCGCAGCATGCGGGGGCTGGCGGCTTGGTACGTCTGCTGGACGGCGGGCGGGCCGAAGTGGTGCTGGATGCGCCGGAGGAGCAGGTGTCGCCGGGGCAAGCGGCGGTGTTTTATACCGACGATGGCGTGATGTTGGGGGGCGGGTGGATTGAAACCCATGCGCAGGGGGTGCGGGTGGGAAAGGTGGAGATTGTTTGAAAAACCCTTGCGTTGGGGCAGAGGTAGCGCTATAAGGCCGCATCCCCTATGTAAGGGGAAAACCACAGCCGGGGCGGTTTTGGTTGCAGGGGAGGAAGCTTCCCTGTGAGAGCGCCACGGTGACGACTGAAACCAAACAAAGGACTATGTATCATGGCTTTGCCGCAATTTACCGTCTCCGACCTTCTTTCCGCCGGGGTGCACTTCGGGCACCGCAGCTTCCGCTGGAACCCCAAGCTGCGCAGCTACATTTACGGCCAGCGCAACGGCATCCACATCATCGACATCACCCAGACCGTGCCGATGCTGTACACCGCGCTGGCAGCGGTGGAAAGCACCGTGGCCCGTGGCGGCCGCGTGCTGTTTGTCGGCACCAAGAAGCAAGCCCGTGAAGCGGTGCAAGAGGCCGCCGAGAAGTGCGGGATGTTTTACATCAACCACCGTTGGTTGGGTGGTTTGCTGACCAACTGGAAAACGGTGAGCAAGAGCATCGCCCGTCTGAAGGATTTGGAAGCCCAGTTTGCCGGCAGCGCCGATGCCGCCAAGAAGATTGAAGAGCTGCAAGCCGCGGCCACTGAAGATGCTCCGGCCGATCTTTCGCAGGTGAAAGACCCGATGGGCCACTACACCAAAAAGGAACGCCTGATGCTGGAGCGCGAGCGCGACAACCTGAAGCGTGTGCTGGGCGGTATCATGAACATGGCCGGCCTGCCTGACCTGGTGGTGGTGCTGAGCGTCCATGAAGACAAGATTGCGGTGGATGAAGCCAACCGTTTGGGCATTCCCGTGGTGGGCGTGGTGGATACCAACGCCAGCGACGACGGTGTGGCGTACGTGATTCCCGGCAACGACGACTCCAGCCGTGCCCTGAGCCTGTACAGCCGTTTGGTGGCCGATGCGGTGCTTTCCGGCATTGCCATGCAGGCCCACAACGCGCCGGTGGTGAAGAGCGCCGGTGGTGTGGTGGCGGCCCGTGCACCGAAGAAAGAAACCACGGTGACCTTGAGCAAGAAAGCGCAGGAAGTGGCCAATGCGGAAGCGGCTGCCGAAGCGGCGGCTCCGGCCGAGGCCCAAGCCAGCGCCTAAGGTGTATGGACGTGAAAAAGGCGGCTTGGCCGCCTTTTTCGTTTTTGTTCGGTTGTTGTGGCTGATCAGCGTTGTTGCTTCAGCAGCCGCTGCAACCGATACCACCGCCGCCGGGGCGGCGGGGAGAAATGTAATCTCCCTCGCGCGCTTGGCGGGGGGATGGTCCGATGGTGCCTTCCATTTAGAACCTTTCGGTTTTCTCCTACCAAATAAAGACAAAAGATCTAAGTGCCGGAGGCACTCTTTTGCCTCCGGAGGAGTAGGGAGAGTTTGGGGAGGGGGTGGGGGGATGTCAAGGGGTGTTGTGCTTCTTGAGGCGGGCGGTGGGGGTATGGCGGGCGCTTTCCCCGTTGCCTAAAGCCCTACGGGCTCGGCAACTTGGCCCTGCGGGTCAACTTCACTCTTGATGGCAAGGGGGAGGAGGAAACCTCCTCCCCCTTGGACCCCCTCTTTTCTTGAGGCGGGCGGTGGAGTTCGGATGGGCGCTTTCCCCGTTGCCTAGAGGCCTACGGCCCCGGCAACTTGGCCCTGCGGGCCAATTTCATTCTTGATGGCAAGGGGGAGGAGGAAACCTCCTCCCCCTTGCATCCCCCTCCTCCGGGGGCTTCGGGCGGGCTTGGGGAGGCTGGGTGGCTTGGGGGGTATTTTTGGCGGCGTTTCCTCTTGCCTTTTTGGGCAAAATGGGTATGGTGCGGGCCAGATTGAACCCCGTAAACGAAAGGATATGACCATGGCCGTGACTCCGCAAATGGTAAAAGAACTGCGCGACAAGACCGGTGCCGCCTTCGGCGACGTGAAAAAGGCGCTGGACGAAGTGGGCGGCGACATGGAAAAGGCCGTGGACTGGCTGCGTGAAAAAGGCATGGCCAAGGCTGCCAAGAAAAGTGGCCGCGTGGCCAGCGAAGGCATTGCCTGGGCGGTAAGCGGCGGCACCCGTGGCGTGGTGATCGAGATCAACAGCGAAACCGATTTTGCCGCCAAGAACGAGCAGTTTTCCGGCTTCGTGAAGCAAGTGGCGCAATTGGCGCTGGAGAACGGCAGTGGTGACGTGGAGGCCATCAAGGCCCTGCCGATGGACGGCAAGACCGTGGGCGAAAAGTTGACCGAGCTGATTGCCACCATTGGCGAAAACATGACGTTGCGTCGCGCCGCAATGCTTGAAGTGGGCAGCGGCACCGTGGGCGCCTACAACCACATGGGCGGGAAAATTGCCGTGCTGGCCGCCGTGCAAGCCGACAAAGACGTGGCCGACGTGGCCAAGCAAGTGGCGATGCACGTGGCCGCCAGCAACCCGCAGGCGCTTGACCGCAACAGCATCGACCAAGACGTGTTGGCCCGTGAAAAGGCCATTTACGAAGCCCAAGCCAAGGAAAGCGGCAAGCCGGACGCGGTGATTGCCAAGATGGTGGAAGGCCGCGTCAACAAGTTCTTGCAAGAGAGCTGTCTGGTGGAGCAACCCTTTGTGATGGACCCCGACCGCACCGTGGGCAAAGTGGTGGCCGATGCCGCCGCCGGTGCCAGCGTGGCGGCGTTTGTACGCTTTGGCCTCGGTGAAGGTGTTGAGAAGCAAGAGAGCGACTTTGCGGCTGAAGTGGCAGCGGCGGTGAGCGCGGCTTAACATTTGCGCTGTGTGCGAGGGGGCTTGCGGGCCCCCTTGTATTTGGCCGGAAGGGTCTTACATTGGGAAGACGAACGGTAACAGGAGGAACTGGGATGGCCAGAAAACAAGTAGCTGAAGTGACCGGCGAAAGCCGTGTGAGCCCCGAACAGGCACGTTTGGAGGCTTTGGGGCAGTGGTTTGACCCGAACATGAAATTGGACGGTAGTTACCGTTACTGCGTTGGCGGGGTGAGCAAGGCGGAGTTTGAGGCCCGTAACGGTACGGCGATGGGGGCCAAACGTGGGCGGCTGTTTACCGGAGACCCTGTGCACGAGGGGGCGAGTGTTTCGTCGTTTGCGAAGTGGTCTGGGCGTGGAGACTGATAAACAGCCCAAAAAAGGCCGCCCCGTGGGGGCGGCTTTTTTGGGCGGCAAGGTTGACGTTGGGTAAGGGCTGCGGCAGCCTTGGGGCAATCAAGAAGGAATATGGCGATGGCAGGCAAGGTTGCGAAGAAAACGACGGCGAAGAAACTCCCCTATAAACGCGTGCTGGTGAAGGTGAGCGGTGAGCGTCTGGCGGGGTTGGAAGGCCTGAAAAAAGGCCATGACCATGAGATTTTGGATGTTGGGGCGATTAAAGAGATCGCCGCCGAATTGAAGGGGCTGCAAAAGCTGGGCGTGCAGGTGGGCGTGGTGATTGGCGGGGGGAATATGATTCGGGGCGCCGAAGTGGCCAAAATGGGGATTGCGCCCGCGCAGGCCCACCAAATGGGGATGCTGGCGACGGTCATCAACGCGCTGGCGTTGCAAAGCATGTTGGAAGCGCAGGGCGTGGACACCCGCGTGATGAGCGCGGTGAGCGTGTTTGCGATGTGCGAGCCGTATATCCGCCGCCGTGCGATGCGGCACATGGAGAAGGGGCGGCTCATCATCTTTGCGGCGGGGACGGGGAACCCGTTCTTCACCACCGACAGTGCCGGCGCGTTGCGCGCGATTGAAATTGGTGCCGACCTGCTGATCAAGGCCAGCAAGGTGGACGGTATTTACGACCGTGACCCGATGAAGGATAAAAAGGCCAAGCATTTGTCGAAGATTTCCTACAAAGACGTGTTGGTGGACGACCTGAAGGTGATGGATGGCGCTGCTGTGGCGTTATGTCGTGAGCACAAGCTGCCGTTGATGGTGTGCAAGGTGGGGCAGGTATCTGCCGCGCTGGCCGGGAAGGCGAAGTGTACGGTGGTGAAGTAATGGAGGGGAATAGCTTTGACGATTCTAAATGACGGCCCCAGAGGGGCCGTCTGTTTACTTGGCCTTTGATGGAGACTTGGATTTAGCCTTGCCGGTGGTTTTGGGTTTTGCCTTTGGTTTGGTTTTGGTCTTGGCGGCGGCTTTGGCTTCTTTGGCCTTGGTGAAGCGGGTGCGGAAGGCGGCGGTGGCGGCAGCGGCTTCGGCGTTGTCGTTCCAGTCGCAGTCGGGCTGCGGGCAGCGGTGCCATTCGCCGTATTTCTTGCTGATTTTGGTGACGGTAATCGGCCAGTTACAATCCGGGCAGGTGACCTGTTGGGGGGCGTCCCACACGGCGTATTTGCAATCCGGGTAGCGGTTGCAGCCGTAAAAGATTTTGCCCATGCGGCTGGTTCGTTTCAGCAGTTCGCCTTCCTTGCAGGAGGGGCAGGGGATGCCGGTGGATTGCGCGGCGGGGGCAGCGGATTCGTTCTTCTCGATATAGCTGCATTCCGGGTAGCCGGAGCAGCCCTTGAACTTGCCGTAGCGGCCTAGGCGGTACACCAGCTCGTGCTTGCCGCATTCGGGGCACATTTCGCCGGTGGCCTCGGTGGTGACGTCGGACTTTTTGACGCTCTCGATTTTGTCGTCGACCAGCGTTTTGAAAGGTTGCCAGAACTTCTTGAGGGTGGTTTTCCAGTTGATGTCGCCCTCGGCGATGGCGTCGAGTTCGTCTTCCATGTTGGCGGTGAAGTTGTAATCCACATACTGGGTGAAGTGCTCGGTGAGGAACTTGTTGACCACGCGGCCGACGTCTTCCGGGAAAAAGCGTTTTTTCTCGAGCCGCACGTAGCCCCTGTCCTGGATGGTGGAGATGATGCTGGCAAAGGTGGAGGGGCGGCCGATGCCGTATTCTTCAAGCGTTTTCACCAAGGTGGCTTCACTGTAGCGGGGTGGGGGCTCGGTAAAGTGCTGGTCGGTGGTGATGTTTTGGGTGGCCAGTTTGTCGCCTTCTTTCACGGCGGGGAGGATTTTGTCGTCATCATCGGCTGTGTCGTCGTCGCGGCCCTCTTGGTAGACACTCAAAAATCCGGGGAAGAGGATGACGCTGCCGGTGGCGCGGAAACGGTGGGTGCCGCCGCCCACGGTGATGGTGGTTTGCTCCAGACGCGCAGGCGTCATCTGGCAGGCCACGGTGCGTTGGAGGATGAGTTGGTAGAGGCGGTTTTGGTCGTCGTCGGCGCCTGCATGGGAGGTGGTCGGGTCGGTGGGGCGGATGGCTTCGTGGGCCTCTTGCGCGTTTTTTTGTTTGGATTTGTAGGCCAGCGGTTGGGCGGGCAGGTAGTTTTTGCCGTATTTCTTCTCGATATGGCTGCGCAGTTTGGCGACGGCTTCGGTGGCGAGGTTCACCGAATCGGTACGCATGTAGGTGATGTGCCCGGCCTCATACAGGCGTTGGGCGGCCATCATGGTGCGGCGGGCGGCAAAACCCAGTTTGCGCGCGGCCTCTTGTTGCAGGGTGCTGGTGGTGAAGGGCGCGGCGGGGAAGCGGCGCTTCTCGGCCTTTTCCAAGTCGGTGACGGCATAGGACTCTTTGCCCAGCGCGGCGACGGCGGCGGTGGCGTCGGCCTCGTTGGTGAAGGAGAACTTCTCCACCTTGCTGCCGTTGTATTGCACCAGATTGGCGGGGAGCGGCTTGCCGTCCGGCGTGGTGAAGGCGCCGTGGATGCTCCAGTATTCTTCGGGGCGGAAGGCCTCGATTTCGTTCTCGCGTTCGCAGATGAGGCGCAGCGCCACGCTTTGCACGCGGCCTGCGGAGAGGCCGCCTTTCACCTTGCGCCACAGCACGGGGCTGAGGTTGAAGCCCACCAGATAATCGAGTGCGCGGCGGGCTTGTTGCGCGTTGATGAGGTTGAGGCTGAGTTCTCGCGGGTGGGCGATGGCGTTTTGGATGGCCGATTTGGTGATTTCTTCAAAGGTGCTGCGGTGGACGGAAAGTTTCAGTGCCAGCTTGGGGTCGCGGCGTTTGACCTCTTCCCATACGTGCCAGGCGATGGCTTCTCCCTCGCGGTCCGGGTCGGTCGCCAGATAGAGGGTGTCGGCCTTTTTGAGCTCGCTCATGATGGCCTTGATGTTCTTTTCGCTGTCTTTGTTGACGCTGTAATGCATGGCAAAATCGTTATCCACGTCGACGCTGCCGTCCTTGCTGGGCAAATCGCGGATGTGGCCGTAGCTGGCCAGCACCTTGTAGCCGGGGCCCAGGTATTTTTCGATGGTTTTGCCTTTTGCAGGACTCTCGACGACGATGACGGCATGGTTTGACATGGGGTTAGGAGTACGGGGGAAGGGGGGAGGGTGTCAACAGGTTTTACCTGCGCGCGCGTGGGAAAGGGTGGCAGGGGAGGATGTGTGTTGGGGGGCCGGATTACGCGTCGCGTTGGTCTCCGCCTCGTTCCCCTGCCCCAGCTGTCTGTCAACCGCCGTTGATTCGGCTTGGCGGGGCTGGAATGACGCCTGCGGATTTTAGTTGCGGGCGCCGATGAGGAAGTAGATGTCGTCGGTTTGGCCAGGGACGGCCTCGATACGCAAAACGCCGCTGTTGGGGGTTTTTTCCCCGTCCAGCGATTCATCCACGTTGGCGGCGAGGGTGTCTTTCACCTTGGAGAGTTTCAGCCAGACGCCGCAGATGCCCGCGCCGTCGCACTCCATGGGCGGGACGCCGGCGACATCCTGCCGGCCTTCTACCAGCGAATAGATGCCGTACTGGCGGGATTTGTCGGAGAGGAGATCGACATAGGGGCCGTTCCAGCCGATGATGCCGGACTGGTCGTCGACAAGGTCGAGAAAGCGGGTGGTGTGCTCGCCGGTGGAGAGGTGGAACTCTTGGTAGGCTTTCTTCATGTTGGTGAGCTCGGTGACCAGTGCGGTGACGCTGGCGGTGCCCAGCACGTTGATGGCCGCCACGCCCGCCACCACCGAGAGCAGGCCGAAGATGGCCAAGGCGATACGGGCGTCGAGCCCGAACATTGCTCCGCTTTGGGAATGTTGGAGTGTTGGAGTGTTGGAGTGTTCGAAAATGCTGGAATGTTGTGTCATGGCTGGCATGTTACCTTATTTCAGGGTTTTCAGGTAGGCGATGAGGTCGGCGCGGTCGGCGGGGGATTTGATGCCTGCAAACTGCATCTTGGTGCCTTCCACCACGCCGCGCGGGTTTTCAAGGTAGGTGTTCAGGTTGTCTTCGCTCCAGGTGCCGTGGGCATCTTTGTAGGCCACCATGGCGGGGGAGTAGGTAAAGCCTTCGGCATGGGTGATGGGTGTGTCGACGATGCCCCACAGGTTGGGGCCGGTGCGGTTGGGGCCGCCGCTCTCGAATGTATGGCAGGCCTTGCACTTTCCGGCGATTTTGGCGCCGTTGGTGGCATCGGCCACATAGGTGGCGGGGTCGAACGGGGTGGCCTCTGCGGCAGGGGTGGCGGCCGCGGCGTTGGCGCTGACGAGGATCTGCGGTTCCTCGGCTTGGGCAACCAGCGTGCCGGTGAGGATGAGACGTCCGCCATAGACCACTACAGCCAGAATGACGGCGGTGGCGGCGATGACGGCAAACAGGTTGGTGGCGGGGCGCATGGGACGAAAACCTCTTGTATCTTGCTTGGGGGCACTTTCAGCGAGTTGGCGGGGCGCGTCAAGGGGAGGGTGCATTTGGGTGTTGACGTGGCGGGCATTCTGTGGCAATTGCGCCCAACAGACCATTTTATGAGGAGTTGAACCATGGCCACCAAACGCACTTACCAGCCCAGCAAGCGCGTGCGCAAGAACCGTCACGGCTTCCGCGTGCGCATGCAAACCGCCGATGGCCGCAAGGTATTGAGCCGTCGTCGCGCCAAAGGGCGGAAGCGTTTGAGCGCTTAAGGTTGGACACGTTTTGAAAGACCTCGCCAATGGCGGGGTTTTTTGCTAGAGGAATGGGCATGGTGACGGTAGCGACTTTACGCAAACGGACGGATTTTGTGTTCCTGAAAGAACATGGCTTGCGCGTGAGTACGCAGGGTTTTGTGGTGCAGTATGCGGTGCAGGAAGGGGAATGTGGGGTTTGTGTGGGCTATACGGCCAGCACCAAGGGCGTGGGCAATGCGGTGAAGCGCAACCGCGCCAAGCGTCGGTTGCGGGCGTGCTTTGACAAGGTGGTGCGGTTGAACCCGAACGCGGAGCTTCCGGAAGGCTTGTGGCTGAATTTTGTGGCGCGGCGTGCGGTGTTGGAGATTGATTTCAAATATTTGGAGAAGGATATGGGGAAGGCGATGGCCGAGGTGAGGGAAAAAGCGTGAGGCGCTTGGTGGCGGCGGTGATACGGGGGTATCAGTTGACGCTCTCGTACTGGTTGGGGCGGCAGTGCCGGTTTCAGCCCAGTTGCAGCGAATATGCGCGGCAGGCGGTGTTGAAGCACGGCGTGGGCAAAGGGGTGTTGATGGGGATGTTGCGGGTGGCGCGGTGTGGTCCTTTTGGCGGCAGTGTCGTGCAGGGAGCGTTTGACCCCGTGCCGGATGAGTGGCATCTTCCGCGCTGTTGCAAGAGAAAGAAGGATATTCCTCATGCTTGACCCGCAAGACAAGGCACAAACCACGCGGTTGATGTTGGCGGTGGTGATCAGTTTGGTGGTGTTGCTGGGCTTTGAGCTGCTGGGAGCGGGATGGCGCACCGCGCCGCCCGAACAGGCGTTGGAACAGGCGGTGGCGCCCGCCGATGTGGCGGTGGAAGTGAGTGAGCCTGCGGCCAAGGTTTCGCAAATGGAAGAGCTGGTTGTGCTGGAAAATGATCGCATGAAGCTGGGCCTGAACCCGGTGGGCGGGCGGTTTGACGCGCTGGTGTTGAAGAATTTCACGGTGACCCAAAGTGATGCGCTGGGATATGCCCAGCTGCATGTGGATGGCACCCACCCCGAGTATGTGGAAAGCGGCTGGCTGGGGGCGGGGATTGCGGCGCCGGGCAGCGGAGCGCGCTGGCAGGTGCAGGGGCGGCAGGATGACCGTGTGCGCTTGGCCTTTGACAACGGCAGCGGCCAGAGCTTTGTACGGGATATCTGGCTGGATGCCGAAACCTACACGGTGCGGGTGCGCGATGTGGTGCGCAACACCGCTGCGTTGCCGGTGACGGTGACCCCGTATGCGCAGGCGCATCGGCTGGGTGGTGGCTTGCCGGGTGAAATGAGCAGTTTTGTGAACCATCTGGGGCCGATGGGGGTTGTGCGTGATGATGACGAAGCCTTGTTGTATGAGGGGGATTTTGATGACATTGCCAAGGGCAAGGGGAGCTTGACCCTTGGCGGCAAGGGGGGCTGGTGGGGCATTGCCAGCCAGTATTTCCTCACTGCGTTGGTGCCGCCGGAAGGGCAGGAGGTGACGCGGGTGTTCAAGGGCGGGCAGCTGGATGGCAGGCCCTTGGCCACCGTGGGGCTGAAAGGTGAGGGATTGGTGGTGCCTGCGGGCGGCGAGGCCGCGTACGAGTTCTCTGTTTATGCCGGGCCGAAGCAGGAAGATGCGTTGCTGGCGGTGGGGCATGATTTGGAGCGGGCGATTGACTGGGGGTGGTTCCGCATGTTGGCGCGCCCGTTTTACCGCGTGCTGCTGTGGTGCCACGATCTGACAGGCAGTTGGGCGGTGGCGTTGTTTTTGCTGACCTTGCTGTTGAAGATTGTGACCTTCCCGCTGGCCAACAAGAGCTACCACGCCATGGCCAAGATGAAGAAGCTGCAGCCGCAAATGGAAGCGTTGCGCGAGCGGATGAAAGACAACCAGCAGGATTTGGCGCTGGAAATGATGAAGCTGTACCAGCGCGAGAAGGTGAATCCGCTTTCTGGCTGTTGGCCGATGTTGATCCAGATACCGGTCTTTTTTGCCATGTATAAGGTGGTGCTTTTGGCGTTTGAGTTCCGTCATGCCGCGCCCGAGTTGTGGCCGCTTGACCTATGGGTGCACGACATGAGCGTGGCCGACCCGCTGTTCATCCTTCCGGTGTTGATGGGCGCCAGCATGTGGGTGCAGATGCGTCTGAACCCACCGCCGGCCGACCCCGCGCAGGCGATGGTGTTTAAATGGATGCCGGTGATGTTCACCTTCATGTTTCTGTGGTTCCCCGCCGCGTTGGTGTGGTACTGGCTGGTGAACAACGTGTTGAGCATCGCCCAGCAGGCGTACATCATGCGGAAAGACAAGGCGATTTAGAGGCAGAGATGAGGGAGTATCTGGCTGAAACAATCGTATGGGGGAAGAAGCATCCGCGTAGTGCGGTGGCGGCTGCGGCGTTTTGGCTGGTTGTGCCGGGCGTGTCGAATTTTCCGCTTTATTTGGCCGGATGTCGCGCGCTTCCTGTCTGTGAGCGGCATGTTTTGGCAGGACGCTCGGCCTCGGCATTGAGCTTGACAGTTGAACGTTTGCCAATGCCTGAAATGCCGCGGGATGTTCCCGGGCAACAGCGGGTGGCGATGGTGGCGCGGGAGCGGGATGTGGGGGTTGATTCCCTGCCATCTTTGATGTAAGCAGGCGCTTACCTTGAAGGAAAGCCCGATATCATGGCCAAAACAGGCGAAATGAGCCCCGGACAACTGCGGATTTTGAAAGCGGTTGCCACCCTGCTGGAAAACCCCGCCAACAAGATCACCGTGCAGCGGATCGCGCAGGAAATCCATGTGACCGACGGCGCGATTTACCGTCATTACAAGAGCAAGGACGATATCTTTGAAAGCATCGCCACCTACATGGAAGCCAACCTGTTGGCGCCGCTGAACAAGGTGCAGCAAGGCAACGAGCCCACCGCCAAGCGGTTGGAAACGGTGTTTGAACAGCATATGGCGTTTTTGGAAGGGCACCCGGGGCTTGCGCGGATGTTGCTGGGTGGCGGCACCACCGAGGCGGCGCCGATGGCCGAGCGCATGAAGCTGTTGAATGCCAAGGTGCGGGCACAGGTGGCGCAGATTCTGAAATACGGCGAAGTGCAAGGGGCATTGGTGCGTTCGGTAAGCCCCGAACAGGCCACCGAGCTGTTTTACGGGCTGCTGGCGGCGACGGCGGTGGCCTATTCGTTCAACCTGCCGCAGGTGCCTGCCGCGCAGAAATGGACGTTGTTTGCCGGAGCGTGTTTGCAGGGCGCGGCGGGTCAGGCTTGAATAGACTGCATCGCGCCCTATCTTGTGGGGTATGAATGGACAAGAGGTAACGGTTGCAATGCATCCGATGGGCAAACGCTTGCAGGACGCGGCGCGGTATTGGCGCGGGCGTCAACATAACGTTGAAAGCGAAAAAGCGGGCCTGATGATGGACTATTTGGCGACATCGGTCGCCGGTGTGGTTGCCGGTGTCGGTATGGCCGGTTTGGCTGTTTCGGCCCAGAATATTGAGTGGCTTGCCGGCGGGAGTGCGGTGGCGGTGGGGGCGCCGTTTGTTGCGGGGGCTTATGTCGGGTGCCGTAAATACCTGTTGAACAAGAAGTTGAAGAATTATCAGATGGCCGGTGCGGCGGTGGATGTGATGCTGGACTATTTCCGGGCGCCGCGATTGGGCGAGGATAGGCCGCGGGATATTCATGTTCCGGTTGGTGCGCCGTTGCCCGGACGGAATGATGAGCATGCAGCGCGGGTGCTTATCCGTGAATGCCGAGGGGTTGGAGATGCCCTGCATGTGTTGGCGAAAAGCAGCGGCGCGTTGCGTCATATGCGCGGGCGTAGCGAGCCGGACGCGGAGACCTTGCGGGCGATGAGTGCCGACATGTTCGGCCAGACCAAGCGTGGGTGGGCATATGCCCAGGTTGGTGAGGTGATGATAGGCGCGGCTCATGTGTTCAATGCGCGGATGATGCGTTATGCGGAAACGTATCCGTTGCGCGCAATGTCCCGGGATTCGGTCTTGAAAGGTGCTGGAGATGCCCTTTCACGCCTGAACCGTTGGTGGGATGTGGCGGATCCTGATTTCCGGCATCTTTAAAGTCGTTTGAGTGATTTCTTATGCGGGAACATGTGCCGTGGGCGTTGGGTTCCAGCTGTCCGTCAACTGCCGTTGCTTCGGCTTGGCGGGGCTGGAATGACGCCTTCGGTGCGAGGGGGCCAGCGCCCCCTCCCCAGTTTATTGCAAATAGCGCAACGCGAACATTGTCAGGTGTTGACGATTTCCAGCAGTTTGGCGGGCAGGCTTGCGATGGGCAGGCGCTGCTGCTGCATGGTATCGCGGTCGCGCAGGGTGACGGCGCCGTCTTCAAGACTGTCGAAATCCACCGTGATGCAGACGGGGGTGCCGACTTCATCATGCTTGCGGTAGGCCTTGCCGACGTTGCCGGACATTTCCAGCATCACGCGGCCAAGGCCGAGGCGTTGGAGGTCGTCTTTCACCTTCTTGGCCAATTCCACCAGTTCCGGCTTGTTTTTGGCCAGCGGGATGACCGCCGCCTTGATGGGCGCCAGATGCGGCTTGAACTTGAGCACCGTGCGGGTATCTCCGTTTTCCAATGTTTCTTCGGTGTAGGCTTCGGTGAGCACTGCCATGACGGCGCGGTCGAGGCCGAAGGAGGCTTCCACCACATAGGGGATGTACCATTCCTTGGTTTCAATGTCTTGAACCGCCATTTTGGTGTTGGAGTCTTTGTTCTCGCGGACTTTGGCGTGGATGGGGAATTCGTCTTGCCCCTTGGTGTGGTTGCCGAGGTCGTAGTCGGTGCGGTTGTTGATGCTTTCGATTTCGTCGAAGCCGTGGACGAATTTGTACTCCATGTCGATGGTGCGTTTGGCATAGTGGGGGAGGTCGTCGGCGGCGAGCTCTTCTTCCTTGACGTGGTCGTCGGCCAAGCCGAGTGAGACCCACCAAGCCTTGCTTTGCTCGCGCCAGTGGTTGAACCAGTCTTCATCGGTACCGGGTTTGACGAAGTATTCCAGTTCCAGTTGCTCGAACTCGCGCATGCGGAAGATGAAGTTGCGGGCGATGATTTCATTCCGGTAGGCTTTGCCGATTTGCGCGATGCCGAAGGGGGGGCGGCGGCCGGTGCTGTCCATGACGTTTTTGAAGTTGGCGAAAATGTGCTGGCAGGTCTCGCCGCGAAGATAAGCGTTGTGTTCGCCATCATCGCCCACGGGGCCTGCTTTTACAGGGAACAGCAGGTTGAAGGTGCGGGGTGGGGTCAGCTCGGTGCTGCCGCATTCGTCGCATTTGGTGGGGTCGGCCATTTTGTCTTGGCGCATGCGGGCGTGGCATTTTTTGCATTCCACCAGCGGGTCGTGGAAGCCGTCTTCATGGCCCGAATACTGGAACAGTTTGCGGTGGGCGATGATGGCGGCATCCAGCCCTTCCACGTCATCGCGCTGGTACACCATGTGGCGCCACCAGCTTGATTTGACGTTGTTTTTAAGCTCCACGCCCAAGGGGCCGTAGTCGTACACGCCTTTGAGGCCGCCGTAGATATCGGACGACTGGAAGATAAAACCGCGGCGTTTGCATAGGGAAACGATGGCGGACATATCGTTGGCGGGCATGGGTGTGCTTTCTGTTACGGAAGATTGTTTAGCCGATTTGTGCCCAAATGAAAACAGGGGTGCTGGTGGTTGGGGGGTGATTGGCGTATAACGGCGCCATGAAAAACGAAGACAAGAAGATGTTGTGGCGGATTTCCGCCGTGTTGCTGGGGGCGGCGTTGCCGTGCATTTTGTTGCTGAAGCCCGGCTTGACCTATGGGCTTCTGGCGGTGGGCTTGCTGGTGGGGCTGACTGCCACCAAGGGTGACAGTTTGCGTGGCAGTGTGCGGCTGATGCTGGACAGTTGGGTGGTGGTGCTTTGTGTGCTGATGCTGGGGAGTTTTCTGGTTTCGTCCGCGATGGCGGCGGAGGCGGCGGTTTCTTTCGACAAATGGTTGGACGTGTTGCTGGCCATGGGGGTTGCGGCAGGGATGTTCATTCTGTTGAGGCAGATGCCCGGCGCGTATGTGGAGGTTTTGCTGAAAAGCATGGCGGTGACCGCCTTCTGCATGATGGGGTTGGCGTTGTTGGATGCCTTGCTGGATGAACCCCGGCTTTCGCTGTTCATCCATGGCAGTGACAAGTACACCGGGCAGTACCGGCTGAACTTCTTCAGCAGTGCGTTGGCGGTGATTTTGCCGTTTGTGTGGGCACGCTTGCTGATGAAAGCCAAAGAGGGCGAGCCCTTTGCCCGCAAGGTGGCGTTGCCCGGCGCGGCGGTGAGTTTGCTGACGCTGGTGGTGTGCGGTGGTCGGGCTGGCTGGGCCGGCGGCATGGTGGCGGTGGTGGTGTTTTTATATATGGCGGGGCGGTATCATAAGTTGGTGGTGCATGCGCGACATTGGTTGAGTGTGGCGCTGGTGGTGGTGGCCGGGCTTGGCGTGTACGCGCTGGCGTATGGGCCGGAATTCGTGCTGAAGCGGCTGATGATCGTGCCCGAAGGCGGGCGCGGGATGATGAGCGGGCGGCTGGAAGTATGGCAGAGCGCCTTGGCGCATATTGACGATGCGCCGTTGTTCGGGGTGGGGCTGATGGGCTTCCGCCATTTGCCGGGGGCGGTGGACATGCATCCGCATAACTGGGTACTGCAAATGCTGCTGGAGACGGGGTTGGTTGGTACCGCGTTGTTTGTGGCGTTGATGGGCGTGCTGCTTGCGAGCTTCGTGCGTTACGCCAAGGCCAACCTGTATGGTGTGGCGGCATTGGCCAGCTTGCTGGCGTTTTTGACCGCCGGATTGGCCAATACCAGCATCTTCAACATGTGGTGGGTGTCGTTCTTCGTGTTTACCAGTCTGCTGGGCTGGCGCGCTGGCTGGGCGGGAGACGCCCAGCACAAGCGCAAGAAGGGGCGGGTGATTGCCCGCACCACCTTGGTGGGCAGCAAGTAGGCCCGTGCAGATGAGTCGAAAACTGCGTGTGATGCACCTGATGGGCGCTGCCGGGCCGGGGGGCGCGGAGACGTTTTTCATCCGTTTGATGGAAGGCTTGCACAAGCGCGACGAGGTTGAACTGTTGCCGGTGGTGCGCAAGGGAAGTTGGGCGGCGGGGCGGTTGCAGGCGTTGGGGATTCCGCATGAAGAAGCAGGGTTTGGCGGCTGGCTGGACTGGCGCACCGGTGCGCGGGTGAAGCGGGTGGCGGAAGGCTTTGGGGCGGACATCGTGCAGGGGTGGATGAACCGCGCGACGCGCTTTATGCCTGAAGGCAAATGGCGCAAGGTGGCGCGGCTGGGGGGGTATTACAAATTAAAAAACTACTTCGGAAAAGTCGATTATTTAATTGCAAACACTGAAGATATAGCAAGGTATTGTAAGGACGGAGGATGGCCGGAGGGGCGGGTGAATGTGATCGGGAATTTCATTCCTTCGCCGCCGGATGGATGGCAGGTGCGGCGGGAGGCGGCGCGGGCGGCGTGGGGGATTCCGGCGGATGCGACGGTGCTGCTGATGAGTGGCCGGCTGCATGCGGTGAAAGGGGTGGATGTGGCGTTGCGGGCGTTGGCGGTGTTGCCGGAGCACGTATGGCTGTTGTTGGCGGGCGAAGGCCGTGAGCGGGTGGCGCTGGAGAAGTTGGCGGCGGACTTGGGGGTGGCCCCGCGGGTGGTGTTTGCCGGCTGGCAGGATGAAGTGGACACGGCGGCGGCGGCGGCGGACATATGGCTGGCGCCGAGCCGGGTGGAGCCGTTGGGCAATACGGTGCTGGACGGGTGGGCGCACGGGCTTCCGGTGATTGCCAGCAAAACCGTGGGGCCGCTGGGGCTGATGGAAGACGGCAGAACCGGCTTGCTGGTGGCGGTGGATGATGCAGGGGCGTTGGGAGCGGCGGTGACGCAGTTGCTGGAGGATGGTACGTTGGCGGGCAAGTTGGCCAAAGCGGGGCACAAGGTGTTTGCCAGCCGCTACAGCGAGGATGTGGTGGTGGGGGATTATGTGGGGTATTATGCTAATCTGGTTGGAAAAGGTTTGAAACGGGAGGTGTCGGAATGACCGGGCAGGTGACGTTTGAGGCCAACATGGCCAAGTTGGACGAGGTGGTGGCCAAGTTGGAGCGGGGGGCGTTGCCCTTGGCCGAGAGTTTGCAGGCATTTGAGCAGGGGATGGCGTTGTTGAAGGTGTGCAAGGGGCAGTTGGAGCAGGCTGAATTGCAGGTAAGCAAGATTGTGGGGGAGGCCGGCGAGACGGTGCCGTTTGAGGGCGAATGATCGGGAGTTGGTGAAAGACGCCGGATAGGGTAGTGTGAGGTATCATAACAAAAAAGGTTGCTCGGATGGCGGTGGATGTGGATGCGGTGGAGAAGGCGTTGATGCGTGGGCGCACGGCGGCGGCCAATGTGGATGAGGCATGGGTGTTGGATGACGGACGGGCCGGGCATGTGAACCAAGCGTTGGGCATTGCCGAGGCGTTGGGGGTGAAGGATCCGGAGTTGCGGCGGGTACGCTTGCGCAAGCTGCCGTGGGGATTGCGGTGGCTGTGGGGCTTTTTGCCGGTGGAGACGGTGTTTGACACCTTGCCGAAGGATGTTCCGCCGACGGTGGTGTTGGGGGCGGGGAGCCGCAACAGCCGCGTATTGCGTTGGTTGAAGTGCAAGTATGGCAAGAAGGTGTTTACGGTGCAGGTGTTGAAGCCGCGCGGGCCGTGGGATGCCTTCGACGTGGTGGTGATGCCCCAGCATGACAGGCCGCCGGCGGGGCGCAAGAACATCTGCGTGACCACCGGCGCGCTGGGGCGGGTGACGGCGGCACGGTTGGCGGCCGAGGCCGACCGGTGGGAGCGGCGTTTGCAGCATTGCAAGCTGCCGCGCCTGGCGGTGATGGTGGGCGGGGCGAGCCGTCATGGTAGGTTTGGCGTGGAAGAAGCGCGGGCGTTGGTCGAGGATGTGTTGCAGGCGGCCAAGGCCAATGGGTACAGCGTGATGGTTTCTACCAGCAGGCGCACCGGCACCAAGGTGACCAAGGTGTTGCGCAAGGCGTTTGAAGGGCAGAAAGATGTGCCGGTGGCGTTTTGGCAGCCGGATGACCCCGAGGCGCGGGATAACCCGTATTTTGCCTACCTTGCCTTGGCGCAGGGGGTGGTGGTGACGGGGGAGAGTGTCAGCATGATTTCGGAAGCGGCGACGGCGGGCAAGCCGGTGTATGTGTGGGGGGCAAGCAGGCGGATGCCGCGCAAGTTTGGGCGCTTTTTGGAGTTGATGGTGAAGCAGGGGCGCGCCAAGCTGTGGGATGGCCGCTTGGGGATGCGCGCACCCGCTGCCGGATTGATGGATACGTTGTTGGTGGCGGGGTTTGTGAAGGCGCGGTTGCGGCAGCGGGGATAGGTGGCAGGGCTACGCCCGTGGCGGGAAGGGGGTGGTGCAAAGTGGATACAGTTTCTTACCATCGGCTTACCGGAGTCGGTATTTTTACAAGTTTGCAGCGGGTTTTTATGGGGTGTGGGGTTGTGGGGGCGAGGTGGTGTTTCTATGCTGGAGGCATTAATCATACACAAAGCAGGAGGGACAGCCATGGTGGACAGATTGCGTTTATCGCCGGAGATGAAAGACGCCGTGGCGGAGAATTTGTTGCCGGAGTTGCATGAGTTTGCCACGGTATCGGGGGTTTATGGCGGCGATGTGGCCGAGTTTGCGGGAAGCCCGGGGTATCGTGATGCCCGGAACCGTTTCGAGGAGGTTTATACGCAGATGCGTAATCAATGCGTGGAGGATAGGGCGGCGTTGGGCCGCGACGCGTTTGAAGCGTTGTGGGGCAAGCGTGATTACAGGCAGGATTCACGTTTGCGCGCGATTGAAGAAGAAGCGCTGCAAATGCATGTGGCGATCGGCATGCGGGTGTTGAGCCGCATGGCGCGCGAGGAGGCTGAACGTCGGCAGGGGCATGAGGCTTTGCCGACGGGGACGGCGGCCCCGGCCAAGCGTGCCGATGCGGCGGGGTTTGTGTTTGCGTTCGGTGGTGGACGTTTAACCCGCTAACGGCGTGGGGCCGAGGATGTTGGCGCCGCCGTCGACATAGAGGGTTTGGCCGGTGGTGCCGCTGCTGAGGTTCGACATCAGGTAAAGGGCGGCGTTGGCCACGTCTTCTTGTGTGGTGAGGCGTTTGAGGGGGGCGGTCTTTTCATGGTGCGCGAGCATGGCCTTGAAGTCGCCGATACCACTGGCGGCGAGGGTTTTGACCGGGCCAGCCGAGAGGGCATTGACGCGGATGGCGCGGGGGCCGAATTCGGCCGCCAGATAGCGGGTGGCGCTCTCCAACGCCGCTTTGGCGACGCCCATGACATTGTAGTTGGGGACGACTTTCTCGCCGCCCAGATAGCTGAGGGTGAGTAGGCTGGCGCCATCGTTGAGGTTGCCTTGCAAGGCTTTGGCCACGGCGATGAAGGAATAGCACGAGACATCCATGGCAAGGCGGAAGCCCTCCCGCGTGGTGTTGGTGATGCCGCCTTTGAGTTCATCCTTGTGGGCGAAGGCGATGGCGTGGACGATGAAATCAAGCTTGCCCGCCTTGGCAGACAGGTCGGCGAGGTCGGCGTCGGATTGCACGTCGCAGCGGTGGACTGTGGTGACGCCGAGGCTTGCGGCCAGCGGGGTGACGCGTTTGTCCATGGTTTCATTCGGGCTGGTGATGACCAACTGTGCCCCTGCCGCATGGGCGGCTTGGGCGATGCCCCAGGCCAGCGACCAATCGTTGGAGATGCCCATGATGAGGCCACGTTTGCCGGAAAGGAGTTGAGGTGTGGTGTTCATGGCGGCATACTAGCGGCAAAGATGGGGATATGTCTATGTTTGGCAGCAAGCGCGCGTTTGAAAGTTTGAGCGAGAAGGAAATTCTGGCCTTGGCGATTGGGGCGGAAGAAGAAGATGCGCGCCTGTACCGCGACATGGCGGCGCGGGTGCGGGCGGAATACCCCGCCAGTGCCAAGGTGTTTGAGGAGATGGCGGCCGAGGAGGACGAGCATCGGCGGGCGTTGCTGGACATGTTTGCCGAGAAGTTCGGGGCGCATATTCCGTTGATTCGGCGCGAAGACGTGCGCGGCTTTGTGCGCGCCAAGCCGGTGTGGCTGATGGAGCCGTTGAATGTGGATGCGTTGTGGGAGGCTTCCCGCGAGATTGAGGGGCAGAACCAGCGCTTTTATGCGTTGGCGGCCAGCCGCAGCACCGATGCCGGGGTGCGGAAGTTATTGGGCGATTTGGCGGCGGCCGAGCAAGGCCATGCCGACACGGCGGAAGGCTTGCAGGGCGACCATTTGGACAGTGATGCCAAGGCATTGGAGCGTGATGTGGCGCACAAGCAATTCGTGCTGACCTACGTGCAACCGGGGTTGGCGGGGTTGATGGACGGCAGTGTGAGCACCTTGGCGCCGCTGTTTGCCGCCGCCTTTGCCACCCACAGCAGCCACGAGACGCTGTTGGTGGGGCTTGCGGCCAGTGTGGGGTCGGGGATTAGCATGGGGTTGACCGAAGCCTTGGCCGATGACGGCAAGATTAGTGGGCGGGGGAACCCGTGGCCGCGCGGGATTGCCTGCGGGGTGATGACCACCGTGGGCGGGTTGGGGCATGCGTTGCCGTACCTGCTGAGCGACTTCTGGGCGGCGACCACGCTGGCAATGCTGGTGGTGGTGGTGGAGCTGGTGGCGATTGCGTGGATCCAGTGGAAATACATGGAAGCCGGTTTTTGGCGCAGCATTGTGCAAGTGGTGCTGGGCGGCGCGCTGGTGGTGGCGGCGGGGATGCTGCTTGGGGGTGCATAGGGCTTGTTGTTGGAGGTTGTGTTTGGTATACATGTGGCGGGTTTAACAATCGGGCAGGGATGCGATGACGCACGGGGAACTTCAGGATACGGCGGAAGAACTACGGTTGGAGTTGGAGGCGTATGTTGAAGAGGAAAGCCAAGACCAGTTGGAGGCCCTTGAAGATATTTTTGAAGATATTGAAAAGCTGTGGCAAGCGCTTGAGGCAAGAGACGATAAGGTCGTTGTGGAAATGTTCGAGGAACGGGGGGCACACGAGAACTTTTATGAGAACTACCGTGAAATGCGCAAGGACTTCAGCGAGGGACGCGTGACGGATGCCGAGGCGCGGGCGGAATATTTGGATATTTTGCTGAAATCGGAAGTGGTCGGGATTGTAAGCCGTCCGGGAAGTCTTTTGCAGCAAGTGGATGAAGAAGGCGACGGAAGGATTGCCGAAGAATATAACGGGCAGCTGGAAGAGGCGGTGGTTCGTCTTACGGACATGTTGCTTGATGCAGGCTTTGAGGTAACCGGTGAGTTTGAGTGGCTGGTGGATGTGCAACGCCACAGGTTTATGCCGTTGGAAACGGCTTTGCATATGAGGGCATTGCTTGAGGAGTCGGATGAACCGGTGGAGTTAGAGGTTGATACGGAAGAGGCGCGCAAGATGTTTGCCGAATATGACGCGTTATGGGCGGAACGGGGACGGATGGCCGGCAACCTGTTTGGCGGGGTGAGTTATGGACGGAATTGAGGGGAGAGAGGCGATGTTTGTTGAGGTGTTGGAGATGCCCGATGTGCGTGAGGTGTGGGAGGATTTTGAGCATTTTGTGAGGAATTATGCGGAGACGTTTGGCGAGGTTGAAAAGATTCTGGCGTATCGCGACAAGGCATGGGCGGCGCTGGAAACGGGAGACGCCAGCCTGATGCTGGAGGTGCGGGACTTCTTGAATTGGGATGACTGGATTGCCGAAGCTTATCTGCGGGTGCGCGGGCAAAGCAACGAGGCATGCCGGTGTACCGAGAATGAGATTATCTGCGAGATGGTGGACGTGATGGCCAAGGGCGGTGTGGTGCAATGGTTGGGGGGATTATTGGATATCGAGCGTGACGCCGAGAACTCGGGAGATGGCGAATTGATGTTGCAGGTGGCGGAAGACCTGCCGAACAAGCGGCGGCAGATCGGTTTTTTGATGGAGCGTTTTCACCTGTACGTGAATGGTGACGCAACGATGGTACGTGATGCCAACGGGATTAAGTTGCCGACATGGGAGCTGGAGAAAGTTTCGGACGCCTTGGTGGACATGTTGCATGGCAGGGAGGGCGAGCCGGACGTTGCCGCGCTGGATGCGGTTTTGGCGCCCTATGCCGCGTTTTGGCAGCGGCGCGGGGTTTGGGGAAAAATGGCTTGCAAAGTGGAACATGGGAGGGACTGCTGATGGAGGATAACGCGACACGCGGGCGTAATGAGATTGCGGCGGAGATTGAGGAGATGATCCGGAGTTTCGATGCGCGCATGGCCGGGGTTAAGGCGGCGCTGGAAACGCGGAAAGCTTGTTGGGAGGCGTTTGACAACCGGTCGGACATGACGCCGGTGAAGATGCGCATTGGGTGGGATGAGGGATTGGGGGCGTTTCACCGGGGCCTGGGCGATGCGCTGGAGCGGGATACGCGAGGGATGCCAACGGTGCGCAAGGTGGCTGAGGTGGTGGATTTGCAATCTAAGGCCATGCTGGTGGGGTTGTGGACGCGGTTGAACGACTTGTGGGAAGAAGGAGCCGACATTGGCTACAAGATTGGCGGCAAGGAGCGCGACACCTTGATGGAGTTGCGGAGCGGCCTGTGTGACATGGCGCTGGTGTTGGGAGTTGGTATCCGGGCCGATGATAATCTGGTTGAGGATGCGCGGGGGTTGTTCTTTGACCTAGACGACATGGTGGCGTATGCGCGGATGAACAACCGGACGGCTGAGGGGCGGGTGGAAGAAGACGAGGATGTTTTCAGGCATCAGCTGGAGGCCGTGAGTCATATTCTGGACGGGTATGATTGTTATTGGCGGGCGTGTGACCGGGGCTCGCAGCCCCATTGGGTGCGGCGGTTGTGGGATTCTCCTCCTCAGCAGGGAGAGATGGCGGATGCGTTGCCTGAGCACGAGTATATGATGTAGTGCGGATCTTTTAAACGACTTTGCATTGTGTGGCCGGCCCCCCCCCGCCTGCGCGGGGGTGACAAAGGCAGGCTTGGAGAGAAGTCGGGGGATGGGGGGGGGCCAAGGAGAGAGCTTCGTCGCCCTGGGTTCCAGCCTTCGCTGGAATGACGGGCATCATGAAGCGGGAAAAATTAACCGCGTTTGCCGAGGGGGGCGTTGTCGGCCAGTTGGGTGAGCGCTTTGCGCCATGTGGTGGTGATGCTGGCGACCATGCTGCTGAAGCGGGATTTGTCTTTGCTGGCGAGTACGGTGCCGGTGGGTAGTTTGGTGCTCATCGGGTTGACGTGGCGGCCACTCTGGATGACCTCGTAGTGCAAGTGCGGGCCGGTGGAGACGCCGGTGCTGCCGACATAGGCCACTACCTGCCCTTGCTTGACCTTTTGCCCTTTGCGCAAGCCTTTGGCGTAGCGGGAAAGATGGGCGTAGGCGGTTTCGAAGCCGCCGGCGTGTTTGATTTTCACGAAGTTGCCGTGGCCGCCGTGGCGGCCCACATAGGTGACCACGCCATCGCCGCTGGCCTTGACCGGCGTGCCGGTGGGGGCGGCAAAGTCTGTGCCTTTATGGGCGCGGGTGTAGCCCAGCACCGGGTGTTTGCGGTGCAGGTTGAAGCCGCTGGAAATACGGTAGACTTCAAGTGGGGTACGTAACAGTAGTTTGCGCTTGCCTTCGCCCTTCTCGTTGTAATAGTCGCCACGGCCGTAGCTGTCCTCAAACCAGAAGGCTTGCTGGGTCTTGCCCTTGACGGTGAAGCTGGCGGCCAGAATGCGGCCCGATTTGACGCGGTTGCCGCGGTCATCCTTCACTTCCTCGAAGGTGACCTTGAAGGTGTCGCCGGGGTGGATGTCGCGGGTGTAGTCTAAGTCCCACGCGAAGATCTCGGTAAACGGCTTGATGAGCGCGGCGGGAAGGCCGGCGCGGGTGGCATCGACATATAAGGAGTTGGCGATATGGCCGACGGCGACGCTGTGCACCTTCTCCAGCTTGTGGGCCTGCACCTTGGCGCTGGCTTGTCCGCCCGCATAGGCCAGATGGATGCTTTCGGTGGGGCCTTCGCGGAAGGACAGTTTGACGTCATCCGGCTGGTAGGCGGCGCTCTCGGTATAGGAGAGGGTGAATTCGGTGCCGGCTTTCATCGACGACAGGTTGGTTGTGCCTTTGGCTGCCTGCAACATGGCCTGCTGCTGCGAGACGGTGAGACCGCTGCGGGCCAATATGTGGGAAAGGGTTTCGCCACGGCCAAGCTCCAGCGTGCGCTCTACCGTAATGGGTGGCAGGGCGGTGTGGGTGGTAAAGGGGTTGGCGGCGCGCGGGCCGATGCTTGTCTCGGTGTGGGCGTCGTGCAGGGTCAGGGCCGCAAAGGCGGTCAGCGGCACCAAGGCGCAAGCGGACGCGGCAAACCAGCGGTACAACACAAACGTTCTCCCTCTCGAACAGCTTCTATTCTGGCGCGCAAACTGGGGGAAAGGGAAGGGATGGTCAACCACAGGGGGGTGTTTGCAAGGCAGTTGCGGCGGGGGGTGTGGCGGTAAGGTGACGATTTTGATGTTTTGCCAATACTTTCTTGAGATGTTTCATGGTATAGGGGGAGGGATGAAAGAGTTGCCTACCTTGAGGATGCAGATGGACGGCGCGTTGTTGCCGTACCATATGTTGACGCCTGCCGAGATGCTGGCGCAGCGGGCGGGGGCGGCGACGTTTCTGCGCGGGGTGCATGATGCGGGCGGGCAGACGGTGAAGTTCAGGTTGTGGCGGGAGTTGGTTCATGGTGGTGTTTATGACCGCCTTCCGGCGTTGAAGGTGGCTTTGCAGGGGCTGGATGACGCTTGGACAATGGCGCGGTGGCCCGGTTATGTGATGGGTGTTGCCGAGGAGCGCTGTGCGCGGTTGGCGCGGCTGGGAAAGACCTCGGCGGTGTTGGAGTTTGATGTTGCCCCTGAAAAGCGCGCCGAGGCGTTGGCCGCGTTGATGCCCTACTTTGAGACGCATTTGTTCCTCATCAAGGCGGCGTATCTGCCGGAAAACCGTGCCGAGGTGGCGCAACTGGACGAGTTGTTGCAGGCACGGGGGCGGGGAGAGTTGATGCAGATTCCGGCAGCGGAGCGTTTTGTCGGGATGCGGATTTGCGGCCAACAGCTTGATGTTTTATAAGTTTGCGGCGGGGTGGAAACTTTTTTCAAAATTGTGGAAACGGGGTGTTGACAGGGGGGAGCGCGTGGCCTATACCCCACTCCACACCGAGGGGGAGGAGGCGATGAGTCTCTGGGGCCTTGGTTGGGTTGCGGGAAACCGCGACCGGCTCTGTGACAATTGAAAACGTCTTGACAAGTACAGAACAGTTAGCGGGTTTCACCTGGCTTACCGAAGATATATTGACTCACGTCGCTCACGCGACGGAGTTTCTCAACCGGTCGGCCGAAATTGAAACCGTTAACTAGGTTTTCGGTCTTTTCTTATGAAAAAATCGTATTCCAATACAGTAAACGGAGCTTAGGTTTCGGCTTAGACTTGGCGCACCGCAAGGTGCCACATCAAGTTGAGAGTTTGATCCTGGCTCAGAACTAACATTGGCGGCAGGCCTAACACATGCAAGTCGAGCGAGGCTTCGAGCCGAGCGGCGAACGGGTGCGTACAACTTGGGAATCTACCTTGAAGTGGGGGATAACAACTGGAAACAGTTGCTAATACCGCATACTCCATATTGGGAAAGCGTTGCAGCGCTTCAAGATGAGCCCAAGCCTGATTAGCTAGTTGGTGGGGTAAAAGCCTACCAAGGCTACGATCAGTAGCTGGTCTCAGAGGATGATCAGCCACACTGGAACTGAGACACGGTCCAGACTCCTACGGGAGGCAGCAGTGGGGAATCTTGCACAATGGGGGCAACCCTGATGCAGCCATGCCGCGTGCGCGATGACGGTCTTCGGATTGTAAAGCGCTTTAGATGGGGACGACGATGACGGTACCCATAGAATAAGTCACGGCTAACTTCGTGCCAGCAGCCGCGGTAATACGAAGGTGGCGAATGTTGTTCGGATTTACTGGGCGTAAAGCGTCCGCAGGTGGTTTGTTAAGTCAGGTGTGAAAGCCCCGCGCTCAACGTGGGAATTGCACTTGAAACTGGCTGACTAGAAGGCGAGAGAGGTAGGCGGAATTACCGGTGTAGAAGTGAAATTCGTAGATATCGGTAGGAACACCCATGGCGAAGGCAGCTTACTGGCTCGCTCTTGACACTCATGGACGAAAGCGTGGGGAGCAAACAGGATTAGATACCCTGGTAGTCCACGCCCTAAACGATGCATGCTCGCTGTCAGGCTCGCTACAGAGCTTGGTGGCCCAGCTAACGCGGTAAGCATGCCGCCTGGGGAGTACGGCCGCAAGGTTAAAACTCAAAGGAATTGACGGGGACCCGCACAAGTGGTGGAGCATGTCGTTTAATTCGATGCTACGCGCAGAACCTTACCTAGGCTTGACATACCGGTCGTACCCTCCGTAACGGGAGGGGTCATTTAGTTGGACCGTGTACAGGTGTTGCATGGCTGTCGTCAGCTCGTGTCGTGAGATGTTGGGTTAAGTCCCGCAACGAGCGCAACCCTCGCCTTTAATTGCCAGCATTCAGTTGGGCACTTTAGAGGAACCGCCGAGGATAACTCGGAGGAAGGTGGGGATGACGTCAAGTCCTCATGGCCCTTACGCCTAGGGCTACAGACGTGCTACAATGCCGACCACAACGGGATGCCAAAGCGCAAGCTGGAGCAAATCCTAAAAAGTCGGCTCAGTTCGGATTGTCGTCTGCAACTCGACGGCATGAAGCTGGAATCACTAGTAATCGCGGATCAGCATTGCCGCGGTGAATACAGTTCCCGGGTCTTGTACACACCGCCTGTCAAGCCATGGAAATTGGGGACACCTTAAGCCGGTGCGCTAACCCGCAAGGGAGGCAGCCGTCCACGGTGCAACCAGTAACTGGGGCTAAGTCATAACAAGGTAGGCGTTCGGGAACGAGCGCCTGGATCACCTCCTTTCTAAGGATGCCGGGTGGATCCCGCTAAATGTTCTGCTTGTCGAGACGTTGGAGATTTAAGGTCGCTTTGGCGGCCTTTTTTTGTTGTTGAAGTATATTTGTTTGCTTGTTAGCCTTTGCCATGCAAAGTTTTTTCGGAAGTATAGCCGTTTCGGATATTGGTGTTTTCTTGGAGGTTCTTGGCATTTTGATAGCGATTAGAAGGCTTGAGCTTTATGCGAGGCTTGCACCTGAAGAGTCTGATTTGATTAAAGAAGAGCGCTGGGCAAACCGAAAGTATTGGGTAGCAACAGCGTGTGTTGTTGTTGGGGCTGTCTTGCAGCTAACAATTTTGCAGTAGGTGTTTTCTGATAAACTTCTGGATTCCTGCTTTACGCGTTGCGTTGGTCTCCGCTCCGCTTCGGCTCGCGGGAATGGCGCGAGCGTATAGAAAAATGCGAAACTGGCTATACTGTTCCGGTTTTTCCCCGCTTTGGGCCGCGTGTAACCTTCGAGCTGGGTTCCAAGTTGCGCGCGGCGGAAATGTCGAGAGGTTCCTGCGTGGTCTGGTGGGCCGTGCTCCTTGGAATGACGCCCTGTGGGCGTGAGAGGGGGGCAGCGCGAAAAAAGAGTCTCTGAATAACAAAAGGGCCACGAGGGCCCTTTTGTAATGCCTGGGTGAAGACTACTTCTTCTTGGCGGAGCCTTGCTTTTTCAGCAGGTCGCGGATGTCGGCGAGGAGGTCTTCCTGTGTCGGGCCTTTTTTGGCGGCCGGTTTAGCGGGCTCTTTCGGCATCGCCTTGTTCATCAGCTTGACCACCATGAAGATGGCGAAGGCGATGATGGTGAAATCGATGATGGTTTGCAGAAAAGCGCCGTAGCCCAGCACCACGGCGGCGGTGCCGCTAACAGGATCGGCCGCCTTGAGGGTGAGGCCGAGGTCGCTGAAGTCGGCGCCGGAAGTGGCAAGGCCCAGCAGCGGCATGATGATTTTATCCACCAGGCTGGACACGATTTTGCCGAAAGCCGCGCCGATGACCACACCGACGGCGAGGTCGACCACGTTGCCGCGCATGGCGAAGGCTTTGAATTCTTTCATGATACTCATAAGGATACTCCCTGATTGATTGCTTGGCTGGGCCAATTGTCGGAAGGCTAGCAGTATCGGATTGAAATATATATGATTTGCTAAAAAAATGGGCAGATTTTTGAAAAATGTGCAAAATTGTGTTGACGATTTTGATAGGTGTGCGATTATCTAGGCACGTTAAGAAGGAGAAGAGTCATGACGCGAGGTGGCAAACGGCCGGGAGCGGGGCGACCCAAGGGAACCGGCAAATACGGCGAGCCCACCGTGCCGGTGCGGGTGCCCGCCAGCATGGCCGACGAGGTGGTGAGTTGGGTGAAGGCCGGAGGGGCCGGTGTGCCGCTGTTCGGCGGTACGGTACGCGCCGGCGGGCCGACCTCGGTAGACGATTTTGTGGAAGACCGCGTGAACCTGCACGACTATGTGGTGCGCAACGCCGATGCGACCTTTCTGGTGCGGGTGCAGGGCGACAGCATGATTGATGCCGGTTTGCAGGAAGGGGACTTGCTGGTGGTGGACCGCAGTTTGCCTGCCACCGACGGCAAGATGATCGTGGCGGCGGTGGACGGGGAGTTGACGGTGAAGTACCTCCGCCGGGGAAAGCGCGGCGTTGAGTTACATCCGGCGAACCCGAACTATCAGGTTATCCATGTGAATGAGGATGAGCAGAGCTTCCAGATTATGGGGGTGGTGACGACGGTGGTGCATCAGTTTTAGGGAAATATAAGTAAAACAGCTAAGTAAGAAGGAGTATCCGATATGGGTTGGCGTGAGCTTTGTGTGAAGGAAGAAACGATGGGGGCATGGTTGGTGAACCAATTGCGGGCATGGGTGTTGTTGGTGTTGGTAAGTTGGTTTGGGGGTTGGGCGTTGGTGGATTATACCTTGCAGGCGGGGGATGTGCGGGTGGCGTCTGCTGTGAGTGAGGTGGTGCGGGGGTGAAAAAGGAACGCTGCGCTGCTTGGATGTTGTTCGTGGATCCTGGCCTACGCCGGGATGACAGGGGGGTAAAGAGGCGTCGGAGGTGTCGGTAGACAGGTGGTTTGTCGTTTTGGTAACACCTTCTAGGAAGAAAGGATTTTGACCAGCGAGATCTTACCTTGGCCGGGTGAGAGGGGCTGTTGCTGGCTGGCATGGGGCTGCCAGCCGTGAAGGTAGATGAGTTCCAGCGTAAGCGGGATGAGGCCATCGGTGCGGGGGTGGAGGGTGCGGTAGGCGGCTTCCATGGCGCTAAGCTGGCGCGGGGTGAGCAGGTGGGGGCTGCGGGCAGGATGCCAGTTGTGGCTGCCATGGGCGCGGAGGAATCGGTAGAGCGTGGGGAAATCGGGGAAGGTGAGGGTGATGAGGTCGCGGTCGACCACCGGCAGGGCCAGTTTGAGGCGTTGGAGCAGGGTGCCGCATTCTTGGACATCCGGCAGCGGCGTGGTGCGGGCGGTAGCGGGAAGGCCTGCGGCGTGGAAGGCGTTGCGGAATTCCGCAAAGCTTGTTGCCCCCAAGGTGCTGGCGAGGAAAAGGCCATCTGGGGCGAGGTGTTGGAGGTGCTTGTAGAAGGTGGTGACGGGGTCATCCTGCGTGGTGAGGGTGAGGTTGGCGAGGAGAAGGTGGTAGGCGTTGGAGGTTGGCCGGTTGTCGGCGGTGGGGTGAAGGGCTTGGGTGGCGCCTGCATCGGCAGAGATGTTGAGGATGGAGGGGAAGCCGCGTTTGGTGTCGGCAAGGCGGTCGGAGAGGCGGCGGGCGCTTTCGGCAAAAAATGGCGTGGGGCCGCACCTGCGGGCGTTGACACGTTCAAGGTGGTTGGCGGGGAAGGCAAGTTCCGTCATGCTGGCCACCATGCGCGTGAGAGCTCTGTTTGACAAGGCATGGCGGCACCTGTTGGGGCTGGCATTGCCGCCGACATGTGCCGCGTGCGAGTGTGCGTTGCCGGCGGCGGAGCCGGTGGGGTTGTGTCCCGACTGTTATGCCAAGCTGCCGTGGTGGGACGTGACCGGCGTGCTGCCGCCGGAGTTGCCCAAGGTGGTCAAGTGCTTCGGCGCGCCGCTGCTGTATGACGGATTGGCACGGGAGTTGGTTTTGCGGCTGAAGTTCAAGGACGGGACGCACTTGGCGCCGTTGTTGGCGCGGCTGATGTTGCCGAAATTGCCCAAAGGGGATGATTGGCTGGTGGTGGCGGTGCCGATGCACAGGCGTGCGTTTGGCGGGCGGATGTTCAACCAAGCGGTGTTGTTGGCGCGGGCGGTGGCGCGGCTGCGGCGGCTGGATTTCCATGTCGATGCGTTGGTGCGGGTGAAGCCCAGTGACGGACAGGCCAAGCGCACGCGGGCGCAGCGCTTGAAGCTTTCCAGCCATGACTTTGTGGCCAAGCCGTTGGTGCGTGCGCGGCGGGTGTTGCTGGTAGACGACATTTACACCACCGGTGCCACCGCGCGGGCCTGCGCCTTGGCGCTGAAGCGGGGCGGGGCTGCCGAGGTGGCGGTGGCGACGGTGGCGTTTACACCAGCGTCGTTGCCTTGAAGAGAAGTTTTTGGTATACATGTTGCCATGGATGATGTGATGAATGCCCGTTTGAATGATGCCGAACGTCGGGCGGCGTATGAGGCGCGGTTGGAAGTGGTGAAAAAAGGTCGTGGGGGCGGAGCGATTGTGCAAGCCGGGTTGAATAAAGACACAATGGGACGGTTTCATAAGCTGGCGCGCGAGATGGCGCAGGTGACCTTGGAACAGGTGGGGCAGGCTTGGGGAGGGACAACAGCGCAGGCCGTTGCGGTCATGGAAACAGGAAAAATGGGTCTTACTTACGACAAGTTTGTGGCGTTGGAAGGGTTTTTGGGCGGGCGGAGTTTGATGGCGCATTTGCCGAAAGAAAACGGTGAACCGACGAAAGAGATGCGGGAGCGTTTGTTGCGGGACGTTGCGACGTTGGAAGAGGTTGTGGCGTATCGGGTGAATGAGAGTGCGGAAAACGGGGATGCCGTGCGCGTATGGTTGCACGATGCATTGAAATGGCATGGGATTTCGCAGGAAGTGTTTTCAAGGTTGGTTGATTGGCGCGACTGCGCGCAACAATTTATCTCGAACAATCGTAGATTGCCCAAGTTTAGAATTGGAGAAACTGAACGGATTGTGGAGTGTCTCGAGAAATATGTACAACACGATCAATCTCGCGAAGATGCTTTTTGGGCATGTAGCAGACGTCAGAATGATTGGGTGAGGCAACGGGTGCGGTTGGTGCGGCAAATGAAAAGTATGACAGATGTGAAAATCGGAGGTGTGTTGGGGGTATCTCAACCTTTCGTGGCACGTTATGAGAATGATTCGGCGGCTAGAAAGACTTACTTGCACCGACACCATGCAGAAGCGGTAATTGCGCATTTGAGGTTGGAGGTGACGCCGGAGGAGCTGTTTTTGCCGGAGGAAGATGCAGTGGGGCGGCCGGTGTGTGGCCCGCGTGAGGGGCTTCCTGACTTGCTGAAACTGACGGATGAGGAAAAGCGGGCGTATGTGGCCAACCGCCATATGCCGAAAGTGTTGGCTTGGGTGCGTGGGGCTTTGGCGGAATCAGCCTTGAAGCCGAAGGACGTTGGGAGGGCGTTGGGGATAGGGAGTCGTGTTGGGATTATCCTGCGAGGTGGCGTCCGTTCTGTGCTGAAGCCGGGGGAGTTGGAGATGATGGCGGGGTATTTTGCGTGCCGGGGGGATAAGGCTGACGCGGTGGGGCGTGCGGGAGATGGCTTGTGAGGCTGGACGGAATAGGCTAGGGAAGAGGCATGAAACGATACGGCAAAGAGCTGAACGACCTGACCCGCGAGCAGGTGTTTGAACAGATGGTTGAGGCGCGGGGGCTGGATAAAGCCGTGTTGGGGCGTTTTCATAAGATGGTGCGTGAGATGGCGCAGTTGACGCTGGTGGAGGTCGGCGAGGCCGCCGGGGTGACCAAGCAGGCTGTGGGATTTATGGAGTCCGGGAGGTCGCGGCTTTCTTACGAGGGGCTGCTTGCTTTGGAAAAGCTGTTGGGGCGTGACCTGCTGCAGCATGTGCCCGCTACCCGTGACGAATCTTTTGATGACATGCGCGAACGCCTGCTGGCCCATATGGCGACGCTGGAGGAGGTGGTGGCATATCGCGCGAACATGAGCGAAGCCCAATGGCAAGGAACGCGCGCTTGGTTGAAGGATACCTTGCAGTGGCACGGCATTCCCCTTCAGGCGGCCAGAAACTTGCCGGATGGGAAGCGCGTCGTGCGTTGCCTTTTTACGAGTTCGTCGATGACGCAGTACAAATTCAGGTTGGGGCAGCTTGAGGCGATTGAAGCGGCTTTGGCGGAGTATGTGGTGTGCCAGCAGCCTGCCGATGAGGCGTTTTTGGCGCGCAGCCGGCGTCATGCGTCATGGGTGGCGCAACGGGTGAGGGAGGTGCGTTCCCTGAAGGATATGAGTACCTCAGCGCTGGCGGACGTGTTGGGGTGGGGGCAGCCGAGAGTGTGCAACTTTGAAAATGGTACTGCAAGCCGGGGGCTGATTTTGTTCCATCGGCGTCATGCCGAGGCGGTGATTACACATTTGGGGGTGAGGGTTTCACCGGAGGAGTTGTTCTTGCCGCAAGAGGGGGCTGACGGGCAGCCGTTGCGGGGGCCGGGAGAAAATGTGCAGGAGATACTGGCAGGGCGTTAGCCGTGAGTGTGGTCGGCATCTGCCTGAAATGTAAGCGTGCAGGCTTGGCGGGTGTATGTTTGTTGTGTACAGTGCGGTCTGTCTTAAGGAAAGGGCGGCACGATGGTTGAGCAGGTTTATCATGCATTGGAAGGCGTAGCGGCGTATTTGTGGGGCTGGCCGATGTTGGTGTTTTTGCTGGCCACCGGCGGCATGATGACGGTGGTGCTGGGTGGGCTTCAGTTTACCAAGTTGGTGCCTGCGTTGTGGGCGGCGCTGGGGCCTGCGGGGCGTGTGAGCCATGGCAAGGGAAGTATCTCTAACCGGGCGGCGTTGATGACCGCGCTGGCGGCTACGGTAGGAACCGGCAACATTGCAGGCGTGGCCACGGCGATTGCCATTGGCGGGCCCGGCGCCTTGCTGTGGATGTGGGTGAGCGGCCTGTTGGGCATGGCGCTGAAGTTTGCCGAGGCGTTGTTGGGGGTGCATTATCGCGTGAAGTTGGCGGATGCCGACAAGTATCATGGCGGGCCGATGTACTACCTGAGTTTGGGCGCGGGTTTGCCGTGGCTGGGGGCTTTGTACGCCGTGCTGATTGCGCTGGCGGCCATGTGTATCGGCGGCATGGTGCAAAACAACGCGATTGTGGATGTGATGCGCGGCACCTTCGGGTTTGAGCCCCTGTACGTGGGCGGTATGGTGGTGGTGGCTGCGGCGTTGGTGATGTTTGGCGGGGTGCGTCAGATTGCCATGGTGGCCGACAAGCTGGTGCCCGCCATGATTGTCCTTTACGTGGCAGCGGGGATGATGGTGTTGTTGGCCAATGCCGCGTACATCCCGCAGGCCTTGTGGCTGGTGGTGGACAGTGCCTTCAATGGCCATGCGGCCGCCGGCGGCTTTGCCGGGGCCGGGGTGATGGCAGCGATGCGGTTTGGCTTGGCGCGGGGCGTGTTCTCCAACGAATCGGGGCAGGGGAGTGCGGCGATCGTGGCGGCCACCGCGCAGACCAAACACCCTGTGGAACAAGCCTTGGTGAGCATGACGCAGACCTTTATCGATACCATCGTGGTGTGCACCTTTACCGGTTTGGTAATTTTGGTAAGTGGCGCGTGGACCAGCGAGGCGGCGGCCAGTGCGGGCGCGGGGTTGACCAGTTTGGCCTTCACCGCCGGGCTTGGCGGAGCCAGCATTGAAGGCATCCCTCTTGGCGGGGCGATCGTGGCGGTGAGTTTGCTGCTGTTCTCGTTCTCCACCATTCTGGGCTGGGGCTATTATGGCCAGCAGGGGGCGGTGTACGCGTTGGGCACGCGGGTGGCCAAGCCGTATCTGGCGGTGTTTTTGCTGGCGACCTTCGGCGGTGCGTGGGTGCTGGACATGGCGGCCAATGCCAAGGTGGGCGTATTGGCGGTATGGGCGTTGGCGGATGTGTTGGTGGGCATCATGATCGTCCCCAACCTGATCGGCCTGTGGTTGCTGGCGGGGACGGTGCGGCGGCTGACCGCAGACTACTTCACCGTACAGGCCAGTGGCGGCAAGTACAAATATCCCGCGTTTTATGAAGACCGTTTGGCCAACACCGCATTGCCGGTGAAGCGCAAGAAGGCTTCGATGCGGAAACGCTGAAGTTGAAAACGGCCCCGCTGGGGCCGTTTCATCCCTGTGTGCCACGTTAGTGGTGGCTTCCGGCCGCCCCGTGCGCACGTTTGCCGGAGCCTGCACCACGGCGCAGGGCGCTGGCATCCAGCCCCATCAGGGCGGCGTCGTTGATGCCTTCCTCGGCGAGGCGGGTAAGCAGCGCATCGGCGGCCTTTTCCTCTTGCAGGGACTGTTTGAGCAGGGGGATGGCCTCGGTGAAGCCCAGCGCCTCGGCCCAGCGTATCAAGCTGGTGTAGCGGGCGATCTCGTAGTGCTCGACCGCCTGGCCGGCATAGATGAGGCCGGCATCGCGGGCGGCACCTTCGGCATCTTCGATGATATCGTCGCCCTCGGCGATAAGCCCCTCGATGGCTTTGCATTCAAGCCCCTCGGCCTTGTGGCCGATCATCTCGAAGATCTGTTCCAGCCGCCCTGCCTGGTGGCGGGTTTCCTCACGGTGGTTTTTGAAGGCGCGTTTGAGGCCGGCGGTATCGGCGGCGTCTTCCATGTCGGAAAGGGCTTTGTGAAGGGTTTTCTCGGCAAAATAGAGGTCTTGCAGGCCGTGCAGGAAGAGGTCGCGCAGATTGGTTATCTCGCTCTCGGTACCGAAGAGGGTCTGGATGTCTTTGGTCAGGTTCATGGGAGTCTTCTCCTCTGTTCGGGTTGGTCGGGGTCGGCACGTCCGCTCTGGGACAGGTTAGGCCGAAGTGGTGGAATCGGCCAATCAAGAGACCCTAAAAAATGGAGGGGCGGTATAAAGGTTGCATGCGGCGCCAGCGGTGGAAGGCGGCCAACAGTCTGAGCGCCCAAGCGGGCGTGTGGGCGCGGCGCCAGACGCCGGCGGCGTATTTGTTGGCCTCGGCCAGCGTGGGGTAGCTGTGGACGGTGGTGAGGATGGCGTTCAGCCCCAGCCCGTGCTTCATCGCCAGCGCGTATTCGGCCAAGAGGTCTCCTGCGTGGGCAGCGACGATGGTGGCGCCGAGAATGGTATCCCTTCCCGGTTTGGTGAGTACTTTGACAAAGCCCATGGCCTCCTCGTCGGTCATGGCGCGGTCGAGGTCGCTCAGGTCGTAACGGGTGACTTCGTAGGGAATGTTTTGGGCTTTGGCCTCCTTCTCATTAAGCCCGACACGGGCGACTTCGGGGTCGGTGAAGGTGGCCCATGGCAGGACGCGGTAATCGGCCTTGAATTTCTTGAAAGGGGACAAAAGCGCATTCACCGCTGCGTACCACGCCTGATGGGCGGCAGCGTGGGTGAACTGGTAGGGGCCCGTTACATCGCCCACCACGTAGATGCTGCGGATGTTGGTGCGCAGGAAGGGGTCGGCCTGCACGGTGTGGCGCGGGGTGAGTTGCACACCCAGCTCTTCCAGCCCGAAGCCGGAGACGTTGGCGGTGCGCCCCAGGGCGACAAGGATGTCATCGAAAGGAATGGCGACCCGTTTGCCGTCCGTCTCGCACACCAGCTTCTTCCGGTTGCCGGAAGATGTGACGCTGTGGGCCTTGTGGCCGGTACGCACATCGATTCTTTCAGCCTTGAAGCGTGCGGTGACCAGCTTGATCACGTCGTCGTCCTCGCGGGTGAGGAGGTGGGGGGCCATCTCGACAAGGGTGACGTTGCTGCCGAGGCGGGCGAAGGCTTGCGCCATCTCGCAGCCGATGGGGCCGCCGCCCAAAACCACCAGTCTTTTGGGAAGTTTCTTGAGGTTCCAGAGGGTATCACTGGTGAGATAAGGCACCTCGCCGAGCCCGGGGATGGGCGGCACCAAGGGCCGTGCGCCGGTGGCGACAATGATGGCCCGCGCGGTGAGGGTTTGGCCGTCTACCGTGACGCTGTGGGGGCCGGTGAGGCGGGCCTCTCCCTTGATGCAGGTGACGCCCAGTCGGGTGTAGCGTTCCACCGAATCATGCGGGGCAATGGTGCGAATAATGCGGTGGACGCGGGCCATGATGTCGGTAAAATCAAAGTCGATGTCGGCCTTTTTGAAACCGAATTGGCGGGCGCGGGTGGCATCGTGCAGCATCTTGGCGCTGCGGATGAGCGCCTTGCTGGGCACGCAGCCGGTGTTGAGGCAATCGCCGCCCATTTCGTGCCGTTCAATCAGGGCGACTTTGGCTTTCATCGCGGCGGCGAGGTAGGCGGACACCAGTCCGCCCGACCCCGCGCCGATGACGATGAGGTTGTAGTCATAGCTCATGGGCGGTCTTTCCGGCGGAATAGGAGGAGGGCTTTGCGGGTGGCAAGCGGCAGCAGGCCGAGCAGGGCGAAGGCCAGCAGCAGTTGCGGCGAGGCGATGTCCTTCAGGCTGGAGATGCCTGCCAGTGCCGTGCCCGCATAAACGTACGCCGCCGTGCCCGGCAGCATGCCCAGTTGGCTGACCCAGAAGTAGGTGGCGGTACGGACGGGGACCAGCCCCATCAGCACATTGACCAGAAAGAACGGCACCACCGGCACCAGCCGCAGGGCGAAGAGGTAGAAGGCGCCTTCCTTTTGGAAGCCTGCGTTGATGCGGGCCAGCTGGGGGCCGTAGCGGCTTTGCAGGCTGTTGCCGAAAAGGTAGCGGGCGGCCAGCATGGCCAAGGTGGCACCCGCCGTGCTGGCGAAGCTGGCGATGAGGGTGCCCCACACAACACCGAACAGCGCGCCCGCCAGCAGGGTGAGCAGGGCGGCGACGGGAAGCGACAAGGCGGTGGTGGCGATGTAGGCGGCGGCAAACAGGGCCGTGGCGGTGAGCGGGTTGTTGGTGACGTACTCTTGCAAGGCGCTTTGGTGGGCCTTGAGGGTGGCAAGCGAAAGGGCATCGCCGAGGCCGGAAAGGTAAAAGCCCACGATGGCCGCCAGCAGGGCGGCGGCGAGCACAAGGCGGCGGGCATGGGAATGCATGGGGGCATGGTAGCCGAATCGGAGCGGTTTGTATCTCCCCTTGGTCGGCATGAATCGTGTGGATGTTGCTTTTAGCTGGTGCCGACAGAGGGATTTACACGTGTTTTGGATTTGGCTTCGCCGGTATGGAACGTGTTGTATCCCTCTTAGTCGGCACGGATGATATGGATGTTGCTTTTAGAATGGTGCCGACAGAGGGATTTGAACCCCCGACCTTCGGTTTACAAAACCGCTGCACTACCACTGTGCTATGTCGGCACGCACCGGGTTGTGCCATAAGTCGGCAGCATCGCCAAGTCTTTTGAGACAATGCGCGGAAGGCTTGTGCAAAAGCGCTTGCGATGGTCGCCCGGATGGGTTACATAGCGGGCCGGCTCGGGAAGTTAGCTCAGCGGTAGAGCACAGCATTCACATTGCTGGGGTCATAGGTTCGAATCCTATACTTCCCACCATATTGCTTGTGGAGGGATACCCAAGTGGCCAACGGGGGCTGACTGTAAATCAGCTGGCTTTGCCTTCGTAGGTTCGAATCCTACTCCCTCCACCATTTCTTTTGTTTGTTGCCATCCAGTTGAATCCTTATTATCCTTATTTTACATGGTGTTTTGGCATGTTTCATGTCTGATGCCGTCCACCTCTGTTTGTTCCAATCTGGGGTATAATGGGGGCAACAAAAGGGGCATATACCCCATATCAATAAAGGAGGTGGATACCCAGACCATGGGGAAAGTCATTCAAGGCAACTTTGGGAAAAGTGCGGCATGACCAAGTACCAAAGGAAGACAAGCAAGAAAGCGTATTCTGGCGTACTGTTGAAGCCGATACCTGCTGATATCAAAATGTTTGAGATTATCCATGGTGATAAGGCGGAAGAAGAGTTGAAGAGGTTTGTTGATGATGCTCGTCACTACCGCTTAGAAGCCTTGGCCAAGCATTTTGGATTGCATGTGGATACTCGTACCGAAGAAGGTAAAACAGCTGTCTTATGGGCTTTGGCTGCCGAGCATGTGGCAGGGTTCAAGATTGATAATGGTGGTGAATACCGTCAAGGGCGAGGTCGCCCGAGCCAATGGAAGGGCGTTTCGGCCTTTATGATGCGTTCAACGATTTATGCTACCGCGAAAGCGAAGAATATTTCGGAAAGGAAAGCCTGTGGCGAGTATTTGAAGGTGCTTCAAAAAGAAGACCCTTCAACCTATCAGGATATGAAGCTGGAAACCTTTTATGCTCGCTATAAAGAAATGAAAGGCATGGATGAGTGGACTGGAGGAGGTAAGGAAAGCTTGGATACCTACCTTGAGCAGGTCGCAATACAACATGTTGTAAAGTAAACAGATATTTATTCTTTTGGGACGGAAAAACGAAAAGGTGTATTTCCGTCCCATCCAGCCGTGCTCATTTGGACTCAACAAAGGAGACCAACATGAATACGACCGTTAACGAAGCCACCCCCAATGATAACCCAGTACAGGGCTTTATGCGTTTATCGCAGGTGCTCAAGCTTATTCCGGTAAGCCGCTCAACGTGGTGGGCTGGGGTCAAGACGGGGCGCTTCCCCAAAGCCCTCAAAATCGGCCCCAATACCACCGTATGGAAAGCGGAGGATATTGCAGCGTTGATTCAACGGATGGAAAACACAAACACCGAAGAAAAGCAGGCTTAATGTCAGAAGTATCCCAAGTACAAGACGGGCTTGATATTGTGTGTCTTGCAGATGTTAAGCCCGAACCTGTTGTATGGCTTTGGCCGCAACGTATTGCTCTCGGTAAGCTTACTGTGATTGTTGGCAACCCAGGCCTAGGTAAGAGTCAGCTTGTTGCCAGCATCGCTGGAGTTGTCACTACTGGTGCTACATGGCCTGATGGCACAGCGTCTTGTGATGTTGGCGATGTTATCCTGCTTTCAGCCGAAGATGATGCGGCTGATACTCTTGTACCGCGCCTCCATGCTGTTCATGCTGATATGCAAAGGTGCCATACTATTGAAGCCGTTAATGAATGCGGTAAGGATGGGCGTTCCATCAAACGCGATTTCAACATTCGTAACGACATTGAACGCCTTGAAAGATGTCTTAAAGATAGGCCCGAAACCCGTCTTATCGTCATTGACCCTATCAGTTCATATATGGGGATGACAGACGGGAACAATAACAATGAGGTGAGGAGTACTCTGGCTCCCCTCATTGAACTTGCCGCCAGACACTGTATTGCCGTCATTGCTGTTACCCACATGAACAAGTCGCTAGGAACCAACCCAATGGCAAGGGTTATGGGAAGCATGGGGCTAATAGCAGCCGCCCGTGCCGGATGGCTTGTGGTTGAAGATAAGAACGACCTTTCACGCCGGTTATTCCTGTCAATGAAGAGTAATCTGAGTGGGAGCGCTGAAAATCAGGGCTTGGCATTCAGGATTAAGAGTGCCGTGGTACAGGAAAATATTTCTACATCACGCATCGTATGGGATGGCACCCCTGTCACGATAAGTGCCACCGATGCCTTGCAGCAGGAAGATGGGAATGACGAGGCCGGTGACGTACAAGGCTTTTTACACAACTTGTTGGAGGACGGGCCTCAAAAGGCCGTTGATATCTTCACCGCAGCCAAGGCGGCGGGATTCAGTGAGAAAAGCATACGTTTAGCCAAGAAAAAGCTGGGCATCAAAACCAGAAAAAGCAGTATGCACGGTGGGTGGGAATGGGGGCTTCCCTCGAAGATACCCGAAGGTGGCGAAGATACCCCCTCAAAATAGAGAGGCATCTTGGTCATCTTCGTGGGTTTCTCTACGAAAGAACCTTGCGTTTCCTCATAATAAATCCTACCGTACTCATGGCCGCGATAAACGCGGCTGGGGCCTTCTATCCCCACTAGACCGGCCAAGGCACAGGCCGTGACCAACGTGCCGCCTTCCAACTACGGTTGGGGAGGCGGTGAATAAAACAAGCTGCGAGGCTAAATAGCCGCGCCGTTGTCTAGACGGATAGAACTCCCCGACCACCTTTTTGGTGGTCGTTCCATTAGAAAGGGAGAACTTACAATGATGAGAATGATGTTGAGTGTAGTGGTGCTTATGGTGCCCACTTTTGCCTCCGTAGCAGAAACCTTACCAAGGATTGAAACAGAAAACGCCGTCATCGACACAACAGACCCACACATGAGTAAAGAAGAGCTTAGAAAGCTCACAAGTGAGGCCGACAGTACCTGTGCAAACGACAGTATGGTGTGGCAACGTATCTACCTTATGAATGGTGGTGCTGAAAACTGGCCGTTTGACTATCCCAAGCCTTGGCTTGAACAAACGCGTATTACCTGTAAAGACACAACCAGCAAAGCTGGTATTGATTACCGTTGTGAGAATATGGCAGAACGTGGTTTTCTATCTGTTGATGAGGCCCTGCGACTTACAGGGGCCAAATCGAGGCCTGATGATACTCAGCTTTGCAATACGCTGGATGCACGGGCGCAAGGCTTTATCGAATCATTGGGAAGTACACTGCGTATCGTAAAATGTGCGCGTGATTGTTCAAAACCCTAGGCTTCTTTTAAGCCATACTCATGAATCTTCTTTGTATGGCTTCAAGCCTCTCGATTTTGGCCCAATAACCTTGACCCTCAACCCGTCACCCCGTAGCAGGCTATCAAGCGGTTGGATGGGCAGGGTGATGAGATATGATGTCTTTATGTCTAGAGACGGCTGCTTGTATCCACCCCAAGCAGGCGTATAAAGGGGGTATATTTGGGGGCATAAGTATTCATGAAAAATAATATTTTATAATAATATCAGTATGTTGCATTCCCGTTATGTGTGTTACTCCCCACCATCTTTGCCCCAACGGGGGCGTGCTCCGAGAAAAAAGTGGGAACAACGGCTTCAAACGGCCGTGAGGCCCGCACGCCAGAATACGGTTGGCCAAGCCTGCGGGATAAGTGATGCCTGCAAGTGCGATTTCCCCCTTGCATCATCCGCATAATATGGTAAAAAGCCGCCAGCCGTTGCGACAGGCACACCATGCTCGGCGCATTAACCAATACGTGAAAACCGCCCGATAGCAAGGGCACCAACCTAAGGAGAGCAGACATGGCCAAAGCTACTTTTGACCGTTCCAAGCCCCACTGTAACATCGGGACCATCGGTCACGTCGACCATGGTAAGACCACGCTGACCGCCGCCATTACCAAGCGTTTCGGCGAGTTCAAGTCGTACGACCAGATTGACAGCGCGCCGGAAGAAAAGGCCCGTGGTATCACCATCAACACCAGCCACGTGGAATATACCACCGACAAGCGTCACTACGCCCACGTGGACTGCCCCGGACACGCCGACTACGTGAAGAACATGATCACCGGTGCGGCGCAAATGGACGGCGCCATTCTGGTGGTGGCCGGTACCGACGGCCCGATGCCGCAAACCCGCGAACACATTTTGCTGGCCCGCCAAGTGGGCGTGCCCGCCATCACCGTGTTCCTCAACAAGTGCGACATTGCCGACCCGGACCTGCTGGAACTGGTGGAAATGGAAATCCGCGACCTGCTGAGCAAGTATAACTTCGATGGCGACAACACCCCGATCATCCGTGGTAGCGCCGTGAAGGCCCTGGAAGGCGACACCAGCGAGATCGGCGTGCCCGCCATCGAAAAGCTGATGGAAGCCGTGGACAGCTGGATCCCGCAAGCCGAGCGCGACCTCGACAAGCCGTTCCTGATGCCGGTGGAAGACGTGTTCAGCATTACCGGTCGCGGCACTGTGGCGACCGGCCGTATCGAGCGCGGGATTGTGAAAGTGGGCGATGAAGTTGCTCTGATCGGGATGAACCTCGACCGCAAGTCGGTGGTAACCGGTGTGGAAATGTTCCGCAAGCTGTTGGATCAGGGCCAGGCCGGCGATAACTGCGGTCTGCTGCTTCGCGGTGTGAACAAGGATGAGATCGAGCGCGGTATGGTGATTGCCAAGCCTGGCTCCATCACCCCTCACACCAAATTCAAAGCTGAAGTATACGTATTGAAGAAAGAAGAAGGCGGTCGCCATACCCCGTTCTTCTCCAACTACCGTCCCCAGTTCTATTTCCGCACCACCGACGTGACCGGATCGATCACCCTCGGCGAAGGCGTGGAAATGGTGATGCCGGGCGACAACACCCAGATGACTGTAGAGCTGGGCAAGCCGATCGCCATGGATAAAGAACTGCGCTTCGCTATCCGGGAAGGCGGCCGTACCGTTGGCGCCGGCGTGGTGGCCAGCATCACCAAGTAAGCGATAGCTTCAAAGAAGGCCGCTGCAAGCGGCCTTCTTTGTTAGTTGAGCTTATCCCAGAAGCCACGACGTGGTTATCTGGGATCCAGCCCCCTTCCTGGGGGCGCTTCTTTTTGATTGGGCGAACGGGTGCTGGCCCATAAAGCCCCATTGGGCTCCCGCTGTCGGGCTTTGTTTCTCACTTTGGCGTCGGTGGGCGGGAATGACGCCTTCGGCGCAAGGGGGCCATGCCCCCCTTAATCCCCTTAACCCTCCTTACCCTCCTTAACCCCCTTGGCTTTCGGCACGGCTTCCGTTATGTGTACAATTATGATGCCTTATACGTTCCTGTTGGTGTGCGGCGTGCTTTCGGCACTGGCTTACACGTTGATGCAGTTATTGTTCAAGCACGGGCGCGCTTACCGCGGCAACCCGCTGGCGTTGACCGCGTGGCTGGGGCTGTTGGCGCCGGTGTGGGGCGGGTTGTTGTGGCTGGGCCTGCATCAGAAGTTGTTGGTGCTGGTGGCGAGCCCTGCCTACTTCGGTTGGGCGGCGCTGTGGGCTGCCATGGCCACCGTGACGATGGCGTTGATCATCTCGCTTATCCAGCGGCTTTCGTTGACCGAGTTGACCGCTTATCGCAAGGCCTTTGCCGCCGGCATCGCGATGCTGGCTGACGTGCTGTGGCTGCACATCGCCTTTGAACCGCTGACGTTGGCGGCGATTGCGTTGATTCTGCTGGCCTCGGTATGGCTGAGTACGGCGCCTGCGGGCAGGGGGCGGCAGGTCGGGCCGAAAGACCTGGCGGTGAGCTTGCTGCTGGTGTTCATGCTGGCGGCAGGGCTGACCGGCCAGCTGTACGTGTACCAGCAAGCCTTGCTGTTGCAGCCGGACGTGTTGAGTCATGTGGTTTTCGTGAAGATGCTGATGGCGGTGTTCAGCCTTGGTTTTTGGTTGTTGCCCAGTGTGCGCAAGCATGGCCAGCCTGCGGGATGGCCGCTGATGCTGGCGATTATCGGCTGCTATGTGGTGGCCAGCTTTACCGAAGGGTATGCGTTGCAAGGATTGCCGGTGACGTTGGTGGTGGTGACCAGTTTCGTCGCGGCCGCGTGCTTTACCTCCCATGACCTTGTGACTCGCGACCTTCCTGCCACGCGGCGCACGCTGGTGGCGTTGTTGGCGGTGTTCGGCGGGTTTGCGTTGCTGGCCCTGGGCGGCTAAGGTGTGCCGATGCATACCTATGAGACCATTTATGATGAGCTTGCGCGGTTGGGAGTGGCTTGCCAACGCTACGAACACGGGCCGCATTATACGGCGGACGATGCCCTGCAAGACGTGGTGCACTGGCCCGATGGGGCACACGTGAAGAACCTGTTGGTGAAAGACAAGGCCGGTTCCCTTACGCTGATTACGGTGTTGCACCAGCGGCGGGTGGACTTGGTGAAGTTGGGGAAATATCTGGGCAGCAAGGACCGCCTCTCGTTTGCCAAGGAAGAGTTGTTGTGGGAGGTGCTGGGGGTGAAGCCGGGCAGTGTCAGCCCGTTGGCGTTGGCCAATGCCGCGCCCGGCAGCCTGACGTTCGTGCTGGATACGCCCGCCACCACCCGCGAATTGTTGTATTGCCATCCGCTTATCAATACCCAGACGGTAGCCATGGCGCCCGCCGATTTGCTGCGTGCGGTGCAGGCATGGGGGCATGAACCAAGGTTGATTGACCTAGGCGGGTTTGAAAAAGCCTGCTAAAGCTTTGGTATGAGTAATCCGTTACGCCGACTGTATGGGTGGACGCTGGCACAGGCGAATGGCCGTTATGCGCCGCGTGCGCTGTTTGCGGTGAGTTTCGCCGAGAGTTCGTTCTTTCCCATTCCGCCGGACGTGATGTTGCTCCCCATGTGTTTCGCCGACAAGGCCAAGGCGTGGCGCTATGCGGCCATTTGCACGCTGGGCAGTGTGCTGGGAGGTGTTGCGGGGTATGCCATCGGGGCGTTGCTGTGGGGGGCGGTGGGACAGCCGATTTTGGAATTCTACCATTTGGAGGCGAAGATGGACGTGCTGGAAGGCTGGTACGCTGCCTACGGTGCTTGGGTGATTCTGCTGGCGGGGTTTACGCCGCTGCCGTACAAGCTGTTTACCATTGCCTCCGGCGTGTTCGGGTTTCCGTTGTTGCCGTTTGTGGCGCTTTCGGCAGTCTCGCGCGGGGCGCGGTTTTACCTTGTGGCCGGGTTGATGCGGGTGGCCGGCCCAACCCTGAAACGTTGGGTGGACAGTCATCTGGAATGGCTGACCATCGGCTTTGCCGTGCTGTTGGTCGGCGGGTTTGTGGCTGTGCGTTATTTGGTGGGGTAGGGAGGGCTTATCACGCCGGAAGCGTTGACGGCGGGGCAAAATATCTTTAACACGTTGCCCTATGGCCGGATGGTGAAGTGGCTTAACACAACGGTTTGCAAAACCGTCATTTCGTGGGTTCGAATCCCACTCCGGCCTCCAACATTTTATATCCCTCGTTATCTTCCTTGAATGACGGTTTTGCGCGCCTGCGGCGTTTTGCGGGCTTGTAGTATGTTGGCGTCATTTCGTGGGTTCTCGAATCCCACTCCGGCCTCCAGATTGCCCCAGCGGGGCTTACTCTAAGGGAAGAGTGGGAACAACGGCTGCAAAGCGCCGCAGGCCATACAAGCGGGCCGTAATCCCACTCCGGCCTCCAGATTGCCCCAGCGGGGCTTACTCTAAGGGAAGAGTGGGAACAACGGCTGCAAAGCGCCGCAGGCCATACAAGCGAGCCGTAATCCCACTCCGGCCTCCAGATTGCCCGTGTGGCTGCAATTTCATCAATCTGCCGCCGTGGGAGTTGACAAAGCCGCCCCAAGACAGCATAACCACCCCCGGTATTCCGGCGTAGCTCAGCGGTAGAGCATCGGACTGTTAATCCGCAGGTCGCTGGTTCGATCCCAGCCGCCGGAGCCAGTTTTTCTACGATTATCCATGTATGGTTTGGCTGTCTTATAGTTGCAGGTGGTGATGCTGGCCATGAGGATATTTAGGGGATAAATTCAGGCATATGTACAGTGCAAGTGTTGGTTTTACTTTACAAATATCTTACTCTGTGCTTTAATTAATCCAAGCTAGAGAGGTTGTAAGTTGGCTTACTTTCGCAAGGGAATAAAGGTTTTGTTGTATGCCCTTGGGGTGGTTGTGCTTTGGGTGGCTTTGCATGTTGTGCCGGTTTATCAACTTTCTCCTGCGACGTATGCAGATTATGCTTGGGCTTATTTGGGCAGTAAGTCTTCGCAGCGTACACTCGCCTTCGCTTATAAAATGGCTGAGGCACAATATGGTTCTGCATATAAAAGTGGGGCCGACTATTGGACAAAACGGGCTGATGATTAAGTTGGCGTGTAATGAAATGTAACTGCCTGAGGGCAGTTTTTTTATAGGAGACGGAAATGTACCATGTTGGTGGCGTTGGTGCGGGCTGGCGTGCTCGGCGGTGATGGTGGTGCGGTTGTAGGGGGAATCTCCTTGACGTTGCCATAAAGCATGGATAAAAGGGGAAATGATTTTATGTATACAAAATGGCGGATTGCCCTATAGTCCGGGGCGTTGGAACGGGGATATTGTCGGGCGGACGAATTGCTACTCTTATGCGGTACAGTTTCCTTACGAGTGGCTGCATCCGGGAAGCTTTGAGCAGGGGGCGCCTTGGCGCTTTCGGCAGCGCAGCTCGGCCAAAACGGGGCTGGATTACAGGGTTTATGACGGGTTGAGCGCGGCGTTGTTGAGAGATGGGCTTGTTCCTTTGCCGTTGTCTCTCGATGGAGAATTGCCAGATGTGCCTGATGGGCATTTCCTGATTGCCGCGGCGCTGTTGCCGGAGAAAGATTTTCATTTCTATTTGAAGCATTGTGATGGAAGTTGGTCTCATAAGGTGGGGCACTGGTCGGTGGTGAAGCGTCACATGTCATCAGATCCAAGGTGTTATTGTCAGGCTGACGGCTACCCGCATTTTGCCGGTTTTTATGCGGTAAGTGCAGAGTTGGTGGTGCGCAGGAGTGCCGAAGCGTCTCAGGATTGGTGGCGCTCGCCAACCGAGGCTGAAACAACATCCCCCGCCGTGGCGGGGGATGTCGGGGTTGGAGGGCGGGGTTAAAAGTCCATGCCGCCCATGCCGCCGGCGGGGGCGCCGCCGTGGCTGTGGCCGCAGGATTTGTCTTCCGGCTTGTCGGTGATCATCACCTCGGTGGTGATCATCAGGCCCGCCACGGATGCGGCGTTTTGCAGGGAGACGCGCACCACCTTGGCAGGGTCGATGATGCCGGATTTCAGCATGTCGACGTACTCGCCGGTGCCGGCGTTGTAGCCGAAGGCGCCGCTGCCTTCACGCACCTTGCCCGCCACCACGGCGCCATCTTCGCCCGCGTTGCTGGCGATGGTGCGGAGCGGCATCTCGATGGCGCGGCGGATGATATCCACGCCCACCTGCTGGTCGCGGTTGCCGGCTTTGAGGCCGTCGAGTGCGGAGAGGCAACGCACCAGCGCGACACCGCCGCCCGGCACCACGCCCTCTTGCACGGCGGCGCGGGTGGCGGCCAGTGCGTCGTCGATGCGGTCTTTCTTCTCTTTCACTTCCACCTCGGTGGCGCCGCCCACCTTGATGACCGCCACGCCGCCGGCCAGTTTGGCAAGGCGCTCTTGCAGTTTTTCGCGGTCGTAGTCGGAGGTGGTTTCTTCAATTGCGGTGCGGATTTGGGTGCAGCGGTTTTCCACCTCGCTCTTGTTGCCCGCGCCGTCCACGATAGTGGTGTGGTCTTTGGTGATGGTGATGCTGCCTGCACGGCCCAAGTGGTCGAGCTGGGTGTTTTCCAGTGTCATGCCGGTATCTTCGCTGATGACGGTACCGCCGGTAAGGATGGCGATGTCTTCCAACATGGCCTTGCGGCGGTCGCCGAAGCCCGGGGCTTTCACGGCGGCCACTTTCAGCCCGCCGCGCAACTTGTTGACCACCAGCGTGGCCAGCGCCTGACCTTCAACGTCTTCGGCGATGAGCAGCAACTCACGGCCGGATTGGGCGATGGGTTCCAGCACCGGCAGCAATTGCTCGAGGTTGGAGATTTTGCGGTCGGTGATGAGGATGGCCGGGTCTTTCATTTCCACCTGCATCTTCTCGGCGTTGGTGACGAAATAAGGCGAGAGGTAGCCGCGGTCGAACTGCATGCCTTTCACGCTATCCAGCGTGGTTTCGGTGCCTTTGGCTTCTTCCACCGTGATGACGCCTTCTTCGCCCACCACCTCCATGGCTTGCGCGATGATGTCGCCGACGTTCTCATCGCCGTTGGCAGAGACGGTGGCGACCTGCTTCACGTCGCCCTTGCCGACCTTTTTGGAGAGGTTTTTCAGCTCGTCCACCACGGCGGCAGTGGCAGCATCCACACCACGTTTGAGGTCCATCGGGTTCATGCCTGCGGCCACGGCCTTGCTGCCTTCCACGATGATGGCCTGGGCCAGCACGGTGGCGGTGGTGGTGCCATCGCCAGCCACGTCGACCGTCTTGCTGGCGACTTCGCGCACCATTTGCGCGCCCATGTTCTCGAATTTGTCGGCCAGGGTGATTTCCTTGGCCACGCTCACGCCGTCTTTGGTGACGCGGGGGGCGCCGAAGGATTTATCGAGCACCACGTTGCGGCCTTTGGGGCCGAGGGTGGCCTTGACCGCGTTGGCCAGCGTGTTGACGCCGGAGAGCATTTTGGTGCGGGCGTCGTTGCCGAATTTGAGTTCTTTGGAAGCCATGGTCATTCTCCTTTTTTACAATGTGTTGGGGTTAGCTGTTCATCACCGCGATGAGGTCGGACTCGCTGAGAATGAGGTATTCTTCGCCGTCGATTTTCACTTCATCGGCGCCCCATTTTTTGAACATTACGGTGTCGCCCACCTTGACGTCCATCTTGATGCGTTCGTCGCCGTCTTCGTTCCATTTGCCGGGGCCCACCGCCATGACCTTGGCCTGTTGCGGCTTTTCCTTGGCGGAGTCGGGGATGATGATGCCGCTCTTGGTCTTTTCTTCCGCTTCGATGCGTTTGACTACCACGCGGTCGTTCAGCGGTCGGATTTTGGCTGCGATGTCGCTCATGGACGTGCTCTCCCTTGGGTTGTTGTCGTATTTCAAATGGTCGCAGGAGGGTGTGGTGATATGTTATCACTCCCCCTTGCGGAGTGACAATTAGCACTATCGGGTTGGGAGTGCAAGGGGGTTTATTGGCGGGAAGACTCTTCGGCCAGTGCGCCTTCGTGCGCGGAGGTGAGGTTGGCGATGGCAGCTTCGATGCGGGGGTCGTTGAGTGTTCCGGTAGGGACGGTATTGAGAACCGCTATCGCGTAGAGTGCGCTGTCGGAGGGCTTGATGTGGTGGGTCTTGATGAGGTGGGCTGCGTTCCTGAGAAGGTCTGCGACCGAATCAATGACATCTTCCGCTGGAATAGGGGGACGGGTGAGGGCGCTGCTGTGGAATCCCATGACGCAAATATATAAGTTTTCCATAAAAAGGCAAGCAGTATACATTTAGGATGGCGCGAAAATAGGCAGGCGGGTGGGGGTGTCTTTAGGGTTTCTTGAGGGAATGGCAGGGGAGGAGGGCTTTCATTTTTAGGTGGTTAGGCGAACCATTTGCACGAGAACATCAACAAAAGGAGCCGATAGCTATGGAACGGAAAATTGTAGGGGGTTTGGCGGTGGCGGCAATGGTGGCGGGGGGAAGTCTTCCGCTGGCCGCCCATGCGGCGATGATGGATGCGGTGACGATGCAGAACCGGGAATATTTGGCTGACTTGTATATGTTGGCGGCGCGTTCGGAAAGCCAGGACTGGGATATTGAAAACGCCAACTATTTGCAGGGTGCGGCGGTGAACGCCGTCAACGGCGGGGTGATTGCCCCGCGTGATTGGCGCGCCGAGCGTTTGACGCAGGCGTCTCCGGCGGAGTTGGAAGCGGCCCGTGCCAAGTTGCAATATGCTATTGACGGTGGGGCGGCGCAGCGGATGCCGGTGGCGTTCTCGCGGGCCCTGGTGGGTTACGACTGCTGGGTAGGCCAGCAGAAGGCCGAGCCCAACGCCAGCCACAACCTGTACAGTTGTCGTGACCAGTATTACAGGAGTGCCCAGTATTTGCCGGACGTGCCCACCACCCGTGTGGTGACCAAACAGGTGGAGACCATCTTCAAGGAACTTCATAAGGTGTACTTTGCCTTGGACAGCGCCGCCTTGAGCGATGAGGCCAAGCGTCAGCTGGATGAAGCCCGCGACATGCTGACGGGGGCGACCGGCGGCAAGTTGGTTATTTCCGGTTACACCGACACGACCGGTAGCCGCGCCTACAACGAGGCGCTATCGCGCAAGCGGGCGTTGGCGGTGGCCGGGTATTTGGGGCTTGCTCCCGAAAAGTATGAGATCGAGACCCATGCCTACGGCGAAAGCCGCCTGCAGGTGCCGACGCCTGACGGCACGCTGGAACCACGCAACCGCGTGGTGGTTGTGGGGGTGCGTGCCACCAAGGAAGTTACCGTGCAGGAGACCGTGCCGGTGAGGACGGAGCATCGGTGGTATTGAGACGAAAAGCTGTCTTACGGCAAGCTGACGACAGGCCCGTAGGGGCCTGTTTTCATTGAGGGTGATTATTCTTTAATCATGTGATTTATATACGCTTTTTATGTCGTGCGGGGGGCGGGCTTAGCGCATTTTTAGCCATGTGCAGGTAGGGTGCGGCGGTAACCAAAAAGGAGACAGGTTTATGGGATTGGTGATTGCGGCGTTGATCGTGCTGGGGGTTGTGGTGGTTGTGGGCGGGGGCAACACCGTCTCGGGTTTGGGGCAGGATGCCCGCAACACCAGCGCCCAGATTGACCGCGCGATGGAGTGAGATGGGGTGGGGAATATACAAAGCAAACGAAAGAGGGGGGGGATAACAATGAATCATGCCGGATATTTAAGTGGGGTGAGATGTTTGACCGATCAGCCGCAGGAGCTTGACGGCTACAATGCCGAGCCGGAGGGACGCATGTATGCGTACATGTTGGCGGCGTGTCCGGAGTTGATGGATAACGGGACGGATGGAGATGATGCCTTGGTGCTTGATAACGCAAGCATGTTGGATCTTTTGGAGTGTGGAGGAGCGGAGGCGTTTTTTGATGTTTGTGCCGAAGACGACGATGGAGACGCCGAGGTGCCTGCCCGCAAGAGGTGGAATAACTGAACGAAGAGATGGATTCGCCGTGGGAAGTACGTTAGGCTTGCCGTCGGTAAAAGCAAGAGGAGGCCGCGAGGCCGCCTTCTTGTCGAGAGAACAAGCAAAGCCGTAGCCGTATGCCGCAAAACCTGACGCAGACCCTTGGCCAGATGTGTGTGCACATCGGCATTCTGCCCGGCGGCGGGCAGGAATCGGGGCTGCGGGCGCGGGTGAAGAAGGGGATATCGGCCGGGCTGACCAGTGTGGTGGTGATGCATACTGCACCCGGGGCGCAGTGGTGGATGGACAACCCGCACATCCAATTGTGGCCGCACCATGAAGGACTGTGGGACTACGGCGTGCTGGAGAAGCTTGTCAAGCTGAAGCCCCGGCTGGTGGTGGTGCCGGAGCTTTCCATGCCGCAGCTGCACCCCGCCGAGCACGCCCAGCTGTTGGAGAATGTGGCGGCGTTGCTGGAGGCCGGAATTGCGGTGGAGACCAGCATGTGCACGGTTTCGATCGCGCGGATTTCGGACACATTGAATCCGCCAATCCAATGGCCGGAGCATGCGGCGCTGACCGGCGACTACCTGCGTGCGCACGTGGGCGACTATGTGGTGTATGATACTTCGACCGCCGAGCTGTTGGCGCGTTATTACCGGCACGAACTGGTGCTGCCGACGTTTTTGCAGCCGTATCAGAATGCGGTGTTCAATCAGGCCAATTTAAATCGCCTGCGCGAGGCGATGTTGACGTGGGTGAACAGCCATGTGGCCGACATGGCGCGGCACAGCAACCCCGGCCAGCGCGAGTTGCCGAAGGTGAGCGCCTCGGTCTCGTTTGCCACTTGGCTGGAGCACACCATGTATGCCTTGGCAGGCAACATGACGCTGGTGGCGCTGGTGCACGCGATGTGGTTTTATGGGCGCCTGCCGTTTGAGGCCGTGGGCATGTTGCTGATGGCCGGGCCGATTGTGACGGCGTTGTATGTCAACCCGTTTACCGCGCTGGCCAATGCCTTGCTGGTGTTTCTGGCGTTCAACCACCTGTTTTTGCCCGCACCCTTTGCCGAACAGTTGGCCGATCCGGCCAAGGCCCTGACGCTGGCGGTGTTTGTGGTCAGCAGTTTGGGGGTAAGCTGGTTGGCGACCTTGCATCGGGCGCAGGAGGTTTCGACCCGCGAGAAATCGGTACAGTTGCAGGCCCTGCTGCGGCTGGCCCATGACCTGAGTTATGTAGACAGCTTGCAGGCCACCATTTCGGCGGGGGTTTCTAACCTGCGGCGTACGCTGGCCTTGCCGGCGGTGATGTTGCAGCCGGATGGCACGCCGTTTGCCCAACAGGGCAGTTACCCCCTGCTGGAAGAAGCGGATGTGGCGGCGGCCCGTCTGGCAATGGAACGGCAGGCGATCGTTTTCCCCGAGGAGGGCGGCAACAGTTGGCTGTGGTGCCCGTTGCACTTGCGGCGGACAACACTGGGGGTGCTGGGGGTACGGATGGGGGCCGACGATACTTCTCCGCGCTTGCGCACCACCAACCTGCTGCGCGCCTACACCGACCTGTTGGCCAGTGCGATGCGGCGGCAGGAATTGCGGGTGGCCGGCGATGCGGCCAGCCAGGAGGCCGAGCGGGAAAGTTTGCGCGCCGCGCTGCTTTCTGCCGTATCGCACGATTTGAAGACGCCGCTGGTGAGCATCATCGGCAGTCTTTCCACGCTGGAGCAGGTAGGGGAGGGGCTGCCCCACGAAGACCGGCAAGAGCTGGTCGCCTCGGCCCGGCAGGAAGCCGAGCGGTTGCACAGCATCATCCACAACGTGCTGGAGTTGACCAAGCTGGAATCCGGGCACATCCAACCGCGGCAGGAAGAGGTGGATGTGGCGGCGTTGTTCAAGAGTATTGTGGCCCGCTGCGGACGTTATTACCCCAAGCTGGAGATGAAGGTGGAGGTTGCCGCCGAGCGTCCGGTGGTACTGGCTGATCCGTTGTTGATGGAGGAGGTGCTGTTCAATTTGGTGGACAATGCGGCCAAGTACGCCGGCGTGGAGACGCCGATCGAGCTTAGGGTGCGCGCTGCGGATGACGAAGGCATGGCCCTGTTGCAAGTGGCAGACCACGGGCCGGGTATCGTCGAGCATGAACGGGAACGGGTGTTCGACAAATTCTTCCGCAGTAGCCAAGGAGACTCGCGGCAGGCAGGAAGCGGGCTGGGGCTGGCGATCAGCCGGGCGATCGTCAATGCCTCGCATGGGCGTATCTGGATGGACGGGCGCCACGACGGCACGAGTGGCACGGTGGCGAATATTATGTTGCCAACCGTGGACGCGCCATTGACCGGGTTGGATGAATGAACGAGGATGATGCAAGGAGGAACGCCATGAATGATATCAAAGCCCGGGTGCTGGTGGTGGATGATGAGCCGCAGATCCGCAAGTTTCTGCGCATCGGATTGACCCATGCCGGCTACAAGGTGGATGAGGCGGAAACCGGAAAGTCGGCGGTGCGGCTGGCCAATGCGCTGAAGCCCGACCTGATTCTGCTGGATTTGGGGTTGCCGGAACTGGATGGGCAGGAAGTGATTGTTCAGTTGCGCGAAGCGGGACACAAACAGCCGATTTTGGTGCTTTCTGTCCGCAACGACCAAGGGGACATCGTGGAGGCGCTGGATCATGGGGCCGACGACTACCTGACCAAGCCGTTCGGCATGGAGGAGCTGCTGGCGCGGTTGCGCACGCTGATGCGTCGCGCGGTGCAGGAGCAGACCGGCGGCGATACCATTGTGGCGATTCCGGGGCTTGAGATCGACCTGATCCGTCACGAGGTGAAGTTGAATGGCGAGGCGGTGGATTTGTCGCCCAAGGAATTCCGGTTGCTGCAAGAACTGGCGGGAAACGCCAACAAGGCGTTGACCCACCGGCACCTGCTTACCCAAGTGTGGGGCCCCGCGCATACCGACAACCAGCAGTATCTTCGCGTGTATATGGGCCAACTGCGTAAAAAGCTGGCGGTGGATGGTGTGGAGCCCGAGTATCTGCGCACATTGCAGGGGGTGGGGTATATTTTCGACACCACGGTGGTGGATGGCGAGGGGGATGGCGCCGCGTAGTTGTCGCGTTGAAAACGTACAGGGGCATGTGATGCCCCTTTTTTATATCGCCTTGATGTTCAAACGGAGTTTTTTGATTGTGCGCCGCATTGGGAGGGACGCAGAAGCATGTCAGCCTGAAAACGGATTGGTGGTGGAGGCGAGAAAAGGAGGACAAAAGATGGATTTCGGGAGGCATTTGGCGGTTTTCAGCACCTTTACCGGGCTGGTGGTGTTGGTGTGTCTGGGCGTGATGAGCAATACGGTGGCGGGGGCGAGTACGCCGTATGAGAAGCAGGCGCGTATCAATGTCGCAGCCCGTGAGTTGGTGTTGGCCAAGGAGCGGATTTTGGCCAGCGAGCAGGCCATGCGTTATCATGCCGACATGGCCCGGCATTTTGCCGGCAAGGCAAGACGCTCTGAAGCGGCGGAAGGGATGCTGGAAAACTACGCGGGCGTATTGGGGCACAACGTGCGCTATGCCATGGAAGTGCTGTCGCGGGAGTACGGTGATGCCACGCGGGCGTACCGTGAATATGAGTTGGAACGCGAGATTGCTGCAGATATCTGACCACATGACAGTGCAGGTTTTATGAGGTTTTGATGTGATTGGGAGAGTCTCTTACGGAATTGCTGTGCGGAAGCGGGTAGAGTTTGGGGAGGTTAACGGGAAACAAAGGAGGAAGTGTGATGAGACTTGTGTATGGGGTGATTGTTTTGGCGGTGGCCTTGCTGACGGTGGCCTGCGGTGAAACCCGTGGCGACCGCATGTTGAGCGGGGCCGGCATTGGGGCTGCCACCGGTACGGCGGCCAGCGTGGTGACCGGTGGCAACCCGTGGACCGGCGCGATTGTCGGTGGTGCGGTTGGGACCGCTGCCGGAGCGGTGACCGACAGCAATGATGTCGACCTCGGCAAACCGATTTGGCGGTAGGGATGTTTCCGAACCCGTCGTCATCGGGCGTATTGGAGGAACGGCTTTAAGGCTGGGTGATTTGCTGGCAGGGCGCCTCCCACGGGAGGCGTTTTTGCTGTATGAGAAGGGGCATGCGCGACAAGCTGTTCTCCCTGATGAAAGATTCCGCCCAACTGTATGTGGCGCAGCTGGTTGGCCTGTTGGTGGGGTTCGGCGTCAGCCTGGTGGTGGCGCGTTTGCTTGGGCCCGATGGGCGGGGGGCTTATGGGTGGATTATGTCGCTGTTTATGGTGGCCATTCCTTTGGGGCAGGTAGGCACGGATATTTTGAATCGGCGGTTGGCTGCTCAACAGCCTCAATTGGCAAGGACTTTGGCAGGAACCAGCATCGCACAGGCAATTCTGTGGGGTGGGGTGGTTGCGCTGGCGATGTTGGCATTTGGTCTAAGCCAGTCGGTTGGGCAAAGCCATGTGTGGGCGTTAGTCTTGGCGGCATCGTTGTTGCCGCTGAATATGAGCCAAGGCCTTTTGGGGACAGTTGCAGCCGGATTGGGGCGATTCAAAGATGTAGCGGGGATGGAGCTCACCCAAAAATTGACGATGGCTGCGGGGGTGGCTTTGGTGGCCATGGTGTGGTCGCTGGACGTATGGCACTTGCTGGCGGTGCAAGGAATTGCCTTGGCAGCGGCCTGTTGGTTTGTAGGGCGACGTGTTGCACGAGAAGCTGGCTGGCCGTGGTGCGTGGACTGGCGGTTGTTGCGGCAACATCGGGCGTTGATGTTGGGAGCTTTCGCCGCTAACGTGAGCTGGATTCTGCTTCAGCGGGTGGACGTAATTATGTTGGGCATATGGCGTCCGTTGGCTGAGACCGGTTATTATACCGTTGCCTTGAGTCTGATTGATGCGATGGTAGTTTTGCCCGGTGTGATTGCAATGGTGTTGATGAACCGGGTTGCGGCTGAAACCGATACACGGGAGCGGTGGCGTTTCTTGCTTATAATTATGGTGTTGACGTTGAGTGTGTTCGCCATAGTTTGTGCGCTTGTAGCGTGGGTGGCGCCGTGGTTGATTCCGTTTTTGTTTGGCGCAAACTTTGTCGATACGGTGCCAGTGTTTGAGCGGTTGTTGATAGCTGCTTGGTTGATGGCAGGGTACCAACTGGCGCAAAATGCGGTGGCGGGCTATGGACGGGCGCGGTATCAGATGTTGGCGCCATTTTCCGGGTTATTGGTGAAGGTAGGATTTGGCTGGATGTTTATTTCTCACGGGGTCATGGCGGCGGCCAATGCGACAGTGCTGGCCTACGCCACAGCATTCGCCGTGGCAATGGCAGTGGCGGTGTGGGGGGGAGCTAAGCGGGCTTAAAGCCGTTTGAAAATTCTACTTTACAGGTCTGCAAATAATTTCTGTCTGCGCTTCCGCTCCGCATGTACTAACCATGTACACTTGCGGTACGGCCCTCGCCAGAAACCATTTTCGCCTCTGTAAAGCGAATTTTTCAAACAGCTTTTGTCTTTTGCTTTATGGCACGAACAAAGACATTGTGGGGAAGGAAGTGGTTGTCGGGGTTACGGGTGCGGTGGAGCTTTTGTAATACGACAAGCATCAGCCAGATTGCGGCTTTGGAGGTAATCGGTAGGCTCTGATTGTTTGCACGAGCAAAGGACGGAATACGGCGGACTTCTTGCGCCAGCGATTCGTAGAAGTCGCCGGCAATGGTTGTTTCTTCAATCTTCCAGCCCATTTTGGGGAGGTGGTGCTGGTAGAAGTACCATGAGAACCCCGTGCAGAAATGGTAAGGTGCAAAGTGGGTGGCAGAGACAAATGGTGCGGTGAGCAGCAGCGTGGCACCCGGTTTTGCGAGGCGGGAAAGTTCACGCAGGGCGGCCAGCGGGTCGGGGACGTGCTCGATCACTTCGGTGCAGAGAATGGCGTCGAAACTGCGATCTTTTTCAGGGATGTTGGTGATATCGCATACGAGGTCGAGTTTGCCGGTATCCCAATTTTCTGGGTTCTCACCGTGTTCGCCACCGCCTTCATATTGACCGAAGTCTTGTCCCACATAGGTAAGATGGGCGCAATCGGGCTTGAATCGGCATTCGCCCGCACCAGCATCCAACAGGCGGGCACCTTGGGGGAGGGCTGCGAGATTTGCTTTGACCCAAGCCTCGCGGCGGCTGTCGGTAATGGTGCCGAGGGTGGGGATGAGAGAACGGAGAAGATTTGTCAGCATGGTGGGGAGTCTACTTGGTTTCTCCGGTGATTTCCAGCACGGCGTCGCAAAGAGTGGTGGCCCAGCGCCAGGCGCTGAAAGGCCCCTTTTTGTTGCCGGTGATGAAGGTGGCGATGTTTTCCAGATAGGTGCGGTATTCGGTGTCGCTCATGCCTTTGAGGTGGCGGTGTAGTTCTCCGAGGTTTTTGAAATCGTCTGCCAGAAGGATGCAGCTGCCGGGAATATAATCCAGTACGTTGGGGGCGCCACGGTAAACCGGCACGGTACCTGCGAACAGTACGTCGAACGGTTTCTCGGTGATGTAGCCGGTGAGCCCTTCCAGATTCTCGTAAGCGAATGCGAATTTATGGGCGGCGAGTACTTTGCCCTTGTTGTCGACTGGGCCACGCCACAACGGCCAGCGCGGGGCCATGAGCTTGCGGGCAGCGGGGAGGCGGTTGAGCGGGCGCATGAGACCGGTGAAGGTGTGTTTGTCCCAGCCGATGCCGTAGAGATTGAAATCGGCGGGGGCGTAAGTTTCATACCAGCGGATGACATCCTCGCGGGCGGAGTAGAGCTCGCCCGGAGCGTTGACCTTCTTGTAGCCGGAAATGGTGCAGGCAAGTGTGGTTTTGGCTTCAAGGGCGGCCTCGATATTGAAGGTCTTGGTGGGCCACGGCATACCGTACTTCAACAGGTGGGTGTGGGCACCATCGACCTTATCATCCTCCCACGTGTAAACCCCGTGGAAACGTTTGCGGGTTTGGGTGGTGAAGGTTTCTGGTGCGTGCAGGGGGGGCTCGTACACGACTAGCAGACTGGTGGCCGTCAGCCCTTCCGGCGGGAGGTAGCCGTGTTGGACGTCGATACAGATGCGTGCATCGGCTGCGTTGGGGGGAAGAAGATCATCGGTGGCGAGGGTGATGCCGTGTTTGGCGAGTATCTCGGCCAATAGGATGAATGGGCGCAGGCCATCATCGCGGTTGTGCGGGCCGTCGGTGATGGCGCGGTTATTGTGCAGGTAGGGATTGACGACAAGGCTGACGGCGGGCATGGCGCGGGAGTTTTCTATTTGGTGAAAATGAACAAGCCGTTGGCAAAGTCTTCATGCGCATGGTCGGCGGGGTTGGCACCTTCCAGCAGTTGGCCTTGCGAGGTGATGACGGCGGTTTCCACCACCTTGAGGCCTGCCCCGGCAAATAGGGACAGCAGGCGGGCAGGGTTAAAGATGCGGTGGGCGTTGAACTCCAGCCGTTCGTGCCCTATGGGGGTGCAGAAATACAAGCGTCCACCCTTTTTGAGCACGCGGGCGAGATTGTGCATGAAGGTGAAGCAGGCGGATGGATCGATGGGGTCGCCGTAGCGGCCAAGGCCAAAATGTTCGGCGGCGTGAAGGCTGGAAAGGCTGGGCACGCTGCCATCCTTGAGGGAGGCGAGGCGGGTGGCGTCATCTTGCAGGAAGGTGAGGCCTTGCGGAGGGTTGGGCAGCGGGCGGATATCCACCTGCGTGACCTGAATACCGGAAGCAAGCAGGCTACCGACAAAGCCATCGATGCGCGAGCCGATATCCAGATGGTTGTGCCCCTTGGTGGTGGCAAGGTGAGGGATGAGGCGTCGGGCCATCCATAAGTCTTGAATGAAGCTTTGGCTGGCGGCAGATCCGGCGCTGTCGTGCAGATCGACCAATACGGGAAAGAGGTTGCCGAGGCGCAGCGGGAAGCCTGCTTCGGCAGGGGAGCGGCGGTAGCGGGCGATATCGCTGACAAACGTGGGCAGGTATCGCAGGCTGCGCGCCATGGTGAGCGGATTGATGCCGTGCATACTGCAAAAGGCATGGGCGCGGCGAAGGAATGACATCATCATGGCGGCACCCTAACGCTTATGTATGGCTTTGGCGAGGCGGGGTGCCTTGCAAATGGTCGGCCAAACGCAAGGCAAGGGCGGCAATGGTTAGCCCGGTGTTGGTATAGCCGCTGGCGGGGATCAGGCTGCCATCGGCCACATACAGGTTGGAAAGACCAAACACGCAAGCATCGGCATCGCATACGCCATGAGAAGGCGAGGCCGCCATGCGGGCCGTGCCGGAATGATGCGAAGACGATTGCAACCTCGCAGGCCATTCCAAAAAGATGTTGGGGCTGTGGGCTATGGGGCCAAGATGCTTCAGGAATATCTGGATGGCCTCTTGCAGCGTGGCCAAATAAGGCTTGGAAAACTGCCACGTGCGGCAAAGCGCGGTGGGCGGGCCCGCAATGGCACAGGTGGGGCTGGGCGGCTGCTCGGCCACCATGAGGATGGAGTAACGGCTGGTGGGCAAACGCAAATTCAGCTTGAATGACAGGATGTCCAACACGTCATCCCACTGGGTAAGAAGTTTCAGGTAATGCTTGGGGTTGAATGGCTGGTTGCGCAGGCCGTTCAGCGCGCTGTCAATTTTGGTGCGCTTCACCTGCGCCCAGTGGATGGCTGCTGGCCGCAACTGGAACGATATATGCAACCCCTTGTGCTCTACCTGCTGCACCAATCGCAGGTTGCCTTTCGTATGCGGGCACCAAAAGTTCCAAAGTTTATAAAGGGGGACGTTGAGGGAGACTTCTCCCACAAAGGCAAACGGATGGTCTTCGTAATGCACCCCTGCATGGGCCAGCGCGGGCAAGGGCAGTGCCTTTTGCAATGGCTGCAACAGGGCGGGGGTGCCAAGGCCACCTGTAGCCAGTACCACCACATCGGCAGAAAGGGTTTGCACGCCATGGGCCGTGTGCACGGTTACTCCCTGAATCGCCGTGCCTTCCGTGTTGGGTATGAGCGCGGTGGCAACCCCCTCCACCTGCGTCACCTTTCCCGCAAGGCCCAGCGTGTGCCACAGGTTGCGCCGGGCACGGGGGTAAAACAACCGCTGCCCCAGCAAGGCAACAGGCAGCCCCATGGCAGTATAACGGCCCACCAACGTGGCGTGGCCGTGGGTCAGGGCCTCGGCTTCTACGCCTCCCAGCAGGGGGTAGGCTTGGGCGTAATATGGGGCAAGGTCCGTGTCAGAAATAGGCCAACTTTGAGCAAACACGGCGGGTGGAATCTCAATCAGCCCATTATGCCAAAACTGCGTGGTGCCGCCCCAGCCGCTGGCCACGTGGGGTTTTGTGAGGGCGGGGTGGGCGGTGTCGGTTACCGTCTCTTGCAGATTCAGAGCTTGCCCGCCTTCCACCAAGGTCACATCATGGGTGCGGCATAGGCGGTGGGCCAGCACGCAGCCGCCAAGGCCTGCCCCGATAACCAGCGCCGTAGGTTTGGGAGAATGCAGGCTAGCGGGCGATGAAACCAAAGGGAAACTCCTGATGCGGCCCGGTGGTTGACGTACCTGCCAAGGCTTCAAAATGAATGCGCTGCCCCTTGGCCCACGCGGCCAAAAACTGCTCCGGCGAAAACGCCGATTCTTCGCCCGCGCGGTTGTCCACTTCGGTCTGCACGCGGTTGCAGGGGTTGTTCACCAACACGGGTTTGGCATAGCACAAGCCGGGGCGCGGACGCATGGCGGCGGCAAAGCCCTTCATGGCGCTTTCCAAACTGTTGGGGGCCTTCCAAATGCTTGCGCGGGCTATCATCATCACTTCGGCAGTATCAAACAGATTGCCGTCCAAACTCATGGGGTCGTCCCATTCGTTGCCCGCATCGCCCCATGTCCATTGCAGCATGGGCACGTGAGTCTTGCTGGGCGCCAGCGTGGCGGGCGGGGGTTGGGGAGCGTTCATGGTGTAGCAGCGGGAAAGCCCCGGGTGCATCCGCAGCGTGGGTACAAAGGCCAAGGGGTCAATGCCCGTAAACTGCGCCATGTCCACGGGGTTCAAAAACACGATGTCGTCCATCAAAAAGAACACCTTGCGCGTGGCAACCTTGGCAAACGTGGCCAAAAACGTATCGCGGCAGGTGGTTTCCTTCACAAAGGTCACGGGCTTGTCCTTCATCAGGGCTTCCACCTCTCCGTACACCTTCGCGGCCTCGGGATACGTAGCCTCATACTGCACCACCAACGGCACGGGGTTGGCAGCGTGATGAAAATAACTGGCCAAACAGGCATGCAACTGCACGGGGCGGTTGAAGCTGAACACATACCCTGTGGCGCCCGTATGGGGCAGCGTTTCGCGGTACAATTCTGCCGCCTCGGCCAATAGGGCAAGGCGTTGGTACTGCCATAGGGCATGTTGGGGCTGGGGGACCAGCATCGCGCCAGCCTTGAGGGCGAGCGATTGGGCCAAATTTTTGAAAATTTTCTTCATGGAATTAGACACGGCGGACGGTATCACGGTTTTGGGTGTAGTGGGTGTACATGCGGGTGAGGCCGTCGCGGAGTTGGACTTGTGGGGTGAAACCGAGGGCCTTGAGGCGCGAGATGTCCAGCACCTTGCGGAACATGCCGTCGGGGCGGGTGGTATCGAAGACCAGTTCGCCCTCGAAGCCGACTACCTCCTTCATGGTTTCGGCCAGTTCGCGGATGGTGATGTCTTGGCCTGTGCCGACGTTGAGGATGGGCAGGTCGGAGTAGCTTTCCAGCATGGTGACGAGGGCGCGGGCGCAGTCATCGGCGTAGAGGAACTCGCGCATCGGCTTGCCGGTGCCCCAGACCTTGAATTCGGCGTCGCCGTTGCGTTTGGCCTCGTCCATGCGGGTCATCATGCCGGGGATGACGTGGGCGTGCTCGGGGTGGAAGTTGTCTTCCAGCCCATATAGGTTGGTGGGCTGGCCGGAGATGAAATCCCATCCGTATTGGCGGCGCAGGCACTGGCCCAGCATGATGCCGGAGATTTTGGCCACCGCGTAGGCGTCGTTGGTGGGTTCCAAGGGGCCGGTGAGCAGGGCGTCTTCGGTAATGGGTTGTTGGGCCTCTTTGGGATAGATGCAGGAGCTACCGAGGAAAAGGAACTTTTGGCAGCCGTTTTTCCATGCGTTTTCAATGACGTTTGTCTGGATTTTCAAGTTGTCCAGAATGAAATCGCCGGGGTGGGTTTTGTTGGCGACGATGCCACCCACCTTGGCGGCGGCCAAAATGACGTAGGCGGGTTTTTCTGCTTCAAAAAAGGCTTTGACCGCTTCGTAGTCGGTGAGGTCCAGTTCCTTGCGGGTGCGGGTGATGATATTGGTATGACCACGGGATGCAAGCTCGCGCAGCAGGGCGCTGCCGATGAGGCCGCCGTGGCCGGCGACGTAGATTTTGGCGGTTTTGTCGAGGGGCATGGGTGGGCTCCTTCTTTCATTGTCGTGTCTATCGCCCTGGGTTTCGGCCTTCGCCTGCATGACGAAGGAGGGGGCGTGACGGGTTTCGTGTTTAAGCGGCGTTGGGTTTGAGTTTGAGGCCGCGGGAATCGACGCCGTCGGCGGCGCCGCGCAGGGAAAGGTTATGGCCGGCGTCGGCGAGGGTTTTTTCCTGCTCGGCGAGGGCGAGGTCGTGGGCGACCATCATTTCCACCAGTTGGCTGAAGCCGACTTTGGGTTGCCAGCCGAGTTTCTTTTGGGCTTTGCTGGCGTCGCCTTGCAGGTTATCGACCTCGGTGGGGCGGAAGTAACGGGGATCGATTTCCACGTAGTCGTTCCAGTTCATGTTTAACAGGCCGAAGGAGGCGTCGAGGAACTCGCGCACGCTGTGGGCCTCGCCGGTGGCCAGCACGTAATCATCCGGTTTGTCTTGTTGCAGCATCCGCCACATGCCTTCCACGAAGTCGCCGGCAAAGCCCCAGTCGCGTTTGGCATCGAGGTTGCCGAGATAGAGTTTGTTTTGCAGGCCGACCTTGATACGGCCCAATGCGCGGGTGATTTTGCGGGTGACGAAGGTTTCCCCACGGCGGGGGCTTTCATGGTTGAAGAGAATGCCGTTGCAAATGAACATGTTGTAGGCCTCGCGGTAGTTCACGCCGTACCAGTGGGCAGCCACCTTGCTGGCCGCGTAAGGGCTGCGGGGGTAGAAGGGGGTGGTCTCGTTCTGCGGGGGAGGCGTGGCGCCGTACATCTCGGAGGTTCCGGCCTGGTAGATGCGGATTTTACGGCCGGTGTTGGCCTCGACGTCGCGGGCGGCCTCGAACAGGCGCAGGGCGCCGAGCGCGTCGGTGTCGGCGGTGAACTCGGGCAGTTCGAAGCTGACCTTGACGTGGCTTTGCGCGGCGAGGTTGTAGATTTCATCCGGTTTGGTGGTTTCGATCAGGCGGCGGAGGCTGGAGGCGTCGGTGAGGTCGCCATAATGCAGCTTTAGGTTGGCGCCTTTGAGGTGTGGGTCTTGGTAGATGTGGTCGATGCGATCGGTATTGAAGTTGCTGGCGCGGCGGATGATGCCATGGACGGTGTAGCCTTTGGAGAGCAGCAGTTCGGCAAGATAAGAGCCGTCTTGGCCGGTAATGCCGGTGATGAGGGCGGATTTCATGGGCGATGGTTCCTTGTTGTCGGCGGGGGTTATAGCAGGTTTGGGGGAGAGGGGGCAACCTGTATGAGGACGGCGATGTTTCATTGTACACAAGACACAGCTCTGCGGGGGGAATGGGCAGGCGTTGTGGTTGTTGGGCGTGTTTGGCGCTAGAGTGCGCCGATGGAAACAAACAAGTCGCTGGCCGAGGTGCCTGCACCGTTGGTGCCCAACCGCAGGCATGGTGGGCGTGAGCGGCATTGGTTTTACCGTTTTTTGCGGGTGAGCGTGCTGGGGCTTGGCGTGCTGGCGGTGCTGGGGTTGCCGTTGTTGGCGGTGTGGTCGGTGTATAATCCCGACATGCCGGGGCCCGCCTACCTTGGGCTGATGAGCTTGAACCTGATTGTCATCGGCGTGGTGGTGTTGTTTGCGCTGCGGCGGCTGCTGGTGATGTTTCTGGACCGGCGGGGGCGCTTGCGCGGCGGCAAGCTGCATGTACGGTTGCTGGGGATTTTCAGCATTCTGGCGGTGGTGCCCACCTTGCTGGTTGCGGCGGTGGCGATTTATTTGCTGAATTTGGGGATCGAGAGTTGGTTTTCCACCAAAGTGAACCGTGCGCTGGAGGGCAGTTTGCAGGTGGCCGAAGCCTACATGGAAGAGAACGAGCGCGGGCTGGTGCTGGAGTTGCAGGCGCTCTCCCGCGAGCCGGTGCTGCGTGAACGGGCATGGATGTTGGACAGTGCCACGGTGAACGACTGGCTGCGCGGTCAGATGGACGAACGGCGGCTGGATGCCTTGGCGCTGGTGAACGAACATGGGGATATCATCAACCAGGGCAACAGCTTGGCGGTGGTAGGATTGAGCGCCGAGGTGTTGACCAGTCTGCAAGGTGCCATGGCCCCTGGCGGCGCCACCCGCAGCACGCAGGACGGGCGGGTGTTGGCGGTGGTGCCGGTACGGCAAGGCGTGTGGATGGTGGGGCAGCGGTGGATCAACCCCGCCGTGCTGGCACGGGTGGACCAGACCAATGCGGCGTTCAGCGAATATGAGCGGCTGCTGGCCTCACGCACTTATGTGCGGCTGGTGGTGAGTCTGCTGATGGTTTTGTTGAGCGTGGTGGCGCTGGCGGGGGCGATTTGGAGCGGGATACGCCTGGCCAACAAGATTGTACGCCCGGTCACCGCGCTGGTGCACGGTACCAACCGCGTGAGTGCAGGCGATTTGACCGTGCGCCTGACGCCCAATGACGATGATGAGTTGGGGGTGTTGACGCAGGCCTTCAACCGCATGACCCACCAGCTGGCCAACCAGCGTGAATTGGTGGAGCGCAAAAACCGCGAGCTTGATGAACGCCGCAAGCAGATGGAAGCGGTGCTGACCGGGGTGACGGCGGCGGTGTTGAGCGTGGACGGACACGGCACCATCCGCAGTGCCAACCACACCGCCAAAGAGCTTTTGGGGGTGAAAACCGGCAGCAAATTGGGCCGCTGCTGCACGCCGCTGGCCGAGGTGTGGGAAGGGTTTGTGGCGCATCCGCGCCCGTTGGCGCAGCAGCAGGTGAAGCTGGAAGACGACGAACACGGCGAGCACAAGACCCTGTTGGTGCGCATGGTGCCGCAATATGTGGAAGGCGGGCGCGTGGGCAGTGTGGTGATGACCTGCGATGACATTACCCCGCTGATCGGTGCCCAGCGTTTGGCGGCATGGCGCGATGTGGCGCGCAGGCTGGCCCATGAGATCAAGAACCCGTTGACGCCGATCCAGCTTTCGGCCGAGCGGTTGAAGCGGCGTTATCTGAAAATGCTGCCGGAGGATGACCAGAAACTGTTTGGCGAGCTGACTACCACCATCGTGCAGCAAACCGAAGACATGCGCCGGATGACCAACGAGTTCAGCGATTTTGCACGGATGCCGGAGGCGGTGTTCCAGCCGGAAAACCTGGTGGACATGGTGGAGCAGGTGGTGGTGCTGCAGGAGAACGCCCGCAGCAAAGTGGCGTTTGAGACGGAGCTTGACGTGCCGCGTGACGAGGCCGAGATATGGTGCGACCGCGGGCAGGTGAACCGCGTGCTGGTGAACGTGATTGAAAACGCGGTGAATGCCGTGGAAGAACATGAGTGCCAAAAGGATGGGCAAGGACGCATCAAGGTTGTTGTCAAAAAGCAACATCCTGATAGTCTGCAGGTACTGGTGCTGGATAACGGCAAGGGATTGCCCGCCGACGTGGATGTGAACAAACTGTTCGACCCCTACGTCACCACCCGCAAGAAGGGAACCGGTTTGGGACTGGCCATTGTGCGCAAGGTTATGGATGAGCACGGCGGACAGGTGAAACTCAGACGGCAACCCGAAGGCGGGACGGCGGTGGAACTGACCTTTGCCCGCAAGCCAGCCCCCAATATAAAGGAGATTGCTGGCCATGAACCCGAACCCGTTGCCGGTTAAGTATGAGATTCTGGTTGTTGACGACGAAGCCGAAGTGCGCACCGCGCTGGGCGGGATTTTGGAAGATGACGGCTACCACGTGCGGTATGCCGAAAGCGGCCAGCAATGCTTGGACTCGGTGAGCGAGCGGGTGCCGCATCTGGTGTTGCTGGACGTGTGGATGGAAGGCATGGACGGCCTGGAGGTGCTTTCACGTCTGAAGCGGCGTGCGCCGGATCTGCCGATCATCATGGTGTCGGGTCACGGCACGATCGAGACCGCCGTGCAGGCGACTATCAAAGGTGCCTACGACTTTATTGAGAAGCCGCCGGGTGTGGAGCGTTTGCTGCTGACGGTGGGCCGTGCCATCCGTGAAGCGCAACTGCGCAAGGAGAACTATCTGTTGCGCGCCAAGAGCGGTGAAGTGCAGGAGTTGCTGGGGGTTTCATCGGAAATCGCCACGGTGCGCCAGACGGTGAAGCAGGTGGCGCCGGGCGATTCCCGCGTGATGCTGATGGGTGAAAACGGCACCGGCAAGGAAATTGTCGCGCGGCTTATCCATAAAGGCAGCCGCCGGGCCGACCGTCCGTTTGTGGTGCTGGCACCCGGCGCGGTGACCGAAAGCACCTTTGAAAGCGCGCTGTCCACCATCGTGGCGCAGGCGCGCGGCGGCACGCTGTTTCTGGACGAGGTTTCCGACCTGGGGCCCGCCATGCAGGCACGGATGCTGAAGTTCCTTCAGGACGGCATGTTGCCCGACCCCAACACGGGGATGTCGGCCGAGACCGATGTGCGGGTGATCTCCAGCACCAGCAAGGACTTGAAGGTGATGATTGATGCGCAAAAATTCCGCGCCGACCTGTTTTACCGCATGAGCGTGGTGCCGATCACCATGCCGTCGTTGCGCAGCCGCAGTGTGGATATTCCCACGCTGGTGCAGCACTTCTTGAAAGTGATGTCGCCGGACGCCAACAGCATGCCGCGCATCGCTCCGCCGACCATGGCGGTGCTGACCAGCTATACCTGGCCGGGGAACATCCGCCAGTTGAAGAACCTGTGCGAATGGCTGATCATCATGCATCCGGGCAAGATGATCGTGCCAGATATGTTGCCGCCCGAACTGACCAAGGGCGACGTGGTGAGCGACAACGTGATGGAGGCCGCCGTGACCATGCCGCTGCGGCAGGCCCGCGAGTTGTTCGAGAAAAACTACCTGACCAGCCAGCTGATGCGTTTTGGCGGCAACGTGAGCCGCACCGCCGACTTTGTCGGCATGGAGCGCAGCGCGTTGCACCGCAAGCTAAAGTCCCTCGCCGTGGATGCGCGGGTGGAAGGGCCGGTGGGGATGGGGGCCTAGGGCCACTGTCTGTTGCCCGAGATTGAATGGCCCTGTTTGCAAGGGCCTTTCTTTCGGCTATGGTGCGGGCATAACAAGAAGTTGCGCGCATGAAAATCATCATTGTCGGGGCCGGAGAAGTCGGGTTGAGCATCGCCCAAATGCTGGACGACGAAGGCCATAACGTGGTGGTGATTGACGGGCAAGCCGAACGGCTGGCCAAGATTTCCGAGCAGATGGACGTGCAAACGGTGGAAGGCAATGGTGCCAACCCCCGCGTGCTGGCTGAGGCCGGCGCCAAAAGCGCCGACGTGCTGATCGCGGTGACGCGGCAGGACGAGGTGAACATGGTGGCGTGCGAAATGGCGCACGCGTTGTTCCAGATACCCAAGAAGATTGCCCGCGTGCGCGAGGAGGGGTATCTGGAGCTGGAAAACAGCCCGCTTTACACCCCGCACAATGTGCCGATCGACGTGATTATCTCGCCCGAGCGCGAAGTGGCCGAGCATTTGTACCGCACCATGCTGGTGCCCGGCGCGTTTGACGTTTCGCCCATCGGCAACGGGGCGGCACTGGTGGTGGGGTGTTATGTTTCCGACAAGGCGCCGCTGTTGGGCCAGCGCTTGAAAAGCTGGAACCGTGAAGCGATGCCGTTCCACCTTTTGGCGGTGCGCCGTGACGGGAGGCTTATCATGCCCACCGGCAGCGACCATTTGGAGGCGGGTGACGAGGTGTACTTGGTGGTGGCGAAGGATGATCTGCCCAAGGTGACGCCGCTGCTGGTGGAGAATGAAAAGCCCTTGCAAGACGTATTGGTGATGGGGGGCGGCCGTGTGGGGGTGAACCTCGTACAATTGCTGGAAGAGGGTGGCCAACGGGTGCGGGTGTTGGACGACGACCCCGCGCGCTGCGCGGTGCTGGCGGAAAAGGTGGCCCATGCCACCGTGTTGCACGGTGATGCGTTAAGTCGTCAGCTGATGGTTCAGGAGAACGTGCGCAAAATGGACGCGGTGGTGGCCTGTACCAGCGACAGCGCGGTGAACGTGTTGGCCAGCGTGATGGTGAAGCAGATGGGGGTGCCCAAGGTGATGACGTTGGTGAACCGCTCGTCGTTCATCCCCTTGGCCGAGAGTATGGGGCTTAGCAAAATCATGCCGCCGAAGCAGATTACCATCAGCAGCATCTTGCGGCATATCCGCCCGCGACAGGTGCGCAGCGTGCATGCGATGCGCGACAGCACCGGCGAGATTCTGGAGCTTTTGGTGCGGGCCGACGCGCCGGTGGCGGGCAGCCACCTGCGGGACATCGTGCTGCCGCCCGACACCATGTTGGGCTGTGTGGTGAAGCCCGACGGGCGGGTGGTGATGAATGACGGCAACGCGATCATCCAGGCCCAAGACCATGTGGTGTTGTTTGCCACGCTGGAAAAGCTGGCCGACGTTGAGGCGATGTTCTGATGAATCTGGCGGCGGTGGCTTACATTATGGGGTTGCTGACGGCGGGGTTGGGCAGCTTTATGTTGTTGCCCGGGCTGGCTGGCGTGTACTTCGGTGACAAGGACGGCACGCAGTTTATGGTGTGTGGCCTGATGGTGCTGGCATTGGGCGGTTTGCTGGTGGTGATGAACAAGGACCGCGAGCTGGAGTTGGGGCATCGGGAAGGGTTCTTGATTACCTTTTTGAGTTGGGCGGGGTTGAGCATTCTGGCCGCATGGCCGCTGTATGTGACCCACGCTGCGCCTACCTGGGCGGACGCATGGTTTGAAGCCGTGAGCGGGTTGACCACCACCGGTGCGACTATCATGACCGGTTTGGATGCCAAGGGGCATGGGGTGTTGTTGTGGCGCAGCCTGCTGCAGTGGCTGGGCGGCATGGGGATTGTGGTGTTGGCGGTGGCGGTGCTGCCGTTTTTGGGGGTGGGTGGCATGCAGATGTATCGCAGCGAGTTGCCCGGCGTGACCAAAGACAAGTTGCAGCCGCGCTTGCGTCAGACCGCACAGGCCTTGTGGCTGGTGTATTTCGTGTTTACCGCGTTGTGCGGCGGGCTTTATTGGTTGGGCGGGATGAACGGATTTGACGCGGTATGTCATGCGATGACGACGCTTTCTTCCGGCGGGTTTTCAACCCATGATGCCAGTTTCGGATACTTTGCGGGGAACGTGTTTCTGGAAGGGGTGTGCATGGTGTTCATGTTGGCGGCGGCGGTGAATTTTACGCTGCATTACCGGTTGTTTTCCGGCTGGGGGGCCAAAGCCTACAACGACATTGAGTTGAAAGTGATGTTGGCGGTGATTGGCGGGGCGGCCTTGTGCATTGCGCTGGTGTTGGCGCTGGAAGGGCTTTTGCCCTTTGGCCATGGGCTGTGGCTGGGGGCGTACAATGTGATCTCCCTGATTTCCACCACCGGTTTTACCAATGTTGATTACAGCCAATGGCCGGTGGGATTGGTGATTGGCCTGTTGGTGTTGATGTTCATGGGCGGGTGCTCGGGAAGCACCAGCGGCGGCATGAAGGTGTTGCGCATTTGGGTGATCGTGCAGGAAGGGCGGCAGGAGTTGTTCCGCCTACTGCACCCGTTTGCGGTGCGGCCGGTGAAGGTGGGCAAGGCGGTGGTTTCGCCCGTGGTGATGCAGGCGGTGGCGGCGTATGCGGGCTTGTATATCTTGACCTTTGCGGTGGTGAGCGTGTTGGTGGCGGCTACCGGAGTGGATATCGTGACGGCGTTTTCCACCAGCATTGCCACCCTCGGGAATGTTGGGCCCGCGTTGGGAGAAGCCGGGCCTGCCGGTAACTTTGCCGGGCTTCCGCAAGCCGCCAAGGTGATTTTGACCTGGGCGATGCTGTTGGGGCGGCTGGAGCTTTATACGGTGATTTTGGTGTTTGTCCCGCGTTTTTGGCGGCCTTGAGGAAATGGTGGCGCAATTGCCGCAGCGCCTGTGGCGAGTGGCGGGGGAGGGGCTGGCAGGCAGCGTCGGGCTGGCGTAGGGTGCAAACAAGCCCACAACAAGATATAAAAACAAGGGTTCTTACATGAGCGACAACAGCCTGCAGGCGGCATTCATGCAGCATTTGGTGAAGGGGCATGCGCCGGTGACGGTGTTTTTGACCAACGGGGTCAAGCTCTCGGGGACGATGACATGGGCGGACAGCCACACGCTGACGCTGGCGCGTGACGGAATTACCCAGCTGGTGATGATGCATGCCATTGCTACCGTGATGCCGCAGGATGCGTTCAGTATTTATGATTTGATGCAGGGGCAGGAAGAGTAGGCAGCGGGGAAAGCGTTGTTCCAGACAAGCTGGATTCCCGCTTTTGCTGGAATGACGCCTGCGGCGTAGGCGGGCCGGTGGCCCGCTTTTGTTTGGTTGTCGCTTTTTGGATGGGGGCGTGGTAGAGGCAAGGGATGAGTTTGGGCAGGGCCATGGTGGTGGCAGTGGAAATGCCGCCGGAGCGCGGTAGCGGGGCGGTTGCACCCGTACGCACGTTGGAGGCCAAGTTGCATGAGGCGGAAAACTTGGCGGATTCGCTGGGGTTGGAGGTAGTGTGCGGCGAGGGGGTGAGGTTGTCGAAAATCAACCCTGCCACGCTGATTGGCGGAGGCAAGGTGGACGAGTTGAAAGCGCGGGTGGCGGATGACGGGGTTGAAGTGGTGGTGGTGGATGCAGGTTTGAGCCCGCGTCAGCAGCGTAACCTGGAGGTGGGATTGCAGGCCAAGGTGTTGGACCGGACAGGGTTGATTTTGGAGATCTTTGCCTCCAGGGCGCGGACGCGGGCGGGGAAACTGCAGGTGGAGCTGGCGCGGCAGACTTACATGCAAAGCCGTTTGGTGCGGCAGTGGACCCACCTTGAGCGTCAGCGCGGCGGCACCGGCAAGGCCAGCGGGCCGGGGGAACGACAGCTTGACCTTGACCGCACGATGATCAAGACGCGGATTGGGCGGTTGAAGGCTGAGTTGGCGGATGTGGCGGCCACGCGCAATTTGCAGCGGGTGGCGCGTCAGCGGGCGCAGATACCCACCGTGGCGCTGGTGGGCTACACCAATGCGGGCAAGAGCACGTTGTTCAACCGCGTGGTGGAGGCGGGCACGCTGGTGGCCGATGCGTTGTTTGCAACGCTGGACCCGTTGATGCGGCGGTTCCGCCTGCCCGGTGGCTTGGAGATTGTGTTGGCCGATACGGTGGGCTTTGTGGCCGACCTTCCGCATGAATTGGTGGAAGCCTTTAAGGCAACCTTGGAAGAGGTGGTGATGGCCGACCTGCTGCTGGAAGTGCGCGATGCCAGCAACCCCGACTGGCGCGCGCAGGCGGCGGATGTGGATGCGGTGCTGCGTGAGATTGGGGCCGCTGACAAGCCTCGGGTGGTGGCGTTCAACAAGGTGGACAGGCTGGCGGACGGTGTGGAGGTGCCGGAGGGCGGTTTGGGGGTTTCGGCGGTCAGCGGTGAGGGAGTGGACAACCTGCTGGCGGCGTTGGAGGCGGAACTGAAGCAGGCATGGCAAGTTTTGGAGGTGCGGGTGCCCGCCAGTGACGGCAAGCGGTTGGCGTGGCTGTATGCCCATGGCGATGTGTTGGAGAGTGTGTTGGAAGGTGAGGAGTGGCGGCTTAATGTTCGGTTGCGGGCGGAAGATGTGGGGGTGTGGGAGAAAGACTTGATTTTGAGATAAAGAGGCTTATAACCGTACCGCAAGGGGAGAAAACGTCATGGCACTGAGTGACAAGCCCACCGTGACGACGCAGGAATTGCGGGATTTGTTGGAGAGCCGGAGACCGATGACGGCCAGAGAGCATTGGGAGCAGGATATTGCGAATACTATCGGGATTGCCGATGATGAGTGGATGAATGCATCTCCTGAGAAAAAGGCGGAACGTGAGCGGAAAATACGGGAGGGTAATCCTTTTGATGAGCGATATGTCAAAAGGTTGCGCGAAAGGGCGGTAAGCTTTTATAAATGGACTGGTATGGATTTATTATGGGATGAGGAACTCGATGGTCCTGTTCGTTGACAGGGCGAAAGAGCCTGAACTTTATGATGAATATGAGCGTCGTAATAGTGAGATGTCCAGAGAGTTTTTGATAAGGAATATTGAACTTTCGTTTAAAGGGTTGCGCAAAGGGCATTTTGGTCTGGAGGGCCCGTTTATCCGCTCGTTGAACCATTTTGCGATGGTGAATTTGGTGGAGCATCCGGGGGCGTTCCGTTTTGAGGATGTGCATTTGCCGAGATTTAAAAACTATCGGGCCTTGCCGCCGCAGGAGGTGCCGGATGCTTTCAGGGCGTTGGTTGCCAGGTGGCATCAGGAGTGGGGCAAGCGCGATCCGATTGGCTTGGCGACCGATGTGTTGTGGCAGCTTATCAAGCTGCAACCGTTTGTGGATGGCAACAAGCGGATAGCGCGGATGGCGGCGTATTTTGTACTGAACCGGTGCTTTGGACAGGTACTTCAGGGGAGTAACACGATGCTGGTGCAGATTGAGCGTGACCCCAGCGAGTTTTATGACGCGCTGTGGTTTGCCTTTGAGACCGACAGCTTGGGGCAAGCGAATACCGGCAAGCTGGAAGACATGGTGGGGCGGTATGTGAAGCGGCAATTGGAATCGGCGGCGCCGCGCGAGCGTTAGTTTTGCGCCACAGTGCCTGTGGCATAACGGGTGGGAAGGTGTGCGGTTGCGCGCGTGGGCGCGTAGGATGGCGGCGTATGAACTGCCGTTTAGACCATGATATCGACCAGACTGCCGCGCGGGCCCATGGGGCTGGCCTCGGCGATTTGCTGGAGATTGTTGGGCAGGTTGACCACGTTGCGCGCGGCCTGGGCTTGTGGCGTGGGGGCTTGTGCGGCCTGCGGAGCTGTGGGGGCGCCCAGTGTGGTGGCGCTGCGCGGGGCCGGATTGGCGCTGACGGGCAGCGGGCGGTAGCTGGAGATACGGACATCCATGATGGTGCTCCTTGTGTTGTTTGGGAGTGTTCTAGCATGACCCGTGCCAAGGTGGCGGGAGGTGCTGCATGATTGGGCAATGGTTTGCCGGTTTGGAATACGTGTTGCCCTACGCCACCATGCTGGGCGGGGCGGGGATGGCGGTGGCGGGCGTATGGTGGCGCACCCGCAGCCAGATGAAGGCGGTGTTGGCTCATGAGGTGGATGTGCGCACACGCCAAATGGCGGCGGTGAGCCGCAGATACAAGTTGATGGTGGACAATGCGTATGATTTGACGGCGATTGTCAACGAAGACGGCACGCTGGACTACGTGAACGCCGCGTACAGCCGTGTGCTGGGCTATAACCGTGAAGAAGTGCGCGGGCAGGAATTGGCGGCGCTGGTGCACCCCGCCGACATGGCGGCGGTGCAGGCGGTGGTACGCGATGTGTTGGGTGGCAAGCCGTTGGGGGCGTTGGCGTTCAGGTTCCGCCCCCGCGAGATGCACGCCGCGCAAGGCTGGGTGCAGGTGGAGGCGGTGGTGAAGGGGCTTCCCGATGCCGACTGGCAGGTGCGGCAGGTGGTGCTGCACGCCCATGACGTGACGGCGTACCGCACCGCGCAGGACGAGTTGGAGCGCAGTGAATTGCGTTTCCGCGACTTTGCCGCCAGCAGCGCCGACTGGTTGTGGGAAGTGGACGTGGCGGGGGTGTTTACCTATGTCTCTCCCGGTGTGGCGGGGGTGTTGGGGTATGCGCCGGAGGATTTGATGGGGACCGGCCAGCTTTCGGCGTTGTTTGAAGGTGGCGAGGCCAACCCCACGCAGGATTTGATTGTCAGCCGGATGGACCGGCGGCAGCCGTATCGGGATTTGGAGTTTTGGGCGCAGGCCAAGGACGGTGAGCGGGTGTGCCTGCGGCTTTCAGGTGTGCCGGTGTTTGACGAAGACGGGCACTTTGAGGGGTACAGGGGCGCGGCCAGCAACATCACCGCCAGCAAGCTGGACCGCGAGAACATGTACCGCATGGCGACATCTGACCAATTGACCGGCTTGGTGAACCGCACCCGCTTCAAGGAAGAGTTGGAACGGGCGGTGAACTTGAGCCGTCGGCACGAGACCAGCGGGGTGCTGATCTTCATCGACCTCGACCGTTTCAAGGAGGTGAACGACACCCACGGGCATGAGGCGGGAGACCGCATTTTGCAGGGCGTGGCGGATATTTTGCGTCAGCAGATGCGCAGCACCGACGTGGTGGCGCGGTTGGGCGGCGACGAGTTCGGTATCATCATGCACAACATCCCCGTGGACAAGGCCGAGGCCAAGGTCCACAAGATTGTGGAAAAGGTGAAAGCCATGGCGCTGGACTACAACGGCGCCAAGCTGGGCACCACCATGAGCATGGGGATGGTGCAGTATCCGCAGGACGAGAAGGGCGTTGACCACCTGATCATGAGTGCGGATTTGGCGATGTATCGGGCCAAGGACATGGGGCGCAACCGCCTGTTTGTGGAGCGGGCCGACGAGACCGCCGACACGGTGGGCAGCGTGAAAGCCCAGTTGAAATGGGTGGACCGTTTGAAAGAGTGTATGACTGATGGTGACTTTGAGATGCATTATCAGGCGATTGTGCCCGACAGGGTGCGGGAGCGACCGCTGTTTGAGGCGTTGCTGCGGATTTACGACAAGGACGGCAAGGTGGTGAGCCCCGCCTTGTACATTGATGCGGCGGAGCACTTCGGGTTGATCCAGCAGTTGGATTTGGCGGTGACGCGGCGGGTGTTCGAGACGCAGAAAAAATTGATGAAACAGGGAATTGAGGCGGATATTTCCATCAACCTCTCATGCCGGAGCTTGGGCGATGCGGCGGTAATGGCGAAGGTGAAAGAGTTGCTGCACGAGACGCAGATCGACCCCCGCCGCATTGTGTTTGAAGTGACCGAAACCATGGCGCTGCACGACCCGGCGGAGATGCGCGACATTGAGGAGATTGGTGCGTTTATTACCGAGTTGCGGGGGCTGGGGTTCCGCTTTGCGTTGGACGACTTTGGGAGCGGGTTTACCAGCTTCAAGTATTTGCGGGTGCTGGACGTGGACATTGTGAAAATTGACGGCGCCTTTGTGAAGGACATGGTGGCCAACAGCCAAGACCAGTTGTTTGTGAAGCACATGGCGGCGTTGTGCAAGGGCATGGGGATCATGACCATCGCCGAGTTTGTGGAAGATGAGCCGACCCGTGACGTGTTGCGCAGTTTGGGCATCGACTATGGGCAGGGGTGGCTGTTTGCCAAGCCCCAGCCCGACATTGAGGCGTTGTGCGCGGCGTATGCGGGGCGGGTGATGATGGATTATCCGCTGAAAGAGGCGCCCAAGACGGTGGAGAAAGCTGCCAAGGGCAAGGCGAAAGGGAAGGGGAATGTGGTGCGGTTGAAGACGGCGAAGGGGAAAAAGATGTTGGATGTTAGTAAGTAGATGTTCGAATGTTCGATGTTGGTATGTTCGAACAATGGAAGGCCTGCGGCCTGTTTGTAACGTGGATCCCCGCCTGCGCGGGGATGACGGCTTCGTGTTGGCAGAGGAGAGGTGAGGTTTCTGGGGTGCCTTGTAATGGTGCAGGGTGTTGCCGCAGGCGGGGAAGCCCTTTACCATGGCGGGCAAAAGAAGGTGGTGGGATTTCATGAAACAGATGCTGTTGGCGGTGGTCGTGGCGGTTGTGGCCAGCGCGCTGACGGTGTGGTGGTTGGGGAAGGGGGACGGGCCTTCTGCCCAACGTGAGAGCGCGTATGAACGGGTGATGCGGACGGGGGTGCTAAGGTGTGGGTATAGCGTGCTTGAGCCGTTCTTTGTAAAGGATGTGAATACGGGCAAGCTGTCTGGAGTGATGTATGAGTATATGCAGAGTGTTGGTAAGGCCTTGGATATTCAATTAGAATGGACCGAGGAGGTTGGATACGGTGATATTGGTGCCGCACTTGCTTCGGGGCGGGTAGATGCTTTTTGTGCGTTTGCAACATCTTCTGCGACGCGGGCACGTTCCATGCTCTTTGCTGATCCGATTTTTTATGCGCCATTCTATGTGTATGTAGAAGAGAATGATACGCGTTTTGATAATAACATTTCCCGACTAAATGCGCCGGATATTCGTTTCGTGGCGCTTGACGGAACCACACCGGGGGTTATTACTCGACAAGAGTTTCCAAAGGCAAAGCTGATAAGTCTGCCCCAGCTAACCCCGGTTAGTGACCTTTCTATGTTTGTCTCAACCCGTAAGGCCGATGCCCACATAAGCATACCTGAGATCAACTCGTTCCATAATAAACATAATAAAATCAAACACCGTAAGGTGAAGGGGGTACAGCCTTTGTGGCTTTTGGCCGTCGGGGCTGTTGTTGCACCTGATGAAATACAGCTTAAAAATTTGATAGATGCCGGTACAGAGGAGCTTCGAATGACGCAGAAGCTCGATAGGATTATTAGGAGCAATCTATTTGAGGTTGATGGGGTGGTTTCTGTTGCCAAGCCGTATGATTTTTCTGTAGGAGGATTAAAATGAAGCAAATGCTTCTGGCTTTGGTCGTGGCGGTTGTGGCCAGCGCGCTGACGGTGTGGTGGTTGGGGAAGGGGGACGGGCCTTCTGCCCAGCGTGAGAGCGCGTATGAACGGGTGATGCGGACGGGGGTGTTGCGGTGCGGGTATGCGAGTATTCCTCCGGCGCTGGTGGTGGAGCCGAATACGGGCGAGATCTCGGGACTTGACTATGAGGTTGTGACGGCTTTGGCCGCAAAGCTTGGTTTGAGCGTTGAGTGGGTGGAAGAAACCGGCTTTGGCATGACGCCGTTGGGGCTGAATGGTGGCAAGTTCGACATGTTCTGTACCGGTAACTGGATTGACAGCCGCAAGGCCAAACAGGTGTTTGCGACGCTCCCTTATTACTACAACCCCGTGATGGTGTTGGTGCGGGTGGATGACCATCGGTTTGATGAGGATTTTAGACGCATAAACGATGAATCGGTGGTGGTGGCGGGGATTGATAACGACCCGACCATCCATATTGCCGAAGAAGATTACCCAAAAGCCAAGTTGCATGTACTGCCGGATATTGTCTCGTTTGCCGAGGCGGTGGAAGCCATGTTGGCGGGCAAGGCGGATGTGATGTTCATGCCGTACTGGTCGGGGATGGATTATATGGAGAAAACCCCGGGGAAGGTGAGGGTCATTGAGGATAAGCCTGTGCGGTCTTTTCCGATGGGTTTTGAACTGCCTCGTGACAGTGAGTTGAAGTACATGCTGGATGTGGCGATGCGCGAGTTGATTGTCAGTGGTGAAGTAAAAGCCTTGTTGAAGAATTATTACGGCAATGATGCACGCCAGTACATGAATGTGGCGGCGATGGTTGAGGCGCCATGAGCGGGAGTGTGCAGCAGGCGGTTTTGCGGCGGATATTGAAGGCCAACGGCAAGTGCAGCGTCGCGGCGTATTACGGGGTTTCCAAGTTGGCGGGGTACAGGGATTTTGATTTGCTGTACCAGACGTTCACTCGGGCGGTGCCGGTGCAAAGCCCCAAGGCATGGGCCGAGGCCCTGGGCAAGATGGTGCAGCCGCCGGGGCAGCCGATTGCGCAAGTGCTGCAAAGCCCCAATTTGGTGAGCCGTGCCAAGCCGCTGGCGATTGTGCCGTGGCGCGGGCAGGCGGCGCCGCTGGACGGGCATGTGGCGGATGACTTTTTGGCGGCAGAGAAACACATCAAGGCGCGGTTGGGTGAGCAGGGGCTGGCGGTGAAGGGGAGCTTCTTCTACCTTGGTGAGGCCGAGCCGCTGAAGCGGGTTGGGCAGGTACCGGTGATGGGTTTCCATACAGCGGTGGATATGCGGCGCGGGTGGTTCAGGCAGCGGTGGACGTTGCCGCGCATGGCGGGGTTGAGCGAACAGAACGGCAACCGTTTGCAGGGCTTTGCCTGTATGTTGGACCAGTTGCGTCAGCACGGCCGCGAGGTGGCGGTGTTGGTGGCGCACCCGAAAACGCTGATCGATTTCGCGCTGTACATCAGCCAGCAGGAAAGCCGCTTTGTGCCGCTGCGCGAGTTGGTGCCGAATTTACAGCTGTATGCCTTCAGCGGCTATGACATTGCGCTGCAGCGCACCGAATTGGCCTACGTGCTGGGCGGCCTGCCCAACCTGAAATGGATGCAGTGGTATTACGGGCCCTCCGGCGTGCTGGCGTGGCAGGAGGATGTGAATATCCGCCAACGTTTGCGGCTGAAGGACGATGGTGCGGTGTTTTATGAATTCGTGCCGGTGGAGGACGTGCACGCCGACGGGCGGTTTGTGCGGAATTACCGCCGCTTACCCGCGCACAAGGTGGAGGCCGGGCGCGAATATCTGCTGGTGGTGAGCAACATGTCGGGGTTGCTGGCGGTGAGTACCGGCCAGATTGTGAAGGTATTGCAGGCCGAGCCGCTGACGGTGGCGCTAAAGGGGCCGGTGGTGCGCCTGTGCGGGCTGGGAGAGAGTTTCCGCGAGGACGGGGTGTTGGAGGCATTGGCGAACATCAACATGGCGCTGGTGAACCATGGCGTGTTTGTGCGTGAGGCGTTGTTCGGTCACAACGTGGCCGAGCGCACGCCGCAATGGCTGGTGGAGGTGAGCCGCCCGCTGGGCGAGGTTGCCCCCGAGCTGTTGGCAAGCGTGGCCAAACGCCTGCATGCCGAGATGGAGTTGCGCTTCGAGCCGTATCGGGCCGGCTGCAAGGGCGGGCAGATACGCCCCCCCAAGGTGCATGTGGTGCCGATGGGCAGTTTTGCCGCTGCGCAGACCATGGCGCCGGAGTTCGGCCACTTCGACCACAGTGCCGACGCTGCGCTGGTGCGCAGGATTTTGAGCGTGGCATGGCAGAGTCAAGCTTTTGAAGGTGCTTGATCTTTTTTATAAGTGTTGCGCATGTGCCTGATGTGGCGGCAGGGAATCGGTGTTGAGGGGTTGATGTTTCGGCTGAGAGGACTATGTAATGGCTATGGCTCAATCTTATACATCTTCAACAGGTCTCTCATGGAATGAAGCTGCCAAGGCGGGCGGTGCGATTGGAGCTTTGATTTTGGGCGTGACTCTCTTAAATGGAAACAGGGATCAGTCTCAGCAGGAAGGTTTGCAAGGATTGACCCGGGCTCTTGAGGAAGCGCAAGTGTGGCGGTCAGCGCTTCATCCGCGCTGCTCCGATCTAGATAATGTCCGTAGGCTGGCTTCCTGTTCTCGATGGGCTGAGGCTTTGTCCCGTATCAAAAGTCGCGATGGTGATGGAAGCTGGCGTCAGTTGGGGTTGTGACCCCGTTGCATAAGCTGTGTGGCACAAGAACATAATTGCCGAAGCGGGCGCCGCAGCGTTAGCATGACCTTGCGTGTGCCGGGAGCCAACAAAAGGAGACTGTGAGATGCCTTATCGTGCTGTCGTGCAAAATCATCCGGTAAGTTTGGACCTGCTGCGGAACGATCCGCATTATGCGCGGTTGTTGGAGCGCAAACAGGCGTTGGAAGAGGAGTTGGCCGAGGAGCTGGGGTTTAGTGCCGTGGATTGGGACGGCGTGAAGCTGTTGAAGCGCAAGAAACTGGCGCTGAATGAACAGCTGGAAGCATATTTGCGCGCCAAGGGGGCGGTGCACTGACGGCTGCTTGGTGTTGTTTGCTTGGATATTCGGGGAGGGCCTTGCGGCCCTTCTTGCTTTTTGGGCCGGAGTTTGGCAGGGTGCCCGCTGATTGACGAGGGAGATTTCGGGGATGAGCAGCGGCACCTACACCATTACCGGCGGCGCGCCGGTAAACGGCGAGATTACCTGTTACGGTGCCAAAAACTTTACCACCAAGGCGATGGTGGCGGCGTGCCTGGGCGACGGGCCGACGGTGCTGACCAACGCCCCGCAGATCGGTGACGTGGAGATTACCGCCAACCTGCTGCGTAGCGTGGGAGTGGCAGTGGACCGGCAGGACGCCAGCACCTTGCGGATTGACCCGACGCCGCTGCACAGTCACCGGGTGAGCACGCCGGACAGCCGTAGCAACCGCATCCCGATTTTGATGTTGCCGGTGCTGCTGCACCGTTTCGGCAAGGCCGAGATTCCGCGGCTGGACGGCTGCGATATCGGCAAGCGGGCGATTGATTTCCACGAAGCGGCGGTGTTGGCGTTTGGCGGCAAAACCGACGTGGACAATACCCACATGGCAGCCACGGTGGTGAAAAGCCTGAAAGGCGCACACTTTGAGTTGCCGTACCCCAGTGTGGGGGCTACCGAGACGTGCTTGTTCCTCAGCGTGTTGGCCAAGGGCACGACGGTGATTAAAAATGCCGCGATTGAGCCGGAGATTATGGCGCTGGTGACCATGTTGCGGGCGATGGGTGCGGTGATTTTCGTGAGCCCCGGGCGCGAGATCCGGGTGGAGGGGGTGGCAAAGCTCTCCGGTACCACCATGCATTGTTTGGGTGACCGCATTGAGGCCGCCAGTTGGGCCACCTTGGCCTGCGCCACCAACGGCAGCATGGTGGTGCACGGCATTTTGCCGGAAACCTTGAACAACTTCTTGGCCTATTATCGTCAGATTGGCGGTGGGGTGGAGTTGCTGGGCGAGCAGAGCATGCGTTTTTTCCGTGCGGGCGATTTGCGGCCGATTATGCTGGAGACGGATGTCTACCCCGGATTCTCTACCGACTGGCAGCAGCCGTTCGCGGTCTTGCTGACACAGGCCGAGGGCATCAGCGCGGTGCACGAGACGGTGTATGAAGACCGTTTGGGCTACACCCGCGTGCTGAACGACATGGGGGCGAAAATTCAGGTGAGCCATGAATGTGTGGGGGCACCATGCCGGTTCCATCATCGCGGCCACGCCCACAGCGCGCTGATTATGGGCAAAACCCCGCTGAAGGCCCCTGCCGGGGTGGTGGCGGTGCCCGACTTGCGGGCCGGACTGGCGTATGTGATTGCCGCCGCCTTGGCTGAAGGCGAGACCAAGCTCTCGCACATCGAGCGGATTGAGCGCGGATATGGGGACATCTCCAAGCGGTTGGCGGGGATGTTGCCGATCGGGAAAAGTGTGGCATAAGCGTGTAGTTTTATTTGGAGGTGGTGCGTAGGCGCAACAGGGTGCTTGTGGATAAGTCAGTTGTGTACGGGGGGTATGTCAGATTTCCTTGCCTGACGGCTTGGGTAAGCTACTATAAACACATGCCAGGATGGCATCGCCCCACAAGCTTGGAACACTTGCGGGGAGTGAGAGGAGAGAGAGTCAGGACGACTGTATGGAACAGGTACGCGCCCTTAACGCGGTGACAGGCGGTGGAAGTTCGCCAGCTGCGGCGTTGCCGGTTTCAGCCGATGTGCGTTCGGTGATTGCAGAGGTTGCCGCCAATACCGGGCTGACCGAAGGCCAGCGCGTGCAGTTGGTGCAGGTGGCCGTGGAAATTGACCAGTTTATTACCGCCCAGCCTTCGCGCAGCGACGCGCTGGCGCAGGTGGTGGGGCTTGGCACGTATTTGCGCAAGACCAGCAGCGATACCATCCCCCGTTGGAACGTGTTGACCGCGCTGCGGGCTTACGGGCTGAACATTACCGAAGAAGCACCCAAGCCGCGTCCCAGCCAGCAGCAAGCGGTGCAACAGGTACAGGCGCAGTTGGAACAGGTGGCGCGCAGTGCCCGCAATGTGAGTTTACAGACGGCGTTGGCGGCTGCGCCTGCGCCGGTGGCAGCTCCGGCGCCGGTGGCGCAGGCCCCCGCGCCTGCCAAGGCGGCGCCCAAGGCGGATGTGCCTAAAGTGGATGCGGTGGTTTAAAGCCCTTCCCGAATTTGCCCGGGGACTGGTCAGGTTGCGTGGCTTTGGTTAAGGTTGGGCGGTGAAAATTGCTTTTGCGTGCGATCATTATGGATATCCGGCCAAGATGTGGCTGATGCAGGTGTTGCAGGCCCAGGGGCATGAGGTGCTGGACAAAGGAACGTTTTCCCTGCTGCCGGACGATGGGTTGGTTGACTATGTGGATGCGGCGTGCGGGGCGGTGATTGCGGGAGAGGCCGAACGGGCGATTTTGCTGTGCATGAGCGGCGGGCTTCCGGTTGTAAGGGCCAACAGGTTTGACGGGTTGCGTGCCGTGGTGGGATTTGATGAAGATGTATTGAAGCACGACCGTGAGGCCAGTGACGTCAACGTGTTGACGCTGCCGAGCCATTACCTTTCCAACGACAAGATGGAGCGGCTGGTAAGGGTGTTTTTGGAAACCGGATTTGTGCCATTGGAACGGAGGGTGAAGCGCTTGGAGAGGTTGGCGCGGGTGCCGGTGCGTCCTGAGTGATATGAAGACGGGCAGGGGCCTGCCCTTTGATGGTGGCTGTGGTAGGTTCTTTGCGTATCAAGAGGAGGAACAGGGCATGGCAAGTACATTTTTTACGCAGGGCGTGGCCAAAGACGAGAGCGTGGCGCAGGCGATTGCTGCCGAGTTGCAGCGTGAGCGCGACAGCATTGAGCTGATTGCCAGCGAGAATATCGTCAGCAAGGCGGTACTTGAAGCACAGGGCAGCGTGCTGACCAACAAGTACGCCGAAGGTTACCCCGGCAAGCGCTATTACGGTGGCTGTGCGCCCGCCGATGCGGTGGAGGAATTGGCGCGGCAACGGGCGTGCCAATTGTTCGGCTGCAAGTTTGCCAACGTTCAGCCGCACAGCGGCAGCCAAGCCAACCAAGCGGTGTTTTTTGCGCTGTTGAACCCGGGGGACAAGATTTTGGGTTTGCGTTTGGACCAAGGTGGGCACCTGACCCACGGCCACACCGCCAACATGAGCGGCAAGTGGTTTGAACCGCACTTTTACGGCGTGCGCCAAGACAGCGAGACGATTGACTATGACGAATTGGAGCGGGTGGCCAACGAGGTGAAGCCCGCATTGGTGACCGCGGGGGCCAGTGCCTACCCGCGCGAGATTGATTTTGAACGGATGGCGGCGATTGCCCATGGGGTAGGTGCCAAGTTCATGGCCGACATTGCCCACATTGCCGGATTGGTGGCGGCGGGTGAGCATGTCAGCCCGTTCCCCCACGCCGACGTGGTGACGACGACGACCCACAAAACCTTGCGCGGGCCGCGCGGCGGGATGATTTTGACCAACGATGAAGCGTTGGCGAAAAAGTTGAACAGTGCGGTGTTCCCGGGATTCCAAGGTGGGCCGCTGATGCACGTGATTGCGGGCAAGGCGGTGGCGTTTGGCGAGGCACTTCAGCCGCAGTACAAGCAGTACATCAAGCAGGTAAAGACCAACTGCGTGGCGCTGGTGAAAGCGTTGCAGGATGGTGGCGTGCGCGTGGTGAGCGGTGGCACCGACAACCATTTGTGCTTGGTGGATTTGCGTCCGCTCAAGTTGACCGGCAAGGCGGTGGAGCACGCGCTGGACGAAGTGGGCTTGACCTGCAACAAGAACATGGTGCCCTATGATACCGAAAGCCCGGTGAACACCAGTGGCATCCGGTTGGGGACGCCTGCGGGCACCACCCGTGGTTTTGGCGAGGTGGAGTTTGCCGAGATTGGCGCCCTGATTGCCGAGATGGTGCAGGCGATGGCGGCTGGCACGCTGGACGTTACCGCGCCCAAGGTAAAAGCCAGGGTGGCGGCGTTGTGCGCGGCGTTCCCGATTTATGAGGGGATGACGACAGGAGTGGCGCAGGCGGCCTAGCGTGTTGTGGCTTGCGAGAGGGTGGTGGCCGACGGGGTTTCTGCCGGTTGCGGCTGGCTGAAGCAAAGCTTGATATCTTCAGCGAAGGCATCGCGGGTTGTCGGGTTGCCGTGGTGCATGTTGGAGCCCGTGGCGTTGACCGCAATGAGGTAGTCTTTGATGTCTTGCTCGGAGGGGAAGGCATTTTGCGACGGGGCCTGGGCCTTTTGGTCGAGGGCGGTCGTTCTCTCCAGCAATGCCTTGATGCGCTTGATATTGTGGGTAAACTGCTGGTGGATGGTCTGGCAGGCCTGTTGCGGGGTGGTGGGGGCTTCGGCGGTTTGAGAGTCGGCACAGGACGCGAGGGCGAAGGCGCAGCCGGTGGCGAGAAGGGCGTTTTTGATGGTGCGGGGCATGCAAAGGGTCTCCTTTGCGGGGGGAGTATAGGGCAACAAAAGCGGTAAGGCAAATCGGCCGGGTGGGGTGTGGGCAAGTTGCCGCAGGGGGCTTGGGGGTATGGGGTGGCCGTATGGACAAGATGTTGGGGTTGTAGGCAAAGTGACGCCATGAAATGTCCGTTTTGTGGCCACGACGATACGCAGGTGAAGGACAGTCGTCCCAGCGACGATGGCAAGACCATCCGGCGGCGCCGTGAGTGCGAGAGCTGCGGGCGGCGGTTTACCACGTTTGAGAAGTTCCAGGTGCAGCAAGTGGTGGTGACCAAGCGTGATGGGCGGCGGGAGTTGTTTGACCGCGACAAGTTGACCAAGAGCCTGTTGACCGCGCTCAGGAAGCGCCCCGTGCCGCAGACCGAAATTGCCCGCATGGTGAACGAGATTGAGCAGCAATTGACCGAGCACGGCAAAAGCGAGGTGGGCAGCCGCGAGGTGGGACAGGCGGTGCTGGAACATTTGCAGAAGGTCGATTTTATCGGGTTTATCCGTTACGCCTCGGTGTATAATGAGTTCAATAATCCGGAAGACTTCCTGCGTCTTATTGACAAGGCCCGCTGAGTTGGGGCTTATGCGCGTATGAGCACGAACCTGTTTGATATCCCCCTGCCTGAAACCGATTGGGAAAAAGGCGATGACGCGTTTCCGGCCACCGAGGCCAGCCTGAGCGGCGACCGCCGCACCGAAGCACGGGTGTGTGCGGTGCAGGTGTTGTTTGCCGCGCGCAAGATGAACGAGCCGGTAGATGAGGTGGCGGCGGAATTTTTGGCCGACGTGAAAGCCCGCAAGGCCGATGCCGCGCTGTTTGCCGAGATTGTGGCGGAAGCAGGCGAGGGGGCGGTGCGGTATCGGGAATTGATTGGCGCGCACATGCTGGACGAATGGCCGCTGGAGCGGCTGGACCCCGTGTTGTACGCGTTGTTGTGGGCGGCCTGTGCCGAGCTTTCGGTGCGCCCCGATCTGCCGGTGAAGGTGGTGGTGAATGAGTTTCTGAACATTGCCAAGGGTTTTGCCAGCAAGCCCGCCGAGGTGGGCTTTGTGCATGTGGTGCTGGATAGGGTGGCGGGGAAGATTCGGGGAGTGTAGTGGAACGGCCTTTGGCCGTGGGGGCGTGTGTCGATGTTCGAGTGGTCGATGTTGGTATGTTCGAATGTTCGAAAGATGGAACGCCTGCGGCGTGGTTTGTAGGTTGGTCGTGGATCCCGTTCTTCAACCGGATGACAGTGGAAGGTTTTCAGCCTGATTTGTAACGTGGGTCTCCGCCTACGCGGGGATGACGGCCCTGCGGGCCGTGGGGCTACATCATTTTGCCGTCGCGGATGAGGCAGTCATTGGCGGCGGTGCGGGCATTGCGGGCCAGTTCTGTGAAGTAGTCGTGAAGGCCTTTGTTAATGGCGGGGAGGTCGGGATCGAAAACGATGCGGTTACGGATGGCGGCGGAGATGTAACCAAGCAGAGGCTTGGGGAGGTCTTGGTTGAAAGTCGTGGTACGGATTTGCTGCATTTCCATGGCGCGGTTGGCCCGGAATTCTTGGGCTTGGGCATAGGCTATGTTGATGTGATTGAGGGCGGTGGTGAGTGCCGGACATGTGTTGGACGGGGTAAGGTTGGTAATGACGGGGGTGGGGAATTCTAGCTTGGCTGTTTGTTGCAGGTCTCTTTGGGTGGCGGCGCCAGTGTCTTCAATGGTCGGGGTGCCGATGTCAACATCGGGGAGTTGGGGGAGGTGATCTTCAAGCTGGGCAAGGCCCTTGGCCAGCAGGGTGGCATCAAGGCGCGGGGCGGTGTCGGCGCCGAGGTTGGGGATCAGCGCGGTCATCGCGGTGAGGGAAATGGCGAAGGAGCGGAGTTTCAGGTTCATGGCGCTGTTGGTATACAATTAGGGCGGGGTTGTCAACGTTCTTCTGTGGTGAGCGCTTTGGCGGCGCGGTAGTAAAGGATGCCGGTGTCGTCGCCGCCGTCGTCCCATTGCAGGCGGCCCTGGTTTTCCGGCGTGGTTTCGTGCGGGCCGTCGATGATGGTGTTGACCTCGGCGCTGATGGACGGTTTGACATTGCCGTAGACCACCCACTGGTAGCAGGTGTCGTCGCCGCCGCAGGATTGGCTGTGGACGGCGGGGTGTTTTTCCAGAGACATGGCGCCGTAGCGGGGGTGTTGGGTGCCGGTGAAGGTAATGTACGGGCCCAGCCAGCGGCCGCGCCATGTGCCGGTTTCGGCGACGGCTTCTTTATCGAACAGGGTGCGGAAGGCTTCGGTACCGTTGGGGACGGTGGCAACGGTGAAAATATCGTCACGCAAGTCGTACTGCAAAGCTTCGATGCCTTTGCCGAGGTCGGAGAGTTCGGTGGCCAGCGACTTGGCCCGGGAGCTGTCGAGCCCCGCCAGCAGGGCTGCGCCCGAGACGAGCGAGAGGACGCCGAAGATGGCGAGGGCGATGCGGGCATCGAGTCCGAAAAGGGCGCCGCTTTCGGAGTGCTGGGAAAAGGATGTGTTCATAAGGAGATGGTACATGGGTTTTGCTGGAGAGGCCAGAAGCTATGGGGCGTTGGTTCAAATTTTCCGGATTCCCGCGTTAGGCGTTGCGTTGGTCTCCGCTACGCTCCGGCTCGCGGGAGAGACGCTGTCTTTATTGTACGGTTAACGTGAGACGGTGCGGTAGATGAGGGTGCGGGGGTCGGTGGCGGCATCGGCTTGGATAAGGCCCGAGGTGGTGCGGGCGTCGGCGGGCTCGGGCTGCTTGCCGCCGTCTTCGTCAAGTGCCTTGTTGATGTCGTCCCAGACGTTGGCGGGTACTTTTGTGAGTGCCAGCCAGACGTAGCAGTCGCTATCGATGGTGCAGGTGGTTTGGCGGTCGGACTGGCCGTAAAAGATGGTGAAGCGGCCAAAGTAGGGGTGCTGGCGGGTTTCGCGGTGGAGGTAGGGGCCGTTCCAGAGGTGTTGGAAGCCGGGGAGCAGTTTGGATTTGTCCCACAGGGCCTCGAGATCGGTGGCGCCGGTGTCGTCCGGAGCCTTATCCAGCGTGAAGAGGTAGAAGGTACCCATATCGGTTTGGTAGGCGGCGAGGGCTTGGTTGATGCTTTGCAGCTCGCTGACGAGGGCGGCGGTTTTGGCCAGCCCGATGCGGCCATAGGCCACGTAGCCCGCCATGACGGTGAGGATGGCGAAGATGGCGAGGGCGAGGCGGGCATCCAGCCCGAAGAGGGCGCCGGATTGGGCGTGGTTGGGAGGGTTTGGGAAGCGCGTCATGTCGGTCATGCTACACGGGTTTCGCCCTGGGTTCCAGCCTGTGTCGGAATGACGGCCCTGCGGGCTGTAGATTGTTAGGGCGCATGCCAGGGGAGGCGGGTTAAAAGCCGCCCATGCCGACGTTTTGCATCATGGAGTCGAGCACGCCGAGGCTTTGGCCGTGGGTGGCGGTTTCCGCCGTATCCGGCGTGACCGGTTTGCCGGCGGTTTCATCCAGCGTTTGCACGCCGGCGACGGTGCCGGAGGGGTCGAAGTCGATCGCGATGACTTTACGGGCCTTGAGTTGGTTGGGAGACAGAGGTTCGCTAACCAAGGTGCTGGTAAGGTAGTACCAGCGGTTGTCGTTGAAGGTGCCGGTGGTGCTGGGGCTGCCCAGCAGGTATTGCACGTCGGACTTGGTGGAGACCCCCGGCTGCACCTGCGCGAGGCGGCTGGGCAGGATGATTTGGCCGTGGGTGGAGACGGTTTCGGTACAGGCCGTGGCGGCCACGGCAAGGGTGAGGGCGAGGATGAGGTGTTTCATGGGGCGGAGTGTAAGAGGATGTTGGATGTTAGTAAAGGGATGTTGGCAGGTGGAATGCCTGTGGCGTGGGTGGGGATGTCGATGTTCGAGTGTTCGATGTTGGTATGTTCGAAAGATGGAACGCCTTTGGCGTGACGTGTAACGTGGGTACCCGCCTGCGCGGGCATGACGGGCTGGCGCCCGTGATGGAAGGCCTGCGGCCTGATTTGGTAGATTGGTAATGGATATGGCCGGAGTTTCCCCCGGACTTGATGTGGGGCTATATGACAGGGGAGCAAGGCGTGACAATGGGGTGTCGTGGTATTGCGGGGAGAGGGAGAATTGATGAAATAAGTCTTGCGCGGGGGGGCAAGTTGGGGTAAGAGGCGCCCTGTTAACCAGATTTTTGAAGGAAGGAGCCGACCATGGCCGTACCTAAGAAGAAAACCAGTCCCAGCCGCAAAGGCATGCGTCAGCAACGTCAGGCTGAAGCGCAAACCGGCACGATTGCCGCCAACCCCAAGACCGGCACGTTGGGCCTGCGTCACCATGTGGTGAAGGAGCAAGACGGCAGCCTGTGGTACAAGGGTGTGCAGGTGAAGGCTGCGAAAGCGGTGGTTGAAGCTGCCGAGTAAACTTCGGGAGATTGCTTGGCCTTGTGGCCCGCAATGACGAAAGCGAGGTTTGTCATCCCTGCGAAAGCAGGGATTTTTTCTATGGTTGTTTTTGTACGGGAACGTTTGCGTTGGGCATTGGGTTCCAGCTGTCCGTCAGTTGCCGTTGCTTCGGCTTGGCGGGGCTGGAATGACGCCTTCGGCGCAAGGGGGGCTTCGTCCCCCCCTTACCCCCCCCTCTTGCCGTACAAACAATTTGGTCGTTTGATCAAGACCCATGCTTTCGCAAGGATGACAATTTGGTCGGGCTGTGCGAGAAGGAGGGGATGGCGATGAACTTTCCGATTCTTTCTACCGGTGCGGCGTTGCCGCGAACCTGTGTGAGCAATGACGATTTGGTGGCGCGGGGTGTGGAGACGAACGATGCGTGGATTGTCTCGCGGACGGGGATCAGGCAGCGGTATATCTGTGAAAAGGATGAAAGCACCTTTACGCTGGCGCGGGATGCGGCGGTGCAGGCGTTGGAACGGGCGGGGATTGCGGCGGCAGATGTTGGCGTGATTGTGGTGGCGACGTGTACGCCGGACTTGAGTTTCCCCAGTGTGGCGGCGTTGGTGCAAGGCGCGATTGGGGCGCCGACCACCTGTGCGGCGCTGGACGTGAACGGTGCGTGCAGCGGGTTCATTATGGCCTTGGCCACCGCCAAGGGCTTGTTGGCGCAGGGCATGGGCAAGCATGCGTTGGTGATTGGGGCGGAGACCTTCAGCCGTGTAGTGGACTGGAACGACCGGGGGACTTGCGTGCTGTTTGGCGACGGGGCCGGGGCGGTGGTGATGGGATGTACGGATGACGGAGTTAAGGGATTGACGGGTGATGCGGCACCGCAGGGGCTGCTGGCGGTGGAACTGGGGATGGACGGCACGCAGGCGGGGTGTTTGAAGAGCAGCGGCGGGGTGTCTTCCACCCAGACGGCGGGCGTGGTGGTGATGCAGGGGCGCGAGGTGTTCAAGCAGGCGGTGCGGCAGATGGGGCAGGTGCCGCCGGTGTTGGCGCAAGCGGGGTTGGCGCTTGGGGATGTGGATTGGCTGGTGCCGCATCAGGCCAATGTGCGGATTTTGGAGGCGGCGCGCGATGCCTTGGGGGTCGCGGCCGACAAGCTGGTGGTGACAGTGGACAAGCACGCCAACACCAGTGCGGCGAGCATTCCGCTGGCACTGGATGCGGCGGTGACGGATGGGCGCATTGCGCGCGGTGACATCGTGTTGATGCAGGCGTTTGGCGCGGGGCTCTCTTGGGGGAGTGCGGTTGTACGGTGGTAGGTGCGTGGTTACCTTACAAGGTGTGATTTTGGCAGGGAAATTGTGTTCTGCATTCTTGACCTTGGGCGGGGGAACGCGTAGGTTGCCGGATGTTGAGAGGGGGGTGGTTGGCTCTCTCGGCGAGGGAGGTTTCCCTTGCCAAAACCGCAGATTGTCTGAATGAATGGAGGATACTTCAATGAGCAGCAAAACCCTGACCCGCATGGATTTGGCCGACGCCGTGTACCGCGAGGTGGGCACCTCGCGCAAGGAGGCCGCCGAAGTGGTGGATGCCACCTTTGAGGAAATCATCAAGACCGTTGGCCGGGGAGAGACGGTGAAGCTTTCCAACTTTGCCACCTTTTCCGTGCGCAGCAAACGCGCGCGCATGGGCCGCAACCCCAAGACCGGCGAAGAAGTGCCGATTACCCCGCGCAAGGTGCTGGTGTTCAAGGCCTCGCACAACCTGAAAGACAAGATGAACGGCAAGTAAGGCTGTTCGGCATGGCGGCGGTGAACGACCTGTTTGACTTTGTGCCCACGGCCACGACCGCCGAGAACGGTGGCCTGAAGGTGGGGGGGCGCACCAAGGTGGCGCCACCCAACGTGAAGCGCGAAAGCAAAAGCGCCGGAGCCTACCGCACCATCAGCGAAGTGGCGGTCGAGCTTGGTGTGGCCACCCATGTGCTGCGCTTTTGGGAAAGCAAGTTTCCGCAGCTGAAACCGATGAAGAAAAGCGGCGGGCGGCGCTATTACAAGGCCGAAGACGTGGCGTTGCTGCGGCTTATCCAGACCTTGCTGTATGACCAAGGCATGGCGGTGCGCGGTGTGCAAGCGTACCTTGCCAAGGCCAAGAAGAAAGACCTGCAACAGGCCGGTTGCGGCATGGGGCCGTTTGTGAAGGAGCTGCGGGGTATCCGCGACATGTTGGCCGGAGAAGGCGCATGATGTTGCGGGCGCTTGCGGTGATGCTGGCTGTTTTGGTGGCCGGGGGTGCATTGGCGGATACCGGGGCGGCGCGTATCAGGCTTTTGGACAAGAACACCAACCGCGTGCGCGACGTGACGCTGGTGGAAAACAGTTTTTCAAGCAACCTGCCGGTGCAGGTGGTGCTGCGCAAGTGCGTGCGCGGGGTGGACGGCGTGCCCGGGCAAGACGTGGCATGGCTGGATGTGAGTACGCTGGATGGCGAGGGCATCTTTGCCGGATGGATGTTCAACGTCTATCCGGAGGTGGCGGGGCTGGAGCATCCGCGGTATGATATCCGCCTGTTGTCATGCACCACCGGCGGCAAGGCGGTGGCGGCTCCGGCCGCACCGGCGGGCGGTGTGGTGAAGCAGACGGACGAGTTGCACAGTTTGATGGATGGTGTTGCGCAGTAAGTTTAATTTACTTCGTTTAATTTAAGTAAAATATAAATAATTTTCCATGTATGTGCGGCAAGGTGTGGCGGGGATGTCGCTGGGTGGCGTTGCTGTTGCGTGGAGGATAGGGCGGAGCAGGCAGGGAGAGGTGTAGTGTTGTCTTGAGATGAAACCGATGACATGTTCCCTGTGGTGTGTGCTGCTGGTGGCGGTGCTGGTGAGTGGCTGCACCACCGGCCTTGCCATGCGCGCGATGAACGGGGTGGGGGCCTGTCCACCCGACGCCTTGCGTACCGCGCAGGAGAATTACGGTATGTTGCAGAGCGTGCGGGTGGGTGAAGGGGCTGACCGCCTGCAAGGTCTGGTGGCCGAACGCGAGATGGTGCTGCATCTGCGGACCGGCGAGGTGGTGAAAGCCGAGTTGTACCGCACCGGGCACCCGCAATGCCGCAACATGCCCACCGAGGAAGATTTTACGCCGGTGCTGGTGAACGAGTTGGGTCTGGTGAGCGGGATGGGGAACATCGCTTTTGCGCAAACGCGGGCGCGGGCCTCTCGGGTGGAGGAAGTGGGCGCGGTGGCGCAACAAGACAGTGGCTGGGGGTTCGGCGATGTGATGAAGGCGGTGCTGTTTTAAAAGTGCCGGCAAGTTGACAGAGGGCTGGGGAAGGGGGTAGGTTTCCGGGCATGGAAAATGGCATGGATATCGGGGTTTGGCTGCGTGACCGTGTGGAGGGAGTGAAGGTTGGCTGGCTGAGGGCGAACCGTGCGTGGATGAGAGATTTCGGAGCGTTTGACGCGGCACGGAACGTGCTGGCGAGTCGGGTGGATATCTTTGAGGTTCATAAGATGGGAAGAGGCTTTACCGGGTTGGATGCTTTGGAGGCGCGGCTTGTCTATGCGCGGGCGTGGGGGCGCGCCAATGCGCTGTGTGCATGTAAGGGAGCGGGTATGGTGGAGAAGCATGCCCCCGATGCGTGGCCGTATATCGGGATGCCGCGGGAGCGCGATTTGACGGATGAAGGAGTGCGGCGGGCGTTGCGTTTGGTGGCGGCGGACATGCAGTCGGGTGGTGGCGGGCGCTCTTAGCGCTCCCGGTGGGGGGCGGGTCAGCGTGGGCAGTAGATGGTTTTCAGGGTGCTGATAAGCGTGCGGATGTGGGGAGAGGCCAGTGTATAGACGCGATGGCGGTGGCGGGTGCGGGCGGTGACCAGGTTTGCCTCGCGCAGGCGGGCGAGGTGTTGTGAGAGCGCCGAAGGCGTGAGGCCGGTGAGGGCGGCGAGTTCGCCGGCGGTGTGTTCGGCATCGCCCAGTGCGCATAGTACCAGCAGGCGCCCCTTGTGGGCCATGTGTTTGAGAAGGTTGCTGGCCTGTGCGGCGGCTTGGGGGTTGATGGCGCTTGACACGGGGGTGGAATCCTTTATTCTCGATTTAGATAATACTAAAACAAAAGGAGCCTGTCTATGTTTGGATGGTTGAAAGGGGGCCTGTTGCTGGGGGTGGTATTTTTTGCCGCCGTGCTGCTGGCCAAGCCGGTGGGGGTTTCCACCGAGTTTGCGGTGGCGTCTGGCTGGCTGTGGAGTTGGCTGGATGGTAGCATCGCGGTGGCCGATGCCACGGCCAAAAGCGGCTTTGCCAGCAGCAATGCCTACTTTGACGAAAGCGGCGGCAAGCTGGCCAAGGCCATTGCCAACCCGCTGAACTACGGTGTGCTGTTTGTGTTGGCGATGGCGGTGGGGGCGTTTGTTTCGGCCCGCTTGCGCGGCGGTGTTGCGGCGGCGGAGAAAGCCATGCCGGGGTTGTGGCGTGCCAACTTTGGGAACAGTACGGCCAAGCGGTATGCGTGGGCGTTTGTCGGCGGGTTTATCGTGCTGTACGGCGCGCGTCTGGCCGGAGGCTGCACCAGCGGCCACATGATGAGCGGGATGATGCAGACCGCGCTTTCAGGCTACCTGTTTGCCGTGAGCGCGTTCGCCGTGGGAATCCCTGTCGCGTTGATGCTGTATAAGAAGGAGAAGTAGGATGGAGATGATTCTTCCGGTTGTGTTGGGTGTGGCGTTCGGCTTCATGCTTGACCGCGTGGGGGCCACCAACCCGAACTATATTATGGGGATGCTGCGGCTTTCCAACCTGCATTTGGCCAAGGTGATTCTGTTGGCGATTGCGGTGGCCAGTACCTTGCTGATGGCCGGGTTGAGCCTCGGCTTGGTGGATGTGGGTCATATGAGCGTGAAGGCCACCTATATCGGTGTGGTGATTGGTGGTGCCTTGTTGGGCCTCGGTTTTGCTCTTGCGGGCTATTGCCCGGGCACCGGCTGGACGGCGCTGGCCACCGGCCGCAAGGATGCCCTGTGGTTTGTGCTGGGCGGTTTGCTGGGCGCGGCGGCCTATGCGTCTAGCCACGCGTGGTGGAAGGCCTCCGGCCTGCTGGACGGCTGGCTGGGCGGCAAGGTGACGCTGGGCGCCATTGACGGCAGCGCGTTTGCGGCGGTGTGGCCTGCGATGTCGGGCACGGGCGTCGGGTTGATGGTTGCCGGTGCCCTGATGCTGCTGGTGGGCCTGTTGCCTGACCGGGTGCGTTGACGGGGGCGATTATGGAGAGGGGGCCGCGGCCCCCTTTTTCCTTGTGATGAAACAGGTTGCAGGCGAGGCGAAAGATTGTTGAAAAAAGTTGGGGTGAGAGTGTTGACAGGGCGTGGGGAGTCACCTATACCCCACTCCACGGCGCGGGGGCATTTGCCCGACCGGCCTTGGGTGCGGAAGCGGGCAACCGCCGAAGCACCGGCTCTGTGACAATTTTATAGGAAGTCAATAACTCCAAGATAGCCGTGTTGGCATCTTGCGGGCCGGTTGCGCTAGCGTGCAATCCACCCGCTGTCTTTGATGACGCAAGATGTTAACGCAACAAAATTGACCAAACGCAGACGGGTTTCGGCCTGTGTGCGGTTGGCGTCAAGGTATGCTCTCGCGGATTCGACAGAATGCCGGGTTTTGGCCCGCGTTTCGGATCTGCGCGTGCAAGGTGCCCCCGTTTGGCGGGGGTAATCGCAAGTATGAGAAGAGCATGCGAAGGATGCCTTGGTTCTAGGAGGCGATGAAGGACGTGGTACGCTGCGATAAGCTGTGGTGAGGTGCGATCAACCCTTGACCCACAGATCTCCGAATGGGGCAACCCATCCCGCAAGGGATATTCCGCAAGGAAAGCGAACGCAGAGAACTGAAACATCTCAGTACCTGCAGGAAAAGACATCAACCGAGATTCCCCAAGTAGTGGCGAGCGAACGGGGACCAGGCCATTGGGGTGACATGTAAAAGCAGAACGGGATGGAAAGCCCGGCCACAGTAGGTGATAGCCCTGTACGCGGTGATTGCATGTCATTCCATCGAGTAGGGCGGAGCACGTGAAACTCCGTTTGAACATGGGAGGACCATCTTCCAAGCCTAAATACTACCTAGAGACCGATAGTGAACTAGTACCGTGAGGGAAAGGTGAAAAGCACCCCGAACAGGGGGATGAAACAGATCCTGAAATCGCATGCTTACACAGCAGTCGGAGCCCGTTCGCGGGTGACGGCGTACCTTTTGTATAATGGGTCAGCGAGTGATTGTAGCAAGCAAGCTTAAGCCGACAGGTGTAGGCGCAGCGAAAGCGAGTGTTAATAGCGCGTTTAGTTTGTTGCATTCGACCCGAAACCGAGTGATCTTACCATGAGCAGGTTGAAGGATGGGTAATACCATCTGGAGGACCGAACCGGTATCTGTTGAAATAGATTCGGATGACTTGTGGTAAGGGGTGAAAGGCCAATCAAACTCGGAGATAGCTGGTTCTCCGCGAAATCTATTGAGGTAGAGCCTCGGAATTAGCGAGTTGGGGGTAGAGCACTGGAAAGACTAGGGGGGCATAGAGCCTTACCAAATCTTACCAAACTCCGAATACCAACTTTGCATATCCGGGAGGCAGTCCACGGGTGCTAACATCAGTGGGCGAGAGGGAAACATCCCAGACCACCGTCTAAGGTCCCTAAATTATAGCTAAGTGTATAAGCATGTGGTGTTGCTCAGACAACCAGGATGTTGGCTTAGAAGCAGCCATCATTTAAAGAAAGCGTAACAGCTCACTGGTCAAGCGACGCTGCGGCGAAAATGTATCGGGGCTAAGCTATATACCGAAGACGTGGGCTTCTTTTAGAAGCGGTAGCGGAGCGTTGCGTAAGCCTGTGAAGGTGCACTGACAAGGTGTGCTGGAGGTATCGCAAGTGATTATGCTGACTTGAGTAGCGATTAGACGGGCGAGAACCCCGTCCGCCGAAATCCCAAGGGTTCCTGTTCCATGCCAATCAGGGCAGGGTAAGCCGGTACCTAAGGCGAGGCCGAAAGGCGTAGTCGATGGCAATCAGGTTAATATTCCTGAGCTTGTAGGTGGTGACGGATCGAAACGATCGTATTCTCTTATTGGATTGAGGATGCGGTTCGGAGGTTCCAGGAAATAGCCCCTACGTATAAGCCGTACCCTAAACCGACACAGGTGGGATGGTAGAGTATACCGAGGCGTTGAGAGAAGCATGGTTAAGGAACTCGGCAAATTACCCTCGTAACTTCGGGAAAAGAGGGCCCTGCTGGCGGGCAACCGCCGGTGGGGGGCACAGAAATGGGGGTGGCGACTGTTTATCAAAAACACAGGGCACTGCAAACTCACAAGAGGAAGTATAGTGTCTGACGCCTGCCCGGTGCCGGAAGGTTAATTGATGGTGTGCAAGCACCGGATCGAAGCCCCGGTAAACGGCGGCCGTAACTATAACGGTCCTAAGGTAGCGAAATTCCTTGTCAGGTAAGTTCTGACCCGCATGAATGGCGTAACGATCTCCCCACTGTCTCAACCATGTGCTCAGCGAAATAGAATTCCCCGTGAAGATGCGGGGTACCCGCGGCTAGACGGAAAGACCCTATGCACCTTTACTACAACTTTGCAGTGGGCTTAGGAATGTTATGTGCAGGATAGGTGGGAGCCGGTGAAGCCAAGGCGTTAGCTTTGGTGGAGGCAACGGTGAGATACCACCCTTAACATTCTTGAGTTCTAACCCAGCCCCTCACACGGGCGGGGACCCTGCATGGCGGGTAGTTTGACTGGGGCGGTCGCCTCCCAAAGAGTAACGGAGGCGCTCGAAGTTCGGCTCAGGACGGTTGGAAACCGTCCGTTGAGTGTAATGGCAAAAGCCGGGCTGACTGCAAGACTGACAAGTCGAGCAGGTGGGAAACCAGGACATAGTGATCCGGTGGTTCTGAATGGAAGGGCCATCGCAAACGGATAAAAGGTACGCTAGGGATAACAGGCTGATCGCACCCAAGCGTCCATAGCGACGGTGCGGTTTGGCACCTCGATGTCGACTCATCACATCCCGGGGCTGGAGCAGGTCCCAAGGGTTCGGCTGTTCGCCGATTAAAGTGGTACGTGAGTTGGGTTCAAAACGTCGTGAGACAGTTTGGTCCCTATCTACCGTGGGTGAAGGAGTTTTGAGGAGAGTTGCCCTTAGTACGAGAGGACCGGGGCGAACACACCTCTGGTGTATCTATTGTCGCGCCAGCGGCATTGTAGAGTAGCCATGTGTGGACGGGATAACCGCTGAAAGCATCTAAGCGGGAAGCCTCCTCCAAAACCAGAACTCCCTATCAGGACCGTGGAAGACGACCACGTTGATAGGCCAGGTGTGTAAGCACAGCAATGTGTTGAGCTAACTGGTACTAATTGTCCGATTGACTTGTAATTTACCTTGCACCGCAGATCTGAAACGCGGCAGCAACCTTGACGCAAGCAATTGGTTTCTTGAAGTTATTGACACGCAACGCCTGTGTTGGGAATCGTTTCCTGGTGACATTGGCGGAGGTTAAAAACCCGTTCCCATTCCGAACACGGCCGTGAAGCCCTCCAGCGGCGATGGTAGTTTGTCTTAAGGCACGCGAGAGTAGCTCATTGCCAGGTTTTGATTCCTGATTCAGGCGTTGCGGTTTCCTGTGGATGTTACAGAATCTTACAACCACCCTTCGGGGTGGTTTTTTTATGTCGTCTTGTCAGGATGTTGCGTTATGCTGGCGGGCAAGAAGAAAGGGCCGGAGGATATGGACAGGACATTGGTGGGAGTTGCGCTGGCCGGGTTGTTGGCGGTGGGCGCGGCGTATGTGTTGGGTAGCCAGATTGCCAGTGTGCGCTTGGCCGATCGGGTGGTAACGGTGCGTGGGGCGGCCGAGCTTCCTGCCGTGGCTGATTTGGCGACGTGGAATTTGGGGCTCTCGGCCAGCGGCAACGACCTGAAGGCGGTGCAGGGGGAAATTGCCGCGCAGCAGGGGCAGATTCGCGCGTTTCTGGCCAACTTCGGCATTGCAGGGGCCGAGGTGGAAAACCAGAATGTTTCGGTGGTTGACGGCGATGCCGACCGCTACAATCGGGGGGCTGGCGGGCCGCGTTTTACCATCAACGGCGGGGTGACGGTGCGCACGGGGAATCTGGAGGGCATTGCCAAGGCCAAGAACGCCTTGGGCGAACTGGTGGGGCAGGGAGTGATTTTGACCAGCAGCTGGGGCCCCAACTATGCGTTCACGCGGCTGAACGACAAGAAACCAGAGCTGGTGAGTGCCGCCACCGCTGAGGCGCGCAAGGCCGCCGAACAGTTTGCCGCCGACAGTGGCGCCAAAGTGGGGGGCATCCGCCGTGCGACGCAGGGCAGCGTGCAGATTTTGGGCCGTGACGGTTTTGAAGGCGAAAGCGAACAGGTGAACAAGATTCTGCGCGTGGTGACCACCGTGGATTATGAGTTGAACTAATAACCCCACACCCAAGATGAAAGGATCGACCATGACAATCCATAACAGCCTTTATAGCTATGCCCTGGCGGGAGCCTTGTTGGCGGGCGGCATGAGCATGGGTGCGGTGGCGCCGGTGCGGGCTGACGATGACATGGCAGCGTATCTGCGTAATGTGACGGTGCTGAACCTGAGTGCCGACGCACGCAAGGTGGTGACGCAGGACAGGGTGCGGGTGAACTTGAATATTCAGCGTGACGGCAAGACGGCAGCGGAAGCACAAGCGGCGGTGAACGCCAAGATGCAGGCGGCGCTGGGCATGGCCAAGAAGGTGTCGGCGGTGAAGGCCAGTACGGGCTATTACAACGTTTACAAGCAGTATCCGCCGGAAGTGCGTCCGCTGGGTAAGGATGAGCGCGAGAAGAAGGCTTACTGGACGGCCCAACAAACGCTGGTGCTGGACGGGGCCGACAAGGATGCGGTGCTGAAGCTGGCGGGAGCCTTGCAGCAGCAGGACTTTGCCATGCAGGGGATGAACTTCTACCTCTCCCGCGAGGCATCTGATGCGGTGAAGGACGAGCTGGTGAGTGAGGCGTTGGCGACCATCCAGACCCGTGCCAAAGCCATCGCCAAACAGTTGGGGATGGGCAATGTGCGGGTGGCCACCATGAATATCGGCGGCAACATGCCCAAGCCGCAGCCCTACATGGCGCGGGCGATAATGATGAAGGCCGATATGGCTGAAGCCATGCCCGAGCCGGTGGGCGAAGCCGGTGAAAGCGATGTGACCGTTACCGTGAATGCCGAGGTGCATGTGAGCCGGTAGGGGGGGAAGAATACTCTAAATTATGTGCGCGGTGGCCAATGTCGTGGCGATAGAATCCTTCCGGCCAGTCGATTTTGGCGACGGCTTGGTAAGCGGTGTAGTGTGCGTCATCCAATGTCGGCCCGAGTCCCGTGATGTTCAAAACACGCCCGCCGTGCGCGGTGTATATCCCCTCGGGGGTAAGGCAGGTTGCTGCATGAAATACGAGAGAACCGGGCAAAGAAGCCGCAGCCGATATGCCCCCAACATGTGAGCCATTTTCCACCTGACCGGGGTAGCCTTTGGTGGCCATGGTGACGGTTATGCAGCTTTCAGGGCTGAAGTTGGGAGCGCTGGCCTTGGCCAACTGCCCCTTTGCTGCCAGCCAGAGCAGTGGCAACAGGTCAGAGGTCAAACGGGGCAAGATGCATTGAGCTTCCGGATCACCAAAGCGGGCGTTGAATTCGATTACCCTAAAACCGGACGGGGTTTTCATCAAACCGACATAGAGAAAACCGCAAAACGGTGCATTGTTGGCACGGAGTGCAGCGTCAATCGGGATCACAATATGGGCAAGGACTTCCTGTTGGTGAGCAGCGGTGAACCACGGTACGGGACTATATGCACCCATGCCGCCTGTGTTGGGGCCGATATCGCCGTCGTAGGCGCGTTTGTGGTCTTGGGCTGCGGTGAGAGGAACAATACAACCGGTACCATCGAGTATGGCAAAAAAGCTGAGTTCTTCACCTTCCAAAAACTCTTCGATGATAACGCTGGTACCACCGGGGCCGTAAGTTCGGAGATCCATGGTTTGCCGGATTGCTTCTATGGCCTCGTTTACTGTTGCACAGGGTGTGACCCCTTTGCCCATTGTCAGCCCATCGGCTTTTATGACGAGTGGAGCCCCGTGCCTACGGACATGGGTCACGGCGTCACCGCTATTGGTAAAGAACTGGTATTGCCCGGTCGGCACGTTAGCCTGCGCGCACATATCCTTCATGAATACCTTGGAGCTTTCAATACGCGCCGCTGCCTGCGTCGGTCCGAAAACATCAATTCCCTCGGCCATCAAGGCATCCACCACACCATTTGCGAGAGGGGCGTCATTGCCGATGATGACAAAGGTTATTCCATGTTGGTGACATATATCCACAATCGCCATGTTGTCCATCATGTCTATGGGTAAACAGGTTGCTATTTGCGATATGCCTCCGTTTCCAGGGGCACAGAAGAGTTTTTTGCAATAAGGCGATTTGTGGAGAGTGTGACACAGGGCGTGTTCACGGCCACCTTGGCCAACAACAAGGACACGCTGGGGGGGGATTGCTTGCATTGGTGTGACTATAACGGGAATGCTACCCCTGCGGCAAAACAAAAAACCGCCCTTGTGAGAGCGGTTTGCATAAAGCCGATGAGCCTTAGTTGACCAGCTTGAGGTTGCCGGCGGCGGTTTTGCCGCGGCGGTCTTCCACCAGGTCGTAGGTGAGCTTTTGACCGTCGTCGAGGTGCTGAAGGCCAGCTTCCTGCAGGGCGGTGATGTGCACGAAGATGTCGGCGCCGCCTTCTTCCGGTTGAATGAAGCCGTAACCCTTTTGGGCGTTAAACCATTTCACAGTGCCGTTGGGCATTTTGAGAGTCCAGTATTTTACATGTTTACCAGCGGCGAAGCCTGAACCAATTAACCGGCTCTGCCACATGGCAGCATGGTGCCGGAGATTCCGGAACAATGCCTGTGCTTTGTGCATGTGTTTGACGTGGTTGTCAATGTGGAAGTGGGGGAGGCAGTGCTTGAAGCCTGATGGGGGAGGCGGGCGTTCTTTCTTGAGGTTGGCGGTGGGGGTACGGCGGGCGCTTTCCCCGTTGCCTAAAGCCCTACGGGCGCGGCAACTTGGCCCTGTGGGCCAACTTCACTCTTGATGGCAAGGGGGAGGAGGGAACCTCCTCCCCCTTGCGTCCTCCTCCTCTGGGGGCTTTGGGCTGGTTTGGAGAAATGAGCAGGGGCACGGTAGGTTTGAGGATTCGGTCACTCCCAAATGGCGGTGGGGGGGAGGCTCATCAGGATGGCCTCGGTGTTGCCGCCGGTTTGTAGGCCGAAGCGGGTGCCACGGTCATACAGCAGGTTGAACTCGGCATAGCGGCCGCGTTTGAGGTTTTGCGCGTGTTTGTGTTCGGCAGTGTAAGGCGTGTGCTTGCGCCGTTCCACCAGCGGGACGAAGGCCTCCAGAAAGGCCTCGCCCACCCCTTGCACCAAGGCGAAACCGTGGTCGAAATCGTCTTCCAAATAGTCGAAAAAGATGCCGCCAACGCCGCGGGCTTCGCCCCGGTGGGGCAAGAAGAAGTATTCGTCGCACCACTGTTTGAAGCGGGCATGGCTGTGGGGGCCATGGGCGTGGCAGGGTTTGGCCAAGGCTGCATGGAAGTGGGCGGTGTCGTCATCGTACGGGATGGCGGGGGTGAGATCGGCGCCGCCGCCGAACCAGCCTTTGGAGGTTTCTATCCGCCGCACATTCATGTGTACGCCGGGCACGTGGGGGTTGGCCATGTGGGCCACAAGGCTGACACCGCAGGCCCAGAAGGCGCCGTCGCTTTCCGCCGCGCCGGGAATCTCCTTGGCAAACTGCGGGGCGAATTGTCCGTGGACGCAGGAGAAGTTGACGCCGACTTTTTCAAATACGGCTTTGCTGCCGGTGGCCTTCATGGTGGCCGTAATGCCGCCGCCTTGCATGGGAGCGTTTGCCTCCTTCTGCCATGGGGTGCGGGTGAAGGTGGTGCCGCTGTCCTCCTGCGCCTCGAAGGCGGTGATGACGCGGTTTTGCAGGGTGCGCATGAAGGTTTCGACAACCGGACGGGTAGGGGAGTCATTCATGGCCGCACTGTAACCGAGGTTGGGGATGGTGTCATGGGGGGCTGCCGAACCATGTACCAACCGCAGATTTGTACGGAAGATGCACGGTGCGCCCCAAGCGTGCAAAATGGATTGACAGCGCGATGCTAAAGCGGCATGTTCCGCCCGTCCTAGCTGGAACGGTGGCCGAGTGGCTGAAGGCGGCGGTTTGCTAAACCGTTATACGAGGGAAACTTTGTATCGAGGGTTCGAATCCCTCCCGTTCCGCCATTATTTGATTCAGCGACATTCGGAGAAATTCACTAGACAGGCGGAATTACTTGGGTTTATCCTGCTTTTGTGTTCGGCTTCATCCGGTAAAAAACGCCCCTAGCCAGAACTTTTAGGGGCCAAATTTACCCATTAGGCCCCCATCAAAAAACAGGAGGCCCCCAAATGCCCCTCACCGACAAGGCCATTCAAGCCGCGAAACCCAAGGAAAAGCCTTATAAACTGGCCGATTTTGACGGGTTGTATCTGTTGGTGTCTCCTGCCGGGGGCAAACATTGGAAGCTGAAGTACTACTATCTTGGGAAAGAAAAGAAACTTGCCCTTGGCAGTTACCCGCTGGTGACGTTGGCCGAGGCCCGGGAGAAGGCCATGGCCGCCCGGAAGATGAAAGCGCAGGAGGTTGATCCGGCCCTTGAGAAACGAAAAGACAAAGCGCGAGCCAAACTGGAAAGCGAAACCACGTTTGAGGTGGTGGCTCGAGCATGGCACGCCAAGAATGTGTCTGGCTGGACGGAAAATCATGGCAGCTACAACCTGCGGCGACTGGAGCGGGATATCTTCCCGGCGTTTGGGGCCATGCCCATTAAGGATGTGACGGTTCAGGATATCATCGGGGCTATTAGGAAAGTGGAAGAGCGGAAAGCCCATGAGGTGGCCCGGCGGCTCAAGCAAATGTGCGGGCAGGTGTTCCGGTATGCCATTGTGGAAGGATTGGTGCAGCACAACCCGGTTGCCACGTTCATGAATCGGGATGCCCTGAAACCTTACTCAAAAGGGCATTATGCGGCGTTTGATGCCAGCGCATTGCCTGACTTCTTGCGGAAGCTGGAACGGAATGAGGCTCGGCTGTATGCCCATACCCCCAACCCCTCACAATCGCCATAGCGGGTCTTTTGGCCGCTTGTGCGAGCAATCCCGACAAGATGATCGCGGCGGATGTGTCGCCATTGATGTATCAGCAGTACGACTGCCAGCAGCTTGGCATGGAGCAAACCCGGATCACCCGCCGGACAAGCAAGCTTTACCAACAACTCAAAAGCGAAGCCAGTTCGGACTCATGGCAGATGGGCGTGGGGTTGGTGTTGTTCTGGCCAGCGTTGTTCTTTCTGGAAGGCGGAGATGGCCCCGAGGCGGCAGAGTATCGCCAGTTGAAGGGAGAATATGAGGCTATCGAACAAGCCAGCATCGCCAAGAAGTGCGGCTTGTTATTCACCCCTCTGGACGAACAGTTGAAGGCCGAAGCCAAAAAGGGAGGCAAGTAGGATGATTCCCGAACCCCATATTCCCCCACCCGGACGGCCTGAAATGGTGATCGTGTATGTGTTTATGGTGCTGTACGGCTTCGCCCTCGGGCTGGGGGTGGGGTGGTGGGTTTGGGGTTAACGTCCCCCCATCCCCATAGCACGTTTCTCAATCGCAGCCTTTAAAAGGGCCTCCATATCACCTCGATCTCCACCCGAATAGGCGGTAAGGAAATCTTGTGTGGGCATAATCTGACGCTCTGTGGTTTCATCATTAACCTCAAACGGCATTAATTCACTTACTTCCCCCATCATGATAACCATGTAAGTAAGCTGGTCGGGTGCTGAACCATAGTAGTCAGATTGAATAACATCAACAACTTCAACCGAATCCATTTTGGCGTAGGCTTCCTCACCCACTTCACGGTGAGCCACTTGCTCAATGGAGGTTTCACCCTGTTGCACATGCCCTCCAGGAATATCAATCCCGCGTGGGTTACGCACCGCCACAACATCCCCAACCTTCGTAAAAGGAATGACTGATACGCTTGTCACCTTATCAAAGGGAATTTTAGCCTCCGAACCCAAAAAGACGAAATTGACCTGCTTACCCTTAATCATCACGGTACGGTTACGATCTTGTGTCATACGTTTTCTCATCTTCGTTGATTTTGATTTACCGGCCATGATCATCCATGACTCCCTCGTGCCCGTCCATAAGGATTTCAACATTTCGGCCAACAAGTTCGGTTGTTTGAAAACGTGGGGCGGCAAAACGCCGGTAATGTTCTCGAACACCCAAGTCCATAGGTAAATCCGTCGGATCATGAGATAAAGTCGAAGCACTGTGAACATCCACAAAAACTGTTCTTAGGCTGGAAGCTGCCCGTTGGGCAAAAAAAGGATATTCCCAAGGCAAGTCAGGGGTATCTCGCAGTACCAACATGGTATCAGGTTGCCCAACATTATGAGCCGCTTCTACATTTGTTTGGATAACACCATAGCTATCCACCAGCCCACACACAAAACGCGTATGATGCAAAGGGGGCTGTGTTGGCAATACTAGACGTTGGGCAATCTTGGCCGTGATTAAAGGATCGTGGGGTATATCTTGAGGCACGGGGCGAAGTTGAATGATTGAAACTAAGCTACGATTCATAAAACATTCAATATTGAAATCAAACCCTACAACCTTGTACATATCCCGCATCATCGCCGCAAAATGGTTTACGTCAATTCGGCCATGTAGTGAGGTCATATCCCCATCATGACGACTTGTTTCAAGGGAGGTTGCCCCATTCCTATGATTAACAAAAAGTAAGAAGCGATCCCCATCCACAGTAAATTCAATCAGCATTTCATCGGCCTTTGCATGTACAATCGCGTAGGCATTATCAGGCAAAGCTACAAATTCTTGCAAAACAATAGAGCGTACATCACCCGACTCATTTACAAACTGTGGAAGAACATCAGCCTCCCAAGTAGTTCCAACATCAACCAACAAAGATTTACGGTTACGAGAGGTACCAACCCCGCGTTTGGCATGTTCGGTAAAGTCACGATCACCCGTTGACGCCTTTAAAACAACTTTCTTACCCCGAAACATAGCAAGCGCCACATTTCCAGCTGCTATGTCGTCTTTCGCCACACATTGATGAGGCGGGGTAAATAACATGGGAACGGTGTTTGCCGACTCCTGTGCAATATTTAAACCCAAGGCAATACCGCCATAATCAGCAAAATACTTCTGGCGTTCATCTGTTAAAATAGGCATCTAAACCCCCATCATTTCATGCGTTGTTACTTTATCGGCTTTCATGCCAAGTGAAAAGATATTTTGAGAATCATCCACTATTCCAAAACCATAGGCAGGATCATCAACCTTAGAATATCTCGTGATATTGGTGAGCTGACCCGTTTGTAGAAGGATAGAACGTAACATGGCCTCATTGTAAATCATCCGGTGCCGCCAGTGTGTCCCCGTAGAAGCCTGATCATAACCAATCCCGTATATTTGGGCGAGTACAGGAGTGGTTTCGGTGGTAGACAGGGCTGTACGCCCTTTTGCATCAATCCCATCCTGAAGATTTTTTAGAATAATATCCAAGTCTGGTACAATAACCCTCAACACTCCATTCGGTTTCAAAACCCGTAACCACCCAGCAAGAACATTCGGTACCTCAGCCAAAAAGAAATGCTCTAAAACGTGGGAAACACGAACCTCATCAAAAGTGGCGTTCCATGCTTGCGGCAGGTCAGCAATATCCCATGTTATATCAGCCACCGCCCCCTCTCGGTCGACATTCAACCATGGCCGAGGGAACTTGTTATTCGGCCTCTGTCCACACCCCAAATTAAGCTTTGAATAATCGTTCATTATACTTCCTTATCCTCCTGCTCAAAGGACTTGGTTGTCCTCGTCTCCGGCCAAAGCTCTGTTTCTGAATTTGGGAACAAATACCCTTTTGCAATCTGCATTTTAACAATACCCCTCACCACATGGTCAAAGCTCTTGTAACCCATATGACGCAACTGGGTTGAGGCCGTCAATCCAGCCCAACGTTTAAGAATTGTCCGGCGCTGGAAATAATCTCGCTGTAAGTGAGCATGTTCAGGATACAAAATATCCAGCCGATGAATCTCAATAAGCAGGCGTTTCATGCCTCGGTAGTAATCTGCCATGCTGCGGGGCGGAACATAGTTCAACCTTGCCGAAGGGGATTTTAACATTGATCCAGCGCCGTACTTGTCGAAAATCAAACGTGACAAGTACACATCGTCAATTTGTGGCCCTGCTTGAAGGTTTAAAAATCGAGGATAGGCCTTTTCCAAACCCTCACCTTTCCGCATCGTGGAGAGAAAAACATCGGGGCATTTAATCAAAAAGCTACGCCCTTGGAAGTAGTGACGATGCGTTAAAACATCAGGTTGCTGATAGTGAACGCTGAGCATCCAGTCAAACAAACTTAATTTTCCAGACCATTGTGGAATAGTATCAGCATATACTACCTGTGCCTCCGGATGTTGCTCCGCATCGATCAACAAGCCATTTAGGCAGTTTTGATCCAATTCAGTATCAGCGTCGGCGAAAACAACCCACTCACCCTGCCGTTGGCGGCAGATTTCTTGTTGTGCAGCCATTTTCCCGGCATCAGATGATAACACACTAATGTTTAAATCCTGATAACGTGGGTCACCCCCCAAACTACAGGCGACTTCTTCGCTCTTGTCAGTTGAGCCATTTATGCAAATAAGTGTTTGTAAATGATATCGATCCTGAACAATTTGTTGATTATGTAGAAGGGAGGATACCAACCGTGGGAGATTTTGAGCCTCATTACGCGCCGGAACACCCAAGGTAATTATTGGCTTTGGGTCACAAACGGCAGACTTTACATTATTTATCATGCCGTTTCGTATACAACAAAATAAGCCTTAACACAAGAAGATTACAGCGGCACTGTAGTATTGTAAAGTTTGACTTACGATTTGAATTTTATTATATAATCTACCCGTTGAATTAACTTAATAACTTGTTGTGCGAGGAGAGTTAAAACTTCTGGTTTTCAGATGTGAAAGTGGTGGATGAAGTTTCTAAGAAATCAATGGAGAGGTAACTCGAATGAGTGAGGGAAAAATCCGTTTTGGTGTTTATGCGTTTTCACTTATTGAGGATGCTCAAGCATCGTTACCGTTAGAACAAAAAACATCTAGAAGTGAGATAATTAAGAATATTTTTTTCCGAAAGTTTTGAATTTACAAATTCTAAGAATACAAAATTTGCCTATATTAATAATGGGCTACTTGATGATGAAAAATATGCTTTTTCAAGAATTGCGTGTCACCGGAAGAAAGATTTAATCACTACTCCCGGTGGTATTCCTTCAACTTTTGATGATTGGCCGTTTTTGGAGTGTTTTATTGTTTTATCTGATGAGTTTTACCGTGATGGTGGACATTTAGTATTTGTGGCACAGAAGCCCAGCGTGCATTCAAACCCTCTCAATGTACTAGAGTGGTTTGCAGAAGCTTTAAATTTGAAAAAGTTAGCTTCAAGTGGTTTTTCAATCGCCTTCAACCCTAGATTAAAGTTTAGCGAAGATTTCTGGGATTTTGTTGAAAATAATACAATTGAATCGGTTAGGGTATACAGCAGAGCTGTATCTGCATGCACGTCAAGTTGACGAGAGATGATTTATAACCTACAGTATTGATGAATAGTAAGGATTAGTACTTATGAATCAAGTGTTTGAAAGTAAAAAGCGGATTGTTATGGGGGCTTAAATAGGGGCCTTGGGATTTTTAGAAAATTTTTTAACTGAATCAAATTAAAGCATTATTTCTTCAATTCGAATCCCTCCCGTCCGCCAGTTTTTGAATGAGTTTCCAAAGTTGATGAACGGGAGGGTGAGAACTCTCGATACGACCTACGGGCATGGGCTCGAGCCGCAGGCCGCCGAGCGGAGCGACGGCAATCCCTCCCGTTCCGCCAGTTTTTGAATGAGTTTCCAAAGTTGATGAACGGGAGGGGAGATTGCCGCACGGCGCTCGCAATGAGGCCCTGCGGGCGTGGTGATGGCGTATGGTGGTCTCCGTGTTCTCATGGGCATTGCATCGGGCAGAGGTCGGGGCCAAAACGCCACAGAGATGGGCAGGTATACCTTTGTATCCCTTGAAGACGGGCGGAAGCATCCCCACAATGTACCTATGACGTGCCCGCGCCGCTTTGGTGACATGCGCCTGTTGGCGCTTTTCGCGTTGGCGTTTGTTTTCGCCAGTGGCGGGGCGTTTGCGCAGAGTTTTACGCCGGATACGACGTTTCCGTTTTTGAGCATGACCAAGGCGCAGATGGACAGTCTGCTGACCGGGTTTACTTTTCAATGGTTCCTGTTCAAGGGCTACAACGGTGGCGCAGTGCCCGCACTGTACTACGTGGCGCTGGCCTCGGCGCTGGTGGGGGCGCTGGCGATCGTCTTCAACAAGGCGCTGCACAACTTCAAGACCATTGCGGCGTGGTTGCTGGTGACCATCATCTGTTTGTTTGCGCCTTATAACAGCCAGTTGTTATTTTACAAGATCAACAAGCCGATATCTCCCGGTATGGTGGCGGCAACTCCCGGTGCCACGCAATCTGTCCCAGAAGTCATGGGCTTTACCCCGCAGTTGGTGGCCGCCCACGTGGGCACCACGCTGGAAGTGATTTTTGCCGACTTGTTCAGGTCGCAGGGGTATCAGGGGCTGATTGCGGCTGCGGAGGCTGAGCGGTTTTTGATGTCGAGTCCGTCTATTTCAGCCGGTAGAAACTGGTACAATCTGGCCAAAGATTTTGCGCAATGTGGCATTCCGCCTCTCCCCAAGGATTTGCAGCCTGCTGCTGCGGCAACGGCGCCTGCTACAACAGCGACAGCGGGTGCAACAACATCTCCTGCGGCTACAGGGGTGGATGCACTGGTTGCCCCTGACAGCTTGCCCGCATTTATTGCAAATATTAAAGATTTTTACGCGAAAACGAATGCGCAAGACCTTTCGGTGTTTGTCCCGCCTATGTTGATGTTATACGAGGACGAAGAGTCGATTCCGAACAAGCCAGAGATGTATAAGCAGGGCTTGCTGGAAATCCGTAACATGGCAATAAAGTCTAATGGATCTCCTGTTACGGGAGTGGGTAACTGCGATACGTGCATCAGTTACGCAAAACTGATTAAGGACTTAAAGGGGCAGGCGACGCTTGCGCGCGTGCATGCGCGCCCAGATTCGCTATTATATTACTTGGTGACACAGTCGGACCTGGGCAGCTCGGGAACCAGTTCATCTTTCAAGGGGTTGTTGAAAGCCACGCTTCCACGGGCACAATCGAAAGTTCAGCAGGCATTTGAGGATCCAAAGTCTGATGTTGATGCGGAAGGGCGGACTTCGTTGGCAGGAATTCTGAGAATGGCGTCGAGCCCTGCAACGGTTCTTGGGTCGATGCCAGCCCCATCCATGGTTATTCCGGGGCGTATCACTGATGCGACATTTGCCCAAGATACCAAGTACGACCTGCAATCAAGCAGGTGCAGCCAAGCCAGTGCCAATCAGGTTTATGAAGGGATGTTTTTGGGGTGGAATGTTCCTTCGGCCTTGCGCGAGTACGTAAACGGCAGCAAGCCTATTCCGCAACTTTGGGATGCATCGATGCTGCAGGGGGGGCAGGTATCGGCAGAATCCATCAACAACTTCATCACCTACTTCAACGGCAAGTTCTTCAAGGAAAATTTGGACGCCAAAACCAGCGACATTGAAAAACGACGTTTCTTGGCGGAGTCGATTTACGCGATTGTTTTGAGAAATACCGCCAAGCAGCTCCAAAACGAAGAAATGGCCAAGGGGGTTGATGCTCTTGGTTTGAACGAAGTCAAAGTCTTGACGGAAGATACCGGCTTTTGGGGTAAAGGGGCAATTGGTAGCTTTATTGCAGCCATCGGGAAGATGTTGACGGGCCTTGCGTCTATTTTTGCCGGGATTGTGGCCATGGCGATTATCGAAATTATGCGTGTCATTGTCGATATGGTGTTGCTGATGGTGATCATGATCACGCCGATTGCCTTCCTGTTCGGGATTGCCATGCCCAACCATGCTGCCGGGCTTCTTATCCAGAGCATCCTGATTGTGGGGGTGTTGAAGGTTGTGCCGGTGACATTCTTGCTGGTCGACCGGTTGGGCGATGTGATTTACAAAGCCATCTCGCTCACCGGACAGGGGCCTATCGACAGCAACTTCCGCCAAGGCGTGTTCCTGTTCGGGATTGCGGGAATTTACTCGTCGCTGGTGGGGATGACCATGTTCCTGATTTTCAAGATCGGCGATGCGCAGAATATCCAGAAGCTTACCGAGATTGATGGGGCTGCGGAGAAAATTGCCGATGCAGGGAAAAAAGCCGCTATTACCATCGCGTCGGCGGTTGGGGCAGGTGTGGGCGGGGCGGGATTGAGTGCGTGGAATCGGCGTAAGCTCGGCAAGCAAGATACTGAGGCGCAACGTGAGCGGGATATGGAGGAAAGGGATGCCCTTGAGAAGCAGATGAGGGCTGCAGAAGAAGATATGGCCTATGCTGCAAACGATATGTTTGATCTTCAAAACGAAGCTGAAGCTGAAAATGCGCGTCTTGACCAAGCCCAAAGTGACTTTGAAGCCAATGCCGACAGCATTATGGCGGAGGCGGAAGATGCCAATGCCATGTACGATTTGCAGACGGAAGCTGAAGAAGCAAACCGGATGTTTGATATGCAAACACAGGCCGAGCGGGAAAACGAGGCGTTCGATCGTTTGAGGAAACCCAGAACTGATGACGATGGTGATGATGGTGATGGCGGCCCGAATACTCCCAAGGGACCCATATCTCCGGGAAGCGGCCCACAGGGAGGTGGCGGTGGCGCCGGAAGTGTCGGCCAGATGGATGTGCAGACTTTGAATGTCGGCAGCTTGGGACAGCAGGCGCCGGGACAGGATGGCGATGCGGTAACAAGCGCCACCGCACAGCAGGCAGCGGTGCAGCAAGGGCAAATGGAAGAAGCCACGGCCGGAGATGTGAAGGCAGCAGGCGGCGTGGTTGCGGACGGGAAAGACAACACCAAGGAGGCAAAAACCATTTACGACAAGATCGTGGATGGTGGCCAGCCCAAGGCCAAGGATATCGAGGCGTCTTCGAAAGCCGTGTGGAAAGCCACCGGAGACATGTTGGAAGAGACAGCCGCGAAAAGTATCGACGATGTTCGTCTGGAAGACATGCGCAAGCGTCATAAAGAACTGGGTGAGCGTATCAAGAAAAACGATTACAAGCCCAGTTTGCCGGGGTATTGGATGACGGCGGCGTCGGGCTTTTATGGTTCGATTACCGCCAGCGGGGCGGCGGGGAGCATTCCGGGCTTCAATGTCATCAAGGAAGTGTTGAACGAGGGTAAGGAAGGCCCTGAACGCGCCCGTGCATGGCAGGAAGCGGGTGGCTTCAAGAAATGGAAAGAACGAAAGGCGGCAGGCCAGCGCTTGGGCTTCTACGAGAAGGAAATCGGCGAGATTGCCAAGGGTGACCAGTACTTCGGCAACATGGCGATGGGGCAGGATGCCTTCAGGGGCATGATGAACGCCGCACGGCAGGCGGCCAGCGAAGCGGCGGCGAAAAACGCCGATGGCTACAAGGCCTTGCAGCAGGCCACCGGGCGCGAGGGCAGCAAGGCGTTCTTCAGTGCCGAAGAGCTGCGCGGCGCCACCATGATGCAGGCGATGCAGCAGTACATGAACAACCGCCAAATGGCGATCACCGTGCAAAACGGCACCATGAAGGTGGCGGGTGGCGAAGTGAAGCTGACTCCCGCCGTGATGCGCGAGCTGGCCGGCAGCAAGGCCACCAAGGAAGTGGGCGGCACCTTTGAAGGGGCGTTTGGCGACCACTATTACTTGGTGGAAAAAGACGCCCGCAAGAGCTACGGCACGGCGGCGCGGACGCGGAATGACGCCTATGCGGTGACCAAGTTCATGCGCGAAGACTTGGGTGACGATTACAAGGTTGGCGCGCTCAACAAGATGTTGAGCGGCAAACGGCAGTTCTACCAAATGCGCGGGGTGGCCGACATGTTCCTGCAGTTGCGTCAGGCTGATGTGGACTACAAGGCCGAGCTGCAGGCGCAGTTGGCCGATACCAGTTTGCCGGTGGATGTTCGTAACAACGCCAAGGTGATTTTGAAGGATTACAAGAAGCACAGCCCGTTGAACGTGATCCATGAAGCGGCGTTTGAGGAAGGCATCAACAGTGTGCTGCAACAGAGCATCAACGCCAAGTATTCCATGCCGCATGTGCAGAAGACGCGGAAGCAGATCAAGGTTCAGGCGCAGAATGCTTACAAGCGTGCGGCGATGTTTGACAAAAACCGTCCTGCCGTCGAGGCCAGCTTGCGCAACCTGTTGGCCAGTGCCGGGGTTGGCATCAATGTGTTGGACCAAATTACCGACATGGTGGATGACCTGACCACCCACGAGCAGGCCGCCCTGATGAGCGTAGGGAACTACAACCAGCATGTGCAGTTGATCATCCAGATGCTGGACGACAAGGTTGATGACAGCGTGAAGCAGGGTATTGCCAACAAGATTTTCGCCAGCCGAGGATTCAATATAAGCTAGTGACTTAACCACAAAAAGAAGAAGAATATGGACGTTCTGAACTACAAAAACGCATGGGGGCAAAAGGGCAAGGTGCCAACCAAGCGCATGGTGGCACGGTATGGGCGGCATGAGATTGGCATGGGGCTGCATCCGTATCTGTGGGATGGTGGCAGTGCGTTGTTTGACATCGACCCGTTTGACGGCACCGAAGGCCCCAAGCGGGTGAGCGAGGCATGGCAGAGTGACCCGCGCGGCTGTGTGCACGGGCACAACGTGGCCACCGACGAGAACATTTTGACGTTGATGGAGGTGGATACCGAAGTGCCGTTATCTCCCTTGTTTGTGCGGGATTTGGCGGGGCGGACGGTGTATATCGGCCTCGGGCCGGAGGCCAAGACCGCGCTGGAATGGGACGCCTACAACGCCGCCGCCATGGATGACGAAGGGCGGCCCGCCAAGCCGTGGCTGCCGTTGGCGGTGTTCCCGCGCCATTGCCGCGAGGTGGACGGGCGCATGGAAGGAGCCGAGTTGCTGGAACAGGTGTTTTTGCTGAAGTTCCGCAACCTCGACATGGGGCGCGGGCCGGTGGGCCAGCCCAGCGGGGCGCCGGACGATGTGGCGGTGCAGGCAGTGTATGATGCACCGAACTTGTACCCTTACAAATACCGTCCCGATACCTTTTACATTGACGGCTGGAAGCTGCCGCAGGTGCAGATGCTGTTTGCCAAGCAGGACGGCGTGGCCGAAGCGGATGCTGCCGCGGCCGGAGACGCCTTGTTGGCGGCATGGGCGGTGCGTCCTGAAGGGACGGATTATGAAGACTGGCTGGAGGCTCAGGGCGGCGAAGAATGGGTGGACGGCCTGTTCGCCAAGGGCTGCACGCTGATACCGACCTTTGAAGCCTGCAACGGCATGCAGGTGGTGAGCCGTGAGTTCGAGCTGGAAGACTACTGGCCGGGCCGGGTGGTGCGCGGGCTGCACGAGGTGGCGGAAGAACGGGCCGACAAGGCGCCGGTGGGGACGATTTTGGAGGTGCTGGCGCCCGGCTACATTACCGCCCGCAAGATTGTGCCCGCCCGTGTGGCGGTGAGCGACGGGAGCGGCTATATCAGCCCCAACGTGGCCGATCCGCTGCCGCTTATCCCCAACCTGAACCTGCCGCACAGCCGCACCGTGGCGGCATGGGGCAGCACATGGTTGCCCACCCACCCCGAGCACTTTGAAAACCCCGCGTTGTGGGGCTGGGATTTGACCACCGGCCGCTTTTTACAGTTGTTCGGCCCATTGTGGGACCCGCTGCACTACTTTTATGAAAGCTGGCAGCATATTTACGAGGCGATGCGTCACCCCATGGATGAAAACCGCTGGCTGGCGCCGGTGCCCGAGAAAATGAAAGGGCGTTTTTACCCGATCGTGCCGCGCAAGGGTTTTGACGTGATTACCTTCGATGCGCTGGAGCGGCGGCTGGCGGGGCAGCGTTTGCCCATCAGTGCGGTGGCCAAGATTGAAGGCAATGCGGTGATGGCCGATGTGGGGTATCACCCGCTGCCGCCGGAGTTTGAATTTGAAATCGATACCTTCTGGTTCCCCGAGCTGCACCCGCGCAACCGTGAGCACGGGGTGTGCCCGGCCGAGGACGAGGGGCGGGTGTGCCCGATTGTCCAGCCGTACCTTTCGGTGGAGAACTACGCCGCCGCGTTGCCGCCGTCCGCCGACATGCCCTGGCTGGGAGCCAAGGAGGTGCTGCGTGAGCCAAGCGAGGACGTGCTGGAGAATTATCCGTACATTGCCCGCTACCTTTTGCCGGAGCTTCCGGCCGAAGACTTGGTGTTGCTGGCGCCGCTGCCTTATGTGGGCGATGTGGGCGAAGAGACGCCGCGCCTGTCGGCGCAGGAAGTGTGGCGCAACGTCGACGAATTTGACGATTTGGAGAACATGGCCAGCGGCCTGTATGACGCGGTGTGGGAGGTGCGCGAGCAAGCGCTGGACAACCTGAAGCTGCGCCATGGCGTGTACCAGATGGCGCCGGGGCTTTACAAGTTGGCGTGGTGGGCAGGCTCCACCATGGCTGAATTGCAGCTTGTTTATGCCGAATGGTTTGCCGAAACACGGCAGGCGGGCGGTGCGGGCGCCGACGTGGCCGCCGGTGAGCCCGAGCGCAAGGCGATGGCGGTGCCGAAGATGGCGGTGGAAGAGGGAATTGTTGAATAGGGGCTTGACAGGGGGAGGGGGCTCGCCTACAAGGCGGCATTCCCCGATGGCGACGGGAATTGGCGGGTGGCTGCGGCGGCCCGTTCATTGGAGTGCCCCCGGCAGGGATAAACAAGCGCCACGGCGCCTTTGCTGGGTTGATATGAACAGCTAAAGGATTCAGCCGGATGGACATTACCACCAGCCTGAAAGCCAGCGAAACCAACAACGAATGGTACGTGGTGGACGCCACCGACGTGCCTCTGGGGCGTTTGAGCTCCCAGATCGCCATGGTTCTGCGCGGCAAACACAAACCGAATTTTACCCCGCACGTCGACAACGGCGACCATGTGGTGGTTATCAATGCCGAAAAAGTGCGCCTGACCGGCCACAAGCGCGACAACATGGAATTCCATTACCACACCGGCTTTGCGGGTGGTTTGAAGACCATCCTCGCCGGGGCCGAGCTGGACGGCAAACACCCCGAGCGCGTGGTGGAGCGCGCCGTGAAGCGCATGCTGCCCAAGTGGAGCGCGCTTTCCCGCAAGATGTACAAGAAGCTGCACGTGTATGCCGGGACCGAACACCCGCACACCGCCCAGCAACCCAAGACGATGACCATCAAGGGGGCCAAGTAACATGAGCATTGCGCAAACCATCAAGGCCGCCAACGAAAAGGCCGGCCGCTTTTACGCCACCGGCAAGCGGAAAAACGCCATTGCCCGCGTGTGGCTGAAAAAAGGCAAGGGCCAGATCACCATCAACGGTCGTAAAATCGAAGACTACTTCGGTCGTCCGGTGCTGCAGATGATTACCAACCAGCCGTTCTTCGCGCTGGACCAGGCCGGCAAGTACGACGTGGTGGCCCGTTGCCACGGCGGCGGTCTGTCGGGTCAGGCCGGTGCCCTGCGTCACGGCATTTCGAAAGCGCTGGAGCAAATGGAAGCCTCCAACCGTCCGGTGCTGAAGAAGCTGGGCTACCTCACCCGCGACTCCCGCGTGGTGGAAAGCAAAAAGTACGGGAAACACAAGGCCCGCCGCAGCACGCAGTTCAGCAAACGCTAACTGTATGTTATGCAGAAAAGGGGGCCGTTGGCTCCCTTTTTTATTGTGCGGGGGAGGGGGCGTTCTGTTATACTGCGCTCCATGCCCGCCTATACCATTCTCATCATGAAGCGCAACGAGACCGACCGGCGGCCGTTGACGCTGCATATTTCCACCCAGTTGTTCTGGAGTATGGTGGTGTTGGCGGTGGCGTTGCCGGTGGGGGGGTTTTTGGTGTCGGCGGGGGTGATTGCGCCTGCTTGGCTGAAGTTGGACTTTAATTCGATGAAGCATCGTGTTGAAGAAGCTGAGAAAATGCGCAAGGATTATCTAGAGTTCAAGGTTGAGTATGATGCCATGAAAAACCAGCTGGACACCGAGCGCAAGGCCCGTGCCGAAGCCGAAGCCAAGACCACCATGGCCGAAACCGCCCGCGCCGAAGCCACCGGCAAGCTGACGCAAGTGGAAGGGGAACTGCTGACACTGAAGCAGAGCATCGCCACCTATGAGCAATTGTTGAAGCCCAAGCTGGAGCGCGAGCTGGTGCAGTGCGTCAACCTTGATGCCAAGTATGCCGACGGCAAGGCCAGTTACAGCCTGAACCTGACCAAGGTGGCCAAGGGCATCAAGTTGCCGCCGAAGCTGACGGCGCGGGTCTCGCTGGTGGTGGGGGACAATGCCGTGGCCATGCGCAGCAACACGCAGGCCGGCGGCAATAGCAAATCGTTTGCGTTGGATACGGCGAAAAGCATGGATATCAAGGGGGAAATGGCCATTGATGCGGCGGATGACGCCACGCGGCTGATTGACGTGAAGGTGTTTGATGCGGCGGCCAAGACGGTAGGGTATTGCTGGAAAACGTTTTAAAACCGAACAAAACCCAACTCTTTGCATTGTCGGTGGCCCGTGTTCCTTGGAATGGCGTCTGTGGCGTAAGGAGGCTTTGCTCCCTTAACTTCTCCGCTCTCCGTATCGCGATCGATCGTTCCCTGAATTGCATTGGGTCGTGTCATCGCAGATGTTGTGCCACAGGCCCCATGCGCAAACAGGATAGGGGGCTTTTCTAAAGCCTGCGCATGGGGTAGGAAGGTGGCATGATCTGGTTTTTGGGCAGCAAGGCGAAGTCGGGCGGGAAATCCGCCGGTGCCGACGTGTCGCTGGAGGTGATCGACCCCCGTGACATTGACGGGCATTGCCTGATTACCGGCAATTTGCAGATCCGTGGTGACGTGTACTTCAGCGGGCAATTGCGGGTGGATGGCCGGGTGGACGGCAAGGTGAGCGTGTACGAAGGCGGGCGCGGCCAGTTGGTGGTGAGCAAGGGGGCGGTCATCAACGGTGCGGTGATTGCCACCTCGGTGCTGGCCGACGGCACGGTGAACGGCCCGATGGATGTGTTGGAAAAGCTGGAGTGCCGCCCCAACGCGGTGATTCGCGGGCGGGTGGTGTACGGCACCATCCATATTTCCGATGGCGCCAAGATTGAAGCCCAGTGCAAGCAGCGCGACCAAGTGATGCTCAAGGCGGTGGACGGTGGCGAAGGCGAGGGGGCTTCCAGCGGAATCTCGCTCGCCACGCGCGATGTGACCGGCAAAATCAGCGGGACGGGGAACTGAGGTGATGGGCGCAAATATCCGCCCCTATCAAGGCATCCACCCGACCCTTGGCCAAAACGTGTTTGTGGCCGACAGCGCCCGCGTGATCGGCGATACGCACGTTGGCAGCCGCAGCTCCGTCTGGTTTGGCGCGGTGCTGCGCGGAGATGTCAACCGCATCCGCGTGGGCGAGATGACCAACATTCAGGAAAACGCGGTGTGCCATGTCACCTATGAAAAATGGCCGCTGATCATCGGCAACCGTGTGACCATCGGCCACGGGGCCATCGTGCACGGTTGCCAGATCCACGACGATTGCTTGATCGGCATGGGCTCGAAGGTGTTGGACGGGGCGGTGGTACAGGCATTCAGCATGGTGGCGGCAGGAGCGTTGGTGTCGCCCGGCAAGGTGGTGGAAAGCGGTTGGCTGTGGGCCGGTGTGCCTGCCAAACCGGTGCGCCGTTTGACCGACGAAGAGCGCGCTTACATCGGCTGGTCGGCGCCGCATTATGCCGAGTTGGGTGCGCGGTTTCGCGCCGAGACCGCGTAAGTCCGGTTTTGTAAGTATCGTGTAAGAAACGTATCCCCTTGATAAACAAGTTGCCTTTTTGTTGCGCTGGGCATTGACAGCGGCGGTTTGCGGGGCCTAAATGCGCGCGAGGTTTGACCTACCCCCATGCTTGGCATGGCAACGTGGCAAGCTGTCATGAACCTGCTGAAGGCCCGTGCCCGAAGCAAACAACAAAAGGAAGACCCCGATGAGCAAAGCTCCTCTGATTATCGCCGGTATCGCCGTGCTGGCCGTTGGCGCCTACATGGTGTACCAACAAAACGAAAAGCAAGAAGCCATGGAAGCCCCGATGATGGAAGCCCCCATGCCTGAAGCCGCCCCGATGCCGGCTCCGATGCCTGAAGCGGCCCCGATGCCCGAAGCGGCTCCTGCTCCGGAAGCGGCCCCGATGCCTGAAGAAGGCATGATGCAAGACGCCGCCGACGCCATGCAAGGTGCGGCCGACGCCATGCAAGACGCCGCCCAAGCGGTGGAAAACGCCGCCGGCGAAGCGACCGCCCAGTAAGGCGACTGCTTGTACAAAAGCCCCCGTTCCGGGGGCTTTTGCTTTATGGGAATGCCTTTAACGGCGCAAAACTTGTAAGGCGGGGAGGGGCTTGCCTGCCAGGGCATGCAGCCACACCGCCGCACCGCTGGAGACGTGGGGCAGACGTGTGCGCATGGCATCGGGCTTGAGGGCCTTGAGCAGGCCGTCGCCCGCAGCAAGGGTGAAGCCCTCGGCGGCCAGCAAGCCTTCGGCGACGGTGCGGCAGCCGGTATCGAACGGCGAATGCTCGAAGTTGCCGACGCTGCCCAGCCAGAAGCTGCGGGCACTTTTGCCGATGACCTGCCGCCATGTCTCGCAAGTTTGCGGGCCGATATCCATGGCCATGTCATCGCCGCTGAGCTTGTTGAAGGGTTTGGCGGTGACGGTTCCGTCCTGTTTGTTTTGCACGGTGAAGTCTTGCGGCAGCAGCAGGCGGCAGCCCACCACGCCGGCTTCGGCGAAGATATCGCGGGCGCGCTCGACGCTGCCGGGGTCTAAAAGGCTGCGGCCCAGTCCCATATCGCGGCTGGCAAGAAAGGTATGGGCCACGGCTCCCGCCAGCATCAGGGTATCCACACGGGTCATCAGTGCGGCGATGAGGTCGAGCTTGGCGGCCACCTGCGTGCCGCCGATGATGCAGGAGAGGGGGCGCGGCGCATCAGCCTGAAGGGTTTGTAGCCAGTCGAGTTCGCGCAGCATCAAGGGGCCCAGCACGCTGGTCGGCATGGTGGCGGCCAGCCCCGACATGCTGGCATGGGGGCGGTGCGCGGCGGCAAAGGCATCGTTGACGAACACCTCGCCCAGTTTGGCAAGGTGACGCACGAAGGCGGCGTCGTTGACCTGTTCGCCCAAATGAAAGCGGGTGTTCTCGAACAGCAGCACTTGCCCCGGCGGAAGTTCCGCCATGGCCTGTTCGGCCATGCGGCCGATGCAGTCGGGCACATGGTGCACCGCTTGCCCCAACTGGCGCGAGAGTTCTTCAGCCAGCGGTTTGGTGGAAAGATGCGGTACCACATCGCCCTGTGGGCGGCCCCGGTGGGTGAGCAGTCCCAGCCGTGCGCCTTTGGCCAAAAGTTCCTTGATGCCAGGCAAGTGGGCCTCCAGCCGGTAGGTGTCGGCAAGGTTGCCGTGAGCATCGGGGGGGATGTTGAAATCCACCCGCATTAGTATCGCCTTGCCAGCCAGGTTGATGGCGTCATAACGGGGCAGGGCGGAGGTCATGTGGGTGTGGCGTCTCTTTTGGGCGATTGTGCCTTGTCGGTTGGATGCGCGCAACCGTTGACCCGCCGCCTGACTTCAAGTAACACTTCAAGCGTAGCAATCATGAGGAAGGGGTGAGGCATGAGCGACATACCATTGCCCAAATTGGCCGACAACCGCAGCACCCAGCGCTTGCTGAACATTGTGCGCCAGCTGGAAGACCATATGGCCAACCTGCACAGTGCGGGGGGCGAGGTTGCAGCGATGCCGGTGGAAGGCGAGTTGGCCCGTCTGCGTGGCGAGAACAAGGAATTGAAAACCCGCCAGCGTCATGCGCTTTCGCGGTTGGATGATTTGATTTCCCGCATGGAAAGCCTTCCCGACAATAGCCAAGAAAGTGCCGCCGCATGAGCAACATGGTGGATGTGACGCTGGGAGGCCGCAGTTACCGCCTGAGCGTGGCGGCGGGGCAGGAAACCAAGGTGAAAAGTCTTGCCACCCATGTGGATGCCTTGCTTTCCGACCTGCGCAGCGCCGACCCGTTGATGGACCGCGACCGCCAGTTGGTGCTGGCCTGCATCCAGTTGGCGGCGGAAAGTCTTGAAGCCCGCGACCAGTTGGACGAGCAGGGAGCCAGCGTGGTTCAGTTCCATCGGGCGTTGGCGTTGAAGCTGGAACAGTTGTTGCCGCAGTAAGATGTTAGAGTGACAGGTGGTGGTCATTGCGAGTTGAACGGGATTGGCCGGTTTCTGGAACTTCCGTGCCGGGCTTGATTTCTTGCAATGCTGCCCCATCTTGCCTTTATGCCTCGTCTGACGCGCCCCACTCCTGCCATTGCTGTCCCGTTCACGGTTGACCCCGGCAGCCGTTCGTTGAAAACTCGCAAGGCCGAGTTGCGAGCCGATTTTTTGTTGCGGCGCAAGGTCATCAACGCCGATTTGCGCGATACCACCCGTTGGAAAGTCATCAACCACCTGCGCACGCTGCTGGCCGAGTTCGGCCCCACCGTGGTGGGTCTGTATTACCCCCGTGGCAGCGAGATTGATCTGCTGCCGCTGGCTCGCGAGCTGTGGACCGACGGCCATACCGTGGCGTTGCCCCGTGTGGTGGAAGTGGGGCATCCGCTGGCGTTCAACATCTTCACCGCCGAGGGGGGGACGGAGCCCGACGTGCTGGGGATTCCCACCGGTTGTGGGGCGCCGATTTGGCCTGCCGTCATCATCTGCCCGATGTTGGGCTACACCCGCCAAGGGCATCGCTTGGGCTATGGCGGCGGCTTTTACGACCGCACGTTCAAGCAGGCGCCGTTCCCGACCTTGACCATCGGCGTGTGTCATACCGAGCTGGAGGTGGATGACTTTCCGGCCGAATACCACGACCAGCGGCTGGAGTATGTGGTGACCGGGAAAGAGGTTATCCGTTGCTGGTAGGCTTGCCCATTGGGGTTTGACCCCGTATAACCGCCTTATGAACATTCTTTTCCTTGGCGATGTTGCCGCCGTGCCGGGCCGCAACGCCCTGACCAAACATTTGCCCGCGCTGAAGGAACGCTTTGCGGTAGATTGTACCATCGTCAACGGCGAAAACGCCGCCAACGGGCGCGGGATTACCGCCGAGACCGCCAAGGAGATCTTCTCCGTCGGGGCCGATGTGATTACGCTAGGCGACCACACGTTTGACCAGCGTGGCGTGGAAGAACTGCTGGCGGGCAACCCGCGCATCATCCGTCCGGCCAATTATCCGCAAGGTAGTGCCGGGCGTGGGCATACGGTGTTTACCACCGCTGCGGGCAAGCGGGTGGGGGTTATCAATTTGCAGGGGCGGGTGTTCATGCGCCACCAGGTGGACTGTCCGTTTGTGAAAGTGCGCGAGATGTTGGCGCAAGATTACCGTCTGGGCGACACCGTGGATGCGCTGGTGATTGACATGCATGCCGAAGCCACTGCCGAAAAGTGCATGATGGGCTACGCCTGCGACGGCAAGGCCAGTTTGGTGGTGGGCACGCATACCCACATTCCGACCCACGATGCGCGCATTCAGCCCAAGGGCACCGCCTACCTGACCGATGCGGGGATGTGCGGCGACTACGATTCCAGCCTCGGCATGAGCTACGAGAGCGTGATGCCCGGCCTGCTGACGGTCGGCCGCAACAAGTTCCAGCCCGCAGCCGGAGAAGGCACCCTGTGCGGCGTGGTGGTAAGTGTTGGCGACAATGGTTTGGCGACATCCATTACCCAAGTGAAGGTGGGTGGGGTGTTGGGGGAGTAACAGTCTTTGCCAAGCGTTATTCCCGCAAGCCGAAGCGTAGCGGAGACCAACGCAACGCGTAACGCGGGAATCCAGCGAAGTTATTAAGGGGAGAAATATCATGGGCGAACATCAATGGCTTCAGACGGCGCTTGCCGCCTATCAGCCAACCGAGGAACCATTAATGGCATATGAACGTGTTTATAGGCGTCTTTTCCTTGACCTGATTGAAAAGAATCCGCGTTGTCTGTGGAGGGATGATTTTTCACCGGGGCACATTACGGGTTCCCTTTTGGTGGCCAACCTTGACTTGTCTAAAGTGCTGCTGATGCATCATCCCAAGCTTGACTTATGGTTGCAATTTGGAGGGCACTGTGACGGTGACGGGAATGTGTATCGTGTCGCCTTGCGCGAGTTGGAGGAGGAATCCGGTATCACTCCGGACATGACTGTTGGTAATGGAGGCATTTTTGATCTTGATATCCAGTGCATCCCCCCACGCAAGGACGAGCCTGAGCACTTGCACTTTGATATGAGATTTCTGGCACGGTTCAATGAGAAGACTCCCATACCGGGAAGTTCTGAAAACTTGACGATGCGTTGGTTTACTCTTGATGAGGCAGAGGGGCTGGTCACGCCCGGACATGGTCGTTGGCGCATGGTGCAGAAACTAAGACAGATGAGGGATGTGACTCATGGCCGGGCATAGCCAGTTCAAGAACATCATGCACCGCAAGGCGGCGCAGGATAAGAAACGCTCGAAGGTGTTTACCAAGTTGCTGCGTGACTTGGTGACGGCGGCACGGCAGGGCGGTGGCGATGTCGCCGCCAACCCCAACCTGCGCGCGGCGGTAGACAAAGCACGCGCCGCCAACATGACCAAGGACGTGATCGAGCGGGCCATCAAGCGTGGGACGGGTGAGTTGCAGGGCGCCGACTATGTGGAACGTACCTACGAAGGTTACGGGCCCGGCGGCGTGGCGGTGCTGGTGCGCACGCTGACCGACAACCCCACCCGCACCATCACCAATGTGCGCACCGCCTTTGCCAAGAACGGCGGCAACGTGGGGACGGACGGCAGCGTGGCATGGATGTTCAAACAGGTGGGGGTGCTGGTGTATCCGGTAGGCAAGGGAGCCCATGAAGATGTTTTGGAACAGGCGATTTTGGCTGGGGCTGACGACGTGCAGAGTGATGAAGACGGTCACCGCATCTATACGCTGCCCGATGATTTTGCCGCCGTGCGCGACGCGTTGGCGCAAAGTCTTGGCGATGCCGAAGAAGCCGATTTGACGTATGTGCCGATGCAGCGTCAGGCACTGACGGATGAAGAACAACTGGTGCAGTTGGAGAAGATGATTGATGCGTTGAACAACGATGACGATGTGCAAGATGTCATCATTAATTTGCAGGATGACGACGCTGCCTGATGGCAGATGAAAGCGGCACATTGCCTTGTGTTTTTGCCGTGTGCGCCTATGGTGATGTGCGCTGAATTCGTCACAGGGTGATGGCAATACGCGGCAAAGTGTTGACACACAAAACCAATATGCAAACCTTGCAGCAAGGTGATGCGCATGACGAAGGGCGTTATGGGCTCAACCGAACCCCTCAATAAAGGTTTGCACCCATGGCAACCGCTAAAAAGAAACCCGCCGCCAAGAAACCGGCGGTGAAAAAAGCCCCGGCCAAAAAGGCTCCTGCCAAAAAAGCCGCTGTGAAGAAACCTGCTGCCAAGAAAGCCGCCGTGAAAAAAGCTCCGGCCAAAAAAGCAGCGGTGAAAAAAGCCCCTGCCAAGAAAGCGGCGGTGAAGAAGGCTCCGGCCAAGAAACCTGCTGCCAAAAAGGCTGCGGTGAAAAAAGCTCCGGCCAAGAAAGCGGCGGTGAAAAAAGCCCCCGCCAAAAAGGCTCCGGCCAAGAAAAAGGCCCCTGCCAAGAAGAAGTAACCTTCTGGCATAAAAAACCGGCCGAAGAGTCGGTTTTTTTTATGCCGTTTTTGCGAAGGTTACGTATAATGGGGCATACAAAAAGGAGCCTTGCCATGTCTGCCGTTGCCCGTGCTTACCATCCTGTGACCAAACTTTTCCACTGGCTGATGGCCGTGTTGATTATCGGCCTGTTGGCGTTGGGATTGACGTTGGACGAACTGCCGCAGGTATGGAAGGGCACGGCGTATGGGCTGCACAAGTCCTTCGGCGTGCTGGTTTTGCTGTTGGCGTTTGGCCGCGCGCTGTGGTGGGTGACGCAGCGGCGTCCGGCATTGGTAGACAGCATTCCGGCATGGCTGAAGCCGCTGGTGCGCGCCGGACATGACGTGTTGTACGTGTTCATGTTTTTGATGCCGCTTTCCGGTATTCTGATGAGCCAGTCGGCGGGGCATCCGGTGGCGATGTTCGGGTGGCAAGTCCCGACATTGGTAGCCAAAAACACCGAGATGGCCGGAGTGTTCCGCGAGGTGCACGAGATTGCCGGCTTTGTGCTGATCGCCTTGCTGGTGGCGCATGTGGCCGCCGCCGTGGTGCATCACCGCTACTTCCGTGACGAGACATTGGTGCGGATGTTGCCCTCTCACGGCAAACGCTGATGCGTGTTTTAGGGATTGACCCCGGCTTGGAGCACACCGGCTACGGTGTGATTGATGTGCAGGGCAACCAGTACCGCTTTGTGGCGTGCGGGCGGATTTCCACCAAGCCATCCTATGCCGTGCCTTTGCGACTGGCGGTGATTGCCGCCGGGTTGGCCGAGGTGATTGTCACGCACAAGCCCGAGGCGGCGGCGGTGGAAGAAGTGTTTGTGAACACCAACGCCCGCAGTTCGCTGAAGTTGGGGCAGGCGCGCGGGGTGTGCTTGCTGGTGCCCAGTCAGCATGGGGTGCCGGTGGCGGAATATGCCGCGCGGTTGGTGAAGCAATCGCTGGTGGGCAGTGGCCGTGCCGAGAAAGAGCAAGTGGCCCACATGGTGAAGGTGTTGTTGCCGACCGCCAAGATTGCCAGTGCCGATGCCGCCGACGCGTTGGCGGTAGCGCTGACCCATGCGCATCATGCGGCGTTTGCGCGCAAGGTGGCGGGGGTTTAGCGCCCGAAATCTGTTACAAATTGAAGCAAACGTTGCCCGATTCCGGAGGTGGTGTTGGCGTGGGCGGTCGCCGTGTGGTTGGGTATGGCAACAGGATTCTTGCGGATGCCGCGCATGGCATTGGCAAAGGTGCTGTTGTGCAGCGGGGTGGGTGGTTTTTGGTCGGGGAGGGGCGGGAGTGCTTCGGCCACAATCATGCGGCCTTGTTGCTCGGTACGCCACTCTTGGTAGGCGGAGCGCATCTCTTCCGGCGACAGGTCTTCCCAGAAGCGGAGGGTGCCGAGGTCGGTATGGGTGAAGGCAGCGCGCCAATGGCGTTTGTCGGGGATGAATTTGCTCGGGTAATAAGCGGTGCCGCCGTGGCGGGTGGCCATGTCGTCGGCAATGGAGGCGCCGGCGATGACCTCGGGTTCGCACCCGTTGATGGTGCCCCAATCTATCGCAGCGAAGCGTTTGTGGAGCGAGTTGGGGTTGCCGCCGCAGGAACGGTTTTTTGCCTCGGAGCGGTAGGCCGAATAGATGACGGCATGGGCTTCTTGCTGTCCGGGCAGCGAACAGCGTTGCATGTGCTGGACGATCATCATGGCCATGGCCGGGCCGTGGGCTTGGATGAGGTGGGGAGATGGCTTCTCGCCATCAGGTGATTGGAGGGCTTCGACCAACAGCTCCATGTTGAAGCGGAACGGTTTGCCGTCGGTGGGCTTGATGGCAATGATGAAGGGTTCTTTGCGGATGTTCGGGCATTCCAGCACGATACGGCGCAGCGAGCCTGCGTATTTTCCGGCCATCAGTTTGTCGGCTTCGGCATCGTAGTATTGGAAGGCCGGCGTGCCGGTCAGGCGTTTGGGTTGGCTGTGGCGTTGCGAGCGACGTGCGCGGGACGGCGAGGCTGAGGGTTTTTCATGATCACCGAAGATATTGCGGGCCCATTCGATGAAGTCATTCGCCTTTGCCGTAGATGGGGTCAGAGCAACGGCAGCGCCTGCCATTAGGGCAAAACGGCGGGTGACGGTGGCGGGGCGTTTTTGCACCTCCATGAGATGGTGGTGAAGGTGAGGTTTTTCAAGGTTTTGGGGTTGAGAAAGTTGTGGGTACGATATGTTGTGAAAGAGGTGTTTTTAGAAGGGATTTGGACAAGATGTGGGGGGCGGGTTTGCACAGGAACGTGCGCCCCGGGCATTGGTTACGCTTCGCGTTGGTCTCCACTTCGTTCCGGCTCCAGTTGTCCGTCTGCCGTCGTTGCTTCGACTTGGCGGGGATGGAATGACGCCTTTGGCGTGCACCGTGCAAGGAGAAAATCGGCGTTACCGTTTTGCCAACGGCACGAAGTCCCGGCGTTTGGGCCCGATGTAAAGCTGCCGTGGGCGGCCGATGTCACGCCTTTGGCGTGCACTGTGCAAGGAGAAAATCGGCGTTACCGTTTTGCCAACGGTACGAAGTCCCGGCGTTTGGGCCCGATATAAAGCTGCCGTGGGCGACCGATTTTCTGGTCGGCCTCGCCGATCATCTCGTTCCAGTGGGTGATCCACCCCACCGTGCGGGCCAGCGCGAAGATGCAGGTGAACATGCTGGTGGGGATGCCGATGGCACGGAGGATGATGCCGCTGTAAAAATCGACGTTCGGGTACAGCTTGCGCTCGATGAAGTAGGGGTCGGACAGCGCGATGCGTTCCAGCTCCATTGCCACTTCCAGTGCCGGGTCGGCAACGCCCAGCTCTTTCAGTACGGCGTCGCAGTTTTCCTTCATGATCTTGGCGCGGGGGTCGAAGTTCTTGTACACGCGGTGGCCAAAGCCCATCAGGCGGGTCGGGTCGAGTTTGTCTTTCACCTTTTCCAGATAGCTGGGGATGTTCTTCACATCGCCGATCTCTTCCAGCATGTTGAGCACGGCCTCGTTGGCGCCGCCGTGGGCGGGGCCCCACAGCGTGGCGACACCGGCGGCAATGCAGGCAAACGGGTTGGCACCGCTGCTGCCCGCCAGACGCACGGTGCTGGTGCTGGCGTTCTGCTCGTGGTCGGCGTGGAGGGTGAAGATGACGTCCATGGCGCGTTCCACCACCGGGTTGACGACGTAGTCTTGTGTAGGCACGGCGAACATCATGCGCAGGAAGTTGCCAGCGTAGGAGAGGCTGGCATCCGGATACATGAAGGGTTGGCCGACGCTGTACTTGTAGGCCATGGCCACCAGCGTGGGCATCTTGGCAATCAGGCGATAGGCAGTGATTTCGCGGTGGCGGGGGTTATGGATGTCGGTGCTGTCATGGTAAAAACTGGCCAGCGCGCCGACCACGCCGCAGAGGATGCTCATGGGGTGCGCGTCGGGGCGGAAGCCGTGGTAGAAGGTGTGCACCTGCTCGTGCACCATGGTGTGGGAAAGCACGGTGTCTTCAAACTCTTCCAGTTGTTTGGGGCTTGGCAGTTCGCCGAACATCAGCAGGTAGCAGACCTCCAGATAGCCCGCATTGTTGGCCAGTTGCTCGATGGGATAACCGCGATAGAGCAGCTCGCCCTTGTCGCCATCGATGTAGGTGACGGCGCTTTTGCAGGCGGCGGTGCTCATGAATCCGGGGTCAAACGTAAACACGCCTTTGTCTTTGTAGAGGCTGCGCACATCGAGCACATCGGGCCCGATGGTGCCGGAAAGGATTGGAAACTCCACCTTCATGGCCGAGGGGGAATCTTGCGTGGAAGACGTTTTGGCGGGCTTTTTGTCGGAAGATTTTTTCATGGATATCACGTTGGGCATGGGGGCCTCTTGTTGTTGGTTGTTGGCGCCAGCCTATGCTGCAACGCAACAACGGTCAATTCCCCCGTGGAAAAAGACAGAGGGGACTGTGTTGCGGGGGCTTGCAAACATCGGACGATGCCCTATGTGATGGGTATGAAACGTATCAGCGCTTGTTCGGGGTTGGTTGCCGGTGCGGCGGCTTTGGTTGCCGGTGGGTGCAGCACGGCGCCGACGGCAAACGACGTGCGCATGTCGGTGGCGATGCTGGTGCATCCGTTGCCTGTGCCTTCGTTTGGAAAAGGTGGCAAGGATAAGGCTGACCCGAACATGTGTCTGAGTTGGAAGGAGTGCCACGGCACCAAGATTCCCTTCAACCGCTGGCCGCTGGAAGCGCAGCGGCAGGAGTGTGCCTGGCGGGTGCGCAAGCAGGTGGAACGTATGGATATGGATGGTGTGATCTCGGCGGAGGATTTGCAAGTGCGGTTGGGGCATCCGCAGATTGCGTTGCAGGGAGAAAATGATTTGCAGCAAGCAGTGTTTGCCATCGGCTGGCTGGAACAAAAGACCACCGATGCCTGCATCAACGGCGAGAACGCCATGTTGGCGGCGTACTTCCGCGCCTATGTTGAGGATGTATATGGCAAGCAGGTGAAGGTTGTGCCTGCGGGGGCGCCGGAGCAGCGGGCTTCAGGACGTTAGGTGACGGCCACGCCGAGGCCGCGCAGGTTGGTCAGCACGTTCGGATTGCAGGCAATGCCATGGGGGATTTTCAGCGTGGCCTGTTTGCCGTCGGCGGCGGGCAAAGTGAGGCGCACGCGGGTGGGGCCTTGGCCCGCTTTGTCGAGCACGGTTTTGATCTGGGGCAGCAGGGTGGCATCCGGCAGGGTGATGGAAAGTTCGGCGCGGGTGCCAAGCGCATTGGCCAAGGTGCGGATTTCTTCGGCATTGATGCGCAGGCGCTCGCCGTCTTGCTGCACGCGCAGGTTGAGCATCAGCGGCTCGCCGCTTTCCAGCAGCCCTTGGTGATTGGCGTAGGCCTCACTGAAGACCGCCACCTCGGTTTGGCCGCTGGCGTCGGACAGGCTTAAAATGCCCATGCGGTTGCCGCTTTTGGTTTTGACTTCGCGGATGTCATGGACGATTCCCGCCACCTTGCAGTTGCCGCCGCCTGCGGCGGCGAAGTCTTCCATCTCGGCCAGTGGCTTGAGCCCTGCCACCTTGTCCAGCTCTTCGGCAAAGGCCGAGAGGGGGTGGTCGGAGAGATAAAAGCCCACCGTCTCCTGCTCGAAGGCCAGTTGTTGCAGGTGGTCGATGTCGAGCGCGGGGGCCAACCCTTGCATGAACGGGGCTGGGTCCAAATCACCGCTTTCGGCGGAAAAAAGACTCTCTTGTCCGCTAGACTTCTGTTCGGCGTTGGCTTGGGCGTAGGCGAGGTATTTATCCATGTTGGCCAGCAGCAGGGCGCGGTTGGGCTCAAGACTGTCCAGTGCGCCAGACTTGATGAGAACCTCAAGCTGGCGCTTGTTCATACCTTGCGGGTCGAGGCGGGCCAGCAGGTTCCAGATGGAAGAGAAGGGGCCGCCTGCCTGCCGCTCGGCCACCAGCCCGCGCATCACCTCTTCGCCCGCGCCCTTGATAGCCGCTAGCGCATGACGTACCGCACCTTGGCCGCCTGCCGGTTCTTCCACCGAGAACATCACTTCGCTGGCATTGACGTCGGGCGGCAGCAGGGTGAAACCGAGTTTTTCCAACTCCATTTTGTATTTGAGCAGTTTGTCGGTGTTGCCACGGTCGTACGTCATGGTGGCCGCCATGAATTCCAGCGGGAAGTGGGCTTTCAGGTAAGCCGTTTGGTAGGCAATCAGCGCATAGGCCATGCTGTGGGCCTTGTTGAAGCCGTAGCCCGCAAAGGCGCTCATCTGGTCGAAGATGCTGTTGGCGACATCAGCCGCGATGCCGTTGGTGTCCGCGGCGCCCTTCACGAACATTTCACGCTGCTTGGCCATTTCTTCGGGTTTCTTTTTGCCCATGGCGCGGCGCAGCATGTCGGCCCCTGCCAGCGTGTAGCCCGCCAGCGTGCGGGCCATTTGCATCACCTGCTCTTGGTAGACGGCGATGCCGAAGGTCACTTTCAGCGTGTCTTCCAGCAGTGGGTGAGGGTAGGAAACAGGCTCTTGCCCCATTTTTCGGGCGATGTAGCTGGGAATCCATTCCATCGGCCCCGGACGGTAGAGGGCGATGAGCGCCGAGAGGTCTTCCATGTTGGAAACTTTCATGCGCTTGGTGAGGTCGACCATGCCCGCCGATTCGATCTGGAACACGCCGAGGTTGCGGCCGAGTTCCAGCAGATGGTAGCTGGGCATGTCGTCCAGCGGGATGGTGTTGATGTCGAATTCCGGTTGCTTCTTGCGGGCCAGCACTTCGGCCATGCGCACCACCGAGAGGGTTTTCAGCCCCAGAAAGTCGAACTTCACCAGCCCGGCGTATTCGGCATCGCCCATGGAGAACTGGGTGGCGGGCATGGGGGAGCGTGGGTCGACATACAGGCCGCACACCTCGGCAATGGGGCGGTCGGTGATAATCACCCCTGCCGCGTGGGTGCTGGCGTGGCGGTAGCAGCCTTCCAGTTGCAGGGCCACGTCAATCAGCCGTTTGACATCCTCCTCGTCCTCGTAACGGGCTTTCAGGCGTTCGTCGGTTTCCAGCACTTCGCTGATGGGCGGCGGCTTGGCGCCTTCCGGCACCAGGGCGGCAATTTGGCCCACGAAATTGTAGCCCAGGCCCAGCACGCGGCCCACGTCGCGCAGGCAGGCTTTGGCTTTCAAAGTCCCGAAGGTGATGATTTGGGCCACGCGTTCGGCACCGAAACGCGTCTGCACGTAGGCAATAACCTCCTCGCGGCGGTCTTGGCAGAAATCGATATCGAAGTCGGGCAGGCTGACGCGGTCGGGATTGAGGAAGCGCTCGAAGTAGAGCTCCCAGCGCAGGGGGTCCAAATCGGTGATTTTCAGTGACCACGCCACCAAACTCCCTGCACCGGAACCGCGCCCCGGCCCCACCGGAATGCCCTTGCTTTTGGCCCAGCGGATGAAGTCGGAGGTAATCAGAAAGTAGCCCTCATATCCCATGCCGATGATCACATCCAGCTCGAAGGCCAATTGTTTTTCATACTGCGCCTTGGCGGCGGCGCGGGCCTCGTCGTTGTCGCAGCGAGGGTAAACGTGGGTCTCCAGCCGTTCGGCCAGCCCCTTGGCGGCTTCTTCGCGGATGACTTGGTCGGTGGGGGTGTCGCCGCTGAACTCCCACTTGGGCATGAACATCTTCTTCACGCTGACGGCGGGAAGCAGGAAGGCGCAGCGTTTGGCGATGTGTACCGTGTTGGCACAGGCTTCAGGGATATCAGCAAAGGCGGCCAGCATATCGGCCTCGCTGCGCACATGGTGGTTGGGGGTAAAGCGGCGGCGGGCGGGGTCGTCCATGGTGGTGGAATCACCGATGCCCACCAGCACCTCGAACGCCTCTTGGTCGGCGGGTTTGAGAAAGCGCACGTCGTTGGTGGCCACCAGCGGCAGGTCGAGTTTACCGGCCAAGGCCAACAGGCTGGCTTCCATGGCGGCTTCGCCGTCGGTGCCGTGGCGTTCCAACTGGATATACAAGCGGTCGCCAAAGGCCTCGGCCAAAGGTTGGATGAACGCCTCCAGCCGCCCTTGTTTCTCGCCCAGCGCGGCCCAGCCGCGCCCGTAGGCGCCGGTCAGGCATATCAGTCCTTCGGCACGGGCCAACACCTCGTTGAACGCAACGCCGCTGTCGCCTTCGTTTTGCTTGCGCAAGTTGGCCATGCTGACAAGGCGGGCGAGGTTTTTCCACCCCGTTTCGTTTTGTACCAGCAGGGTCAGCATCCCCAATGCAGGGCGGGCGGTGAGGGTGGTGGAGGGGAGTTCCAGCACCGGAAGTTCGCAGCCCAAAATGGGTTGCACGCCCGCGCCGGCGAGGTGCTTGCTGGCTTCTACCGCCGAAAAGAGATTGCCGAGCTCGGCCACGCCCACCGCCGGAAAACCCGCGCCCGCCACCGCCTTGGCCAGTTTTTTGACCGGCACCATGCCCTCCAACAGGGAAAAGCTGCTCTTGCAGGTAAGGTGAATGTATCCCACGCCCATGGGCGGAGTATAGCGGGGATGCGGCGATGGAGAAAGCGGGAATATGGCGGAATGTGACGTGTACGCGGGCGGCTATTTGCCGAAGACACCGCGTTTCATGCCGAGGAAGGAGGCGGTCATCGCGGCGAGGGTGGCAAGCGCGGTGGCGGGCAGAGGCGGAGTCTCGGTCAGTAAAATCAAGGCGCTGAAGATGACGTAGTTGAGGACGGCCACGCCCCCGGCCAGTGTGGCATAGCGGGTGAACTCGCGCAGGGTGGGCGGGGTGGTCATGCGGAAGCTGAGGGTGCGGTTGCCGTACCACGCCACCACCATTGCCAGCGCGATGCTGGCCACCCGTGCCAGCATCGCGGGGCAGCCGGTTTGCATCAAGAGCCAGAGGGTGCCGGCATCGACCACGAAAGCAAGCGCCCCCACGGCGAGGAAGCCGAGCATCTGGCGGGGCAGGGGGCGGGTCATGGGGCGGGGGGCTCGGCTTCGGTGGCCTCGGGCGTAAGGACGCTGACGGTGCAGGGCTCGCTGCGGCAGTCGCGCAGGGTGAGGCCGTCGTCATCGGCGATGAGCCACACGGTGGGCGTGGGGTTGCCCGCCACGCCGAAGCCGGTGACGCCGGTTTGCACGCGGTAGTGCGGGCCCAGCGCGTACTTCAGCACTTTGGCGCGGAAACCGCTGCCTTGGGGTTCATCCACCTGGATGAGGATGGTGCCGTCGGCGGGGAGGCGTTCCATCAGCAGCGGGGCGACGGCGAGCATCTGGCGGGCTTCGGCATTGGGTTTGCCGATGAGCTGGTGTTTGAAAGTCCATGGCAAGGTGAGGATGAGTGCGATGGCGGCAATCTCCCAGCCCCGTTGGTGCAGGCGGTAGAACAGCCCCGCCCGTTGCGCGGTGACGAGCAGCACCAGCCAGAGCATCCAGTTGACGTGTTGCAGGTAGCGGGTGAGCGAGGCGAGGATGCCGGCTTCGTAGGTGCCGAAGGCCGCCAGATAGGTAAAGCCCAGAAAGCCTGCGTAGCCCCAGCCCACCGCGATGGCCGCCAGCGTGGGGGCATCGACATAACGGGCCCGCCAGCGCGGTTTGGCCAGCAGCAGGGTGCTGGCCAACAGAGGGATGAAGGTGAGGGGCTTCTCCCACATGGTAACGGCAAGCGACCACAGCATGGTGGGGATGAGCGGCCAGTTCCAGTCGGCAAACGGCATCAGGGAAAATTCGCCGCCCGGCATGTTGAGGGCCACGTAACTGCGCCATGCGCTCCATACCAGCACCGGCGGGGCGAACAGGAGCAAGGCCGGTGCCAGCCCGGCCTGTTTGCGTGGGGCGAGGTTGAGGGCGTGCAAGGCGGCGATGGCCAGCCCGAACAGGGTCATCAGCACCAGCCCGACTTGCTTGAGGCTGACCACCAGCGCCAGCAAAACGCCCAATTGCAGCCAGTCGCGCCATGTGTAGGCGTCTTCCCGCAGCATGCGTCGCCATGCCAGCCATGCCACGGCAAGGGCGAGGCCGAGGGTGGCATCCTGATAGGCCGATACCAGCACCTTGGGTATGAAGGGCGGTGCCAGCGCTGTTACCAGCAGCAGTGCGGCGGCCAGGCGGCCCCATAGCAAGGTGTGGCGCGGCCAGAGGGTGTGGGCCACCAAGCCTGCAAACAGCACCAGCAGCCCGCCGTTTACCAGCGCGATGCCGGTGGGGGCGAAGCCGCCCAGCAGCTCGCACACCGCCAGTCCCAGCAAGGTCAGGGCGTAAGGGTAGGCGGGGAAGTCGGAATGGCTGGGGGGGAGGCCTGCGGCGGGCAGGCTGTCGAACATGTAGGTGTAGGCCAATGAAGGCAGGCGGTGGGCGAAGTCATCCCACATGAACACCTGCGTATGGCCCCACACCAGTGCCAATGGCAGGGCCAGCAGCCACAGTTTGCCGAGGCGGCGCAGGTCGTCGCAGGTCGGCGGATTGGCGGTCAGACCGGCTAGACCCACCGCACCGAAGGCGGCCAATTGCTGGTGCATGGGCAGGGGGGTGGCGCCTGCCATCAGGGTCATCAGCGTGGCAGCGGCGCCCCAGCCCACCCAAACCGAGGTGAACGCGGGCATGGTGCGTCCGCCAAGCAAACGCCCGATGCCTGCCAGCAGGGTGAGAACCACCGCCACCGCCAGCCAGAGGGTGAGAGCCGTGGTCACGGTTTAGAACCTTTGCGCGGCCATGCAGGCCAGTTGTTTGGCTTCGCGCCGGGTATGGGCGATACTTTGCAGTATGACACCCGCCACCACGCACACCACGGCAGCCAGCCCCATGCACCCTGCCACGATGAGGGTGGGGAAACGCGGCACCAAGCCCGTTGCCAGATAGGTTTGCAGTACCGGGACAAACAGCCCCGTTGCCAGTAAGGCCAGCATGCCCGCCAGCAGGCCGTAGCAGGCCAAGGGCCGCTCGCGGGCGAACAGGGCGGAGATATATAAGAGGATGCGCAGGCCGTCGCGCCATGTGCTGAGTTTGCTGACCGAACCTGCGGGGCGGGCGCCGTAGGCGGTGGGGACTTCGGCGCAGGCGGCGCGCAGTTCCAGCGCGTGGACGGTCATGGCGCTCTCGATGGTAAAACCCCCGCTGTCGGTGGCGAAGCTTTTGACAAAGCCGCGACTGAAGATGCGGTAGCCGGAGAAGACATCGCAAAACCGCGAGCCGAACAACACCCTGAGTGCCAGATTGAAGGCTTGGTTGCCCCAGCGGTGGTTGCTGCGGTAGCAATCCTGTTTTGTTTCCACCCGTGTGCCGACCAGCATGGCCAGCCGTTCGCGCCGGAACTGTTCCAGCAGTTTGGGCAGGACCGCCATGTCGTACGTGCCGTCGCCGTCCATCATCACGTAAATATCGGCATCCACCCCGTAAAACAGCCGCCGCACGGCGTGGCCTTTGCCCTTGCGGGCCTCGTGCAGTACGGTGGCGCCGGCCTTGGCGGCGACGGCGGCAGTGGCGTCGTCGCTGGCGTTGTCGCAGACCACAATCTCGGCATCCGGCAGCAGCTTGCGAGCCTGTTTGACCATGGTGCCGATGGTGGAGGCCTCGTTGTGGCAGGGGATCACCATGGCGATTTTGGGTTGCGGGGCAGGGGGCTGGCGACTCATGGCGCCACCATACCCGCGTGCCTGCGCTGCCACAAGCGCTACCCCATGGCAACTTGCCGAAAACATGGGCGGAAAGACTGGCGGCCTTGTGCGGGCCCTGCTAGGGTGCGGCCTGTAACAAGAGGAATATCCGTCATGTCGGCTGAAAGCCAAGCGCACAGCAAGGTGCAGATGGGTTCGGACAAGGGGTTCGGGCAGGTGTTTGCGGCGGTGTTTGCCGTTGTGGGGCTGTTACCCCTGTTGCATGGTGCACCCGTGCGCGCATGGGCGCTGGTGGTGGCGGCGATTTTTTTGGTTCTGGCCTATGCCGCGCCCCACGTGCTGCAACCGCTGAACAAACTTTGGTTTGCTTTCGGCTTGGTGTTGGCCAAGGTGATCAGCCCCATCATCATGACGCTGTTGTATATGGTGGCGATTGTTCCCACCGCGCTTGCCCTGCGCTTGGCCGGCAAGGACCCGATGGAGCGCAAGGCCGACCCCGCTGCGCCGAGTTATTGGATTTCCCGCAAGGATAGCCCTGTGGGCAGCATGCGCAACCAGTTTTAAACGTTAAACAGGAGATAAAACAATGGCGTTTTTGGTGGAATTGTACCGTTTCATGATGGCCCGCAAGAAATTCTGGTTGGTGCCGGTATTGCTGATGCTGGCGTTGTTTGGCGGGTTGGTGGTGCTGACCCATGGCTCGGCGGTGGCACCCTTCATTTATACGTTGTTTTAGGAAGGTAAGGTTATTGCATGAGCATTGTTCTGGGCATTTCGGCATTTTACCACGACAGTGCCGCCGCGCTGGTGGTGGATGGCAAGATTGTGGCCGCCGCGCAGGAAGAGCGTTTTACCCGCAAGAAGCATGATCCCGCCTATCCCCGCAACGCGGTGGACTATGTGCTGCGTGAAGCGGGGCTGATGCTTGATGAGGTAGACTTCGTGGCGTTTTACGACAAACCGTTTTTGAAGTTCGAGCGCCTGCTGGAGACTTATCTGGCGTTTGCGCCCAGAGGACTGGCGTCGTTCTCGACCGCGATGCCGGTATGGCTGAAGGAAAAGCTGTTCCAGAAAGACATGTTGCTGAAGGAATTGAAGAAACATGCCGGAGGCTTCAGGGGCGGCATGGACAAGATGTTGTTTGCCGAACACCATATCAGCCATGCGGCCAGCGCGTTTTACCCTTCGCCATTTGAAAAGGCGGTGGTGCTGACGCTGGACGGCGTGGGCGAATGGGCCACCGCCACGGTGGCCATCGGTGACGGCCACACTTTGACGCTGGAGAAGGAAATCCGTTTCCCGCACTCGCTGGGGCTATTGTACTCGGCGGTGACGTATTACACCGGCTTCAAGGTGAACAGCGGTGAATATAAGGTGATGGGCCTGGCCCCTTACGGTGAGCCGAAATATGCCGCCAAGATGATGGAGAACCTTATCCATATCAAACCGGACGGCAGCTTCCACCTCAATCAGGAATACTTCGACTACTGCACCGGCCTGACCATGACCAATGCCAAGTTCGACGAGTTGTTCGGCCAGCCCGCACGCCGTCCGGAGAGCGAGCAGTTGACGCAGTTCCATATGGACATGGCTGCCTCGGTGCAGGCGGTGACCGAAGAGGTGATGCTGCGCATGGCGAAGGCCTTGGCCAAGGAATACAAGATTCCCAACCTGTGTATGGCGGGCGGGGTGGCGCTCAACTGTGTGGCCAACGGCAAGCTGTTGCGCGACGGGGCGTTCAAAAACATCTGGATTCAACCCGCTGCCGGTGATGCCGGAGGTGCGTTGGGAGCTGCGTTGGCGGCTTGGCATATGGAATTGGGCGGCGAACGCAAAATCTCTAAAGCCAAAACGGCGCCACGTGACGGCATGCACGGCAGTTATCTTGGCCCGGCGTTTAGCCAGCAAGAGATTGAAACCCGTTTGAAGGCAGCCGGTGCCAGGTTTGAGGTGCTGACCGAAGCCAAGATGATTGATAGCACTGCCAAGGCGCTGGCTGATGAAAAGGCGGTCGGATGGTTCCAAGGCCGCATGGAGTTTGGGCCCCGGGCGTTGGGAGGGCGTTCCATTTTGGGCGACCCGCGCTCGCCCTCGATGCAGAAAACCTTGAACCTGAAGGTGAAATTCCGCGAGAGTTTTCGTCCGTTTGCGCCTTCCGTATTGCGTGAGGACGTGGCCGACTGGTTTGAGCTGGATGCTGACAGCCCTTACATGCTGCTGGTAGACGGCGTGAAAGCCAAGCGTCGCAAGAAGATGACTGCCGCAGAGCAGAAATTGTTCGGGATTGAAAAGCTCAACGTGGCGCGTTCGGATATTCCGGCGGTGACCCATGTGGACTATTCGGCGCGCATCCAGACCGTGCATGCCGATACCAACCCGCTGTACCACAAATTGATTTCCGCCTTCAAAAAACGCACCGGTTGTGCATTGGTGGTGAATACCAGCTTTAATGTCCGCGGCGAACCGATTGTTTGTACGCCGGAAGATGCCTTCCGGTGTTTCATGGGTACCGACCTCGACCTGTTGGTGGTGGGCCACTGCGTGCTGCACAAAGCCAAACAGGACAAGAAACTGGCTGAAGATTACAAGAACAAGTATGAGTTGGATTGATGAAAAAGCTTCTCATCACCAATCTTCTCGTTCTTGCCGTTCTCGTCGGGCTTTGTGAGGCTGTTGCTTATGTCTGGTTACAAAAGGTGGAGCCGCAGGAACTTGTTTATGGTTCGGATACTTTCTTGCAGAAGGTTTATGGGGAAAACTGGCAAGATTATAAACAGTTGATGGCCGAGCAGGGCCGTAACCTTTACTACAAACCGTTTGTCGAATATGCCGAGCGGCCTGTGGATGGACGCTTCATGAACGTGACCGGGCAGCACGTGCGTGCCAACCGCGATGAGCAGCCGGAGTTGGTTGGGGGCAAAGGTACGGTCTATGTGTTTGGCGGCTCCACCACGTTTGGCTATGGCGTCAAAGACAATGAGACAATTCCGGCTGCGCTGGAACGTGCTTTGTCGGGAAAGTATAAGGTTTTTAACCTTGGGGCCGGTGGCTATTACTCGACCATTGAGCGCATCCGTTTCCTCAACCTGTTGGCCGAAGGTTTTGTGCCGGAAGTGGCGGTATTTGTTGATGGGCTGAATGATTTTTATCATACGCAAGTTCCTGATGAAAGTTGGCTTTCACCGCAAATTGCCAAAACATTGGAGTTTGATCCGCTGTGGTGGTTGCGCGGTCAGGTTATGGAGATGGCGCGGTTCTCCAGCAGTGCTCGATTTTTGGTGAAGCTTGTGCGTGGCCAGCAGGATGAGGAAGTTGCGTTGCCTGATGCGGCACCTGCAGATAAGCTTGAGCGCGTCACGACTCGCTTGACGCATAATCGTGTGACTCTGGCGGGGGTGTGCAAAGCTTACGGAATCCGTTGTCTCTTCGTGCAACAGCCGGTGCCGACGTATCATTATGATGGTAGCCGTACCCTTGCTCCTGCGAAGTATGTGCGGCTAAACGTCGGTCAGCATGTCAATTCCGGCAAGGGGTACGAGATGATGGCGGCGCGTCGGGCCGAACTTGACAGGGAAGTGCCAACGCTTTGGTTGCAAGACTTGGCTATTGATGGTCCGATGTATGTGGATACGGTGCATTATACTCCTGCGTTCAATGCCGTGATTGCTGCGGAAATCGCCAAGGCAATTCGCTAACTACTCTTGCTATCGAGCGGTTTTTCCGCCAGAGTGGAGCCATGCATACATTTGGCCTGTTTGTGGTGATGACGGTGGTAGCACCGCTGGCTTACGCCGCCGATATCATGCAGACCTGCCGCGATTTGGAGCAGCGCATTGACGAGCTGGATGAAAAGGTCGTGTGCGCCAATGGCGAGCCCAATCTGAGCCTGATGCTGGAGCGGAATTTTTTGACCCAGCTGCATGAGGGCAACAGCTGCCGGACCCGCGAGTTGATGAAGATTGTGGAGGCCAACCGCAAGGCGGGGGCCTGCCGGAATGTCAAATGACATGTTATAAACGGTAACAAAAAGGAAGCAACCCATGGCCAAAGCCAAACCGACCAAAACTGCCAAGACCGCCGCCCGGCAAGATGACTGCTGCGGGCACGACCATGTCGCACCCGTATGTTGCGGCACCAAGGGGTGCTGTACCGGTTTTTGGGGCACGGCCGTGCGGTTGTGGTGGGCGGTGGCGTGGCGCACCTTCTTCTGGGTGACGCTGCCGATGATGGCGGTGCAGGTGGGCGTGATGTATCTTATCAATCCGGCAATTGTTCATCAGATCAAGTTCCAGCTGATGATGCTGTCGGCGGGTGCGGGGGTGGCGCTGCGCGAGCTTTCGGCGGATCCGGCCTTCTGGTTTATGGCGGCGGTTACCGTTTACAGCTTTTTGGGCGGCATTTACGTGTTCGGCCATGTGGCCAAGCGCGGGATTTGGCAACGCATTTGCGACAAAGACTAAGGAAATTGAGAACACAGGGCCCTCTTCCGGAGGGCCTTGTGTTTGTCACACATGCCTTTATGACATGCAGTGTGCTGCCATGGGCCCCGTTGCGGTGCTAGCATGGTTGGCGTACAACGCGAGGCAAAGAGAACAACGCCCATGCCGACCATCCGCATTGACGACACTGCCGCTGTCGGGCAAACCCCCAAGCCGCTGGGGTTGGATTTGGCGTGGAGCAAGCAGGCCAAGGCTGCCATCAAGGATATTCTGGCCCGCTACCCGAAAGAGCGCAGCCGTAGTGCCACCATTCCGCTGCTGCATCTGGCGCAGCGGGAGTTCGGTGGTTGGCTGAGTGTGGATGCCATGCAGCTGGTGGCCGACACACTGAACCTTCCCTATATCCGCGTGTATGAGGTGGCGACGTTTTACACCATGTTCAACCTGAAACCGGTGGGTAAGTACCACGTGCAGGTGTGCACCAACTGCGCCTGCATGGTGCGCGGCAGCGATGCGATTGTGCAGGCGGTGAAGGAACAGGCCAAAATTGGCGAGTTGGACGATCATCACCAAGGCCACAGCCCGTGCGGTACGTTTACCCTCACCGAGGTGGAGTGCTTGGGTGCCTGTGTGGGCGCGCCGATGATGCAGGTGACCGCCCAAAACGGTGCCAGCCACTACTACACCAAGCTGGATGCCAAACAGACCAAGCAGATTTTGAAAGACCTCAAATCCAAGGGCGTCTCGGAGTTGGTGGACACCCCGCCTGCCGATGTCGACCCGATTAGCGGTGGGGGGTATACGTCATGACCAAAAAACTCCCCAAACTCAAACTCGAAGACAAGTGCTTCCCGAATCTGGATGGGGCGGGGGATTGGGGTATCAAGGGGTACCAAAAGCGCGGCGGGTACAAGGGGCTGAAGAAACTGCTGCAGACGGCGCCGGCCGAACACATCGACAAGTTGAAGAAGTCGGCGTTGCGCGGGCGCGGGGGGGCGGGGTTTTCCACGGGGATGAAGTGGAGTTTTATGCCCAAACCGGAGCAGTCCGGAAAGCCGCATTACCTTGTTTGCAACGCCGACGAGGGCGAACCGGGGACGTGCAAGGACCGCGATATTCTGCGCAACGACCCTCATACGTTGGTGGAGGGGATGATTGTCGGCTGCTACACGCTGGGTGCCAAGGCGGGCTATATTTACGTGCGCGGCGAGTATTACGACGAGAGCAGCCGCCTCAACCAAGCCATCCGCGAGGCGTATGACGCGGGCTTTTTGGGCAAGAACATCCAAGGCACCGGCGTCGACGTGGACGTGTACGTGCACTTGGGGGCCGGGGCCTACATTTGCGGCGAAGAAACCGCGTTGCTGGAAAGCCTGGAAGGCAAAAAGGGCCAGCCGCGTCTCAAGCCGCCGTTCCCTGCGGGCTTCGGGTTGTATGGTTGCCCCACCACCATCAACAACGTGGAAACCATCGCGCAGGTGCCGCCGGTTTTGAAGCATCCGCTGGATTGGTGGACGCGTTGGGGGCGGGAGAACAACCACGGCACCAAGATCTTTTCCATCTCCGGTAGCGTCAACAATCCGTGTAACGTGGAAGCGCCGATGAGCATCCCGCTGCGCGAGTTGATTGACGAATATGCGGGCGGCGTGATTGGCGGCTGGGACAATTTGCAAGCCATCATTCCCGGTGGTAGCAGCACGCCGATTCTGACCAAGGAATTGGCCGAACAGGCCATCATGGACTTCGACGGCCTGAAACCGCTGGGCAGCAGCCTTGGCACCGCCGCCGTGGTGGTGATGAACAAGGATGTCGACGTGCTGCGGGTGATGACCCGCATCGCCGCCTTTTACAAACACGAAAGCTGCGGCCAGTGCACCCCGTGTCGTGAGGGGGTGGGCTGGGTCTACCGCCTGATGCACCGCCTCGCCGAAGGCAAGGGCACGGCAGACGAGCTGGACCAGCTTTATGCCATCACCAAGAAGATTGAGGGCCGCACCATCTGCGCCTTCGCCGACGGCGCGATGTGGCCGGTGCAGGGGACGTTGCGGCATTTTCGGGAGTTGTTTGAGGAGAAGTTGAGAGATGGCAAATGAATTTGAAACGATGATGACTCAATCCCGTATTGAGTTGGGGCATAGTGCAATTAAATACTCATTCCTTTGCAATGGTGGAGCTTTAGTTGCAATGCTAGCATTTATTGGGAACATCAGTGCTAACGGTAATATTCAATCGTTAGATATGGACTGCACTAAATGGGTACTGGGATTTTTTTGCTTAGGTTTGGGCGCTGCTTTATTTGCTTTTGTTTTTGCTTATCTGTCTCAAACATACTTCTCTAATAACAACCAATCTAGGGGTGTTCGCTATCTCATTGCGACCTTAAATTTAATAATGATGGCGAATGCCTTTTTCTTGCTTGGAGCGTCTAATGCTGTGCTAGGAATGTTTAAAATATGACAAGTCCCACCACTCCTCTTACGCCAGCCTCTCCTGCGTCATTCCAGCGAAAGCTGGAATCCAGCTTCAAACGCATATATAAACCCGTATGGATAACAACGCCTATGTTTACATCATGGCCAACCGTTACCGTGGCACCATGTACGTTGGCATCACCAACAACCTTGCCCGCCGCGTGCATGAGCATAAAACGGGAACAGGCTCCCGCTTTGTTGCCAGATATGCTCTTGACCGGTTGGTTTACTACGAGCCGCATGATTGGATTGAGGGGGCCATTCAACGGGAAAGCCAAATCAAGGCTTGGAAGCGTGATTGGAAGATTGAGCTTGTTGAATCGCTTAACCCAGATTGGAAGGATTTGGAGTCTGAGCTTGTGTAAAGGAAGCTGGATTCCAGCTTTCGCTGGAATGACGCAGGTGGAGGGGCTTGGTGCGGGAATGACGCGGAGAGGGGGGCATTACGCAGGAATGACGCAGGTGGGTGTTCTGGAGGCAGGAATGATGCAGATGGGAGAGTACGCGGCATGACCACCACTCCCCTCCCGCCAGCTCCCGAAGGCATGTTGAACGTCTATGTGGACGGGCGATTGGTGCATGTGCGCAAAGGTGCCACGGTGATGGATGCCTGCAAGGCGGCCGAGCAGGAAGTGCCGCATTTCTGTTATCACAAGCGCCTGAGTGTGGCGGGCAACTGCCGCATGTGCATGGTGGAGATTGAGGGCTTTCCCAAACCCGTGGCCAGTTGCCACTGGCCTGCCGCTGAAGGCATGAAGGTGCGGACCGACAGCGAGACCGCCACCACCGCGCGCAAGGGCACCATGGAGTTTTTGCTCATCAACCACCCGCTGGATTGCCCGATTTGCGACCAGGGCGGCGAGTGCACGTTGCAAGACCTTAGCGTGGCCTACGGCGGTGACCGCAGCCACTTCCATGAAGGCAAACGTGCGGTAGACGACAAGGATATCGGCGCCAAAATCAAGACGGTGATGACGCGCTGCATCCATTGTACGCGGTGCATCCGCTTTGCCACCGAGATTGCCGGTGTGCAGGAGATGGGCGCCACCGGCCGCGGCGAAGCCATGCAGGTGGGCACCTATGTGGAATCTGCGCTGACCAGCGAATTGGCGGGCAACATGATTGATTTGTGTCCGGTGGGCGCACTGACCAACCGCCCGTTTGCCTACACCGCACGCCCGTGGGAGCTGGTGGGCACTGACACCATTGATGTGCTGGATGCGGTAGGCGGGCATATAAGGCTGGATGCCCGTGCAGGCAAGGTGATGCGCGCCGTGCCGCGCGAGTGTGATGCCATCAATGAAGAATGGATGACCGATGCCGCACGGTTTAGTACCGATGCGCTCTCCTCCAACCGTTTGACCGCACCGCAACTGCGGAAAGGGCGAGGCAAGGGCAAGCTGGAAAACACTGGCTGGGCCGAGGCCTTTGCGGCCATCAAGGAGGCGGTGAGGGGGGTGCGCAAAACCCGTCTGGCGGGGCTGATGGACAACCTGCACAGTGCCGAAGACGGGTATGCCTTCCGCGCCTTCATGCAAGATGCCTTGGGAAGTGACAACGTGGATAGCCGCATGGCGGGCAATTTGGTGGACAGCAAATCCCACGCGGCGGGCATTTGCAACACGCCGTTCAAGCGTTGGGATGATGCCGATGCGGTGCTGCTGGTGGGTTGCAACCCCCGGTTGGAGGCACCGTTGTTGAATATCCGCCTGCGTCGGGTCGTCAAAAAAGGCGCGCCGGTGTTTGTGGTGGGCGAGGTGGCGGACTTGACCTATCCCGTCACGCATCTGGGTGATACTGCCAAAGAGCTGGAAACCCTGCTGGACGGCAAAACCGCTGCCGCCAAGGCGTTGGCCAAGGCCGAGCGTCCGTTGATTGTGGTAGGCGGTGCCGTGCTGGCGCGCCCCGATGGCCGCGCCATTGTGCGTGCGGCGGGCGAACTGGCGGAAAAGGTGGCGATGACCGACAGTTGGAACGGCTTTAACGTGTTGCACGATACTTGCGGGCGCATCACCGCGCTGGACATGGCGGTGCACCCCGCCCACGGTGGCATGGCCACGGCGGAGATTCTGGAAAACTGGCGCGAGAACCATGTGGATGTGTTGTTCCTGTATGGAGATTGCGACCTGACCCCTGCCGACCTTGCGGGCGGCAGGGGCACGCTGGTGTACATCGGCACCCACGCTACGCCGCTGGCCGCCATGGCCGATGTGGTGCTGCCCGCCGCCGCGTGGAGCGAGAAAGAGGGCCTGTTCGCCAATGCCGAAGGGCGGGTACAAGCCACCCGTGCCGCCGTGCCGCCGCCGCTTTCCGCCAAGGAGGACTGGAAGATATTCCGCGCCCTTTCCGAGCAGGTGGGCGACAAGCTGCCCTTCGATACGCTGGCCCAGTTGCGTGCGGCGATTGCCGAGTTTTGCCCAGCCTATGCGCCGGAGGCCATCGGCACCATTTTGCCCGCGCCATGGCAGGGAGTGGGCAAGAAGGGTAAGTTGACCGCCAAGCCGTTGGCATCTTCCGTGGGGGCCTATTACCTCCGTACCGCGCATCATCGCGAGAGTGCATGGATGAAGACGATGCAGGCGGAAGTGGCGCCTGTGCAAGAGGAGGCGGCGTGATGGAAGGTTGTCCACGCAGCCTGCACGAGGCCGTCATCCCCGCGAAGGCGGGGACCCACGGTAGAGACAGCGCGCAGCGCTTCCATTATGATGCGGCAAAACAGGAAGGCCTTATGGACAAAGGTGGGTACGTCTATATTTTGACCAACCGCCCTGATGGGATTTTGTATGTTGGTGTGACGGCATCGTTGCACAAACGGATGCAGGAACATCGTGATGGGGTTTATGAGGGATTCAGCAAGAAGTATGGTTTGAAAACCTTGGTGTATTGGGAAGAGTTTGCGGATATCCGCGATGCCATTGCCCGCGAAAAGCAAATCAAGAAATGGAATCGTGCTTGGAAAGTGGGGTTAATTTTGCAAACCAACGATGCATGGGAAGATTTGTATGAGACGCTGGATTGATATGGTGTGGCGTTACGCCACGGTTTGTAACGTGGATCCCCGCCTGCGCGGGGATGACGGCCTCGTGTGGGCGGAGGGGGTGTGATGCTTGATCTCCTCACCCTCTACGCAACCAATCTCATCACTTGGGACAACACGCTGACGCTGGCGTGGATTGTGTTGACGTGTTTGTTGGTGGCGGTGCCGGTGCTGCTGGGCATGGCCTACACCACGTGGTTTGAACGCAAGGTGCTGGGCTGGATGCACCTGCGCCACGGGCCGATGTACGTGGGCTGGTTTGGCCTGCTGCAACCGATTGCCGATGCGGTGAAGCTGTTTTTCAAAGAGCCGTTTGTGCCGGAAGGCAGCAACAAGCTGATGTTCATGCTGGCACCTGCCATGGTGTTTGTGCCCAGCCTGCTGGCGTGGGCGGTGATTCCGGTGGACAAGGGCTGGGTGGTGGCCGATGTCAATTTGGGCGTGATGTACCTGCTGGCGGTGAGCAGTCTTTCGGTGTACGGCATTTTGATGGCCGGCTGGGCCAGCAACAGCAAATACCCGTTTCTGGGCGCGGTGCGCAGCGGCGCGCAGATGGTGAGTTACGAGGTCAGCCTCGGCCTCATCATCCTCTCGGTGGTGTTGTTGGCGGGCAGCATGAACCTCTCGGCGATTGTGGAAGCGCAACAGGGCATGTGGTTTGCCATCCCCGCATTTCCGGCATTCGTGATGTTCCTTGTGTCCATCCTGGCCGAGACCAACCGCCACCCGTTCGACCTTCCTGAAGCGGAAGCCGAGTTGGTGGCGGGCTACAACGTCGAGTACTCCAGCATGTACTTCGGCATGTTCTTTTTGGGCGAATACATTGCGATGATCACCATGAGTGCCTTCACCGCCATCCTGTTTCTCGGCGGCTGGTTGCCTCCTGTGAGCGTGGTGCCGTTGACGTGGGTGCCGGGCGTTGTCTGGTTTGCGCTGAAGGTGGTGGCGATTCTGTTCTTCATGGTGTGGGCGCGCGGCACGCTGCCCCGCTACCGCTACGACCAGTTGATGCGGCTGGGCTGGAAAATCTTTTTGCCCCTCAGCCTTGTGTGGCTTGTTGCCACCGCGTTTTATGTGAAGATGTATGGAAATATGGTATGGGGTGGGTAACAAGATGAAAAACCTTCTCCGCCACCTCAAACAGTTCCTCCTGCTGGATATGTTGCAGGGCTTCGGCATTACGCTGGCCAACCTGTTCCGCAAAAAGTACACGCTGATGTATCCGTATGAGACGACGCCGATTAGCCCGCGCTTCAGGGGCGAGCACGCATTGCGGCGCTACCCCAACGGGGAGGAGAGGTGCATTGCGTGCAAGCTGTGCGAGGCGGTGTGCCCCGCGCAGGCCATCACCATCGAGGCCGAACCGCGCAGCGACGGCAGCCGCCGCACCACGCGGTATGACATCGACATGGTGAAGTGCATTTACTGTGGTTTGTGCGAGGAAGCCTGCCCCGTGGATGCCATTGTGGAAGGCCCCAACATGGAGTTTGCCGCCGAAGACCGCAAAACGCTGGTTTATACCAAAGCCAAATTGCTGGCCAACGGCGAGCGGCTGGAGCCGACGCTGGCGGAGCGGTTGAAGAAGGATGGGGGGTACAGATGAGACACAAAACCGTCATTCCAGCGCAGACTGCTCGGTACATCTTAACAAAGGGCGTCATTCCCGCGAAAGCGGGAATCCAGAGTTTAGGTAAGCTGGATTCCCGCTTTCGCGGGAATGACGCGGGGAGGGAACTATGCTAGCCGACATCCTCTTTCTTGCCTTTGCCACTGCCATCATTCTGGGGGCGGGCACGGTGGTGCTGGCGCGTAACCCGATGGTGGGGGTGCTGGGGCTGGTGTTCACCTTCCTGAATGCGGCGGGGCTGTTCATTTTGTTGCAGGCGGAGTTTTTGGGGCTGCTGCTGATTATGGTGTATGTGGGTGCCATTGCAGTGATGTTCCTCTTCGTGCTGATGACTATTGATATTGATTTCGTGAAGCTGCGCGAGGGCATGGCCGCCTATTTGCCATTGGGCGCGGTGGTGATGCTGGCGTTGCTGGCCGAGCTGCTGTTGGCGGCATATGCGGCGCCGATTTCCGGCGTGGGCAACCCCATCGGGGAGGGGGCCGATACCTCGGCCGCCGCCTTGGGCGCATTGCTGTTTACCGACTACAATCTGCCATTCCAGATGGCGGGTCTGGTGCTGCTGACCGCCATGGTCGGCGCCATCGTGCTGACCCACCGCCGCCGCAGCGATGTGAAGCGCCAGAACATTGCCAAGCAGGTGTTGCGCAAGCCTGAAGACAGCATGACGCTTACCCAGCCCAAGGTGGGCGGCGGTGTGACCGCCAGTCATTGGGAACCGCAAACGGTGGAGGAGAAGTGAGATGAGACACAAAACCGTCATTCCAGCGCAGGCTGGAACCCAGAGCGAAAGGCAATGAGTGGGTATGTTTACATCATGGCCAGCCAAAGGAACGGAACGCTGTATGTGGGCGTTACCAATGAAATCCGTCGTCGTGTGGTGGAACACAAGGACGGTGGCGGTTCAAGGTTCACAGGCAAGTACAAGGTTAACACTTTGGTCTACTATGAATTCCATGAAGATATTGAGCAGGCCATTCAGCGTGAAAGCCAGATCAAGGCATGGCAGCGTGCATGGAAGTTGCGGCTTGTTGAAGAACGGAACCCCCAGTGGAAAGATTTGTTACATGAGCTTGCGTGAGAGTCATCTGCCCTGGGTTCCAGCCTTCGCTGGAATGACGGCTTTACCGTGGAGGAGAAGTAGCCATGTTCTATAGCATCACCCTCACGCACATCCTCACGCTTTCCAGCGTTCTGCTGGTGCTGGGGTTGGTGGGCATTGTGCTCAACCGCCGCAACATCATCGCCATTTTGATGTGTCTGGAACTCATCCTGCTTTCCGCCAACATCAATTTGGTGGCCACCAGCCACTTCCGCGCCGATTTGGCGGGCCACATCTTCACCTTCTTCATCCTGACGGTGGCGGCGGCTGAATTGGCCATCGGCCTTGCCATTGTGACCCTGTTCTTCCGCAACCGGGGGGATATTGAGATTGATTCGGCTGATCGGATGAGGGGGTAATAAAATGAAAAATATGCTAATTGGAATCATGATGATCGGCTTGGCTGGATGTGCTGCTAACCGGCCTTCCTTAGAGCCAACATCTGAGCCCGCAATTCAGTATGCGTGTACTACATACAATGAAGTATTTGAAAGTATACCAAAAAATATAACAACAGATGAAGATGTCTACAAAAGATATTTGATTAACAATAAAGATAAACTGAATCCTTTTTTAAAAGCGAATCTTTTTTTCGTTACGCAGGGAATGGGTTTGTCTAAACCAACATTAAAACCTACGATAAGCCAAGTAATGCTGGGGGTATTCCAATTTAATAAGCTGTGCACAAATTATCCGAAGGTTAACTATAATGTTTACAGGTTTCATGGAAAAGATGGCAAGAAAGGCTACACTGTTATCGTAGAACTAGACAAATATGACTACGAGAAAATCTTTGAAGATTTTAAAGAACTTCCAACTAAGAATGATCCAAGAATGCAGCTTGTTGCATTCTTGGTTGGGCAGGTATTGAAGGTAGATTAATTCATGACCCATCTCCCCACCATTCTCATTCTCCTCCCGCTTCTCGGCGCATTGGCTGGAGCGTTGACATACCTATGGCCCACCGGCGCGAAGCGCCGCTCGAACATTCGAACACTCGAACACTCGAACATTCGAGACACCATCGCCATGGCCACCACCACCGGCAGCGTGGTGCTGGCAGCGGTGTTGGCGTGGACGGTGTTTCTCTCGCTGTGGCTGGGGGGCGGGGCGGCAAGTCATGTGGACTGGTTTACGTGGCTGAATGCCGGGCCGTGGCAGGTGACCTTTGGTGCGTTGACCGACAAACTTTCTGCCACCATGTACGTGGTGGTGGCCACGGTGAGCGCGTGCGTGCACGTGTACTCTATCGGTTACATGCATGAGGATGCGAGTCGTCGTCGCTTCTTCATTTACCTGTCGGCCTTTACCTTTGCCATGCTGATGTTGGTCAGCGCGCCCAACCTTGTACAGATGTTTCTGGGCTGGGAAGGCGTGGGCGTGTGCAGTTACCTGCTGATTGGTTTCTGGCACCATAAAGAGAGCGCCAATGCCGCTGCGATGAAAGCCTTCATCGTCAACCGCGTGGCCGATGCAGCGATGTTGGTGGGGCTGTTTTTGCTGCTGCAAACGTTCGGTAGTTTGACGTATGGCGACATCTTCGGCCAGTTGGGCGCCAATACCGCAGCGCTGATGAATGCCGTCACGCCGTTGTTCGGCTATGAGGTTTCCACGTTGAGTCTGGCGGCACTGCTTATCTTTGTGGGCGCCATGGGCAAAAGTGCCCAGTTCGGCCTGCACACCTGGCTGCCGGATGCCATGGAAGGCCCGACGCCTGTCTCCGCGCTTATCCACGCCGCCACCATGGTGACGGCGGGGGTGTTTTTGCTGTGCCGTTTGTCTCCGCTGTATGAGTTGACGCCTGACGTGTTGCACATCGTCGCCTATGTGGGGGCGCTGACGGCCATCTTTGCCGCCACGGTGGGGCTGACGCAAACCGATATCAAGCGGGTCATCGCCTATTCTACCTGCAGCCAGCTGGGCTACATGTTCTTTGCCATCGGCGTGTCGGCGTATCCGGCGGCGATGTTCCACCTGACCACCCACGCGTTCTTCAAGGCGTTGCTGTTTTTGGGCGCGGGGTCGGTCATCCACGCCATGCACCACGAGCAGAACATCTTCCGCATGGGGGGCCTGAAAACCGTGTTGCCCATCACCTACGTGTGCATGTGGCTGGGCAGCTTGGCGCTGGCGGGGATTCCGCCGTTTGCGGGGTTTTTCAGCAAGGATTTGATTCTGGAAAGCGCCTTCATGGCTCCCGGCGGCTGGGCGCAGCCGGTGTATTACGTGGGTGCGCTGGCGGCGATGCTGACGGCGATTTACGGTTTCCGCATCGTGTTCATGGCGTTTGAGGGCGCCTTCATGGGCGATGAGAAGGTGCGCAGCCACGCCCATGAATCGCCGTGGGTGATTTTGGGGCCGATGATGCCATTGGCCGCAGGTGCGGTGCTGGCGGGGCTGTTGCTCTCGCCCATGGGCACGTTGGAATGGTGGCAGGGCGCGATTGTCATCAGCCACCACCATGATGCCTTGCACGCCGCCCACCATACGCCCGCCTACGCCAAATATGCGCCGCTGTTGCTGGCGATTTGCGGCATTGCGGCGGCGTGGTACCTGTTTGCCGAGTATCGCAACATTCCGCGCAAACTGGCATCGGTTTTGGCCATTCCTTACGCCATCAGCCTCAACAAATGGTACGTGGATGAGCTGTATGACCTGGCGGTGGTGCGCCCCACCCGTGTGTTGGCGGGGTGGTTGTACCGTTTTGTCGACCAAGAGGGGATTGACGGGTTGGTCAACGGTGCGGCCGATGCCACCAAACAGGCGGGCCAAGCCCTGCGCCAAACCCAAACCGGTCACGTAGCCCATTACGCCTTTGCCATGGTGATGGCATTGGTGGTTGGTCTTGGCCTGCTGTTGTGGAGGGTGATGGGATGAGCGGTTACCTGATTGTCTTCACCACTTGCGATAGCCAACAGTGCGCCGAGGCCATTACCGAAACGCTGTTGCAAAACCGTTTGGCGGCCTGCGTGCAGCAGGGCGGCACCCGCAGCCATTACATCTGGCAAGGCGAGCAGCAGCAGGCCGAGGAAATCACCCTCACCATCAAAACCCGCGCCGCGCTGTGGGAGAAGGTGGAGGCCGCCATCCGCGCCAACCATACGTATGACACGCCTGAAATCATCGCATGGTCCGTCTCTCATGGCCATGCGCCGTATTTGAATTGGATAAATGAGGTGACGGCATGACTTTCCCGCTCCCACCACTGACCACGCTGATTTTCCTGCCGCTGCTGGGGGCGTTGCTGACGCTGCTGGTGAGCCACCCCAACGCCGCGCAGCAGGCGTACAACGCCAAGCGCACGGCGCTGTTTGTGAGTGTGGTGACGCTGTTGCTGGCGGCTTATGTGGGCTGGCACTTCAACCCCGCACAGGGGGGCTACCAGCTGATGGAACGCAAGCCGTGGGTGCCCAGCTTTGGTTTGACGTATCTGTTGGGGGTGGATGGCATCAGCCTGCCGTTGATGCTGCTGACCGCGTTGCTGACCCCGCTGTGCCTGCTGGCAAGCTGGAACCTGACCGACCGGCCGAAGTATTTCTTCGCCAGCTTTTTGGCGCTGGAGGCGGCGGTGATGGGCGTGTTCGCCGCACTGGACTTCATTTTGTTTTATGTGTTCTGGGAGGCGATGCTGATCCCGATGTTCCTCATCATCGGCATCTGGGGGGGCGAGAAGCGGGTTTATGCCGCGCTGAAGTTCTTCCTCTATACCTTTGTGGGCAGCGTGCTGATGCTGGTGGCGATTTTGTATCTGTACGCGCAGGCGGGCACGTTTGATATCCCCGCGTTGACAGCGGCCCTGCGTGAGAACCCCGCGTTGATGTCGCCGTTGGCCGCGCAGCTGGTGTTCCTCGCCTTCTTTGCCGCCTTTGCGGTGAAGGTGCCGATGTGGCCGTTCCATACCTGGTTGCCCGATGCCCACGTGCAGGCGCCCACGGCGGGCAGTGTGATTTTGGCAGGCGTGCTCCTCAAGATGGGGGCCTATGGCTTTTTGCGCTTCAGCTTGCCGATGTTGCCGGAAGCCAGCGCCCACTTTGCGCCGTTCATTTTTGTGCTTTCAGCGATTGCCGTGGTGTATGCGGCACTGGTGGCGTACGCGCAAACCGATATCAAGAAGATGATTGCCTACAGCTCGGTTTCGCACATGGGGCTGGTAACACTGGCGCTGTTTGCCGCGCCGCTGGGGGGAGGGGAAACCGCCCTGCATGGCGGCCTGCTGGTGATGCTGAACCACGGGATTGTCTCGGCGGGGCTGTTCCTTGCCATCGGCGTGGTTTACGAGCGGTTGCACACCCGTGACCTCACCAAATTCGGCGGGTTGGTGGTGTACATGCCACGCTACGCTTTTGTGTTGATGACCTTGACGCTGGCCGCCGTGGCCTTGCCCGGCACCAACGGCTTTGTGGGCGAGTTTTTAAGCCTTGCGGGAAGTTTCCCCGCCGCGCCGGTTGCCACCGCCGTGGCCACCACAGGCGTTATCTTCGGCGCGCTGTACATGCTGTGGCTGTACCGCAAAATGGTGTTTGGCACGCCCAGTGCTTTTGTGGAAAAGCACAAGCGCGACCTGCCCGACCTCGGGTGGCGCGAAAGCCTGATTTTCGCCCCGCTCATCATCCTTGTTCCGCTGTTGGGCATCCTCCCCGGCCTTGCCATGGACATGTGGCGGGCGCCGGTGGAAGCGATGGACATGTGGCGGGCGCCGGTGGAAGCGATGGTGGCGACGGAACACGTTACTCCTACCGTCATTCCCGCGCAGGCTGGAACCCAGAGCGATGGAGGGGGGGTGCATGAGTAATTACATCATCCGCCGTTACCAACCGGGAGATGAAGTCGGTATTGCGGAAGCGCACAGAGAGTCGATTCGTCGGATTGTTGCGAAGGATTATGCGCCCCAGCAAATTGACGTTTGGGCAGGGCGTATTGCACCTGAGAAATATGTTGATTCCATGCAGACCAAGGGGGAAACTTTCTGGGTTTTGGATGACAACGGAACGATTGGCGGGTTTGCAGGTTGGGTGCCGGGGTGCATGTACGGGTTTTACATGCACCCGGACTATGCGGGCAAAGGGCTTGCACGACGTTTGTTTGAAGCAGCTGAAAAAGACATGATGGAACATACCCCGTCAAACACTTGCGATATTGATGCCACGATAACCGCCCGTCCGTTCTACGAGAGAATGGGATTTGAGGTTGTTGAACAGGCCAAGCATACGTTTGGAAATGGCACCGTGATCGATATTTTCAAAATGCGTAAAACCTATCAACCTGAACCAGAGCAGACAAAATGACCGACCTCACTCTTCTTTTCCCTACCATTTTTCTGGCCGTTTGGGCTTTGGTGCTGTTGATGTACGGCGCGTTTGGCGGCAGTGCCCGCACCACGGCGGCGTTCGCCTGTTTTGGCTTGGCCATGCTGTTGGTGCCGATGCTCACCAAGCCTGCCATGGGCAGCGCCTTTGTGCTGGGGCAGGGGGCGTTGCTGGGGTTCAGTCCGTTCACCCAGTTGGCGCAGGTATTGCTGTTGGTGTTGGCGATTCCGGTGGCGTTGTTGGCCGAGCCGTTCTTTGAAGGGCGCAAAGCCCACAGAGCCGAGATTTACACGCTGATGCTGCTGAGTTTGTGCGGGATGTTCATTTTGACCGCCGCACAAGACTTTTTGCCGATGTACATGGGGCTGGAGCTGATGAGTTTCCCGCTTTACATCATGGCCGCCATGCTGCGTGACAGGGCGGAAAGCAGTGAGGCTGCGTTGAAATACTTCGTGCTGGGCGGCCTGGCCAGTGGGCTGTTGTTGTTTGGCGTGGGGCTGGTGTACGCCGCTACCGGCACCACCCAGTTTGCCAGCCTGATGGTGGCGCTGGGGCAGGGGGGGATGCCGTGGCCGCTGCTGAGTGTGGGGCTGGCGTTGACCGTGTTGGCGGTGTTGTTCAAGCTGTCGGTGGTGCCGTTCCACATGTGGACGCCCGACGTGTACCAAGGGGCGCCAACGCCGGTGACCGCATTCATGGCGGCGTTGCCCAAGCTGGCGGCTATCGTACTGTTGGTGCGGTTGTTGGAAGGCCCGCTTTCAGGGCTGCAAGAGCTGTGGCAGCCCGCGCTTGCGGTGTTGGCGGCCGCCAGCATGGTGGTGGGCAGTGTGGTGGCCATCCGCCAGACCGATGTGAAGCGCTTGCTGGCGTGGAGTACCATCGCCAACGTGGGCTTCGTGCTGTGCGGCGTGGTGGCGGCCAGCCCGCAGGGGCATGGCGGGGTGTTGTTTTATCTGGCGGTGTACGGGCTGACCATGGTCGGGTTGTTTGCGGTGCTGATTGAGCTCGAAAACCTGCAGGAGCCGGTAACGGTGCATGGTTTGGCGGGGCTGGCGCGGCGGCGTCCGTGGTTGGCGACGATGCTGTTGATGTTGTTGTTCAGCATGGCCGGAGTTCCGCCGTTTGCAGGCTTTATGGCCAAGCTGAACGTGTTTGCCCCGTTGGTGGCTGCGGGGTACACGTGGCTGGCCGTGGTAGGGGTGATGGCCAGCGTGGTGGCGGCGTTTTACAGCCTGTGGCTGGTAAAGACCATGTACTTCGACGTGCCTTCTGCCGAGGTGGCAGTGGTGGCCAAGCCGGTGCAATCCGCGCAGCAATCGCCCCTGATGCTGGTGGCACTGGCGGCCGTGGCAGTGGTGCTGGTGTTGGGAGTACTGCCGGGGCTGCTTTCCAACTTGACATTGCCTGCGGCCACGGCGTTATTCTGACGATATGACGTTGCGCGAAGATAAACTTTCTCCTGCCCTTTTGGCGCGGTTGCGGTATTTGCCGACCACCACGTCTACCATGGATGTGGCGGCGCGGTGGGCCAAGGATGGGGCGCCGCATTTGGCCGTGGTGATGGCAGGCGAGCAAACCGCCGCGCGCGGGCGCATGGGACGGGTATGGCAGATGTTCCCCGGTCACAGCTTTGCCGCCACCTTCATTGCCACCCGCCATACCGGCCCGCATTTGCCGCTGGTGGTGGGCGTGGCGTTGTTGCGCGCGCTGTGCAAGCTAACGCCGCCCGCCACCGGCCTTGTCCTCAAATGGCCCAACGACGTGTTGTTAAACGGCAAAAAACTGGCGGGGATTCTGATTGAGCAGGTAACCGGGCCCAATCCGGTTGCGTTGATAGGTATCGGCCTCAACCTGACGCGTAGCCCCGCCATGTTGGAGAGTTTTCCGGGTATTCCGTTGGCGGATGTGTGCGCTGCCCCCGGTCGGGAGGAGATGCTGGTGGCGCTTTCCGCTTGCTTAAAGGATGTGCTTGCCCTATATGAGGAATCAGGTTGGTCTGCGCTTGCAGACGAATATGTGCAGAACTGCTGCACGATAGGCCAAACGGTGCGCTGGCAGAAAGATGCCGGAACCGTACTGGAAGGCCGAGCCAGCGGGCTGACGCCCGAGGGCGCCTTGGTTGTGGTGGATGACGCCGGAGAGGTGCACCATATCCATAGCGGTGATGTCATCGCGCAGGGGCATACGCATTAGCGCGTTTGCGGGCCTGTGCGTTGGTATCGTCAATCTCTCCGGAATGAACCGTTGGCCGCCCATGGGCGCTGCGCACAAGCATAAAGACGCACGCAGGCGGCCGATTTGATGAAGTGAGATTGAACATATGAGCAAACGTAAACATTTTGCCGCCCTTGCCTTGGGTGGCGTGGGCCGCATCGGCATGAACATGATGGTGTATGAGTGCGACGGCAAATACATCGTGGTGGATGCCGGGGTGAGCTTTGGCGACGAAACCACCCCGGGGGTGGACGTGATTATCCCCGACACGCGCTTTTTGCGCGAGCATGCCAAGGATATCGTGGGGGTGTTTATCACCCACGCCCATGAAGACCATATCGGCGGTATCGGCTACATGTGGGACGATTTTGGCGGCGCGCCGGTGTTCGCCACCCGTTTTTCACGCCTGAGCATGGAAAACAAATTGCGTGAGCTGGGCATCAAGCCCGCCAAGGGCGAAGTGAATACCGCCAAGCCGGGCGAAACGATTGAAGTCGGGCCGTTCAAGGTGGAATATGTGGGGGTGGCGCACAGTATCCCCGAAGCGTTCGGGTTGGCGATTACCACCCACTACGGCACGGTGGTGCACACCGGTGACTACAAGTTTGACGAGCATGCGCCGTTTGGCCAGCAGACCGATGAAAAGCGTTGGAAGGCCATCGGCAAACAGGGCGTGCTGGCGGTGTTGGGCGACAGCACCGGGATTTTTGCGATGAAGCCCAGCGGCAGCGAAAAAGCGGTGTTTGAGCACCTGGACAAGCTGATTGGCGAAAGCAAGCAGCGGGTATTCTTTGCCGCTTTTGCCAGCCACGTGGGCCGCGCGCTGAATGTGGCGGAAATTGCCATGAAGCATGGCCGCAAGGTGTGTTTTCTGGGGCGGACGGTCAACAAGATGCTGGGTTACGCCAAAGAGCTCGGCTATACCCCTGCCGCATTGAAAGGTTATATTGTGGAAGCGGAGGAGGCTTCCAAGCTTCCGCCGCACAAGGTGTTGGTGTTTGCCAGCGGCACGCAGGGTGAGCCCGCAGCCAGCCTGACCCGTTTGAGCCAAGGCCAAGAGGTGCGCGGGTTGCGCATCGACGAGGGCGATACGGTGATTTTGTCGTCCCGCATGATTCCCGGCAATGAGCGGGCGATTTTGAATACCATCAACGGCCTGTACGTGCGCGGCGCCGAGGTGGTGACCGAGCTGACCGACCGCGAAACCCATGTTTCCGGCCACGCCAGCCGCCCGGAAATCCAACACATGTACAGCCTGCTGAAGCCCACCTACGTGGTGCCAGTGCACGGCGAGCCGGGGCACCTGACCCAGCACGCCCGCTGTGCGGAAGAATGGGGTTACAAGCCCTTGCAGCTGACCCCCGGCCACAAGCTGGTGTTGGCGCCCGAAACGCCGTTCACCCAGCCCCATGCCTATGCGCACGGCTACAACTATATCGACGGCCTGAACATTCTGGACAACGACGCCTTGCCAGTGAAGGAGCGTCGCAAGCTCTCGTACGATGGCGTGGTGTCGGCGGCGCTGGCCATCCGTGCCACCAACGGCGAGTGGTTGGGTGAATTGAGCCTCTCCACCAAGGGCCTGTTGGATGAGCGTTTGCAGAAGGACATTCTCGACCGTGCCGCCAAGCACGCGATGAAGGCCCTGGATGCGGTGTTCCCCGATGCGTTGATTGACGAGCCGCAACGTGCGCGTGAAGTCATCGGCCAGAGCCTGCGCAAAAGCTTCAAGCAGGAGCGCGGCAAGAGCCCGACGGTGCTGGTGCAGTTTATCGAAGTGTAAGTTAAAAAACGCCCGCAAGGGCGTTTTTTTTGCTGCTATTCGGCGGCGGGAAGGGGCTTGCCCAGTGCCTCGTGTAACTCGCCTTCGTTGTACATGGCGGTCATGATATCCACCCCGCCAACCAGCTCGCCGTTGATGTAAAGCTGCGGGTAGGTAGGCCAGTCGGCGTAGTCTTTGAGGCCTTGGCGGAGTTCGTCGTCGTCCAGAATGTTGTAGGCGGCATAAGGGGCGCCGACCATGTTGAGGATTTGCACCGCGCGGGCGGAAAAGCCGCACATCGGCGCCTCCGGCATGCCTTTCATGAACAGCAGTACGGGGTTTTGCGCCAACATGGTTTCAATGCGGGATTTGAGGGCAGCATCCATCAGCGGGGCACTTTCGTTGTCAGTTGCAGGGCATGGAGGGTGGTTTCAAAGGCATCGCCAAGAGCCGCATAGACCATGCGGTGCTGGGCCAACATCGGTTTACCCGCAAAGCCCGCGTATTCCACCACGGCGGAGAGATGGGCGCCGTCGGGGTCATCCACCTGCACGGTCGCCCCGGGAAGGGCGGTTTGGATGGCGGTGGCAAGGGCTTGGGAGAGCTCGGACATGGCGGCACCATACCCGCAGCCACGGAGAATTACAACTCACCCGCCCCCTTGAAGGAATAATGCCGGTCGGCGCCGATGATGAGGTGGTCATGGAGGGCTAGCTCCATGGCGGGGCACAAGTTGGCCAACTGGGTAGTGAAAGTGTGATCGGCATCACTGGGGGTGGGGGTGCCGCTGGGGTGGTTGTGGGTGATGATGAGACCTGCCGCATTCAGCTCCAGCGCGCGCTTGATGATATCCCGCGGGCTGGCGCTGGTGGCGGTGAGGGTGCCCTTGAACACCGTCTCATCCTTGATGAGGGCCAGTTTGGCATCGACATACAACACGTGCAGCTCTTCCCGCGTTTTGCCCGCGAACAGGGTGTAGAGGTAGTCCATCAGCAGCACGCGGTTGGTAAACACGGGCTTCTCGGCAAGGCTGCGGCGCTGGGTGCGTAGGGCCATCTGGTGGATGAGCGTGAGGAAGGTTGCGCTGTGGGGGCCCATGCCGCCGATGCGCGCCAGTTCTTCCGCCGGGGCGGTCAGCACGCCCGAGAGGCTCTCAAACCGTTTGAGAAGCTCCTTGGCGATGGGCTTCACATCCTTGCGGGGGATGGCGTAGGTGAGCGCCAGTTCCAGCAGTTCGTAGTCGGCAAGGCCTGTGCCGCCGCCTTCGGTGAAGCGGGTTTTCAGGCGGTCGCGGTGGCCGGTGGCGTCAGGCATAGGGAGGCAGGGTGTATCCCGCAGGGCTGAGGGTCATGATCTCCGGCCCGTTGTCGGAGACCGCCAGCGTGTGCTCGAACTGAGCTGAAAGCTTTCGGTCGGCGGTCAGCACCGTCCAGCCGTCGTCCAGCAATTCGGTGCGGAAGCTGCCCGCGTTGACCATCGGTTCCACCGTGAACGTCACGCCGTTGCGCAGGCGTACGCCCGCAAACTCGCGGTTGGCGTAGTGCAGCACCATCGGGTCTTCATGGAAGGTGCGGCCCAGCCCGTGGCCGCAGTAATCACGCACGATGCCGTAGCCCTTGGGCGCAACCACCTTCTCGATGGCATTGCCGATATCATACAGGTAGCTACCGCTTTTCACCGTATTGATGCCCGCCATCATCGAATCATAGGTGGTGCGGATAAGCTGCATCGCGGCGTCATCCACCTTGCCCACCGTGTACATGCGGCTGGTATCGCCGTGGTAGCCGTTCAAAATGACGGTTACGTCGATGTTGAGGATGTCGCCGTCTTTCAGAATCTCATCCGCCGAAGGGATGCCGTGGCACACGACATCGTTGACCGAAATGCAGGTGGCCTTGGGGTAGCCTTTGTAATTCAGCGGTGCGGGGACGGCGTTGTGTTCTTCAATGTAGGCATGGCACAGGTCATTCAGCTTCAACGTGGACACACCCGCCTGCACGTGGGGGGTGATGTAATCCAATACCTGCGCGGCCAACTGGCCTGCGGCGCGCATGTGGTTCAGCTCGATGGCGTTTTTGGGGACGAGTTTCATAAGCGCACTAAAGCATGATTTCCATACGTTTGCCAACCGAAATGGCGGTGGGCGCGCCGTTTGTGTCGGTTGTGAAGCTGGTGCCGTAGCATAAGACGTCTACACCGGCAGCCTTGGCCTCGCGCAGCAGGGCGGCGTAGGTGGGGTCAATCTCATCGGCGGGACGGAAGTGGCTGCACCCCTCCCGCGCCACGATGTACAACTGCACCGCGCGCTGCCCTTGGGCAACGGCCTCCATCAGCGTTTGCAAATGCTTTTGGCCGCGCGTGCTCACCGCATCGGGGAAGGCGGCCGCCCCGTCATCGGTCTTGAGCGTGACTGATTTCACCTCCACCCAGCAAGGTGGCAAACCGTCGCCGTTCAGTTGGAAATCAAAGCGTGTCGCCGCATCCCAACGGGCCTCACGGCGGATATCTTGATAGGCAGCAAGCTCGGCAATGGTGCCGTCCAGTAGCGCTTCTTCCGCCAGCTTGTTGGTACGGCCGGTGTGGATGCTGACCCGTTCGCCGCTTTCCAGTTCCATCACCTCGGCACCGTAGCGCAGCTTGCGGGTGCTATCTTCACCGTGGTCGGCCAGCCAGACGCGGGCGATGGGCACGTCCAGAATGCTCTTCATGCTGCCGGTGTTGGGGCAATGGGCCGTGCCGATATCGGTGTGGATGAAAAACCGCTTCTCGCGGGAAACATGGGTGGCGGGGATGAGGGGGCTTTCGTACTGCATGATTGCGCGCTAGGATGCCTGCGATGATTCGCCCACGCAAGCTCTTGGTCTTTGATTTGGAAACGGTGCCAGATGTCGCCTTGGCGCGGGAGCTGTGGGGCGAGGCCTGTGAGGGGCTGGGTGATGCGGCGGTGACCCAGCTGATTTGGGACCGCATGAAAGAACAAAACTTCGGCGGCAGCGAGTTCCCGCGCTTGCCGTTTCATCGCATCGTGGCCATCGGCTGTTTGCTGGCCAGTATCGAGGAGGTAGATGGCTTTGAAAGCTACCATCTGGAACGGTTGGGCTGTATCGGCGAAGAAAACGACGACGAAGCGGCGCTGGTGCAAGCCTGGTACGACTACGGCGCCAAATGCATGCGGGCAGGCACGCCGGTGCGGCTGGTGGGCTTCAACAGCCGTGGGTTTGACGTGCCGTGCATCAAGATACGCGCGCTGAAACACGGCGTGAAAGCCAGCTGGCTGTTTCAGGCGGGTGACAAATGGAGCAACTACGGCGCGCGCTACGATGCCGTCTGGCACGTCGACTTGCTGGATGCACTGGGCGACCACGGCGCCGCCCGTGGCGTCGGTCGGCTGGATGAAGTGTGCACGCTGGCGGGCCTGCCCGGCAAGATGGACATTGAAGGCAGCAAGGTGGGCAAGCTGTTTGCGGCGGGCGAGGTTGGGCTGATTCGCGACTACTGCGAAACCGATGTGCTCAATACCTACTTGCTGTACCTGAAATACCAGCATCTGGCGGGCTACGTGACGGCAGGCGCCTTGGCCAAGGAAGAGGCACATGTGCGGGAATATTTGCTGAAGGATGACAGCAAAGGACACTTGGTTGCTTTTGAAGAAGCTTGGAAGAAGGGATTCAAAGATGACTGACGCTGCCATCCTCATCATCGGCAACGAAATCCTCTCGGGGCGCACCGAGGATGCCAACGTGGCGCACATTGCGCGGCGGCTGGCCGACGTGGGTGTGGCGGTGCGCGAGGTACGCGTGGTGCCGGATATCGAGAACGAGATTGTCGATGCCCTGAACGCCCTGCGCGCGCGCTACGGTTATGTGTTCACCACCGGCGGCATCGGCCCGACCCACGATGACATCACCATCGTCAGCGTGGCCAAGGCGTTTGGCGTGGCGGTGGCCCGCAACACGCGGGTGGAAGAGCACCTGCGCACCACCTACGGCAACCGCGCCACCGAGGCGACGCTGCGTATGGCTGATTATCCTGAAGGTGCCGCACTGGTGTGGCACGAGGGCGACTGGGCCCCCGCCTGCCGCATGGAGAATGTATTTGTGTTGGCGGGCATCCCGCGTGCCATGCAGGTGATGCTGGCGGCCTGCGTGCCCTTGCTGGGGCAGGGGGCTCCGATCCATAGCAAGACGCTGGACGTGTGGGCGCGGGAGAGCGACATCGCCGACGGATTGGCGGCGGTGCAGGGGGATTATCCCCAGTTGGAAGTGGGAAGCTACCCCTACCGCATCGATAACCGTCCGGGCACGGCGCTGGTGGTACGCGGCGCCGATGCGGTGGCGGTGGAGGCGGCGCACAAGGCAATTTGCGCGATGGTGGAAGCGTTGGGTGTGGAGAAGCGGGCAGCTTGATTGTTGATTTATTTGATTAATAAATCATTTTATTGCATTGGAAAGATTGCAGAGTTCTTGTGTAGACAGTTCTTCCGGGCGGGCGGTGGCGGGGATGCCGCAGGCGGTGATTTGGTCTTCCGACAGAAGCGTTTTGAGGCTGCTGCGCAGCATCTTGCGGCGTTGGCCGAAGGCATGACGGAGGAGGGTATCAAGCTTGGCAAAGTCGACTTCGTAACGGGGAGCAGGCAAGGGCGTGAGTTGCACGATGCTGCTCATCACCTTGGGAGGCGGGTTGAAGCAGCCGGGGGGGACATCGAACAGGCGGCGGGCTTCGCATAATAAATGGGTTATGACGCCGAGGCGGCCCCAGTGCGGGCTTGGGCCGGTGGCGGTGAGGCGTTGGATGACTTCTTTTTGTAACATGAACACCATGGGGTGGGACATGGAACGCTGCGCTGCGGTGTAACGTGGATCCCCGCCTGCGCGGGGATGACGGCCTTCGGCCGTTGGGGGTTGATAGGGGGCGAGGAGGAGGCGGGTGGTGATTTCGGTGCCGACGTTGTAGGGCAGGTTGCCGCAGATGGGGCTGCCGGGGGGGAGGTGGGGCAGCCATGTGTCGAGTTTCAGGGCATCGCCCTTGATGAGGGTGAGGCGGTTGTCGTGTTGAGCGGAGAGGTCTTCCAGCGTGGGATAGCAGCGGTCGTCCATTTCCACCGCGAGGACATGGAGGCCACGGCGCAGCAATTCGGCGGTGAGGGCGCCGGTGCCCGGGCCGATTTCGGCCACCGTTTGGCCTGCGGTGCCGCCCACGGCATCGGCAATGCGCGCAATGGTGCGCGGGTTGGTGAGGAAGTGTTGGCCGAGGTGTTTGGCGGGACTAACGGAGGTCATTGGTAAGGCTTTGCGAGACGGAGGAACATGCCGGGGGCGGGTTCCCATTTGTCAATCATGCGGCCAAAGGTGCCGGTGTTGAGCATGTCGTCGAGGGCGGTGTCCATCAGGTGTTTGAGAGTGTGCTCGCCGCGCGGGAAGGGGATGGCGAAGGGCATGATTTGCAATGGCTCGGCCAGTTTGACTTGGTGCAGGGTCTTCGGGTTGTTCAGTTGGTATTGATAGGCGCCGTTGGCGTCCCACAGCACCACGTCGGCCTTGCCGCTGCGCACGGCCTCGATGGCGAGGCCGAAATCGGTATTGCCGGGGATGGCGTACTGTTTGGCGTTGGGGAAGAGTTCGTTCACCAGTTCGGCGGTGATATTTCCCTCTTGCACGGCGATGGTGGTGGCGGGTGTGTTGAGGGTGGCGAGGTTGTTGTCGAAGCGGGTATCGCCTTGGCGGGTGTAAGGCCAGATGGCTGCGTACATCATCGGCTTGCCGAAGGTGGACTCCCGCGTCATGGCGGCATTGGGCCACATGGGCGTGCAGACGGCATCATACCGTTTGGTGATGAGGCCGCTCATCCAGTTGCCGAAGTTGATTTCTTCCACCCATTCCACCTTGAGGGAGGTTTTGGCGGCGATGCGGTTCATCATGTCCACCGCGAGGCCGTAGGGTTTGCGGGTGGTTTCATTAAACATCAGCATGGGGGGGAAGACATAGTAACCGCAGCGGATGGTGCCCGTGCGGAGGATGTGGTCGAAGGCAGATTCGGTTGCTGTGGGCGCGGGGGATGTGGGGGAGATGAGCCAGACGGCGAGCAGGGCGGTGACAAGGGCTGCGAGGATGGCGGGGAGGATGCGCATGGCCTCAACGTTAGCATGGGTGAGGAGGCTTTGGTAGGTATGCCGATGTTCGAATGGTCGATGTTGGTATGTTCGAAAGATGGAACGCCTTTGGCCGTGGGCTTATAGGTTGGTCGTGGATCCCGTTCTTCAACGGGATGACTTGGGAGGCCGGGGTGGGGATTTCCTGTTTGGTTGGCTTTGGAGGTGTCTTTGGGAGATTGCCGCGCCTGCGGCTCGCAATGACGAGGATGGCTAAACGGTTTTAAGCTTCGGCTTGCGGGAATGACGCATTAGGTGGCGGGGGGAGTCTACCAGCGGATATCGACGAAGGCGCGTTGGCGGAGTTCGCGCTGGAGGCGGCGGGTTTCTAGCTCCATGCGGTTTTGGGTGAGGTGGGCGCGCACCCTCTCTCGGTATTGGGTGAGTTGCGGCGGGATGGCTTGGCGGGTGCCCAGCAGGTAGAGGGCACCGACGCTGTCGGTGGTGGTGAAGGGGGCACTCCAGCGGCCCGGTTTGAGGCCTGCCGCCGCCTGCTGCATGGCGCTTTGCAGGTTGGCGGGGTTGATGAAGCCAAGGTTGCTGGTGCCGCTGTAAGTGACCTTGAACGCGGGGTCGGCCACGGCGGCCTGCACGGCATCGGGCTTGGCGTAGGCGTCGATGACGTTTTTGCCGAAGGCCTTGGCGGCGTCGTCGGCACTTTCGCCTTCAGTCAGCGGGCGGGAGACGAGGATAAGGTTCATCTCGGTGACGGGCTCGGTGGATACCGGTTTGGTGGTGCGCAGGTTGTCCAGCTTGATGATATGCAAGCCCAGCGGTGTGCGGATGATGTTGCTGGTTTGGCCCGGCTGCATTTTGTCGAGCGCGTCTTCAAGTTGTGGGTTCAGTTCGCCGCCGGCAAACCATCCCATATGGCCGCCCTGGGCGGCGGAGGTGTCTTCCGAGTAGGTGCGGGCGAGGGTGGCGAAGTCGGCGCCGCCGGCCAGCTCGGCCTTGATGGTTTCCATGCGTTTGGCGGCCTCTTTCTCATCGGTGGCGGCAAGGAAGATTTGCGAGATTTCCCGCTCGACCACGTGGCGGGACTTGGTCATGTCTTCAATGATCTGGTCGACTTCAAGGTTGGAGATGTTCACCGAAGGACGGATGAGCTGGGCGGTGATTTTGTCCCACAGGATTTCCGCTGCAAGTTGTTCGCCCGCAGCGTTTTCAAGCCCTTTGGTGAGGGGGGCGAAGTTTGGGTCTTTGTCGCTGATGGTGGTGATGGCCTGTTTCAGTTCGGCATCGGTGACGGTGATGCCCATATGAGAGCCATATTGGCGGATGAGTTCTTCATCGATGAGCTTGGCGAGGGTGCGTTTGCCCAGCGCCTCCTGTTGTGGCGGCGTGGGGTTGGCAAGACCCATCTGGCGTTCCAGCAGGTGGGTGCGGGCGGCCACGTTGGAGAGGGTGATGATTTGGTCATTCACCACGGCGACGACGCGGTCTGTCGCGGCATGGGCAAAGGTGGCGGTGAGGGCCAAAAGGAAGGCAAGGGTGAGGTGTTTCATGGGGCGCACTTTAGCATGGGTTGGCAGGGGTTGGTAGTGTCGATGTTCGAGTGTTCGATGTTGGTATGTTCGAAGGATGGAACGCCTTCGGCGTGGATTTGTAACGTGGGTCCCCGCCTGCGCGGGGATGACGGGCAGGCGCCCGTGATGGGACGGCCTTTGGCCGTGGGCTTATAGGTTGTTCGTGGATCCCGTTCGTCAACGGGATGACTTGGGAGGCTTGGATGGGGCTTTCCGGTTGGGTTGGTTTTGGAGGTGTTGTGGGGAGATTGCTTCGCCTGCGGCTCGCAATGACGAAGGGGGGGGCGTTAGTCGGTTTCGCTGCCGAGGGTGAGGAGCTGGATGTTGAGGAGATAGTCGGTGCTGGGGCGGATGTCGCCGTTGACGAAGCCGCGGCGGCGGACTTTGAAGCCGATTTCGTAGCAATCGCGGCGGTAGATGAGGCCGCCCTCGGCTTGCAGGGTGTTGTTGTTGCGGAGATCGTGCCGTGAGGCGGCGGTAAAGCGCAGGCGCTCGTTGAGCGGCAGGTTGCCTTCGGTGGTGAGGCTCTCGGTATCGTTGTCGAGGAAGGAATACGTGCCGCGCAGCCAAGCGTTTTCGTCACCGTAGTGGCCCAGTTGCAGGCTGTTGTCCATGCGGCGGATGTCGAATGTGGCGTTGTCGAGCCGGAAGCGGCTGTTGAAGGTGAGCCAGTCGGCCGGGCTGCCTTGGGCGAAGCCGACAAAATCCGACACCGGGGTGGCGGCGCCGCCGGATTGCGGCAGGTTGTTGTCGTCATACTTGCGCAGGCTTTGGCCGAGGAACAATTGCCAGCGGGTTTGGTTGGCGCCGCCCCAGTGGTTGTCGACCCCGTAGACGAGGCGGGGGCCGGTTTCGACCCTATCCAATCCGGCAAAGCGGCTGGGTTCGAAGAGGTTGGCGTAGTCCAGCTCGTAGGCCACCGAGTCTTCGTTCGGGATGCCGGTGGGGTTGTTGCCACGGAAGCTGAGGGCGCCCATCACGCGGGGGGTGATGGTGTGGAAGCCGCCTTCGGAGATATAAGGTTTTTCCCAATTGAAGGTGGCTTCGGGGAGGGCACGCAGCGCCGTACCGTCGTTGGTGGAGCTATCCACGTTGTAAACGTCGAACCGCATGCGGCCGCCCAAGGTGAGTTTGCTGCCATCGGCCAGCTGCATGGGGTGGGCAAGGTTGGCCTGTGTGACGGCGCGGCGGTATTGGGTTCCGGTGCCGCGGTGGAGGGCCAGCAGGTCGGCGCCGAGGGTGAGCTGGGTGCCGCCGGAGAGGGGAATCAGTTCTTCATACAGCAGGTGGGGCAGCACTTGGGCGGTGCCGGCGGGCGCGCGGGTGGGGTCGAGGTCTTGGAAGCGGGTGGCGGAGAGGGACAGGTAGCGGTTGGCGGTGTTGTGCTCGGCATAGGCGGTGCTGGCGAGGTAGGGATCGTTGCGTTCGAAAAAGTCGTTCAGGTAAGTGTCATCGCTGGAAATCTCGCCATTGAGGCCCACGCGGGTGCCCGGGTTGAAGGTGTAGCTGCCCAGAAGATTAAGGTGGCTGCGGACTTTGCCGGTGTCGGTGTCATTCAGGTAGCTGGCGTTGATTTCGCTTTGGGTATGGCTGGTGACTTGACGGCGTTGGCCGATGAGTTGGGCACCCTTGCTGCTCATCAGGCGGGTGCGGAGGGTATAGTCGGCGTTGGCATCGGCATCGAAGGTGTAGCCTGCCAGGCGGATTTCATCGCCGTACACGGTGGAGTGGCCGAACTGCGGGAACAGCATCCCCGTTTTCGGTTTGCGCGGGCCGATGGGATGCTGGAAGTAGGGCAGGTAGGCCACCGGTACGCCATACACGTCCATCCATGCGTTGTTGTACTCCATCTCGCCGTCGTCGGGCTTGTAGACCACGCGGTCGGCGTGGATGGTCCATGGTTTGCTGTCGCCGATGCATTCGGTACAGGGGCTGTAATCGACGTCTTTCAGCACGTAGGTGTTGTCGTCGCGGCGGGTGGCCGAGGAGGCCGACATGATTTCCCCCAGTTGCGGCACGGCAAGGCGCAGGGCCTGTGCGGTGCCGCCCTTGAGGTTGCCGGTGAGCTCAAGCCTGTTGACTTTCAGCGTGGTGCCGACGGCATCGGTGTAGAGGACGTGGCCTTCGGCGAGGATGGTATCGGCGGCGGTGTCGTAAGTGATGGTGTCGGCGTTCAGTTTGCCTTCATTGCCGCTGACCAGCACTCCGCCGGTGGCATGGATGGTGTTGCTTTCAAGGTCGTAGTCGACTTGGCCGGCTTGGAGGTCGAAGGGCATTTCGGCGTGGGCAGGCAGGGCCACGGCCAGCAACAGCGCGAGTAAGACGGTGAAGGTGCGGGATGGGTGGGGCACACGCTGTTCTTTGTTATGGCGCGGATTTTGGCCGCAAGTGGAGGACGGTGTCAAGCGGGTGGCTTATTCTTCGCGCAGGTGGAGAAGGAGGGCGGTGCCCACAAGGAGGGCGATGGCCACGGGGGCCCACGCGGCGAGGGTGACGTTGAGGCGTCCGGCCAGCCCGAAGGTGGCCATGAAGTTGGCGAACAGGTAAAAACCGAAGCCGAGGCCCAGCCCTGCACCCACCACCGCGAACAGGTTGCGGTTGCGGGTGAAGGTCAGCGCAAAGGGGACTCCCAGTACGAACATGGCAATGAGGAAGGCGGGGAGGGCCAGCAGGGTTTGTAGGGTCATCTCGTGCTGGGCACTGGAAAAGCCGGTTTGTTTGAGCACGCCGATATAGGTGGGTAGTTGCCAGATGCTGAGGGTTTGGGGGGGCGTGAAGCTGTTTTGCAGCATCGCGGGGGTAAGTGTGGTGGGCAGGCTTTGGGAAGGATGGTGTGTGACGCCTTGGGCAGTGATGGCGGTGGTGGTGGAAAGTTGCCATGCGCCGGGGGTGAGGGTGAGTTCCGGTGTGATGAGGCGTTGGGTGAGTTGGCCTTGGGGTGACATGGTGAAGAGGGTGGCATCGGTAAGGTGGCGGCCTTGGCTGCCGATGTTGCGGGCATGGATAAAAAGGGTGCTGTTGTCTTCAGGCTGTTTCAACCAGATGCTGCCGCCGGCAGTGACCAGCCCCCGTGCGCTGCCGGGGAAGGTGGCGGCGTGCCAGCGCTCGTAGCTTTTGAGCAGGGTGGCGGAAAGCGGGTTGACGAGGGTGAGGGCAAGGGCGCCCACCAATACCACCACGATAAGCGGCCCCAGCATGATGCGGCGGGCGGGAAGGCCGACAGCACGCAGCGCCACCAGCTCGTGCCGTCGGTTGAGTTGGTTGAGGGTGACCAAGGTAGCGATAAGCACGGCAAAGGGCAGCATTTGCAGCATCAGCGAAGGGAGCTTGGTAAGGCTGTAGGCCAACAAAGTGGGGGTGGCAAGGCCGCGGCCAGAGGCTTTGGCGATGAGGTCGACCGCATCCATTAAGTAGGCGAAAGCCGCCAGCGCCAGCACGGTGAGCAGCAGGTAAAGCGCGAAGTTGCGTGCCAGATAGGCAGTGAGGGTGGGGGTTTGGCGGCGCGGGGCGAGAGGCGTGTCAGCCATGGCGGATACCCCTGAGCTGCACGATGCCGAAGGTGATGAAGGCCAACGGCAGCAGCCATTGGGCATAGAGGATGGCGGTGTTGCTTTCAGCCGCGCCCCGGAGGCCCATCATCAATGCCACGTAGGCGATGGCACCGGCACTGGCAATGGCAAGGCTCTTTAGGGTACCGCTTTGGCGGCCCGGCACGCGCAAGAGCCAGCCGCCCGCCCAGATGACCAAGGGCAATGGCGCCAGCGGCCAAAGCAGGCGGCGGACGGCTTCGGCGCGCATCTCTTGCTTGCGTTTGGGAGTGGTGGCGCCGGTGCCGTGCCAGAGGGCGGCGAAGCCGTATTCTTCCAGTTCCGGAGTGCGGGGGGCAATCTCCAGCGGGGTGAGGCTGCTGGTGAGATCGAGGTTGTTGGCGGTGAAGGAAAGGGTTTCCACCCGCGTGGCGGTGACCTTTTGCTGCTGGCCATTGTTGAGGATGAGGCGCGGGCTGCCGTTTTGCAGGGTGAGTTGGCCGGACTCGGCCGTCCAGGTGGTGGATGCGGAAGGGTCGCGGGTATCGTGCACCAGCAGGGTGTTGAAGGCGGTGGGGCCGGTGCGCTTGCCCACATAGACCATCAGGCCGTTGCCCAACTGGTTGAAGGTGCCGGGCTCCAGCAGCAGGTCGGACTGGCCGCTGCGGATATTGTATTGAAGGTTTTTGAAGGCGGTGGTGCTGGTGGGCAGCAGCGCCATGTGCAGGCCGTAGCCTGCCGCCACCATCAGGAGCGCGAAGAGAAGGGCGGGGGTAAGGGTCCAGATGCGGCTCCAGCCGGTGGCGAAGAGGGCGGTGAGTTCGGATTCGTCGGCAAGGTATTTGAAGCTGTAAGCCACGCCTGCAAACACGGCCAAGGGCAAAATGACCGTGAGCAGGCTGGGCACCAGCAGGCCGGTGAGTTGCAGGAAGGTGGCGAGGCCGAGGCCCTTGTTGATGACGAAATCCAGAAAGCGCAGGCTTTGCAACAGCCACACCAGGCTGAGCATGATGACCATGGCGGCCACGGTGGGGAACAGTGCGGTACGGAACAGATAGCGCGGCAGGGTATGCATGGGGCGCATGGTAGTGGCAGGGGTGCATCATCGGCAAGGGTTTTGCCGCGATTATGGGCCGGCATGGCATGGCGGCCCTTGCGGGAAGGGGGATGACGCGTTAGTTTTATGGCAGTTTTGGAGTCGTTTCTCTAATTCCATTAAAAAAGAAGGATGTTTTGCCATGTTTGAAATTGCCACCGGCCGGATGACCGCCAAAGCCGCCAAGCGCGTCGTGATTGTATTTGCCCACGCCAAAGGTGCTTTGACCCCTGCGGCGGCCATGGTGGATGCGCAAACCGGCGGTGCGGTGAAAGCCGCGTTGCGGGGCAGTCGGTTTGGTGGGAATTCCGGTGAAATGGCCAAGGTGACCGTGCAGGACGGGCCGGTAAGCACCGTGCTGGTGGCCGGGCTTGGCAAGGCCAGCGCCATGGGCCGCAAGGAGTGGTGGAAGGCCGGGATGGGTTTGGGCGCGCAAGTGGATGCCATGGGCGTGAAAGAGGTGACCGTCGCGTTGGGCGACGGTGACGGCAATGCGCCGCTTGCCGAGCAGGCACTGGCCTTGCTGGAAGGCATGCAGATGGCGATGTACCGCTTTGAGTCGTTCAAGACCGAATTGAAGCCCGAGCAGGCTGCGAAGTTGAAGAAAGTGACGGTGTTGACATCGGCGGCGGCCGCCAAAGCGGTGGCGGCGGAAGCCCCCCGTTTGGCCAAGTTGATGGAAAGTGTGGATGTGGCCCGCAACGCCGCCAACACCCCGCCCAACGTGGCCAACCCGCAGTTCATGGTGGATGAAGCCAAGAAGTTGGAGAAATTGGGTGTCAAGGTTGAGGTATTTGACGAGAAGCAATTGAAGAAGATGGGGTGCAACCTCATCCTCGCCGTGGGCGGCAATGCCGACGACGCCGACCAGCCGCGCATGGTGGTGATGAAGTATGAAGGGGCCGGTAAGGGGGCGCCGTATACGGCTGTGGTAGGTAAAGGCATCATGTTCGATACCGGCGGCTACAATGCCAAGCCCGGTAACTACATGCGCGGCATGAAGTTCGACATGTGCGGTGCCGCCGCCGTGCTGGGCACCATGCGGGCACTGGCGGCGCGCAAAGCCAAGGTGAACGTGGTGGGCGTGATGAGCTGCGCGATGAACATGATTGGCAAGCAGGCCTTCGTGATGGACAGCGTTTACACCGGTTACAAGGGCATTACGGTGGAGATCGGCCACACCGACGCCGAAGGGCGGCTGGTGCTGGCGGATGCGATTGCCTACACCATCGACAAGCACAAGCCTGCCGAACTGGTGGACTTGGCAACTTTGACCGGCGCCTGCATGGTGGCGTTGGGCGGCGGCTATGCCGGATTGTTTTCTACCAAGGACGCACTGGCCAACGCGCTGGCCAAGGCCGGTGAAAACGTCGGTGAGCTGTTGTGGCGCCTGCCGGTGGACGATTACTTCACCAGCAAAAGCGAGGTGGCCGACATTTGCAACGACAGCAACGGTGGCTACGGCGGCGCCAGCGTGGCAGCGGCGTTCTTGAAGAAATTCGCCGACAAGACGCCGTGGGCGCACCTTGATATTGCCGGGGTGGCCAATGCCGACAAGATTCCCGGTGCCAACAAGCACCTGAAAGGCGGCACCGGCTTTGGCGTGCGCCTGTTGGTGAACTGGCTGGAAGGTGCCAAGGCCGTGGACGAAGAAGATGCCAAGCCCGCCAAACGTGGCCGTGGCCGCCCGAAAGGTTCGGGCAAGCGCCGTGGGCCGGGGCGTCCGCGCAAGAACGGCTAGCCGTGACGCATGGGGGTGGTGCGGTTCTATCAGGTAAAAGGCGAGACACCGGCGGCGGTGGACGCGGTGTTGCCGCGTCTGCTGGACAAAGCCATGGCCCGCCAGCCGGTGTTGGTGGTGTGCGGCAACGCCGCACGCATGTTGCGGCTGGATGAATCGCTGTGGAATGACGGCGATGACGGCTTTTTGCCCCACGGGTTAGCCGAAGGGCCGTTTGTCGAGAAGCAACCCATTGTGCTGGCCGAGGCCGGACAGGTGGATGATGCCTTATGGCACGTGCGGTTGCCGGTGTTGCTGGCGGGGGCCGAAGCGACGCTGGAGCAGGCGATGGCGGCCGAAATGGTGCTGTACGTGTTTGAAAGTTCGGAAGCCGTGGTGGCCCGGGCGCGGGAGGTATGGAAGGGATTGAAAGGCCGTGAGGGCGTAAGCGCCGAGTATTGGGCGCAGGGCGAGAAGGGGTGGGAGAAGAAAGCGGGTTAGCGGGTGCCTTTGCCTAGCAGATCATTGATTTGTTTTGTGAGCTCTGTAATGCGTTGTCGTGTGTTTTTGGTTTCTTGGGCAAGGGCATCGACTTTGGCGAAGATATGGTTGCTTTGGGCGATAATGCGTTCGGCGCGAGTGGTGGGGGTTGTGGTTGCCTCGGCAGTGGGAGGGAGCATGACACAGCGGCTTTGCAATGCGGCGATTGCCTGATCCAGAGGGTTTTCCGGTGCAGCGGGGCGGAGGAAGGTGGTGAGGCGTTTGAGCATGGAGAGGGTATGGGGCGGGGGTGGGAAATTGCAAGGGCCATCGCAGGCCAACGATTTTTGTACGGGAACATGCACGATGGGCATTGGGTTCCAGCTGTCTATCATCCGCCGTTGCTTCGGCTTGGCGGGGCTGGAATGACGCCTTCGGCGTAAGGGGCTATGCAAGGCGGTTTTTTAATAAACAGGGCCCCGAAGGGCCCATTTCTATCATCTAACATACTAATATAGAAACGCTATTTTACATATCGGTTTGGCGTTCCACGGTTACCGGCACGGTCACCACCACCTCGGGGTGCAGGGCCACGCGGATGCTGTGGTCGCCCACCGCCTTCACCGAGTCGGTCAGCAGCACTTGGCTGGCTTCCACCTTCAGGTTCTTGCGGGACAGCTCTTCGGCGAAATCGCGGGCCTTAAGGCTGCCGTACAGTTGGCCGGTCTCAGACGCGTGACGGCTGAGCACCAGCGTCAGGCCTTCAAACTTGGCGGCCTGCTTGGTCGCCTCGGTTTTGGCGGCGTTGTTTTTCGCCTCCAGTTCGGCCTTTTGCTTCTCAACTTCGGCCACGTTGTCCTTGTTGGCCAGCAGTGCCAGTTTGCGCGGCAGCAGGTAGTTGCGGGCAAAGCCGGCCTTTACCTTCACCACTTCACCCACGCGGCCGATGCCGTGCAGGCCTTCCAGCAGAATCACTTGCATGTTTGCCATGATATCTCTCCCTTACTCGGCCTTGGCGGCGTCATCTTGGTTGCGGGGGGCGCGGGGCGCGCGGTCGGTACGGTCGCTAGGACCGCGTTCGCGGGCGCGTTGGGCGCGGCGTTCGTCTTTCTCGCTCACCGTGGCGGCAAACGGCAGCAGGGCCAACATGCGCGCGCGCTTGATGGCGGTGGCCAACTCACGTTGCTTGATGGCCGACACGCCAGTGGTGTGGCGGGGCAGCATTTTGCCGTATTCGCTGAGGTAGCGTTGCAGAAGGCGCACGTCCTTGTAGTCGATCTTCGGCGCCTTGGGGCCGGAAAACGGGCAGCCCTTCTTGCGCTGGAAGTAGGCCTTGCCCAGCAGTTTGGGTTGGTAGCGGCCGCCTTTGCTGTCGCCTTCGGCGCGGTCTTTGCCCGCGAATTTCTTGCGCGGGGCTTGGGGTTGTTCCATTGCCATGGTGGTATCTCCTTACAGAATCTTTGAATTAGGCGGCAAAATCTTCGGCGGCGGCTTCGCGGGCCTTGGCCTTCATGATCGCGCTGGGTTCCTTGCCGAGGTCTTCCACCTTCACGGTCATGAAACGGATGATGTCTTCCGACAGCTTCAGCATGTTTTCCACTTCGGCGAGGCCTTCACCGGGCATCGAGAGGCCCAGCATGGTGTAGTAGCCTTTTTTGTGCTTCTTGATGGGATAGGCCAGCGTGCGCAGGCCCCACTGTTCGGTCTTCACCACCTTGCCTTTGGCCTTTTTGATCGCGTCGGTCACCTTGTTGGTGGTGGCATCCACGTGTTGGGTCGGCACGTCGGGCCGCAGCACGTAGGTCAGTTCGTAAAACGCCATGGGCGTCACTCCTTCCTTTGGTTCCCCTTCCTGCATGGAGGAAGGATTCGCCCACGGCCCCATGCCGCAAGCAGGTGAGGGCAGGGGGGTGCCCTGCGCTTCAGCCGCCTTATGCCAAGATGTTGGCGGCTTGGCAAGCAAAAAGAAGTGAGTCATGTGGGGAATACTTGGGTTTGCTTGTGGGCCTTGTGATGCACCTGAGCTGGGTTCCAAGTTGCGCGCGGCGGAGATGTTGGGGGTATTCTCTCTTCCCGTGGGCCGTGCTCCTTGGAATGACGCCTAACGGCGCAAGGGGGCTTTCGCCCCCTTGACCCCCCTTGCGTGTGAGCACTTAGTCGTGAAGCACCGGTTGCGGGGCGTCCACAACCAGTTGTTCGCCGCCCAGCGTACCGGTGTAGCCTGCATCACCGCCGTTGTCGGTGGCGGGGATGGCAGCGGCATCGGCCACGTTGTCGCCTTCGTTGCCGCCGTTGAGCACGGTATCCATGGTAGCGTCGTTGGCGGTGTGGAACCACACGTCGGCGCTTTCCAGTGTGCTGCCGTCTTCCAGCGTGACGGTGCTGGTATGGCTGATGAAGCTGTCATCGGTCAGCTGGTTGTAGTCGGCCACGGGGGTGGCGTTGATGCTGACGATGCCGAAGTCGGCAAGGCTGTGCAGCTCGCCCGCGTCGGTGACGCCGTCTTCGTTGGCATCCACCCACAGTTGGAGTTGTTCGAAGCCTTCGTCATTGGCATCGATGACGCCATCGCCGTTGCTGTCCATCTCGGCCAGCAGGGTTTCGTAGCCGTTGCTGTCGGGGTTGTCGGTTCCGAACATCTCGTTGATGTCGTTGATGATGCCGTCGCCGTTCTCATCGCGGACCAGAATCCCGTCGTTGCCGCTGAACCATGCGGTGTGCTCGGGGGTGCCGTCGGCAAACAGGTCGAACTGCGCATGGCTGTCGGCGGCCGCAATGGTGTGGATGCCGTCGCCGTTCAGGTCGATGACGATCGGGCTCACCGGCGGGGGAGGCGGGGGCGGCGGGGGCGCCGCTTCCACAACCACGGTGACCGTGGCGGTGTCGGTGCCGCCGCAACCATCGGCAATGGTGTAGGTATAGGTGGCGGTGCCACTGAAACCGGTTGCCGCGTGGAACGTGATGGTGTTGTCGGCGTTGACCGTCACCGTACCTTGGGCCGGGTTGGCCGTGGCCGAGATGACGTGGATGCCGGGGGTGCATTCGGCATCGGTGTCGTTCGCCAGTACGTTGGTGGTGACGGATCCGCCGGCCGGAATGGTGCCAGCGTTGTCGTCGCGGGCATCCGGCGGGGTGTTGGTGACGTTGACCGTGACCGTGGCGGTATCGGTGGCGCCGCAGCTGTCCTTCACGGTGTAGGTGAAGGTGGCGGTACCGGTAAAGCCGGAGGCCGGTGTAAAGACCACCTGACCGTTGACGATTTGCGCCGTACCTTGGGCCGGGTTGAGGCCGCTGATGCTTTGCAGGGTCAGGGCGTGGCCGTCGGCATCGGTATCGTTGGCCAGCACGTTGATGGTGACGCTGTGGCCGCACACCACACCACAGGAGACGGTGGCAGTATCGTTCTGCGCGTCCGGCGGGGTGTTGGTGACGGTGACCGTGACTGTCGCAGTATCGGTACCGCCGCAACCGTCATCGATGGTGTAGGTGAAGCTGTCGGTGCCGGTAAAGCCCGCCGCAGGCGTATAGGTGTAGGTGCCGTTGGCGTTGAACACCACCGTACCGTGGGCCGGTTGGGTGTTGCTGGCGATGCTGATGGTCTGGCAGGCATCCGGATCGGAGTCGTTGGTCAGCACGTTGAAGGTGACGGGGGTGCCGCACACCGTGTTGTAGCTGTCGTTGACCGCATCCGGCGCGTTGTTGATGGTGACCACCTTCACTTGCGCGATATCGGTGCCGCCGTTGCCGTCGGAGATCTCGTACTGGAAGAAGTCTTCGCCCTGCCAGCCATGGGCCGGGGTGTAGGTGATGGTGCCACCAGCATTGATGACCGCCACGCCGTGGGCCGGGCCCGAGACGATGCGGGTGACGGTGAGGGTGTCGCCGTCGGCATCGGAATCGTTGGCCAGTACGTTGATGGTGACGGGGGCGCAGTCGCACACGGCGGTTGCGACGTCGTTGGTAGCGTCCGGCGGGGTGTTGGGAGGGGTGCCGACGGTGATGGTGACGGTGGCGACGTCTTCGGCGCCGCAGCCGTCGACCACGCGGTAGGTGAAGGTATCGGTGCCGGTAAAGCCGTTGGCCGGCGTGTAGGTGACGTTGCCCGCGCTGTCCACGCTGACGGTGCCGTGGGCGGGCGCGCCCACAATACCGTCGAACTTCAGGCGGCCGCCGCTGGGGTCGCTGTCATTCGTCAGCACGTTGAAGCTGACAGGGGTTTGGAAGGCGGTGCTCGCGGCATCGTCAACGGCCACCGGAGGTTCGTTGGTGACGGTGACGAAGATGGTAGCGGTATCGGTACCGCCGTTGCCGTCGGAGATGGTGTAAGTGAAGCTGTCGGTACCCACAAACCCGCCTTCAGGGCGATAGCTGATTGTGCCGTCGGCGTTCAGGACAACGGTACCATGGGCGGCCGTGCCGACGGCCGTGATGGTAAGGGTGTCGCCTTCGGGGTCGGTATCGTTGGCCAGCGGGTGAATGGTGGCGGTGGCGCCGCAACCGCAGATGGCGGAGACACAGGTGGTGCTTACCACATCGTCCACCGCATCCGGTGCGGTATTGGGGTTGGCGCCCACGGTGACGGTGACGGTTGCCACATCGGTGGCGCCGCAGGCGTCATCGATGCGGTAGGTGAAGGTATCGGTACCGGTGAAGCCCGCGTTGGGCGTGTAGGTGATGGTGCCGTCTGGGTTGACCACGGCGACACCGTGGGCGGGGCCGGTGACGATGCCATCGAGCGCCACGGCGCTTTCGGCATCGCTGTCGTTGGCCAGCACGCTGATGACCACCGGCGTGTTGAAGGCCGTGGATGCGGTGTCGTTCACTGCATCGGGCGGGGTGTTGGTGACGGTGACGCTTACGGTGGCGGTATCGGTGGCGCCGCGGGCATCCGTCACGGTGTAGGTGAAGGTATCCACCCCGATGAAGCCGGTGATGGGTGTGTAGGTGATGGTGCCGTCCGGGTTGACGACAATGGTGCCGTTGGCCGGATTGGTGGTGCCGGTGATGGTAGTGGTATCGCCCTCGATATCGGTGTCATTTGCCAACACGGCGATGGTGACGGCGTTGCCGCAGGTGGTGCTGGCAGTGTCGTTGTTGGCATCGGTGGTGTTGGGGGGTTGCACGGGGGTGACCGTCACGGTGACCGTGGCGGTGTCGGATGCGCCGCAGCCATCGGAAATGCTGTACTGGAAGCTGGCCGTGCCGGTAAAGCCGGCGGCCGGGGTGAAGACGATCTGGTTGCCGACCAGCTGTGCGGTACCCTGCGCCGGATTGACGCCCGAAATGCCGGTGATGGTGATGCCGGGGGTGCATTCGGCGTCGGTATCGTTGGCCAGCACGTTGATGGTGACCGGAGTGCCTTGTTGGGTGGAAGCGGCGTCATCCACCGCATCGGGCGGGGTGTTGGTGACGTTGACGGTGATGTTGGCGGTATCGGTGCCGCCATTGCCGTCGGAAATGCTGTATTGGAAGGTGACCGGGCCCGTCACGCCGGAAGCCGGGGTGAAGACGATCTGGTTGCCCACCACGCTGGCGGTGCCCAGCGCCGGATTGAGGCCGGAAATGCCGGTGATGGTGAGGGGGTCGCCGTTGGCGTCGGTATCATTGGCCAGCGCGTTGATGGTGACGCTGTGGCCGCAGACCACGCCGCAGGAGACCGTGGCGGTATCGTCGCGGGCGTCGGGCGGGGTGTTGACCACCGGAGGAACCGGCGCGGCGGGCGGGGTGCCGTCGGTGGGGAATTCCTTGTACTCGATGCTGTCGCGGCCGAAGGGGATGGCAAACGGGCCGATGATGCTGGAGAGCACTTGGTCGCCGAAGCCGAATTGGTTGCCAATGATGCCGGGGGCCTGGAAGCCGTTGCCGCTGTCGGCCACGCGGGGGGCGGCGGCGCGCACGGTGGTGGTGGGACCGGCGGCCGGTTCCACCTCGGCGTGTTTGGCGGCCAGGGTGATGTCGCCTTCATCGCCCACCAGTTTGGTGCAGCTGTCGGTCTTGCTGGCGGCCACGTAGTCCAGCAGCAAGATTTGGCCGCCGTCCACCGTGGTGATGCGCAGATTGTCGCCTTCTTCCACCATGGTGGCGGCAGAGATGTCGATACCCTTCAAAATGACATGGGCGCCCGGCGACACCAGATAGGCCTGGATGGCCTTGCCTTCCGGCGCCTGTACCACGATTTCGTAGCCGCATTCCTTGGCCACGGGAGCCACCGGCTCATCCACCACCACGCATTTCACGTTGGGGCCGGCCGCCACGTTTTCCACCGGCTTGCCGGTGATGGTCTCGGCATGGGCGGTGTTCATCGCCAATTGCTGGCCGTCCACTTGCGGGGTGGGCACGGAGGCGAGGGTTTCGGGCGTTTGGTTGGCCATGGTGCGGGTTCCTTATCGTTGGTCGGCAGGTTGGTTGCCGTTAACACTTTCCACTTATGTGGTACGCGAGGGGGGCTTTTGCAAGCCCCCGCACACGCAAACCTTGCGGGGGTCGGGGCCTTAGTTGGCGGCCACAACCATGCTGTGGTCGCTCACCACCAGCTCGCCCATGTTGGCCAGCACCGCGTAGGCGGCGGCGTCGAGGTCGTATTTGCCGTTGATCAGCGCGGCCTTGGCGTTGAACAGCTCCACTTCGCTGTCCAGCAGGTCCAGCAGGCTGCGTTGGCCGAGGTTGAATTGCGTTTGATAGGCGTCACGGGTGGAGGTGACGGCTTCCACGCTGTTGGTCAGCGGGGTCAGGCGGTTTTTGGCGCTGTCCATGCGGGCCATGGCCTTGATGACGGCCTGTTCTACCAGGCGGCGTTGGCCTTCCAGCATGTCGGTGGCTTCGCTGACGCGTTCCAGGCGCTCTTTGCGTTGGGCCACGTCGCGGCCGCCGTTGTAAAGGTTCTGGCGCAGGTAGAGCATGGCGGTCATGTCGTGGTTCACGCCTTGCACGCCGTCGAGGTTATGGTTGCGGGAGATACCGCCCTCGGCTTCCAGGCGCGGGCAGAACGGGCAGGCGGCCTCGGCCAGCTCGGCGTTGGCGGCCTTGATGTTGGCCTTGGCGTTGGCGATGACCGGGCTGTTGTCCATGGCGCGGGCGATGGCGCTGGCGGTGTCGGCCGGCAGCACGCCGAACGGGGTGGCGTCCTTCACCGGGGCGTTGGGCATCTCACCCACCACTTCCAGATAGTCGGCTTCGGCTTCGCGCAGTTGGCCCTTGGCGGCGATCAGGTTGGCTTCGGCCAGCTCGCGGCGGCTTTCGGCCTGCTTGATATCGGCACCGGCGGCACGGCCACCGGCCTTGCGGTCGGCGATTTTGCCGACGTATTCGTTATGCTTGGCAAGGTTTTGCTCGGAGAGGGCCACCAGCTCGGCGGTGCGCAGCACGTTGAGGTAGCTTTCGGCGGCACGCAGGGCCAGTTGGTTCTTCACGTCGGCCACGTTGAAGGCGGCGCTTTCAAAGCGGCTGGTCTGCTGGGCCACACGGTATTTGGTCTGGTGGGCGTCCCAGATCATCTGGCGCACGGTGAGGCGGCTTTCGTTGCGCCACAGGTCGCGGCTGGGCTTGTCGCCGGGGCCGCGGCCCGCACGGAAACGGGTGGAGGGGTTGGTGGAGTTCTCCCAACCGGTACCGGCGGTCAGGTCGACGGTGGGCAGGTAACCGCCCTTGGCAATGTCGATTTGGTGGCCGATGGCAGCCTGGTTCTTTTCAGCGGCCAAGCCTTCCGGGTGGGTGGCGATGGCCTTGGCCATGGCCTCTTGCATGGAAAGGGCCAGCGCGCTTTGTGCGTTGGCGGCGGAAATGACAAGACCCAACAGGGCTGCGGTACGGGTGTTCATAAAGGTTTCTCCCTCTGTTTGTCGTCTGGCGGTTGACGCAAGTGCCAGTGCGACTTGCATACACATATAGGAGGGATGTCAATTGTATGCAAGGGGTTCCTGACAATTTTATGACACCCCCAAGCAAAAAATTTATGCAGGAGAAGGGGCTTCGTGGCGGAAAGGGCGCAGGGCCGCCGCTTTTGCCATCATGTGGGCTACCGTGGGCGGGCATCTGCTTATATAAAGATTGCAACGCAAGAACAAGAAGCCATGAACCAGCCCTCCTCCGCCACGTCCGTTGCTCCGTTGCAGGCCGATAGCCAAGATAGCTTGCAGGGCTGTCTGCTGTTCTTTCTGAAGCGTTATCGCATCAACACCACCCTGACCAGCCTGTTGAACGGCTTGCCGTTGGTGAAGAGCCGTCTGACGCCGCAATTGTTTACCCGTGCCGCCACGCAGGCAGGCTTGGCCAGCCGGGTGGTGAAGCGCAAGGCCGAGGATATTTCTCCCCATGTGTTGCCTGCCGTGGCGATGATGGCCAGCGGCCGCAGTGTGATCTTGCTGGAGCGCACGGTGGGAGAAGACGGTGATACCCGCACGGGCGCCTTTGCTGTACTGGATACCTATACCGGCGAAGAGCAGCGTTTTGAGACGTTGGAAGAATTTGACAAGGTGTATGGCGGTTTTCTGATTTTGGTGCGGCAGGGGATGGTGGGAGAAATGACCGCCGAGGCCCGCGACCCCAAGAAGCAGTGGTTCTGGGCCACGGTGCGGCAGTTCAGGCCATTGTACAACAAGGTGTTGGTGTCGGCGTTGGTGATCAACACGGTGGCGCTGGCCAGTCCGCTGTTCGTGATGAATGTGTACGACCGCGTGGTACCCAACCATGCCTACGAGACCTTGTGGGTGCTGGCGTTGGGGGTGGCGATTGCCTACGTGTTCGATGCGATTTTCAAGCAGTTGCGGGTGTATTTCCTCGATGTGGCGGGGAAGGGGGCCGATATTTTGCTGGGAAGCAAGATTTACCAACAGCTGTTGAACCTGCGGCTGGGCGAAGGGCGTATCAGCGCCGGGGCGTTTGCCAACCAGTTGCGCGACTATGACAGCCTGCGCGACTTCTTTACCAGCAGCACGTTGGTGACGTTGGTGGATGTGCCGTTTTTGTTCATGTTTATCGGCGTGATTGCGTTGCTGGGGGGCAGCATTGCGCTGGTGCCGCTGGTGGCGGTGCCGCTGATTTTGGTGATTTCCGCCGTGGTGCAGGGGCCGATGATGGGGCTGACCCGCGAGGTCTCGAAAGAGCTGGACATGAAACACGGCCATTTGGTGGAAACCATTTATGCGCTGGAGAACATCAAGAGCATGGGCAGCCAAAGCCATGCGCAGGGGCGGTGGGAGCAGCTTTCCGGCATTTCGGCGCGGCTTTCCAACAAGACGCGGTTTTTGTCGAACCTTGCGCTCAACTCCGGCGGGTTTGTGCAGCAGATGGTGTATGTGGCGCTGATTGTCTGGGGCGTTTACAAGGTGACCGAAGGCGAGATGACCATGGGGGCGCTGATTGCCTGCAGCATGTTGCTTTCACGCGCGTTGGCGCCGCTTTCCAGCATTGCCGGATTGTTTGTGCGCTATGCGCAGGCCAAGAACAGCATGGAGACGCTGACCAAGTTCATGAACTCCCCCGTGGAGCGTCCGCTGGGCAAAAGCTTTGTGCATGTGGGCCAGCTGCGCGGCGAGATGGTGTTCGACAAAGTGAGTTTCGCCTACCCCGGCAGCAAGTTGGCCAGCCTGAACGATGTGAGTTTTTCCATCAAGCCCGGCGAGCGGGTGGGGATTGTCGGGCGGGCCGGCAGCGGCAAGAGCACGCTCTCGCGCCTGATGCTGAACCTGTATAACCCCAGCGAAGGCAGCATCATGTACGACGGGTTGGAAATCCGCCAGTTGGACCCAGCCGAGTTGCGCGCGAATATCTGTTATTTCCCTCAGAATTTGTACCTGTTTCGGGGGACGCTGCGTGAAAACCTGTTGCTGGCCAACCCCGACGCCCCCGACAGTGCCTTGATGAGCGCGGTGGAGGTGAGCGGGGCGTACCGGCTTATCCGCCGTCACCCCATGGGCTTCGATTTGCCGGTGGGCGAGCGTGGCGAGTTGCTTTCCGGCGGGCAGCGTCAGGCGGTGGGGTTGGCGCGGGCGTTGATGCAGCAGGGGAATTTGGTGATTCTGGACGACCCCACCAGCGAAATGGACAGTGGCAGCGAGGCCTGGGTGAAGGAACGCCTCGGCAAATGGCTGAAAAACCGCACGCTGGTGCTGATTACCCACCGCCCCGGCATGTTGGATTTGGTGGACCGCTTGCTGGTGATTGACGATGGCAAGCTGGTGGCCGATGGCCCCAAGGCCGAGGTGTTGGCGATGTTGCAGCAGAATGCGGCGAAGGCGGTGCAGGGAGGGAAGAAATAGATGAATGCCAAGAAGACTCCGCAGCAAGCGACACCCCTCGCCAAGAAGGATAACAAGCAGCGTTTTGACCTGCTGGACAACAAGGTGGCCGAGAAGTTTGGCGTGCGGGTGGCGCGGGCGGAAGGTGAGCAGTTGGGTGTGAAAGTCCAGAAAATGCTGTGGCAGGCCATGCACCACGAGATGTGGGATGACGGCGACTTCATGGACGATGTGCGGCAGGCGACGCTGCGCGGGGCGCATCCGTTGGCGACGTTTTTCTTTTGGGCGTTGGTTGCGATGTTGGCGTTGTTTTTCATCTGGGCCAGTTTTGCCAGCTTGGACGAGGTGGCGCGCGGCGAAGGGGTGGTGATTCCCAGCGGCAAGGTGCAGGCGGTGGGTAGCCCCGAAGGCGGGGTGGTGGCCGAAATTATGGTGAAAGCGGGCGATATTGTGGAGGCGGGGCAGCCGTTGGTGCGGTTGGATGATACCACCGCGCTTTCCGGTGTGGGTGAGAAGGAAAACCGCCGGGCGTACTTGCAGGCCAACATTGCGGTGTTGGAAGCCTTGGTGGAGGGGACCCCGCTGGCGCTTGACCCCAGCCTGACCGCTATGCCCGACGTGGTGGCCGAGGCTGAAAAGCTTTACGCCAACCGCAAGCAGGCGCTGGAAAGCACCACCGGCGTGCTGGAGCAGCAGGTGGAACAGAAGAAGCAGGAACTGGCCGATGCCAGGCGCAAGGCGGGCACCACCGCGCAGGCGTTGGGACTGGCGCAGAAAGAATACAACATGGCCAAGCCTTATTTGGCGCAGGGGGCAATCAGCGAGGCTGACTTGCTGCGGCTGGAGCGTCAGGTTGTGGAGGCGCGGCAGGAGAACAATACCGCGCAATTGGCGGTGCCTACCGCCGAAGCGGCGATGAAGGAGGCCGAAAGTCGGCTGAGTGAAGGCGTGTTGCAGGTGACCAACGAGGCGCGCGACGAGCTGGCCAAGATGCGCGAAGAATTCGGCCGTTTGGGCGAAGCGGTGAAGGCCGATGTGGGCAAGGTGGAGCGCACGCTGTTGAAAAGCCCCATCCATGCGGAAGTGAAGCAGGTGCTGGTGAACACCGTGGGGCAGGCGGTGCAGCCCAATGCCAACATCGTGGAATTGGTGCCGCTGGAAGAGACGTTGCTGGTGGAAGCGCAGGTGAAGCCGCAGGATATCGCCTTCTTGCGGCCCGGGCTGCCTGCGATGGTGAAGATCACCGCGTATGACTTTGGGATTTACGGTGGATTGGACGGCAAGCTGGAAACCATCTCGCCTGACAGTTTTACCGACGAGGAGCGTAAGGAGACCTTCTATAAGATACAAGTGCGCACCGACAGGAACTATTTGCAACGGGGCAAGACCGTGCTGCCGATTAAAAGCGGGATGGTGGCCACCGTGGATGTACTGACCGGCAAGAAGACGGTGATGGAATATTTGCTGAAGCCCATCAACAAGGCGCGGGAACGCGCGTTCTCGGAGCGTTAGGCGATGCGGTGGCTGGCAGGGTGGGTTGCAGTAGGGGCAATGCTTGCGCCCCATGCCTTTGCCGCCGGGTTGTTCGGGATGATCGAGATCCGGGCGGAGAATATTTCCGCCATCCCCAAGTGGGTGGATGTATTGGGGCGGATTGACGGGCAGATGCCCGATTATCGACGCTGTTTTGCCGATGTACGCGCCTGTCCCAGCGACGGGATGCGCGCGTGGAGCGAATTTTTGGCCGGTCAGCGCGACAAGAGCCGTGGGCAACAACTGGATGCGGTGCACCGCTTCATCAACCGCTGGGAATACATCAACGACAACGAGCTTTGGGGGCGCAGTGACTATTGGGAGACGCCGAGGCAGTTTGTGGAAAATTCCGGCGATTGCGAGGATTACAGCATCGCCAAGTATATCAGCCTGAAGGAGCTGGGCTGGCCCGACAGTGCCCTGCGCATGGCGGTGGTGCACGATACGGTGCGCGATATCGCCCACGCCATTTTGGTGGTGGAGCATGCCGATACCTATTGGATTCTGGACAATTTGGCCACCAAGCCCTTGCCGCACAAGCAGGTTTTGCAGTATCGTCCGTACTATGCGGTGAATAAGACCACCCGCTGGGTGTTTGTTAATCCGACAAAAAGATAAGAGCCATGGCCCCACGCAAACCCACCCGTAAAACCGTCAAGCCCGCCAAGAACGTGGCCCGCAAGGCTGCCAAGGTGCCTGCCAAAAAAGTGGCGCCCGCGCGCGGCAAAAAGGCCTCTCCCGCCAAGCCCGCGCCGGTGCGCATGGTGGGGCCGAAAGTGGTGCCGGTTTCAAGCCAAACCGTGCCGATGGCCTACGCCCAGCTGGCCGATATGGGGCGGGTGAACGGGTACAGGGGCAATGTGCCGATGCAGCATTTCATCGGCTGGGTGATGCTGATTGTGCTGGGGGCGTTGGCGGTGGGCTTTTTGCTGTCGCAGGTGCTGGTGGGGCAGCGTCAGGCGCAGCTGGTGGAAGATACCGCCACCCGCGTGGCGATGCAGGGGCAGGCGCGGGCGCAGGTGATTTCCCAGTGGTTGCAGGGAGTTGAAGGCGTGGTGGATGCGGTGGCGCAGACCCAGTTGGTACGGTTGTATGTGGCTGAGCTTGGCAGCGGCACCGGCAACGGAGAGATGGCTGAAGCGTTGCAGGCGCAAGCGCCGTACATGCAGCAAATGGTGAAGGATATTGCGGCGCGGAACGGGTTTGCCTCGGTGTACGTGTTGAACCGCACCGGCAATGCCTTGGTGAGTTTCGGGCCGATGCCCGCCGAGTTGGTGAACCGTCCGGAGGTGTTGCAGCGTGCCGCGCAGGGGCAAGGTGCGGTGTTGCCGCTGCGGCGTGACGGAGCGCGGGTGGTGATGGATGTGCTGCGGCCCATCAAGGCCCCCACGCAGGAAGGCACCGATGCCGCCATGGTGGGGAGTTTGTGGGTGAGTGTGCCGGTTGGAGCCAAGTTGACCGAGCTGGTGGCGCGCACGCCGCTGGACCGTGTGGGCGAGCGCACCGCGCTGTTGCAGGAAGAAGGCGGCAAACTGAGCGTGGTGGGTCCGGCCAGCACCGTGCCGTTGGCGATGGGGTTGGATAACTTGCTGGCTGAGTTGCATAGCGGAAAAACCATTGCGCCCAGTGTGGTGGATGCCAGCCGCACCTTTGCTGATGTTCGGCCGATTGCCGGCACGCCGTTTGCGGTTTTGCAGGAATACCGTGCCCATGATGCCTTGGCGCTGATGGACGTGTACCGGCCCGGCCTGTACCTGATTACATTGCTGGCGGTGGGGGTGTTGGCGGCATTGATGCTGGCGCTGACGCTGCATCTGATGGCCCAGCGTAACCGCACCCGCGTGGCGTTGTTGGGCCAAACCATGGATGCCTTGGTGCGCATGGTGGAGGCGCGCGACCCGTATTTGGCCGGTCATCATGACAAGCTGGCGCGTCTGACCTTGCAATTGGCCAACAACCTACACTTCAAGGTGGGAGAGCGCGCCACGTTGTTTTACGCCGCCAAGCTCTCTGCCGTGGGGCGCTTGCTGGTGCCCCGTGAATTGCTGGCGAAGAAGGGCAAGCTCTCGGACGCCGAGCGTGCCGAGCTTGAGGGGCATATCTCCAGAGCGCAAAGTGTGCTGGGCGAGGTGGCGTTTGACCTGCCGGTGGTGGCGGTTATCCAGCAGATGTACGAGCGGGTGGATGGCAGCGGTTATCCCCATGGGTTGAAGGGGGACGAAATCCACCGCATGGCACGCCTGTTGGGCGCTGCCGACGCCTATATGGCGTTGACCAGTGCCCGTGCCCACCGCGAGGCCATGGGTAAGGAAATGGCGCTGGAAACCATGAGCCATTCCAAACACTTCGACCTTGGCATGCTGGCGGCGTTGCGTCGGGTGGTTGGGGCGGCTTGACCGATGTCTGACCAAGCGCCTGCAAGGTAGGCGGTGGCGGGGTGTTTGTGTTGCGCTGCACAAACGAATTTTCTTGGTAAAATGACGCCTTTTTGGCATGGTGGGGCCGCGCCTGTTGCGCGCGTGAATTACGGAAGAAAACCTTGCCATGAGCCACAGTTTTGCCACCGCCGCTTCGCCCATCATGCTGCCGTTCCCGTTGCAGAAGAAGCCGCGCGCCAAGGTCCCCGCCAAGGCGGAAAAGGATGCGCCGCTGCATGAGCGTCTGGGGTTGACGCCGGATACGCTGGAGGCCGCCTACAAGGCGATGCTGTATGCGCGGCGTTTTCAGGAAAAGACCGCCAGTTTGTACCAGCAGCAGGAGATTCTGGGCTTTTGCCATTTGTACATCGGGCAGGAGGCGGTGGCGATTGGCACCAAACTGGCGAGCCTGCCCGGCGATGACTTCATCACCAGCTACCGCTGTCATGTGCTTGCGCTGGCTTGCGGGCTTTCTGGTGAGGAGGTGTTGGGCGAGTTGACCGGGCGAACCATCGGGATTTCCAAGGGTAAGGGCGGCAGCATGCACATGTTTGACCCCGACAAGCGTTTTTGGGGCGGCCATGGCATTGTGGCGGCGCAGGTGCCGATTGGCGCAGGTTTGGCGTTTGCCGCCAAATACAAGGGCGAGGAGCGGGTATGTTACACGTTCATCGGCGACGGCGCGATGAATGCGGGGCAGACCTTTGAGACCTTCAACATGGCGGCTTTGTGGAAGTTGCCGGTGGTGTTCATTATTGAAAACAACCACTGGGGCATGGGTACCAGTGTGCCGCGTGCGGCGGCGGGCGAGCTGTACAAACGTGGCGAGCCGTTCGGCATCCCCGGCGAGAAGGTGGACGGCATGGACATGTTTGCGGTGTTTGACGCGGTGGAAAAGGCGTCGCGCCATGTGCGCGAGGGAAAGGGGCCCTATCTGTTGGAAATGGACACCTACCGCTACCGCGGCCACAGCATGAGCGACCCCAGCAAATACCGTACACGGGAAGAGGTGGAAGGGGTGCGTGAGGCGCGTGACCCGATTGTGAGGCTGCAGAAGTATATGGAAGATAACTTGAATAAATCCTCCGAATGGTTTGAAAGTATTGATGAAAAGATAAAAAAAGAAGTCGTCCGTGTGGCGGAGGTGGCGACCAGTGCGCCGCGTCCGGATGCCTGTGAGCTTTGGACGGATGTGGGGGCTTAGGAATGGAAAACGCGAATAATCTTGTGAGTTTGTTGTTGTCGGGGACGGCGCTTGCCGTTGCGGCGGGCTCGTTATGGGCCTCGCTTAAGCAGGCTCGTGCCAACGAGGAGAGTACACGCCACCAACTTGAGGCTTTACAGTTTGCGCGTCGTCAATCAGATGTCTCGATGTTCAAGGATTTCAAGAACGATTACCTTGCCATCAAGAAACGTATGCCGGGGTTTAAGAAAATTCCACTCGAAGAGGCGTTGAATCCGGGGGTGGAGGAGGCCGTGCATGACATGCTGGTGTTTTTCGATACCGAGTTTCAGGCCCAGCGCATGGGCATGGTGAGTGATGAGTTATGGGCGATGTGGAAACAGGGTATGGAAGAGCACGGTCTTTGTCCGCATGGCGACCGCATCTGGTGTAAGGCGCGGCATGACTCGCGATATCATGATCTTTCAGATGAGTTTGTGGCTTTCTATAACAATTTGTTGCGTGAGGGGCGTGAGCGCAAAGGTGAATTGACGAAAAACGGTAGTTTTCCCCCCCACTTTATGACTGACCGCGTAATCAAGGGGAGCGATGCCCGTGCCTAACCAAACCTACCGTGATGCCATTCGTGATGCAATGAGCGAGGAGATGCGCAGGGACGCCAACGTGTTGCTGATGGGCGAAGAGGTTGCGGATTACCAGGGCAGCTACAAATGCAGTGTGGGCATGGTGCAGGAATTTGGCCACGAACGCGTGATTGATACGCCGATTGCCGAGTGCGGCTTTACCGGCATTGCGGTGGGGGCGGCGATGGCGGGCCTGAAGCCGATTGTGGAGTATATGACGTGGAACTTCGCCATGCTGGCCACCGACCATATCATCAACAGCGCGGCCAAAACCCATTACATGAGCGGCGGCAAGGTGAGCTGTCCCATCGTCTTCCGTGGTCTCAACGGCGTGGCTGCCCATGTGGCGGCGCAGCACAGTCAGGATTACGCCAGTTGGTACATGAACATTCCCGGGTTGAAGGTGGTGGCGCCTTCCGACCCTGCCGACGCGAAGGGGTTGTTGAAGGCGGCGATTCGGGACACTGCCCCAGTGGTGGTGCTGGAGCACGAGGTGTTGTACGGCCACACGGGCGAAGTGCCGGAAGGGGATGATTACACGCTTGAAATCGGCAAGGCGCGGGTGGATGCCTTTGGTGACGGAGAGCCGCAGGTGAGTGTGTTTGCCTATTCCATGATGGCGGTGAAAGCGCGCGAGGCGGCCAAACAGTTGGCCTCGCAGGGGATTGCCTGCGAAGTGGTGGATTTGCGCAGCCTGCGCCCCTTGGATAAAGACGCGATTGCCGCCAGCGTGGCGCGCACCCATCGCGCGGTGGTGCTGGAGGAAACCTGGGCGCCCGCCGGGGTGGGGGCCGAGGTTATGGCGACCATTTCCGACACCTGTTGGGATGAGCTGGACGCCCCGGTGGTGCGGATGAGCCAGGCTGATGTGCCGTTGCCGTATGCGCCGAATCTGGAGGTGCTGTGTGTGCCGCAGGTGGAGGATATTGTGCGCGAAACCGTTGCTTTGGTGGGGGGAGAGCGGTGAAGAATCTTGTTTGTATCGGTGACAGCATTGTCGAAGGAGAAGGAGACGAGCTTGGCCTTGGAGGTTGGGTCGGTCGCATAGCTCAGAAAAACCCACCCCAGCACGGAGAGGGCGGGATGCGTGTCTTTAACCTTGGTATTGGTGGAGATACGATCCGCGATATCAATGCGCGTATGGGGGAGGCGCTGGCCCGCGATCCGGATATGATGATTATTGGCTGTTGTGCCAATGATATCTTCAAATACAATGAGGCCGATGGCCAACATACCAAACTCAGCCTCCATCATCGCCAGAAGTTGTGGCCTTTGGTTTTGGCCAAGGCCAAGTCGATGTGTGACAAGGTGCTCGTAACCAATGGCGTTGTTTTGGTCGAGGATTACGTTGGACAGGATGGTAATGGTATCAAGTTGGTCGATTACCGCAACCACTTGAATTTCATAGAAGAATGCTCCCGCAAGGCACAAGTCGAGGTATGTATGATTCCAGAAACGCTCGTGTCGTCTGAAAATTTCTCACATAACATTCATTGGAATGCCAAAGGTTATGACAGGTTGACAGAGGTCTTTTTTTCTAAACTCCAGCAATTGGGATGGGTATGATGGAATCTTTAACCCAAACTGTCATCAACTTGTGGAATGGCAATGTGCCGCTGTGGAGCGCGTTCTGGGTTTGGGGGCAGGGGGTTTATGCCTTGGTGTTGGCGGCGTACTTGGGGATGTACAAGCTCAGCTTTGAGATGTTGGCGCCGTTCAGGGCGCGGTTTGCCGAGGATACGGGGCTGGTGGCGCAGGCGTTGCGTCTGCTGGGCATTGTGGTGAACATGGCGGATTTGCTGGGACTGGTGGTGATTACGGGGTTCTTTACCGTGGTGATTTGGCGGGCGGCGCCGAATGCAGACTGGATTGGCTGGACCTATGCCGCCCGCGCCTACATGGTGGTGTTTTGGATGTTTGTCGGTTTGGGCGCCCTGTGGCTGTGGCAGAATCGGGGTGTGTGATGGGGTTTGAAGGCAGTTACGTCTGGCAGTTGCGGGAGGTTTGGGGGCCGAAATTGCTGGTGGGAATTGGCGCGGAAACCATCGTAACCAACAGCCAGGGGCAGGTGTTGTTGGGAATGCGGAATGATTTGAAACAATGGGCAACCTTTGGTGGGCATATTGACCCGAAGGAGGACATTTTGGCCTGTGCGTTGCGGGAGTTGCATGAGGAAACGGGGCTTCAGCCGGAGCGTAACAACATGGTGCCGATTGGGTTTTTGAGTGCGTATGACAAGGTGTTGAATGTATTTCCCAATGGGCATGAGATGCAGTCGCTTGCGTTGGCGTTTACCGTGGCGTTTGAGGGTGAGGCGGAAGCCATGGACGGAGAATATGACGCCTTTGCGTGGTTTGATTTGGACAAACTTCCTGAAAACATGCAAACATTCAGCAAGAGTTCGATTGTGCTTTATCGAGCATGGCTTGAAACCAAACAATTCCAAGTAATGTAGGAGGCCGTTATGCCTATTGATATCGTGATGCCGCAGCTTAGCCCCACCATGACCGAGGGGCGGTTGGCGAAATGGCTGGTTCAGGCCGGAGACAAGGTGCTGGCCGGGCAGGTGATTGCCGAAGTGGAAACCGACAAGGCCACCATGGAGGTGGAAGCGAGTGACGACGGGATTGTCCACGTGGTGCTGGGGGAAGTGGGGGCCGACTTGCCGGTGGGCACGCCGATTGCGGTGTTGCGCGGGCCGAAAGAGGAGGTTGCGGCGGATTATGCTCCCAAAAGCAAGGCGGCGGCCCCTGTGGCAGAAAGCCCGAAGCCGGAAGCCCAAAGTCAGCCCGTGCCGGTTGCTACACCGATTGTAGCCGCGCCGGTTGTGTCCAGCACGCCGGTGGTTCAGCAAGCGGCTGGCGGGCGCGTCAAGGCCAGCCCGTTGGCGCGGCGGTTGGCGCAGCAGCAGGGCGTGAATTTGGGTGCGGTGGCGGGCAGTGGGCCGCACGGGCGGATTACCGCCAAGGATATCCAGCAGGCGATGGGCGGCAGCCGCCAGATTGTGCGGCGGGGCGATGCGGTGGAGAAGCTTTCTCCCATGCGGAAAGCCATTGCCGCGCGGCTGACGCAATCGAAGCAGACCGTACCGCACTTTTACCTGAATGCCAGCGTGCAGATGGGTGCGTTGATGGAAGCGCGGGGGCAGTTGAATGCCCACTTGGCGGCGCGCAACATCAAGCTTTCGGTGAATGATTTTGTCATCAAGGCGTGTGCGTTGGCGTTGGCCGATTTCCCTGCTGCCAATGCGGCGTGGAATGGCGACAGCATCGTGCAGTTCGGCAACGTAGACGTGAGTGTCGCGGTGGCCACCGACGGCGGGTTGATTACGCCGATTGTGCAGAACGCCGACCAGAAGAGTTTGCCCGCTATCTCGGCTGAGATGAAGCAGTTGGCCGCCGACGCCCGTGCAGGCAAGTTGAAGCCGGAGCAGTATGAGGGCGGCGGGTTCAGCCTCTCCAACCTCGGCATGTATGGCATGGAGAGTTTCAGTGCCATCATCAACCCTCCGCAGGCCGCCATTCTGGCCGTCGGCGCCACACAGGAAACCGTGCTGGCCGAAGGGGGCGAACTGTTTGCCGCCGAGGTGATGAAGGTGACGCTGAGCGTGGACCACCGGGTGATTGACGGCGCGTTGGGCGCGGAACTTTTGGCGCGCATCAAGCAGTATCTTGAACAGCCTGCCGTGATGTTGGTGGCGTGATATGGTGGGCAAGAAAGGCAGCGTCAAGCCGCGCAAGACGATTTCCAAGACCATCGCCGAGCATGGTGCCAAAGCGGGAGAGATGGTGGATATCGTTACCAAGGGCGACAAGGTGACCAAGACTGTCAGCCGTGTGGAGGCGATGGAGAAAGGCCTTCGTTACCGTTTTGTGCAGGTGTTGGTGTTTACACCTGAAAGGGAGCTGTGGGTGCAATGGCGCAGTCGGCACAAGATGATTTGCCCACGGCAGTTTTCAGCCTCGGCAGGTGGGGTGGTCGAGGCCGGACAGACCTATGAAGAAGCGGCCCTGTGTGAATTGCAGGAAGAGCTTGGAGTTACAGGTGTCGATGTGGTGGAGGTGGGCCGTTACACGGTAGACGGCAAAGAGCCTTACAATGCTGCGGTGTTTGCTTGCCAGTACGACGGTGACGACCTGACCGGCTGGGAGGAAGAAGCCGACGCGTTGGATGTGATGACAGAAGAAGAGTTGATGTTCCTGAAGGAGCGCTTTCCGTATTTGTTGGCGAGCGGGTTTGTGAAGGCTTTGGAGATGTTGGAAGGAGATGAGGCATGAGCACGCAGTTTGATGTGGTGGTGGTGGGCGCAGGGCCGGGAGGCTATGTGGCGGCGATCCGGGCGGCGCAGTTGGGGCTGAAGGTTGCCGTGGTGGAGCGTGATGCCTTGGGCGGCGTGTGTCTCAACTGGGGGTGTATTCCCACCAAAGCGCTGTTGAAGGCCGCAGAACTGAAGCGGACGGTGGCCCATGCGGCGGATTTCGGGTTGAAAGTGAAAGACGAAGGGCTGGATTTTTCCCGTATCATCCAGCGCAGCCGCGAGGTGGCCGACAAGCTGAGCAAGGGCGTGGCCTTTTTGATGAAGAAGAACAAGATCGAGGTTATCAAAGGGACGGCCAAATTCAAGGATGCCAAGACGCTGGACGTGGATGGCAAGGCGGTGGGCTTTGGTTACGCCATTGTGGCCACGGGGGCGCGGGCAAAGCAGGTTCCCGGCGTGCTGGAGGCTGATGGCAAGCTGATTTGGACGGCGCGGGAGGCGATGGTTCCTGCCGAGTTGCCCAAAAGCCTGCTGATTGTAGGCGGGGGCGCGATTGGTGTAGAGTTTGCAAGTTTTTACAATGCGTTGGGCTGCAAGGTGACGCTGGTGGAAGCGCAAGAGCGCATTGTGCCTGCCGAGGATGAGGAGATTTCCAAGCTGCTGAAGAAAGATCTGGAAGGGCAGGGAATGGAGATATTGACCGGTGCCAAGCTGGAAGGGTTGAAGGCCGGAAAGAACGAAGTGAATGCCACGGTAAATGGCGAGGAACGCACGTTTGAGCGGGCGATTCTGGCGATTGGTGTGGTGGGCAATGTGGAAGGACTGGGGCTGGAAGGTATCAGGATTGTGCCGGAGAAGGGTGCCATTAAGGTCAACAACTTCTACCAAACCAACGTGCCGCACATTTATGCCATCGGCGATGTGGTGGGGGCGCCGTGGTTGGCGCATGTGGCCAGTCATGAAGGCGTGGTTGCCGCCGAGCACATTGCCCATATGGCCAAGAAGACCGCCAAGCCGCATCCGATGGATTACGGGAATATTCCCGGCTGTACCTACTGCACGCCGCAGGTGGCCAGCACCGGCATGAGCGAGGCCGCCGCCAAGGCCAAAGGCAGGCAGGTAAAGGTAGGGCGTTACCAATACCAAGCCAACGGCAAGGCGCAGGCGTTGGGCGAGCCGGGCGGCATGGTGAAGACCATTTTTGATGCGAAAACCGGTGAGTTGCTTGGGGCGCATATCATCGGCGCCGAGGCCACCGAAATGATTGCCACCTTTGTGTTGGGCAAGCATGTGGAGGCGGTGGAGGAGGATTTCTTCCATGCGTGTCTGCCGCACCCGACGCTCTCTGAAATGATTATGGAGAGCGTGTTGGACAGTGAGGGGCGGGCTTTGAACGCCTGAGGTTGGGTGTTTGGCCGGATTTGTGTGGCTGCTCATAAGGGGGCATGAGCAAGAAGAAGTTTGCGCCGTCTGCGCGTCTTGGACGAGCGAGCAACATTGCCAACCACCTGATGGGGGCGTTTGCAGCGTTTACCGTGCTGACCTCTGCTTTTGGCAAGCTTCCACCGGCGCCGCAGATGGAGGAGCGGGCGGTTTCGGCACAGGAATACCGCAACGGGATGGCCTTTTTGGAGCGGTTGTACCGTGAAAATCTGGCCAGAATCGAGCAGGAGCGTCAGGCGCCCGTGTTGGATGTGCGGCAATTGATGGACGCACAATTTGTGAGGTTGAAAGAGACGTTGGCCATGATGGAAAGGCGGAAGCGCCTGTTCTCCACACATCGCCGGCTGGCTGAACAACAGACGAAGAACATGACGTGGCTGGCTGACCCTGAGCGGGTGGCGCTGTTGGTGCTTCCGCCCGAGCGGTTGGCTGCTTTTGGTGGCTTGAAGGATGTGGAAAAGCTGGATGTCTTGAGCCAGGGATTGACGTTGTACGCCGAAGCGGGTGGCGAAGTGGCCAAGCATGGTCTGAAGACCATGGCGGGAGTGAACCGTGTGCTGGACAACAGTGGTGGCGGGATGGAGGCGACGTTGGCGTTCGCCCGTTTCAGTTGTTGGGGAGAGCATGACTTTGCCACGAAGATTCCGCAAGAGATGGGGCATCTGCCGAGTATGGAGGTGATGCACCGTGCCATGGCGTTGGCGGCGGTCGGGCGTTTTGGGGCGAAAGCCGTGGAGAGCGGCTTGGCGGATGAAAATGACATGCTGCTGGTGCAGGAGGTGCGCAAGCGGTTGCCTGCGGATACGTTGAACTATGCCAATCCGTCTAAGATCAAAACGCTTCCGCCTTGGTTGGCCGACATGATGGGGCGGTTGGATTGGCTTGGCGAGAACGGAGAGGTTTTGGAGCCCAACCGTCGTTACGATGGTCATGTGTATTTTGCCGAGTCGCGCATTGCGATGCCCAAGCCGGTAAGAAACCCTGCGCGGGGCGGCGGGCGTGGTGAATCGTAGCCTTGAAATTATGAACAAAAGGACCATATCCTTCCCATGGCGATCAAATCTTCCAACCACCGCAAACCTTATGTAAAAAAGGCTGAGAGGCTTGTGCCTCCACCGTTGCCTGCGGTCCGGCCCATGGCTGAAGCTGGGACCCACATGCCCGTTACTTTGACGGCGGAAGAGATGCGCCGCCAGACAGCCGCCGAGATTGCCCGTTTGCAGGGAGGCGGGGAGTTTCATGATGTGGCGGAAGGGTGTTTGACGGCAGAAGATGAAGCGCGTCTCGCGAAGCTTCAGGCCGGGTCGTCGATTGCGCCGACGGAAGATGTGCCCGTGGAGCCGATGGTGGCGCCGTCTGGGTTTCAGGGGCTGGATGAAGAAGCCCCCGAGGAGCTTCTTGAAAACAGGATCGAAGAAAAAAAGATCCTGCGGCGGGCGGGAGTTTTGTGGGGAAAGATTTTGGCGGCAGGGACGGTTTTGGTTGCGGCATCCTCGCTTCTTTCCCAGTGTAACAAGGATGTTGCGAAGCCCCGCATGCAAGAACCGACGGCATTGGCCAAGTTCATGGGGAATCCTCTTTCGGCGAAGTTGGCGGGGGATGTCTTGCGTGAGAAGACGAGGGCTGTTCCGACGTTTGCTTTCAATCCTAAAAAGGAGCCCCGTGGACCGGAGGTCGATGCAGTCGAAGCGCGGCCTGAGGTGCAGCCGGTGGTGTATCGGGAAAACCCTCCGGTGAACGATGCGGGAATTCGGGTGATGGTGCCGACAGGTGAAAAGGTGTGGCGTGGCAAATACTGTTCCGATATGGCCAACGACGGGTGCAGAGAGAGTGACCGCGACAAGCCGCTTAAGGCAGAGCGGCGGCAGAAGCAAGTGTCTTCTAAGAAGGAAGTAAAGCCGGAGCCAGAGAGTTTGCAGGGGAGTGTGGCGGATATTATTGGAAGAAGCCTTGGACGTTAAACCGGTTTCTGGTCGAAGCGTTTCCAGCGGGCGTGGACTTTGGGGCCGACGCGTTCCAGCTGCACCACGCCCGCGATGTCTCCCGCCAATTGGCGTTGGAGGATTTGCAGGGCGCTTTCGGTGGTATCGCCGTTGAGCATCACGCGGTTGATGACGGCGTCGATGGCGCCTTCCGGCGTGTTGGCGTGCACCGTGGCCATGCTGCCTTGGTGGCCGGTGTTGATGGCCGAACAGAAGGTAAAGGCATTCTCCTTGCGGATTTCACCCATGATGATGCGGTCGGGGCGCATACGCAGGGTGGCGTTCAGCAGTTCATTCACCGCCGCCACGCGGCCGCCTTCTTGCCCCTTGGCGAAGTTGGCGAAGAGGAAGTGCACCACGTTGTTTTGATTAAAGCGCAGTTCGGGCACGTCTTCCAGAATCACCAGCCGGTCTTCCATGGGGATGTACTTCATCAGTGCGTTCATGAAGCTGGTTTTCCCGGTACCGGTACCGCCGGAGATAAGCACGGTGTTGCGGGTTTGGACGGCGTTGACGAGGTCGTTCCGTTGTTCCGGCTCCATGACGTAGCTTTCCAGTGTGAATTCGCGCTCGTTGGCGAGGCGTACGCAGAGGCTAAATTTCTGGGCGTTTTGCTGGCCCGCCACGAACTGGGCGCGATGGCCGCCCGGCAGCTTCACGCTGAGAATCGGGTTGGCCATGTTGTAGGTCTGGTTGGTGCGGTCGGCCAGCAGGTTCATGATGCCGGTGAGGGCGTCGAGGGTGAGTAGCGGCTCCTTGTGGAATTCCCACGTGCCTTCGTAGCTTTCAAGACCGATTTCGCCGGGGTGGTTGATGACCAATTCTTTTTTGCCGGTAATCCGCTCCGGTACCAGCCAGTTGAGCAGCGGCTCGGCGAGCTTCTTTTCAACGGGGGAGAGGATGAGTTCACCGGAGGCCATGGCGTGTCCTTTTGTTTTGACAAAAGGCTAGCAAAGACGGGCTAGCTTTCCAACCCGAACGGGGTGAGCGGCTTTTGTGCGATGAAGTGTTTGTGCCACAGGGCGAGGTTGAGCAGATACCAGATATGCTGGCCGCGCCCGGCTTCGAACAGCGTTTGTACATAGCTCCAGTTGAGGTAGGGCGTGGTGGTGCAAAATTCTTCAAGTTCGCGGCGGGCATAGGCGCCGTAGGACGAGACAATCCACTCTTCGAACGGGACTTTGAGGCCCTGTTTTTTGCGGTAGAGGATGTCATCGGGCAGCAGGCCCTTGAGCATGGATTTGAGCAGGTGTTTCTTGTCGCCGTTTGGCACGCGTACGGCCTCGGGGCTGGCCAGCGTGGCGGCGATGAGGTGGTGGTCGAGCAGCGGGATGCGCAGTTCCAGCGCGGTGGCCATGCTGGTTTTGTCGGCGCGCATCAGCAGCTGTTCCGGCAGGCGGGTGTGCAGTTCCAGAAAGCTGCACCAGTTCCAGAAGTGGCGCTGGCGGGCGGGTTTGGTGTTGAAGCGTTGCCAGATGGGGGCGATGACCTCCCAGGTGGTGCGGGTGGGTGGTTTGGCCAGCAGGCGGCGTTTTTCCCAGTCGGTGAAGGCTTCTGCCCCGCCCCAGAAGATGGGTTGGCCAGCGGCGGCGCGGCGCAGGTATTCGGCGTAAAAGCGTGGGCCGTGGCCGAATTTGAGCAACAGTGCGTAGCCGAGCTTCTTGAAGATGCGCGGGATGGGGAGATGGTTCCAGCGGGTGAGTTTGGCGAATTTCAGCCAGTCTTCGTAGCCGACAAACAGTTCGTCACTGCCTTCGCCGCCTTGGCAGACCTTTAGCCCGGCATCGGTGGCGGCTTTGCTGAGAAAATAGATGGGAATGGCGGCGGGGTCGGCCACCGGTTCATCCTGCACGTGGATGAAAGTGGGCAAAAAGGCGAGCACTTCGGCTTCGGTGAGGCGGGTGGTGGTGTGGTGGCTGCCGATGCGCTTGGCCACCTTTTCGGCGTAGGGGGTTTCGTCCGGCCAGCTGGGGTACGTGCCATCCGGCCCGATGGCAAAGGTGTGCAGCTTGCCGCTGCCGGTGTGGCCGCTGACCAGTGTGGCAACGGCGGAGGAATCGATGCCTCCGGAGAGGAAGCAGCCCACCGGCACGTCGGCGCTTTCCTGCCGCAGGCGCACGGCGTCGGTGAGGATGGGTTTGAGGTGGGCGGCCCATGCTGCGTCATCACCGTGTTGCGGGCCTTGGTGGGCGGCAGCTTCATCCAGAGGGTCCCAGTAGCGTTGGGTGGTGAGGGTGCCGTCGGCGGGGGTATAAGCCAGCCAGTGGGCGGCGGGCAGTTTGCCGATGCCGGCAAAGAGGGTGCGCGGGGCAGGGGTCATCAACAGGCTGAGGTAGTCGAACAGGGCCTCCTCATCCACCGCGCGGGGGAGGGTTTTATCTTCAAGTAATGCTTTAATTTCACTTGCGAAATAAAAGCAATTGTTATGATTTGTGTAATAGAATGGCTTTTCACCCGCGCGGTCGCGGGCGGCGAAAAGGGTGCCTTGGTCGGCGTCCCACAGGGCAAAGGCGAACATGCCGCGCAGGTGTTTCAGGCAGGCGGGCATGCCCCAATGGCGGTAGGCTTGCAGGATGACTTCGGTATCGGAGTGGCTTGTTTGCCAGCCGGTGACGCCTTCGGCTTCCAGTTGGCGGCGGACCTGCGCGTGGTTGTAGATTTCACCGTTGAACACCAGTGCATGTTGGCCATCGGGGCTGACCATCGGTTGGTCGGCGGCGGTGCTCAAATCCACAATGCTGAGACGGCGGTGGGCCAGCCCGACCGTACCCGCCTTGTTGAGCCAGAGGCCGCCGCCATCCGGCCCGCGATGGCGCATGGCATCGCGCATGCGGGCGAGCAGCGCCTTGTCGACCTTCTGCTGCCCGACGATTCCGGTAATTCCGCACATGGGCACAGGTTACAGGTTGTGGAGGTGGGGTCAATGGGGGTGATAATTTGCTTGCCAGCGATAAGGTAAGTTATGTATACGAAATTATGGAACTACGTTTGAATGTCTTTTTGCCGGAAGCGGCGACCGCACAGGAGAAGCGTTTGGGCATTTTGCTGGAACGTCATACGGCGGCGTTGCTTTTGGGACATAAGTACCGTGATGTTGAGGTTTCCGGTATGGGTATGGAGCTTCTATTATACGGGGAACCCGACGTGAAGGATGTTTCTGAAAGAGCTCTCAAAACACTTCTAAGCCCTTTTGTGGCTTTCCGTTACAGGCAACTTGAGGGAATGATCAAGAGGCGGACGGAAGGACATCATTCACGGCATCCGGAGCGTGGGTTGGGGTACAACGTGCGGCAAGCAACGGTTGAGATTGCGAATGGATATACGCTTTTGAGTGGGTGCCTGGATGTGCGTGGATTTGCCACAGATAACGCGAGGGGTGATATACGCCACAGGATTGTCAGCGTTATTCCGGGGCTTGCACGCAGCCACTACCGGCGGGTCTTTGCCGAATTCGGACTTCCTGTACCGGCGGATGTGTTTGATGTACAGAAGGATGAACACCGCGCAATTTAGGGCTTTTTCTTGCATGGGAACATGCAACTTTGGGAATTGGATTCCAGCTGTCCGTCAGCCGCCGTTGCTTCGGCTTGGCGGGGCTGGAATGACGCCTTTGGCGCAATGGGGAGGCTTGTTTCTCGTCACCTGCAAACGAGTTAGCAAACAGCTTTAACTGAGAAAGTCCGGTCGTTGGGTGTCGGCGTTCCGGAAGATGCGGGCCATCAGCATTGCCCACGCAAAGGGGGCGCGGAGGAGGAGTTTGGCGAGGTTTTCCGGCTGGTGGGTTTTAAGGAAGACCGAGGCGGCCTCGTATTGGAGCGTGAGCCAGCCACGGGTGAAGAGGAGGGGCCAGTAGCCTGCCGGGCCGCCCACGGTGGCACGGGCGTGGGCGGCGGCCATGCGGGCGTAGCGGGCAAGGTGGATTTCGCGCTCGCGGAGCCGCGCAAAGGCTTTGCTGGTAAGGCCGGTGGGGCTAAGGGCGTAGAGCGCCAGCGGTTCGGCAAAGACGGTGAAAGTGGCGTTTGGCATGGCGGCAAACAGGGCGTGCCAGCATTCCCAATCCAGCCCGTAGCGCTCGTGGCCGTGGAAGCCGCCGGCTGCCAACAGCGCCTCGCGGCGCATCACCACGGTGAGGATGCCGACAAAGCCACGGTAATAATAGTGCGTGCGCATGTCGCCACGGTTGAGCCAATCGCGCCGTTGGCTGTTTTGCGCACATGGCCATAATGTTTTTTGATTATGCGCATTCACGGCGTAAAAGTCGTGGGCGACAAAGGTGTAGTTGCCTGCCTCCAACACCTCGACACTGCGGGCGAGTTTTTTGGGGAGCCATTGGTCGTCGGCGTCGACAAAGGCAATGAGGTCGCCCTTGGCGGCGGCGATGCAGTGGTTGCGGGCCGCGCCCGCGCCTGCGTTGGTTTGGTGCAGCACCTTGAGTTTGATACCGCGATAGTTGGTGCCGAGGCTTTCCAGATACTCCCAGGTGCCGTCGGTGCTGCCGTCATCGCAAATGAGGATTTCCAGCGGGCGGCGGGTTTGGGTGGCGACGCTATCCAGCGTGCCGGGTAAGGTGGCCGCACAGTTGTAAGCGGGAATCACCACCGAGACGCTGAGGGGTTTTGGTTGGGCTGGACGCCTTTTCTTGGAAACAATCATGCCGTATGTTTAGCCGAAATGTCGTTGGAAATAAACCTTGCGAATGGGTTTGTTTGTACAGGAACGTGCACTTTGGGCATTGGGTTCCAGCTGTCCGTCAGCTGCCGTTGCTTCGGCTTGGCAGGGCTGGAATGACGCCTTCGGCGCAAGGGGGCTTTGCCCCCTTGACCCCCTTGCCCATACGAAACGACTTCGGTTTCACAAACACGGTAATTTGCCCACCTGCTCCACCCGTGTGCGGAGGGTGATGGCGCGTTGGCGGGGCCATGCGGCGGGGCGGTTGGCCTTCCAGCGCAAGGGGGCGGGCAGAATGGCCACCAAGCGGTAGATTTCATCGCGGTTGAGCATCCACAACGGGCGGCCGAAGTGGTATTCGGCAGCGGCGCCGATGCCATACACGCCCGGGCCCCATTCGGCGACGTTGAGGTAAACTTCCATGACCCGCTGTTTGCCCCAGAGGGTGTCAACCGCGTAGGCCAGCGGCAGTTCCAGAGCTTTGCGCACCACGTCTTGGTTGGGCCAGAGAAAGACGTTTTTGGCGGTTTGCATGGTGATGGTGCTGGCGCCCCGCAGGCGGCCGCCGTCGAGCCAGTCGGTAAGCACGGTGTTGACGGCTTTCCAATCCACGCCGTTATGCTCGCAAAAACGGTTGTCCTCGCTGGCGACCACCGCGCGGGGGATGATTTCCGGAATGTCGGAAAGCGGCACCCGCGTGCGCTCCCAGCCGTAGCCGTTGGCCAAGCGCCAGACCATCAGCGGCGTGGCAGGCACCGGCGCCCAGATGTACAGCACCAGCAGCAACGGGATGAGGATGGCCACGGTGAGCAAGGCGTTCCATGCCCAGCGGCGCAGCAGGGCGAGGCCGCGCTTCCAGAGGGGGAGGGGGTTAGGCACGGGCTTTAGGCCTTTGGCTTTAACAGCGGGAACAGCAGCACGTCGCGGATGGAGGGTTGATTGGTGAGGGTCATCACCAAACGGTCGATTCCCAGCCCGATACCGCCTGCGGGGGGCATGCCCAATTCCAGTGCATGAAGGAAATCTTCATCGAAGGGCATGGCCTCGGCGTCGCCTTTTTGGGCTTTGGCGCGTTGGGCTTCCAAACGGCGGCGCTGGTCATCGGCATCGTTGAGTTCGCTGTAAAATTCGCCGCATTCGCGGGCGCCGATGTACAGTTCAGCCCGCTGCGTCCAGCCGGGGCGGTCGGGGTATTCGCGGGTCAGGGGCGAGGTTTCAATCGGGTAGTCCATGATGAAGGTGGGTTGGATGAGTTGCGGCTCGACTTTGTCCTCAAAGATGGTTTGGAAGATTTCGCCGTAGGTCATGTCGGCATCCACCTTGGTGCCCACGCGGGTGGCGGCGGCTTGCAGGGGGGCTTTGTCGGCAAGGTCGTCTTCCGTCAATCCAGCCATGGTGAGCAGGGCGTCGCGCATGGTCAGGCGGCGGAACGGCTTGCTGAGGTCAATCTCCGTATCGCCAAAAGTGAAGTGCTGGGTACCAAGGGCCTCGGTGGCCACGGTGCGCAGCATCTCTTCCATCAAATCCATCATGCTTTCGCGGTTGCCGTAGGCCACGTACCATTCCAGCATGGTGAATTCGGGGTTGTGTTTGGTGGAGACGCCTTCGTTGCGGAAGTTGCGCGACAGTTCGTACACTTTCTCGAAACCACCGACCAGCAGGCGTTTCAGGAATAATTCCGGTGCGATACGCAACTTGAGCGGGCAATCCAGCGCGTTGTGGTGGGTATCGAACGGGCGGGCGATGGTGCCACCTGCCTGATGTTGCAGAACCGGCGTTTCCACTTCCAGAAAGCCTTTTCCGTCCAGAAAGCGTCGGATGGCGCTGACCACCTTGCTGCGGGTGACAAATACTTGGCGTACGTCCGGATTGACAATCAAGTCCACGTAGCGTTGGCGGTAACGTTGTTCGATGTCTTCCAGCCCGTGCCATTTGTCGGGCAGGGGGTGGAGAGATTTTACCAGAATATGGGCGTGTTCCGCTGCGAGGGTGAGTTCTCCCTTGTTGGTGCGCATCATGCGGCCCGATATGCCGATGATGTCACCCACGTCCAGAGTAGCCTCCAGCTCCTTGAAGCGGGCTTCGCCCAAGCCATTGAGGCTGAGGCTGGCTTGCAAGGTGCCGTATTGGTCTTGCAGTTTCAGAAACGCTAATTTTCCGAAACTGCGGTAAGCGAGCACCCGTCCGGCCAAGCGGAAGACGTCGGTGGGGGATTCTTCCAAAGATTCCTTGGTGCTGTCGGCATAGGCCTCAGCCAGTTGGGTTGTGGTGGTATTTGGTTGGAAATCATTGGGGTAAGCCGTCGGCTGGGCAGCGCGGAGGGCGTCCAGTTTGCTGCGGCGTTGGGCCAGAAGGTCATCATGGGAGGCCGTGGAGGTGGGGGCAGGGGCGTTGTTCATGGCCGTCAACCTGCCTTAAAACCCTGCCCGATGCAACAGTTTCACCGCCTGTTGGTCGGTTTCGCCGCCGTAGGTTTGGAAATAGGCCAAAAGGCCCTTCATCGCGGTGGCCATGCCAGCAGGGCGGGTGAGGGCCACCTGGCAGGTGTTGGGCACGCAGTTGGCGAACTGCCCGTACAACAGGCCGATGAGGACATCCGGGTGGCTGGGGTCTTTGGAAGGATATTCCAGCATGCCGCGAAAGGTGAGCAGCAGCTTGGCGGCATCCACCGCGGCTTGGTTGTTGGGGCCGGCACGGTCGATGAGGCTATCGAACAACAGCCAAAGGGGGGCGTGGGGCAGCAGGTCGGTGGAGCGTTTGCGCAAGGATGGTTTGACCGCCATGCAGAACGGTTGCTGGGTGTAGGGGGCGCCGCTGCCGCAGTATCTATCGTAAGCGCGGAGGTTTTTGGCTTTTTGCACCAACAGGCTGGTATTTGCCCCCATGCGGCCGAGGTTTTTGAAAACGAAGGCGCCGGGGGTATAGTCGGCCCAGCTGGGCAGTTTGGCTTTCCAGTCTTCCCATGCCTTGCCAAGTTGGGTGGTGGGTTGCGGGCCCAGCGGCACATCGGCCCATGCCGGGGCGGTGAACAACAGGGCGGCCAAAACAAGGTGTCGTATCATGCGGGTGACTATGCCGCAGGCGATGGAAAAGGGAAAGGGGCACAAAACCGTTGACGCGGGCGCGGCGATTCTCTAAAAGCGGGCGGTGCGCTGCTGTAGCTCAGTGGTAGAGCACCTCATTGGTAATGAGGAGGTCGGCAGTTCAATCCTGCCCAGCAGCACCATAGAAAAAGCACCCCCTTGTGGGGTGCTTTTTCTATGGTGCTCGGGCAGGAACAACGCCTTCAAAATGCGCGGAGCGCCATACAAGATGAGGCGTAATCCTGCCCACGGGGGGATGGGAACCGCCAGCGCAAGCAACATGTGGGGTGCCTTTTCTATGGTGCACGGGCAGGAACAACGCCTTCAAAGCGCGCGGAGCGCCATACAAGATGAGGCGTAATCCTGCCCACGGGGGGATGGGAACCGCCAGCGCAAGCAACATGCGGGGTGCCTTTTCTATGGTGCCCGGGCAGGAACAACGCCTTCAAAATGCGCGGAGCGCCATACAAGACGAGGCGTAATCCTGCCCACGGGGGGCGCTGGTGTGGCCAACGTGTGCGTGGCTTTTTTTGTGCCTATTGCCCCGGGTTCCAGCCTTTGCTGGAATGACGGACTTTTGGAGTTTTCCCCGCTTTGACTTGACAGCACAGGCGGTTGGGCCATAGTGGCGGCCAGTTATTATAAGGAAGCTTCGCCCATGTTCATTTCCACTGCCTTTGCCCAGACCGCCGCGCCTGCCGCCACGGGGGTCTCTGTGTTGATGGGGTACCTGCCGATTATCCTGATTTTCGGGGTGTTTTACTTTCTGGTGATTCGTCCGCAAACGCAAGCGGCCAAGCTGCATGCGCAATTGGTGGCGGGGTTGAAGCGCGGCGACAAGGTTTTGTTCCAGAACGGCTTGATGGGGCAGCTGGAAAGTGTGGCCGACACCACCGTGCTGGTGCGGGTGAACCACGAAGACGCGGTGCTGATGGCCCGTGACAGTGTGCTGAAGATGTTGGGTGAGGCCGAAGGCAAGGCCTTGGATACCTTGCTGAAACAGCCTACCGGCAAGAAAAAGTAACGGCTTATGCGCGGACAGCTTTCGGTTTTTCAGCGGGCGGTGGTGGTGGTGGTGCTGGTGTTGAGCGCGTTGTACGCGTTGCCCAACCTGTTGCCGGAAGGGGCGCGGGAGAGCTTGCCGTCCTTCATGCCCAACCAGCCGATGACCTTGGGGCTGGACTTGCAGGGCGGTGCGCATCTGGCGTTGCAGGTGCGGCTGGATGACGTGAAGAACCACGCCTATGAGACGCTGGGGGACGAGGTGCGGGCGGTGGCTCGGGAAAATGACATCGGCTACACCGGCCTGCGGGCGAGTGTTGACGGCGTGACGTTGGCGTTGCGCGACCCCACGCAACAGCCGTTGCTGGCCAGCAAACTGGGCCGCACGGTGCAGGTGAAAGGCGACGGGGCCAGTGGCAACCTGACGCTGACTTATACGGAAGATTATCAGGCCGAATTGATGAAGCGGGCGATGGGGCAGACGCTGCAAGTGCTGCGCAGCCGCGTGGACGAGTTCGGCGTGGCCGAGCCGCTGGTGCAGCAGCAGGGCACCGACAGGGTGATCGTGCAGCTTCCCGGCGCGCGCGATGTGGCGCGGGCCAAGGCGGCGATTGGCCGCACCGCGCAGTTGACCTTCCATATGGTGGACGAACGGGCCGACCCCTACGGCGTGGTGCCGCCCAACAAATTGAAGTTGGAAGAGGTGATTGCCGACAAGGCGGGCAACGAGGTGAGCCGTCAGCCGCTGGTGGTGGAGCGCAGGCCCAGCCTGACCGGCGACATGTTGACCAGTGCGGGCAGCAGCTTTGACCAATACGGCAATCCGGCGGTTGACATTGCCTTTGACCGCCGTGGCACGCGGCTGTTTGCCGATCTTTCCACCAAGCGGGTGGGGCAGCGCTTTGCCATCGTATTGGATGGCACGGTGTATTCGGCGCCGGTGTTCCGCGAGCCGATTTTGGGTGGACGGGCGCAGATTACCGGCAACTTCAGCGTGGAAGAAGCGCAGGATTTGGCGGCGATTCTGAACGCGGGCGCCCTGCCTGCGGGGGTGGATGTGGTGGAAGAACGCACGGTGGGGCCCACATTGGGCGCCGACAGTGTGAAGGCCGGGCAATTGGCGATGGTGCTGGGGTTTGTGGCGGTGCTGGTATTCATGTTCTTGTTTTACGGCGTATTTGGGCTGGTGGCCAATGTGGCATTGGTGGCCAACCTGTTGCTGCTGTTGGCGGCGATGAGTGCTTTCGGTTTTACCCTCACCTTGCCCGGCATGGCGGCGATTGTGCTGACGCTGGGGATGGCGGTGGATGCCAACGTGCTGATTTTCGAACGCATCCGCGAAGAAGTGCGGGCGGGCAAGAAGCCCTTGGCGGCGCTGCAAGGCGGGTTTGACGGCGCGTATGCCACGATTCTGGACAGCAATATCACCACGCTGATGGGCGCGGTGGTGCTGTTTGCCATGGGCAGCGGGCCGATTAGGGGGTTTGCGGTGGCGCTTTCCATCGGCTTGCTGGCCAGCATGTTTACCGCCATCACGCTGACGCGGTGGATGTTGATGGGTTGGGTGTTGAAAAAACGGCCTATGAGTTTGCCGGTGTAAGGAAGATACGATGATGACATTTCCGCTGAAGCCGTTTGAGAATTTGCCGTTTGTCGACTTTATGGCGTGGCGGCGCTTTTGGGTGTGGAGCAGTGTGGCGATGGTGCTGGCCACCTTTGTGTTGCTGGCGGTGCATGGGCTGAACTTCGGGATTGATTTTGTCGGCGGCAAGTTGGTGCAGGTGCAGACTGCCCAGCCGACCAGTGTGGCCACCGTGCGTGCGGCAGTGCAGGAGGCCGGGTTCGGCAGTGCGACCATTCAGGAATATGGCGCGGCGAACGAGTATTTGGTTCGGCTGCCGGGGAATGACCCCAAGACCGCGCCGGACAGTGCGGAAAAGAATGTGGTGGCGGCGCTGGCGGGCAAGGCCGGTGGGGCCGAAGTGCGTCGGGTGGAGTTTGTCGGGCCGCAGGTTGGGCAGGAATTGCGCACCACCGGGTTGGTGGCGGTGTTGCTGAGTTTTGCGGCGATTCTGGTGTACATCACGCTGCGTTTTGAGTTCCGTTACGGGCTGGGGGCGATTGCCAGCCTGTTCCATGACACGGTGCTGACGGTGGGGGTGATGAGCCTGCTTTCGACTGAAGTGACGTTGACCGTGCTGGCGGCGATCATGACGCTGATTGGGTACAGCCTGAACGACACCATTGTGGTGTTTGACCGCATCCGTGAGACACGGGCGCGTTACCCCAACAAGCAACTCACCGAGGTGCTGAACCTGAGTGTCAACCAGACGCTGGGGCGTACCATCATGACGGCGGGAACGACGCTGATTGTGTTGGCGGCGTTGTTCTTTGTGGGGGGCGAAGTGATTCATGACTTTGCGCTGGTGCTGATTGTGGGGATCATTTTGGGGACGTATTCCAGCGTGTTTGTGGCCAGCCCGGTGTTGCTGGCGCTGGAGGAGTACTATCAGCGGATGGTGCGGGAGGATGCGGCGCGGGCAGCGGGGAAGGAGTAGGGCGATGTTCGAATGTTCGAAAGATGGAACGCCTGCGGCGTGGCTTATAACGTGGATACCCACCTGCGTGGGCATGACGGGCTGGCGCCCGTGAAGGGAGGCCTGCGGACTTAAGTAATTAGATATTAGTATGTTAGTTGGTGGTATGTGGAAGGCCTGCGGCCTGACTTATGAGGTTGGTCGTGGATCCCGGTTTTCAACGGGATGACGGCCCATGGCAAACGCATTTAAGAACCTTATGCCCGCCAAGGCACAGAGAGGGGTCAGACAGAAAAACGATGACAAAGGCTGTCTGCATTTTTCCATAGACAAGTCACGGGGGTGGGTAAATGCGTTTGCCATGGATGATGGTCCTGCTGGCCGTGGGTCAGGTTGCTGCATCCAACTGTTGGTAAAAGGCCAGCACCGCCGGGTGGGTTTTGATGTGGCGGGGTTGGATGGGGGTGGTGAGGCTGAGGCTCTCCAAACTGCGGGCGCGGGAGAGGGCGACGTAGAGTTGGCCTTCGGCAAAGGTGCCGCCGTCGGCGAGGTCGATCACACATTTGGGGATGGTTTGCCCCTGTGCCTTATGGATGGTCAGCGCCCACGCCAGCGTGAGCGGGAATTGCACAAACGTGCCCGCCACGGTGGCTACCGGCGCGTTGGTGGCGTCGTCGTGCTTGTAGCGGACGCTCTCCCACTTTTCGCGCTCGACATGGTGGAGGCTGTCGGCGGTTTCCACTTCGATGAGGTCACTCTCCAGCTTGGTGACGGTGCCCAGCGTGCCGTTGACCCACAGGCCCAGCTTGTGGTTGCGGGTGAACATCACGCGGGCGCCCACTTTGAGGGTGAGTTCTGCCGGGGTGGTGAACTCCTTGCCGGAAAGGTCGCCGGAGGTTTCCGCTGCGTAGGTGCGGGCGGGGGTGGCCAGCTTGGCCAGTTCGCGCTGGTTGATGGCATCCACCGTGTTGTTGCGGGCGGCGAGAATGACCGCGCCCTTGGGGGGAGCTTCTTCCACGCGGGCATTGAGGCGGGTGAGGGTGGAGGCATCGCTCTGGCCGTTGCGCACGGCGTTGAGCAGGGTGATGAACGGGGCGTCGGTTTGGCGGAAAATATGGGTAAAACGGATGGTGGCGAAGGCGCCGAGTTCCCATGCCGGTGTGGAGAAGAAGAAGGGCGTGGGGTAGGTGGTGGCGAAGATGTCGGATTCTTCACGCCGGACCACGGGGGGGAGTTGGCACAGGTCGCCCATCAGCACCAATTGCACGCCGCCGAACGGCTCTTTGCCGCTTTTGCCGTATTTGCGGAGGAATTTGTCGATGCTGTCGAACACATCGGCGCGCACCATGGAGATTTCGTCGATCACCAACACATCGAGATTGGCGAACAGCTTGGGGTTTCGCGGTTTGGGCAGCGGTGTGCCGACCAAAAGCTGTGGTTTGAAGCCGAAGAAGCTGTGGATGGTTTGGCCGCCGACATTCAGCGCGGCCATGCCGGTGGGGGCCAGCACGGCGTATTTCTTTTTATTGGCCAGTTTTTTGCGCAGCCATTTGAGGAAGGTGCTTTTGCCGGTGCCCGCGCTGCCAAGAATCAGCAGGTTGCCGCCGTCTTCAATGGTGGCCAGTGCGGTCTGGAACTCCGGTGTGACGGTAATGCGGGTGGTGGCGGAGGTGGTGGGGGGTTCCACCCGTTTGGGTGCGGGTTTGGCCTTGGGATACTTGATAAGGGGTGGTTGAGGGTTGGTATTGACGCCGGGGGTGACGATGCCCGCCGCCACCAGCTTGAGGGCGAGGCTTTTGGCGCTGCGGCCCATCTCGGCGGCCAGATCGTGCAGGTCGCGCCCTGTTTGGAAGGCCACCAGCAGCGCGGCGACTTCGTCTTCGGTGAAGTGCTCGCCCTGTTTGGCGGGGGCTTCGGCCTCCGGCGCCGGCTTGCCGTTGATGTAAGGGGTAAGGGGGCCGTAGTCTATCAAATCCAGCAGGCGCAGGCGGGAGAGCACGGCGCCGCTGCTGCGGCCGTGCTCGCGCGCCAGCGCCTCCACGCGGGCGGGGATGGTGCCTTGCACCTCGCGGAAGCCTTGGGCCAGCCGCGTGTCTTCCTCTTGCGTCCAGCGGGTGCCTTGGTGGGAGGGAAGATTGGCGGGGGGCGTGTTGGAAGTGGTTGTCTCCGTCATGCCTTCTTGCCCGTTGGTTTGGCGGCATGGTCGGCCACCGCTTGCACGGCGCCGATGGTGTTGGCCAAGGCTTCGCCGCCGGATTTCATGTCGGCCAAAATCAGGTTGCCGTGGGCGCTGGCCACCGCCAGCGTATCCAGCCGGTTGGTGTCCATCAGCAGGCTGAGTGCCTGCTCGCTGTTGAGGCCGCTGTCGCGCAGGGTGGTCATGGCGTCTTTCATGCCGCGGGCGATGGCCTCGCGCATGCTGGCGATGCCTTCCCCTTGCAGGCGCTTGGATTCCTTTTCAGCCTGTGCGACACCGACCAGTTCGATGCGGCGGGCTTCGGCGATGTTTTCCGCCGCTTCGCGCTCGCGCATGGACGCAATCACGCGGTTGAAGGCGTCGCGCACTTCGGGACTGGGCTGCGGTTCATCAACCAGCACGTTTTCAATGGAATAGCCGAACTGGATGAAGCGCTCTTGCAGGGTGGCCTGCACTTGTGACTCGATATTGTCGCGGTTTTGGTAAAGATCGACCATGTCCATCGCCGAGGCGGTTTGGCGTACATTGTTCAGCACATAGCTGGTAATTTGCTGTTCGGGGTTTTCAAGCTCGTAGTGGGCTTTGACGGCGCCCGCAGGATCGGCGCTGGCGCGGTATTGCACCTTGACCGGCAGGGTCATGAAGGAGTTGTCGCGGGTTTTCACCGAGACGTCGGCGCCGATTTCCTGCAGTTGCAGGTTGACCGTCCCGACCACCGAGGTGATGGGCCACGGCAGTTTGAAGTTGAGGCCGGGCATGCGTGCCTGTGGGTGGGGTTTTCCGAAGGTTTCCAGAACCTTGGCACGTTTTCCCGGCACCACGAAAACAATGCTGGGAAGGATGATGAAGGCCAGAAAAGCGAGAATGATGCCAGGGAAATCCATGGTGAAAGAGCCTTTATTGATGTTGATGGGATTAAGCTATGATATTTTTGTGCGTAAATCAAATGAAAAAGTGTTGAAGCTTGCCGGATTCTTGCGCAATGGGCTGCAACGCTTGCCATTCGCGCCGATTGGACTTATATAGAACGTACGGGGCTGTCCCGGTTTCGACGGAGCTTGAAGGGGTTCCCAAGGAGCATGCGGAGGGGGTTGGAGCCCGCCTTAAAAAATCCAGCAAACTGATAAGTGCCAAACAAAGCGCACAGATCATCGCGTTCCCGAAGGCTCGTGCCTTCGCGCCCGCGGCGATGGCTGCCTAACCTAGACCTCGGATTGGTTTCCGACCTAGGCTAGATGCCTCCGGCCCGCTTCCCTTAGCTGAGTGAGGTGGCGGTGCTCCGGGCTTACCTTCCGCCCAGCTATGACCCTTGCCATGATGGCCGGTAAGGGCGAGACATTCGTCATCAACCGTGGGGTGCGGTGCGCTTGGCGCTAACCACGGCCTAACCAAGCGCTAAGCATGTAGAGCCACACCTTGACGAGATTCGGACGTGGGTTCGATTCCCACCAGCTCCACCATTTGGAGTTCCAGCTGAGTCTGGTGATGCATGATAAGCCACCGATATGGTGGCTTATTCCTGTGTGGTTTCCGTAAGGGCTAGAGCCCTAAAAGTTGCAGTACCAGCATGAGGCCCATGCCGCAGGTGAGCGAGCCCATGTGGCGCAGGATGGTGGCGCCATGGGGCAGGCGCTCGGTGGCAAGCCCTATGGCCACCCCCAACAGGTGGAGTGCGGCGGTGCCGCAGACGAAGCCGAAAATGTACGGCTTGGTGAGGCTGAGATCGGGGATTTCCACCCCATGGGCGAAGCCGTGGAAGATGCCGAAAAACCCGACAAAGGCCATGGCCGCCCAGATAGGCATACGGCGGGCCAGTGCGATGGCAAAGCCCAGCAGCACCACTGACAAGGCGATGCCGCTTTCGATGAGGGAGAGGATGTCGAGATTGGTCAGCGGCGTGGCGGTGTGGTTCATGCCGAGGATGGCGCCTGCCACCATGGCGGCGACAAAGGCGGTTGGCACGCTGAGAATCGCATGGCGGCCAAGTTGGGTGCTGAGAAGGCCTACGCTGACCATGGCCAGCAAGTGATCGAGGCCCAGCACCGGATGCCACAGGCCCGCGCCGAAGCCGCCGCCCGTACCGCCATGGGCGAAGGCGGGGATGGGAAGCAGCAGGGCAAGCAAGACGAGGGGGATGGGGCGCATGGCGGGACTCCTTGGATATTTGGCTTATTGTAAGCTGCTTTGAGTGGTTTTTTACAGGGGGCGTGCGGGAACGGTAGGCATAAAAAACGGAGCCCCGAGAGGCTCCGTAACAAGTAAGGTTAAGCGGTGAGGTTAGAACTTCACGCGCATGTTGACACCGTACAGGTTGATGCTGTCGGTGGCGGTGCCGGTGATTTCGGCATCGTAGTTGCGGAAGAACGCAGCCGCGGACACGCCGTCGGTGAGGTTCCACTGCCCACCCAGACCATAGCTGGTGAGGGTGTCGTCGCCGGCGGCAACGCTGCGGAAGTGGCTGGCGCGGCCGTAGTCGGCGGCCACTTCATAGGCGTCCCATGCGTAGCCCACTTTGGCGTACCAGTTGGTGGGGTCGTTGGCACCGATCGCCTTGTTTTGCAGGCTGGCAGTGCTGTAGGCCAACGTACCGGCCACACCGCTGGTGTGCTTGGCGCTGACCGAGGCTTGGTAACGCGCGCTGATGGCGTTGGCGGCCACGCTGGTGTTGTCGTTGTTGAAGTGGACACCTGCGGCACCCTTCAGTTTGAAGTCGCCGGCGGTTCCGTTGTAGTTTACGGAGCCGTCGAGGTCGCCGCCTTGGGCCACGGCCAGTTTGCCTTGGAAGCCGTTGAAGATCGGGCTGTCGTAACGGATGGCGTCGGCGCGGACGGCGTCGAAGGTTTCAGCCATGCTGCGCACGGTGATACCGCTGTTGGCGCCTGCCGTGGTGCGGAAGTTCAAGCCGCCGCCGATTTTACGGTAGTTGGCGCCCATCACGTCTTTCACACCGGTCAGGTCTTGGGTCAGCACGCCGTCGATGGCGGTGCTCAGTTGGCCCAGGTACACGCCGCCGAAGTCACCGGACAGGCCGACGTTGGCTTGACGCTCGGCGAAGTTCACCGGGGTGGTGCTGGCCGGGGTCAGGCTTTGGGTTTGCGGGGTGGCGAAGTTTTGGCTGAAGGTGTCGCTGGGGTTGGACTGCATTTCAGCTTCGAACAGCACGCTGGCGGTGAGGCCGTTGTCGAGCTTCTGTTTGCCCTTCAGGCCGAAGCGGGTGCTGGAGAGATCGTTGTCGGCAACCACGACGTCGGTGGTTTGGCCGTCATCGTAACCGAGCAGCATTTTGTTGACTTGGCCGTAGAGGTCGACTTCAACGGCGAAACCTTGCGCGGCCAGCAGGGTGGCGGCAGAGGCGGTGAGCAGAGTTTTTTTCATGTTTCTTCCTTCCTTGTTAAGGGTGACGCCATCATTAAGGGAGGTGTGCGATGAGGGCAAGGTGGGGGTGGAAAAAGCTGCAACAGGTGTGTGTATTTGTGCAACTAATGTGCTTTTGTGTATGTTATATAATAATTATTTCCGGTTGTCGTATGTCTGAATGTTGAGGTTTTGCCACTGGGGGATACGGTTTGATGGGCGGGGAATGCATTTTATATGTGCATGGCTGACAGGGTGTGGCTATATTCTGGGCAACGTTGTAAGACGTGAAAACCCCAACAAGAAAGAAATATCCGATGAAACAATTCTTATTTGCCGCGACCCTTGCCGTGCTGCCGATGGCGGGCTTCTGCTTTGACCAAGCCGAAGTGGACGCCAAAGTAAAGGCCGACCTGGCTGCCAAGATTGAAGGCAGTGCCGTGATTGTGGAAGCCATTAAAGCCCAGAACGCCAAAAACGCCGGGATGGACCAAGCCGCCATTGACGCCGCCGACAAAGCCTGGCGCGCTGAAACCAAGGCCGATGCCAAGCCGACCATTGATGCCATTCTGGCCACCCCCGCCTCGGGAGAGCTGAAAGCGATGGTGGACGGAAGCGACGGCTTTTATACTGAAATCTTCGTGATGGACAACAAAGGCCTGAACGTGGCGCAAAGCGGCCAGACCTCTGACCTGTGGCAAGGCGATGAAGACAAGTTCAGCCGCAGCTTCGGCGCCGGCGACAACGGCTACTTCACCGACGAAGTGCAGTTCGATGAATCCAGCAAGAGCTTCTCGACCCAAGTGAGCGCTGCGGTGAAAGACCCTGCCACCGGCAAGGCGATCGGTGCCGTGACCTTCGGTGTCAGCGCCAAGTAACGTTGCCCGAACTTGAAAAAGCCTGCCGGTTGCGGCAGGCTTTTTTTATGACCGACAAGAAGGACGTGTTGTTGCGGGTGAGGGTGACGCCGAAGGCATCGGCGGTGCGTGTGGTGGAGACCACAGGAGAAGATGGACAGCTTATATATAAGGTGTATGTGACTGCGCCGCCGGAAGACGGCAAGGCCAATGAGGCTGTGGTTAAGGCGTTGGCCAAGCATTTGGGAGTGGCAAAAGGGCGGTTGGTGCTGGTGCGGGGCGAGTCGTGTCGGGACAAGGTGGTGCGGCTTGAAGGATAGTTGCTTGAAATGCTTGGCAAAGGATGGGCAAGAGGAGTAGGCTGGCGGCTATGGATGGCATGATCTTACAGGAACTGAGGCAAACCCGTGAGGCGTTGTTGCACCCTGCCAGCGGGCTGGTGTGGCTGCTGGCGATGGTGATGGTGGTGTTGGAGCGTCCGGTGGCCGAAGCGATGCCCGCCTGCATGTTGGCGGCGTTGCTGGTGGTGTTGGCGGTGGTGGACGTGAAGACCCACACCCTGCCGAACCTGTTGAATGCCGCGGTGCTGCTGTTGGGAGTGATGGTGGCCGACATATGGTGGCAGGCGTTGTTGGCGGCAGTGGCGGCGTATGCGGTGTTCCAGCTGGTGGCCTTGGGCAGCCGCGCGTTGTTGCGCAAGGAGGGGATGGGGCAGGGGGATGTCAAGCTGTTCGCCGCGCTGGGGGCCTGGGTGGGGCTGATGGGATTGCCGTTGGTGGCGTTGGTGGGCAGCGTGTTGGCGCTCGCTTATATTCTTGCCGTTCGGCACCCGCGCGGGGCGCGGCTGCCGTTTGGCCCGTTTTTGGCGGCGGGAGGCTGGCTGGTGTTCTTGTACCAGTATGAAATGTGGGCGTGGTTGGGGTTGCGGATGTGAGGCATGCTCCTGACCTGTTGTTCCGGCCTTCGGTACTGGCGGTGGTGCAGGCGTTGTTGCCCGCCCAAACCCGCGCGGTGGGCGGTGCGGTGCGCAGTGTGTTGCTGAGTGAACCCATGGCCCATGTGGAAGTGGATTTGGCCACGGACATTCCGCCCGATGAGATGGCGGTGCGGTTGCGGCGCGCCGGGATGCGGTTTGACGAAGCAGGGGCGCGCTGGGGGAGCTTGGCGGTGGCCAGTGGCGATGAGGTGATCGATGTGACAAGCCTGCGCGAAGACAGTTACTTGCCGGGCAGCCGTTACCCCGCCGTGCGCTGGGTGAATGATTGGGCGCTGGATGCGGCGCGGCGCGACTTTACCATAGGTGCCATTTACATGAGCCCGGACGGTGCGCTGTTTGACCCGTATGGCGGCGAGGCTGATTTGAAGGCGAGGGTGGTACGGTTTATCGGCGACCCGGCGCAGCGTTTGCGGGAGGACCCTTTGCGTTTGCTCCGGTTTTTCAGGTTTTGCGGGCAGTACGGTCTGGCGGGCTTTACCGATGAATTGAAGCCGGTGTTGGCGCAGGCGGTGCCGGCGGTAGCCAGCCTAAGCCGCGTGCGGGTGGCCAAAGAGCTGGAGAAGCTTTCCCACACGCCTCATGCGGTGAGCGTGGGCAGGGCGATGGAGGAAGTGGGCTTGAAAGTCGGGTAGGGCGCCCTATCTTTGTTGTATGGATTACCGACATTTTGACTTTGGGCCGCAGTATCAACTTGAAGCGGTCAAGCATTTTGATGCGCAGGGAAATGAGATTCAGCACGGGATGTATCTGGTTGAAGTAACGTCGAGGAGCAATGTGCGGCGGACGGTATGCGGGATTGCCTGCCGTGTGGGGGTGTATGGGCAGGAAAAGCTTTTGTTTGGAGCGCATCGTGATGGAAGGGCTTTGCGGTTGGGAGAAAATGATCTGCGATTTGATGAGGTTTTGGGAATCATCGCCGGTGGACTGAATTATGCACAAGAGCAGAACAATGTTGAAATGGTTGCAGACCAATACACCGAGCGGATGGTTGCACCTGCCAACAAGCACTATGTGAGCACACTGCGAAAGATTTGTTGTTCTCCTCGACAGGAACGGGAAAGTGATGGCTTTGATATGCCCGGGCGGTAAGTGATCGGTTTTCCTGACAGCTGTCATGGTGCGGTGCAATAATGTTTAAAATGGCTGGAAGGTAGGGGTTTTTGGTGCTGCAGCGCAGCATTTTTATATGATTTTCATGATGTTGGTCAGGAGGTTGGTGGCGCCGGTGCATAAGGCTGTGCATGGAGTGCGGGCCGGGTGCAAACCACCGGGCAAGCCCTCCACGCACGGGGGGGAGTGCGCGGGGCAACCCGCAAGTCTCTCCGAAGAGGAAAGATGAAGGGTAATGAAATGGAACTGCTAACCTTCCTACTGATTGGTCTGGTGACTTCGGTCATTGGGAGCAAAGTTCTGAAAACCGCAGGCCATGGGCTGCCTGTCGACACGATTATCGGCGCGTTCGGCGCCTACGCGGGTGTCACCGTGTTCAGCCTGCTCGGTGTGACCGTGGGCGGCGACGTGGGCCACCTTGCCATTGCGGTGGTGGGCGCGTTCGCCTTGCCGACCATTCTGAAGGCGATTCCTAGCAAATAACGTCTGACGAAACGGCAACAACCCCCGCTGCATGGCGGGGGTTGCCCGTTGTGGGGTTGGCAAAAGCGGCGTACAACGCTGCCCATGGATTACATTTACGTATTGGCAGGGTTGCTGCTGCTGTTTGCCGGTGGCGAAGGTTTGGTGCGCGGCAGTGTGGCCGTGGCCGAGAAGTTGAAGGTTTCCAAACTTCTCATCGGCATGGCGGTGGTTGGCTTTGGCACCAGCGCGCCGGAATTGATGGTGAGCGTGCAGGCGGCGTTGAACGGTCAGCCCGCCGTCGCGGTGGGCAATGTGGTGGGCAGCAACATTGCCAACATGCTGCTGATTGGCGGGGTTGCGATGCTGCTGGCGCCGCTGGCGGCGGACGACAAGGCGGTGCTGCGCGACGGCTGGGTGATGGTGTTGGTGACGCTGTTGATACTTGCGCAAGGTGTGTATGGCGGAGTGATCGGCCGTACCGAAGGGGCGCTGATGGTTGCGGTGCTGGCGTGTTATTTGGCGTATGCCTACCGCTCGGAGCGCAAGCGGGCGTTGGCCGACTTGAAGTTGGAAGAAGAGGTGTTGCCGATCGGCAAGGCGTCTCTGGGGTTTTCGTTGTTCGCGGTGGCTGGTGGCCTGTTGATGCTGGTGCTGGGCGCCGATCTGCTGGTGGAGGGGGCGGTAAACATCGCCAAGGGGTTTGGGGTTTCGGAAGCGGTCATCGGGCTGACGTTGGTGGCGGTGGGGACCTCGCTGCCAGAATTGGCGGCGACGCTGGTGGCGGCATGGAAAAAGCACAACGAGGTGATTTTGGGGAATATCATCGGCAGTAATATCTTCAACGTGTTGAGCATTCTGGGGATTACCGCGATGGTGAAGCCTGTACCGCTGGACAACCGTTTTGTGGTGCAGGATATCCCCTTTGCCTTGTTGGTGTCGGTGGCGATGGTGTGGTTGATAGGATTGACCGGTAAGTTGAACCGTACGGCTGGGGTTTTGTTTATGTTGGCGTATGTGGGGTATATGGCACTGCTTTTTAGCGTTTAAAACGAATTTTTCAAACGGCTTTAGGCGGCTTTGGGCTTGGGGCCTTTGAGCAGCGGGGCGAGGTAGCGGCCCGTCCAGCTTTCCTTGATTTTGGCCAGTTGCTCGGGCGTGCCTTCGGCGAGGAGCTTTCCACCCATGTCGCCGCCTTCGGGGCCGATGTCGATCAGCCAGTCGGCGGTCTTGATGACGTCCAGATTGTGCTCGATGACGATCATGGTGTTGCCGTCATCCACCAAGCGGTGCAGCACTTTCAGCAACTGGGCGATGTCGTGGAAGTGCAGGCCGGTGGTGGGTTCATCGAGAATGTACAGCGTGCGGCCGGTGGCGCGGGTGGAGAGCTCTTTTGATAATTTGACGCGTTGGGCTTCGCCGCCGGACAGTTGGGTGGCGGGCTGGCCCAGTTGGATATAGCCGAGGCCGACATCCAGCAAGGTTTGCAGGCGGCGGGCCACGGCGGGGATGCCGTCGAAAAAGGCGCGGGCGTCTTCCACCGTCATGGCCAGCACGTCGGCGATGGATTTTCCCTTGTACAGCACTTCCAGCGTTTCGCGGTTGAAGCGTTGGCCGTTGCAGACCTCGCACGGTACGTACACGTCGGGCAAAAAGTGCATTTCCACCTTGATGACACCATCGCCCTGGCAGGCTTCGCAGCGCCCGCCTTTCACGTTGAAGCTGAAACGGCCGGGGCCGTAGCCGCGGGCCTTGCTGTCGGACAGGCCCGCGTACCAATCGCGGATGGGGCCATAGACTCCTGTATAAGTTGCGGGGTTGGAGCGCGGAGTGCGGCCGATGGGCGATTGGTCGATGTTGACCAGTTTGTCGATGTGTTCCAGCCCGCTGATGGTTGTGTGGGGGGCGGGGAGCTCGCGGCTGCCGTTGAGGCGGGCGGCCAGCGCGTTGTGCAGGGTGTCCATCACCAGCGTGCTTTTGCCGCTGCCGGAGACGCCGGTGACGCAGGTCATCACGCCGATGGGAAAGGCGGCGTCGATGTTCTTCAGGTTGTTGCCCGTAGCGCCTTTGACCGTGATGTGCGCGCCTGCCGGTTTGCGGCGTTTGGCTGGCACGGCAATGCTTTTGCGGCCTGAAAGGTAATCGCCGGTGAGGCTGGTTTTGGCGGCGGTGATGTCACTTACCCCGCCTGCGGCGACAATCTCACCGCCGTGGACGCCCGCTTTGGGGCCGACGTCAATCACGTAATCGGCGGTGCGGATGGCTTCTTCATCATGCTCGACCACCAGCACGGTGTTGTCGAGGTCGCGGAGACGCATCAGGCTTTCCAGCAGACGGGTGTTGTCGCGTTGGTGGAGGCCGATGCTGGGTTCATCCAGCACGTACAGTACGCCGGTGAGGCCGCTGCCGATTTGCGAGGCGAGGCGGATGCGTTGGGCCTCGCCGCCGGAGAGGGTGCCCGCCGTGCGATTGAGGGACAGGTAGCCGAGGCCGACATGTTGCAAAAAGCCGAGGCGGGCGGAGATTTCTCGCAGGATGGGGGTGGCGATTTGGGCTTTGGCGCCTTTGAGTGCGGTTTTGAGGGCTTCGGTGAATTGCAGGCTGTCGGTGATGGCGAGGGCGCAAAAGTCTTGGATATTGATATGGGCCCGTATGTCTCCCTTTGCGTCATTCCCGCGAAAGCGGGAATCCAGAGTTTTAGAAAGCTGGATTCCCGCTTTCGCGGGAATGACGCCCTCTACATAGACATTGAGGGCGGCGGGATTGAGGCGGGCGCCCGCGCAAGCCGGGCAGGGCATGGCGGCGCGGTAGCGGTTGAGGTCGTCGCGGCGGAAGGGGTTGTCGGCTTCGTCCCAGCGGCGCTGCAGGATGTTCAGGATGCCATCGAACGGCTTGTTGGTTTTGAAGGTGGCTTTGCCGCCTTCGAACTTGAACTCGATGCGTTCTTGGCCGCTGCCGTTGAGCAGGATGTCGCGGGTGCGGTCATCCAGTTTGTGCCACGGGGTATCCAGACTGAAGCCGTAATGGCGGGCGAGGGGCTTCAGGTAATAGCCGCCGGTCTTGTTGAGGCCGCCTTTCTCTTGCCATGCGTGGATGGCGCCTTGGTTGAGGGTCAGGCGGTCATCCGGCACCACCAAGCGGGGGTCGAAGTAGATGATCTCGCCGAGGCCGTCGCACTCGGTACAGGCGCCGAACGGGCTGTTGAAGCTGAACAGGCGCGGCTCCAGTTGGGTGGTGTGGCCGCATTCAGGGCAACTATGGCTGGCAGAGAAGATTTGGCGTTGGGTTTTGTTTTTGTCTCCTTCACGAGGCGCTTCGGCGACCATGGCGAGACCGTTTGCCAGTTTAAGGGCGGTTTGCAAGGAGTCGGCGAGGCGGGGGGCGATACCATCTTTGATGACCAGCCGGTCAACCACCAGGTTGATATCGTGCTTCTCGTTCTTGGCGAGAGCGGGAGCGTCGGTGAGTTCCAGCAGCGTGCCGTCGACCTCGGCGCGGGTGTAGCCTTGGGCCTGCCATTGGGCGAACTCCTTGCGGTACTCGCCCTTGCGGCCACGCACCACGGGGGCCATGACCATGAGGCGGGTGCTCTCCGGCCATGCGAGGATGGCATCGACCATTTGCTGGACGGTTTGGCCCTGGATCTCGATGGTGGGGTGGTTGGGACAATAGGCGGTGCCCGCGTTGGCAAACAGCAGGCGCAGGTAATCGTACACTTCGGTGATGGTGCCCACTGTGCTGCGGGGGTTTTTGCTGGTGGTTTTCTGCTCGATGGCGATGGCGGGGCTCAGGCCCTCGATGCGTTCGACGTCCGGCTTGCGGTTTTGCTCTAAAAACTGGCGGGCGTAGGCGCTAAGGCTTTCCACATAGCGGCGTTGGCCTTCGGCGTAAATGGTATCGAACGCCAGACTGCTTTTGCCGCTGCCACTTACGCCGGTAATGACGGTGAGCGTGTTTTTGGGGATGGTGAGGCTGATGTTCTTCAGGTTGTGCTCGTTGGCCCCGTGGATGATGAGGTGGGTTTGGGGGGTGGGAGTGGTGTTTGGCTTGCGCATGGGCCGAATGTTGCATATAAAGGTGTGTACACACAAGGGGGGCTCTTGATGGATGTGACACGACGGATTTTTTTGAAACGAGGATTTGAAGCGGCGACTGCGGTTTCTTTTGCTTCCTTATACTACCATTTGGAGTTAGCAGAAGCCAATCCATTGGAAGGAGATTGCCGTTACAGTGGGAGTGTTCTTCCTGAACGGTCAGATTTGGTGGACTGTGGTGTTCTTGAGAATGATGGTTTGCGAGGGAGGGTTGGTATGTACGTATCTTTGGTTGCAATGTTTTATTGTACAGCAAAAAGAGCGATGCTGATGGCGGAAGATATTGACCAGAGAGAATCTTCTCCAAAGGCCCCGTTGATTAAAAGGCAGTCACTTAGGCGTTGTCGTGACTGGGATTATGGTGAGCCAATTTTTGGTATACGTGATGGGGTTGACATTGATATTGTATAGGGCATCTTTTGGCTTCTAAATCTGGTCAGGATGCTAGAAGTGTCATACAGTTTGCGCTGGCGGTAGCCAAAAGTTTATAAAAGTAGAGAAAGAGATATTGGTATGGCCGGTTCCCTCAACAAAGTGATGATTATTGGCAATTTGGGCAAAGACCCCGAGGTGCGCAGCACGCAAAGCGGCAGCAAGATTGCCAACCTGACCGTGGCGACCAGCGAAAGCTGGACCAGCAAGCAGACCGGTCAGCGCGAAGAGAAAACCGAGTGGCACCGCGTGGTGGTGTTTGGTCGGGGTGCCGAAGTGGTGGAGAAGTATTTGCGGAAGGGCAGCAAGGCCTTTTTTGAAGGGCGCTTGCAAACCCGCAAGTGGACCGACCAGAACAACCAAGAGCGTTATACCACCGAGATTGTGGCCGATAATTTCACCATGCTGGATGGCAAACGCGACGGCAACGGCGGCGGCAGCTACGGCAGCGATGACGATTACGGCCAAAGCGGCGGCGGCAGCTACGCCCCCAGCACCGGCACGCCGAAGAAGATTAGTGACGATGCACCGTTTGATGATGACATTCCGTTTTAGGCCCTGTTAGCAAAGGTTTTGTACATTTTGCAGGAGGTTGGGCGATAGCCCGCTTTGTGCCTAGCCAAGGGGTGGGTTTGCGCTTATGGTGCGCCTATGGCCAAAGTACAGATTGTTTTAAGCGAAGACCGTGATGCGGTGCGTGCCGAGTTGGCGGCGGCGGGGATTCCGACCGAAGGCGTGGCCGAGCTGAATTACGGTGATGTGCCGGATGCGGCGGTGCGTCCGCCTGAGCTGGCGGGAGTGGGCAGCAGTCATGCGGGGTTTAGGCCTGCGCCTTTGCGGGTGAAGGGCGATGGGGCTCCTCCCGCTGTGGATGCGCAAGGCACCAGTGAGCATGAAGCCAGTTACCGTGATGCCAAGTTGGCCGATTTGCGCGGGCGGCGGATTTCAGGCGTGGGGCGGGCCGACAAGCCCGAAGGCGGCATTGCCCACCAGCCCGGCAACAAGCCCGCATGGCTGCGGGTGAAGGCGCCGACCAGCCCGAAGTATCACAGTTTGGTGGAAAAGGTGCGCGCGCAGGGCCTGTTTACCGTCTGTGAGGAGGCTGCCTGCCCCAACATGGGCGATTGCTGGGCCAGCGGACACCTCACCGTGATGATTCTAGGCGATACCTGCACGCGGGGGTGCGCGTTCTGCAACATCAAGACCGGCAAGCCCAATGCGGTGAACCCCCATGAGCCTGCCAATCTGGCCGCCATGGTGGCCGAGTTGGGGCTGAAGCATGTGGTGTTGACATCGGTTGACCGTGACGACCTGGCCGACAGCGGCAGCGGCCATTGGGCGGCGTGCATTACGGCCATCAAACAGGCGGCGCCGACCACGACGATTGAGATTTTGACACCTGATTTCCGCCGCAAGGAAGCCTGCATTGACGCCGTGACCGATGCGCGGCCCGACGTTTACAACCACAACCTTGAAACCGTGCCCCGCCTGTACCGCACGGTGCGGCCGGGGGCGCGTTACTTTGGCAGCCTGCGTCTGTTGCAGCGGGTGAAGGAACGCGCCGCCGAGATTGATTACCCCGTGTTCACCAAAAGCGGGTTGATGGTGGGTCTTGGCGAAAGCCGCGACGAAGTGTTGCAGGTGATGGACGACCTGCGCGCGGCGGAGGTGGACTTTTTGACCATCGGGCAATATTTGCGCCCCAGTGCGCAGCATTACCCGGTGATGGAATACATCACCCCCGAGCAGTTTGCCGACTATGAGCGACAGGCCAAGCTGAAAGGCTTTACCATGGTGGCGAGCGGGCCGCTGGTGCGGAGTAGCTTCCATGCGGATGCTTATTTTGCGGAGTTGGTGAAGAGCAGGAAAGCTGGATAGTGGATGGAACGCACGGGGCATTCTCAGACAAGCTGGATTACGCAAGCGTTGTTCCAGACAAGCTGGATTCCCGGTCAAGCCGGGAATGACGCGGTGAGGTGGGTATGAACATCCTTCACGCCATTTTTACCAAGGAGTTTGCGGGCAGCGAGCGCTACGCCTGCCAGTTGGCGGCGATGCAGGCGGCGGCAGGGCATAAGGTGCTGTTGCTCATCAAGCCGCCGCGTGGGGATGAGGGGCTGGCCTATGTGCACCGCATGGTGCGCGAGGCGGGGGCGGCGCAGGTGGCGCACATACCGGCTTGGTGGCCGAGTGTGCTGGACAGTTGGGCGGTGCGCGGGGTGGCGAATGGATTTGCGCCGGAAATGATTCATACCCACTTGGGCCGTGCCACCAAACGCTGTGCCAAGGCCGCCAAGGCGTTGAAGGTGCCCCATGTGGCCACGTTGCACTTGGCTTATGGCAAGGATTACGCGGCGTGCGATGGGTTGGTGTGCATTGCGGAATGGCAGCGGGCGGGGATTCCGGCCAGTTACAAGGGCAAGGTGGCGACGGTGTGGAATTGGGTGCATCCGGTGAAGCGCAAGGCGGTGGGCAAGGCAGGCGTGGTGACGTTTGGCAGTGTCGGGCGGCTGGTGGACAAGAAAGGCATGGATGTTCTGGTGGCGGCGTTTCGGGAGGCGTTCCCCAAGGGCACCGAGAAGGTGGCGTTGGAGATTGTGGGGCAAGGCCCGCAGCGGGCGGAATTGGAAAAGCTGGCGATGGGTGACGGGCGTATCAGTCTGTTGGGATTTGTGGAGAACGTGGAAGCCCTCTACCCCCGTTGGCACACCTATGTGAGTGCGGCGCGCTATGAGCCGTTTGGGCTGACCATTTTGGAAGCGATGGCGGCAGGCTGCCGGCTGGTGTGCAGCACCACGCAGGGGCCGCAGGAGTTTCTGGCCGATTACAAGGTGGGCTGGGCCGAGGCGGGGCATGTGGGCAGCATGGCCAAGGCGTTGCGGGCGGCGGCCAAGCAACCGCCTGTGCGGGTGCCGTGGGACATGAGCCCGTTTGCGCCCAAGCGGGCGTTGGCGGCGATTGAGGGTTTTTACAAGTCTTTCTAGCTTTTTGAGGTCGGCGTTTGTAAGGTGGCGGCATGAGCGCGCTGACCCTCCATACCGACTACGCCCCGGCAGGCGACCAGCCAAAGGCGATTGCCGACCTGGTACGCTGGGTGGGCGAGGGACGGCGCGACAGCGTGTTGCTGGGGGTGACCGGCAGCGGCAAGACCTTCAGCATGGCCAACGTGATTGCCAAAACCGGCAAGCCCGCGTTGATTTTGGCGCACAACAAGACCTTGGCGGCGCAGTTGTATGAGGAGTTCAAGCACTTCTTCCCCGACAATGCGGTGGAGTACTTTGTGAGCTACTATGACTATTATCAGCCGGAAGCCTATGTGCCGCGCAGTGATACCTATATTGAGAAAACCGCCGACATCAACGAGCAGATTGACCGGTTGCGCCACAGCGCCACCCGCGCACTGATTGAACGGCGCGACGTGATTGTGGTGGCCAGCGTGAGCTGCATTTACGGGATCGGTGACCGTGAGTACTACGAGCGCATGGTGCTGCCGCTGCGGGTGGGCGACGTGATTGACCGCGATGCGTTGCTGAAGAAGTTGGTGGATTTGCACTACACCCGCAACAACTTCGTGCTGGAGCGTGGGGGCTTCAATGCCAAGGGCGAGTTGGTGGAGGTTTTCCCCAGCCACATGGAGGATGCGGCGTGGCGGGTGATGTTCTTTGGCGATGAGATTGAGCGTATCATCCAGTTCGACCCGTTGACCGGCGAAGTGCTGGCCGAGGAAAAAGAGGTGACGGTTTATCCCAACAGCCACTACGTGACCCCCAAGCCGGCGATGCAAAGCGCGATGAGCGCCATCAAGAAAGAGTTGAAGGAACGGCTGGCCGAACTGGTGGCCCAAGGCAAGTTGCTGGAAGAGCAACGCCTGCGCGAGCGCACCCAGTTTGATTTGGAAATGATGGAAGCCACCGGCACCTGCAAGGGGATTGAGAATTACAGCCGTCATCTGACCGGGCGGGCGCCGGGAGAGCCGCCGCCGACGCTGTTTGATTATCTGCCCGACGATGCGTTGGTGTTTGTGGATGAAAGCCATGTGACCATCCCCCAGATTGGCGGGATGAGCCGGGGGGATGCGGTGCGCAAGAAGACGCTGGTGGAGTACGGCTTCCGCCTGCCCAGCGCGGTGGACAACCGCCCGTTGACCTTTGAGGAATGGGACGCGCGGCGGCCGCAGACGGTGTATGTGAGTGCGACACCTGCGGTGCACGAGTTGCGGCGGGCGGGGTTGGCGATTGATGATGTGAAGGATCTGGGAGATTGCTTCGCCAAGGCGCGCAATGACGAGAGCGTGGCGATTACCGAGCAGGTGGTGCGGCCCACGGGGTTGGTCGACCCCGAGGTGGTCATCAAGCCCGTGGCCGGGCAGGTGGATGACCTGATGGCGGAAATTCAGGCCACGGTGGCGGCGGGCTTTCGGGTTTTGGTGACCACGCTGACCAAGAAGATGGCCGAGCAACTCACCGACTATCTGACCGAGCATGGGGTGCGGGTACGCTATTTGCACAGTGACATTGAGACGCTGGAGCGCGCTGAAATTGTGCGGGATTTGCGCCTGGGGGCGTATGACGTGCTGGTGGGCATCAACCTGTTGCGCGAGGGGTTGGATATTCCGGAAGTGGCGTTGGTGGCGATTTTGGACGCCGACAAGGAAGGGTTTTTGCGCAGCTCCACCAGTCTTATCCAGACCGTGGGACGGGCGGCGCGGAATGTGGAAGGGCGCGCCATTTTATATGCCGACAGCGTGACCGACAGCATGCAGGCGATGCTGGACGAATGTGCGCGGCGGCGGGCCAAGCAGGTGGCGTTCAATGATGAACACGGCATCACCCCCACCAGCATCGTCCGCAAGGTAAGCGAGGGGATTGTGGGGGCAGGCCGTGAGCAGGATGTGCTGGCTGCCAGCCGCGACGCCGCGCGGGAGGCGCTGCGGAAAGGGATTACCGACCTGCCCCGCGAGGTGGAACAGGTGCGCAAGCTGATGTTCAAGGCGGCGGAAGACCTCGATTTTGAGAAGGCCGCCACGCTCCGCGACCGCCTGCGGGAACTGGAAGCGTTGGAGTTGAAGATGGGCGGGCTTGCGGAGACGGCTTAGGTGATGTGCGTCATTTTTAAGCATTGTCCCCAACCTGCTACTCATACCCTGCAAGAAATGTAAAGAACCTGTAAGGGTTTGTTTTTGTATTTAACTATATGAAATTTATCGGGACAAAAGAGTGCCTATGTGTTGGGCAGAGGCGTTGGGAGGGCAGGGGTGTGCGTCATCTGCACATCAAATGGGCAGTTAGCCCCAGAGTTATCCACAGGATTGGGGGGCGTTATGGGCGTTGGGAACATTCGCATTGGGCATTGGATTACGCTTCGCGTTGGTCTCCACTCCGTTTCGACTCCAGCTGTCCGTCAATCGCCGTTGCTTCTGCTTGGCGGGGCTGGAATGACGCCTTCGGCGCGAGGGGGCCCTGCCATGCTGGCAGGGGGAGGGGATTGCGTGTAGGCTGCGGCGATGGACGGTATTGATATCCTGAGAGCCAAGCTGAAAGCCCTGCCCGTTACACCGGGGGTGTACCGCATGCTGAACGAGGCGGGTGAGGTGCTGTACGTCGGCAAGGCCAAAAACCTGAAAGCGCGGCTGACCAGTTACACCCAACCGGAGCGGATGGGCGTGCGCATCCGCAAGATGGTGTTTGAAACCCGTACGTTGACCGTGGTGGAAACCCGTACCGAAGTGGAGGCGTTGCTGCTGGAGGCGAATCTCATCAAAAGCCTGAAGCCGCGCTACAACATTATTTTCCGTGACGATGCCAGTTATGTCAGCGTGGTGATTACCGACGAGCCGACCCCGAAAATCCAAAAGCATCGTGGGGTGAAAAAGGCTAAGGGCAGCTACTTTGGCCCGTACCCCAGCGCGGGGGCGGTGTACGCCACGCTGGATTTGATGGAACGGGCCTTCAGGTTGCGCACGTGCAGCGACAGCGTGTTCAAAGGCCGGACGCGGCCCTGTTTGAAGTATGACATCAAGCGGTGCAGCGGGCCGTGCGTGGGCAAGATTGCGGCGGAGGACTACCTGCACACGGTACGGCAGGCCAAGCGCTTTTTGCAGGGGGAGCGACAGCAGGTGTTGGCGCAATTGCAGCAAGAAATGCAGGCCAAAGCCGAAGCGTTGGACTATGAGGGAGCCGCAGCGGTGCGGGACAGGATACGGGCGCTGGCGGCGGTGAGCAGTGCCAGCACCGCGCTGACCCATGCGTTGGACGAGGCCGATGTGTTCGCGCTGGTGCGCGAAGGCGGCAAGCTGGCGGTGCAGGCGTTTTACTACCGTCATGGACAGCATGTGGGGAACCATTTGTTCACGCCCAAACAGTTGGACGAAACCGATGATGATGCGGTGGCGATGCAGGCGTTTCTGGCCCAGCATTACAGTGGCCGTGCGGTGCCGTTGCGGGTGGTGGTGAACGTGATGCCTGCCGAAGCCGAGACGCTGGGTGAGGCGTTGCAACACAGTGCGGGGCGCAAGGTGGTGTTGGAAGCCCCTCAGCGTGGAGAAAAGCGCATGATTGTGCAACAGGCGGCGCGCAATGCCGTGCAGGCGCTGCGGCGCAAGGCGGAAGAAAGTGCCGATTGGCAGGCGCAGTTTGCCGAGTTTCAGGCGATGCTGGGGCTGGAAAACCCGCTTGAACGGATGGAGTGTTACGATATCTCCAACACGCAGGGGCGGCAGGCGGTGGCCAGCCAAGTGGTGGCGGGGCCGGAAGGGATGCTGAAAAACCGCTATCGTAAATATGCCATCAAAGGCAAAGACACGCCGGACGACTATGCGATGCTGGCGGAAACGCTGGGGCGTCGGCTGAAGAAAGGCGATTTGCCGGATGTCTTTCTGATTGACGGCGGCAAGGGGCAGTTGAATGTGTTGGTGAAAGTGATGGAGGATGCGGGCTTGTTGGGAGAAGGGGGACCTGCGTTGTGCAGCATCGCCAAAGGCGAAGAGCGCGACAAGGGGTTGGAGGTGGTTTGGCACTGGCGGGGTAACAGGGCGGTGGAGTTGCCGGTTGCCTTCAATTCTCCGTTGAAGTTCGTGTTGCAGCGTATCCGCGACGAGGCGCACCGCTTTGCCATCACCTACCATCGCCAAAAGCGTGCCAAGGCGTTGGTCGCCAGCCCGCTGGATGACATCCCCGGCATTGGCCCTGCCAAAAAGAAGGCGTTGCTGCTGCACTTTGGCAGCCGGGCGGCGGTGGAAGGCGCCGCGTTGGAGGAATTGATGCGGGTGCCGGGAATCTCCAAAACCTTGGCGGAAGCGGTGTGGGGGTGGTTTCATGGTGGGCAGGGGTGAATGCTGTCGGAGGGGATTTTTCTTGTGGAGACAAGATGTTGACTGCTAGCATGGCCATATGAACAAAGCACAATGGTGGAAGGTAGCCCTGCTGGCTGCCGTGGTGGGTGGCTTGGCCGGTTGGCTGGTGGCGCCTGAAGGTAACGGTGGTGGGGCGGTTGCGCAGGAGACTGCGTTGGAGCGGGTGTTGCGCACGGGGGTGTTGCGGTGCGCTTATACGACGGCGCCGAGTTTTATCGAGAAAGACCCCAACACGGGTGAGATGAGCGGCCTTGGTTACGCCATTACCGAGGAGCTGGGCAAGGTGCTTGGCGTGAAGGTGCAGTGGGGGCCGGAGGTTGGCCCGCACGAGGTTTTTGAGGGCTTCAACAACAATGCGTTCGATGCCAACTGCACCGGCTACTGGCGGACGCCGGAACGTGCCCATGGTGGTGATTTCAGCGACCCGATTTTCTATACCACGGCCCATTTGTTTGTGCGCAAGGGAGAGACACGCTTTAAAACTTTGGCCGATTTTGACAGCAAGGACGTCACGTTTATCGGCATGGACGGTGAAGGTACCAATGTCATTGTGAAACGCCTGTTGCCGCAGGCCAACCTGAAGCTGTTGCCGGGAATGGTGGCGGTGGCTGAGCGCTTTATGTCGGTAGCCGATGGCAAGGGGGATGTCACGGCGGCAGATTTGAGCATGGGAGCTTCGTTCATGCAGAACAACCCCGGAAAGATCGAGGTTTTCCCTTCTCCGCCCCTAGAGACCACGGCCTCGGTGATTTTGATTGCCCATCATCAGGAGGGGCTGAAGTCTTTCCTCAATGCGGGTATTGCCGCGTTGCGCGAGAAGGGGATTTTGAATGACATTATTGCCAAGCACGATGTGTATCCGGGGTCATTCCTGCCACCGGCAAGTCAGGTGGGGCGGCTTGACCGATGAAGCAGATTGCGACGGTTTTTCTTGCGGTGCTTGCCAGCTTGTTGGCGGTGTATGTGTTGGGGGCGAAGGGAGGCGAGGGGCGCGCAGTCAAGGAGTCGGCGTATGAACGGGTGTTGCGCACGGGGGTGTTGCGGTGCGGGTATGCGTCGTTTGGCACAAACCTGTACAAAGACCCGAATACTGGAGAGATTGGCGGGTACACGGCGGATATCGCCCGCGCCGTGGCCAAAGAGCTGGGGCTGGAGGTTGAGTGGACAGCGGAGGTAGGTTTCGCCGATTTTGCTGAAGGTTTGAAAAACGCTCATTACGACATGTTTTGTGGGCCGCTGTCGATGATTCCGGCCCGTTCCCGTGTTGCCACCTTTTTGGATCCGTATTTGTACATGCCGTTTTACGTGTATGTACGGACAGGGGAAGACCGTTTTAGAACCTTTGAAGCGTTGAATGATCCTGCCTATACATATGGCTCGACGGATGGCGAGGTATTCCAGAAAATCTCGCGCAAGAAGTTTCCTTTGGCAAAAGAGAACGCATTGCCGAACATGAGCCAGCCTGCCATGTTGTTTCTGGACTTGGCTGCGCGCAAGAGTGATTTTCTGGTACAAGATTTGAGCGCTTACCGTGACTATGTATCCAATAATCCCGGTAAGATTCAGGTTTTTCTGAACAAGCCACTGGAGGTGAACGCTGTTGCCTTTGCGGTTGCCAAAGGAGAGGATGACTTGGAGGATATGCTGAATGTGGCGGTGCATACGCTTGTGCAGAACGGTGTGGTGGATAACATCTTGTCGGATTACGGGTATTCCGATAAGGATATCTTCCGTGTTCAACTGCCAATCCGGAGCCAGTAACCCATGACCGTTCTCGATATTCTCATCAAATACCACGACGGGTTTTTGCAAGGGCTGGCGGTGACGTTGCAGTTGAGCCTAATTATCTGGATTTTCGGCATGGGGCTTGGCACCGCGTTGGGGATGGCGGGCGCCAAATACAAGCTGGAAATCGGGTTGCCGACGCGGCTGTTCAGCTTTTTCCTTTCCGGCATTCCGCTGCTGGTGTTTCTGTTCTGGCTGCATTACCCCGTGCAGGCGATGTTCAACGTGGTGATTGACCCGTTCATTACCGCCGCGTTTACGCTGACCATCGTGAACATTGTGGCGGTGGCCGATTTGGTGCGGACTACGGTGGATGATTTTCCCAAGCAGTACATTCTGGCCGCCCGCGTGTGCGGCATGGACAGCCATAAGACCTTTTGGCGCATCCAGTTGCCGATCATGTTCCGCCAGATGTTGCCCGCGCTTTTGATGCTGCAGGTGACGATGATGCACACCACGCTGTTTGCCAGCCTGATTTCCGTGGAAGAGATTTTCCGCGTGGCGCAGCGCATCAACGCCAGCATTTACAAACCGGTGGAGATTTATACCGCGTTGGGGGTGTTCTTCCTTGCCGTGAGTTTGCCGATTAACGGATTTGCCTTGCTGATGAAGGCCAAATTCACCCGTAACCTGAGTGAGAGTTAAGCCGATGAAACACCTTGCCACTATCCTTCTTGCCGTTGTTGCCAGCCTGTTGGCGGTGTATGCGTTTGGGCCGAAGGGCGGGGCAGGGGTAGCAGCCTCCCGTGAGACGGCCTATGAGCGTGTGATGCGCACAGGGGTGTTGCGGTGCGGGTATAATACTTGGCCGCCAGCGGTGGAAGTAGATGCCAATACGGGCAAGGTTGGGGGGATTGTCCCGGAGCTTGTGGAGTATGCTGCCAATGCGATGAGTTTGAAAGTAGAGTGGGTGCAACAGGCATCGTGGGGGACGTTTACACAGGACTTAAAGGACGGTCGTTTCGATGCCATGTGTGCAGGGGCTTGGGAAACAAAGGAGGCGGCACCGTATGTTACTTACACAGAGCCGGTATTTTTCAATCCTGTTTATCCTTATGTGCGCAGTAATGATCATCGGTTTGATATAGACTTGAAGGTATTGAATTCTCCCAACTACAGAATTGCCACGATTGATGGTGCGATGACCGATATCATTGCCAAAGAGGACTTTCCAAGGGCTAAGCGGGTTTCGTTGCCGCAGATGGCCGATAACTCTGAAGCTGTGTTGAATGTTGCTAATGGTAAGGCTGATGTTGTGTTTAACGAGGCGAGCGTGATGCTTCAGTTTGATGCTTCCAATCCTGGGGTGTTGCGTCCGTTGGGCAATGCGCCTTATCGCTCTTTCGCGTCTCCCTTGCTGGCAGCGTATATTACCGATGCGGCCTTGGTGCGGATGTTCGATACGGTATTGAGCGAAATGCAGCTGCAAGGAACAACACAACGTATTATTGATAAATACTCGACCGACCGCCGTCTGTTTGTGCCTGTTGCCAAGCCGTATGGAGAGATCGAATAATGCTCACCGCGACATCCCTTACCAAAAAGACGCCGGACGGCCGGAAGATTCTGGACAGGGCCGACATTGCGTTGGAGCCGGGCAAGTTGTTGGCGTTGTTGGGGCCGAGTGGCAGCGGCAAGACCACGCTGATGCGCTGCCTGAGCATGTTGGATGCGCCGGATGGCGGGGATATCCAATTGGACAGCCATGTGTATAGCTTCCCGCTGCCTGCGGGCGCGGAAGGGGTGGAGAGCATCGGCCCGAAGCCGTGGCCACGCGTGACGGCGGTGTTCCAGCAGTTGTTCTTGTGGCCGCATTTGACGCTGCGGGAAAACTGCCTGCTGCCGTGCAAAGACCGCGCAGCGGGAGAGGCGGCGTTGGAGGAATTGGTGAAACAGTTCGGCATGGCCGACTTTATCGACCGCTTTCCCAACGAGACATCGGGCGGGCAGCGCCAGCGGGCGGCGATTGCGCGGGCCTTGGTGTTGAACCCCACTTACCTGTTGCTGGATGAGATTACCAGTGCGCTGGATATCGAGCAGACTGCCAAGGTGTTGCAGCTTTTGGAGTTGGTGAAGGCCAAGGGCATCGGTATTTTGTTGATTACCCACCACATGGGATTTGCGCGCAAGGCGGCCGATACGGTGGTGTTTATCGATGAGGGGAAAATTGTGGAGAGCGGGCCTGCGGGCATTCTCGACAAGCCCAAAAACAAGCGACTGAAAGAGTTTATGGCGGCGGTGAAGTTGGCTTAGTGCGGGTTTGACGCCAGGCTTGCCGCGGTTCCGCTTTTCCTTGCCTGCCCTCCAAAACCTGCTACCATGCGGGCCATGAACTTCAACCCCCGTGCCTTCTGGATTGTGGCCGCCATTTTCATGACGGTCATCGTGTTTTCCAACTTGCTGAACCCCGATTTGCTGACGCAGGCGAATGCCAAGGAGGTCAGCTATTCCGCCATGCTGGCGCAGGTGGATGACGGCAACGTGGTGAAGATGCAGTTTGAAAGCAACCAGTTGACCGCCACCTTGAAGAATGGCGAAGCATTGCGGGCGTTGGCGCCGAACGACCCCAACCTGATCTCCGACCTGCGCGGCAAGGGCGTGGATATCCGCGTGAAGGAGCCGGAAACCGCCAGCCCGTTGATGCAGATTCTTATCGGGTGGGCGCCGTTTTTGCTGTTCATCGGGGTGTGGGTGTACTTCATGCGCCAGATGCAGGGGGGCGGGCAAGGTGGCAAGGGCGGGCCGTTCAGTTTTGGCAAGGCGCGGGTGAACGTGCAGAGCGAAAACCGGGTGAAAGTGACCTTTGACGACGTGGCCGGTGTGGATGAGGCCAAGGTGGAGTTGGTGGAGATTGTCGATTACCTGAAAGACCCGGGCAAGTACCAGAAGCTGGGCGGGCGCATCCCCAAGGGGGTGCTGCTGGTGGGCAGCCCCGGCACGGGGAAAACCCTGCTGGCCAAAGCTGTGGCGGGCGAGGCGGGGGTGCCGTTCTTCAGCCTTTCAGGCAGCGATTTTGTGGAGATGTTTGTGGGTGTGGGCGCGGCGCGGGTGCGCGATTTGTTCGAGACCGGCAAAAAGAACGCGCCGTGCATCATCTTCATTGACGAGATTGATGCCGTGGGACGTCACCGTGGCGCGGGCCTTGGCGGCGGCAACGACGAACGCGAGCAGACGTTGAACGCCATGCTGGTGGAAATGGACGGGTTTGACGCCAGCGAGGGCGTCATCATCATCGCCGCCACCAACCGGCCGGACGTGCTGGACCCCGCGTTGATGCGCCCGGGGCGCTTCGACCGGCAGGTGGTGGTGCCGTTGCCGGACATCAAAGGCCGCACCCAGATTTTGAACGTGCATATGCAAAAGGTTCCGGTGGCGCCAGACGTGGATGCCGAAGTGCTGGCGCGTGGCACGCCGGGGTTTTCCGGGGCCGATTTGGCCAATCTGGTCAACGAGGCCGCCCTTCTGGCCGCCCGTGGTAACAAGCGGCTGGTGGGCATGGCCGATTTTGAAGCCGCCAAAGACAAGGTGATGATGGGCGCCGAGCGTCGCAGTGCGGTGATGACCGCCGAGCAGAAGAAAACCACGGCGTACCACGAGGCCGGTCATGCCATTGCGACTCTTTACCTTGACGGGCCGAAAGACCCGCTGCACAAGGTGACCATCATTCCGCGCGGACGTGCGCTGGGGGTGACCATGAGCCTGCCCGCCGAAGACCGTGTGACCTACGACAAGGATTACCTGAACAACCAGATTGCCATGCTGTTTGGCGGACGATTGGCTGAAGAGTTGTGTCTGGGCGGGCAAAAGACCTCTGGTGCCAGCAATGATATTGAGCGCGCCACCGATATTGCCCGCCGCATGGTGACGCAGTGGGGGATGAGCGACCTTGGGCCCATCAACTACGGCGAGAAAGACAGCGCGGTGTTTTTGGGGCGCGATATCGGCCACAAGAGCCATATCTCGGAAGCCATGCAGGCGAAGGTTGACGCCGAAATGCGCCGTATCATCGACGACGGTTATGCCCGCTGCAAGAAAGTGTTGCAAAAGCACATGAAGGAGCTGGTGGCGCTTAGCGAAGCCTTGCTGGAATATGAAACGCTGGATACCGCGCAGATTACCGACCTGTTTGCCGGCAAGGGTGTGAAGCTGAAGAAGGTGGGCAAGGGCGCGGTGAAAGTGGCGGGGGATGCGGCGGAACCGGCCAAGAAATCGCCCAAAGCCAAGGCACCGCGCAAGCGCAAGAGTTGAGGTTTTGTGTACAAAGTGGTAGAGTTAAGACCTGATTGATGGGAGATGGTTGCATGAGTAAAAATGGTTACGATGAAGATTACTATCTTGATCATTACAGGCTTAAAATTGCGCAGAATCTTGGTCTGTGTCGTATGATACCCATGTCGTTGGATGAGCCCTACCGGCAAGAAGTTTCTTTCGGTAAATGCCGTGTTGAGATTGAAATACCACCAGGAAGTATTGCTAATTACCGATACATTTTAAGACCATTGGATATCTCGTTGGGGTGGGCTAAGCTCAGCACAGTTTTGGCGGGAGGAAGAGGGGTATACGACCGGACTCGTCTAGAACATTTCATTACGTATAGTCCAGAGCCTTCCCCATATACGGACTGGGCAATAGATCGTTCATATATGTGGCCATATCATTGGTCTCGTCCCAATGGAATTCCCGGTGTTTTGCAGGGTAGAAAAGAACGTGCCCGAGATGGTAATGGAAACTTGATAGTGCCTTTTGACAAGTTTGGGAGTTACGGAACAATTCCGCTTCCACGAAAAATGGAAGCACTGCTGGCCCGTGCTTATGGTGATGATAACGAGACAGACCGTGCGGTGCTGGAAATGAAGCCGGATGAGTCGTGGCCGGAATCGAAGCTTGGGGAGCTGCCTTACCCTGTTGCTGGAATCGAAAGAGTTGGTCGGGGCCGATGAGCAACAAATACTTCGGTACCGACGGCATACGCGGACAGGCCAACGGCCCGGTGTTGCGGCCGGATGTGCTGGTGCGCATCGGGCAGGCTGCCGGTCAGGTGGTGGGCGATGCGACACACAACGGCAAGAAGACCGTGGTGATTGGCAAGGATACCCGGCTTTCAGGCTACATGATTGAAAGTGCGTTGGAGGCGGGGTTTACATCTGTGGGCTTCAATGTGCTGCTGGTGGGGCCGTTGCCCACGCCTGCGGTGGCGTTGCTGACCCGCAGCTTGCGCGCCGACTTGGGGGTGATGATTACCGCCAGCCACAACCCGTATTCCGACAACGGCATCAAGCTGTTTACGCCGGATGGGGTGAAGCTGAACGGCGGCTATGTAGAGCGCATGGAAGCCTTGATTGACGCGCCGGAGCAGATTGAACTGGCCAGTCCCGACCATGTGGGCCGCGCCATGCGCGTGGACGACGCGGTGGGGCGGTACATGGAGTACATCAAGGGCACCGTGCCGCGCGACTTCAGCCTTGCAGGCATGAAGCTGGTGGTGGATGGTGCCAATGGTGCCGCCTACAAGATTGCGCCACGCATTCTGTGGGAATTGGGGGCGCAGGTTTACAAGTTGGGTGCCGAGCCGGATGGTTTCAACATCAACAAAAACGTGGGGGCCACCGCGCCGGAGGCATTGGCCAAGGCGGTGCTGCAACACGGGGCCGACATGGGCATTGCGCTGGACGGCGACGCCGACCGGTTGATTCTGGTCGACGAAACCGGCACGGTGATGGATGGTGACTTCATCATTGCCGCCATGGCCCAGCATTTCCATGCCCACCGCAAGCTGACCGGTGGTGGTGTGGTGGCCACGGTGATGAGCAACATGGGCCTGCAACGTTTTGTGGAAGGCATGGGGCTGGCGCTGGTGCGCACCCCGGTGGGCGACCATCATGTGGAAAAGGCCATGCGCGAAGGCGGCTACAACGTGGGCGGGGAACAGTCCGGGCATTTGATTTTCCGCGACTACGCCACCACCGGCGACGGCCTGCTGGCGGCGATGCAGGTGCTCAGTTTCTTGCGCGAGAAAGACCTGAAAGCCAGCCATTTGGCCAATCTGTACAAGCCGTGGCCGCAGCAGTTGGAGAACATCCGTCTGCCCGATGGCAGCGACGCGGCGGCGGTGTTGGAAAGCGCACCGGTGCAAGGGCGCATTGAGGCGGCCGAAGCCACGTTGGGTGAGGCGGGGCGGGTGCTGGTGCGCAAGAGTGGCACCGAGCCGCTTATCCGCGTGATGGTGGAAGCCGAAGATGCCGCGCTGATGCAGCGCGAGCTGGGTGGCATTGCCGAGGTTGTGCGCGCGGCGGTTTGAGATATCTCAAGCGGAAGGAAAATACCCCCAAACAGTCTGGTGTTGTTTTGTCACGATAGGGGACATACCCTGAGAGAGCAAAATCAACGGGAGTGCGTGCCATGGAAGGTATCTGGATGCAGGCGGCGGGGGTTGTCTTCCGCGAAGGGTTGGAGGCCATGCTGGTGTTGATGGCGCTGGCGGCGTATCTGGTAAAGGCGGGTCACGGCAATAAACAAGGCGTGTTGTGGTTGGGAGGCGGCTTGGCACTTGTTGCCAGCGGTGCGGCGGCGTGGGTGTTCCATACGTTTTACGGTGGGTTGCACAATGACATGGTGGAAGCCTTCGTGATGGCCGTTGCGGCGGGATTGATGTTGTACGTTTCAGGCTGGATGTTCTTGCGGCAAGACCCGCTGGTATGGAAAGCCTACCTGCAACGCCACATGGACAAGGTGATGAACACCAGCAGTTTGCTGGCGCTGGGGGCGGTGGCGTTTCTGGCAGTGTTCCGTGAAGGGGCCGAAACCGTGCTGATGCTGGGCGCCATGGCCGCCGACAGCACCGCAGGCATGTTGGAAGGCGCGCTGTTGGGCTTGGGGGTGTTGGCGGTGATGTTTGTCGGCATCAAGCGCTTTGCCCTGCAACTGCCGCTGCGGCCGATGTTTTTGGTGACCTCGGCGTTTCTCTTCGTGATGGGGCTGGTGTTGGCCACCGACGCGGTGAAGGAGTTCCAGGAAGTGGGATGGCTGACGTTTACGCCGCTTTCTTCGACCAGCGATATGACGCTGGAGGCACTTGCTACGGCCATCCTGCTGGGGGCTGCGGGCATCGGCGGTACGTTTCTGGCCCGTTACCAAACAGTGCACGCCGATGGGAAGCACGCAGCTTAGGCCGACTGCCCTTCTTCCGGCGTGGTGCAGATGAACGCCAGTTCGGTGAGGCGGCTTTGCGGGCTGTAAGCGGCAAAGCGCACATAGGCGTAAGGGTGGCGGCGGGCGCAGCTTTCGATTTGGCCCACCACATGGCTGGCGGTGAGGGTGGCCTTGCCGCCTGCCTCGATGCGGGCGGGGCGCAGCGGCCAGTTCTGCCAGTAAAAATCGGCGCTGTTGGGGTTCTCGGCAAATTCCACGTGGGGCAGCCAGCCTTGCGCCATGGCGTGGGACACTTGTGCCTCCATCTGCTGGTGGGAGAGGGGCGGCAGGTAGCCGAAGGTTTCAGGGCGCAGGGGCATGGGGGTCACTCCTCGTGGTTGTCATCGTTGTCGGGTTTGCGGAAGGGGGTGACCGTCGGCAGGGTGCTGGCGGGGATGATGCTGCCCGCATTGGGTTTGCCCGCACGGGCGAAGGGGCCGGAAACGACACCGAAGAGGAAGCTGCCTTCCTGATAGTGCTCCAGTGCCGCTTTCAATTCAGGGCTGTAGCGCGCGGCGTGCTGGAGGATGCTGCGGCCTTCCACGTTGATGTTCTGGCCTTCGTTGCGGGCCATGACCACTGATTCCAGTGCCACACGGGCGGCGGTGGCACCGGCGCCAAAGCCCCACGGGTGGCCCATCACGCTGCCGCCGCACTGGATGATGCTGGCATCGCCCACGGCATCCAGAAGGCGCGGGAAGTGCCACGGGTTGTGGCCGCCGCCCACGGCAGGGCAGGCGGTGTTGAGGCCCGCAAAGGTCTGGGTGAAGTAATGGCCGTTGTCGGGGTGTACGCTGACGGCATCGTCGCGCAGCGCGGAAAGCACCCCGCCCACGTAGCGGCGGTTGGACACGTTTCCGCGCAACGGGCTGCCGGTGGAGACCACATCGCAGCCGAGCAGGCGCAGCAGTTTGGCCTGCAATTGTTCGCTCATCATGTCGCCTGCCAGCGCGCGGCCGCCCATGGCGCACAGCACCATGTCGTTGCGGGCGCACCAAGCCGAGAGGCTTTGCATGGCGCTCCAACCGATGCTGGCGCTATCGACCAGCACGGTGGCCAGTTCCAAGTCTTTCGCCCATTGGCAGCGCTCCACCATCTGCTCGACCGTAGGCGCCGTCACATTGACCGCGTGGGTTTTGAATTCGCCGGTATCGCGGCCTGCCGCATGCACGGCCTCGGCCACAAAACGGAAGCGCTCGCGCCACGGGTTGAGCGGAATATGGTGCAGCAGGGTGGGGTCGGCGGTCATGTCGATGCCGCCTGCAAGGCTCTCGAATGCGGCGCGGCCATACTGGCGGGGCGACAGCCCGTGCAGCGGCCGCACGGTGGCGGCCAAAAGGGGACGGCCATGCTTGTTGGTGGTATCGCGCAGGCCCCGGATGCCGAACACCGGGCCATCAAACGTGCGCACCAGCACGTCGGGGATGCAGATATCCAGCAGCCGCGCGTGGGTGCCGGTGAGCGAGGCGGAAATCACCGACAGCAACCCCGCCACCGAGCCTGCCTCGACCATGGTGTGGGGGAAAGAGAGCTCCACCTCGATGCGTTTGGTGCCCACCTGCGTGGCGCGCACGGCGCGTGGCAGGGGCAGAGTGGCATCCACGTAGGCGTCGGTCCAGCTGTGGTTCCAGTGGCCGCGTGCGGCGTTTTGCAGCAGTTCGGCGGCGCCGTCGGGTGAGAGGTCGGTGTGGTCGAGGGTAAACAACGCCCCGATGCCCGCCACATGCTGGGTTTGGGCGTGCCCGTGGGGGGCAGGTGTGCCGTCATCGGCCAATACGTCGAGCGGCACGCCCAGTGTTTTGGCCAAACGGGCCATGCTCTCGAAGCTGGGATTCACCTTGCCCGCCAGGATACGGCTGAGGCTGGCGACGCTGACGCCGCTTTGCCGTGCCACCTCGGCGGCGGAAAGCTTGCGGGAGGCCAGTATGTCTTTCAAACGGACGGCGAGGGAAGGCGTATCGGTCATGTTTCACCTGTGCAATTGTTGATTCCATCAATGCAACGCTTTGCTCGCCCTGTAAAGCCGGAACATAGCAAATACACAGGAAAAATGCCCAATCAGGCTGCGTACTTTGCTAGGCTAGTTGACGTAATTCGGTCAATATCTGAGTGGTAAACATCATAGCCCTTGATAAGTACTAAATATCTCCTATCTCATAAATGGAAAATGAAAGCATCAAACATGTCGAATGAAACATGGCAGAAAACTCTTGAGAAACAAGCACGAGATCTTATTGATTTGACATACAAAAAAAGTCGCCACGCGCGAATGAACGGTAGAACTCATATCAATGAGCCGGTCTGTTCTATTCTTTCAGAAAGCAATGCATATGAGTATTTTGTTACCTGCACAGGAGACGATCCATCATGGGTTAATTTGAATCGCAGGCTACCGGATAACTCACGGGGAAGGCTGTTGCCAGTCAAATTCCAGATCGCTGTCCCACAGAGTCATTTTTATCAAGCAGCCGGTGCAGTTCAATATCTCTTTCGTTATTTTGATATGTCATCGATGAAATTTGCACTTAATTCTGGAATCAACGCAAGGATTCATAATAACATTGTTGTTTATGTACGCGAGGGAGATTTTGCAGGCCAACGTGCTGGAGATTTTGTGGACATGCTTGAATATGTATTGAGAGATATTCCTTCGGTGGACAAAAAGCAAACGGGTATTTCCCAACCGGTTGGCTATCAACGCGAACGACAAGCAGGTTGCAAGGTATTTATCCGAAGTGATGGAATGCCCTCGAACCTTTCTTGCGAGAAAATGCAGACCATCTTGCAGGCAGATCCGGGATGTAGTGAATTAGCGAAAAAGGGGTATATGTCGCGTAAAGCCACCATGGCTTACGCACGACGTTACAACGTCCCTGAACACAATCCCTTTGGCTTTAACGAGTATGGCCTTGGCATGCACAGGATTAGTCATGCAAATGGGAAAAACGTCCTCAAGGAAATGCAAATTCGCCATACACTTTCTCCAAGTATGCGAAATCTCCCATGTCATGGTATCATTGAGATTCCATCAGGAATTGAAAGCCTCGGAAGGCCTGTAGGGGGAGAATATGGAGCCATTTTCGAAATCGACAGTTCAACGTACTTTGTTCGATTTTATGACCAAAGTCATGAATACGGCTACAGCGCATGTTTACACAGGCGGGATGATGGCTCGTACGAAGTGGACTTAGCATACACGAGCCCAACCTCAAGGAGATTTTACCTTCCTGAAGACATCATTCAAAACGGCACGTCAGAAAGCCGTGCAAGGTAAAAAAATCGATTCCGCGAAGCGATCATAATCCGCGCAAGCGGGCAAAAGCGATGAAACGATAAGGTGAATGGTGGCGCCTCCGTGACTCGAACACGGGACACGCGGATTATGATTCCGCTGCTCTAACCAACTGAGCTAAGGCGCCATGAATGGGCTTGTAGCGGCTTGGCGGGGGGCTGTCAACATGAACACGGGACACGCGGATTATGATTACGGCGCAAGCGCCGTTGGTCTCCGCTACGCTCCGGCTCCGCTGCTCTAACCAACTGAGCTAAGGCGCCATAAGTGGGCTTGTAGCGGCTTGGCGGGGGGCTGTCAACACACGATATAGGATCGTGTTTGTGATGCTTGTGCGGGGGTAGCAAGGGGTGGCTTTAAGCCTCGCCGACCATATCCATGAAGTTGAGGGCATTCACGCCGAGGGCGCGGGTGGCGGCGGTGTAGCGTTTGTCGTGGGGCAGGTCGAACACGATATGTTTGGCGCCGGGCACCACCAGCCAGCCGTTGCCATGCAGTTCGTCATCCAGTTGGTGCGGAGCCCAGCCTGCATAGCCGAGGCAGAAGTTCATGTTGCGCGGGCCGGTGCCACGGGCGATATCGCTGACAATCTCTACCGTGGCGGAGAGGCCGACTTCATCATTGACGCGGATGGTGCCGGGGATGCTGTACTCGCCGCTGTGCAACACGAAGCCGCGGTTGTTGTCCACCGGGCCGCCCTTCATGATGATGGGTTGGCGTTTGAGACCGATGCCGACGCCCGCCTGCATCATCTCTTCAATATTCATGCTTTTGACAATGTCGGTAAACTGGATGCTGGGCAGCGGCTTGTTGACCATGACGCCCATGGCGCCGTTCTCGTCGTGGGACACCATATAGATGACTGCGCGCTCGAACGGGGTGCCGTTGAGTTCGGCCGTGGCGACCAGCAGTTGGCCCTTGACGCTGGTAAGGACGCTGTTGCGGGAAGGGGAGGCAAAGACTGTCTCGCTTGATGTCATGCCCTTATGGTAGGGCGTGGGCAAGTGGGGTGCAAGGGTAAAATCAACAAAGAAAGCCCTTGTCAGGGGCTTGAAAAGATATCGGCAATATAAGGCAGGCCTTGTGTATCAGCCGCGCGGAATGGCGGCAACCGCCAGCTGGTCGACCCGCTCGTTTTGCGTGTGCCCACTGTGGCCGCGTACCCACAGCCACTCCACCTTGTGGGGGGCGGTGGCGGTTATCAGGGCTTGCCAGAGGTCTTGGTTTTCAACCGCTTTGCCTTGGCTGTTCTTCCAGCCTTTGCGTTGCCAGCCCGCTACCCATTCGGTGATGCCTTTTACCACGTACTGGCTGTCGGAGTGCAGGCGCACATGGCTGGCGCGTTTCAGGGCGTTCAATGCTTCGATGGCGGCGGTGAGTTCCATACGGTTGTTGGTGGTGAAGCGTTCGCCGCCGCTGGCTTCGCGCTCGCGGCCGTTCCATTCCATCAGGTAAGCCCAGCCGCCGGGGCCGGGGTTGCCGCTGCAGGCGCCGTCGGTATAGATGTCGATGATGTCGGGGTGGGTGGTCATGGGCCTTTCCTACCACGGGCAATTGCCTTATACCACCCGCATGACCGGAAAACTGAAGGGTGCGCGCACCCGCTTTACCAATAACAGCCTGAGCCACGCCAGCAAGGAGTACTTGAAGCGCCAAAGCGCCGACCCGTACGTGCGCAAGGCCCATGCGCAGGGGTATCGCAGTCGTGCGGCCTACAAGTTGCTGGAGGTGTTGGAGAAAGAGCCCTTCTTGAAGCCCGGCATGACGGTGGTCGATTTGGGGTGTGCGCCCGGCGGTTGGTGTCAGGTGGCCATGGACATTGTGGGGGAGGAAGGCACCGTGGTGGGCATCGACCTGTTGCCTACCGAGCCGATTGCAGGTGTGGTGTTGCTGGAGGCAGATTTCATGGCTGACGAGGGGCAAGCGGCTTTGTACGCCGAGCTGCCGGAGGGGGCTGCGTGTAAAGTAGACGCCGTCATCTCCGACATGGCGGCCAACACCGTGGGTCACCGCGAAACCGACGGCATGCGTACCATGGCGCTGGTGGAAATGGCCGAATGGTTTGCGTTGGAGCATGTGAAAGAGGGCGGGGTGTTTCTGGCCAAGCTGTTCATGAACGGCGAAGAAAAGGCCCTGATGGAGCGCCTGCGCCCGCATTTTGCCAAGGTGAAGTTCATCAAACCCCACGCCAGCCGGGCCGATAGCCGGGAGATTTATATTCTTGCGGTGGGGCGGAAGGATTAGCGGCCTTTGCCGTGTTCCAGCACCTTTTCCAGTTCCGGCGGAGTGGTTTGCGGGAAGGAGGCTTTGGCTTCCTCTATATGTTGGTCGATTTTCATGGCGGTAATGGCTTGTTCCGGACGGTTTTTATGGACGCGCCAACTGCATCTGGGCAAGGCATAGACAAGGTGGGAGAGGTAGTGGCTTTCAGCATCTGCATTGCTGATGTTAAACCCAAAAAGGGAGTGAACATCATTGAGGGCAGGAAGCTTTTGGGACACACTTAGCCGTTGTTCTTGTTGTCTCCGACGCTCCTCATTGGGGAGAAATCCATGTTCCTTAATCAGTCTACGATAGGCATGGCTGGCGGTACTGTGTTCTTGGGTGATATCCCGATTTTTTGACAAAACACGTTGGCGCATGGTCCATGTTTTAGCTCTCTCGTCAGGAACCAGCTCGGCAATGCTAATTTCGTCTCCGTCGTGAAAACGGTTGTTGCGGACCCATAGACGAAGGGCGTTGACCCTTTCCGCGAAGCTGGCATGGGGCATAAATGGGGATCTGCCATGTGGAAAGAGGGCAATGAGGTGTTTCTCCTCTGGGCGTTCTCGCATGGTAAAGTAGGACTCAAAGAATGGGGTAAGGCAGTTGTCCATACAGACACCTGTATGCCGCGCCTCACTGATAGATGTGATGGCAACAGCAGAAAAGAATGTTGTACCATAAGCGTTCTTTTCTAAGCGCGTTCGACATGGCATGTTGCAGATATGGGGAAGGGTGCCTTGTAGGGGCGAGCTTGTTTCATAGAGACGGAGCCAGTCGACGTTTCCAGAGCGCTTGTAGACGGGATACTCTTTTCGGTCTTTTTCCCACTTCTTGAGAGTCTGGCTATTTTGTTGGCTAAGCCATAACGAGGTTGCTTGCCAAGCCAAGCGTGCGATATCCAATGATGTCCCGCGATACCCCATGGACTGATGGCTACGCAACAAAACAAGTGGATAGATAACTTCTGATAAGATTTCAGAAACAGCTGCGTGCGTATTTTCGTGCCCCATTTTGTCAGGGATGAGCCCGTCAAATGATTTGCTGTCCATGTTAAGGCATATAGGTCGGGTTGTGTCTCGGTGCAAGTTTGCGGCTGACAGAAACCGCCAATGCGTTATAGTGCCCCCCATGCCGTTGCTTGAGGTTGAAGATTTGCATGTGTCTGCCGGAAGCACCCCGCTGGTGAAGGGGGTGTCGTTTGCGTTGGAAAAGGGTGAGACGCTGGCGCTGGTGGGCGAGAGCGGCAGCGGTAAAACGTTGACCAGTCTGGCCGTCATCGGCCTGTTGGGGCAGGGGCTGGAAGCGCGGGCACGGCGCATGGAATTCAACAGCGAAGAATTGCAAACCCTGCGTCCACGGGCGCGGCGGGCGCTGCGCGGCAGCGCCATCAGCATGGTGTTCCAAGAGCCCGCCACGGCGATGAACCCGGTGTTGACCTGCGGTTATCAGGTGGAAGAGGCGTTCATCATCCACAGCACGCTGAACCGGGGTGAGCGGCGTCGGCGGGTGCTGGAGTTGTTTGAAAAAGTGAAACTGCCCGACCCTGAGCGGATTTATGACAGTTATCCGCATGAGATTTCCGGTGGCCAGCGTCAGCGGGTGATGATTGCCATGGCGTTGGCGCACAAGCCCCAACTGTTGATTGCCGACGAGCCCACCACCGCGCTGGATGTGACGGTTCAGGCCGAGATTCTGCAATTGGTGAAAGATTTGCAGGCCGAGATGGGCATGGCGATGCTGTGGATTTCCCATGACTTCGGCGTGGTGAAAGCCTTGTCCGACCGCGTGATGGTGATGAAGGACGGGAAATTGGTGGAGGAGGGCGCCACCCAAACGGTGTTTGCCAAACCCAAGGCCGCCTACACCAAGCAATTGCTGGCGGCGATGCCGGTGTTGGGCACGCCGCCCAAGCGCAAGGCGGGCGGCAAGGTGTTGCTGGAGGCCAAGGGGCTGAACCACACCTACCGCAAGCCGGTGGGTTGGTGGGGCAAGGCGCAGACGTTGCACGCGTTGAAGGATGTCTCGTTCGCGTTGGCTGAAGGGCGCACGCTGGGCGTGGTGGGGGAGAGCGGCAGCGGCAAAAGCACGCTGGCCAAGGTGCTGACGCGGCTGATTGGCGCCGATGGCGGGAAAGTGGTGTTTCTGGGTCAAGAGATGACGGCGGCCGACCAAGCCGGGTTGCGTACCTTGCGGCGCGACATGCAGATGGTGTTCCAAGACCCTGCCGCCGCGCTGAACCCGAAGATGAAGGTAGGGGAGAGCATCGCCGAAGGCATTTACGCCCACGCCACCATGCCGCCTGCCAAGGTGAAGCCGTTTGTCGCCAAGCTGCTGAAGGACTGCGGGCTGCCTGCCGATGCGGCGGGGCGGTATCCGCACCAGTTTTCCGGCGGGCAAAAGCAGCGTATCTGCATTGCGCGGGCGCTGGCGCTGGAACCCAAGCTGGTGATTTGCGACGAGGCGGTGAGTGCGCTGGACGTGAGCGTGCAGGCGCAGATTTTACAGTTGTTGGAAGGTATCCAGCAGGCGCGGGGCACCAGCTTCGTGTTCATTTCCCACGATTTGCGGGTGGTTTCCACCCTTGCCGACGAGGTGCTGGTGATGCAGCACGGCAACGTGGTGGAGGCAGGGCCCACTGCCAATATCTTCCAAAAACCCAAGCATCCGTACACCAAGCGGTTGTTGGCGGCGGTGCTGGCGTAGAAAGTTCATTCCCCCTCTTGACGGTGGTTTGTATACGTTATAGAAGGGCCGCAACTTGAACATTTGAATTTGTGTCGGGGGAAGGAGTTTGCCGCATTGCTCCTTCCTCTGAGCCCCGCGCCGCTCGGCGCGGGTGCAAGGCCGGGGGCTTGCCCCCTAACGCCACCCTCCCCAGGGGGCCCCCTGGTCTTCGAGGCCGCCGCGATACCCCCGCGGCGGCCTTTTTTTGTTGCAATGGAGTTAGAGAACTGTTACATGTGCCCACATAAGATGACATGAGCAGTTACTCCTGAGGCTCCACCAGAGCCAACTGGCCCACTTCGGTGGGCCCTTTCTTTTTTGGACGCACGTTGTTTGGGCAGGGGGCTGGATTTGTCGGGTATCTGGCGGCATCTTGGGGCACATGAGCAAGCCGCATCTGCCGTTTGAGTTGGAAACCGCCGCCACCGGCTTTTTGAAGGAAGTGGACGACGCCCTGCATGAGGAGCGGTTGTTGGCCTTGTGGCACCGTTACAAGAAGGCATTGGTGGCCGGTGTGGCCGCGCTGGTGGTGCTGGTGGCGGGTCGTGAGGCCTATCAAGGCTGGCAGGCGCGGGCCGATGCCGCCGCCGCACGGGAGTGGTACGCATTCAGCCAAAACGGTGACAGCGGCGCGGTGCCGCAGGCGTTGCTGGAGAGTGCCAATCCGGGGTTCCGCAGTTTGGCGTTGGTAACCGAAGCCAAGCAGGATGCCGCCAAGGCCGTGGCTGCCTATGAAGCGGTGGCGGCCGATGACGATGCGCCGGGATGGCTGCAACAGATTTCGCAATTGAATGCCGCGGTGAGCCAACTGGAGGGCGACCCCGCTGCCGCCCGCGCCCGGTTGGAGGCCCTTGCCGCCGACGAGGCCGCGTTGGTGCGGGCCCCCGCGATGGAAGTATTGGCGGCCCTTGCCATGGGAGAAGGCGATGTGCCCGCCGCCCGCCGCCTGACCGAACAGCTTCTGGTTCTTCCCAACCTGCCAACCGGCCTGCGGGTCCGTGCCGAAAAACGGCTGGGCGCCTTGACCACCCTTGCCAATTAACCGCCGCGTGCGGTTTTTTTGTGGGAGATGGTTGTGGGGAAGGGAGAGATAGTCTACATTGTGTATGCAATTGGAGGGGCCAGATGTTTCATCATAAACCGCATGACAAGGCAAATATCCTTAAACTGGACGGCTATGCGGGGACTTCGGCTCTGCAACGGATGATGCGGGGGGTTGAGCGCGACATCTCTGCTTTGGGCGAGTTGCGTGCGGCGATTGCACGTGATGAGCTTCCCGTGATGTCGTTGCTGGCGTATGCCGATAGATATTCCCTGAGTGTCGAGAGTGACCTGCAAGGGGGCTGGTGGGAAGCCGCGTGTGAGAGCATTCTGGATCAAATGTTCAACCGCCTGACGATGTTGGCATTTATTCATGATCAGTTCAGGCCCGATGCTGTCTCGGCGTGCCCCAACGGCAAAACCAAAATGGTTAAGGAATTTTTGTGTAACCCTTGGGGTGAAGACGTACCCAATGAGTTGGGTGCGGGGCATGATTTGGCGATTACGGACATTGACGAGCGATATTGGATGCGTCGTCAGCCCCAACGCGAAGTTGCCAAGAAATTAGGCGCCAATGCGCGTGTGGCAGAGGGGCATTCGCTTGCTTAGTTGCTGAAGGTTGGTTGTCTTTCAGTTAAGATGCCGCCATGTTTACATTGTTTTCTTCAGCGATTTTCCGTCATGAGGTGCGGAGCCTGTGGGCCAGCCCGGCCACGGTGGTGTTTGTGGGTTTTGCGTGGCTGTTGGCGGCGGGGCTGACGTTTTTTGTCGGGAACTTTTTTGCGGCCAACATGGCGGCGATGGACGGCTACTTTGCCTATTTGCCGTGGGTGTATGTGCTGATGCTGCCTGCGCTGGGCATGGGGTTGTACGCCGAAGATAAACGGCGCGGTCATGCCGAGCGCCTGTTGACGTTGCCGTTGGGTCTTGGCCAGCTGGTGGTGGCGCGGTTTGCGGTGCTGTGGCTGTTGGTGGCGGTGTTTCTGTTGGGCAGTTGGCCGATGGTTGCGAGCATCGGTTGGCTGGGCAGCCCCGACTGGGGCGCGGTGTTGGCAGGGTATGTGGGCCAATGGTTGCTGGCGGGGGTGTTGTTGGGCTTTACCTTGCTGATGGGGACGCTCAGCGCCAGTTACGTTGTGGCGTTTACCGGCGGGGTGGCGTTGCTGGCGGTGCTGCTGTTTGTGGGGGTGGAAGGTTTGGGCGAATGGCTGGTGCCCTACGTGCCCGCATGGTTGCAGGCGGGGTTGGCCGATACCAGTTTGCTGGAGCACACCCGCCGCTTCACCCAAGGCTTGGTGGATGGCCGCAGTGTGACTTACTTTATTGGATTGATATTGTTGGCCCTGTACTGGCAGATGGCGGCATTAATGCGCCGTTACGCCCGTGGTACGGCGTGGCCGTGGCTGGTGGCGGGCGTGTTGGCGCTGGTGATGGTAACAGGCGCGGGGCGGCTGTTGCCATGGCGGGTGGATGTGAGTGCCGACGAGCTGTTTACCCTTTCAGCTGCCAGCGAACATGTGGTGAGGGAACTGACGGCTCCCGTGACGTTGACCCTGTACCAGAACCGTGGGCCCGACATGCCCGCCACCAGCCGTATTCTGGCACGGCGGATGGACGACTTGCTGGCCGACCTGAAGGCCGTCAACCCCGCCAAAGTGCGGGTGGAACGGGTTGACCCGGGCACCTCGGCCGCCGCCGAGCTGGCGGCCAACCGCGCGGGCATGGTGGAGTTGCCGCTGGCCGATGGCGGCGGGTATTACTTCGGCCTTGTGGCGACCATGAACGGGCGCAACGCGGTGATCCCGGCCATTGGGCCCGAGCGCACGCCCTATGTGGAGTTTGACGTGGTGAGTTTGCTGGCCGAAGCGCAAAAGTTGCGCCGCAAGCAGATTGCGGTGTTGGGGATCCCCAACCTGAAGATGGGTGAGAACCGCCCCCGCTGGCTGGATGAACTGGCAGGGTTTTACGATATTGACTACCTGCTGCCGGGCAACCCGCAGATACCCGATGGCACCGACGCGCTGATCACGATTTATACCCCGTATCTGCCGCAAGAAAGCCTGTACGCGGTTGACCAATACCTGGCCCATGGTGGGCGCGTACTGATGCTGCTTGACCCCTTGCCGCGCACTGCGCCCCCCGAAGCCGTGCAGCCCGACCGCAACAGTGTGGACAAGGCCTTGAACCATCCTGCCGATCTGCTGCGGCTGTGGGGCGTCAACTACAATGGCCTGCGCGTGGTGGCCGACCCTGCCCGCGCCGCCATGGTGAACGATCCGGCCATCGGGCTGCGCAGTTACCCGTTCTGGCTGAGCTTGGGGCGCGAGGATATCAACCAGGAGCTGCCGTTCACCGGCTATGTGGACAAGGTGGTGCTGGTGGACAGTGGGGCGTTTGGCCTTGGCATGCTGGCGCCGGGGTTGAGTTACACGCCGCTGATGGTGACCAGTGAACAGGCACACAGCGTGCCGCGTATGGCCTTTGACGCGATGTCTCCCGAGCTGTTGGTGAATAAGCTGGAGGGCCCGCCCGCCCGTGCCACGTTGGGGGTGTTGTTGGCGGGGCGTTTCCCCAGTGTGTTCAAGGATGTGCCACCGGTGGTGCTAGACTGGTACAAGGCCGAAAAGCAGCCCCCGCCGCCCCACAGGGCTTACGGTGAAGGGCAGGGGGCGGTGCTGGCGCTGGGTGATACCGATTTTGCCGCCGAGCGTTATGCCGTGCGCGAAGGGCAACTTGGCGCGGTGCCGATGAATGACAATTTGGTGCTGTTATATAACGCCGTACAGTATCTGACCGGCGACGGCGCGTTGCTGGGCGTGCGCGGCAAAGGCGTGCAGGCGCGCAACTTTACACGGGTAGAGCGGATGATGGTGGCGCTTTCGGCCAAGTATGCGCGGGTGGAGCAAAAGATGGCGGCGGAGTTGTTCCAGGTGGCAAGCCGCCTGAAAGCCTTGAAGGCGCAGCACGATGGCCAAGCCAGCACGCAAACGTTGGCCGAGGCCGCCCGTGGCGAGGTGGCGGCGTATGAGGAGCGCCAACTGGAATTGCGCAACCAGCTGCGGCAGGTTCGTGGGCAGCTGTACGGCGATGTGCGGCGGGTGGAGTACCTGCTGGCGGCGTTCAATATGCTGCTGATGCCGCTGCTGGCGTTGGGCGGGTGGTTTTGGTGGCGGCGGCGACGGCTTGCGCCGCGAGGGTGATGGCGGTATGACGGTGCCATGGATGATGTTCTGACCATTCGCACCGAGGCGACCCCCAACCCAAACAGCCTGAAGTACAATGTGGGGAGGTTGTTGATTGCCGGCGGCAGTGCCAACTTCCCCACCGCCGAGAGTGCCGCCACGCGCAGCCCTTTGGCGCGGCGGGTGTTTGGTGTGGAGGGGGTGGAAGGCGTGTTTATCGGCAGCGATTTCTTTACCGTCACGCGGCGGGAAGGGGTGACGTGGGGGGATATCAACGCACAGTTGGCGCCGGCGCTGGAGGCGTTCTTCGATGCCGGTGAGCCGGTGCTGGTGGGTAAGGCGCCTGCCGACGCACCGCTGATTGGCGACACCGATGCCGACCCGGCGACGGTGGAGAAAATCAAGCAGTTGTTGGACGAAAAGGTACGCCCCGCCGTGATGCAGGACGGCGGTGACATTGTTTACCGGGGCTTCGAGAAGGGGGTGGTGTACCTTGAAATGCACGGCGCCTGCAGCAACTGCCCCAGCAGCACCGCCACGCTGAAGGTGGGGATTGAGACCATGCTGCGGAAAGAACTTCCGGACGTTGTGCAGGAGGTTATGGCGGTTTGAAGATGTTAACCTGTTCTGTAACCGGTTTTGTCTGATTATTCGCTGACAGAAACGTCACAAACCCATGGTGCAGTGCACGGCTAGTGGGTTGTAGAGGGCGGTGGGGCACGTCATGATGGTTGCAGTTGAAATGCCTTAACAGGAGACGTGCCCGATGACCGCCTTCCAGCAACATACCGCCAACATTGCGGCCTGCACCACGGTGAACATGGAGGCCTACAAGCGTTATGAGGCCACGGTGAACCTTGCCAAGTTGCAGGCGTTGGGTAAAGCTTTCTGCCAAGGCTGGTTGCACAACGTGATGACCCGCATCACGCCGATGACCGCGCGCAACCAAAACGATTACGTGATGATGGCCGATTTGTTCATCCATGATGCCGCCGAAGCCTCGGCTCTGCTGGAAACCTACGCCGCCGACCTGACACGTTTTGCGGTGACGGCAGGGGTGTACTTCAGCCCCATTTACACCCCGCCCGCGATGGAATCCCACATGGCGTTGTGGCGCGAGATGGCGCTGCTGTTCGCCGAGAAGTTCGGCATCAACGCGCCCGCGTTCCGCAGTGCGGTGATTGCGGCCTCGCCCAAGCTGGATGCGGATATCGCGTTTGTGCGCGGAGCATTGGCGCGCCGCGCCGCCTAGGTTTCTTTCGTCTCTTTTGACTTTTCCGCCCGCCAAAATGTGGTAGCGTGGCGGCACGCAACAAGGAGACGCATCATGACGATTTATACCGCCCGCACCGAGTTCAAGCCCAAGGGGCTGGTCGGCATTTCCGACAAACAGGTGGACGAGCACTGGAAGCTGTATGAGGGGTACGTCAATCAAACCAACGCGCTCATCGAGCAATTGAAAGAGATGCGTGAAGGCGGTGAGGCGGGGAGCCCGTTGTATGCCGACCGCCGTCGTCGCCAAGCGTTTGAGATGTGCGGCATGCTGGTGCACGACTATTACTTTGCCAACCTGAAGGCGGGTGTGGATGACGCGGTGGCCAAACAGTTCAAGGCCAAGGTTGCGGAAAAATACGGCAGCTTTGAAGGCTGGTTGGCTGACTTCAAAGCCACCGGCGCCACGCGCGGGGTGGGCCATGCGATTTGCTACCTCGACCCGATGACCGGCGACGTCAACAACCACTTTATTGAAATGCACAGCGAAGGCCACATGCCGGGCTTCCACGTGCTGCTGAGCATGGACGTGTGGGAACACGCCTTTTTGCTGGACTACCTGCCCAGTGAGCGCGGCAAGTACATCGATGCCTTCATGGCCAACGTCAACTGGGACGTGGTGGAAGAACGCACCGAAAACGCCTTGGCCCGCAAGGCGAGTCTGCGTTGGGCGGTGTAAGCTTTTTCTTTGCGGTTCTTGTTTGTGTGCGTCTTTGCCGGATTCACGCCAGAAGTACAGACGCCTTAAAAACAGGCAAGGGGGGCGCTGCCCTCCGCTGTTTTTGCTAGCATGCGCCAAAAGGATACAGTCCCATGCGTCACGTTGCCCTGATGTTCGCCCTGTTGGTGCTGCCGCTGGCGGCGCCGCACGCCTTGGAAGACCGCGCGATGCAGTTGGAGTTGCAGCGCTACGACCAGATCATGGGCAAGCTGCAAAGCCAAAACGAACAGCTGATGAGTCAGGTGCGCGAGCTGCAGCGGGAAAATCTGGCGCTCAAGAAAGGTTTGGAGGCGGTTGCCGCCAAAAGCGAAGCCACCGCCGACCGGATGCAACAGGTGGAAAACGTGAACGTGCGCAACGTGGAAGCGGCACAACGGCAGCTGAACGAGGCGCTTTCGGCGCAGGCCAACAACCGTTACGACTGGGGCGGCCAGACCCGCGATTGCCCGGAGATCGGCGTGAAGCACCAGCAAATCAAGGTGCAGACCAAGCCGGACGGAAGCAAAACCGTGCGTTTTTTGTGCTTCGACGGCAAGGCGGTGCATTTGGGCACCGAGGTGCATGACGTGACCGGCAACTAGCCTTACAACAGGCTGAATTTTCATCGGCCCGAGGCTTGCGGCGGGGGGGCAAAGCCGTTACAACCAACCCTATGCCGCCGATCAAGAAAAAGCCCTCCGCCGCCCAATCTCCCAAACTGAAACGGGGCGCTGCCGTGCCTTCCAGTTCACGCAAGCCCAAGCAGGGGCGCGGGTGGATGAAGCGTCTGGTCATTCTGGCGGTGTGGCTGGGGGTGTTCGGTGTGCTGGTGGGGGCGATTAGCGCCACGGCGGTGGTGATGTATTATTCCAGCCAGTTGCCGGACTTCAGGAAGCTGACCGACTACCAGCCCTCGCTGATTACCAAGGTGTACGACCGCAACGGCGCTGTGATTGCCGAATTTGCCAAGGAACGGCGCATCTGGATGCCGGTGGGCGAGATGCCCAAACTGCTTATCAATGCATATCTGGCGGCGGAAGATACCGACTTCTATCACCATGGCGGCTATGATCTGAAGGCGATTATCCGCGCGGCGCTCAGTAACCTGCTGACCAACCGCAAGCAAGGTGCCAGCACCATTACCCAGCAGGTGGCGAAGACCTTTTTGTTGAGTTCGGAGCGCACCTATGACCGCAAGGTGAAAGAGCTTTTGCTGAGCTGGCGGATTGAACAGGTGTACAGCAAGGATGAAATCCTTGAGATGTACCTCAACCGGATTTATCTGGGCAACGGCAGTTACGGGGTGGCGGCGGCGGCGCAAACCTATTTCTCGAAAACCCTGCCCGAGCTGAACGTGGCCGAGGCCGCGCTGTTGGCCGGTTTGCCGCAGGCACCCAGCCGCTACAACCCGTTGCGTAACCCCGACAAGGCCAAGGCGCGGCGTGATCTGGTGCTTTCCCGCATGGAGAAAGAGCGGATGATTACCCCCGACCAAGCCGCCGCCGCGCGCGAGGCCGGTTTGGGGTTGAACCCCAGCCCGCTGAAGCGCGGCGATGATGCCCCGCACTTCAGCGAGTATATCCGCCGCATGGTGGAACAGCAGTACGGCAGCAAGGCGCTTTATGAGGATGGTCTGATCATCTACACCACGCTGGACCTTGAGACGCAGAAAGAAGCGGAAACCGCCGTGTATGAAGGCCTGCGCGACTACGACCGCCGTCATGGCTGGCGTGGGCCGCTGATGCACTTCGACAGTATGGCCGATTGGCCGCAGCAGCTGGAAAAGGTAGCCGACAGTTACAGTTACAGCACCCGTATCGGTGAGCCCGCCGTGGTGGTGAGTGTGGGCGACAAAGTGATGGCGGGCCTGTATGACGAGCGCAAGGTGGAGATTGCCCCTGCCAGTGCCAAGTGGACCGGTCGCAGTCTGGCCAAGCTGGTGAAGACCGGCGATGTCGTGATGCTGAAGCGCGATGGCAAGGGCGCGTATAATCTTGAACAAATCCCTGAAGTGCAAGGCGGTCTGGCGGCGGTGGAAGTGCGTAGCGGCGAAGTGCTGGCGATGGTGGGTGGCTTGGGTGAAGGGGTCGGCTTCAACCGCGCCATCCAGGCCAAGCGGCAGGTAGGCAGCGCCTTCAAGCCGTTCGTTTACACCGCCGCGCTGGAGAACGGTTTTACCCCCGCCAGTATCGTGATGGATGCGCCGGTGGTGTTCCGCCATGGCGACAGCAGCTGGAAGCCGCAGAACTACGACGGCAAGATGAGCGGTCCGACGCCGCTGCGCATCGGGCTGGAGAAAAGCAAAAACCTGATGACCATCAATCTGGCACAAGAGGTCGGGTTGCGCGCGGTGTCCGATGTGGTGCGGCGGATGGGCATTCCCGACCGGGTGCCGACCACCGACCTCACTGTGGCGTTGGGTACGGTGGACATGAGCCTGCTGGACATGACCGCCGCCTATGCGGTGTATCCGCGCGGGGGGTTGTTTGTGCCGCCGTCGTTTATTTCGCGCATTCAGGATAACCGTGGCAAAACCTTGTACCGTGGCCACCCCGCCTGTGAAGGGTGCTTGCAGCAGTTTGGTGGAAGCCCCGACAAGGTGCCTGCGCCGCCGCCGATACCGGCCACGCAGGCCCTCAGCCCGCAGGTGGCTTACCAGATGACCAGCATGCTGGAAGGGGTGGTGAAGCGCGGCACCGGTTACAGTGCCAGCAAGCTGGGTTTGCCGCTGGGCGGCAAGACCGGCACCACCAACGATTACGTGGATGCGTGGTTTATGGGCTTTTCGCCGGAAATGGCGGTGGGCGTGTGGGTGGGGTTTGACAAACCCCGCAGCCTTGGCCACAACGAAACCGGCGCACGGGCGGCGCTGCCGATTTGGAAAGACTTCGTGGCGGCCAGCCACAAGGGCCGCCGCATGATGGACTTCCCCGTGCCGGAAGGGATCGAGTTTGTGCAGGTGGACGCCGACAACGGCATGTTGCCCGGCCCGACCACCGAGCGGGTGATCACCGAACCGTTTGTACCCGGCACCGCGCCCACCACCACCGCGCAACCGAGCTTCTGGGACGGCATCTTCGGCGGTGAAAGCGGCGCCGAGGATGGCAATGGCGGCGGGTTCAACCCGTTCGGGATTTTCTGAAGCGAGCAACAGCAAGGAGACAGGTGATGACACCGGAACAGCGCGCGCAGGTGGACAGAGTAGAGGAGGCGTTGGGCCTGCTCGGGAGGTCTCTTTGACCTGGATGAAGCGCGCAAACAATACGCCGCGTTAGAGGCCCGTGCCGCTGACGGCGAATTGTGGAACGACCCCGATGCCGCCAAAAAGGTGATGCAGGACAAGCGCAAGCTGGAGCTCTCGCTTGGTCGGTACGATGACGTGCGGCGGCGGCTGGACGATGCGTTGGTGCTGCTGGAATTGGCCGAAGCCGAAAACGATGCCGCCAGCGTGCAAGAGGCCGAAGGCGAGCTGGCCGCTTTGGTGGGCGAGGCCGACAAGTTGGAGACCCAGTGCCTGCTAAGTGGTGAAGCCGATGCCAACAACGCCTATCTGGAAATCCATGCGGGCGCGGGCGGCACCGAAAGCTGCGACTGGGCGGGCATGTTGTTGCGCATGTACAGCCGTTGGGCCGAACGGCAGGGCTTCAAGGTGGATACGGTGGACTATGCGGCGGGCGAGCAGGCGGGCATCAAGAGCGCCACGCTGCACATCCAGGGGCCGTATGCCTTCGGCATGGCAAAAACGGAAGGCGGGGTGCACCGGCTGGTGCGCATCTCTCCGTTTGACAGCAACGCGCGGAGGCACACCAGTTTTTCCAGCGTGTATGTGTATCCGGAAGTGGACGATGATATCGATATCGACATCAACCCTGCCGACCTGCGGGTGGATACTTACCGTTCGCAAGGGGCGGGCGGCCAGCACGTGAATACCACCGAGAGCGCGGTGCGGATTACCCACATCCCGACCAACATCGTGGTTTCAAGCCAGCAGGACAAAAGCCAGCACCGCAACCGTGACATCTGCATGCGCATGTTGAAGGCACGGTTGTACGAGCACGAGGTGCAAAAGCGTGAAGAGGCGGCGGCGGCCACCAATGCCGAGAAGAGCGCCATCGGTTGGGGGCACCAGATTAGAAGTTATGTGCTGCAACCTTACCAAATGGTCAAAGACCTGCGCACCGACGTGGAAACCAGCAATACCGGCGGCGTGCTGGACGGCGAGTTGGACGCGTTCATCAAGGCCGCGCTGGCCGACAAGGTTGGCAACAAGCGCGCTTGATGGAGAAAGCACAGGGGCGGTGGAGAAGCCCGTGGACGGCACTTCTTTCTTATCCGTAACATGTTAGACTTGCGGCATGAAGCGCCGGCTTGTCCGCCATACCCGCCATTGGAGCACCCGCCTGGGGGCGATGTTGGCCGTTGCGGTGCTGTTTGTGGTGTTCGCGCTGACCGCGTTGGTGATGACCTTTTCCACCTTTTACCCCATTTCCAGTCCGCTCAACCTGCTGCCGTTGTTGCCGCACGTGGAAAGCTATCTGGCCGGCGTGGGGTTGAAAGTGACCGCCAACCGGTTGGTGGCGTATTATCAAGACGGCAGTGTGGTGTTGGGCGGCGATGACCTGCGGGTGTACAACGCCGCTAATAACGAGTTGGCGGTGGTGGTGGAAAAGGCGTTGGTCGAGCTTTCGCGCAAGCGCATGTTTATCGGCGTGCCGGCGCCCAAGGTGGTGCGGGCGCAAAACGTGACCCTGCGGGTGATCCGCGACAAGGATGTGGTGCAACTGGCAGGCTTCCCCCTGGCGCGCAATGAAGACGAAAGCAACATGGGCGACGTGGTGGCATGGCTTAACGGTCTCTCGACCGCATTGCGCTGGGGCGCGTTGGAAGAAGGCAGCGTGGTGGGGTTGACCCTGCTGCTGCACGACAACGTACAGAAAAGCGAATGGGTGATGGAAGACGGCACGTTGGCCTTCCGTCTGAACAGGGACGACGGCGACAAGGCCACCTTGACCGCCCAGCTGCGGCGGCTGTACGGCGGCAAGGAGATTGCACCGACGCCGGTGGCGGTGGTGTTTGAGCATGCGGCGGGGGCAGAGAACGCCATTTTGCGGGCGCGGTTTGAAAACTCGGACGTGGACATGGTGGCCGATTATTTTCCGCCGCAGATTGAAAAGATGTTCAAGGCCACCGGCAAGGTGGAGCTCGGCATGCTGCTGACCCAAGGCAACCGGCTGGGCAAGCCCTGGGTGACGCTGTTGCTACATGATGTGACGATTACGCCGCCGATGGGCTTCAGCAAGCCGCTGGGGTTCAAGACCTTCAACGTGACGGTGGCGTATACGCCGCAGCCGGATGACGTCCTGAGTATTTCCAGCCTGAAAGCCGAGGACGCGCAAGGAATGGTGATGGAAGGGCAGGGGCGTATCGGCGGATTGGGGAGTGCCAGTGTGATTCCGCTGGAGAGCAAGGCTGAAGTGGCACAGGCGCTGGCCGCCGGAGCCAGCCATACGGTGGTGGGGGGACAGGTGATGGTGAGCGCCACCGTGACGACACCGGCCGAAAATGTAGAAACGGTCAGCAGCACGCTGGTGGCCGACGTGACCTTGCGGGTGGCCAAGGGCAAGGCGCAGCAGGCGTTCCGTTACTTTCCCGATGAAGACATCCGCTTCAAGAAGGCGTTGGCGTGGTTGAAGCCGAATATTCTGGAGGGCGATTTTTCCAATCTGGTGCTGAGCTATCGTGGCAAGCCCGCCGACCTGCCCCATTGTGGCGATGCCTGCGGCCTCACCATCACCGCCACGGTGGAAGGTGGCAAGGTGCGGTATCTGGACAACCTGCCGCCCGCCGTGGTGCAGGAGAAGGGGATGTTTTCACTGGTGGGCGAGACCATCCGCGTGCAAGTGCCAAGGGCCACCACGGCCAGCCAGACCGGCGAAAACGTGGATGTGCGGCTGACCGAGCTGTTCTCGGATGTTCCCACCGTGGTGCAGGTGCGCACCAAGTTGGCGGGGCCTCTGGACGAAGTGGTGCGTGAGGTGGGCAAGATCGACAAGCCGCTGCCGCTGAGTGCCGACGGGCGGCATGTGACCGACTTTGCGCTGGACTTGCCGCTTATCAAAAACAAGCCCACCGAGTTGGCCGATGCCGACATCCGCGTGGACAGCAAGGTAGCGGATGTGACGCTGTCGCGTTTTGCCGATGTGAAGAACACCAACTTCAAGGCCGACAAGGGTACCTTTACGATGCAGGGCAGCACCGCCAGCTTCAAGGCCGATGGCAGTCTGAACGGCAACCCGATGGACGTGAATTGGCAGGACGACTGGAAGACCCCCGGCAAAAAAGCCATGAAGCTGACCGCGCGCGGGACGGTGAACGGCGACTGGCTGCGCGCCAATGGCCTGCCGGAGAGTGTAGAGGTGGACGGGCCGGTCGCGGTTGACTTGACCCTGAATGAACAGGGAGGCGATACCGCATTGAGCCTAACCGCCGATGCGACGCGGGCCAAGGTGGTGGCGAAGGACTTGGCGTTCAGCAAGGCGACGGGAGGCAAGCTTGCGTTACGCGCCAAGGGGGATTATCGCGCGGCAGGCGGGGTCTTGCAGCGCGTGCAACTGGATACGTTGAGTCTGCAGGGCAGTGGCGTGGACGTGCAGGGCGGCCTGACTTATGTGCCGGACAATCTGGCGGCAACACGGCTGGCGTTGAGCCCCTTCCGGCTGGGCAAGACCGATGCGGTGCTGAACTGGAACGGCAGCGCGTTCAGTCTTTCCGGCAAGCAGTTGGATGCCGCGCCGTTCATGAAGGGCGACGGCAGCGGCAACGGCTTGCCGGACAACCTGGAAGCCAATGTAAACGTGGGCAACCTGTTGTTGGAAAAAGGGGCGTTGACGGGGTTGAAGGCCAGTCTCTCGCGCCGCAACAAGGTGTGGGAGGTAGAGCAGCTGACCGCCCGCGCCAACGGGCAAAACCCCGTGAACGTGCAGACCGTACCGCTGGGAGGCGGGCGCAGGCGGATGAACGTGGACATTGCCAACCTTGGGCAATTGTTGGCGATTACCGACGTGTATCCGCGCATGCTGGGCGGGCATTTGCAGGGGCAGTTGAACTACGACGCTCCCAACGTGGCCGGCGGGGTGATGACCCTGCGCGACTTCGAGCTGGACAACCCGCCGACGCTGGTGCGGTTGTTGAGCCTGCTCTCGCTGGAGCAATTGTTGGCAGGCACCGACAAACTAAAATTCAATCGCGCCACCTTGCCGATGCGGCTGGACGGCGCGGCGATCCATCTCGACAAGGCGGTGGCGGAGGGCCCTGCGATGACCCTGCGGTTGGACGGGGTATATTACCGTGATACCAGCACGATGAACTTTGACGGGCGGATGGCGCCGGCCATTCCGTTCAACCGGCTGATTGCCAAGATTCCGCTGATCGGCACGTTGCTGACCGGCAGTCAGGACGGTGTGGTGGTGGCCGATTTCAAAATGAAGGGCGCCAGCGCCGACCCGAAGATCGAGGTGCGACCGCTGTCCATTCTGACGCCGGGACTTATCAAGGACATCTTTCGGGGCGGCGAGGCGCCGCCCACGCCGCAGGTGGAAAGCAACGTACCGTGATGCGCTGTCTGGCCGTCTTGCTGATGCTGGCGAACGTGGCGCAGGCGTTGCCGTTGCATCAGGTCGAATTGACAAGCCCGGATGGCAAGGTTCGCCATCGGTTGACGGTGGAGGTTGCCGACACCGACGCCACCCGCCAGCAGGGGCTGATGCACCGCACGAAACTGGCCGACGATGCGGGCATGCTGTTTGTTTACCCCGACCGCCCCGGCGGCGATACCATTTATATGTGGATGCGTAACACGCTGATACCGTTGGACATGCTGTTTGTGCAGAACGATACGGTGGCGGCCATCCATGCCGGTGCCGTGCCGCACGATGAGACGGTCATCGCCTCGCCCCCCGCCACCACGGCGGTGCTGGAGGTGAACGGTGGCTGGGCAGATGCCAAAGGCGTCACGGCCGGGTGGCGGTTAAGGCTTCTTCCAGCACGGCGCGTGTCAGCAACTGCGGCAGAATGAGAGGCTCGTCTTTCTCCGGCAGGTAGAGCAGGTACAACGGCACGCCACGGCGGTTGTGGCGGGCGAGTTCGGCGGTAATGGCTTCGTCATAGCTGGTCCAGTCGCCTTGCAGCAGGGTGACGTTGCGGGCAACGAACAATTGCTGGACGCTTTGGGTGTTCAGCACGGTGGCCTCGGTGAACTTACAGGTGATGCACCAATCCGCGGTGAAGTCCACAAACACCGGCCCGGTGGCGCGAGCGGCCTGCTCGGCGGCCTTGCTCCATGGCTGCCAACGGCTGGCGGGCTGCTCGCCCGGCGCAGTATAGTCAGGGATGACAAGTGCGCCGCCAGCCAGCACGGCGGCCACGGCAAGGGCCGACCAACCGCCCAAACGGCCGTACAGCCACAGGGTGAAGCCCAGCAGGCCCAGCCCTCCCAAAAGGACAAACAGCGCGGCTGTGTTGGTTTGCCCCGCAAAAACCCATACCAGCCACAGGGCGGTGGCCAGCATCGGCCAGCCGAGCAGCTGCTTGAAGGTGTCCATCCACGGCCCGGGGCGTGGCAGCCAGCGCGCCAGCGGCGGAAACAACGCCACCAGCGCCAGCGGTGCCGCCATGCCAAGCCCCAGTGCCGTAAACACCTGTACGATACCCCAGAACGGTTGCGCCAACGCATAGGCCATGGCGGTGCCCATGAACGGCACGGTGCAGGGAGTGGCAACCACCACTGCCACCATGCCGGTCAGGAAGGCTTCGGCCCAGCTTTCATGCATGGCCTTGCGGGTGGGCGTGGTGACGCGGGTGAGCCAGCTGCCGGCGCTGAACACCCCCCAGAAGCTGAGAGCCATGGCCAGCATCAATGCGGCCATGGCGGCGACGAACAGAGGGTTTTGCATCTGGAAACCCCAGCCCAGCTGGTGCCCGCCCTGCTGGATGGCGGCGATGATGCCCGCCATGCCCCAGAAGGTGACCAATACGCCGGCGGCATACACCAGCATATGGCTGAGGCGCTCGGTGTGGTTGGTGGTGCGCAGCAGGGAAAAGACCTTCAGCGCGATGACCGGCAGCACGCAAGGCATCAGGTTGAGAACGAGCCCTGCCACAAACGCCGCCAGCAACACCCATGGCAGTTGGTTGGGGTCTTCCGGCAGCAGCGGTGCGTCGCCCAGTGGCACGTTGATGACAAAGCCCTTGCCGTCGGCGCGCACCAGCAGGCCCTGCACCTCGGTAATCTCGGCATTGCCGTGGAGGTCGCGGGGCAGGGTCATGTCCATATAAGGAGGTTGATGGAGGATGGTTTGGGCCGCGCCGTCGTCCAGCCAACCTTCGGCATGGGGGAAGAAGCGCGGGGCCACCGCGCCGATATCTTGCGCATTGAACACCAGATGCACGTTGCCTTCGCGCAGGTAGGCGCGCACTTCGTGGGTGGCGGGCATCGGCTGGGGCAGGGTTTCGCGGTTTTCGGCCGCCAGTTGGCCAAACAGCGGGTTTTCAAGCGGGGCGCTGCCGACGGTAAGCGGCAAGTCCAGTGTCACCTTGCCCGGCAGGCAGATGTCTTTGCAATAAAGGTACTCCAGCCGCAAGGGCAGGGTGGTGGCGCCGGGGGGCAGGATGGTGGGGGCGGTAACCGGCATGACCAGCACCACCTTGTCTTCGTAACCGTAATTGGTGATGGGCGGCAGCGGAATCAGCTTGGGGGTGGGCCAGCGGGTTTCGCCGACGGTGTAGGTAGGGTCGTTGGGGGTCAGGCGCGGGGCAAGGCCGGAATCGCCGGGGTTTTGCCAATAGATGTGCCAGTGGGGCTCCAGCTTGATTTGCCAAGCCAGCTGGAAGGTTTGTCCCGGCACAATGGTAGCGTGGCTGGCCACCACGCGGCTGGCAACCGCATCGGTGACGGCGATGTCGGTTTGGCCGTCGGTGGCATGGGCGCCGCCGGCGAGGCCGATGAGCAACACAAAGAACGCGGCAATACGGGAAATGAGGGGCATGGTCTGGCCTTTATTGTCTGTTTGCCGCACCATAGCGCAAAAGAGCGAAAAAACCTACGGCCATGTCTGTCAAGTTGATGCAAGCCCTTATCGCGCTTTCCGGTACCGTGCTGACGGTGATTCTGGCGGCGGTGGTGGCGCAGGTATGGAGCGGTTTTCCTCCTGCCGACATGACGCGTCTGTTGCAGGGGCCCGCCATGCCACAGGCCGCTGATGCCGCACAGATGGTTTGGCAATGGGGGCTGTATGGGCTTTTTGTGTTGGGCGGCGCCTGGCCACTGGTGTTTGTGCTGACAACGGGAGCGTTGGCAACCCTGATGATGATGCGTCGCTATGCGGGGGACGAGGCGGCTGCCTATCTGGAGCGGGTGCATGCCCTGGAAGAAATTGGCGGCGACGCGCAAAAGAAGCTGGGCAAACTGGAAATGCACTGGGATGTGTTGAACGAATCTCTGGACGGCATGTTTGAGGGCTCGGGCGAGATTTGGCTGGTGGTGAACGCCGAAGGGCGGGTGCGCCGCTGGAATGACGCCACCATGGCCTTTGCCCGCCGCATCGTGCCGGGGGTGGAAAGTCTTGAGGCGGTGAAATTGGGCGAGCTGTGGCCCGCCTACACCGACGGCCCCTTGGCCAAGGCGGTAGCCGAGGCTGCCCACAACCATGTGCCGTGGCACGGTGAGTTGCAGGTTTCGTCGCAAAACCTACATTTTCTGGCGTGGGTGTGGCCGCTGGGCGATGACGTGGCGGTGCTGGCACGGGATATCAGCGCCAGTTACCAGCCGGAGCACGTGTTCAAGACCAGCGAGGCGCTGGTGCGGCAGTTGGTGGAAGACAGCCAACGGCCGATTGCGGTGCTGGACAGCGAATGGCGCTATTTGTATGTCTCGCAAGGGTGGAAGCCGTTTTTCCATATCAACCAAGGAGCCAAGCTGGTGGGACGGCGGCATGACGAAGTGGTGCGGGGGTTTCCGCCCAACCTGCCGCAGCTGACTCAACAGCTGGCGTTGGGGCAGCGGGTAGGGGCCGAGGAGCAGAAGCTGACCATCAACAACCGCGAAGAGGTCATCAAATGGGCATTGCGCCCATGGCGCGACGGCGAGAACCGTTTGGCAGGGTATATCTTCACCCTCACTGCCACCACCGAACTGGTACGCCTCCGTGCGCAACTGAAGGAAGGGCACGAGCGCGAAAACGCGTTGGCGTATTCCGATACCCTCACCGGTCTGCCCAACCGCCAGCTGTTCCATGACCGGCTGAACATGGCGATTGCCACCGCCTACCGTCAGCTTTCCAAAGTGGCGCTGGTGTTTATCGATCTTGACGGCTTTAAAAAGGTGAATGACACGCTGGGACATGATTTTGGCGACATGTTGCTGAAGCAAGTAGCCGAGCGGCTGAAGAAAGTGACCCGCGACACCGATACGGTGGCACGGTTGGGCGGCGATGAATTCACCATCGTATTGAGCCTGCGCGACAAGGCCGACGCCGAACTGGTGGCCAAAAAGGTGCTGGCGGCGTTGGCCGAGCCGTTCGACCTGAACGGCCACCCCGCGCATATCGGCGGCAGCTTGGGTATCGGCATGTACCCCACCGATGGCACCACGGCGATGGAGCTTATCAAAAAGGCCGACGCGGCAATGTACGAGGCCAAAAACGCCGGCAAGAACACCTACCGCTTCGCCACCAAGGAAATGGTGATTGAAGGGTAGGGCAAAACCCCTTACCATGCGCCCCCATGAAAGCATCCTTCTGGAAAACCGTGGCCTTTCAGGGCGAGCCCGGCGCCTATGCCCATGTGGCGGCCAGCCAAACCTGCCCCAAAGCCAAGCCGCTGCCCTGTGCCACCTTTGAGGCCGCCTTTGACGCCGTGGCCAAAGGCAAGGCCGATGGCGCGGTGATTCCGCTGGAAAACAGCACGATGGGGCGCATCGCCGATATCCACCACCTGCTGCCGGAGAGCACGTTGCATATCGTGGGCGAAGTGTACCTGCCCATCCGTCACCACCTTTTGGCGGTCAAGGGGGCCAAGCTGGCCGATATCCGCGAGGTGTATTCGCAGTATCCGGCGCTGCTGCAATGTGACAAGTCGCTGAAGAAAAACGGGCTCAAGCCGGTGCAGTGGGGCGATACGGCGGGGGCCGCCGCCCATGTGGCCAAGCTTGGCGACACAAGCAAGGCGGCGCTGGCCAGTAGCTTGGCGGGCGAGGTATACGGGCTGCACGTGTTGCATGCGGCGATGAACGACCACGACCACAACACCACCCGCTTCATTCTGCTGGGGCGCACGGCGGTGCTGCCTCCGGCCAAGGCAATGGCCAAGACCAGCCTGCTGTTCCGCACCCGCAACATTCCCGCCGCGCTATACAAGGCGCTGGGTGGCTTTGCCACCAATGGCATCAACCTGACCAAATTGGAGAGTTACCAACTGGGCGGGCGCTTCAACCACACGCAGTTTTACGCCGATGTGGATGGGCATATCAAAAGCCCGGCCATGCAACGTGCGGTTGAAGAGCTTAATTTTTATGCAGATTTTGTCAGGATTGTCGGATGTTATGCGGCTGCGGAAAAATAAGTCAAGAAGCCCAGTTTTTGCCCCTTGTAACATGTGTGCCACGCCCTATAACACCCCCATGAGATTGACGGCGCCCTTGCGCCGCCAGTAGAATCAAGGTTCCTAAACGGGAGATACATAGCATGAGCCTGCACGATAAAGTTTTTGCCCGCCTGACCCTGCCGGTCAAGCCGGCGGTAGTGGCCACCGGTGCCAAGATCGAAGAAATTGCCGAAACGGTTGAAGAAACCGGCGAGAGCTTTTTTGGCGGTTACGCCGAAGGCGGCTTCTTGAGCGACATGGGCCTTGAGGCCGTGGCTGAAAGTGCCGAAGTCTCGGGCGAAGCCAAGCCGCAATAAGCGGATGTGTTTGCAGGGGGCGGCATTGGCCGCCCTTTCTTTTTGGCAGGGGGCATGGTTAAATGCAGGCCGACAACAAGGATGCCCGCCCATGACCACCGTATTGCTGACCACCACCCCGTATGTCGAAGGCTACCGCGTGCGTAAGTATGGCCCGCTGGTGGCCGCCGAGGCGGTGATGGGCACCAACATCTTCCGCGATTTCTTCGCCAAGGTGCGCGACGTGGTGGGGGGCCGCAGCGGCACTTTCCAGAGCAGCCTGACCGACGCCCGCGAGCTGATTCTGCGCGAGTTGCAAGAGCAGGCCGAAGCCGCCGGTTGCAATGCGGTGATTGCCATCGATATCGATTACGGTGAAATCTCGGGCAGCGGCAAGACCATGCTGATGGTGGCCGCGCAGGGCACGGCGGTGTTTATCGAACCGGCGTGACCGTTTTTCATTTGTGTGAGTTGTACGACCTTTCAAAGGGCGGTTGGTGCGCGGCATCGTTGGTGTGATGTCTGATGAATGAGGGGGCTTGAAGATGCTGGATGTATATATTTCAATCGATTGAACGTGTCGGAGGTATGTGGAGACTGCTGTTTGGGTGGGCATTGTGCATACACTTGGCCATCCAACAAGGAGGATGACCATGACCGACCACCCCACCCATCCATGGCAGTTTGCCACCGCGCAAGAAGCATTGTTTTGGAGTTGCGACGTGCTGCGGGCGCGCAGCTTGCCGAAGCTTTCCAGTCTGTGGCGCGAGATTGTCCATGACGCCGAAGGCGCTCGGCCGCCGGTGGAACTTGAAGAGGGCGCGTACCGCATCAGCCGCAACAGCAACCTGCCGACCCATCCGCTGGAGCGCATGGGGCTGGCACTGGCCGTAGCGCGACATTTGGACGCCATGGAGGTGCAGGGCGAATTGCTGCGCCTGCATGCCTTGGGCGACTGGGTGGATGACGCCCACCTACGTGGGGCCTTGCGGATGCAGGAAAAGCTGCGTCGACAAGGAGAAAGCATGCGTCTGAGCTATCGTTTGAGCCTGCGCCAGTTGGGTCAGGCGCTGGGGCGGGAGAAGAAAACCGTCTCGAAGCATCTGCACCGTGCCTTTGCCCAGCTGGCCAAACGGCTGGACGCGGCCGGTCTGTTACATGTGCCGGAAAGCGACGACGGCGCGCCGGTGCGGCAACGGGAACAGGTGGATGTGCGGCGGTTCCGTGACAAATGAGTCAATCGGCGATGACGGTGAGGGTGCTGGCGGGAGAGGTGCCTTGCACCTCTTCCAGCGTAATGCCCTTGCCGGCGGCGGTTTCTAGAATGTGGCGGAGGATTTCCAGCCGCTCGACGGCCAGTTTGCGGTGTTGCTCCGGCAATTGCACGGTGAAGTGGGTGGTGCCCTTTTTGGCTTTGGTGGTCAGGGCGCGCAGCGGCGCGGCATCGGCCTGTGCCACCCAGCGGTTGCTGCCTTGGTAGGTGAGCACTTCGGCGTGGGCGGCCGTGGCCAGCAGCATCAGGACGAGGATGAGGGCCAGCCTCATTGCGGCGGGTTCCAAGTGACGCCGAAGACCTGCCGCAAGGCGGGCGGGTTGTAGCGGATGGAGGCTTGACGCACCATCTCGCCAATCAGCAGGGCTTCCACGTCTTGCTGCAATTGCTGTTGGTAGCCGACGGCGGCGGCTTTGGCGGCAGCTGCATCCAACGCGGGCAGGTTGCGTTTTACCAGCCGCACCACCACCCAGCTTTCGCCATCGCGCAGGGGCTCGGCCAGCACGCCGCCGGCAGGCAGGGCGTACACCTTGTTGAGCGCCCCGTGCAGCCATGTGGGAGCATCGGTGACGTTGGCAAGCTCCAGCGTTGCGGCCTGACCGCCGCGCAGTTTCATGCCCTGCGCCACATTGGCGAGAGAGATACCCACATTGCCGCCTGTCACCGCCGTGGCGGCCAGTTGGGCGGCCTGTTTGTTGAGGGCGGTTTGCACGCGGGCGCGTTGGTAATCGGCCAGCAGGCGCTCTTTGATCTCGGCCAGCGGCGGCACGCTTTGCGGGGCAATGTCGGTGACTTCCACGTAAGCCAGCGCACCGCCTTCCAGCGTCACGGGGCCCTCTACCCGCCCCTTGTCGGTATTGAAGGCGGCATCCAGCAGGGCGGCATCCAGCGTGTTGGTGGTGTGGGCCACGCGGGCGTGGGTTTGCGGCTTCAGGCCGGTGGCGGCGGCGATTTCGGCCAGCGTGCTGCCGCCCGCGGCCTTGTCGTCGATGGTGCGCAGCAAGTCTTCCATGGCGGTCAGGGCGTGCTCTTGCTTGAGGGTTTCTTCAATGCGGCCTCGTACCTCGGCCAGCGGCAGGGCGCGGGCTGGCTGGATGGACTCCACCTTGATGATGTGCCAGCCGAAGGGGGTTTGCACCGGTTCGGCCACTTCGCCGGCAGGGGTGGCAAAGGCCACTTTGGCGAAGTCGGCCACCACGTCGTCGTCGGCAATCATCCCAAGGTCACCGCCTTTGGCTTTGCTGGCGGGGTCGATGCTGTTGGCGGCGGCGGTTTGACCGAAGTCGGCACCGGCTTTCAGCCGGTTGTAAAGCTCTACCGCGCGTTTGGCATCGGCCACCAGAATGTGGCGCACATGGCGTTGTTCGGGTTCGCTGTAACTCTCTTGGGCTTCTTCATACCGGGCTTTCACCTCGTCTTCACTGATGGTCAGGGTGCGGCCGATGTTGGCGGTATCCAGTATAACCGTTGTAAAGCTGCGTTTTTCGGGCACGGCGTAGGCGCTTTGGTTGGCATCGTAAAAGGCTTGCAGCTCGGCATCGGCGGGCGGCGTGGTGGCCACCACCGCGCTGGCAGGGGGCAGGGTGAAGGTTTCCAGCGTGTAGGAAGCTTCGGCCAGTTCCAGCAAGGGTTTTAACGGCGCGGCGGGCGGCGTGGCCACTTCCACCAATTTGGCGAATTGTTGCATGGCCAGCTCATCGGCCAGCATTTTTTCAAACGCGGCGGGCGAGAGGTTTTGCTGCGCCAACACCTGCTTGTAGCGGGCGGGGCTGAAGGCACCGTTCTCCTTGAAGGCGTCCATGGCGGTGATGGTGTCTTCCAGCTGCGTGCGGGCAGGGGCCAGCCGCAGGCTGTGGGCGGCCTGTTGCAGCAGGTTGCGGTGGATGACTTCGGTCAACACCATTTGCGGTACGTCCAGCTGTTCCAGCATCTCCGGCGTGGGCGGGGTGCCGCCGAGCATTTGGGTGATGGTGCCCACGCGGTTGCGGTAGGTGGCATCCACCTCGCGCAGGGGCACGTCTTTGCCATTGATGGTGAGCGCCGCACCGGAGGTGGTGTGCATCACATAATCGCCGATGCCCCACAGGGCGAAGGCCGCCACCAATACCAGCATGAGCGCGCCCCAGCCACGGCTGGCCCCGAAATTGCGGAAGACTTGCAGCATCAATAAACCCCCTGTTATTGGCCGCAATCTGCCAGCGGCGGCGCGCATGTGCAAGCCAAGCGCCCAAAAGCCATGCAACCGCCATTGACGCCGGCGGCGGTTACGGGCAAACAGTGCCTCCATGACATCCATCCTGTTCCTCATCAATGCCATTGTCGCCGTCGGGCTTATCATCCTCATTCTGCTGCAACGCAGCGAGGGCGGGGCAGGGGGCGCGTTCGGCGGCGGCTCTGGTGGCATGCAGCCCATCGTGCGCAACCCGTTGGCCAGGCCGACCGCCGTTTTGGCGGCCATTTTCCTTATCAACAGCCTGCTGATTGCCTATACCCAGCATGGTGCCGGTCATGCCGAAAGCGTGATGGCGGCCCATGAGGCGCAGGCAGAAGCTCCGGCGTCTGCCGACGGCCTGCCCGCCCCGACGCTGGACACGCCCAACCCGCTGATGCCTGCAACCCCAACCGAAAGCAGCCCGACCGTACCGGCCCGATGACACGTTTTCAGACCCGCAACCAAGCCGCTGTTGGGGCAACCCAGAGCGGCTTTTCCACTATAAGGAGTGCCTCATGACCCCGACCCCCGCCACCACGCCCGGCATGAAGAAGCTTGGTCAGACCCATTACATTTTCGTGACCGGCGGGGTGATGAGCGCCTTGGGCAAGGGGCTGACCGCCAGCGCGCTGGGGGCCATTTTACAGGCGCGGGGGTTTAGTGTGGTGCAGCAGAAGCTTGACCCCTATCTGAACATCGACCCCGGCACAATGAGTCCGTTCCAGCACGGCGAAGTGTACGTGACCGATGACGGCTGCGAGACCGACCTCGACCTTGGCCATTACGAGCGTTTTACCGGCGTGCCCACCAGCCGCAGCAGCAACATCACCGCCGGGCAGGTATACTGGGACATTCTGCACAAGGAGCGCAAAGGCGATTACTTGGGCAAAACCGTGCAGGTGGTGCCGCACGTCACCAATGAAATCAAAGCGTTCATCGGGCGGATGGAAGGGCAGGCCGATTTCTCGATTGTGGAAATCGGCGGCACGGTAGGCGATATCGAGAGCATGGCGTTTATTGAGGCCATCCGCCAATATGCGCGGGAGACGGGGCGCCGCCGCAGTTGCTTCATGCACTTGGCCTTTGCCCCCTACCTGAAGGCGGTGGGCGAGGTAAAAACCAAGCCCACGCAAAACGCCGTACGCGAGCTGTTGGAAGCGGGCGTGCAGGCCGATGTGGTGGTGGTGCGCAGCGAAGTGGAGGTGGAACGCTCCGACCTTGAGAAAATCGCGATGTTTGCGGGGCTTCCCGCCAGCCATGTGGTGAACTGCCCGGACAGCGACACCATTTACCGTGTGCCGGTTACCCTGCACAACCATGGGCTGGACGATGCCATTTTGTCTCATTTCGACATCAAGGCCAAGGCACCGGATATGGCGGCGTGGCAGCATGTCTCCAGCTTGGTGGCGCACCCGCCGCGCGAGGTGACCATTGCGGTGGTGGGCAAGTACGTGCAACTGGGCGACAGCTACATCAGCCTGAACGAAGCCTTGCTGCACGGCGGCTTTGCCCATGACGCCAAGGTGAACATCCTATTTGTGGACAGCGAAACGCTGGAAAGCATGGGCGATGACGAGGTGGCGGCTATCTTGGCCCCCGCCGACGGCATTTTGGTGCCCGGCGGTTTTGGTGCGCGGGGGGCGGAAGGGAAGATCCGCGCCATCCGTTATGCCCGCGAGAACAAGGTGCCGTATTTCGGCATTTGTTTCGGCATGCAGTTGGCCGCCATCGAGTTCGCCCGCCATGTGGCAGGCCTCACCGGCGCCAGCAGCAGCGAGTTTGATGCCGATAGGGGCGCAGGGGCCCACACCATCATCAACCTGATGACCGAATGGCACGCCGGCGATGCCAAGCTGAAGCGCGGCAAGGACGATGACCTTGGCGGCACCATGCGGCTGGGCGCCTACCCCTGCAAGCTGGCCAAAGGCACGCTGGCGGGCAAGGCGTACGGCAGCTCAAGCATTGCCGAGCGGCACCGTCACCGTTATGAGTTCAACCCCGCCTACCGCGCCATTTTGGAGAAAGCCGGCTTGGTGTTCTCGGGCACCAGCCCCACCGACCCCGACTTGGTGGAAATCATCGAGCTGCCGACCAAAACCCACCCGAGTTTCTTTGCCTGCCAGTATCATCCGGAGTTCAAGAGCCGCCCGTTGGCACCGCACCCGCTGTTCGCGGCGTTTGCCAAGGCGGCGTTGGCGTATGTGGAAGAGAAGAGTGTGCGGAAGGCGGCTTAGTAGCGCTACCGTGTGCTGACAAGCTCGCTATTATGGGCGCGTCCTGCTTCGGCGTCAGCCAAGGCGGCGCGATAAGCAGCTTCCGGGTCGGGATTGTTGTGAGGACGCTCGGCTTCCAACTCGTCATAACGCTGGGCGCCGTGAGTCAGGGCAGTGTGAATGAGCGCCAAGCGTTGTTGGTGCGTGGTGGCATTTTTAAGTTCGGCGACAAGACCTTTGTAAAATCTTTGTTCCAGCGGGGTTGAAAAGCTCATCGCCCCATCCTTTGCCCGAAATCCTGCTTGGGTGTGGATAAATGCATCCTGAATCGCTTGTTGCCAATCGAACAAATGAGCTTTTTTGGTCAATACGCCATCGCGGGGCCGCAGAGGGTATTCGGACAGGATGACCTTGAGCAGCATATCAGCGTATTTATCATGCTTACCCATGACGATCCCTCCTTTACTTAGCCCGCACACTACCCTTGTGGATAACTTTTGGCAAGGGGGAGGTGATTAAAGCGATATCAAGATGTTGCGTATACTTATCAAGATTGGGGAGGGGGTGTGGCGGCTTTCAACACCTTGTAATACGCCGTCACCTTGGGGCCCACGCGGGTGAGCTGGACAATGCCGTAAATGTCGGCTTCCAACTGGCGGCGCAACACGGCCAGCGCGTTCTCGGCGATATCGCCGTTCATCATCACGCGGTTGATGACCGCATCCAGCGCGGTATCCGGGCTGTTGGCGTGAATGGTCGCCATGGAGCCTTCATGCCCGGTGTTGATGGCCGAACAGAAAGCGAAGGCGTTTTCCTTGCGGATTTCCCCCAGCAGAATGCGGTCGGGGCGCATCCGCAGGCAGGCGTTGAGGATTTCGCGGATTTCCTTCCCGGTCGGGTCACGGTTGGCGCCGCCGAAGATGAGCGGTGCGCAATTGGGATGGGGCACGTCCAGTTCCGGCACGTCTTCCATGGTAATCAGCCGCTCGTGCAGGGGGATGTGTTGCAGGGCGGCGTTCATGAAGCTGGTTTTCCCCGTGCTGGTGCCACCGGAGATGAGGATGGTGCGCTTGTTCTTGATATCGCTGATGATTTGCTGGCGCGTTTCGTCCGGCATCTCGAAGCTATCCAGCGTGAAGTCTTTCTTGTGGGCAATCCGCGCGGTGAGGGTGAAATGCTTGGTGGTGTGGTGGCCGGCCACAATCTGCACGCGGTGGCCGCCGGGCATTTTGCAGGAAAGGATGGGATGCTCCGGCGTGAAGATTTCACCGGTGAAGTTGGCCAGCATGCGGGCGGCATCTTCCAGCTGTTCGGTGGTCAGTTCCGGGGCGTCGACCCACTTCCAGCTGCCGTCGGCATATTCGTACCCCACCTTGCCGGGCTCGTTGATGACCAGCTCGCGGATGTCGGGCGCCTCGAAGTACTTGAGCAGGGGACCTAAAAAGCGGGTTTCCACCCGGTTGAGGCCGTACTTTTGCCCCAGCGCCTCCATCTCTGGCGTGAGGGTTTGGCCTGCTTGTTGGATGAGGTTGGACATATCTTATTTATACTTGGGAATTCAGGCAATGCGAGGTATTGGCGACAAGCCGCTCCTCCACCTGTTGCAGGGTTGCAGAAATGCCTAATTCAGCAAGGCTGGTAACGGGTTTGGCAAGCCCACAGGGGACAATGCGTTGGAACGCCGCGAGGTCGGGATTCACATTGATGGCCACCCCATGAAAGGCCACCCATTTGCGCACCCGCACGCCGATGGCGGCGATTTTGGCGGGTGCAGGCGCGTCGGGGCTGTTCACCCACACGCCGATGTCATCGGTGGTGAAGGCGTCCACGCCCAAATCGGCGAGGGTGGTAATCGTCCATTCTTGCAATACTTGAATATATTTGCGTAAGTCTTTTGATTTGCGTAAGTCTTTAATCACATAAGCCACCAACTGGCCGGGGCCGTGGTAGGTGGTTTTGCCGCCGCGTCCGGTGGGGAGAACGGGGATGTTGCCCGCGTCCAACACTTCGGTGGCGGCATCGCCGCTGCTGCCGATGGTGAAAACGGGGTCGTGCTCCAGCAAAAAGAGTGTTTCGGTGCCACCCGCCAGCACACGCTCTACCGCCGCGTCCATGCGGGCCATGGCGGCAGGGTAGAGGGTAAGGCCGGGCAGGCGGATGATCTCCATGGGCTTGAATATATGGCACAACTGGGGCAGAGTGTCAGCATGAGCACATTTATCAAATCGGTTGTCGCGGCGACGGCGGTAGCCGGGGTTGTTGCAACGCAGCCGCTGTCGGCACGTGCGATGGAGGGAGACGGACAACGCTTCAGCCAGCGTATCAAGGATTATTTGGCCCGGAAAGAGCAACTGAGGGCGCTCGAACGCCTCCAGCGCGAAAGCGGATATTGCCTTATGCTGCTCGACAAGGAGATGGCGCCGCCCGTGTATGGAACCACCGTGTTGGAGAGTGTCGGGTGCTTCGATCCGTCATCTTTGTTGCGGGCACGATAGCCTACCGGCGCATTTTCAGGTTGGCGAAACTCAAAGGCTGGGGTATATAGCCCCAGCCGATACACGCGCGGTCATGGCGGAATTGGTAGACGCATCAGCTTGAGGGGCTGACGGGTAACACCGTGGAGGTTCGAGTCCTCTTGACCGCACCAATATCAGGTTATTTCGTTCCCCAGATTTGGTAGACCGCGGCGTTGCGATAACTTTCGGTATTAAAGGTGGTATCATTCACGCGCCGGACGCGGAAATATCCAGAGTCGTTCCCGCTGAACGTCTGGGCGCCGATATAGGCATTGGCGGCAAAGACATCGACAGGCACTGTCACGGTATCACCGGCAAATGTGGAACCTGCACTGTTATAGCGCCCACCAATAAATGTCAGGGATGTGTAATCGGAGAACCTTTTTCCAGAAAGAAGGGAAAGGCCGGTTGCGTCCTTTTCCATTCCCGACCAGATCAGCTCCGACGTTGGGCTGCCGCCCACGGGCACGCAGCCGTCGGCGTCTTTCCCCGAAGTAACGGCCGGATCGGAGTTGAAGACCATGCCTTTGTTGTTGCAGGTAAGGATGCTGTTGATGGTGGCCTGGAGCAGGGCGTTACTGGCGTTCAGCCGGGCATCCATTGCATTGGCGATGGTTTGTTGGTTGGTGTTGCCTGCCGTAACCTCAAGAGCATGGACGCCTGAGCCATAAGCCATGGCAGCCAACAAAAAAACGGCAAATGCATTACGGTAACGCATGTTTAGGGACTCCTTATCCTCTGACATGTATGTTGAAATGCACAAACTGCGGCTGACAAAGTCACTTTTTGACAATCCAAAGCCGTAGTTGCGTTTCCTGTTCTTTGGTTTTGTCTAGCATCCAGTATTGTGGGGCATCGTCTTGAAACAACATCTTGGCACGAGCTTTCAGCGCCTTGGTTTTGAGGGACGGTATGGCCGAAAATATGCTCCGTGCCTGAATGTCTTCTTTGCCGAGAGTATCTTGTATGGCCTTCTTGACACTGAAATCTTTTGAGATTTTGTCCGAGAGTGTCTTTAAAGAGGCAATGGCGGCATTATCAAGCGCGTATGTGCCATGACAGCATTGTATCTTCTGGTGGAATATTGTGGTGGCGACAAGAAGTGTCAGGACTTTCGCTTCACCTTCCTCCAAGCCGGCCGCTTTCGAGATATCCTTCACAAGGTGTGTAGCTGTTTGTAACGCCGTGGCGTATGAGGATGGGGCGGCTTCAAACTTTTCAAGTAGGACGCTGCGTGGTTTTTTCCGCTCTTTTTCTATGACGGTTTGCATAAGAGCCTGATCATATTGGTAATGAATGTCAGCAGTTCGGTGTTCTGGTGTCTCTGGTACAGAATTGCTGGAAGCGCCTTTCGAAGGGCTTTTCCCCATCATGCGACCACATCTGGAGATAACAGCCTCGGATTCGAGAACATCATGAATGCGCGTCCGCAATCCACTTGGCCCGGATGTTCCTGGCAGGTCATTTAATGACGCATAGGCAAGCATGTCTTCTTGCATTCCACGTTCGGCCAATTCAATAGCCTGGCAGGCGCAAAGGTCCGTCAATTTTTTACCGAGCTGTTGCTTCATCTCCGGCGTTAGCGATGATGAGTTGGCCGGAAAAACGGACGTCTCCAAAAATGTCTTTCCACTCCGGTAGCAGGATTTTACATAGGCAAGTTCACTGCCCATTTCTGCATGTACCAGAGCCCCCTTCAGAGCCGCGATCGCAACAACCGTCAGAAGCAAGTGGGGTGTTTTCATGTACGCATAATAACATGCTGAAAAGTAGTCGTACTGCTGGTGCTACACACTTTTCTGACACGGGGTACATGTTTGACACACACTTCATGGGCATAAAAAGCAACTCCCTATAAAGGGAGTTGCTTTTTTAAATCCCTTATTGGGTTAGCACCGCCTTTTTATATTGATATTGGTAGATATCAAAACCGATCGTGCGGCAAGCCGTGGTGTTTTTTGTGCTGGAGCGATTATATTCAAAAAGAATACTACGCGTCGCCGCATCATAGGAGGCATCAAGCCTATAGCTGGCGCTTCCGGGAGACTCGCAGCCGTCGCTGGTTGCCTTGTGGATCTGGACTTTGGCTTGGTCGGCGTTTACGTCGTCGATCGTATAGGTTGCCGCAGCTCCGGGCGCGGTGGAATACTTACCGTTGATGACGTTTATCTGCAAGGAGAGGGCTCCCCAAGGTTTGATTGAAGCCGGCAAGACCAGCGTATGGGTAAAGTCATTGGTCTCGCTACGTACAACCGAAGTCGGGACGGTAACATCTTCAAGTTCCAGAGAGATATCCCCGGGAAGAGGAGGGGAGACGCAGCCATCGGCATCACGTTCGGGATCCGTTTCGTCGGGGGTGAAAATCATCCGTTTTTTATTGCAGGCGAGGATCTGGTTGATCACTGTCTGGAAGATGGCATTCGAGGCATTAAGTCTGGCATCCAGGCCATTGGTGACATTTTGCAAACGGTTGCTTCCGGCTGAGACCTCAAGCGCATGCGGCGCAGCCACATGGGCTGCGGCAGCAAACAGCAAAAAGGCAAGTGCACTACGGTAACGCATGTTGGGGGGTCTCCTCGTTTCTTCTTGTTTATGTATAAGCCCGAAAGACGCCAGGCGTGTATAATCTGACAGGGGTTTTGTTGCCGGCTATGTGGCCAACGCATAACAAGGAATGTTGGAGACGTTTTTATTATTTGACATAATAATCATTATGCGCTGATAAGTGTTTGTAATATATGACACTATTTTTGGGCGCTGACAGCTTTTAATAATTCTTTCAATCTAGCAGATTGCTCGAGTTAGCTGCCTGCTTCAAGAGTCAATCCTGCGGTGGGTCGGAAAACCTGTCGCCGGAATACGCACTCATTGCCAACAAAGACTTTAAGGAACCTCTGACCAACCCGCTTTTGTGCCGCCTGTCGGCATGAGGAGATGCGACCGTTCGGCAGTTCGCATCCCGCTTGCGGGTCCCGCGTCTTTCACCGCCTCACGCCGCCGCCAGTTTCCGCCGTGCCAGGTAGATGTTTGCCAAAGCCAGAAGCGTAAACACCTGCGCGCCGTTCTTTTTGATGCCCCGGTAGCGGACCTTGCGGTAGCCGAACTGGCATTTCATGACGCGGAACACGTGCTCGACCTTGGCGCGCACCTTGCCGAAGCGGCGGTTCTTTGCGCGCATGTAGCGTGTCAGCGCCTTGCCGGGTTTTGCCTTTTCCTTCACCGCCCACACGACACCGGCACGACGCGCAGCACGCTTCTTGCGTTCGCTCGCATACGCCCTGTCGCCATAGACCGCACGATCATCCTCGCGGATCAGATTGTCCATCACCTTCGCGTCGTGTACACTGCCTGCGGTCACGCCCGCCGTATGCACGAGCCCGCTTGTCGCATCGACGCCGATGTGCGCCTTCATGCCGAAGTACCACTGGTTGCCCTTCTTCGACTGACGCATCTCGGGATCGCGCTGGCGTTCCTTGTTTTTCGTCGATGGCGATGCCGAGATCAGCGTCGCGTCCACAATCGTGCCGCCGCGAAGCAACGTGCCACGCGCTTCAAGATGCTCCTTCACGGCCGCGAAGATCGCCTTCGTCAGGTCGTGACGCTCCAGCAAATGGCGAAAGTTGAGGATCGTCGTCTCGTCCGGGATCGCATCGCGGCCAAGCTCAAGCCCGGCGAACGCGCGCATCGAGTGAATGTCGTAGAGTGCTTCCTCCGCGCCGGGATCGGGCAGCTGATACCACTGCTGCAGGCAGTAGATGCGCAGCATGACTGTGAGCGGGAATGCCCGGCGGCCTCCTTGCCGGCCCATCTTCGGATAGAACGGATCGATCACCGCTTCGAGCGAAGACCACGGCACCACCGCCGCCATCTCGCCTAGAAAAACCTCGCGCTTCGTCGTCTTCTTCTTGGCCGCAAGGTCGAGTGACGAAAATGAAAGCTGGCTCATCGCATCCCTCTCTCGAATCGATATCTCGAGTGTGCCATGATCCGGTCAGTTGGTCAGAGGTTCCTTAACTATCGCCCCTTCTTTAAGATGCACTTCGTGGTGCGGGATTTCTATTTCCTGTGAGACGTTTGCTGATAGATTTAACTCAATCTCCTCGATATAAACGGGTGTTTTGTCACCGACATTCTTAGAAATTTGCAAAATAATCGCAGTCTTTGGATTAAGGCCCATGGCGGAAATTCTGTAGCATTTGGACACTCTATGCTCACAATTAATGAGTAAAAGTCAGCGCAGCGAGGCTTGGTAACTCGTTGAAATGTCGAAATCCAAAAATTCCGAGTGCGTGAAGTCTGACATTCGGCTTTCAACAAGTATGACGACTTCTCTGTCCGTCCTACGCAACCACTTCTTACTTCCACACGGCCAACACGCTTGCTGGGGAAGACGTGCACGACCCCACAGAAATCGACTGGGTGCCTGCAGAACCAAAACTTGCTGACGCCGCCGAGTAGCGGCGTGATGTGTCAACTTTAGAATCGACATTCTCCGTCAAGCCGCTCCAGGTGAAGCCACCACAGCTTTCGGCATAATTCGCCCCAACTGCGACCGAACCCGCTGGCACGCTTACACTCAAGTCGTGAGGTGGGGCTCCGGTGCCCGTGGCCGTTACCACTGGTGTCATACTCTCCAGTCCATAGAGCACATAGGCTGTAGAAGCCCTACGATTCGTCGAACCATCAAGCGTAATGTTGATGTACGCCGAGGTGCCTGTCGGAACGTTGGCGATCCACAGTGATGCCTCAGAGCCACCGTTGAAAGAGTTGACAACCTCAGTTGCTGCAACGCCTCCGATGGTCACGCTGCTGGCAGCCGTACCGAAAGTATTGCTATAATGCTGAAATGATACCACCACATACCTGTCCGAACTGGCCGTGCCAATACCAGCCGTATAGCTATAGGACGAGCCTCCATTCCCGTTATGGGCGTTATCAGAAAACGCTACCGTAGGAGCCACATCCAACGTGGTCACACTCCACAGGCCGCTTACCGTTCCGATGGTCAAGGTTGGTGACAGTGAGGTTTTCTGGCCGCTGGCCGTGGTCATCATCAACTGCACAACGTCGCCGTTCTCAACATAGCCGCTGTTTGTCCAACCGGCACCATTGATGTTGAAGTACGGCCCACCGTCGCTGTTGATGGATGTTGTCACCCCCAGCCCGGCGGCGTTGGCAAGCCCGGCTACCGTTATACTGCTGGAGAAAACGACCGAGCTTAGCGCCTGATCTGCCAGCGGCGTAAAGCTGAAGGCTGAGGGGGTGAGGTCGGCTGTCCCCCCACCCCCTTGGCTAAAATCCTGCCATGTACTCCCGTTGCAGTATTTGTACGGTGGTGACGCCGCCGAGACATACTTGACGGTGCCTTCCAACGCAGCAGAGCATGTTGTGCCATCGTCAACCATCCGCATTGCCGTCACCCAGTTGGTACCGTCACAATACTTCAAGGCATCATCGGTGCTATCGTAAACAACCGCACCTTCCCTCGTGGCATCCAGAATGCTCACAGGCCCGATCCCTGCCGAGTCACTGAGGTGCTTTAAGATGACTGTCGTGTCCGACGTGCTGCCAACAGGTGCTGCGGGACATGCGGCGTGACCGGTCGTTGACGCTAGTCCTAACAATGCAAACAATGCAACAAGCGGCAAGCTACTTTGCGTCATGCATATACGCTTCCGCCTTTATCGTTCCGAATGGTTCCTTGCCGGTGCTCAACGCTTCCAAATGCGCGGCCAACCGCTCGATAGCGACCGCGAAGCAAGCGTTTGTGCTACTGCTATTGGTAGCCTGACGCGCAGCAGTGAGGGCATCCTCCATGCTATCGCCACATAGCGGCGCGTCAGAAGAACTCCAGCCAGACTGCGTCCAAGCAACTGTCACAAGGCCGATTAAGAGAAGGACACGACCAAACACCATTGCTACAACTTTCTTTTGCTGCAGTGTGCCAGATTTCGGGCGCTTGGTCAGCGCGCCTGCCTACAACGTAGGCAGCCCTTTACACCGACTCCCAAAGCCATCACACTTTACGCAATGCCGAAGCCGCAAGACCCTTTCGCCAAATTGCTCTGGCATGCGTCGGATCGGTTGTTTGTGAGTGCGACCGATCTCACCGGCGATCTCGACAAAGACCCACTGGGCACGCTCTACCGCCTCAGCAGCACTCCTAGCGACTTTGGTGAGGTCAAACCTGTCCTGCCACCTGCCGAGCGCCTCACCCGCCATCAGCAGCTTCTCACTGCGGCCAAGGCCTATCTGGTGCATACCCGCAAGATGGATGCCGATGTGCTCGAGCAGTTGGATCTGGGTCTACCCCGAGTACCAGAACTGCCGCACCTGTGACGCCGTGGACTGCCAAGTGTACCGGACCAGCTACGAGCTTCTGCAATCGGTGCTGGAAGAAGACGCCGGCCGCTTACGCGAAACACCGCGTGTGCCACAAAAGCCTATTACCACTTGCTCTTTAGGCTCGATCCTATTTGCGGCAGATTTGCGCGACTCCGGTTGCAGGATCGACCCGGATGCGCCCGATATCGGCCATCGAGGCGCAGGTCTCGGCGCCGGACTGGGCAATCTTGATGGAGCCAGACACCTCAAGCTTGGCGGTCGGGGCAGCCATCCCAATGCCAACATTGCCACCATCCCGAATAACCATTTGGATTGTATTGTCGTCTTCCAAAAATGTGTGGTTGGCTAATCCCGGCCTACCGCTTCGGTACATGAGACCATGTGGAGCACTGCCAAAGTCCCCCGAGGTATTACGCAGATCGGCTGCAATGACCGACGTGTTTGAGGTTCCAGTAGTCCATGTATCAATCAACATAATTTTTGGATATGGGTCTCCGCTGTTTGTGTCCTCCAGCGTTAACCCGGGACCTGAACCTGCCAAATGCATTTTTACGATAGGACTTGACGTCCCAATTCCCACATTCCCCGCGCTGGTAACCACCATTCGTTCACTGCCCGCCGTCGTAAAGCTGATGCTATCCATGCCGTCGTTGACGACGATGCTGGTTGTGTCGGAGACAATGCGGTCACCGTATCCCGCCAATGCGCTGATAGATTGCCAACTGCTGCCGCCACAAAACTCAAACGTACCACCAGCATAGCGAATGGCCCCCGCGCGGTTGGCATCACACGCTTCCCCACCGTTGGCGATGCGGATGGTGCCGGCAACGTGGAGAGATGTGCTCGGGTTGGTGGTGGCTACCCCGACGAGCCCCGTGTTGGTGATATACATTCGAATGTTACCCGCCGACGGGGCACTCCCTGAGCCCGTCAAAAAAGACAGCCCATAGTAACCAGCTACATAGGTCTCTTGCGTGGTGGCCATGCTTTTCCGGCCTAATACTTTTATTCCTTGGCTTAAAATGTAGAATGGCTCGCCTGAATCGTGTCTGTTGATTATTTCTGTGTAGTACGTAGTTGGCGCAGACAGTGCCTGAAGCAAGACACCGTCATGATTTTTTCTGATCGTTAGCGTACGGCTTGGATCCGTCGTCCCAATCCCCACATTGCCTGTCGCTAGATCAACGTACGGTGCACTAGCCGCACACCCGAAGTCAGAGTCGCGGTTCGCGCTTGGTGCCCCCACGCAGACACGACTGGTCGATACCCCAAGTGTGCTCGACACGAAACCAATCGCCTGCCAATCATCGGCGCGCGCCGATGTCCCTACCATGGAGATAGCAGCACCAAGCAAAAGGCATGCGATACGCATGACGACATTCTAAGGACTTACACCCGTATACGTCCCTGGCGCTGCTTTCTTTGCACGCACCCCTGTGCCGTTTTCGCAAACACCCATGTGAAAGCCTCGTGCTGCTCGGTGGTCATAGTCGCGAACTATACCTGGTGCACAAGCGCAAAATGAATGCCGATGCGGTCGAGCAGTTCGATCTGGGGCTGCCCGGTACGCTGTAACATCGCTGCCGTCTTTCTCGGCACATCTCTCAACGCTCCCGATGATGCCGCAGTACACTCCTCGCCACAACGAAAGCGAGGCACCTGCCCTGGCATCAGGTCGCACAAAGCATCAATATAATTTCGGGCTCAATCCGCTGGGCTAATCAGCACGTACACATACTCTGGGTCCCTGGCACTGCCTCCAGAAGCCGTGCGACATTGCAGCGTTACAGATGAGGTCGATGCGGAGTCTTCAAGGATATTGCAGGTAATCCCACCGCCAGTCCCGTCACGGGACGTATTTGTTAGAACCAGATAGTTCGCATTAGGAACTGCCGATGAAAAATTTATTTGGAAAACGCCAGTGCCCAGATCAGAAACAGACCCCACATTGAAGGATGCCCTGATTGTATTGGTCAGGCCATTATAGTTTAGACTCGCATATCGCTGTGCAGAGCTGAGCCAGTTCGTGCCATCACAATACTTGAGCAAGTTGGCCGTGCTGTCATAGACAAGCGCCCCCTCGCCTCGCTGACACCGGCCCCACCCCGGCGACGCCGCCGCTGGCAACCATCTGCACCACGGTATCTTGCGTGCTGCCGGTGGGCGCCGCCGAACACGCGGCCCAACCAGCCGCCGGCACAACGCCAAGCAACACAACAAGGATGCCCAGAACCCGCATCAGTTGTCGTCCCCACCGTGGCGGTAGACTTCAGCCCGTATTGTGCCAAATGATGCTCGTCCGGTGCGCAACGCCTCCACATGGTCCGCCAGTCGCTCGATAGCGACCGTGAGGCAATGATCTTTGTTGTCGTTATTCGCAGCCTGCCGCGCAGAGGCGATCGCATCTTCCACGCTGTCGCCACATGACGGCACGTCAGAAAAACTCCAACCGGGCTGAGTCCACACAGCCGCAACAAGTACAACAACGAAGATTCGACGGAAAACCATCGGTACGACTTTCTTTTGCCGCACTATACTGGGGGGCAAGCGCTTGGTCAGCACACCTGCCTGCAATACAAGCAATATCTATATGGTGCACACGCGAAGGATGGACGCCGATGCGGTTGAGTAATTGGGGCAGGGTTTGCCTCGATTTTCCTGAGCGCAACGGAAGCAGAGGCCTGTGTTGTTACCGGCGTGCCGCACACCCCCTCCAAACAAACCCTGTCAGGAATTGACAGGCTCACTTGTGCGCCGCCCAATAAGCAAACATGAAAAGATCTTACGCGCTTCTTGTGGCTATGGCCGTTTCGGCAGCCATTCCGGCAACCAGCATATCTGCCTTGGAGGTTACAGCAGGCTCTAACAGCAGCCACAAGGCTATTGCCAATGCTATGGATGCCCGGCTCAATGCCTCAAATGCCATACTGCAGGCGGTCATCAACCAAATCCTTGCCTGTAGCAACAAGGGCAAAATCTTCACCTCCGATGCATCCGTGCCCAACCGTGACACCGACGGCTGCGTATCCGTACAAACAGGCACTGGCGAAGAAATGACCATTCGTACCGAGACTGTGTCACGCCCGCTGCCAGATCTCTCTTTCCAAGGAGGCAGCAAGAGCTCTCCCGGTGATTATGTCGTCAACCAAGGCGGTGCCGGTTGGGGTGGTGATACCGGATACAAATATACGTCCATTGAACCGTTTCTGGACGACGGAGCCAGTGGCGACATTACCTTTACTTTCCTGACGAGCAATTTCGTCCACCACTCATGCAACAACAGGACAGCAAATATCGTCATCAATCCAGCCAAATCAAGCAGTGACGATCAGGCCTTCAATTGCCACTATGACGGAAACCCCAACCGCCACCATCGTATCAAATATAAATATAACGCAACCACCAAGAAAATCGGCTTCGCTTCGCGGATTTGGCAGGGCAACAGCCTGCCGACATCGACACTGCTCAATTTCCGAGCCAGCTACAGTGCAGCCCGCGTAGTGCCCGCAACACCCGTCGACCAAGGCAACCTGGTATGGGATTGATGACGGGAAAATTTATTCCGCAGCGCGGCTGATAGGCACATGCCCGCTTTCTGGGCTGGCCACTTTCCCCAAAGCCCCCCTGATGCGATTGTTCGCAAAACGAAAGCGAGGCACCTGCCGCGTCCATGGCCCCTGCTGCGCAACGGCCAAGACCCTAACGGTCTCGACGCATGCGTCGCCTTTCATTTGCATCGGCTCAAGCTCACTGGACGCAGACTCCTCAACACGGAAGCCGGTATCCCGCGACATCGCCGCAGACCTTGCAGCAGGTCGCAAGGCTCTTACACCTTCCGCCGTCGATGAACTCGCGGCCGCCCTTGGCATTGCTGGAGATGAGCTCTCCCGCGCTCTCACCATCGACGAACACCAAGAGTGGTACTTCTACCGCGTCAGCGCGTGTCATCCGCGTGAGGTGTGGGGCAATGCAAGGCTTGCATGGGAGTCTGCTCACCCTCGTTCCTCACCGCTGAAACTTCTCCGCCACAGGCGGAACTTATAATCTAGGCGCCATCCATCTCCCCGCCCCATTCCCGCCTGCAGCTCCCTTCGCAATTGCTGTTTACTGCGCCGTCTGCTGGAACCACCACACTATCATGGCGGCGCCCAGCATGGTGTAGGCGCCATCCACCTGCCCCTTGAGCGTACGGTTCCAGAAGTTTTCCAAGCGTGCGCGGTCGAACAGGTCGGCGGCGATGGGGCTGTCGAGCAGCGCGCCTTCCATCATCGCCCGCCCAGGGCCGCTTTTCAGGTAGGTGCGCAGCGGCGCGCCAAAGCCCGCCTTGCTGCGCCCAAGGACGCTTTGGGGCAACCTTGCACCCATCGCGCTCTTGAAAAACGCTTTGGGCGCCGTCTGGTGAGGCCAAAAAAAGTGGCCGCCCGTCAGCTTGCGGCTTGGCGCCACATCGGCCATGTAGGCCAGCAGGCGGCGGTCGGTGAACGGCACACGGCCCTCCACTCCCGCCAGCATCGCCGCCTTGTCGTTGTAGTTGAGGTTGTGGTCGGGCAAGAAGCCGAACCATTCCATATAAAGGAGCCGGTTGAGCAGCTCTTGGCCCTGGCTTTCGGCGCGCGCGACGGTCAGGGCGTTTTGCCATGCGCCACGCCCTGCGGGTTTCATGTCGTCATGCAGCAGGTTCGCGGCATCCGGCTGGCTGTTGGTGGTGAAGGCTTGCAGCAAGAAGCTTTCGTCGTCGGCGCCGAACAAATCCTCCAGCCGCCCGAAGCGCCGCCGCACCGTGCCGCCGGAATATGCCGCCACGCCGCGTGCCACATGGGCGCCAATTTGACATAACGTATTGCCGTAAATCTCGCGCACGCGGGCGGTTTGATGGCGGCGGAAACCGGAAAACACTTCATCGCCGCCGCAACCGCCCAACAGCACCTTGATGCCGTCGGCCCGCGCCTGCGCCGAAATATCCCGCACGAACAGCGGGGCGACGTCGGCGGTGGGCTCATCAAGCATCCAGGCCAGTTCCGGCAGGCGCGCCAGCAACGGCTCCATCTCTACCATCAGGGGTTTGAATGGCACGTCCAGTTGTTTGGCCACGTCGCCCGCAAAGGCCAAATCATCATCGAAGCCTTCGGCGGCCATCCCCTGCCCTGTAAAGCCAATACAATAGGTTTGCGCGGGGCGGTTGCCGGTGGCCACCATGCTGGCGACGATGGCGCTGCTATCTACCCCGCCGGAAAGGAATGCCCCCACCGGCACGTCGCTGGTGCATTGTTCGGCCACCACGGCGTCGAAGACTTCGCGCAGGCCCTTTGGTGTCTTTGTTTGGTCATACAAGGGTTTGCCGCCACTCAGTGGCGCCTGCGGCGGCCAATACCAGCGAGAGATGTTCATCTCCGCCCTGCCCTGCTTCATCCGCACTTCCATGAAGTGCCCCGGCCGCAACTTGCGCACGCCTTGCAATTGGGTGCGGGCATCGGGCGTCCACAGGAAGGTCAGGTATTCGGCCAACGCAGTTGCATCCGGCGTGCGGTTCAGGTCGGGTAGCGGCAACAGGGCTTTCAACTCGCTGGCAAAGGCAAGGCCACGAACGGTTTGCGCGTAATACAGCGGCTTGATGCCCGCATGATCACGTGCCACGAACAGGCGCCGCTCATGGGTATCGTAAATGGCGAAGGCGAACATGCCCTCCAGCCGTTGCAGCATGTCGGGCCCTTCCAAGTCGTACAGCGGAGCCAGTACGGCGGTGTCGGAATGGGGGTTGAATTTGTACTTTTTTACTTTAAGAAACTCTGCAATCTCTTTGTAATTGTATATTTCTCCGTTAAAGACAGTGATGTAGCGTCCGTCGGCGCTTTCCATCGGCTGGGCGCCTGCGGGCGAGAGGTCGATAATCGCCAAACGCCGGTGGGCAAGCCCCACCGGGCCGTCGCTGTTGAGGTAGGCCCCCTCCCCGTCCGGCCCACGGTGGGCGATGGCATTGGCCATGGCCGCCAGTACGCCCGCGTCGTAATCTCCCAAAAAGCCTGCAATGCCGCACATCGGGTGCGAGTTTTATGGATTTGCGGCGGAAAGTCAAAAGGTACGGCTTACTCCACAAGCAACCGGCTGCTGGCAAAGATGTCGGCGGGGGAAATGGGAGCCTCTCCCTCGCCACGGATGGCCGCCAACCATGCCGCCAAGGCTTGGGCGTGGCCCTTCTCTTGCCCCTTGTGCCATGGCTTTTTGTAGAGGGTTTGACGGTAGCCGTTGTGGCTCCAGGTGGTGCGCTGGTAGTTGTCCATCACACCGCTGGCGCCGCCGGCCATCACCTCCACACGTTCTTTCGGCGCGGCGGGGTCGCCCTCGCTGCTGTAGATGACCGTGGCCAAGCTGCCGTCGGCAAAGCCCAAGCTGATGGTGTAGTTGTCTTGCCCGGCACCGTGGGCGATCTCCAGCGCGCTCACCTCGCTGCCTGCCAGCCACAGCGCCATGTCGGTGAAGTGCACCACTTCGCCCAACAGGCGGCCACCGCCTTCGGCACCGTTTTGCCAGTTGTCGCCCTCCAGCTTGCCCGCGTTGACGCGGATAAGGATGTGCTTGGGCGAGGTCACGCCCTCCAGCTTGGCCTTCAGCGGCACCAGCGCGGGGCTGAAACGGCGGTTGAAGCCGACCATCAGCACGCGGCCGCTTTTGGTGTGGGCTTTTTCCACCTTGTCGATTTCCGCAGCAGTAAGACCCAGCGGTTTTTCAACCCATACATGCTTGCCCGCCTTCAGGGCGTCTACCGCCTGTGCCGCGTGCACGTTGTGGCGGGTGCCGATGAACACGGCGTGCGTGGCCTTGTCTTTCCACAGGGCGGCCACATCGGTGCCCACCGCCGCCGCGCCGTAACGCTTGGCGACGTGTGCGGCGGAAAGCCCGCCCTTGCTGACCACCTGTTGCAGGTTCCAGCCTTTGAGGCCCTTGAGCGCAGGCAGCACCACGCTGCGCACAAACCCCCCGCACCCGAGAAAGCTGATGCCCACTGCGCCCTTCACCCGCAAGGTGGGGGTGGCCACGGCGATGGACGGCTGCGCCTTGGCCTGCGGGTAAGCCAGCACGATGCCAAGCCCCTTGCCTTCCTTCACCAACCCGTAGCCTTTCAGCGCGTCCTCCAACGGGAAGGTGTGGGTGGTCAGCAAATCAACACGCAGTTTGCCGGCCGCCATCAGCCGCACCACTTCGGCCAGATTGTCGCGCTCGGTGTGGGGCACGTAGCCTTCCGGGTAGGTATGGCCACGGCCTTCATAGGCAGGGTCATACCGCCCCGGGCCGTAGCTGCGCGAGACACGGACGTTGAGCTCCTTCTTCATGTAGCTGGCGTAATCGAAGCGCGTGCCAACCTTTCCCACCAGCACCACGTTGGCCCTGTCACGCGCCCATTCGGCCGCCTGCGCCAGCGGGCCGTCGCTGTCGGTGGCGGCACACAGCAGCACGGCGTCGAAGCCGCGGCCATCGGTGAACTCTTGCCAGTGCTTGGCCATGGCATCCGGCGTGCCGTGCCACAAGGCTCCGCCTTCGCCGGCCAGTTTGCAGCGGGCAGTGTTGAAATCCACCGCCGCCACCCGCGCGCCCGCCGCCGCGCACAGTTGCGTCACCAGTTGGCCGACCAAACCCAGCCCCATCACCAGTACGCGTTCGCCCAGTTTCACATCGGCATTGCGCACGCCATGCAGGGCAATGGCGCCCAGCGTGGCGTAACAGGCGTGTTCGTACGGCAAACCTTTGGGCATCGGCACCACCAGATTGCGCGGTACCGCGTTGAACTGGGCATGGTTGGCCAACCCCGCGCCCGCCATGGCCACGGCATCGCCCACCTTGAATTCGTTGGCCAGATTACGCCCCACCGCCACCACCTCGCCCGCCGCGCTGTACCCCAGCGGCAGCGGCTCATCCAAACGCAAAAAGACACCTTTCAGCGTATCGGCCACGCCGTCACGGTTCATCTTGGCCAGAACCTTACGCGCCAAGTCGGGGCGCTCTTTGGCCTTGCCGACAAGGCTCTTGCCTGCAAAATCCATCATCATGCGCTCGGTACCCGCACTGATCAGGCTGGCACGGGTGGCCACCACCACTTCGCCCGCGCCACAGGCGGGGGTCGGTACCTCCACCATTTCCACCTTGCCGGACTTGAGGTTTTGGATGATTTGCTTGGGCATGGACGGCTCTTTCCTAACGCCCGCAAACTAACGCATTTGTTCCGTCTGTAAAAGAACAAAGCGCCCCATCGGGGGCGCTTGTGGCAGATGGCAGTGCCTACTTGTACAGCCCGCTCAGCATCACGCCGGCGGCAACACTGACGTTGAGGCTTTCCATCGCGTCGCTCATCGGGATGCGCACCAGATGGTCACAGTTTTCCCGTGTCAGGCGGCGCAGGCCTTCGCCTTCGCTGCCCAGCACAAGGCACAGTTTGGCATCGGCCGGGAGGGTGATCTCGGCAAGGCTTTGGGTGGCCTCACCGGCCAGACCGATGACGGTATAGCCTGCTTCACGCACCTTGCCCAAGGCGGTGGCAAGGTTGGTCACTTCCAGCACCGGTACGATTTCCAGCGCTCCGGCGGCGGCCTTGGCCACCACGCTGGTGACGCCCGCACTGCGGCGCTCGGTGGCGATGACGCCGCCCACGCCGAAGGCTGCGCAGCTGCGCAACACCGCGCCGAAGTTGTGCGGGTCGGTTACTTGGTCAAGCCCCACCAGCAGGCGCGGGGCACTTGCCAGCACCTCGTCCAAAGCCGGTTGCGGCAGGTTGCCCACTTCGGCGGCGATGCCTTGGTGCACCTGACCTTCAAAGCGTTCATCCAGTTCGCCGCGGCGCACGGTTTTCACCTTGGCTTCGGGGAACTTGGCCTGGAACGCCGCGATGTCATCGGCATCGCCCGCCAGCCAGACTTCCTTCACCACGCGGCGACCGGCGCGGATGGCGCCCTCGACCGCATGTTTGCCCACCAGCCAGCCGTCGCTGCCGGGCGCGGTAGCGTAGGGGTCTTTCTCCACCCAGTGGGCGCTTTTGCCACGGGGAGCTTGTTGTTGCTGTTCGTCGCGGGGCTCGAAAGATCGCTCGTCGCGGCGCGGATTGCGGCTGAAGCCGCCCTCGCTGCGCGGCTTGTAACCGCCTTCACGGCGCGGGCCACGGCTGTAACCGCCTTCACCACGGGGTTTGAAGCCACCTTCGCGGCGGGGGCGGTAGCCGCCCTCTTCGCCTTCGCCACGGGGCGCACGGGGTTTGTAACCGCCGTCGCTGCGGCCACGGAAGCCACCGCCTTCCCCCTCGCGGCGCGGGCCGCGGCTGTAACCGCCTTCACCACGGGGCTTGAAGCCACCTTCACGGCGGGGGCGGTAACCGCCATCTTCGCCTTCTGCACGGGGTGCGCGGGGTTTGTAACCGCCTTCACGACGGGGACCACGGCTGAAGCCGCCTTCACCGTCTTCGCGGCGGGGTTTGTAGCCCTCGCCACCATCACGGCGCGGGCCGCGCGGCTTGAAGCCTCCGTCCCGTTTGCCGCCACCGAAACCGCGCCCCTTGGCGCCGCCCTTGCCTTTGAATTCGCTCATTGGAAAATCATTTCATTCAGATGTTGTTTGCCCCGGCCCGAAAGCCGTCCGCCCATGCCGAAGCCCTTGACGCGGTGAGTGCTGCTTACACGACATCTGCACAAAAAGATAGCAAATTATGCACCTATGTAATTTTCCGCAGTTCGGCCATGAAGCCGTTCATCTGTTGCACCAGCTGGCGGATATGGGCGGTGGAACGGGTGGAAAGGATATCGGTGGCCTCGCGCACCTCCCTGGATGACACGCGGATGTTGGCCATGTGGTCTTTGATGTTACCGATGAGGGTGACGATGTTATTGCCTTCCGCCGCGCCTTCCCCGTCCCGCTTGTCACCCCTGCGGCCGAAGAACACCGTGGAGATGTCGCCCGACACCTTTTGCAGGGTGCGCACCTGTTCGGTGATGTCCAGCGTGGATTTGGCGGTTTGGTCGGAGAGGGTCTTCACCTCGCCCGCCACCACGGCGAAGCCCTGGCCTGCCTTGCCCGCACGGGCGGCCTCGATGGTGGCGTTCAGTGCCAGCAGGTTGGTTTGCGCGGCGATTTTGTGGATGATGGCAATCACGCTGTTGATGGTTTCAGCGGTTTCAACACTTTGGCGCACCTTGTCTTGCGCCATGCCGGAGGCCTCCACGATGGTGTCGGTCTCTCCCTCGGTCTGCTCCACGTTGCTGCCCATGGCGTGGGAGGCCTTGTTGAGCATCTCCACCGTGCCAACCACCTCGCCGCTAACTTCTTGCAGCGATGCCTCAAGCTCGGCGGCGATGGCGGCAAAGCTTTCAATCTTGGCGGCCACTTCATCGGACGCACGGTTGATGACGGTGGCGCCGTGGCCCAATGCGCCCTTCATGCCGTTGGGCAGAATACGCCGGAAGTACTGGTTGCGGCTGACATATTCCATCGAGGCCGAGGCTTCGCGCACAAAGGCGTCCACGCGGTCGATCATATCATTCACCGCCCACATCATCTCGCCCAAATCGCCCGGCTCGTCGATGCCGACCAACCGTTGGTCGAAGTGTCCATCCTTCAACGCCGTGCAGACCTTGGTGGTGCGCGCCACTGCATGGTCGACCCGTTGCAAAAAGTGCCACCCCGCCACCAACGCCATAACCACCAACACCAGCAACACTGGCAGCGCCTGCGGCAACAGCCAAATGGCGACCAATGCCGTAACGGCCAAACCACCCGCAAGGGCGCCGCTAAGCCGCGCGCAGGAGAGAGAAGACAAGTTCGTCATAACGCACGCCTTTTTGGTTGAGAATCTCTTGCAACAGGGCCAGCCCCGCCGCTGCCGCCTGCTTGGGGTTGTCGTGTTTCCGCTCTTCCTGCATCAGGGTTTTATAAAGGGGGATGATCGTCTCATTCAGCACCTGTTTGCCTGCCACCCGGCGGTTGGAGTGGTAGCCGTTGATTTTGCCAAAGGCGTCGAACGAGGGCGTCACGTGCGCCAGCACCCAGTAATGGTCGCCGTTGGAGGAGCGGTTGACCACATAGGCAAAGATTTCCTTGCCGCCCTGAATGGTATCCCACAAGAACTTGAACACCCCGCGCGGCATGTCGGGGTGGCGGATGATGTTGTGCGGCGCGCCCAGCACTTCAGCCTCGGTGTAGCCTGCAAGATCGCAAAACAGGCGGTTTGCATAGGTGATATGGCCGGTCAGGTCGGTCTTGGTGACGATGATCTCGTCATCGCCGAAGGTGCGTTCCACTCCGGTCAGGCGCAAAGCCCCGTTCCTGTCGAGCAGAAGCTTTTTCTGTTGTTTCATTTGCTAGTGAGTGTAACGTCACCAACACCCTTTCTCCAATTGACCTATCTCAAGCCATACAGGATAAAACATGGCGGCGTTGCAGGCATGACACGTCCGGCCTGCCGCAGGCCTTCGCCAGCAGTGCCTACTTCAAATGGGTGCGAATGTAGCGCTCGACCCCCGCCGCCAGCGCGCGGGCCAGCTTGTCGCGGTAGGCAGAGTTGGACAGATTGCGCTCTTCACGCGCATTGCTCAGATAGCCCATCTCCACCAAAATGCTTGGGATATCCGGCGCCTTCAACACCTTGAATCCGGCAAACAGCGGGGTTTTCTTGCGCAGGTCTGCCACCTTGTCCATTTCCAGAATCATGCTCTGCGCCAAATAACTGCTGTGGTTCATGGTATCGCGCTGGGCAAGGCTCACCAGAATGTTCTGCACCTCGCGGCTTTCGTGGGAGATATCCACCCCCGCCAGCATGTCGCCTTCGTTTTCACTGTTGGCCAACCGTTGGGCCTCGCGGTCGGAGGCTTTCTCGCTCACCATATAGACTGTTGCCCCCTCCACCTTGGCGTTGGGGTGGCTGTCGGCGTGCAGGCTGACAAACAGGTTGGCGTTGTTGCGCTGGGCAAAGCGCACACGGTCGGCCAGCCCCACATACACGTCGCGATCGCGGCTCAGCAGCACCTTGTAGCCCTTTTGCTTCAGGTGCTGCTGAACCTTTTTGGCCATATAGAGGGTCAGCCCCTTCTCGCACAGACGGATACGCTTGCCGCAGGCGCCGGGGTCGACCCCGCCGTGTCCGGCATCCAACACGATGGTGATGGGCCCCGCATCAGCCTGCACCACCTGACGCGGCACCACCGGCGCAGCGGATTGGGTGGGTTTTCCCGGGGTAAACGGCGTGGTGGTCACCACTTCGGCGGGTGGCGGCACGTTGGTGGGGGCTTGGCCGGGCTTGGGCGGCACCACGTCGATCACCACACGCGGCCCGCGTTGGGTGTTGCCGGGAATACCAAAGACGCTGACCCGTGCCGCCTGCTTCAAGTCCAGCACCATGCGGGTGGTGCCGGCGCGGAACGCCCCCGCCCGCAAGGCGGTGACGATACTGCCTTCCGGCAGGGCCACTTCGTTGACCGGTTTACGAAATTCGATGGCGGGAAAGTCCACCACCACGCGCGGCGGGGTGGGCAGGGTGAACCAGCGGTGGTTCACGTTGCCCTCCAAATCCAGAACAATACGCGTGCGGCCGTTTTCCTGCCCAATACGGATATCCTGCACCCATGTGACCGGTTCTTGCGCGAAGACAGGACATATGTGCCCAACAAGGGCCAAAACACACAGCAAAGCGACAGAAAGCATCCGCATTTCGCCCGCCAGCGTGAAGGCTCAGGCGCGGCGGCGCAAGCCTTCAGCCACCATGTTGAGGGCGATGGTGAGGCCAATCAGCACCACCGCAGGCGCCAGCACCAAGTGCGGTGCCACCATGGCGTAGCGGATGCCCTCGCGCAGCATGCCGCCAAGGCTCGGCATCGGCGGCGGCACGCCCAACCCCAGAAACGACAACCCCGCCTCGGCCACCATGCTGCCCGCCACCACCACCACGGCTTCCACCATCAGCGGCGCCACGCAGTGAGGGAGAATATGCCGCAACACCAGCACGGGCGGCGGCACCCCCGCCAGCGTGGCGGCGGCCACAAAGGGGCGGCCGCGCACCCGCAGCACTTCGGCGCGGGTCAGGCGGCAAAAGCCCACCCAGCCCAGCAGGCTGAGCGCCAGCATCACATTCACCAAACTCGGCCCCAGCAGGGCGGTGAGCGCCATCGCCAACAGCAGCCCGGGCAAACTCAACACCACGTCGCAGGCGCGGTTCACCAGCATATCCACCCAACCGCCGCGCCAGCCCGCCAACAGTCCCAAGGAAATGCCGATCGCCGCCGTGGCCAACCCAACCGTCAGCCCCACGCTCAACGAGACCCCCAGCCCCGCCAGCAACCGCGCCAGCACATCGCGCCCCAATTCATCGGTGCCAAGCCACGCCAACAGCCCGGGGCTTTGCAGCATGGCATCAAGGTGGATGGCGTTCATCATCGCGCCGCCCCTGCCCGCAGCCGCGGATCGAGCCGTCCGGCAAGCCAGTCGCCCAACATCACCGCCGCCATATAGGTAAGGCTGATGAGCAGCAACAACCCCTGCACCAACGGATAATCGCGCCCATGAAGCGCCTCCACCAGCAAGCTGCCCAAACCCGGCCAGCCGAACACCGCCTCGGTCAGCACCGTGCCGGTCAGCACCATCCCCAGCTGCAGGCAAAAGATAATCACCACCGGCACCAACGCATTGCGCAAGGCGTGGTGCCACAGACGGCGGCTGCCGCTGGCGCCTTTGGCACGGGCGGTGCGCAGATAGTCGGCCGCCAGTTCTTCCTGCAAACTGGCCGAAAGCAACCGCGCCAAGTGCGCCCCCATGCCCACGCCCAAGGTCAGCGCGGGCAGTATCAGGCTGGCCACGCCCCCAAAGCCGGAGACCGGCAACCACCCCAACCAAATGGCAAACACCAGCATCAGCAGCGGCCCCAAACAAAACGTCGGCGTTGCCAACAGCGCCAACAACAGCCTGTCCAGCCACACCGCCAGCCGCGCATCATGCGCCTTGCGACGGATACCACTGGCCAACACCGCCACCCACGTCCCCGCCACACCACCTACCGCCACCGCCACCGCCATGGCGGCCAACGCCAGCACCACCGTGGCCGGGGCCCGCTCGGCCATCAATCCCAGCACCGGTTGGCTGCGCACCATGCTGGTGCCCCAATCACCGGTCACAACCCCGCCCAAAAAGTCTGCAAACTGTTGCCCCAGCGGCAAATCCAGCCTCAGCGAACGACGCAACGCCTCACGGTCGGCCATGCTGGCCTGTTCGCCCAGCAGGGCTTCCACCGGATCACCGGGCACCAGATGAATCAACAAAAAAATCACCCCCATCACCAACAACAGGGTCAGCAACCGGCTGGCGATACGGGCAAACATGACAAATACACTAGCGGCGAGAACAAACGGGGTAAAGGGGCATGGCAAACGTACTCAGCCGACAACGTGCGAAGAAGATGCTTTTTACCCCCGTCATTGCGAGGAGCACGCGCCCCAGTCCTCCCAGATACCTCCCGTGCCTATCGCGCGCGGCCGCGGCAATCTAAAGCCATTTGAAAAAACCATGTCGTGCCTTCTATATGGTGGATATGGATTGCTTCGTTGGGCGGCAAGAAGCCATGCGCCCTTCGCACTGGCCGTGGGCCGCCCGTCCTCGCAATGACGGGAGATGGTTATGCCTTGTCGCAACATTCCTCGGCAATCTTGCCTGTGTTTCTTAAATGGGTAAAGGGGTTGTAAACCCCACAGCCCTGCCCCATACCGCCCTTGCTATGACTGTAAAAGAAAAACTTCTGGCGGTCATGGCCGTCGTCGCGGGTGCGGCGATGGCCATGACAATTCTCACGCTCCTCTTCGCCGGGGAGCGAGCCGAAGGTGGGTGGCTTAGCGCCATCCATTTCTTTGGCTAGACCGAGCACAACGGGGGCCCACAAGCCCCCGTTGTCATTTTGCTTGCTCCCAACCGACACTCCTTTTATAGTAAGGGCACGCGGCATGGTGCCGCCCAACAAGTTTCTCCTGAGAACAATAACTTGATAGCAAAACTTCAAGTTAAAAACTCACAGGACCCCGATCAACCCGAGGCCGCCGCAGGCCCCGTGGACGGAGCAGGTTTACGGCAATTGCCCCCTTCCTCCGCCCGCCCGTGATGGAGATTGCCCACATGTTATGCAACCAAGCCCCAAGTCCCCTGCCCCGTGCAGCGGCGCTGCGGGCGGCATAACGGTGTAATATTCTCTCCACGGCTGCGACGGTTCTCATTGTAACAAAGAGGACCCCACCCATGCGCCGCATGTTGATAGACTCCACCCACGCCGACGAAACCCGCGTTGCCATTCTCGATGGCACCCGCTTGGACGACTTCGAAGCCGAAACCGCCGACAAGGCCCAACTGAAGGGCAACATCTACGTCGGCACCGTCTCCCGTGTTGAACCAAGCCTGCAAGCCGCCTTCATCACCTATGGCGGCAACCGCAACGGCTTTTTGGCCTTTGGCGAGCTGCACCCCCAGTTTTTCAACGTCTCCAAAAAGGAGCGTGCCGAACTGCTGGACGAACTGACCGACCAAGCCGAACGCCGCCGTGGCCACATGCGCGACGACGACCACCGCGATGACGAGGGCGAAGACGCCAAGGCCGCGCAAAAAGCCGCCGACATGGCCGACAAGGAAGATGGCGGCAGCGACAAGCGCGACGACCGCAAACGCCAGCCCGGCATCTACCGCCGCTACCGCGTGCAGGACGTGCTGAAGGAAGGCCAGAAGATTCTGGTGCAAGTGGTGAAGGAAGAGCGCGGCAGCAAAGGCGCGGCGCTCACCACCTACGTCTCGATGCCCGGCCGTTATACCGTCCTGATGCCCAACACGCCTTACGCGGGCGGCATCTCCCGCAAAATCAACGACCCCGAAGAGCGCCGCATCCTCCGCGAGATGTACGCGGCGATGAAGGTGCCCCCCCACATGGGCCTGATCATCCGCACCGCAGGCGTCGGCCAGCCGGTCGACCAGGTGGTCAGCGATTACGAGAACATGCGCGCCCTGTGGGACAACATCATGGCCGAATACGACAAGGATGACGAAGTGCGCTGCGTGTACGAAGACGGCAGCCTGATCATCCGTGCCCTGCGCGACATGATGCGCGAGGACATCGACGAAGTGTTGGTGGCCGGCAAGCGCGGCTACAAGATGGCCAAAGACTACGCCAAAAGCCTGATGCCCGATGCCGCCAAACTCATCAAGGAATACAAGGACGAGACCCCGCTGTTTGCCGCCCACAAGGTGGAACAGAAACTCAACCAGCTGCATTTCTCCCGCGTGACCCTGCCATCCGGCGGCTACATGATCATCAACCCCACCGAAGCGTTGGTGGCGGTGGATATCAACAGCGGCCGCAACACCCAAGAGCGCAACATTGAAGAAACCGCGCTGAAAACCAACCTTGAAGCCTGCGACGAGCTGGCCCGCCACATCCGCCTGCGCGACCTGGCCGGGCTGATCGTGGTGGACTTCATCGACATGGAAGACGGCCGCAACGTGCGCAAGGTGGAAAACGCCATGCGCAAAGCACTGAAACGCGACCGCGCGCGTATCCAGTACCAGAACATCTCCGACTTCGGCCTGATGGAAATCTCGCGCCAGCGGCTGCGCCCCAGCTTCAACGAGAGCCATTTCGTCACCTGCCCGCACTGCGGCGGCAGCGGCCTGCTGCACGCCCCCGCCAGTGCCGCGCTGATGGTGCTGCGCCGTCTGGAGGAGGAAGATTGCCGTGGCGCCGATCGCGTTATCGTGTATGCCTCGGCCGCGCTGGTGTTGTGGATCTTGAACAACAAGCGCCACGTGGTGGCCGATTTGGAAGCCAAGTACAAGTACCACCTGGTGTTCCGCAACGATGAGAGCCTGACCGCCCCCGACCACCGTCTGGAGTTGGTGCACGTGAAGGCCGATGGCAGCGAGACCACCAAGGTGGTGGATGTGGTGCTGCGCGAACAGCCCGAACTGCCGCCGGAACTGCGCCAACGCGCACCGCGCAAGCGTGGCGGCCGCGATCGTGACCGTGACAACGACCGTCGTGACGAACCGCGCGATGACCGCCGCAACGCGCGCAAGGATGAGTCCGACGAGGCCCCTTCCCGCGACGAGCGCCGTGGCCGTGACCGTGACGAAGGCGACAGGAGCAGCTCCCGCGAGCGCGACAACCGCCGTGGCAGCCGCAACGAGCGCAACGACCGTGGCGGCAGCCGCAACGAGCGCAACGACCGTGGCGGCAGCCGCCGCCCCACCCGCGTGGGTGAAGAAGCACAGGTGGCCGCCAAAGATGACGCCACCGACACCAAGCCGGAGGCCAAGACCGACAGCAAACCGGCCAAAGGAAAGGCCGATTCCAAGCCGGTGAAGGGCAAGGGCAAAGATACCAAGCCCGCCAACAAAGCCGAGCCGAAAGCCAACGTAAAAGCGGCTGCCGAGGTGGCGAAGGCCGAAGACAAACCGCTGGAAGTACAAAAGGTAGACTTGAAAGACGACGATACGCCGGTCATCAAGCCCGCCGCCCGCAAGAAGATGGAGATCAAGAAGCAGGCCGACACCGACCGCGACCTTGAACCGCTGAAAGTGGAGAAGGTCAGCGACGCCCCCGCCAAGACAACCCGCAAGGGTTTGGTCAGCCGGTTGCTCGGTTAACCTTACAGCGTGTCACTATAGAGGGGGCTGCAAGCCCCCTTGTGCTTGACAAGCCCCCCTCTCCGCCGCAGGCTTTTGGCCAACAACAAGGAACCCTGCCCCATGACCATGCCCGACTGGTACACCCAAGCCCTGCAAAGCTGGCATCAAACGGTTGAAAAACAACAACGTGACACGCTGGCCTTCCAGCAGGCGGTGGCGTCCATCACCACCGCGCGCGCCAAGATGCTGACCCATTGGTGGCAACAGGCCCCGCAGCAATGGCAGGCGTTGATGCAGGGGGCCCCCGCCAACTTCGCCGAGCAGTGGGCGCGTTGGTACGGCCAAACGATGGAGCAGGCCCTCATCCTCGCCGCCGATACCACCGCCCACCGCGCCAACCTGTGGCAGGTGTGGCAACAGCAGGTGCCGACCATGGCAGCCACCCCCGTGCCACAGGCCACTGCGCGTACCGCCAGCCCTTCGCCGCGCCAAACCGAAAGCCACCCCCCGCAGCAGTCTGCCGCCAAAACGCAAGAACCTTCCACACAACCGCAGGAGAGCAACGTGGTGCCGCTGACCACCTCCACCAAAGACAGCTTTGCCCGCAGCGCCACATCATCGGGCGTGGTGGGGGCCCGCCGTGCGGTGGCAGGGCGGGCCCGTCACGGGAACCGCTGATGCGCGGACTGTTTGCCGTTGTTCTCTGCCTCGCCTTGCCGGTACAGGCAATGGCCGGCGGCATCGTGCTGGATGACGAGTTTTCCGCCTATTGCCAAACGCTGGTCGCGCCGCTGCGCCCCAAGCTGCCCCATACCGAGACGGTCAGCTTCGTGCTGGTGGCCGATGACAGCCTGAACGCCTTCGTTACGCCCGAAAACGTGGTGCATGTGCATGCGGGGCTGGTGGCGCAGGCCAAAGGCAGCAACGATATCCAAGGCGTGCTGGCACATGAGCTGGGGCATGTATCCAGCCAGCACCTGTTCAAGGTGCATGACAACCTGAAAACCGCCATGCTCACCGGCATTGCCGGTGCCGTGGTGGGCGTGGGCGCCGCCGTGGCGGGGGCTCCGCAGGTGGCGGCGGCGGCCATCACCACCGGGCAGGCCGGAGCGGTGGCGCAAATGCTGCGGTACTCGCGCACGCAAGAGCAAGAGGCCGACCAGCGCGCCATTGCCGCCCTGCACGGCGCGGGGCTTTCCGCCAAGGGAATGGTCAATACCTTTGAGAAGCTGCGGGTGGAAGGCCAGCTCTCCTACGGCAGCATTCCGCAATACCTGCTGACCCATCCGCTGCCACAGGCGCGTCTGCAAAGCCTGCAACACGCGGTGGAGAAGGAAACCGCCAGCTCCACCGACGACCGCACCTTCCCGCGCATGCAGGCCAAGGTGTATGCCCTCACCCACAGCCCCAACGCCACCCTGCGCAAGTACACGGGCAACGAAACCCCCGCCCGCTACGCCCAAGCCTTGGCCAGACTGGCACAAGGGCGGTTTGACGAGGCGGCAGCCCTTACCTCGTCCCTGCTGAAAGAAACACCCAACGACCCGTATTACCAAGAGGTTGCCGCGCAAATCGCCCTGCAACGGGGCGATGTGGCCGGCGCCGTGCAAGGGTTTGGCAAAATCGTACAGGCGCACCCCAAACTGCCGCTCATCCGCTACCAGTTGGGCAATGCCTTGTTGGCCTTGGGCAAACCCGCCGAGGCGCTGCCGCACTTCCGCCAAATCACCCAAGACTGGCGGGTGTGGGCCGAGCCGTGGCGCGGCATGGGGCTGGCTTACGGTCAAACCGGCAAATTGGCGCTCAGCCACCTTTCCCTTGCTCAAGCGGCCATTTACAGCGCCGACCTCACCGAGGCCCGCCAGCAACTCAACTTTGCCAAAAACTTCCTTAACAAAACACCGGATGCCGCCGCCCAAGGCTGGGCCGATGACCTCACCGCCTTCCTCGACCGCACCGATACCTCGCAAGCCAACTGACAAACCTGTTTTGATGTGATAGGCAAGACCCATGGCATCCCGCAAACCCGCTTCGCCCCGCCGTCGCAAAAGCGAGACGGCCAAGGCCAATCAAAAAGCCGCCGCCTCGCCGACGGCTAAAAAGACTGGCCGTGTAGGCGATATCTCGCCCTACCCCGACCTGAAAATCGCCATCAAGATGCTCGAGCAACGCGCCACCCACGTGGGCGAAGACCGCAAGCGGCTGATTGACAAATGGCTGGTGCAACTGCAAAAGGTGCAGGCTGAAATGGTGCGCCTGCGCAAGCTGGAAAAACTTGCGGGCACCCTTGCCCAACCGCAACAGGAAAGCCTTCCTCTATGACCAAAACCCTACCTGCCAAGGCCAAGGGCCTGAACCTTGCCGACCTGCAACAACTGGCCGACTGGCTGGAAACCACCGCGCTGGAAGAGGTGGAACTGGAGCAAAACGGCGTGCGCATGCGGCTCAAAAAGCCTGCGTCCGGCATGGTGGCCGCGCCCCTGCCGGTTGCCCAGCCTGCGGCGGCGCCCGCCGCCCCCGCTGCCGCCGAAGCCACCGGCACCTTCAAGGCGCCGATGGTCGGCACCTTCTACCGTGCCGCCAACCCGGACGCCGCCCCGTTCGTCGATGTGGGCGACAAGGTGAAACCCGGCCAAACCCTCTGCATCATCGAAGCGATGAAAACCATGAACCAGATTGCCGCAGAAAAAGCCGGAACCGTCAAAGCCATCCTCGCCGACAACGCCCAGCCGGTGGAATTCGGCCATCCGCTGTTCATCATCGAGTAAGGCACTGCCCATGTTCTCCAAAATCCTCATTGCCAACCGTGGAGAGATTGCCGTGCGCATCATCCGCACCTGCCGCGAGATGGGCATTGCCACGGTGGCGGTGCACAGCGAGGCCGATGAAAACGCCCTGCACGTGCGCATGGCCGATGAAAGCGTCTGTGTAGGCCCCGCACAAGCCAACAAAAGTTATTTGAACATCCCCGCCCTGATGGCCGCCGCCGAGCTGACCGACGCCGAGGCCATCCATCCCGGCTTTGGCTTTCTTTCCGAAAACGCGCGCTTTGCCGAGATTGTCACCAAGCTGGGCTTTACCTTCATCGGCCCGTCGGCCGAACACATCACCCTGATGGGCGACAAGGTCAGCGCGTTGGACTTCGCCCGCAAGGCGGGCCTGCCCTGCAACGTGGGCAGCGCGGGCACGCTGGCCAAGGCGGAAGAGGCGTTGGAGGCTGCCGAAAAAGTCGGTTATCCGGTCATCATCAAGGCCGCCAGCGGCGGCGGCGGCAAGGGCATGAAGGTGGCCCACGGCCCGCAGGCCCTGCGGCAGGCGTTCAACGTGGCGGTCAGCGAGGCCAAATCCAATTTCGGCGACGAGCGCGTGTATTTGGAAAAATACATGGACAAGGCCCGCCACATTGAGGTGCAGGTATTCGGCGATACCCACGGCAACCTCGCGGTGCTGGGCGAACGCGACTGCACCCTGCAACGCCGCCACCAAAAGGTGGTGGAAGAGACCCCCTCCTCGGCCCTTACCGAAGAAGAACGCACCAAACTGTTTGCCACGGTGAAAAAGGCACTGGCGGGCATGGGCTATGTCGGCGCGGGCACGCTGGAGTTCCTCTACCAAGACGGCCAGTTCAGCTTCATGGAAATGAACACCCGCCTGCAGGTGGAACATACCGTCACCGAAGAGGTGCTGGGGCTCGACCTGGTGGCCGAGCAAATCCGCGTGGCGGCGGGCGAAAAACTCAGCCCCGCGCTTACCTCGGCCAAACCGGTGGGCCACAGCATCCAATGCCGCATCAATGCCGAAGACCCGGCAACCTTTGTCCCTTGCGCAGGCCAGGTGGAGAATTACTACGCCCCCAGCGGCCCCGGCGTACGGGTGGATAGCGCCCTCTTCCCCGGCGCCGCCGTGCCGCCCTATTATGATGCCATGGTGGCCAAACTGGTCGTGTGGGCCCCCACGCGGCAACAGGCCATTGCCCGCGCCCGCCGCGCGCTGGACGAATTCGTCATCACCGGCATCAAAACCAACATCCCGTTACATAAGAAGCTTTTGGCCACCAAGGCGTTCGCCACTGGCGACTACCATATCCACTCGCTGGAGCAGTTCATCAAAGAGGGCCGGTTTTAAAAAACCCGGTTAAAACGGCAACAACTGCTTGATTGCCTCTTCCGGGGTTACAGGAGCCTCTTGTTGGGTTGCCGGTGCTTCGGTCGCCGGGGCCTGCGTTTCATCCGGTTGCGGGGCGGGGGTCTTCTTGTTGCCGCCAAGGAAGTTGTTCAGCAACTGGTCGGCCTGAATGCCCTTGCCGCCGACAATCCCTTCCACCACGCCACCAAGGCCTTTGGCGTCTGTTTTGTCAACGCCCAGAAGGCTTTTCACACCCTCACCGGTCATGCGTCCGGTAAAGCGCGAAAGCACATCCTTGTCGGGCCCGATGTTGGGGCTTCCCAACGCGCCACGGATAAGAATGGGCAAGTTCAGCCCTTCGGCCGCCGCCAACTTGGGGGTCAGCGTGTAATCGATGCTCCATGCGGGCAGGTTGATGCTGCCGCTGCCGGTCAGCGTCATGCCGGGGGTGGTCACGGTCAGCTGCTCGGTGTTCACGCGGCCCTTGTTCACACTGTATTTACCGACAAGGCTGGTGATGCGGTCATCGTTTTGGCTGGGCAGCTGCCCCTGCAAAACACCCGCCAGATTGGAAAGGTTGCCCAACATGCGGGTGTATGGCAGGCGACCGTTTTGCGCATCGAAGGTGATGTTGCCCGCCAGATTCTCGGCCAACGCTCGGCTGCTGGCACCGCTGCTGGTCAGGTTGGCGGTGGCGTTGAGCGGTAGCTCCACGCCTTTGTCTTTCAATGTGCGTACCAGATCTTGCAGCGGCACGTTGGCGGTGGTGAGGGTGGCATTCAGCTTGGGTGTGCCACTGTGGCCCAGCTTCAGCGTGGCCGCCGCCGTACCGCCTTGCGGCAGGGTCAGGTTCAGCTTGCTGACGTTCAACTCACCGGCAGTGTTGGTCGCCACAACCTCGGCAGCCGTGGCGGGGAAGCTGCTGCACCCCAGCCCCTTCACGTTCATCGTGACGTTGAAGGTTGTGGCGCGCAAACCGTCCAGCGGCAACGGCGCATCGCTCCACGGCGTTTCGCTGCGGGCGGGGGCGGCGGTGCCGGCGGTTTCCGCCGTGGTGCCACCGTTGGTTTGCTTCGCGCAATAGCCGAGGGCGTCGAGATTCAGGCGACTCACATTGAGTACCCCTTGCACGTCATGGGGCGCGGCGGCGGTGAGGTTGAGGTAACCGGTGGCCTCCAGCAGGCCAGGCAGGTTGGCTACCAAGTCGGTCACCTCGATGCGCTTGTCGCCGCCCAACCTGAAGCTGGCATTGTAGGCGCTGCGCGGCAGGCTGGCCCTCACGCCAAAGGCCTTGGCGGTGGCGCCCAAGTCGTTCCCCTTCAACGCAATATCACCCGCCAGCTTCAGTTCGGGTTGCGGGGTGATGGTGATGTTGTCGCCCTTCAGGGAGGCCAGGGTGGCAAGCTGGGCGGAAAGATCGCTCACCTTGTAAGTGCCTTTGCCGCTGACCGCCGCACTGGCGGAAAAGCTTTGCGCGGGCAGGTTGGCGTTGCTGCCGAAGGCACGGGCCACGGCTTGCAGATTGCCGCCGCGCAGGGTCAGGTCGGCATCCAGCTTGGGCAGCTCGCCCACTTTGCCCGGCACCACCGCCACGTTGCCGCCGGCGGTCAGCAGGTTCACCAGCTCGAAGTTCAGGTTGTCCAAACGGATTTCATTCTTGCCCGAAAGCTTGGTGGATAGCTTGAACGGTGCGGCGGGCAGGGTCGGCTGTTTTTGCCCGCTGGCCAGCTCGGCCAATTGGCGCAGGTTGCTGCCGCTGGCGGCAAAGGTGCCGCTGGCGGTGGGGGTGTCGCCCATGGTGACGTCAACGTCACCGGTGGCTTTCAACAGCTCGCCAAGGCTGGCGTTGAAGTTGCGCAACGCCAGCTTGTCGCCGCCGGCAGCCACATCGCCGGTCAGGCTGAAGGCGCTGGCGGGCGCCTGCGCGGGTGCCTGGCCCAACAGACTGTCCAATGTGGCTTTCAGGTTGGGGGTTTGTACATTCACCGCGCCGGTATAGGCCGCTTGGTCGCGCACCTCGCCCTGCAAGGCCAGCTTCAGCCCGGCAGCGTCCAGCTTGGTGCTCAACGGAACGCGGGAGAGGTCGGAGAAGTCGAACTGTCCCTGCCCGTTCAGCGGCTGGCCGTTGATGGTTCCCGTCAGTGCCAGCTTGGCATCGGCCAAGTCGGTGCCGTCAGCCTTCAGGTTCACGCCCTTGGCCACCACGCGCTTGCCGCTGGCTTCATCCACATAGGCCAGGTTCAGGTTGGTTACGTCCACCACGCCGAACGAGGCAATCGGCAGCTTGTCGCTGCGCGAAAAGTCATTGCCGTCGCCCTCCGCCGCATGTTCCTGCTGCTCTTGGTACACTTCGGCGCTCTGCCAGTTGGCCGGGCCAGACTTCGGTTTTAGCAGGTACACGGTGGGGTCGGTCATCACCAACCTGTCAAGCGTGATGCCCTGCCAGAACGCCAGACCGCTCCCCCATTTCAGCTTGATGTCGGCATCCTTCACCACCAGCAGCGGCTTGTCGCCACGGAAAGCGGGGATGGTCAGCTTCTCGGCGCGCAAGGCCGGACTGGGCAACAATTTGATGGTCAGCGGGCCCTCGGCCACCATTTTCAGGCCGGTTTGCTTTTCCACAAAGCCGACCGCATAAGGCGCCAAGTCGGCATTCTGCACCCACACAAAGGCGGCGCCCAGCACACCTGCGGCCAGCACCACCAGCAGTCCGGTGGCAAGCAGCAGGCGTTTTCCCCAGCTGCGGCGCGGCTTGGCGATGGTACGGGCAGGCAGTTTGGTGTCGTCGGTCATCGGAAAGCCCTTTGTTCTTGCTATGGTTGGCACTGTGCCCGCCAAACACCGGTCAGGTCAAGGCCTTGAAATGCGCGGGTAAGGGCGCGGTAAGCCGCAGCGCTTTGCCGCTTTCGGGGTGTTCCAGCGCCAGTTTCCATGCATGAAGGTACAATGGAATTTCGCGGCCGGCGCCCAATTTTTTGGCGATATCCTTACATGTTTTGCCACCGTATTTGCCGTCGCCCACCAGCGGGCAGCCAATGTGGGCAAAGTGGGCGCGCAGCTGGTTCATCCGGCCCGTGTGAGGGGTGGCTTCCACCAAAGCGAGATTACCCTCCAGCCGTTTCACCACCTTGTAAGCGGTGTGGGCGAAGTCCCCTTCCCCGTGCACCACCGCACGGCTGCCACCCCGTGCCGCCTGTTTGGCCAATGGGGCGCGGATATCCCCCTCAGCCTGTTCCGGTATGGCGGAAAGCAGCGCCAGATAGACTTTTCCCACCTTGCGGTCGGCAAACTGCTTGGTGATATGCGCCGCTGCAGCACGGGTTTTGGCCAGCACCAGCAGGCCGGTGGTGTCGCGGTCAATCCGGTGGGTCAGCTTGGGGGCGTTGCCTTCACCGTAATGGGCGGCCAGCAAGCGGTCGACACTGCGCACGATGCCATTGCCCCCTTGGGCGGGCAGGCCAGCAGGTTTATTGATAACCAGCATCAATTCATCTTCATAAACAACCATATTATTTATTTTATTTTTTTCTTCTTCACCCAAGACCAGCGGACGACTGGTAAGCGGTGCCGGTGACTGGGCGGGGGGCAGCGTCAGCATTTGTCCTGCCAACAGGCGCTGGTCGGGCTTGGCGCGCTTGCCGTCAACGCAGATGACACCGGTGCGGGCGAGTTTTTGCACCAGGGCGAAGGGAAGGTCCTTGCGGGCCGTTTTCAAAAAGCGATCCAGCCGCTGGCCCTCGGCGGCGGCTGGCACGGCAAGGGTGACAAACACCGACTTAGCCATGAAGGGTAAACCATTGTTGATACAGGCGGCGCAGCACCCCCGGCGGGCGGTGCTCTTGCTCCACGCCTTCCGGATGTCCTGCCAGATAACGCCCCACCACAGGGTAGAAGCACTCATGCTCCAACATCGGGAAATGGCCGACGCCGTAAAGCTCCAGATAGCGGGCATGGGGCAACGCCGCCGCCAGTTTGCGGGCGGCGCGGGCGCTGATCATCACGTCGTCGCTGCCTTGGACCACCAACGCCGGCATGGCGAGTCCTCCCACCCAACGACGGCTGGAAAACGCCGCCCCCGCCGAGAAATGCGCCATGGAAACCGCCGTTTTGGGCAGATACTTCTGCCGCTGTTCGATAAACCGCGCATAGGCGGCGGGGTGCTGTACCGGAAAGGCATCACCGAAGTAGGGCTTCAAGCGGGTGTGCGGGTCGCCGGCAATGGCCTGCGCCTGCTCCCAAAAGCTCAGGCCGCTGCGCGCCTTGATGAGCGGCAGATCGCGGGTGGTATCGGGCTGCCCGCGCGAGGTGGAGACCAGCACCAGCCGCTCCACCCGTTCCGGCATCAGGTGGGCCAGTTGCTGGGCGGCAAAACCCCCCAAGCTGTGCCCCAGAAGGTTGAAGGTGCCGATACCGCGCGCATCCAGCATGTCGGCCACCAGCTTGGCGTAGGCTTCCACCGTAAACGGCATGGGCAAGGGCATACCCGCCACGCCGGGGGTATTGAAGATAAGCAAGTGGTGCGTGCTGCCGAACGCCTGCAGCGCGGGCTCAAACAGGTAAGCGCCGCTGTTCACCCCGCACAAAATGACCAGCACCGGCGGATTTTGCAGGTTGGCGGGGCGCTGCTCGAGGCATGGCAGGGTATCGTTCATGCCACCGAGTGTGCCAGCGAGACGGGGCGCTCGGCAAGCCCTTGCCACAGGCTTTTGGCAAAGGCGGGCCGTTCGGCGAGCAAAAGGTGGCCACCGTTGTCTTCCACAAAGGTACGCGCATGGGGTAGCAGTCCTTGCCAACGCAAGCGGTCTTCTTCCGGTGTCAGAGGATCATGGGCGCCAAACGCCAATGTTGTGGGGATTTCCCGCCGCACCACCTGCTGCGCCTCAAAACGGATGTCACTTTGCGCTACCAGCGTTTGGGCACCCATGGCAAACGGGCAGAGTTCAACCATCCGCCAACCATGGTACAACTCGGCAAATCGCACGGGCTCGCGTTTTGCCAGCAACGGGTGGCACAAGGCGCTGAAACGCAGGTAATCTCCCTCACCATCCATCCGGAATGACGAATTCGACATCCAGCCGCGCCGCCATACTGCCGGCCGGATCAAGCGCGTCAAGCCCCCACAGCAAAGGCTCGTTTTCAACGCCCGGGCCATGCTGGACGGTCAGCGTTGCATGGTCGGCCAAATAAGGGAACATGGTCTTCAATGTCCGCACGCTGGCATTGGCGCCCAAAAGCAACGCCACATGGGGGGGCGCGCAACGGGGGGTACAGCGTACATGCTGACGGCGGTCGGTCATGCCATGAAGTATGGAGGCTTTGAGGCACTGTCCGCAAAGCGGCTGCCTACATCTTGCCCTGTTTTTGCTGCCGCAATTTGGCAAAGTAGGCCAAACGCTTGTGCATCTCGCGCTCGAACCCGCGCTCTACCGGACGGTAAAAGGCCGGCCGTCCTGCCATCTCCGGCGGAAAATAGTTCTGGCCGGAAAAGCCGTCGGCGGTGGCGGGGTCGTAAGCATAGCCTTCGCCGTGACCAAGCTCTTTCATCAGCTTGGTGGGGGCGTTGACGATATGCTTGGGCGGTGCCAGCTCGGCGGTCTGTTTGGCCAGCGCCCGCGCCTGCCCGAAGCCCTCATACACCCCGATGCTTTTGGGCGCCAACGCCAGATAGACCGCCACCTCGGCCAGCGCCAAATCGCCTTCCGGACTGCCCATGGTATGGAAGGCCTGTTGCGCCGCCACCGCCAGCGGCAAAGCCTGCGGATCGGCAAGGCCGATGTCTTCCACCGCCATGCGGATGAGGCGGCGGGCCAGATACATGCCGTCTTCACCGCCTTCCAGCATGCGGGCCAAGTAGTACAGCGCCGCGTCGGGGTCGCTGCCGCGCACGCTTTTGTGCAGGGCGGAAATGAGGTCGTAGTGCCAATCGCCCCCCTTGTCGTAATTGGCCATGCGTTTGGGGAGGTAGGATGACAGGGTTTCCGGCGATAAAACATCGGGGGGCGGTTGTGCCGCCAACGTCTCCACCATGTTGAGCAAACTGCGTGCATCGCCATGGGCCATCTGTACCAACACGTTACGGGCGTCATCGGTCAGCAGCAAGCCGCCCACCTCGGTCTCGGCATGGGCCAGCACGCGGGCAAGCGCCGCCTCATCCAGCGGCTTCAAAACCAACACCTGCGCGCGGGAAAGAAGCGCGTTGTTGAGGGAAAAACTGGGGTTTTCGGTGGTCGCCCCCACCAAGGTCAACAGGCCGCTTTCCACATGAGGCAGAAAGGCGTCTTGCTGGCTTTTGTTGAAACGGTGAATCTCATCCACGAACAACAAGGTCTTGCGCCCCAGCCCCGCCACGGTTTGCGCCTGATCCACCACCTTCCGCACATCGGCCACCCCTGCCAGTACAGCCGAAAGCTGCACAAAATCGGCCCCGAATGCCTGCGCGTAAATCTGCGCCAACGTGGTTTTGCCACAGCCGGGCGGGCCCCATAAAATCAGGCTTTGCGGCGTTTGCGCCGCCACCAACCGCGCCAACACGCCGCCTTCAGCGGTCAGGTGCTCCTGCCCCACCACCTCGGCCAGCGAGGTCGGACGCAGTTTGGCGGCAAGGGGTTGGGTCATGAATAGAAGTACCAATTGATTCTTTTTAAAAACGCGGCATCAACCAATTGAATAATCGATTGTGCATTTGCCTCAACCTGCAGGTAGCGGGAAGGAAGCACCGTTAAAATGTTTGCGCTTTGGTTGTTTGGTGACTCTCCCCACAATGGGGCAATCTTTTCACCATCGAAATATCCAAGCCGGTAAAGATAGGAAGCCGCCACCAGTGCCGGACATGAAAACTGTTTTTCCTTTTTGTTTTCATAGCGCAAAAGAAACTTTTTTTCATGATGATAGCTTTTGTTCTTTTCATACAAAAATTCGCGCCCTCCTTCCGAGACAATGCCGAAGCCCCTTTTTTCCAGCGTTTCGTAAAGCCGTGCCATCAATGGCGTGTATGCGCTCTCACCATAAATCGAGTCTGGTTTGACATAGAGCTTTCGGGTTGTTTCAATAAACTCTTCTGCGCTGATTTTGGAGTGGATATCATCGAACATGATGCACGTCTGAGTTGTTTGGAAGGCCTGCAAAAAGGGAAGGACCTTCGGACCATTTGTTTCTGCAACCAAATCCTTCAAGTCCTGCGAACCATCGTAATGGAAGTATTCCAAGCTCATTGTGTCCCTTTCCTACTGTGCCACCACATTCAACACCCGCCCACCGCGCTGGAGTTTCACCTGCCAGCTTTGCGCACGTTCGGCGGCGGCGCGGGTGGCATCGGCCAGCGAAGCGATGGTGCGGTTGTTGATTTCCAACAGAATATCACCCGCCTGCAAGCGCAACCCCAAACGGCTGCTGGGCGGCGGCGGGGTTACAATTGCCACTCCTTCGCGGTTGAGGGCCACGTCCAATTCCACGTTGAGCGCCGGAGACAACGCCTCCACCCGTGCGCCGGTGAGCGGGCCGGTGCCGCCCAGCACCGCTTGGTCGGAGGCGCGGCGGGCGGGCAGTTCTTCAAAGGTGATCGGGATGGTCAGCACCTGCCCTTCGCGCCAAACGGTCAGGGGAACGGCTTTGTCCAGCAGTTTGCCGTCGGTGAGGATGCGGTCGTTCAGCGCCGAAGTATCGGCTACCGCGCGGCCATCCAACGCCTGAATGATATCCCCCGCACGGAGGCCCGCCGTGGCTGCCGGACTGCCCGCCACCACCTCGCTCACCAACACCCCCTGCGCACTGGGCAGCCCCAGCCGCTGGGCCAGTGCGCGGGTGACGTTCTGCCCCACCGCGCCAAACCACGGCCGCGCCACGCGGCCCGTGCTGACAATCTCGCGCACCACGGTACGCACCAAATTGGCGGGGATGGCAAAGCTGATGCCCTGCGCATCGCCCGCCTTGCTGAAAATGGCGGTGTTGATACCCACCAACGCGCCGGTGCTGTCAATCAGCGCGCCGCCGCTGTTGCCGGGGTTGATGGAGACATCGGTTTGGATGAACTGGCTATAATTGCTCAGCCCCACCGCCGTCCTCTCCACCGCGCTGACGATGCCCATGCTGACGCTCTGGCCGATGCCGTAGGGGTTTCCCACCGCCAGCACCACGTCACCCACTTGCAGGGTGTCACTGTCGGCAAAGCGGGCGGCGGGCAGGCTGGTACCGGGGGGTACGTCCAGCTTCATCACCGCCAAATCCAGCTTTTCATCACTGTTGATCAGGCGGGCGCCGATCTCGCGGCCGTCGGCCAGCACGATCTTCATCGCCGCTGCCCCTGCAATCACGTGCAGGTTGGTCACCATGATGCCGGACGGGTCGACAATCACCCCGCTGCCCAAGCTGTTCTGGATGCGGGTTTGCACCTGCCCCTGACCGGCCAGCAGCTGGTTGTATAGCGGGTCGTTGGTGTAGGGCTGCGGTGCGGCCCGGGTGAAGACACGCTTGAGGGCAAAAATGTTGACCACGCTGGGGGCGGCAGCCCGCACGGCCTCGGCATAACTGGCGCGAGGGGCCGCGTATGGCTGACCTGCCAACAGCAACGCCATGAATATCGTCACAAACCAAATCCGCATGCCACTCCCCTGCCCTTGCGCCAGGAGTGTAGCGGGTTCCCCCCTTGATGGAAAGTTGGCCGGCGCCGGAAAAGGTGGATTAATCGCCCATGTTCTTAGCGTATCAGCGGCTCCCTGTCGGCAGGATTCTGCCATTTGTCACACAGGCGCTTGGCCACGTACACCGAGGTCAAGGCGGTAAACCCTGCCAGCACCTGTCCAAAGACCAGCATTTCATGCAGGCGCTTCATGCCAAGCTCGGCCTCGCTGCCCAAGACCTGCCGCCTCAAAACAAGGTCGTCAGCATGGATAAACAAATAGATACCCATGGCAAACAGGATGGTGGCACACAAAAAGCCCACCGCCAGCATCATGCACCGGCAACAGGAGTTCCTGACAGTTGCGTGTCCCATACAAGCGTTATGGGTCAGGAATTTTGCATTACAAGCAATTGGCACAACCTATGCGTGTTTTTATACTTTTTTGATGCCGGAAAGTTACAACCGCATGGCGCAAAAACCACATTGAAGCGCCCGCTAGCCTTGCAGTATCTGCTTTACCAAAGGAACGGTCACCGCCCGTTTCTGCTCCAGCGAGAGGGTATCCAGCGCCGCCACCAAGCCTTGCAACGCCGCAGGGCTGCGCTCGGCCCGCGCCAACAGGTAGCCTACCACCGCATCGGGCAGGTGCAGTTGGCGATCGGACGCCCACTTGCCCACCAATGCCTGCAATTCGGCATCGTCGGGCGGTGCAATATCAACCTGCCGTGCCGTGGCCAGGCGGCTTTTCAGGTCGGGCAGCAGGGTCATGCCTGCCAGCGGTACGCAACCGGCCACCAGCAGGGCGCCGCCTTGCTCTTTAAGGTGGTTGAAGGTATGGAACAACGCCTCCTGCGCCGCCGCATTCAGGCTTTGCAGGTCATCCACCGCAATCGCCAGCGGATTGCCCGCGTGGGTTTGCTGCCAGATGTTCAGCAAGTGGCTTTTGCCGCTGGCTGCGGGCCCCAGCAGCAGAAGGGTTTGGCCGTCGTGGGCCTCCCCTGTCGGTGCAAAGCCCGCCAAGGTTTCCTGCGCGGCTGCGCTGCCCTTGGTGGGCACGAAGGCTTGGGCGCTATGGTTGTCGTTCACCGGAAGTTGCAGCAAAAGTTGACGCATCGGCACAGGCTTACTCGGTCAGCACAAGGGTCTCGCCATCCATGGCGGCGTGCAGACCCATATCATTGAGCTTTTTCCACAATCCCTGTGCATCCAGCGGCGTGGCCACGCCGATACGCCCGCCATCGCGGGCCAGCATCTCCCATTGCGGTTGCAGGCCAGCGGCAGCCAGTTTGGCCAGCAGGGCGTCTTGTGCACCGGCCCCCGCAATCTCCACCCGCAAGCTTTGCCTCACGGGCGGTACCGGCTGTTCAAGCCCCCCGGTTTCGCTGACGACCGCCACGTCACCCGCCATGGGTTCCTCGGCCACCGGTACGACAGCCCCGAAGTTGCTTTGCAACTTGTCGCCGTTGAAGGCCAAATCCACCGTCAGCGTATAGGAGGGAACCAGCACTTCCTTGATAATCTTGTAGCTTTTGACAAACTGCATGGGGTCACCCACGCTGTTGGCGATACCCTCGGCCTTATCGGCGCTCATCGGCACCGCAAGCTGCGCCAAGGCGGAGGGCAGAGCCATGCGGGCGGCGGCGATTAATGCGGCATCGCGGTTGAAGCCTTCGGCTTCCTCCAGCGTTATCTGTACGTCTTTCACCATAAACGGCGCCACGGGCGGCGGCGGCTGGGTGACGGACACCGGCGCCAAGGCCTCGGCCTCCACCGGAATGGACGCAGGCATCACCTGCGCACGGGCCACGGCAGACACCAGCAGCAGACATAAAAAAGCGGCATGTTTCATGCCGCCATTGGACGGTGTCAAAGCCCGCTTGTCAACGCCCATGGGAGGTGGTGTCGGGAATCTCCTGAAGGGATGACGTTACCCTATACGGCGTTACATCAGCGTCAAACGCCTTTGTAGAACCATTGTAGCCAACATAAACAAGCCCCAAAGGCGTTCCTGCCAAACGGGCGTTGGTAAAAGTGTCCATCACCTTGCTGCAAACGCCATCGGCATCCATACCGCTCAAATCACCGAGGTTGCAGAAACGTGTGGGCGCCTTGGGCATGGCTTATTTTCCGAAGAAAAACGCGATCTCGCGGGCGGCACTTTCCGGGCTGTCGGAACCATGTACGGCATTGGCCGAAAGGTCGGTGCAGGGCAGCGCGAAGTCGTGGCGGATGCTGCCGGCCTCGGCCTTGGTGGGGTTGGTGGCGCCCATCAGCTCGCGGTTTTTCAAAATGGCGCCTTCGCCTTCCAGCACCATCGGTACGCACCGGCCCGAGGTCATGAAGTCCACCAACTCGCCAAAGAAGGGGCGTTCCTTGTGCTCGGCGTAAAACTGCTCGGCCTGTTCGCGGGTCATGTGCATCATGCGGGCGCCTTTCACCTGCAGGCCAGCGGCCTCAAAGCGGGCGATGATTTGGCCGATGACGTTCTTTTTCACCGCATCCGGCTTGATGATGCTGAGCGTTTGTTCGGTGGCCATGTGCGTGCGTCTCCTTCATAGATTGCTGAATTTTTGTGCAGTGTCGGCCAAGGTTGTAACAGAGGCCCCATGGGCCGTCAACGGGGCAGGACGTATCTTACGGGTTAGACCCGCTCAAGCTCATCGCTTCGCATAAAGCGCGCTATCTTCGAAGCCGCAATCATCTCCCGCATTTTTGCGTCCTTAAACCAGCCTTGAAACCTCACATCATCCACAAAATCAATCTTCGGCGGGTTGGTGGTGGTATCCATAATCCGCTTGCCCTCCAACTGAACCGACAGAAACACCGTCGGACACGTCACATAGAACCCATGCGACGTTGCCGCCGGAACCTCCATGCGCTCACCACCGAGATAGGGAACATAACGGGCTTCACGTATAAACCCTTCCCGCCGCCGCAAATACACCACCCCCTCCCCGTACACCAAATGGAAATTGGCAGGCGTATGCTGATGAATATGCGGGGTATAGGTCCCCGCATCCAGCGTCACCACTTCCCACAGGTTCTCGCCCACCTCGCCCAACCGGTAAATGATAAACCGCGCGCCTCGGGGTTGTTCTCCGGCTTGGGCAATGGGGTAATCTTCTCAAACGGCAACCCGTCCAAGTCCAACGCCATCACGTCATGCATATTGGCAAGCTTTCCCAGCCGACGGCCAAGGAGGGTCACAATCTGGTCATAGGTCAAGGCGCTCATCTCCCCTTCTGGCACAAGAGTAACAAAATTAAGGTGTTATCAATTCAGACGACCCGCTTTGTCCTGACCAGCTTCTGCCGCCATCCGTTCGGCCACACGCACGGCAATATCCAAAATCTCTTCATCACTTTTACGGTCCCCATACGTTTGATAGGCAGTCTGTAGGGTCAGGACAAACTGCTGCCCCTCCAAAGCAAGCTCCCAACCATACTGACCCGACGTAAACTCCATATCGCCCACATACCCCTCGGCTGCAAGCATATGCCGGATACCATTGATGTAGTCCTGCCTATCCTCTGAGGAAAAGCCTTCTATCCAAGACTCCGATTTTTTGATTTGCTGCTCAAAACTTTTCTGTACTTCAACAAACAAGTTGCGGCCACGCGCCCGCCCCCAAACATAGGCCTTACTGATAGGATGTTCCTTGGCAGATTTCGAGTCTTTCATAACTTAGTCTGATACATCCACGCGTATACAAAGTCAACCCAACACCGCTTCCAACCACGCATCCGCCGTTTCAGGCCCATCCAACGCCACCACCGCCAACCGTGCATCGCAGCGGGGGGCAAGCCCCGTCAGCACCTTGCCACATCCCAACTCCACAACCTGGGTCACGCCGACTTCGGCCAAGGCCGCCATGCTCTCACGCCAACGCACCGGGCTGGTGATTTGCGCCACCAGATTGCCCGCAACCTCTTGCGGCGCCCGGGTAGCCGCTGCCGTGGCGTTCATCGTGCACGGCACCGCCAGCTCCGCCAGTGGGTGCGCCGCCAGAAATGCCGCCACCGCTTCGGCCGCAGGCTGCATGGCAGCGGTATGGAACGGCCCCGCCACGTTCAAGCGCAGCACCCGTTTGGCACCAGCCTCCTTAGCTGCAACTTCCGCCGCCGCCAATCCATCTAACGGGCCGGAGAGAATCAACTGCCCGGGCGCATTGTCATTGGCCACGGTCACGCCATGGGCCGCTGCCAGAGGTGCCAGCACTTCCTTTTCCAGACCCAGCACCGCACACATGCCCCCCTGCCCTTGGGGCACCGCACGGGTCATTGCCTCACCACGCAGGCGCACACACTGCAAAGCCTCAACAAGCCCCATGCCTCCCGCCACGCAGACTGCCGTGTATTCACCCAGACTGTGACCGGCCACCGCGCCTGCCAACTCCGGCAACGCTTTGCCACTTTGGCCCACCACGTACCGCGCCGCCGCATACCCTGCCAACAACAGCGCGGGCTGGGCGTTGTGGGTGGCCCGCAGCTCTTCCTCCGACCCTTCACGCATCAGACGCGCCAAGTGCATCCCCAAGGCATCATCGGCCTGCTCGAACAGCTCCCGCGTGGCCGCATGGGCCATAAACCCCGCCGCCATGCCCACCTGCTGACTGCCCTGCCCGGGGAATACGAATGCTTTCATACCGCCACCATGGCCGCAATCGGCGTCATTGCCAAGAGGCTACTTGATATCTCCGCCCCACGAACCATACTGTCTCCCATGGGTAACGTTATCATCGATATCGACCGCAACCGCATTATCGCCCTTGCCAGCACGGCCCTGAAACGCTTTGAAGGCAAGCAGCCCCTGTACACCGCTGTTATCAACTACTGCCGTGCCGAAGAAATTGACATCCACCGGACACTTATCGGCCTTGCACTGGGCATGCGCTACGACACCAAGCAAGGGCGTTTTCTGGAAAGCATCCGCGAGTCTGGCGGACGCTCTCCGCATACACCGCGTGACATCCAGTATGCCGATATGTTTTGCGGCAATACACTGCAAAACCTTGTTTCCGCTTCACTGATTGGAACAGACAACCTCGACAAGCTCCCCGACGACGTCCGCCATAACCTCACCGGTGCGGTCGACTTTGTCATCTCCGCGCTGGAGAACGCCATCGGCTCCGAGGCCAATGCCATCCCGGCCGACCATACCATCAACATCATCAACGAAACCGCCAACAGCATGCGCACCCGTGGCCTGGCTCTCAAAGACAGTATCCCCCCAGAATTCCGCGTACGTTATGAAGATGATAACGGACGCACCCCCTAACCACTCGGCGAAATCAAAATAATCTCTTCCCCCGGCTTCGCCAGCGGCAGGGTTTTGCGCACCATTTCGTCCATAAAGTCGGCATCGACAGGCTTTTTCAGGCGTTCCACCTGCTTGTTGAGGCGGGCCACCTCGGCTTGCAGCTGGGCGTTTTGCTGCTCCAGCATGGCCACTTGGTCGCGCAGCAGGCGCCAGGTGAAGATGCCTTTCTCACCCCCCACCAACTGGTTGGCGGTATAAGCCAGCAGCAGCACCACCAGCAGCGGCACGATCATTTGCAGCAGGCGGCGGCGGGGGTTTTTCATCCTCAGCCGGCGGTGGGCAAGGCAATTTGGGTTTTGGCCACCACGTCCAGTTGCAGCAGCTGGTGCAGCAAGTGCTCCATCTCGGCCAGCGGCACCTGCGTTTCCTTGTCGGAAAAGGCGTTGGCAGGGTCGGGGTGGGTTTCGATAAACAACCCGGCCACGCCCACCGCCACGGCGGCCCGCGCCAGCGGCGGAATGAAGCTGCGGTCGCCACCACTGCTGTCGCCGCGCACGCTGGGCATCATCACGCAATGGCTGGCATCATGAATCACCGGATAACCGCTGCCCGCCATGATGGGGAAACTGCGCATGTCCACCACCAAGTTGCCATAGCCGAAGGTGGCGCCGCGCTCGGTGAGCAGAATCGCTTCGCTGCCGGTACTGGCCACCTTGGCGGCAGCGGGCAGCATGTCTTGCGGCGCCATGAACTGGCCCTTCTTGATGTTCACCGCCAGCCCGGGATGCTTCACCGCCGCTTCACCACAGGCCACCAACAAGTCGGTCTGGCGCGAGAGAAAGGCCGGAATCTGGATCACATCCACAACCTCGGCCACCGCCGCCACCTGCGCCTGCTCGTGCACGTCGGTCAGCACGGGTACACCAAACTGGGCCCGCACCTCGGCCAGCAGCTTCAGGCCCTCCTCCAGCCCCATGCCGCGCTTGCCGCTGGCGCTGGTGCGGTTGGCTTTGTCGAAACTGCCCTTGTACACCAGCCCGAAGCCAAGCCGCTCGCTCAGCTCTTTCAGAGTCTCCGCCGTTTTCATGGTGATGTCGCGGCTTTCCAGCGCGCAGGTGCCCGCCATGAAGGCCAAGGGCTTGTCGTTGGCGAATGTCACTTTGGCCACGCCGTCTTTGCCGACGACAACAGGTTTGCAGATGCTCATGGGACAAGCCTTTCTTCGATTGGAACGGCCCCCACCCTAGCATGCCCCTTGAAAGCGGCCTAGCCCCTGCCCATATCATCGTCATGAACCGCGCCAAGTCCCTTTGTATTGCCCTCATCGGCCTGCCCGCTGCGGGGCTTGGCGGTTGCGCGACACATATCGGCAAAACCGGTTTCCCCGAGGGCGGCATGCTGGGACTTGCTCCTGCCGCGTCCAGCAGTGGCATCACCCCTGCCGCAGCGCCCCAAGAATCCAGCATCGGCATCGGTTTCGGTTTTTCTTTCGAGGCCATCGACAAGGCATGGCAAAAGGTCGGCCGCCAGCTCAGCGGTGAAGAGCCCCCTGCCGCAGCCCTCAACAACGACCGTCCGAACTGGTGCCTTGTCTGTGGCAAGGAACAACGCCTCGGCGACCGCTAACGCCCCTGCCAAACCTCTTTCACCTTTGCATCGCGCCCACAGCGCCAGCGGTAGTAAGTGTAACGGGTGGGGTTTTTGTCGGCATACTCCTGATGATACTCTTCCGCCGGCCAAAAGGTGCGGGCCGGCAGCACGTCCACCTGCAACGGTTGCGCCAACAGTTTGGCGGCAGCAGCCAAACGTTCTTCGGCAACCGCACGCTCGCCCTCGCCGGCCACGTAAATCACCGGACGGTACGCCGCGCCCCTGTCGCAAAACTGTCCGCCACCATCGGTGGGGTCTATTTTGCGCAGGTAGGTATCCAGCAGTTTGGCATAACCGATGACGGCAGGGTCATACGTCACCTGCACCACCTCCACATGGGGCTCTTGGCCGGGGATGTCGTCATGGTAGTTTTGGTAGGTCGGATTCTCAATCGTGCCACCACTGTAACCGGAAACGACCTCCGTCACCCCCTCCACCTTTTTCAAGTCATGCTCAAGGCACCAAAAACACCCACCCGCCAAAAGCGCCGTGTCAGCCTGCGCTGCCCCCGCCGAAACGCTTGCCAAAACCGCCATCATCCATACTCCCTTGCGCATCGTTCTCTCCTTGTGATTGCAAGCCGCCTAGCAGATGCTCCACCAGCCGCGTGCGCGCGGTCAACTCTTTTCCGTGTAAAGATTTCCCCAGAAAGCTGCCGGTAAGCCGCAAGGCACGGAGGGCATCCTCGGCCTCACTGCAAGGCACCCCGCCCCATATCGCCGGAAGCTCCAGCAGTTTCGCCACATACGGCGCGCCCGTGGCACGGCTGACCGCCCGCCCGCTGTTGGGTGAAACGTAGCACAACTCGGCCCCCGCCGCGCAGGGCACGGCATCGTCGGCCAAACTCAGGCCGTAGCCCACCGCCGCCAGCACGCTGCGTTCCAGCTCAGCCAGCCGCCGCCACCATGGCAGATGCCCCTGCCAAACCGCGAAAAAGGCTTCATAGACGGCTTCATACGGGTGATCTTCCGGCAGCAGGGCACGGGTCAGCTCGGCCAGATAGGCCGCCACATAGGCCGCCGTCGTGTCGTTCATCAACAACGCCGCGCGGCTGACCGCCACCTCGCACCGCAGTTTACCCAATTGGTTTTCCAGCCGCCGCGCATGGCTGAAGCGCACCGTATCGCCAGCCAGCATGCCTTTGCCGCTGCGCAGCAGGCCGCGTACGGTGCCATACTCGCGGGAGAACAACGTCGCCATCACCCCCTGCTCGCCCAACGGACGCACCCCCAGCAACAGCGCCTCGCCATCACGCGTCGCCATCGCCGGTATCCATGTTCAACACGCCCATCTCGGCCAGCAGGTTTTGTTGCTCCAGCCAGCGGGGCTTCACCTCCACCTGCAACTCCAGCCGCACACCTTTGCCAAGCAGGGTTTGCATCTCTTCCCGCGCGGCACTGCCGATACGCTTCAGCATGCCGCCCCCCTTGCCCAGCACCAAGGGCTTGTGGGCATCGCGCGCCAGCAGCAGGGTTTGCTGCACCAGCACGGGCGCCTCGTCATCGGCCAGCAGGGTGGTCACCACGCCGACGGCATACGGCACCTCCTCATGCAAATTCAGCATCACCTTTTCGCGGGTCACTTCAGCCAGCCGCAGCGGCAGCGGCATGTCGGTGGCTTGGTCTGGCGCAAACAGCCATGGGCCTTCCGGCAGCAACTTGGCCAGTGCAGGGGCAATGTCGTCCACCCCGCCGCCCTTGGTTGCCGATACCGCAAACACCTCGGTAAAACAGCCATACGCTTGCGCGGCGGTCATCAGTTCCAGCACCTTGCTGCGCGGGGTCAGCTTGTCCATTTTGTTGATGACCAGCACATACACCTGCATGTCGGGCTTCGCCGCAAAGCTTTCCGCCAGTGCCTTGGCTTGGGCGTCAAAGCCGCGCGTGGCATCGATCACCAGCGCCACCACATCGGCGTCGGCCAAACTGCCGCGTGCCTGCTGCACCAGTTGGCGGTCGAAGGCTTTTGTACTTGTATTCAGCCCCGGCGTATCCACAAATACCAGCTGCGCCGTACCTTCCTGTCGCACGCCGCGCACCACCACACGGGTGGTGTTGGCCTTGGGGGAAACGATGCCCACCTTGTGCCCCACCAGCGCGTTCATCAATGTGCTTTTGCCCACATTGGGCGCGCCCACCAAGGCCACCAGGCCGCAGCGCGATACCTCAGCCATGCCCTACCTCCACCACCTTCAGCAGCTCTGCCGCCGCCGCCATGCTGGCAGCCTGCTTGCTGGGGCCACGGCCCCGCGCGGCCCCCAACGTGCAACGGGCTTCCACGGTAAACTCGCGGGCGTGGTCGGGGCCCAGACTCTCGACAACTTCATACTGTGGCGTCGGCAACTTTTGCGCCTGTAACAACTCTTGCAGACGGGTCTTGGCATCGTAGCCGTCCAGCACAGGCAGTTTGTCATGCCAGAAACACCCAATCACCCTTGCCGCCGCATCCAACCCGCCGTCCAGATACACCGCCCCCAGCACCGCCTCCACCACATCGGCCAAAATGCCCGTCGTGGGCGCGGTATCGCCGCCCATGCGCAAGTGTGCGGCCAATCCCCATGTTTCTGCCATCTCGGCCAACAGGCTGCCCTGCACCAGGGCGGCATGACGGCGCCCCATCTCGCCCTCATTGGCATCGGGGAAAGCCTTGTACAACATCTCGGCCACCACCAAACCCAGCACGCGGTCGCCCAGAAACTCCAGCCGCTCGTAGGTCGGCTTGTGGCCGGTGCTGCCGTGGGTCAGGGCTTGCGCCAACAAGGCGCTGTCGGCAAAGCGGTGGCCCAGCACCTGTTCACACCACTGCACGGCAGCCTTATCCGGCATGGGCAGGGCCTTCATGGTGGGCACGCAGGCTGGTAAACAGCCGTTCCAAACGCGGCATCCAGTTGGCGTCCCAACTCCACCAGATGAACTCGGCCCGCCCCATCAGGTCGGCGCGGGGCACGTAGCCCCAGTCCGGATAATCCCAAAAGCGGGCATCGCGGCTGTTGTCGCGGTTGTCGCCCATCATCACGTACATGCCGGGGGGCACGGTTTGCTCGGCGACGTCAATGCCCTGCGTGCCGGCATCCACCATGATATTGTGGCGCACGTCGCCCAACTGCTCATCCAACACGGTGGCCTCGATGGGCGTGCCCATGCTGTTGCGTCCACGGAAGGTGCCCACCTCGGTCTGCGCCTGCGCTTCGCCGTTGATGTAAAGCACTTTATCCTTGTACATCACGCGGTCGCCGGGCAGCCCCACCAGCCGTTTGATGAACAGCGTATCACCCAAGCCAAAGAAGCTGCCGGGCAAATTGGTGCCCTTCATCTTGAACACCACGATATCGCCGCGCTCCGGCTCGCGCTGCCAGAAGAAATAGTCGGTCAGCGGCAAGCGGTTGCCGTAGGCAAACTTGGAAACGAACAGAAAATCACCCACCAGCAATGTCGGCATCATGCTGCCCGAGGGTATCTTGAATGGCTCGAACACAAACCCGCGGATGCAAAAGAACGCCAAAAAGGCGGCAATCACCAAGGTTTTCAGCATTTCCCACAGGCGCATGGCCAACGTTTTGTTTCCCATCATCATCCTTTCTGTTACCCGCGCCAACATACGCCAAGCGTTGCAATTGGCCGCAAGTGTCGGCTATTCATCGCCTGCTGGCAAGCGGCCCGCCGCGCGCAATGCCCGCACCCGTGGCAGGGCCGCCGCATCAATCGGCACATACACATCCACCACCGCGCCATCCTCCGGCACACTGTCGGCGGCCAAAACCTTGCCCCCCACACCAGCCTTCACCCCGCCCGCCGCCTGCAAGGCCGCAAGCTCGGGGTACAACGCCAACACGCCACTGGCATTCACCACCCAGCCCAGCGTCTGGTAAGCGGGCACATGCAAGACCTTGCTGAAATTCCGCCCCCGCGCCACATAACGCACGGTCACGGTCTTGCGGGAGGCTTGGGTTGGGGTGGGCATGGCCTTGCTTTACACCAAAACCGCCCCATCTGCAAAGCATGCGCGCCCCCTACCTGCCCGACGACACCGCCCTCTCGAACTTGGGCAACGCCCAGAGCATCCAGACCTCCTTCCATGCACTGACCTCCATGAGCTGCCCGTGGGATGGGCCGCGCCGCAACCGCAAATTCCTTGCCATCCAGCGGCGTGTCGACAAGCTGGAAGATTTTTTCATGCCTCGGGAGTAATGACCACAACCATCGCCACCGCAACCCCCGCATCATCACTCACACTGGCCATGAAGTGTTTGTCCTCATGGCCACGCACGGTCACGGTGGGCGCGCCTGCCTCCGTATGCCCCAGGGCAATATCCTGAAACCCCACCGCCCCACCAATCCCACTGCCCAGCGCCTTGGCCACCGCCTCTTTCAACGCCCAGCGCCGCGCCAGTTTGGCGGCAGGCATGGCGTCTTCCACTTCCTCCGGACGCAATACCCGTGTTACAAAACGCGGGCCATGCTTGGCCAAGGCATCTTCCACGCGGCCGATGGAACACACATCAACCCCAATTCCTTCGACACGCTCCATCATCACGTCCACCCATAAATCTTCTCAACGCTCAGCACGTGCTTGTTGGCGGAAAGGTGCTGGATAAGCCGGTTGAGGTGCTCCTTGGTGCGTACCTGCATTTCCAGCCGCAGGGTCAGGCTGTCGCTGGTACGGTGCTCGGTGGCGATGTCCAAAATGTTGGCCTCGTCGGCCGCCACGGCAGTGGTGATGCTGGAGATCGCCCCATCCACGTTGCGTGCATGCACGCGGATACGGCACTCGTAAATCTTCATTTCGCCTGCCAACGCGGCGGCATTCCACGCCACCGGCAGCCAGCGGTCGGGCTGGTCGGCAAATTGCTCAAGGTTGCGACAGGTGCGCATGTGCACGCTCACGCCGCGTCCGGTGGAAATGATGCCCACAATGTCCTCCTGCGGCAACGGGCTGCAACATTTGGCGAAGTGCACGGCCATGCCCGCCACCATGCCGTCCAGCCCCATGTTGCCGGCGGTCTTGTCGCCATCTTGCGGGGTGGCGGCATCCTTCTTCCCTTTGGCGGGCTTGTCCTTCTTCTCCTTGGCGGGTTGCAGGGCTTCGCCGGGGTACAACGCCTCGTGCACTTGGCGGGGGAACAACCGCCCCTGCCCCAGCGCCAGAAACACGGTATCCACATCGCGGATTTCCTGCGAGGCCGGAAACGCCGCCAGCACCTTTTGGATGTCCTTTTCACTCCAACCCCAGCCGTCGCGGCGGGCGGCCTTTTCCAGAATGTCGCGCCCCATGCGCCGTTGTTCCACTTCTTCCTGCTGGCGTAAAAAGCGGTTGATGGCGCCGCGCGCGCGGCTGCTCACTACCATGTCGCGCCAACCGGGGTTGGGCTGCTGGTTGTTGGCAGTGATGATTTCCACCATGTCACCGTTGTTCAGCACGCGGCGCAACGGCACCACGCTGCCGTTGACCTTGGCGCTCACCGTTTTGTGGCCCACATTGCTATGCACGGCGTAGGCGAAGTCCAGCGGCGTGGCCCCGCGCGGCAGCTGGATAAGGTCGCCCTTGGGGGTAAAGGCGAACACGTTGTCGTTGAACAGCTCCAGCTTGGCGTTTTCATAAAACTCGGTAGGGTCATCCACCCCTTGCAACTGTTCCACCAAGCCCTTCAGCCAGCGGTAGGGGTTCAGGCTGGGGTCTTTTTTCTCTTCCTTTTTGCTGTCGATGCCGGGGTCGGGTTTGTAGAGCCAGTGCGCCGCCACCCCGTTTTCGGCGATGTCGTGCATCTCGCGGGTGCGTATCTGCACCTCCATGCGGTTGCCGAACGGCCCCACCACTGCCGTGTGCAGGCTTTGGTAGCCGTTGGGCTTGGGAGCAGAAATGTAATCCTTGAACCGCCCGGGAATCGCCTTGAAGCGGTCGTGCAGCATCCCCAGTACCTCGTAACACTCGCGCTTGCCAGCCACCACCACGCGGTAGGCAATGATGTCGGTCAGCTGGTCGAACGCCAAGCTTTTCCGCACCATTTTCCGGTAAATGGAGTAAATCGCCTTTTCACGCCCACTCACCTCGCCGTCTATCTTGGCCTGCTTCAGCTCGTCCTTCAGCAAGGCCACTACCTTGTCCACCAGACTGTCCTGCGCCCGCCATTCCTGCATGCGCTCTTCCACCATGGCGTAGTCGTCCGGCTGCAATACTTTGAAGGCGCGGTCTTCCAACTCCGCCTTCACCACGTGCAGCCCGATGCGGTCGGCCAGCGGCGCGAAGATATCCAGCGTCTCCTTGGCGGTGCGGCGCTGCGATTCGGCCTTTTTGTGCTCGATGGTGCGCATGTTGTGCACGCGGTCGGCCAGCTTGATCATCAGCACGCGGATGTCTTGGCTCATCGCCAGCAGCAGCTTGCGGAAGTTCTCGGCCTGTTCAACGCTCTTGTCGCCAAAGGTCACCTTGGAAAGCTTGGTGACGCCCTCGGTCAGTTCGGCCACATCGTCGCCGAACAGCTTCCTGATTTCTTCGGCGGTGGAGAGGGTGTCTTCCAGCGTATCGTGCAACAACCCCGCCGCAATGGTGGCATCGTCCATGTGCAAATCGGCCAGAATGTCGGCCACTTCCAGCGGATGGATGAGATACGGCTGCCCGCTGGCCCGCCGCTGGTTGCCGTGGGCCTTCATGGAGTACACATAAGCGCGGTTGATGAGGGCCACATCGGCCTTGGGGTTGTAGCCCTGAATCTTGTCTATCAGCTCGTATTGGCGAATCATGCCGCCAATCTAACACTTCCCGCCCCTGCCGCACCACTTTTTTGCCTGTCTGGCAACTCACCCCCTTGCCCTGTGGCGGTTTGAGCCCATATTAAGCGCATGAGCACGAAAATCGCCGATCAAAAAACCCGTCTGTTGCGCTTAGCCGACATGTTCGACGCCCGCAAGGAAGAACTGCGGGATATGGAGGTTATTCCCCTGAGCGATGATGTTGAATATCTTTGGGAATGCGGAGCTGTCACCGAGGGTGTTGACGAGAAGGACATGACGCCACAGGACAAGGAGCTTATCGTCAAAGATGCGCTTTTGACTCTGCACTTGGACTATGCGTCCACCCTTGCCGGTATCGGTACGGCCTTACGGCAAATCGTCTACGCTCCCAACGAAATGGATCATTTCGGCAATCTGGCAGACCTGACGCAAACGCTTGCCAATGTTCGTATCCAATTGTGGGCGATGGACGGAGGCAACCACTATCTTACCAAGACCACCCTCACGGCCGAGCGCCTGTGTCGGCTTTCAGAGGTCGCTGCCAACCAACTCGGCCTTCAATCCTACTACGACACACATAATCCGTCGCGCTAACCAAACAAAACGGGGCCAGCGGCCCCGTTTGCATAATTCACACGGATATTACAGCGTTTCTTCGGCTCCGGCCATCAACTCGCCGTCGGCCATGGCGCCAAAATCTTCACCGCTTTCGTCGGCAAACTCGCCGTCCAGCTCACCGGTTTCTTCCTCGGCTCCGGCCACGCCGGTGTCTTCAAACTCCACTTCTTCAATCGCCACACCGGCCACCGCCGCGTCGGCCTCGATGTCCACCGCTTCGCCGGCGATGGCCAACAGGGCCTCGTCTTCCTCGCTGGCATCGGTGGTGCGGTTGACGCCGTGCACGATGTGATGGCGCACGTCGTCCAGGCTGATGGTCTGGTCGGCAATTTCACGCAAGGCCACCACGGTGTTCTTGTCGTTGTCGCGGTCCACGGTCAGCGGGGCGCCGCTGGAGACATCGCGCGCGCGCTGGGCGGCCAGCAGCACCAGCTCGTAACGGTTGGGGACGATTTGGGTGCAATCTTCAACGGTGACGCGGGCCATGCGGGTTCTCTCCTGTTGGAATAGGGCGGTTTAGCAAGCCCTGTCTTGGAAGTCAAGCCATAACCGCGCGCTCCCTGCCACATGCGGCCTACACCAGCCGCAGCACAAACACCTCGCCGAGCCCGTGCAAGATGTTGCGCAGCGCCCGCACCAGCGGCAGATTGGTACGCGGCACCACCACCGCGTTGGGCAGCACGGTAAAAACAGCCTGTGCCAGCAATGTGGCCGTCGTGGCGTCCAACTCTTCCACGCCCGCATCCACACGCACATGCCCCGCCACCTCACGCGGGCACCATAGAATGTCGGCCCCCGCCTCGGCCACCACAGCAGCGTAGGTGGGCGGAACCACGCGGTCGGGGGTCAACCGTGCCACCACCACACGGTCGCAAATACGCGCGGCCTCGCGGATGGCCGCCAACTCTCCCGCCGCCGGCACCACACTGCCGAAGCACAACGCCCAGCTGGTATCGGCCCCGCCATCGGGCCAGTCGGCAAGGCGCTGTTGCAGGTCGGTGCGTTTGAAGACGACAGGCATGTCTGTGGCCATTAGTGAACCAAATCAGGCTCCAGTGCTGAAGCCTGTGTCTCCACAGCAGTGCCACCACGCGGCGCCAAGCCATCCATCATCGCATCCCAAGCCCTATCAAGCTCGGGGTTCTTTAACATGACCTTCAAACTCCAAATGGCAATGGCATAGTGCTGGACATTCACGCCCTCTCCACAAGCATCGTGAACACGCCGAACAAGTTCCGGCGTATGCAAGTGCTTAACAACGCCGCTCAGCACGCTGAAGTTGATTCTTGTTTTATCAACCCTCAACGGTGGCCGCGTATCTTCCCGCAACATCATTTCACGCAGGTGTGGATAACGCATGGCCCCCGTGGAAACACCACTTGGCAGTGACAATGCCGTACTGTTTTGTGTCATGTTTTCACCCTTTCACTCCCTTCATCACCCGCCGCAGCGTGCGGTCTTCCTCGCGGCGCTTGATGGTCTCGCGTTTGTCGAAGGTCTTTTTGCCCTTGGCCAGCGCCACGTCCACCTTGGCACGGCCCTTGTGCCAATACAAACGGGTTGGCACCAAAGTAAGCCCCTTTTGTTCCAAGCCGCGCTTGATTTTCTCAATCTCTGCCGCGTTCAGCAACAGTTTGCGGGTGCGGCGCTCGTCATGCTGGGCGTAGCCCGCATTCTGGTAGGCGCCAATGTGCGCACCAATCAGCCACACCTCACCCCGGCTGACGCTGGCGTAGGCCTCGTTGATGTGCGCATGGCCCAAGCGCAAGCTCTTCACTTCGCTGCCGGTCAGCACCAGTCCCGCCTGAAAGAACTCCAGCAACTCGTAATTGTACCGCGCGCGGCGGTTATCGGAGATATTGCGCTGGCTGCCATCATTGCCCATGCGGCGGGTATAGCATGGGTTTTGGCGGTTGGCGAGGCGTGACGCCAATCAGAGACAACTCTCCACCTCCCCCACAATTGTGCCTACCCCGTCCAGCACGCGGCCTTCGGCAAAGCGGCGGTGCCAAATAAGGCTTTGGCCGCCGTCTTTCTCCTGCCGCACGGCAATGACACCGGCATGGGCCATGATGTGTTTCATCAAACCCTGCGGGTTGGCAAAACGCCCGCCGCCGAAGGCCACCAGCACGCCTTTCTCGCCGACCTCCAGCTTGGAGATGTTGAGCGCCTCGGCGCGGCGCTTGAGGCGCATCACCGCCAGCAGGCTTTCCACCTCGGCAGGAAGTTGGCCGTATCGGTCGGACAGCTCGGCGCGCATGTCCTCCAGCCCCTCGGCGTCTTCCAGCGTGGCGATGCGGCGGTACATCTGCAAGCGCTGGTTTTCATCGGGCATGAAGCTTTCGGGGATGAGATAACTGACACCGAGCTTCAGGCTGACCGAACCGCCGGTGGGCATGGCGGATTCCACGTCACCTCCCTTTGACCTCTGAACTTGTGACTTTGAGCGTCTTTCCGCCACCGCTTCGCGCAGCATCTTGTTGTAAAGCTCAAAGCCGATATCGCGGATATTCCCGCTTTGCTGCTTGCCCAACAGGTTGCCGAAGCCGCGCAGGTCCATGTCATAACTGGCCAGCATGAAGCCCGCGCCGAGGTCGGTGAGGCGCTGGAGGATGGTCAACCGTTTGGCGGCCTCGCCGGTGAGGTTGCCCTCGGGCAGCACAAAATAGGCAAAAGCCCGCTTGCTGCTGCGCCCCACCCGTCCGCGCAACTGGTACAGTTGGGCAAGGCCGAAGCGGTCGGCCCGATAGACAATCAGCGTATTGGCGCGGGGCACGTCCAGCCCGCTTTCAATGATGGTGGTGGCCAGAAGTACCGAGAGCTTGCCCTCGTAAAACGCGCCCATCACGTCTTCCAGTTCGCCCTCCGGCATCTGGCCGTGGGCGATACCGAGACGCAGGTCAGGCAGCAGGGCATGCAGGCTGTCGGCCAGCGCAGGCAAGTCTTCAATGTGCGGGGCCACCACATAGGCCTGCCCGCCACGGGTGAGCTCGCGCTTGAGGGCTTCGGCGATGGTCTTGTTGTCCCATGGCAGCACGAAGGTGGCCACCGCCTGCCGATCCATCGGCGGGGTGGTAATGAGAGAAAGCTGCCGCACCCCGCCCACCGCCATCTGCAATGTGCGCGGGATGGGAGTGGCGGTGAGGGTGAGGATATCCACTTCGGCGCGCAATTGTTTGAGGCGCTCCTTGTGGGCAACGCCGAAACGCTGTTCTTCGTCAATCACCACCAGCCCGAGGTTGCGGAACTTGATCCCCTTGCCCAGCAGTGCGTGGGTGCCCACCACGATATCCACCGTGCCGTCGGCCAGCCCGTCTTTCACCGTCTTACTTTCCGCCGCGCCCACCAAGCGGCTGAGGCGCCCGACCCTCATCGGGAAGCCCGCAAAGCGCTGGAGGAAGTTATCATAATGTTGCCGCGCCAGCAGCGTGGTTGGGCATACCACCGCCACCTGCTTGCCTGCGGCGGCGGCCAGAAATGCCGCGCGCAGGGCCACTTCGGTCTTGCCGAAGCCCACATCGCCCACCACCAGCCGGTCCATCGGGTGATGTTCGGCAAAGTCGGATTCAACCTCTTCCATCACCCGCTGCTGGTCTTCCGTCAGTTGGTAAGGGAAGCCCGCACAAAACTCGGCGTACAGCCCTTCGCCCCCACCACCTCCGTCTTCCAAAAGCGGCGCGCGGGGGGTGGTGGTGCGAGCCGCCGCCGTAGCCAGAAGTTCGTCGGCCATGGCCATCAGGTCTTCACGCACCTTGGCCTTGCGGGCCTGCCAGCCGCTGCCGCCAAGTTTGTCCACCTGCACCGCCGCACCGTCGGCGCCTTTGTAACGCGAAAGCACATCCAGATTCTCCACCGGCACAAACAGCCGGTCATCGCCCGCGTACAGCAGCTTGAGCATGTCTTGGCGCAGGCCGTCCACGGTCAGTGTCACCAGCCCGACAAAGCGTCCGATGCCATGGTCTTCATGCACCACGTAATCGCCTTCGCGCAGTTGGGAGAAATGGGCAATCAGCTCGTCGGCCTTTTTGCGGCGACGGGGCCCTTGACGCCCGTGGCCCATGCGCTGGCCGAACACATCGCCCTCGGTGAGCACCATTACCTTGCCATGAGGGTCGACCCAGCCTGCCGCCAGAGGCGCCACAGTGGCGGCAACACCCTCCTTGCCCGCCAACGCATCCCGCAGGGTTTGCGCCAGAGAGGCGGGCGGAGCGCCTTCGCTCTCCAGCGCCTTCAACATCTGGTTCAACCCCGCCGCACTGACGGCAGTGAGCACCACCAGATACCCCTCGCCCGCCTTGGCGGCCACATCCCGCGCAGCCGCCTGCGCAGCGGCGTGGCGGTTGGTTTTCAGGCCCAGAAAGTCATGCCCGCGCAAGCCCGTGCATACGCCTTCGCCGCCGTCATCAAACGCCGCTGCAGTGATTTGGGGAAAAGCCGCCAACCCGCGTAACAATTCAGCCGCAGGCGCCACCAGCAACTCCGGCGGCAACGCGCGGATGATATCTTCCCCCTCGCCTTCCGCCTCGCGCCGTGCGGCATAGGCACCGGCCACGGTGTCTTCCCATAGGGCGGCCTGTTCGGCGGCATCGGCAGGAAACAATACGCGGGCCGTGTCGGGCAACAATTCCGTCAGCAGCGGCAAGGGGGTGTCCCAGAACAACGGCAGCAACTGCGTGGCATGGGCGGGCAGCACACCTTCGCTGACTTGGGCATAGGCCGTGTCGTTCACCCCGCCGTCAAACATCTCGCGGTAGTTGGCGCGGAAAGTGCCGATGCGTGCCTCGTCCAACACCACTTCGCTACCTTGCCCCAGCAGCACATCGCCTTCCACCGCCTGCAAACTGCGCTGGCTGTCGGGGTCGAAGGCATCCAGCCGCTCCAACTCATCACCAAAAAATTCCAGCCGCAGCGGCAGCTCGGCAGCAGGCCACACATCCACCACGCCGCCGCGCCGCGCCCATTCGCCGGAGCCGTGTACCTGTTCCACCCGTTTGTAGCCCAACGCAACAAGATTCCGCCCCAAGGTATCCAAGTCCAACCATATCCCGCGATGCAGTTTCACAGGCTCCGCCACCTCGGCTGGCAACCTCAACGCCAACGCCGGTATGCTGGAAACCACAATCTCCAACACCCCTTCCTGCGCCGCGCGCAACACCTGCGCGCGCTGCGCCTGTACCTGCGGCGCGGCACTCAGGCGGTCATACGGGGCCACATCCGGCAGCGGCAGTACATCCACCCGTTTCTCTGTCAACGCGCCGATGGCCTCTGCCAAACCCTCCACTTCGGCAGGGTCGGGCGCAATCACCAGTAACGGCCCCGTGCCTGCCGCCGCCGTCTCTGCCGCCAGCCACGGCCATGCCGCCTGCGGCAGACCTTGCAGGCGCAGGGGTTTTTCCCTTGAAACTTGTTTAAGATGTTTCTTAAACATGATGATTTTTCTTGAATATATGCCGCACCAAAGCCACCGGCAATTGCCACTCTTCCGGCACCGCCGCCCCTTCCACCAGCCAGCTCATCAGGTGGTTCTCCCCCTGTTGCAGCAGGCCGCGCACCATCAACAGCTCGTCATCGGCCATGGTGTCCAACTCGGGCAACAGGGCGCGACACACCTTGTCCAGTTCCAACGTGCCACGATAACTGGCACGGTAGCGCACTTCCTTGATGAGCAGGTCGCGGTTTTCGGGTAAGGTGGGCATCGTCATGGCCGCCACAAAACCCCAAGCCACCGCCCCCGTCAAGGCCCCAGCCAAGGGCAAGCCCGCGCCTGTACCGTATCGTGGGCCGCCGCTGCTGGGGCCGTATCCGGCCTTCCCCGGCATGGCGCCCGCCCAATTCACCAAAATGACCGAACTGTGCGGCCCGCGCTGGGTGGATTTGCTGTTCCACCTGCCGCGCAGCGTGCTGGACAGGTCAGCCGCCCCTACCATTGCCACCGCCCCCGTCGGCGAGCGCGCCACCATGTTGTTGAAGGTCATCAAACGTCCATCCGTGTTCGGTAGCCTGCGGCGCGGCGGCAAAAAGATTCCCCTTGTTATTGAGTTGGCCGACGACAGCGGCAGCTTACGGGCCATCTACTTCAACGTGGGCGGCTGGCTGGAGAGGGCCTATCCGCAGGGCGGCACGGTGGTGGTCTCCGGCAAGGTGGAAGAAGACAGCAAGGGCAAGAAACTGATTCACCCCGACGTGTGGACGGCAGGAAAGCTTCCGGAAGACGCGCAACTGAAAGCCGTGGCCAAGGTCTGGCCGTTGTACCCTCTCACCGCAGGCTTGCCGCAGGGGTGGGTTAACCGCGCGGTACAACATGCATTGGCTTTTGCAAGCGAACACCCGCCGCCGGAGTGGTTGCCCGCCGCGTTGCTGGCCCGCCTTAAATTGCCGGCTTTCACAGAAGCCTTGCAGGCGGCGCACAACCCTGAAAACGAGGCCGACATCGTCCCCACCACCCCCGCCCGGATGCGGCTGGCGCTCGATGAGTTTCTGGCCACCCAACTGGCCCTGCAACACGCCCGCGCCACCACGCGCTTCCAGCCGGGCATCGCCCATGGGCAGTCGCAGGCGCAAACCGACAAACTGCTGGCATCCCTGCCCTTCGCTTTGACGGGCGACCAACAACAGGCGCTGGACGACATTGCCACCGACCTTGCCACTCCGCGCCCGATGTTGCGCCTGTTGCAGGGCGATGTGGGCGCAGGCAAAACCTTGGTGGCGTTGGCCGCGCTGTGCCGCGTGATGGAAAACGGCCAGCAGGGCGTGCTGATGGCCCCCACCGAGATTTTGGCCCGCCAACTCTACGCCAACGCGGTGAGGTATTTGCAGCCGCTGGGGTTTACCGTCGGCCTGTTGGTGGGCAGCCTGCCCGCCGCTCAAAAGAAGAAACTGAAACAGCATGTGCGCGACGGCTTCGTCAACCTGCTGGTGGGCACCCATGCGCTGGTGCAGGATGATGTCACCTTCGACCGCCTTGGCCTTGCGGTGATCGATGAGCAGCACCGTTTTGGGGTGCGGCAGCGCATGGCGCTCTCGGCCAACCAAAGTCTGCCGCCGGATTTGCTGCTGATGACCGCCACCCCCATTCCGCGCACACTGGCACTGACCGCCTATGGCGATATGGATGTCTCCGTCCTGCGTGAGAAACCGCCGGGGCGCACGCCGATTCAGACCGTGGCCATTCCCGATGCCCGCCTGAACGAGGTGGCACGCGGGCTGGAACGGGTGATTGCCCAAGGCCAGCAGGTGTACTGGGTGTGCCCGCTGGTGGATGAGAGCGAAGACACCGATTTGGCCGCCGCCACCGCACGCGCCGCATGGCTGGCCAAGGTTTACGGCGACAAAGTGGGCGTGCTGCACGGCAAGATGAAAGCCGCCGAAAAAGATGCGGTGATGGCGCGGTTTCAGGCGGGCGAACTGGCCATTCTGGTTTCCACCACGGTGATTGAAGTGGGGGTCGATGTCCCCAACGCCACGCTGATGGTAATCGAACACGCCGAACGCTTCGGTCTCTCGCAACTGCACCAGTTACGCGGACGGGTGGGGCGCGGCGCCGCCAAAAGCCAATGCGTGCTGCTTTATAGCCCTCCCCTCACTCCGTTCGCCGAGCAGCGGTTGGATGCCCTGCGCCAAAGCGACGACGGCTTCGAGCTGGCAGAAAAAGACCTTGAACTGCGTGGCCCCGGCGAAGTGCTGGGCACCCGCCAATCCGGCCAGATTGCCACGCGGCTGGCCGACCTGCACCATCATCGCGAGTTGTTGCCCCTTGCCCGCGATGCGGCGCAGGCGCTGCTGGCCTCCAACCTCTCGCCCCAACAACGCGGCGCGCTGACGCTGCTGTTGCAGATGTTCGACCAGACAGCCGCAGCGGCGTTTTTGCGGGGGGGATAGACCACACAAACAGCGGCACGACATCCTGCGCAGTGTTTGGACTCCATCTCCCGATTTTGCGCCTTTACGGGCCTACCTCTATTCCCATACAAAATCCCCGCCTTCGCGGGGATGACAAAGGCTATCGTTTTCCTGTCTGGCCCCTGCCCATGCCTTTACGGGATCGTGTTTCTTAAATCCGTTCGCCATGATGACGGGAAGTTCTTGGCGGCGGCGCATCAGCGGCACGGGCCTGTGCCTCTGCCATTGCGGCCATAAAGCGCGCTTCATCAAACCCACCCAATGGGCGGAGATCCTCCGCGCTTACCAGCCCGCTCGTCACCATGCGTATGGCCTCGGTGCCATGGACGCTTCTGCCGTCTGGCAACACATAATTACGGGCGCCGATGATTTTCATCAGGCGCGATCCCAATCCCAACTGGAGCCCCACACTTCTTCAAAGCGCTCTACACCACGACTCACACCAGCAGGACGTACACGGGCATTTTGCAAAGCTTCATCAGATACAATCTCCTCGCAAATATCCGCACCGACACGGTAACGCCCACCACATTCGTACAACCGCGTGGGCTGAATCTGGTTCAACGATGTCAAAAATGTGCCGTGCATATCCGCGCCCTCCCTGTATGATGAATCTCCCCATCACATAGGGCCACAAGGGCATGCTGTAAACCCCGCGCACTTACAAAAGGCTTACTTCTTCTTTTTCTTTGCCGAACCGGGGGTCACGATGCCACCACTCATCACCATCTTGATGCCCTCGTCCACGGTCATGTCGAGGCGGATGATGTCGCTTTCCTTGACAAAGATAAGAAAGCCACTGGTCGGGTTGGGGGTGGTGGGCACAAAGGCATTCAGCACGCGGGCCTTGGTTTTTTCCTGCACTTCACCTTCGGTCACGCCGGTGAGGAAGGCAATGGCGTAACTGCCCTGATGGGGGAACTGCACCAGCACCACCTCGCGGAACGCGCCGGTGCCTTCGCCGCCCAAAGCTTCCACAATCTTCTTCACCGCACCATACACGCTGCGCACCACGGGGATGTCGCTTAGCGCCTCATCGGCCCATTCCAACACCTTTTTTCCCAAATAATGCTTGGCCAGCACGCCGACCGCCAGCAGCAGCACGGCCCCGCCCAGCAGGCCAAGGCCGGGGATGCCCGCCACACGGAACTGCAAACTCTCCGGCAAAATACCGATAAGCAGGCCGTCCATCCACATCACCACGCTGGAAATCAGCCACCATGTCAGCACCAGCGGTGCCGCGACAAACAGGCCGGTCACCAATGTTTTGCGCATCCAGCACCACAGGCCCTGCTCCTGTATCTGTTCGCGGATTTCATCACGCAATTCGGGCGGCGGGGGCATGGGCAAACCTTTCTTTCAACCACGCCACCTTACGCAACATTTAACGCAAAGGCCAGCGCCTACCTACTGTACGTAAGGCGGGGGTAATGGGACGCGCTACGGCTTCGCACAGATGACAACAACGCCGCCCTTGTCCCAGACAACATGACAGCGGCCCAAGGATTGCTTGCCCCGTGCCTGCCGCAGCATCGCCGACAAAACCGACACACATTTGCTACGGCGCGGCAGCGGCGCCGGTTGCCCGGCTTCGGCCAGCAGACGCAGCACAAGCCGTACCCCCACTTCTTCAGTCAGCCCGCGTACGACCTGCAGCGGGCATGAAGCCCTGTCCGCCGCCAACGTACCATGCTGCCGCCACACATCCTCTGCCGCCTGTTCCAACGCCGCATCCGCCGCCTGCAGGCTGGCCATGCTGGCGGCGATGTGTTGCGGGTGCAGGCCAGCTTGTTCCAGTTTTGGCATCAGTTTGCGGATGCGCGCGCGCATGGTGTCATCGCCCATATTGGAGGGGTCATTCAGGTAACGCAGATTCTGTTCCTTCAAGTAGGCCCGCAAGTCCTCGCGCGTATGTCCCAATAGCGGACGCAGTACCCGCACGCCGCCCACCATGCCATCCGCCGCCATGCCGGAAAGCCCCTTCACCGCGCTGCCCCGCGCCAGACGGATGAAAAACCCTTCCACGTCATCATCCTGCGTATGCGCCACCATCACACCCGCCAACCCGCGCTTGACCACCTCCTTGGCAAAGAACGCATACCGCGCTTTCCGCGCCGTCTCCTCCGCGTTGGTGGCCGTGCGTCCCTTGCCATGCCCCACCACACAGTCCAATCCATGCTTGGCACACAACTTCCGCACAAACGCCTCGGCCTTGTCGCCCCAATTGCTCCATTTGTGGTTGAAGTGCAGCACAACCGGCCGTTTCCCTTCCGCCAACAACATATGCAGCAACGCCACGCTGTCCCCCCCGCCAGAGACACCGATGGCCCACCCATCTTCCTTATCAAGCATGGCAAACGGGTTCATAGTCTCCCTACACTGCATCATAAACCTCCGTCATTGCGAGAACGGGCGGCCCACAGGCAACGCGAGAGATACCACGGTTTCCTGCCGCCCAACGAAGCAATCCATGAAAATCATCCAGAACGCACGGAGCTTCTTGCTGGGCCTGCATGGATTGCCGCGCCCGCGCGCGACAAACGGCAACGGCTTCTGCACCTACGGGGCGCGTGCTCCTCACAATGACGGAGAACGGGCTTTCTCCTGTTTCCATCGCCATATCCGCAAACACATCCATCATACCCCGACAGACCAACGAAACGGCCCAATCATGCGCCTACTTCTTCTCTTTCGCCAACTGCGCCAAATTGGCCTTGGCCTTGTCGGCCTCGTCACTCTTGGGAAAATCCTTCACCAACTTCTCCCATGCGCCACGGGCCAACTGGGGCTGCTTGAGCTGTTGCAGGGCGGTGCCCATTTTCAGCAGATTGGCCGGGGCTTTGGCACCTTTGGGGAAAGCCTCCAGCCCCTTCTTGAACGCCACCACCGCGCCTTTGGGGTCGTTCTGCACCAAATGCACCTCGCCCAGCCAATAGTTGGCGTTGTCGGCCAGCTTGTCTTGCGGGTGGTCTTTCAAAAAGGCTTCCAGCCATGTCTTGGCGTTGGGATAATCGGCGGCGGTCAGGTAAGCGTAGGCGCGGTTGTAATGCTCTTCCGCCGAAAGCCCATCCGGCACCGCCACCAGCGTGGCGGCATCGGCCAAGCCGCTTTTGGCGGGGGCGGCAACCTCTTGCGCGGCGGGCGGCGTGTCATCCCTGGCGGCGGGACTGCTCTGTGCCACCACATTGCCACCGCCTTGCGCGGCTTCCAAATCGCGCAGACGAAGGTCGAAGTCTTTTGCCAATTGTTCAATCTGGTGGGCCAGACGCTCCACCGCGTTGGAGAGCTTCTCCACCCCGCCGTTCATCTGGCTGCTTTCGCGCTCCAGCTCTTGCATGCGTTGCTCGAGGTCGGCCATCACGCTACCGGCCATACCTGCATTGCCGTTGGCCGGAAGCGCACGGCCTTCCAGCGCGGAAAGACGCTTTTCCAGACGGTCCAGCCGCTCGCCGGTGCCGCCGAACACCTGCGCCTGTGCTACCAGCGGCAGCACCAACACCATCAACACCACCACAGCACGCATCGGGCAACCATCCTTTGTTTTGTGAAGACATTACAATAAGCCACCGCGCCTTGCCAGCCCCTGCCTTACGGTTTGCTGACAACTTAGGCCCTGCTTATCACCAAACTTGCATTCGTCCCGCCAAACCCGAAACTGTTGGACAATGCGGAGCCAGCCCCCTCCCGTAACGGCACGGCCTTGGGCCCCACCATGGCGATAGCGGCCTCAATCGGGTCGGTCAGATTACGGTTGGGGGGCGCCATACCATCGCGCAGCGCCAGCAGGGTAAACACCGCCTCCACCGCACCTGCCGCACCCAGCAGGTGCCCCGTGGCGCCCTTGGTGGCGCCCACGGGCACCTCGGCCCCAAACACATTGCCGATTTCCCGCGCCTCCGCCTCATCGCCAGCCGGCGTGCTGGTGGCATGGGGGTTGATATAGGCAATATCGGCCACATCCAGCCCCGCATCGGCCACGGCCAGCCGCATGGCGCGGTTGGCGCCCTCGCCGCTGGGGGTGGTGTTATGAAAGGCATCCGAGGTTTCGCCATAGCCGTCGACATAGCCCAAAATGGTGGCACCGCGCGCGCGAGCATGGTCTTCGGCCTCCAGCACCAAGGCTGCGGCACCTTCGCCCATCACAAAGCCGTCGCGGGTTTGGCTGAACGGGCGGCTGGCCTGCTCCGGCGTCTCGTTGAAGCCGGACGACAACGCCCGCATGCTGGCAAAGCTGGCCACCCCCACGGGGGTGATGCTGGCCTCGGCGCCGCCCGCCAACACGATGTCGGCGCGGCCCATCCGGATTTTCTCCATCGCCGTGCCAATGGCATGGGCGCTGCTGGCACAGGCCGAGACAATGCCGTAGTTGGGGCCCAAGGCACCGTATAGTTTGGAAATCTGCCCGGCCATCAGGTTGATGAGCATTTTCTCCATGGCGCGGGGCGGCACGCGACGCGGGCCATCGGCATCCAGCTTGTGTTGGGCTTCCACAAGAGTTTCCAGCCCGCCGATGCCCGACGACATCAACACCCCCACCCGCTCACGCAGGGCCGCAGGGGCCTCTTTCAATCCGGCCAGCCCCGCCTGCGCCATCGCCTGACAGGCGGCAGCAAGGCCGTAATGGGTAAAGCGGTCGCAGGTGGCCAGCTCTTTGGCATCCATGCCGGTGGTGGCTTCGGTGGCTTCAAAGCCCCTCACCTCGGCAGCCACTTGGCAGCGGTAGGCGGCGGCATCAAAGCGGCTGATACGGACAACACCGGTTTCTCCCGCCAACAGGGCTTTCCAGCTGCTTTCGACATCATGCCCCAAAGGAGAGAGCATGCCCATACCGGTAACGGCAACGCGACGGTGTGATTTCATGCGCCCACCCTAACACCAAACAAAAAGCCCGACCAGCGGGCTTTTTGTTGTTCAAACTTTACAGGATTACTCGCCTGCGGCCTCTTCAACGTACTCGATCGCGGCCTTCACCGTGGTAATTTTCTCGGCGTCGGCATCGGAAATTTCAATACCGAATTCCTCTTCCAAGGCCATCACCAGCTCCACGGTGTCGAGACTGTCGGCACCCAAATCATCCACAAAGCTGGCGCTTTCCACCACCTTGCTTGCATCCACGCCCAGATTCTCGGCAATCAGTTCTTTCACACGGGCAGCGACATCGCTCATTTCATTCTCCTTTGTTCAGGGTGGGAATTGGTTACACGATTGCGGCGGGCATGGCAATACATCTATTTTGCAAGGTTTTCCGCCAGAAATACCAAAGTGCGCGCACGGGCCTGTTGCGCAAGGGCGTCATTGTAGGTGGCACCGCCGGTGCGGTTGAAGCCGTGGTCGGCATCGTACACGTGCAGCGACGCTTGCGGCAGATGGACTTTGATGGCGCCTTCCGCCTGCGCCAGCGGAATATAGCGGTCATGCACCGCCAAATGGAACTGTACGGGGCAGGCAGGCTGCATCATTGCCACCAAATCGGCCAGCATGCCGCCGTAGTAGCAGTCGGCACAGGCCACGTTGGGCACGGTGCAGGCAGTCATGTAGGCCAAACTGCCGCCCCAACAATAGCCCAGCGTGGCCGCCTTCAGACCCTTGCCCTGCAAATGGGCAACGCAAGCGGCGGCATCGGCCATCCATTTCTCGCGCGGGGTGGCGATGATGGCGCGCCGCCCCGCTTCAAGGCCCTCCTTATTGTAAGACAACGCCCGATCTTCCGCCTTGGCCACTGCACGCGCCAGCATTTCAGGTGCCAATACGTGGTACCTCTCGCCTGCCAGCCAGTCGGCCATCTGTTGAATATGCGGCGTCACGCCAAAGGCCTCATGGAACAACACCACCCCACCCCGCACCTCGCCTGCGGGCTTAGCCTCGTAAACGGGCAACCGGTGACCGTCTTCAGCGGTAATCGTCAGGTTCATCCCTGCACCGTACCTGCAAGCCTCCTGTCTGGCCAGTGCAAAGACGTGCCTATTTAACAGGCAACCTGTATTCATTCCCTCCGCTTTTGAGTAGGGTGCGGCCATGTGTGGAGTTGTGGGCATTTCAGGGCATGAGCGGGCCGCTGCCAAGCTGGTCTTGGGCCTGAACGCCCTACAACACAGAGGACAAGAGGCAGCAGGCATTGGCGTATTCGACGGCTCCTACATCCACCGCGAGCGCCATGAAGGTTTGGTAGGAAAGAACTTCGCCCTTGATGATGACGGGGCGCCCCGCCCTGCGCTTCAGCGCCTGCACGGCTTCATGGGCATCGCGCACAACCGCTATTCTACCGCCAAATCGACAGGAGATAACACCTACGAGAAGCGCAGCATCCAACCTTTCAGTATCGTCACACGCGACGGACAACTGTGTCTGGCCCACAACGGCAATCTCACCAACAATCAAGCGATGCGTCCCAAGCTGGAGGCGGAAGGCGCCGTTTTCCAGTCTGATTCCGACAGCGAGCTGTTCATGCATCTGGCGCGCACTGCGCCGTGCTCCGGCATGGATCTGCGCCTGGCCTACGCCTGCCGTCAGGTGGAAGGCGCCTTTGCCATCGTCGCCATGGATGATGGCGGCCGGCTTTATGGTGCACGCGATGCCAAGGGTATTCGCCCGCTGGTATTGGGACAACGCGATGACGGCCATTACGTGCTCGCCAGCGAGACCATTGCTCTGGATGCCATGGACGCCAGTTTTGTCCGCGAAATCAAGAATGGCGAGCTGGTGACAATTCAAGGGAAAGACCTCACCAGCACCCTCTTTACCCTCGATCAGCAGCCACCACGCCCTTGTCTGTTTGAGGCAGTGTACTTTGCCCACCCCGACTCCATGTACAACGGCCACACCTACGGCCACTGGCGGAAACGCATGGGCGAACAGCTTTACCTTGAAACCCGAGACCTGCAACCGGATGTGATCGTCGGCGTGCCGGATTCCGGCATGGATGCGGCGCTAGGCTACGCACAAGCCAGCGGTATTCCGTTGGAGTTCGGCATGCGCCGCAAACACTATGTCGGGCGCACCTTTATCGACCCGGATACCAACGGCCGCAGCAACAAGGTCCGCCAAAAGCTCACCGTCAACCGCGATGCGGTGGCGGGCAAACACGTGCTGGCTATCGATGACAGCTTGGTGCGGGGCACCACCAGCAAACAGGTGGTCGACTACCTGCGTTCCATGGGCGCCCGGGAAGTCAGCCTGTTGTTGGCCTCTCCCCGGGTTTTATACCCCGACTACTACGGCATTGACCTAGCTACCAGCCGTGAGCTTCTGGCCTCGCGTATGGAACATGAGGCACTTCGCGACTACATCGGCGCCGACCACCTGCACTTTATCTCAGTTGAGGGCATTTACCGCGCAGTGGGCTACTCGGGGCGCGATGCCGAACGCCCCCAATTTTCCGACCACGTTTTTACCGGTGCCTATCCTACTCCGCTGACCGATATGGAGTGCCATCATCAAAGCGAACGCACCGCGCGCTAACCCTGTCCCCCCGGCGTCAGCTCTCTACCGAGAACCTCCAACACACCGCGGGTTTTTTCGGGAGATTTGCGCATCTCCGTCATCAACTGAGCCATCGAAACATAACCGCAACGCTCCATGTGCGCGCGCATGATATGGGCGATTTGTGCCACACCAATCTCGCGCCCCGCATGTTGCCCTGCCCACTGTGCCAGTATGGGGTAAAGCCCGCTTTCCATATGGCTCAGGCGCAGGGTTTCAAGCGGAGGGACTGCGGGCTGCATAAAACCCATAGCAGGCAAACGTGGCTCCGTGTCTGCTTCGGCAGAACGGGGAAAACTCAAAAAACCGAATTGCGTCATGCCTTAGAGATAGGGCACCGGCTTATACATACAAGCCCCCGTTCACATGCACGGTACTGCCGGTGATGTAGCCCGCCTCGCGGCTGGCCAGAAAGGCTACGGCGGCGGCGATGTCGGCGGTTTCGCCAAAGCGCTGGGCGGGGATGGACTTCATGATGTTTTCGCGGATGGCTTCAGGCAACGTATCGGTCATGTCGGTGGCAATGAACCCGGGCGCCACGGCGTTGACCGTCACCCCCTTGCGGGCGGTTTCCTTGGCGAGGCTTTTGGTGAAGCCGGTCAGCGCCGCCTTGGCGGTGGCGTAGTTGGTTTGCCCCACGTTGCCGGTGTGGGCGATGATGCTGGTCACATTCACGATCCGCCCAAAGCCTTGCTTGGCCATCGCCGGGTACAGCGCACGGGTCAGCGCCACCACACGGGTCAGGTTGACGGTCAGCACCTCGTCCCACTGTTCGGGCTTTTGGCGCAAAAACAGCGCATCCCGCGTAATCCCCGCATTGTTGATCAGAATATCCACCTCGCCCGCCTGCGCGGCAATCTTCTCGATGCTGGCGGGGTCGAACAAATCGGCCACGATGGTGCGCGCGCCGCCCAACTCGCCCGCCACTTCGTCCAGCTTGGCGGCATTGGTGCCGTGGATGACCACCTCGGCGCCGTTGGCCCGCAACTGTGCGGCGATGGCGCGGCCGATGCCACGGCTGCCGCCGGTCACCAAGGCCGTCAGGCCGGAAAGGTTGGCAAAGGTCATGGCGGGCGTCTTTCTCTCTTGTGTTGACTGTTTACCGCAACGGCTGGCCACGGCCAAGGGTGGCATCGGTGGAAGGTGCCACATTCGGCAGCTGGCGCGCCAACGGCATGCCCAACGGCTGACGCAAATTGGGCACCACCACGCTGTGATAGTAATTCTGGCCGTAGCCCAGCAGCTTGTCGTTCTGGAACACCAGCGGCAACAGCCCAGCCCCGCCGCTGCGGCAAGCCGTCTCCGGCGTATGGTAGTAAAACACGTCAATGGCGCTGTTGTCGCTCAACAGAAAACTCTCCACCTTGGCAGGCAATCCCACCACCGCGATGGCCTGCTGGCGGCTGCCACCCAGTTGCACGCGGGGCAGGTTGTTGTGCACCCATTGCGCCTGCTGCACCGCCTCGGCCGGACAGCCCTGCATCCCCGCCACCGGCAACTGCCACGGCCCGGTGCAGGCGCCCAGCGCCAGCACCACAACCATGGCAAGAAGCTTCTTCATGCGCCGCGCTTCGCCCGTTCTTCTTCAATACGTTTCGCAATGGCGTACACGGTTACCTCAAGGTCATCGTTCACAAAAACCGCATCGTACTCGGTCAGCTTGCTGCCCTTCATGTCGGGATTGGTGAAGGTATAGGACGGATCGTGCAGATGTTCCAAATCATCGGCAATCAGCTTGAAACGTGCCTTTCCTTCATCGCTCAGGTTGGGGTTGCGCTTGGTCAAGCGGGCAAACAGGCGCTCACGACTGGGTGGCAAAAGGGCAATCTTGAACACCTGTCCGGGCAGAATCTTATCGTAAGCCTTGGCGCCGGATACCGTGATATCCTTGATCGGATTGTTTCCCACCTCCAAAATGGCCTTCACTGGCGCCAGGATGTTGCCGTACATGTTGCCGTAATGATGTGAGTGCTCAACGATATCGCCGCTGGCTACCCGAGAGGCAAACTCCTCATGGCTTACATAATAGTAATCAATCCCCTCTTGCTCGCCATCACGCATGGTACGGGTGGTACAACTGGCATAACGGCAAATGTGCCCGTCATGCTTGCACAGGGCGTTGATAACAGAGTCCTTGCCCGTTCCGGACGGGCCGGTCACGGTAATCAGGAACGGATTGCACAGCTCGGTCATTGCCCCTCTTTCTTCCGTTGGTTGTAGGCCGCCCAATACGCCTTCACCGCTTTTTGGTGGGTGGCGTAGTCGCGGCTGAACACGTGCCCGCTTCTATCAGGCAACGCCATGAAGAACAAGGCATCAGTGCGGGCCGGGTTGGCGGCGGCCCGCAGCGCGGCGCGGCCGGGGTTGGCAATGGGCGTGGGCGGCAAGCCTGCATGCACGTAAGTGTTGAAGGGATGATCCTCCTTCATGTCCTTGCTTTTCAAATCATTGTCTTTCAAGTCTGCGCCGTAAATCACCGTGGGGTCGGCTTGCAGTTTCATCCCCTTGCGCAGACGGTTGGTGAACACGCCTGCAATCTGCGGCATTTCCGCCTCGTTTGCCGCCTCCTTCTGCACGATGCTGGCCAGAATCAACAACTCTTCTGCCGTCTCAAGCGGCGTATCGCTTGCACGGGATTTCCATGCCGCCGCCACTTCGGTTTCCATGCGGGCGGTCATGGTTGCCAGCAGGGTCGGGCGGGATGTTCCTGCGGAAAAATTGTAAGTATCGGGGAAGACATCCCCCTCGGCCGGAATCGGCAGGGCTTCCCCTTTCAGGTCCTCCCGCGCCGCCAGCAAGGCCAGCACCTGCTTTACCGTATAGCCTTCGGGAATGGTCAGGCTGCGCTGCACCACCGCGCCTTCGGCGAGCTTTTCCACCACATGGCGCAGGCTGACGCCCTTGTTGAACCGGTACTCCCCCGCCTTCAGCCTACCTGCCACGCCGCGCACGCGCACATAGCCTTCAAACAGCCACGGGTAGGCAATCACCCCTGCGGCCGCCAGTTGCTTGGCCATGGCGCGGCTGCCGGTACCGGCAGGAATGGTCATCTCGACCGGGCTTGCCAACGGGCCGGTGACATCCACCTGCCGCAACAGCCATGCCGCGCCGCCCATAGCCAGTGCCAGCAACAAAAATGTGACAATCACCAAGCGCCGCATGGAGCCCCTTCCCTTTGCCGGCTACTTTACCGACCCACCCGGAGGTTGCCTAGCGCCTTGCCGCTTGATGTGGCGAAACGTGCGGCATCTCTTGTGCAAACACAGAAACCCCGCTATGTATGCAACCGTTCGAAGAAAGGCCGCCCCCATGTCCCGTTGCCCCCATCATCCTGACGTCAAAGACCAGGTTGGCAAAGCTTTCCACGACTGGAACATGGCGCGTCGTCAGGCAAAATCTCCCTCACAGATGCAGGCGGCACGCACGGCCTTTACCCACGCCAACGTGTTGGCCGGTTACCCGGACGCCACCATTCAACTGACCGGCATCGACGGCAGCAATCTGTGGTGGAGCCCTGCGCACAATTGCTACCTGTTGGTAGCAAAAGAGCATATCCGGCATTTGACACGGGAAGACGCCTCCCCCACCTGGGTACAGATGCATGCCGACCTACGCGCCGCCAGCCCCGGTTTGGAAGAACGCTAGCGCCCCTACACCGCCGCGCTATGGCGCCCACTGCCTTTGCCAAGGTAATCGTCAAAACATGCCGCCACCACACGGGTGAAAGGCTTGCCCTGCGGGTTGATACATACCCTGCCCCCGTCCACGGCCACCAAGCCATCGGCCATCAACGGCGCCAAATTCTCCCGCGCCTTGGCCAGATACGCGGCATCGTCAACCCCGGTGGACTGTACGGCAGCTTCGGTATCGCAGGCAAAGTTGCAGCTGATGTCTTCAATCAACCGCCGCGCCAGCCTGTCACGGGGCGTCAATGCAATACCTTTGGCCACAGGCAGAATGCCATCGCCCACCCGTTGCAGATAGTCCTTCACTTCCGTCACGTTCTGCGCATACCCCTGCGGGTAACTGCTGATGGATGAGGCGCCGAAGCCCAGCAAGGTTTCGGCATCATCCGTCGTGTAGCCCATAAAGTTGCGGTGCAGGGTGCCATTGCCCGCCGCCACCGCCAGCGGGTCGTCCGGCAGGGCGAAGTGGTCGAGCCCCACCGGCACATAGCCGTGTTCCGCTAACATGTCTCCCGCCATGGCAAACATTTCCAGCCGTTCCGCACTGTCGGCGCGGGGGTATTGCTCCAGCACCACCTGATGGCGTTTCATCCACGGTACATGGGCATAGCCGAACATGGCGATGCGCGAAGGTGCCAGCTCCAGCACGTCTTGGATGGTCTGGCGGAAACTCTCCGTGGTCTGCCCGGGCAGGCCGTAGACCATATCGAGGTTGATGGCGCCAATGCCCGCCGCGCGCAAGCCCTGCACCGCCGCCACATTCAGCTTGTGGGGCTGGATGCGGCCAATATAGCCCTGCACGGTGGGGTTGGTATCTTGCACACCCAGACTGACACGGTTGAAACCCAGCCTGCCCATGGTGACGATCATCTCCGGCCCCAATGTGCGCGGGTCGGCTTCCATGCTGATTTCGGCACCGTCTTGCACATCGAAATGGCCGTGCAGGGCGTCAAACAACAACTCCAACGCATGGGGGGGCAGGTAACTGGGGGTGCCACCACCCAGATGCACGGTGGACACCTTCAATTTCGTGCCTATCAACCGCGCCACGTGACCCATTTCACGGATGAGATAACTCACATAATTGCTCACCACCTGCGGGTTGTGGGTCACCTTCATGTTGCAGCCGCAATACAGGCACATGCTCTTGCAATAAGGCGTGTGCAGGTAAACGGAGACAGGCTTGTCGGCGGGCAGTTCGGCCAGCCAGCCCGCCACGGCGGAGACCCCGACCCCCTCATGGAAATGCGGCGCGGTGGGGTAGCTGGTATAGCGCGGCACCGGCCTATCGTAACGGGCCAGCAGGCCACCGTCGGTGGCGGGAGAGATACAAACCTGTGTCATGTCGCCCACAATGGGGTCAGGCAGAGCAGGTAACCTTGATGCACATCAAGGAATACAGCGCGCGACCGCACTAGCGTGCCACGGTAACAACCAAACAGAAAGCCCCCTCTCATGAAACAGCTTCTCACCACCGCCCTGTTGGCCGCCATGGCCACCACCGCTTTCGCCGCCGAAGAGGGCAACTTCATGGTGCGCGCCCGCGTGATCGACCTCGCCCCCAGCAACAACGGCGGCAACGCCAGCATCGGCGGAAAGCCCTTTGCCGACGCCACCCCCACGCTGGAAGTGGACGGCACGTGGTTTGTCAACGACAGCATCGCGTTCGAGCTGATTGCCGCCACCACCAAACACGACATGAAGGTGACCCAACGCGGCAACCATGTCGACCTTGGCGACGTGAAGCTGCTGCCCCCCACCCTCACCGCGCAGTACCACATGCAAATCTGCGACTGGAAGCCCTATGTCGGTGCAGGTCTTACTTATGCCCACTTCTACGATGCCAACCACCCCGGCTTCAACAGCATCAAGTATGACGACGCCCTCGGCTTCGCCCTGCAAGCGGGTGTCGACTACAAGGTGGCCGACCAATGGTACCTCAACGCCGACGTGAAGAAGATCTTCATCAACACCGACGTGACCATCAACAACACCATCACCGCCAAAGCCAACCTCAACCCGTGGGTGTTGGGCGCCGGTGTGGGTTACCGCTTCTAACCAAAGCAACACTCTCCGTGTGACAAGGCCTCCGTATGGAGGCCTTGTTTTGCACGCGTCAACGCAGACGCAGGCCATCCCACCCCTTGCCATGGGTGGCACCCACCTCCACCCAACGCCAGAGGCCTGTGCGCACGGCCTCGGCTCCGGCTTTTCCCGCCGCCGCCACATAAGCATGACGCAATCCTGTTGGAATCACCGCATCATCACTGCCGACATAATGCAACTGGTCAATCCTTGTAAGCTTGCCCCAGTCCAGCGGCGCCACCTCCACCTTGCTCACCTTATGATGGGTAAACACCTCGTTGGGCAACAGGTTACCCGCCACCGTCACAATCCTCGCCACCGCGCCTTCCGGCAAACGGCTGGCCGCCGCCAACGCAATATAGGCCCCGCCCGAATACCCCACCAAGGTCAGTGGCCCATGCTCGGCATATTCTTTGGAGAGAATATCCACATACGCATCCACCACCGGCACCGTCCAGCGCCCACTGGTGTACAGCTTGCGGTCTTTGCACTCCCGCCGCTTGGGGGCATCCACGTATTGGCAGGGGCGTGCCATATATAGGGCATTGCCACCATCGGCCTGTGCCAAGCGCAAGGCCACCGGATTTTGCGGGGTCGGGTCGGCGCTGACCTGGCTACGACTCAGGTAGGCACGCCCGTCTCCTTCTATATATATGTACAAGGGCTCCTCTCCGACACCATGCCGTGCCATCGCCATACGGATGCCTGCAGCCTCTACCACTTGGGCCTGCCACCCCGCTGCAACTTCATCCGACAAAGGCCGTGAAATTTGCCCGCCTGCACACCCCGCAAGCAGCCCGCTGACCAACAAAGCGGCAAACCCGTTACCCCATCGCCACAGCCCTGTGTCTTTATGTGCAAAAGACATTTTTTTATTTTCCCTTTTCAACTTCTTTGCGTATATCCTGACGCCAACCTTACATAACCACAACCAAAAAGACAGGAAATCCTCCGATGACCCGCACTGCCCACCTCCTTGCCGCCACCGCGCTGATCGCCACCGCCTCCGGCGCCGCGTTCGCCAACACCATCGCCACCGACACCACCGGCCCGCTGACCACCAGCTCCAGCGTCGGCGGCATCATCATTTCCGGCACGGCCACGGTTTCCAGCAGCGTCACCGCCGCCATCGAAGTGAGCGGCAGCACGCTGACCAGCAACACCATCACCGTGCAAGAGGGCACCACCGTGCAAGGCGGCGATGCCACCAGCGGTACCATCCAGATCATGGCCGACTCCACCGGCCCGGTTGCCATCTACAACAGCGGCACCATTGCGGCGATTGAAGGCAACGCGGCCGCCATCAGCGCTTCGTCCGCCAACCTGACCGGCGCCATCACCATCTACAACACCGGCACCATCAGCGGTTCCGTCAACACCTCCGACACCGCCGACGCCATCTACAACAACGGCGGCACCATCAGCGGCACCGTCAACATGGCCGGCGGCACCGACACCCTGAGCATCACCAGCGGCACCATCACCGGCGCCGTCGACATGGGCGCAGGCAACGACTTGGTTCAAATCACCAACGGCGCCACCCTCGGCGGTGCCATCGACGGTGGTGCCAACACCGACCAACTGGACATTCTCAGCGGTGTGGTGACCACGCAGGGTGCCATCAATAACTTCGAAACGGTCAACGTCAGCAGCACCTCGACCCTGAACCTTTACAAAGGTACCAACCATACCATCGCCAACCTGACGGTTGAAAGCGGCGGTACGGTGAACGTCAGCGAAACCGACGTGGTGTTCGCCGCCGGCGGTGCCCAGAACATCTCAGGTACCTTGAACGTGGCGGCCGGCCGTGTTGTCTCTGCCTCCGGCATCAGCTTTGCAGGCGGCGGCACCTTGGGCGTGCATGTGGCCGACTCCAGCACCGCAGGCCGCATCGATGTGGATGCCGGTGCCGGCGGTTCCTTCACCGGTGGCAGCCTGACCATCCATCTGGCCAGCGACGCGGGCTTCATCGCCTCGGGTACCGAATACCGCATCGTCAGCAACACCAACGGTGCGGCTGCGGTGACCCCCAGCCTGACCACCTCCACCCAAGGTCTCTACACCTTCCAGGTGGGCGCCGGTGGCAACGCGGGCGACATCTCGCTGACCATCTTGCGTGCCGACACCAACACCGCCGCCACCAACACCGGCAACGTGGCCATCGCCAACATCATGGACAGCATCAGCCAAACCACCAACACCCAACTGTTGGCGGTGCAAAACGTGATTACCCAGCAAACCACCACCGCCGGCGTCAACAACGTGCTCGACTCCCTGCGTCCGGTTGACGGCACCGCCGCCGCCATGGCCGGCGCCGACGTCAGCGTGGCGACCGGTGGCCAAATCTCCACCCGTCTGGCCAGCCTCCGCAACGGCACCAGCATGAACACCGGTGACGGCATGTTCAGCAACCACTTCTGGATGCAAGGTTACGGCAAGGTCTCCGAACAGGACGACAAGGACGGCGTGAAAGGCTACGACGCCAACACGCTGGGTGGTAGCTTCGGTATCGATACCGACACCATGGTTGACGGCATGACCACCGGTCTGGCCTTCAGCTACGGCAACACCAACATCGACTCCAAGGCCGTTGCCAACTCCGAAACCGATGCCAACAGCTACCTGATCACCGGTTACGGCTCGAAGGTGTATGACACCGGCGTGTACCTGAACGGCCAAGTCAGCGTGGGTTACAACCAATACGAATCCACCCGCACCGTGACCGGCGTGGGCACCGCCAACGGTGACTTCGACGGCATGCAGTACGGCTTGAAAGGTGAAGTCGGCCGCGACTACGTGTACGACATGTGGACCTTCACCCCGATGGTGGGCGCCCAATACACCCACGTTGACATCGATGGTTACACCGAAACCGGTGCCGGCGGTGCCAACCTGGTGGTGGGTGATATCAGCCTCGATGCCCTCGACCTGAGCGTCGGTGCCGAAGCCGCCCTCAACCTGCCGATGGAAAACGGTGGCACCGTGCGTCCTTACGCCAGCGCCAAGTATATCTACCGCGCGGGCGACGACACCGTCGATACCAACGCCCGCTTCGTCGGCGGCGGTGCAGCCTTCACCACCCGTGGTGTCAAGGCCGACCGCAGCAGCCTGAACCTCGGCACCGGCCTTACCGTGGCCAGCGCCGGTGGCATGGACGTGACCCTGAACTACGATGCCGACATCCGCGACTCGCTGGTCGGCCATGCCGGGGCGCTGAAGTTCCGCTGGGCCTTCTAAGCCTCGCAACTTGCGACTTGCAGAAGCGGCCTACGGGCCGCTTCTTGTATTTGCTTAAGTCAGCAAGCAGCAAGCTTCTGGGGAAGGAGCCATCATCGGAAGACACATAAGCCTCTCTCTTCCGGCCATTGCTTCTGTCTCCATGGATACAGAAGCCCTTGTCGTTGCCCCGCGCAGACGCATCAGCGGAGCATGACGACCGCCATGCAATAATCCGCATCCACAGCATGGTCATTGCGAACGCAGCACGATCATCCATGCAGAGGTTTCAAGCAAGCCACTGTATGGTCTCTTTCATTGACAAGAGTCTGAAAAGGGGGCTCTCGGCCCCCTTCCTCTTCCCTCCTCCAAGGCCTACCGGATCAACGGGCTCCACGCCGGGTCCGAGGCGTTGGTCGGCGTCGGCAGTTCGCGCAGGTTGTAGCCGGTCAGGTCGATGGTAAACAGGCGGGTGATGTCACTGCGATTCTTCTGGCGGCTAAATACCAGTACGCGACCGTTGGGCGCCCAGGTGGGGTTGTCGTCCAGATAGCTGTCGGTCAGCAGACGCTCTTCGCCGCCATCGGGGTCGATCACGCCGATATGGAAGGTGCCGCCCAGCTGCTTGACAAAGGCAATCAGGTCGCCGCGCGGACTCCACGCCGGGCTGTAATAACGGCCATCGCCAAAGGTGATGCGCTTCACGTTGCTGCCGTCGGCATTCATCACATACACTGCAGGAGTGCCGCCACGGTCGCTGTTGAAGGCGATTTTCTTGCCGTCCGGCGAGTAGCTGGGGCTGGTATCGATGCCGCGATGGTAGGTCAGCCGCTTCACCCGCTGACTGCCCATGTCCATCACGTAAATCTCCGGGTTGCCTTCATGTCCGGCGGTCATGGTCATCGCCACCTGGCTGCCGTCGGGGCTGAAGCGCGGGGTGCTGTTCAGCCCCTCGTAATCACCGATGATGGTCTGGCGGCCGGTCGGCATGTCAAGGAAATACAAGCGCGGCTTGCCGCTGGCATAGCTCATATAGATGATCTTTTGCAGATTGGGGTTGAAGCGCGGGGTGAGCACCAGGCTGTTGCCATCGGTCAGGCACTGGTAGTTGGCGCTGTCTTGGTCCATCACGCACAGGCGCTTGCGGGTCTTGCCGTCGGGGCCGCGGTCTTCGCCGATATGCACGATGCGGGTGGCAAAATAGCCTTCC
>JACKLD010000011.1 GCA_024236095.1 Pseudomonadaceae bacterium | reverse complement strand
TCCGTAAGGAGTATGCGGCGGGCGGAATTATGCAAACTGAATTGGCGGCTCGCTATGGAGTCACAAAGGGCTGCATAAATGCGATTGTCCGCAATAGGCGGTGGCGCAACCTTTTGGAATCTGTTGGTGCACGCGGGGCAGCGTAGGCAGCGCGTCAACCACAAAAACGCAGCGGTTTCACTTGGAAAACTGGACGCTAAAAGGAGAGGGGACATGGCTTACACAATCCACACAGGCAACGTGCTCGACATCCTGCCCACACTGCCGGCCAACAGCGTGCAGTGCTGCGTGACAAGTCCACCGTATTGGGGGCTGCGCGACTACCAAACAGGCACATGGGAAGGTGGAGACCCAGAGTGCGACCACAAGACAATGCGTTCTATCGGAGCATCTACGCTGAGAAATGACGGGCGGGATCGTATAGGCACGTTGCCACACGAAAAGACGGCTGCAATTGTAGTGCCGGCTGGCGGTGTTTGCCCCAAGTGCGGCGCACGGCGTATTGACCAGCAACTTGGCAGCGAGGCGACGCCAGAAGAATACGTCGCCAACATGGTGGCCGTCTTCCGCGAGGTACGCAGAGTGCTGCGCGAAGATGGCACGCTTTGGCTCAATTTGGGCGACAGTTACAACGGCAGCGGTGGCGCAGGTGGCGACTACGCCGCCGGTGGGCTGAAGGACGGGCAACCAAAGTTCGGTGGCCGCAACGTCGGCACGCTCAAACCCAAAGACCTTGTTGGCATCCCCTGGCGCGTGGCGCTGGCGCTCCAGGCAGACGGCTGGTGGCTGCGCAGTGACATCATTTGGCACAAGCCAAACCCCATGCCCGAGAGCGTAACCGATAGGCCCACAAAGGCGCACGAGTACATCTTTCTGCTTACCAAGTCGGCGCGCTACTACTACGACGCAGAGGCGGTGAAGGAGAACAGTGTTGATCCGGAAGGAACAGCAGCGCGCTACGCATTGCCTTTCTTCGTCGGCAAAAAGGAGTTGAACGGCTGCGGTAGGCCCAACGGGGATTCAAACACGGC
>JACKLD010000010.1 GCA_024236095.1 Pseudomonadaceae bacterium | reverse complement strand
TGGAAGGGCACGCGGCCAATGTTGCCGGCCACTACGCAGCCGAGGATACGGTGGTCTGTAGCTTTGCCTTTGCCTCGGGCGTGCACGGCGTCGGCCTGTGGAACTTTGCCAGCTACGGGGATCTCGACCAGACCGAAATCATCGGTACCAAGGGCAAAGTGACCTTCTCTTCCTTTGGCACCGAGCCGATTTGCCTGACCACAGCCGACGGCATCACGGAATTTCCCGAGCCGACACCGGCGCACGTGCAGCAGCCGCTCATCCAGACCATTGTCGATGAACTCAACGGCCAGGGCGAGTGCCCGAGCACGGGCGAGAGTGCGGCGCGCACGAATTGGGTGATGGATCAGTTGCTGCAAGGGTATTATCAGTAGACCAGTAGACAGTGGGTCAGTCATTGTTATTCCGTGCGTGGCGGCAACATTGTCGAAACAGTTGCGCCAATCCAGGCCATGAGCGCAAAGAAGAGATAGCTGCTCTCCAGTTGGAAATGGTCGGCCAACCAGCCGCCGATGAGCGGTGACAAAAAGCCAAGGCCGTAGCATGTGTAGATCAAGCCGATTGAGGAGGCGAGCACCTCTTCATCGGCGACATCAGCCGCGGCGGTGAGGATGATTGGGCTGATCGGGGTAAAGATGCCGGTGATGATTGCCAGGACAAGCAAGGTTGCGGACCACGGCGTGAAGCCCAGCGCCAGGGTCAAAAAGCCGGTGAGCACCAGCGGTGTGAAGAGGGCGGAACGAGCGCCCCAGCGGTCATAGAGGAGGCCCATGAGCGGCTTGGCGACGACGCCGGCCCCAAAGTAACAGGCGAGGATCACGCCAACCGTTGCCGTCTCCATGCCAAATTTCGTCACCGCCAGCAGCGGTAAGAAGCCCGTCATACCCTTGGTGCTCAGGCCATTCAGTGCATAGGTGAAGGCCAACAAGACGACACTGCGGTTGCGCAAGACTTGCCCGGTCAGCGCTTTGACGCTGTTCTGCAAAGAGCCCGTCGGCGCGGACTCCTGATCACGCTTGCCGCTGGGAAAGCGGATACCAATCAGGGGCAAAAGCAGCAGCGCCGGCAAGGCACAGACAGCCACCGCCGTGCGCCAGC
>JACKLD010000009.1 GCA_024236095.1 Pseudomonadaceae bacterium | reverse complement strand
AGCCCTTGCAAACACCCATTTTGATGCCAGCCGCTTTATGCTGGCCGAAGCCTTGGTCGTTGCCGCCACCATACTGGCGGCTGGTTTAACCGCCAGCGCGCTCATGCACAGCAGCGCGCCCCGCTGGCGGCTGTTGAGCGCGCTGTTGCTGGCCACCGTGCTGGCCCGTGCCCTGTCTTGGACCTTGCTTTTTGGCACTGCGCATACCTTTGACTGGCTCACCGCGGGGGCCCTGGGTGGCCTGGTGCTCGGTGCGCTTGTTTTAAGCGCTGCGCTTAAAGTGCCCCGCCGCTTTTGGCCGGCTGGCGCGGCGCTTGCCACCCTTGGCCTCATCGCATTGGTCAATACCATTCCGCCCAACCCTTTTTTCTCCGACTGGCTCGGCGCTTGGCGCCCCGGCCAATTTGAGCATCTGGTCGATCTCGGCCGCTGGCTCAGCGCAGCCTGGCCCTACCTGCTGCTCGTGGCCCTTGGCGTGCAAGCGTTGCGCGGCCCAGCCCGTTAAACTGACGCACCGATCCATTGAACCCCTCCAACCTTCTGCGCATGAACGACACGCCCCACTATTACACCCATCACGTTTTTTTCTGCACCAATCAGCGCGACGACGGCAGTGCTTGCTGCGCCCGACTGGGTGCTGCCGAGCTGCAAGCCTATGCCAAAGCGCGCATTCAATCCCTGGAGGCTTCGGGCAAAGGCAAAATCCGCATCAACAAGGCTGGCTGCCTCGACCGCTGCGATGAAGGACCGGTGATCGTCGTTTACCCCGAAGGGGTGTGGTACCACTACCTCGACCGCGCAGACATTGATGAAATCATCGATACCCACCTCATCGGTGGCACCCCCGTCGAACGCCTACGCATCTAAACGACTGAACGACTTGAGCGTGCTCCATCAGTCTCCCCGTCATGTGGTCGCCGGCCTCGTCGGGCCCATCGAAGTGGCCCTCGATCGACCACGCGAGGGCAGCGCCCTAAACGGCCTCGTCTATGTGGGCCACCCCCATCCCCTCTTTGGCGGCACCCTCGACAACAAAGTGGCCGCCACCCTTGCACGCACCTATGCCGCCAACGGCTGGCTGGCCATCCGGCCTAACTTTCGCGGCGTGGGCCGCAGCGCCGGCAGCCACGATGCAGGCCACGGCGAAGCACTCGACATACTCCACCTCATCGACACCGAAGCGCAATGGCTCCGCCCACTGCTGGGCGACGCCCTGCCCGAAGATTGTGCGCGTGCCCTGGCCGGATTTTCATTTGGCAGCTTTGTGGTTGCGCAGGTGGCTTGCCAACTCGCCGAACGCGG
>JACKLD010000008.1 GCA_024236095.1 Pseudomonadaceae bacterium | reverse complement strand
GTACAGGCGTATCGGAATATGACCGTGGCGGACTTGGCCCGGCAACTCGCCCAAGCTGATCGCCTCGCCGTTCAGGTTGCCGAGGATAGCCCCGTTTGGCCCACCATTGTTCAACATCGGCAGAACGATCTGGAACTGCTGGTGGAAACGGCGGCCTACAGCGGCCTTTATCTCGCTGTGCGGGAACAGACATTGCATTTGTTTACATTGGCCGGCGACGGGACCGTGGTACCTCTGCGGTTGGGGGAATCGCTCTTGGAAGCGCGTGTCGAAGTCAATGCGGACGCTGTTGCCGGTAATGTCGTTGCCGGCGGGTGGAACCCGTTGCAGGTGACCAATTTCAGTGAATCCGCCACACAGGCGCGCAGTGGCCGCCACATTGGCATCCAGATCGGAGGGAGTGGCAGCGCCGCATTGGTGAACGAAGCCATGCCCACCCGCGCCCACGCGTTGGCGTTGGCGCAAGCCGAACTCGACTACCAGCAAGGGTGTGCCGTGACGCTTTGGGGCGTCGCCGCCGGCAATACCGCGTTGCAACCAGGCATTCCGGTCGAGATCAGTGGCATCGCCGCACATCTGACCGGCCAATATGTGCTCACCGCCGCGACCCATTTGATCGATGGCGAGGTCGGTTTTGTCACTGAGGTCAACACGCTGCCGCCGGCGCTTCACCGCCGACCGCAGAGCACGGTCGCCACCTTTGGTGTCGTGACCCAGGTCGATGATCCGGACCGTTTGGGGCGGGTACAGGTGCGGCTTTCCGCGTTTCAAGATGTCGAGACCGACTGGCTCGGGGTGCTGATGCCGGCCGCCGGTGCGAACAAAGGGTTGATCGCGTTGCCCAATGTCGGCGATACCGTTTTGGTGCTGTTGACCCATGAAAACCCTGGGCAGGGGATTGTGTTGGGCGGGTTGTACGGAGAACAGCGCCCGCCGGACAGCGGGGTGACCCGCAACAACGTGCGGCGCCAAACGTGGGTTACGCCCAATGGCCAGAGGATTCAGCTCGACGATGACCGCAATCTGATCCGCATTGAAAATGGCAGCGGCAGCTATATTGAATTGAGCCGCGGTGATGTCATCATTGCCGGCCAGGCCATTGATTTTCGCCGCAGTTAGGTGATCGAGACGATGAGATTATTAACCGAAGATGCCCAAGTCGTCTGCCGCCACGAGACGGGCACCGTTAAGCTCTTGGTGGCAACGCAGGGGCTGGTGACCATCAACGGTCGCAAGGTGTTGGTGCACGGTGATCCGCTCTTCAAGCCGATTGCGGGCTGCGCGAACCTAGGCCCCACGATCAAGCCTTGCACCCTGACGATTAGCGTTGCGCAGGGCTATTCGGACTTGGTGACGATCAACGGTCGTGCCGTCTGTATGGAGA
>JACKLD010000007.1 GCA_024236095.1 Pseudomonadaceae bacterium | reverse complement strand
TTTGCCTCGTGGCTGGTGTGGACCTTGCCGCCGGCATAGCGCCAATACTTATTGGCCGATGGTGGCAACGGAAAGCGATGCATTAGCGCCGCCCTTCTGTTTCGGTTGGTGCCGGCACACCGATTGCCGCGCAGCCGCCCAGCTCCCAGGCTTTAGCCAGGCGATCCGCCATGCGCCAGGCCGTTTGATTCTGCGAGCGGTCACAGAGGATATAGGCCAGGTGCCGCCGGCGTGCATCTGTGACAGTGCCGGCATTGGGCGCCGCTGCGCAGTCACGGTCAATAACGGGAAGGGCGATCAAAAAGCACCTCCCCATAGCGGCCATTGACCCCGGCCCCAAGCACCCGATCCAAGGATTGCAGCTCGCCAAACTCATCAGCCGTCAACCGTGGCTTTCCGGTCAACTCAGTGAGCCGGAACCATGCCAGATCCCCCGGCGCCGGCATGGTGGGCGCCTTTTGGCGTGTAGCATTCTTGCCTGTGTTCTCAGGTACAGGCGCATAGACAAAGCGGGCGATCTCTTTGTTGCTCCATGTGGGGTGCAGCGCTTTGATCGTGGCGAACCGCTTATTGGCTGCTTTGCCGGCCCGGCGCTTGGCAGCCGCTTGGGCCTCCTCTGTGGGGGCAGTTTGCGCCAGTAGATCGGCCCGGTGTTGCGCAGACTCGAGCGCCCGATCCAGTCGCTTGGCGCCGGCTCTGTAGGTCCGGAATTGCGATTCGTGCGCGGCGATCCACTCATACACATGGGGCACAATGAAGTGCAACGACGCCTCACGGTAACGCCGTTTGCTCTCCAATAAACCCATGGCGCGCAGCTTGCGCAAGATGTTGCCCACCGCGCTGGGTGTCATGCCGTGGGCCTCTGCCAACTCGGGCGCCGTGGCGCCGCTGCCGCCGGCGTCAAGTAGGCTGTAGATAATGAGAATCGCCAATGCGCCCAAGCCCGGCAATAGTTGGACCAGCTTCTGATCATAGGCAGCCTGCAGATCCAGATCTGTTACGCCGGCGCCTTGCTCGCGCTGTTCGGCTGCGTCGCTCAGGACCTCGGCGCGCAGCCGTTTACGAACAACAGCGCTGGTGCCGGCCCCAAAAGGATCATCCGCTTTCCAGTGGTCAAAAGTGGATGTGATTAGATTTCCAGTATCACCAATATTAATAGATCTAGGATCTACTGTGTCTATGGTAACTGGAAAAGTAATCACATCCACTCGAAACGCCTCTGATAAACTCACTTCCCAAGTGTGTGGCCGCTCCGTTGGCGTCACATCAAAAAACCAGGAAAGACGCGCAAGCACGTTGCCCACTGTTTTGTGTGAGGCAATTTGAACATCGGTGCCGGCACTGTCTTTTGTGCGCACAACCTGGTAGGCATTGACGATAACCCTCTCAACACGCCCGGCATTGGCCATGATATCGAGCACCCGTGAACCCAACCGCGTATCTTGCACCCGTGTGCGATATTCGTAGCGGAGCACGGCGCCGGCTGCATCGCGCCGCGCTGCTTTCAGCTCATCAGGCACATGGCGCCCAATGTCCTGTGTCAATAAGTATTCTTTGGCGCCGGCAATCAGGCGATCCGGCCGTGGGTGGTCTGCCACATAGGCGCGGGCCTTACCAATCGTGTGGGCAAGGTAGGGCCGCCCCCCTTCGGCAAACTTGCCATCAGCGCCAATGGGGCAATGTTCAAAGATGCTCAGGATCTCGTCATCGGTGGCGCCGGCATAGGCGAGCGCCACACAAACCGCCATATCGGCCTCGGAGCGTTCGCCCTTGGGCGCCGGCTGGTTGATTGTCTCGATAATGCGTTGGGAAAGCTGCCAGGTGTCCAAGGTGGGGGCGTTGGTGGACGTGGCGGTAAAGGTGGCTGGGGTGCTTTCGGTGGCCTCTTTGTGAGCTGCTGCCAAGATTTCATCAAGCGCCGGCGGAATCGGCAACAAAGGGACATCACGCGGGCCAAAGCCCTCTTCGTACGTGTAATGCTGCCCCGACTCGTGAAGCGAGGGCGCAGCCACGAGATAGCCGCCCACGCCGCGCACATCAATTCCCGCCGGCAAATCACCGGTCTTGTTGCCATAGGGTTTGCCCTGGGCATCATAGAGCAGATGTTGACCACCGCCGCCGGTAACAACTGTCACGGTGCTTTGCTCGGCAATGGTGAGAAAATCGGAGATGTCGCCGGCGTGCTCTTTATACTTGTCAACATCCAGCGAGAGGATTCCCGACTTGCCACAGTCTATACCAATGTTGGGCAAGTGGCCATCCCAGGCCCAAGGACGCCCCCACCATTTACGGATCTGTGATTCATCGAGGGTTGACCGCTCCGACCAACGCCCCCGCGGGCACTTGCCAGGGTTAGCGCACTTGCCGGCGGGCCCAAGGTAGAGGTGCGGATGATTTTGTTTACACCGATCAGATTGGCGATATGCTTCGCAGGTGCAGCCGATACATGCGCCTGATTCATCAAACAGCGGATTGTGAACCGGGAAGACATGCCAGCCTTGGCGCGCATAATATAGCGCAGCGGCCAGCACTTGCCGCCGGCGTTCTGGATCCTCGGGTGGCTTAGGTGTCACTATGCCGGCATTTGTAGCGCTAAAGTGTTTCGTAACGCGCTGTTGGCTCGGGTTTTGAAGTGGAACGTGTGTTCGTGGTATACTGCTTTGTGTCATCCTAACACATCCAGTCAACTTGGGTTGTTGACCAATGGCCAGGCGGCTTCACGGCATCGACAGAGGTTGACAATCTGTATAACGCATGCTACTGTTATACGGTGTTTTGGTTGAATCTCT
>JACKLD010000006.1 GCA_024236095.1 Pseudomonadaceae bacterium | reverse complement strand
TTGCATCCACATCCCCGGGCATGCCCTCATGCCCGGGGGTTTTTTGTATGGGCCAGGAATGCGCATCCAAACGCATTGCCATACAGATGCAGCAAATATCCGCATAACGAGCACTCGGTCATTAAAACGGCTGATTGCCCCAAGCGCCGTCGCCGCTCACAATAGACAAAACCACGTAAAGGCCGCCTTAGAAAGAGAGGGCTTGGTCAGCGTGACCATCCATCGAAGTGATGCAATGAAATTCTGAGAATTTGCACATTAATTCACGGCCTAATGCACGGCCGCTCAAGCTAGAGCGATCAGGGGATACGGATATGGCATCGAAGCGCGGCGCATTGCAACAATTTCTAATGACCCTTAGCCTCACGGCGCTACTGAGCGCCTGCGGCGGAGGAGCCGACAGCAACGACTTAGCGGCGGACACCCCCGCAAGCTTGCCCGGAGGGGCCACAGAACAAACGCCCGCAACCCCATCAGATATCGCCACCCCCACTGCTGCCACTTCTCAAGGCATCGGCCCGCAGCCGGTTGCCAGCACCGATTTGGCGCAAGGCACATGGTTTGTAAAACCCAATGGCAGCGGCACCAGCTGCGCCAAGGCGACACCTTGCGACATCTGGACGGCTGTTGGTAAGGCCAAGGCCGGTAACGTGGTGTTCTTGCGCGGCGGCGTGTATGCGGTGAGCAAGAACCTGACCTTCAATAGTCAGGGCAGCGCCACCGCGCCCGTGGTGTTTGAAAGCTACCCCGGCGAGCAGGCGATCCTTGATGGCAGCCAGCACGCCAAAGGCACCAGCATTTACGTTCGCGTCAGTGGCAAATTCATCAAACTGCGCAAACTCGAAGTGCGCAACATGCCCCTGCAAGGCATCTGGATCAATGGCACAGACAACGTGATCGAAGGTGTGCACGCGCACCACAACGGCCTGACCGGCATCCAAGTCTTTAGCCCTTACGAAGCCTTTCCCTACGGAAAGTACGGCTCGCGCAACGTGATTCGCCACAGCATCGTCAACGACAACTCCGGCGCTGGGCTAGGGGGCGTCTTTAACGATGGCGGCAACTCCGACGGTATATCGATCTCCAGTGGCGCCAACAACCGTGTTGAGCACAACCTGGTTTATCACAACTCAGACGACGGCATAGACACTTGGCGTTCGACCGACAGCTATGTGGGCTACAACATTGTGCACGCCAATGGCATAGGCGGGGGCAATGGCATGGGCATCAAAGCGGGCGGCAAGTCGCCCAGCAAAGGTACGGTGGCTGAGCGCAATCTGGCCTACGGCAACCGGGCCGATGGCCTAACGTTTAACTCAGGCCTAGATGTCAAATTCCTAAACAACACCGCCTGGAACAACAAAGGCGTAGATTATGCGCTGGGCAACATCACCGTGGCCAAGAACAACATATCCGCCTCAGGGCGTGCAACTGGGGGGGCGGGCATCGCCAGCAACAACTCCTGGCAACGCGCGGGCAGCGTCAAGTTCAAGAGCACGGACCCGACTTCGCCTGACTTCCTAGTGCCCACAGCCGGCGGCGGGTTTGAAGACATCGGTGCGTTTGCGGGGATGCAAACCCAGACCACTGCGACGAGCAAACTCCCTGACGTGGTGGTCACCGGCATCAACTACGCCAACGGCAACTTTACGGCCACGGTCAAAAACCAGGGCACAGCCCCCACACCCTCGGGCACCGCGGTAACGGTGGGCTACTCGGTCGATGGCACCTACCGCACCTGGGGCGCGATCGATGGCACGCTGGCCGCAGGCGCTACAGCAACGGCTAAGATGAGCGGCGGATCTTTCATGATCCCCGATGGCCAGCACACGATCAAGGCCCATGTCGATGACGTGGACCGGTTCAAAGAATCGAACGAAACCAACAACACCCTGACGCAAACGGTAACCATCGGCGCCAGCCAAACGCCGATGCCTGACGTGATCGTGACTTCGCTGAGCTATGCCAACGGTAAATTCTCGGCCACGATTAAAAACCAAGGCGATGCGGCCACACCAGCAGGCGTAACCGTTGCGGTGGGCTACTCGGTGGATGGTCAGTACCGCACTTGGGGCGCGATGGATGGTGCCTTGGCGGCAGGGGCCAGTGCCACGATCGGCACCAACGGCACAGCCTATACCATTGCCGATGGCACGCACGAGATCAAAGCCCATGTGGACGACGTTGACCGGTTCAAGGAGTCGGACGAAACCAACAACACGCTGACCCAACAAACAACGGTTGGCAGCACGCAAAAGCAGCTGCCCGACCTTGTGGTGACCTCGCTCACGTATGCGGATGGCCTCTTTACTTCGGTGGTTAAAAACCAAGGCACGGCGGCCACGCCCACGGGCGGCACCGTGGCGGTGGGCTACCTCGTGGATGGCCAGCGCCGCAGCGGGGGCACGGCGGCAGGAGCGTTGGCCGCGGGCGCATCGGTCACAGTCAAAACCGACGGGGGCGGCTACCTCATCCCCAGCGGCGAACACACCATCACCGCCCATGCGGACGATGTTAAGCAAATCGAAGAACTGAACGAAGCGAATAACCAGTTGGCCAAGACCCTCACGGTGGGCACCACCCAAACGGCACTGCCTGACGTGATCGTGACCTCGCTGAATTATGCCAATGGCAAATTCTCGGCCACGATCAAAAACCAAGGCACGAAGGCCACGCCCGATGGGGTTAAGGTCACCGTGGCTTACTCGGTCGATGGGCAATACAGGACTTGGGGTGGGATTGCTGGCTCGCTGGCTGCGGGTGCCACAGCCACGGTCGGCACCGACGGTGCGGCCTACACCATCCCCAGTGGTACACACGAGATCAACGCACATGTCGATGACGTGAACCGCTTTGCAGAATCGAATGAGGGTAATAATGAGTTGACACAGTCGATCAGCATCGGTTCGAGCACTTCGCCCACCCCTAGCCCCAGCGGCAAAATCGGCCCGCAGCCCGTGGCCAGCACAGCACTGTCCAAAGGTACGCTGTTTGTCAAAAACAATGGCAGCGGCACGGCTTGCACCAATGCCTCGCCCTGTGACGTGTGGACTGCAGCGGGCAAGGCCAAGGCCGGCGACGTGGTGTTCTTGCGCGGCGGGGTGTATCCAGTGAGCAAGAACCTGACCTTCAATAGTCAGGGCAGCGCCACCGCGCCGGT
>JACKLD010000005.1 GCA_024236095.1 Pseudomonadaceae bacterium | reverse complement strand
TTCCCTATGCGGCAAAATCCGCCCAAAGCGGAATGCATACATCCGCCGCGCCACATCGAGACGCGCCTTCTCATCCGCCCATAACCGGGCGTGCGCCCGCGCCATGGCTGACGATCCCGGCCCCAAGGGCGGCGCGGTATAAATCTTCACCCCACCTTCGCCGACTGCCGCTAGTAACGTCCCATGTCGCGCCAATAACCGCAACGCATCATGGCTCACCGTCGACCCTGGCCCTAACAGAACCATCGATACCCCTTGGTAGGGCACCGCATAATCACCCGACTCCAAAGTCTCCGACTTCGCCGCACGGAACCGCAAGGTTCCATCCTCGACGGTCAATCCCCCACGCTCCAGCCAGATCAAACCATGCCGGTCCACCTGCGGAATCCGCGATGCCGCCAACCCCAGCCGTCCCACCAACAAGCTCATGCCGGCGGCCTCAATAACAACATGCCATAGCCAAACGCCCGATGCCGCCCGACTCCCCGCGCCAGCAGCGCCGCAAACGCGGCCCCATCCCGCACGGTCATCACGCCACGCAATAGCGCTTGAGGCAATACCACCGGTCGTCCAAAACGCCGTTCCTGGGTCGCTGTCCGCTGCGAACGGCGCAACAATCGCACCAATCGGAAGCCCGCCAACTGCACCGACTCCAGCGTTGCTGCTTCCTCCACCTGTCGGGCCAGCCATTCGCCATACACCGTCGCCCGATTCACCGGCGGATCCATCGCCCCAGCCATTTCTACCCGGCGCAAAAATACATCTTTTTCAGTCTCGCGCCGGCTCACCGGACACGCCAACACCTCAAAACCCAGCCGCCGGCCCACGGTCCACATTGCCGGCATCGGCTTGGCACTCGTCAACTCCGCCGCATCGCACACAGCCAGCGCCAACGGCAATGCAAACGTCTCGGCCTGTTCGTACAGCGTCGCGCCGTCTTGGCGGCTATAGCCCAACCACTGCAACGGCTGATCTTTCCGCCATGCTGTTCCCGGATCGAGCAACCGAAACGGCTTGGGCGCCAGCGGCCCGAATAGCGCCGCCAGCCAAGCATGCACGCCATACCCCAAATCTTCATCCGCTGCCCGGTTGATCCCGTGATCCTGCGCAAATTGAATCAACGAGACCGGATCCAGCCGTAGCTGCACCATATACAGGCGGTCGCTCATGTCGCCTCCCCATCGGGCAAGACCCCTTCCCGACGCAGACGCCGTCCGGTATGAATCTGATTGCGCCAATCGCGTTGGTCATAGATCGCCA
>JACKLD010000004.1 GCA_024236095.1 Pseudomonadaceae bacterium | reverse complement strand
GCGCCAACGGTGACTATTATCGCGCCAGCTTTGGCGGCGCAGCGGCCAGCTCGCCCGACATGCTGATTATCACTTCGTTTAACGAGTGGCCGGAGGGAAGCCAGATTGAGCCAAGCGTGGAGTATGGCAACCTGTATCTGGGGCTAACGGCCGAATTGAGTGCCGCTTACAAGGCGGGAAATCTGGCCGCACCGCCTGTACCAACCAGCCCCCCGGCTACGGCCACGCCAGAGGGGGGCGTTCCGGCCGCAACGGCCGTTTCCCAAATCACCAACACACCAACCCCCGCCGGTACGCCCACCGAAACCCCGCCGCCCACCGAAACCCCGCTGCCCACAGCCACCAACACCCCCATCGCCTCGCCCACGGCGCAGAGCGACGGCCGTTTAATCTATACCGTTGTTCCCGGCGACACCCTCATCCTCATTGCCGACCGCTTTGGCGTGCCGCTGGCCGACCTGCTGGAGTACAACAACGTTGGCAACGACGTGGTGTTGTCGGTGGGGCAGCAGCTTGTGTTGGGCTACACCATTTTGCCCGACGGCTCCAGCCCGCTGGCCGGGTTTCCCCAGGCCAAGGTGAAGCCCGACGGCGTGATCGTCCACGTGGTGCGCCCCAACGACACGCTGATTGGCATTGCCACGACGTATGGGCTGACGATGGAGGAGCTTTTCGCTTTTAGTGGGCTGAGTGACGGCAGCATTTTGCAGTTGGGGCAGGAAGTGATTGTGGGCATCCAGCCGCAGCCGGTGGAAATTGGTGGCTCCACCGACCTGCCGGCCGAGCTTGCCAGCCCCACACCTCAACCCACGGCCACCGTCCCGCCGCCGCCCTCGCCCACGGCTACCCCCTTGCCTACGGCAACAGCAACGGCCGTTCCGACGATTATGGTAGTGGAAACGGCCGTTCCGCTTCCCACGCCAACCCTCGTCCCAGCCACCAACCCCATCACCAGCAGCACCATCGCTCCCTTCTTTTTGGGCAGCATCGGTGTGCTGCTGCTGGCCGGGGCAGGGATGTTGTATTTGAATCGGCGGCGATAGGGATACAGCAACCGCTTATTTAAAGTTACCCAAATAAACGACAAAAAGCTGACGGATACGGAACTATGGCAATGTCACAACGTCGCCGTGACCAACGGGGACAAAGTTGGGGTCGGTGGTGATGAGGATGCGGTCAAGTTGGGAGCCTTCAAAGCGATTGTAAAAGCGGAGGGTGTGGGTGCCGGGGGTAATCGTCCATTCGCGGGTGTTGTCATCGAGATACCAACTCCATTTGTCGCCCAACAGATCGGCGCGGTTTAAACGGCCGTTATCCAACTGAATATAAATACCATGACGCGAATTAGGGGAACGGATGCCACGATACCAAACGTAAATGTTGCCCTCATAATTCATGCTGAACGTATATTCCAACACGTCATTGGGGTTGCCACGGTCATCGCGGCCGGCGTTCAGGAGCATAAACCGGTTGTCAGAAGCGTAGGCATCCTCAGCCTGCATCCAGTTGCCTACGCTGCTGTTGGTGTGGCCTTCGGCCTCAATCCAGTTGTTGCCCGGCTCAAGCTGGTAAATCGTCACCGGCTCCGGCAACTTGGTGGGGTCGGGCGTGGTGATGGGGTCAGGA
>JACKLD010000003.1 GCA_024236095.1 Pseudomonadaceae bacterium | reverse complement strand
ACCCGCACCCTCGACCGCCATCACGATGACTTGCTGCGCCCGCTTTCCACGGAAATCGCCGGAGAATACACAACCGCCTACGGCTATGACGCGGCAAACCGCCTCGCCTCCGTATGGCACCAGCCCGCGCTGGATGCCACCACCAAGGCCCCGGCAGGAGCCGCCGACTTTGCCTACACCTACGAGCCGGACAGCTACGGGCTCGTCAAGGCCGTCACCCGTACCGGCGGCCACACCGTCGCCAACACATGGGAGGAAGACCGCAACGTCCTGCTCGGCAGGAACAACCACACCGGCACACCCGCCAGCCCGGTTTCCAAGTATGACTACGAGATCCTGTCAAACGGCAACCCGACCGGCAAGGGGGCCAACAGCATTGGTCAACGCACCAGTCTCATCACCAGCGGTAGCGCCTTCGCCACCGCGCCCGCCTACACATGGAGCTACAACGGGGCGGGCGAGCTCACCGAGGCTGACGACACCTCCAGTTCCAACAACGACCGCGCCTTCCAGTACGATGCCATCGGCAACCGGGAAAAGACGGTCAACGGACTCGCCGACACACTGGGCGCTGCCCCGGTAAACTACGTGGCCAACAGCCTGAACCAGTACACCACCGCCAACGGCGTCGCCCTGCCGACCACACCGGCCCCCGCACCCTATGATGAAGACGGCAACATGACCCGTGGTCCGCTCCCGGCATCTGACGCAGGAACCCACGCTACCCTGGTCTGGGACGCAGAGAACCGCCTGGTATCGGCCACAGTCACTAAAAACACCGTCACCACCACGACCAACTACAGCTACGACGCCCAGTCACGCCGCACGGTCAAGCAGGTTGTCGGTGGCAGCGCCACCCTCTACATCCACGACGGCTGGAACCTTATTGCCGAATATTCTGGCACTACACTCACAAAGACCTATACTTGGGGTATGGATTTGTCAGGTTCCATGCAAGGAGCGGGGGGAGTCGGCGGACTTCTCGCCGTCAAAGAGGGCAGTGCAAGCTACTACCCGACGTTCGATGGCAATGGCAATGTCAGTGAGTATCTTGACAGTAACAACGTTGTGCAGGCGCACTACGAGTACGACGCCTTTGGTAACACGCTTGTTGCCACCGGGCCGAAGAAAGACGACTTCGCCCATAGGTTTTCCAACAAGTACCACGACGCCGAGACCGGCCTCTACTACTACGG
>JACKLD010000002.1 GCA_024236095.1 Pseudomonadaceae bacterium | reverse complement strand
CCTTGCGTCCCTTGCGTCCCTTGCGTCCCTTAGGTCCCTTAGGTCCCTTAGGTCCCTTAGGTCCCTTAGGTCCCTTGGGTCCCTTGTTACCCATGTTGGGTTGTGCGGCACCTAATGCTTCCGCCAACTCCCGGTCCGCCGCCGCCACAGCAAGGTCAAATTTGGTTTTAAGCAACTTGCTGGCCGCCCGCACCGCACCACGGAAGGCGGCGGTGGTCGGCAACCCATTATCCAGCCGGTGCGTAAACTCTACGCGGCCCCGGAACTCTACCCGCCAACCACTGTCGGCACGGGTAACACAAATGCCGTACCTATTTGCGCGGGGGTTGTCACTAAAAAGAAAACCCAAAAACTGCCGTATCTTATCATACTCTTGATTGCGCCAATCTTTGCCGGTATGGCTTTGTAGTAGCCACGCCTTTACAAACTGGGCGCGCCTTTCCACAACTTCGGCGCTTGGCATAGCCGTCAATTTTGCCTCCAATTCCGGCACCCGCGTGGTCAACATCTCCCGCTTAGCCCCCAACTCTCGTTGCCGGTCTATCAACATCGCGGGTTCGGCTCCCTCCTCAATGGCACGTACAAGGTAGTTAATTGCCCCGTTTACTTTTGCAAGTTCCCTGTGCGTGCACTCCAACTCCACCGCCACGGCCTCCCGTTGCTCGGTGGTGGGTGCCGCCTGGCGGGCGGCATCCTCAAAAGCCGGTTCGTCCGTATAAAAGCTATACAGGTAGCCCAACGCTTGTCCTTCAATCACGGTGGCCCCGATACTACGGTAGCCGCAGCGTTTCTTACCACCCTTGGCATTCCCCTGGTGCCGGTAGTACTGGGTGCCGTTTATGGTTACGCACGTTAGCGCGGCCCCACATGTGCCGCACCGGATGTAGCCGGTCAACTTATACTTTTGCAGCTTCTCTTTGTTGTTAGTCCGGTTGTGTTGCCGCCGCTGCCGCACCCGTTCGGCCAACTCCGGTGTAATAACTTCCGGGATGGCGGGGACCGGGATCCTAAGATCCACAATATCAATTTCTGATTGATGGAAATGGGCAATATACGTGCCCGATAGTTGGGCTTCACGTATGACGCGCATTGCTGCGTTGGGACTACCGAATCCGTATTCCTTGTATAGTTTGCACAAAGGTTCCCCGTTGGCGTAGCGCTCTAACATGTCGCGTAGTCGATGTCCTTGTACCGTCACGTACCATTTGCCGGTTCTTGCCTTAAATGTACGGCCATAGGGAGGACAACCGCCCCAAGGCCTGCCCGCTTTGGCACGTGCAATACGGCCCCCGATGGTCCGTGCCATTATTGATAGACGTTCATGTTCTGATATGCCCGCATGGATGTGGTTTAGAAGTGCATTGCTAACCTTGCGGTTGTCGAAGTGGCCTTTAGTATCGACAAGAAAAATGCCAAAGGTGTTTTTTAAAAAGTTGGCTTTTTCTATAATGTCGGCACCATTGCGGGCAAAGCGTGTGATGTCATAGACAACAATCGTCAAATTCCCCATTCACCGCGTCCCGCCATTTGTTGGAATGCGTCGGCACTTCACTGCCACTTGCTACCAGACGCACTCATCAACGTAGAGACTTGACCAAAAGGGCCAGCCTTCTGGTTACAGAAAACATCAATGCAGCAGGTTTGTGTCCGGGATACTGGTGTTGTCTTTACCCTTCACCACTGGTACGACAATACTTCGCAGCCCGTAATTGTTTCGGCCCTTATCACCCTTTCTGCCGTATTGTAAAGGCGGGGCAGCGGGCACGCCGGTTGGTGTGGCGCGTGCTGGTGCGGGGGATCAGGCCCACACCGTGCCGCCGTTAGGGCGGCATAAAGAATCGGGGCGACGTTACCGCTAAAAAAGCTTGGTTGGACTGAGGACCAGGAAGAGGCGGCTACGGCGCGCGCAGCCGCATAAATGCCACCCCCAGCAAAGGGCTAAAAACGGCAACGGCAACGGCATACCCACCCCCGCCACGGTGGGCGGGGGGCGCGCCTTCGTCGCCAAAGTTCATAACGGGTAGCATTAGCGGGGTTACGCCGTTGGCGTTGGCAATGGGGGCCGCCTTGGGGCCGCCGCAACCGCATGGCGCGTCCTCGCCGCCAAAGTTCATGGCTGGGTAGCATCAGCGGGTAACGCCGTTAGGTGCCCGCCGCCAGGGAATTCAGCCGCGCCGCCAAAGCAGTGGCGGTAGTTTTGTATTTTCAGTTCGCAGCATTCGGTTCCTCGTTTAGTTGCAAAGGCCGCAACCGGCAGCCACGCTACACCTTCGCCGCAGCAATGAAATGAAATGCGTCGGAGCCAGTAGTTGCGCTTCTGGGTCATAAGCCGCACCACACGCGCCAGGGCGTATGCTCGATTATCGGTAAATAGGCCGATTCGTGATACCTCCAACCATTTCGTTGCAGCGCCAAGGTGACCCACCCACCTCCGGCGCAAGCTCCTCAAGCGTTCCGTATCTACCCAAATCTCGGCCACAGCTTTGCCGTTTGTCCACCGCGCATTCGTCACATAGCCCACCATGCGGGCCTGGCTCAATGGGCGTGGTGGCCGTGCCGCTTGCCGTTAATTTTCCCTACCAGCTTCGTATTCCAAACCTCCAGGCGTCTTTAGCTCCTCCGTGGTAGTAAAGCGGCCGTTGCCTTCGTTATGCACGCCCTCGTGAAAAGCAAAACCACGGGGAGCCACAAGGTATTGCTTGCCGTGTGGCGTGGCGTACCGGGTAGTAACCACCGTGGGCGTTAGCCGTTATGTACTCGCGCATGGGCGTGCCTCCCTAAATCACAATGGCTTCAAGCTCGCTCTCATAGCGCGCTTCGCGGGCGGCGGCGGCGGCCATTTGCTGCTGGTAAGCCGCTACCTCTCCTCCGGCTGGCACGTAGCCAGGCATGTGCCGCTTAAGCTCCGCCTGGGCGGCCGCAACGCATCCCGGCGCTCCCGCACCCCGTCCCGCAACGCCCGTAACTGCGCAAGGTTGTCCTCCAAATCCGGGTGGGTAAGCGGGTTATTCATAGTTTTCCACTTAATCCGCTGCTTTACCTCGTCAAACTCCCGCACGGCCTGGTCCAAAAGTATTTGGTGGTAGCGGGCAATGTTATGGTGGCGCTTCCGCAAGTCGGCGGGCGGCTCGCACAACACGCCTAACGGGTCGCCGTCACGGTTGGCCCCGTCCGCGTAATAAAGCCAATGGCCATCCCACGCCGCCTCCCCGTGTAGGCGTTCAAAAGTCTCTATCCGTTCCTTGGTGGTGCTTCCGTAATCAACCATTGTTTAGATCTCCTAGTTTGTAAAAAGCGCTCCCGCGCGTACTACCGGGCGTGCGGCAACCGTTGCCACCCCGGCCACCACGTTGGCCAAATCCCCATCATGTCCGCCCGACGCGTGGTCAATAATGTCGCGGCCACCCGCCCGCACCCGGCGCTCAAGGCCGCTTATTTGGTCCACCAATACCGGGTTATCCGGCAACACAATCTCCCCGCTGCAAAGGCGGGGTAAAATCAACTGGCCACTTCGCCCGCTCTTGACAACTCGGCCTTGCGGTGCGCCGTATGCCGTTACCAAACACTGGAGCCTGAGTTGCTTGCGTGATTGTCCCCCATGGCCCCAGCGCACCCGTAGCAACTTCAATTCTCCGCCATATCCCACAACACCGTGCAGGCTAAAGGGCCGCCACCGCCACACGTAATCCACCACCACACGCCCCTCGGTGTGGGCTATGGCCAACGCCGCATCATCCGCACGCCCGCCGCTTAGGTCCGCAAACGCCACGTAGTTGGTGTGGGGCCGGGGCAACCGCTCCGCGCAACCCGCCGCCACCAAGCCCTCCACCATCGGTTAGCAAGTCCGCCGCATCTCATCCTGACTCCTTGAAATTCTCGCTCTTCGCCGCTTGCATGTCCTCCGCCAACGCCTCATCCACCACGCTTTGCGGCAACGTGGGGTTCATCATCCGGCTGGGGGCGTTCCACACCAACGTCCGGCCCGCCGGGTTGCCGTGGTGGCGCGTGTTGATAGCACCACACTTGCGGGCGTAGAGACATACCGCAATTGCCGCCTTGTTGTGGAGGCTTGGCTTTAGGGCGCGCACCAATTCCGTGTCACTAATCTTCGCATCGGCCTCGTACCCCAAAAAGCACGCCTCGTCCACCACCGCCGCCAACAACGTGTACCCCCGCACCCGTCAGTGGTCCCCAGCCATAATTTAATGCGGTGCCGCACCACAACCTAAGCCCAATCAGCGTCTCCTTCCCGTCACGGTGCTAAACAACACATGAGTCAAAAATAGGCGCATACCGGGTGTTCGCACAATGCGCCCTGCGCCTTTGTAGAGTACCCACGAGCACCACGCCCCGCTCGCCGCGGCAAACAGCCGTGTGCGTGGCACGGCTTCGCCACGTGGCTATGGTGGCGGCTATGCGGCTCCTTGCCGCTACGGCAGCCGTCAAAAACAACGCCGTCTATGCGCTGCTGTCACCGTGGAGCGGCTCCATCCCGCCCCCGTGGCGTACGCAGGCGGCCGTGGCGTGGCAATCTCAAAACCGTACACCGCCACAACACTGTGATTAGCCCCAGGTGCCACGTACACGCACCACGCAAAAATAGCCGCAACAGGTTTTTTTTTGAATAATGTGGCTTCCGTAATGTTCACCGGTGCGTTCCTCCAAGGTAGGTCCGGTCGGTGGCCTTCTAACCAGCGCTCAGGCGAGAACTTTTAGCAACCCAATAGGGCGTTAGCGTTTGGGTATACACACCCGCGTCAAAGTGCCCGGTCTCTATGCCGTCCGCCTCCATAGTTTCCAAGCACATGCCCATAAACACGGCCCGGCGGGCCAACATGTCACGCTGGGCGCTCTCCTCCGCGCCAACGTCGGCCCGCAACGCCTCGTAGCGCCGCCGCAGCTCCTTGGCCACGCCAAACCGCCCATCCACCTCCTCAATAAAGCGGGGGGTAAAGGTTTTGGGCACCTTGGCTGTCTTTTTTGTCGCCATCACCGTTTCGTTACATCCGTATTTGGTTTCGCGTGTACTACCTAACTCGCATAGTAACACTATTGTACACACAACCGGCCCGTAGTGCAATCCCGTTGGCGGCCTATTCCGTGCCTTGTAGGTAGCGGACAACAGTGCTGCGAGCACCCATTGCCTGGCGATCTCGCCTTGCGTGTCAACCCCTGGCGCACACGCGTACGTGCGCGCGCTCCAGCTTGCCCTTGGTGGTGCCAGGCCGTATATAAAATGCCCGGCGCTTTTGCGGCCTCGAAAATGCCTGCGCTTTGCCGCTCACCATCGATTCAATTCCATCTCAGCTTTGCAACCAAACAACACACGCCCGCTATAAGGCGGCCACGGGCCGCATAAGGTCAAGTTAACAGGTAATGGCCACCACCCGGCATCGCACCACCCGGCTAGTAGGTTTACACCGTCCCGCTGCTTGCGCGACAAGCGGTCTAAACGCCACGTGACCACCGTTTCGTGGCCGCCCGCAAATATGGCCGCCTGTAACCGGTCCAAGGCTGGACGGGCCGTTGTGGTGGCCGTGTGCTTGTCCAAATACCACGTGGCCGCCGCCGGGTCGTGCCCGTGGGCGGCAAGCCACCCGGTTATGGCCTCACGTTGGCCCGCTTCGTTTTGCCCGGTGGTGCTCACCCGGATGTAAACCGCTATTGTCTTTTGCATGGTCAAACTCCCGTGTCGGTTTGTTGCAAATACAGTACACCGATAATGGTACGCGTCGCCAGTGGCGGGGTGGCCCGTAAACATTGGGGTGGCGGGGGCCGTTGCGCCTACCACCCTATTTGCTACACCCGGTTGGCCGCGTGGGGCGCGCCGGGTAGTGGGGCGGGCGGGTTGGTGGCGTGGGTTTGGTCCTGCCCGGCTCACCGTCCCACAATCCCCGCCCCCGTGCTTTACGTACACGGCGTGCGCGGTGGCATACGTATGGCCCGCTGTCCTTTACGGGTGTATAGTCGGGATTTGTCGCTTCCTCACGGTGCTCGTAATACGGGCCACCGTAGCTGCCGCAAACCCGCATGCGCAGGTCCTTATTGAAGGCCTCAAGTACTTCGTCTATGGTCCACTCCAAAACCTCTGCCTCAAACTTATCGAGGGTCCGTAGGTACTTGGCAAAGCGCTCGCGTACCGTCCGCCGCCGCACAGCCGCATCCGTGTAGCCTTCCGGGTTGGTTCTCATAGCGGGGGTTCCACCGCGCATAACCCGCAAAAAGGTGCTAATGCTCTCTATCTCAAATCCACGTCCTCGGGCCTCGACAATCTCCGGGGCTTCCCAATGCCGCGCAATTCGCATGTACTGGCTCATGGTGCGCTCGGCGATGTTGGAATCTTGGGAGAACTGCCGCTTCCACTCCCCCCATTTCCTGCGGTGCCCCTTGCGCCACTTAGCTTCAATCAGCCACTCCCCCGCGTTGCGGGCATGCTCTAACGTGCCCCGGTACGCGGCCTGGGCTTCTATGTGTTCCGCGCTAATCAAGCCCCCCAATTCCTCCATACGCTTCGTCAGCTTCTCACCCGTCAAGCGAGACTTCCCTTCGTTTAGAGCTTCCATTTTTTGTCTCCGAACCTTGCGTTACGGCATGGCCGTGCCGTGTACGAGAGGTTTCTATACGAGTCCTCTACGTACAAATATCGTTCTGAGCTTCACCAAACAGAATTGTGTTTTGGCAAGCATGGCCCGCAAGTGAAGGTTTGGCAGGGGGTTACGGCGGAAAATTTTTTTCGCGGGTGGCACGTTGCGGCAACGTACCGGTGCCGCTACCGCGTTACCCCGTAAGCACAAAGGCGCCCCCAGCGTGACGGGACTAGTACAAACACCAACCCCAAGAGATTATCGTATTTTTATCAAAGTTAGCTAATCAATTACAACAACAAAAACACTGAAAATATTTTAAAACACAACATCCTAGGTGTTGTGTTTTGGTTGTGCGGTGTGATATAATTCTGAGTATTCTAGAAAAAGACCTATTGGGAGAGAAGATTATGGCCAGTCACCATGCCGCCATTGAGTTGCTTGAGCGTGAGCTACAGGAGTGTAACGCCCGAGCAGAGGAATTGCGCCAAGCCATAAATATTCTAAAAAGTGCGGAAGAGGACGCGAGCGAGCGGCGAAGTGCTTGGGACTCGCAGGTTACCATCCTTGGAGGGGGGCTCACCGTTAAGGACTTTGCGGTGAATGCTTTGAGGGAACACCCTGATGGCATGAGCACCGTCTCGTTGTGGCGAGATATTCAGCGTCGAGGAGGGGAAGTGAGCAATCCCAACAGCCTCAACGTAATACTTAATCGCCATTCGGAATTTTTTGCCCGTGACCCTGAAAAACCACGCTATTGGGTGTTGAGGCAGGAGGATCTTCCAATGGAGTAGCTACTCCAAGGCGAAGGCCCGTCTAGCTGGTACCTAGACGGGCCTTCCTGAAGCCTTGTTTAAATATTGTTCTCGGTTGTCACAAAGGAACGCAGGATGACACTGCTTTCCCTTGGTGGCTCCGTGGTCATTATGCCACGGCCACCACCATTTGGTCAATACCACGGGTGTTTGAAGTTCCCACCTGCACAAGCTTGTACCTTGTGCAGGCGGGGTAACCGCAACACAACCATAAGGTATTTACCAAATGGCTGATTATAAGACCGTTATCGACAAATACGGTGATGAAGGACATTGGGTAACCATTAATGGCCGCCCTGTCTTCATCAAACACTAACCCCTGACGGTAAAAGGGGTGGCGGGGCCTAAACCCGCCACCCCACCACTTTAACGTTAGTACCGCTAACAATGCAAACCTAGGCCTCGTCTTCTAACAATCGATAGCGTCCTCGGCCACCCCGGCGTACGCTCGGCTACTTTATGTCGGTCAGCAACATGCGCAAGCTTCCAGCCGGGATGTCCACTTGGGTATTTAGGTTGCAATTATAGTCACGAGGATGCGCTAATCCATTCGCCAGACGCGTAAACACCAATCACTGTTTCGTTTCGCAAGACCCATAGTGTGCCGTCGATTGCACTAATTAACAGATCTTCGCCCGCGTTTCCATGGGTGTCAATGTGTCCGGCTTTTGCCACTACGGTTATCGGTCCCTTCATTCCTAAAACGTCAGCCATCTATTCTCCTTTGCCCCCTTGGGGCTGTTGGTGGGATGGGCAATAGTATAGCATACAACACCACAATACCTCTTTTGGTATGTCCGATTCCTAAAGTGGGGTATGGCTGTCGTCTTCGCCCGTGAGCAAAAGCCCCGCATGGTGCGGGGCTCGTGTTAAACGTGGGTGTCCGGTCTACTCCACGGCATCCTCGGCCACCCGGCGTACGCCCGGCAAGCGTGCCACGCGTTCTTAAGGCAAAACTGGCTCTCCCGTGGGTTGGGCTTGCCGTACGCCTTATCCAACTCCTTAATCATTGCCGGGGTAACCCCGGCGGCCAGGCCGTGCTTGGCAACTATGGCCCCGGCAAGGTAGGGCCGGGTGCGGGTGGGCCGCACACCGCGCAACGCGGGCTTGTCCCCGGCGCTAGTGGCCGGTTTAGGTGCCGCGCCCTTGGCTTTGGTGGTCATTGCGTTGGTGGCTTTGGTGTTGTTCTTTTTGTTAGGCATAACGTGGTCTCCTTGGTGGCCGTAGTGCTACGGGTTGGCGTATCGCAGTGCTGGTACAGTAGCACTATCAAGGTTTATCCGCAAGGAGTTCTATGGCGGGGGCGAGGTTGTGGCGTTTACGGCATGGCCGTGCCGTGGGCGGGTGGCCGTCTGGCCGCCGTCGTTGGCCGGTGTCGCGTTATCGCGGCGGGGGTGGTGTATTGGGGCGGATGGGGCACACGAACGGCGTATGGGGCGCACAAGTCTATCTTTTGCAGTCGGTTAGGATGCATCCTAAAGACCGCAAGTGACCGGCGGTGAGGTTTACACCGTGTAACGGTTTGTGTATAGTACGGCCTGCGCGTTGGCCACATTGCCGCCGCGCAACTACATAGTTTAGCTTTGCGGACCCCCGATAAATCGCCAGTTTATTAAGTTGAGCGTCCGCAAGCGGGCAACCCCCATTGGTACCACCTTTGGGGGGCGCTTGTCTTGCGTCGCTCAACGGGCTCTGGCGAGCCTTTCGGGGCGGCGTGCGGGCGTCCCCCACTTTTTGGTGGCATTAGGTGCCTTCCCTGCAAAGCTGCTTTTGGCAACTTAAAAGGGGAATACCATGGGCACCACACAAGCACCACCGCCGTTACAACCGAACACCAACCAACCGCGTCGTAAGCGCACCGGGTGCCGTAAGGGGTGCTTAGTACCCGTTATCGGTATGCTTGTCCTATTCATCGCTTTCGGGTTCTACAGCGACCATCAACGTGCGAAGGACATGGCGCAGGCCAACACGCTATGGGATGCGGGGGACCGGGAAGGGGCCGTCCAGGTTTATGTCCGCGAATTGGAGTTTTTGCATGGGGCGGAGCTTTCGGATGCTTACCGATGCATCATTACGCACAATTACGATAGCGGCAATACGGAGGTTGCCACCGAGTATTGTAACCGGGCCATCGAAGCGGGGGTAAACGTAACATTTACCCGTGGTGCCCTAACGCGGTTTTATGATGGCGCGCGACAAGCCATATTGTCCCGTCGCGAAGCGGAGGAAGCGGCAAAGCAGGCCGAAGAAGCCGCGCGGTGGGCGCAGCAGCAGGCGGAGGAGCAACGGCAGGCCGAGATACGGGCGGCCAACACGCCAAACGAAAAGCAAGTCTACACTTTCTACGAGGTGGTACGTGCCACGGGCCGCCATCGTGTTATCGGTGGTGTCAACCCGGCCCCCTATGATGGCGCTTGGCGCTTAAACATTACGGTTAATGATGCCTGGTACCGCTTAAGCAAAGACGAGCGACTGGACTACGCAAGGACGTTTCGCGGGGCTTGGGCAGGGGTCTTTGCACCGGACAAGGCATCCATAAAAATCTTAGATAGTGCGGGCAACACCATCGGTGAAGGCACGTGGTCCGAGAATGCCGTATGGGTTGACTAATGTCACAAGTGGTTGGGGCCGTAGACCGCCCGTCTGGCCGCCGTCGTTGGCCGCTGCCGGGCGTTCGGGGTGTGGTATTGCGGCGTAATTGCGCACTAACGGTTTTTGGGGGCGGTCACGGGGTGCACAATGCGCGTTTCGCCCAATGTTTACGCGGTATTGGCACCTAACTGGTCAATTCATCGTGCAAAAAACGCCGCACCCACCTCCGCACCGTTCTGTCGTCAATCTCAAGCCGCTCTGCTATGCCCCGGTAGCTCATACCCTCCCGGAGCAATTGCTCCACTTGTGGCAATAACGACTCGCGCCGCCGCTTCTTGTAACCCGGCTTCTTCTTTGCGGGTCGCCCCCCTTTCTTGCCCTTGTAGGCTTGGCCAAGCCGTGTTTGGAAGCTACGTTCGGCGCTCGGCGGGCTATCGGGGTCAATCAAAGTCGCCATCGGCACATTGCCACCAATCCCGCTTAGCAGTCGGAGCTCTGTAGCGCTTGGTGGGCGCTTCTTGGGGCGCCCGCGTTTATTGTAGGGGCGGATTAGCCTGTTTCGTGTCGTGGCCAAAAGGACGGCGTTGTTGTCACGCGCAAATTCACTCACCGCCCGTAGGTAGCATACGTAGTCCCCATCGCCATCCAACCGCGCGCGCCCAAGGTATCCATCCGTGCAAAATTCCAGTAACGTTCCGCCATGCGTTTTTAGTGCCACTTCACACCCATAGCGCTGGGAGCCAATATCTTGGTTATCGGTTGAAACACGGAGCATCGGCACAAAGGTGGTGTCGGGCGGGTAAGCGTCTATGTGCCGTATACCGTTAGTTTGTGCGCCGGGTGCAAGGTAGCCGTGCAACGCCCACTCTCGTGCGTGGCGGTCGGGGCGTCGTATTCCGCGTGTGCGTAGTTTCATGGTGTGCTCCTTAAGACGGGCCGCACCCCGTACCGGTGGGCCAAAGGAGCACGTAGGCCGGGCCGGTACGGGGGGCTGTGCGGGAGCTACCCGCAGACCCGTTTATGTGTTAATATCGGCGCAACCGCCACATTCAAACTTACGCCGCAATCAAAAGCGTTGCCTCAAACGGCAGTGTAAAACCTAACATGGCTAACTTAGGTCCCTTGGGTC
>JACKLD010000001.1 GCA_024236095.1 Pseudomonadaceae bacterium | reverse complement strand
GGCGCTCGGTAATAAAGGTATGCCGGCTGCTTACCACGCGCTCGATGTCGCCAATGAGCATGTGGGCCATATCCACCACGTGCGACATAATATCGCCCAGCACGCCCGAGCCGGCATATTCCTGTTTGAACCGCCAGGTCAGGTGACCCAGCGGGTTAGAGCCGTACATGGCAAAAAAGCGGCCGCGGTAATGGGTAATGCGGCCCAGCCGACCCTCGTCAATCAGCTGCTTGGCATATTGCACCATGGGCGCCCAGCGGTAATTAAAGCCCACAAAGCTCATGACGCCTGCCTCCCGCGCCAGCCGTTCGATTTCGGCGGTTTCAGCGGGCGAACGACCCACCGGCTTTTCGCAAAAGACATGTTTGCCCGCGGTCGTGGCTGCCCGCACCATCTCCAAATGCAGATAGTTGGGGGAAGCCACGTTGACCACCTGCACATCGGGGTGCTCAATCACTTCTCGCCAGTTGCTAGTGGATTGGGCAAAGCCCAGCGCCTCTTGCGCCTGCTGCGCTCGCGCCGGCGCTTCATCTGCGCAGATTACCAGCTGAGGGCGGATGCCGCTATCGTAAAAGCGGTCAGCAATATTGCGGTACGCCCGGCTGTGGGCCTGGCCCATCCAGCCCATGCCGATGACGCCGACGCCTAGGGTGTGTGTTTGCAATGTGGTGCTCCTTTGATTCCTATTGCTGTATTGCTATATCACTATGGCGAGAATTGTCTCGGGTAAAATATAGCAATACGCAATAGAGCAATACTCTTAAAACTTCCGACTCCACTCGCGCGGCCATCGTTCCACCACCACTTTGGTCTGCGTGTAGAACTCGACGCCGTGACGGCTTTGGGCGTGCAGGTCGCCAAAGAAGCTCTCGTTCCAGCCGCTAAAGGGGAAGTAGGCCATGGGCGCGGCCACGCCAATGTTGATGCCCACATTGCCGGCGTCGGCGCCATAGCGGAACTGGCGGGCCGTGTTGCCGTCGCTGGTGAAGATGCAGGCCATGTTGCCATAGGCGCGGTTGTTGACAATGGCCAGCGCGTCTTCCACGGTGTTGGCGTGCATCATGCTCAGCACCGGGCCAAAGATTTCGGTTTTGGCGATTTCGCCGTTGGGATTCACATTGTCTAGAATGGTGGGAAAGACAAAGTAGCCATCTTCATAGCCGCCTACCTGCTTGTTA